>NZ_JAUMSJ010000152.1:0-202 GCF_037834415.1 Brevibacillus borstelensis | reverse complement strand
ACCCTGCCGAAGGACATCGTGAACATCACCGATTGGAAAGCAAAAGACGAGACAGGCAATGTTTACCGTGTTTCCATGGATAATGGCGCCGGTGAGTACACCCGCGGCAAAGACGGACGAGTGCAGTTCAAAAGCGCACTTTTCATAAGCGGCCTTGAGAAGCAGCCCAAGGAGCTGACCATCACCTACGGCATTCAGGAAC
>NZ_JAUMSJ010000151.1:0-205 GCF_037834415.1 Brevibacillus borstelensis | reverse complement strand
GTCGGAGCGACTAGCGAAGTCCCACCCAGCGTAGCAGTGATCCCGAGGAAACAGAATCGCAACCTATGAATTCCCTCCGGAGCTGCGCGCCGTTTTGCGATTCCCTCGGGGGCACTGCGGAGCGGACAGTCCCCACTTCCGTGCAGGACGAAGACCGGAGCGGAGAATGGAGACAGGCTTCTCTCCACCGCAGCCGCTTTCCTAC
>NZ_JAUMSJ010000150.1:0-207 GCF_037834415.1 Brevibacillus borstelensis | reverse complement strand
ACGAAATTCCATCCGCAAAATTCTGGATGTATAGCCCTTCAAATGTTTTACGACTCGATGAATTCCGAATGGCGGATCACATTTGATGAGCAAATGAACGTGATCAGGCATGACCTCCATTTCTACAATTTCAGCACGTAGTTCCATTACCTTTTCAAGAAACAACTCTTTTAATCGAGTGTGTACTGGCTCTTGTAAAACCTTTTT
>NZ_JAUMSJ010000149.1:0-209 GCF_037834415.1 Brevibacillus borstelensis | reverse complement strand
GGGAGGTGTCCCAAAGACCTTCGCCGTTTTCTCCTTTTTCATCTCTACAGCTGTTGGTTTTCCTCCAAAAAAACGGTTTGGGCATACGCCGAACGGTTGAGAGAGCCTTGCTTGCGAAGAGGGCTTACATTCATTAGCGAAAGAATCCCCTGTCGGCTTGAGGAGATCAGGTTTCCCATAAGCCTTAGACAACTGTGAAATATCCCGCA
>NZ_JAUMSJ010000148.1:0-220 GCF_037834415.1 Brevibacillus borstelensis | reverse complement strand
TGACGTGGTTATGTCTGCGTTGCCAACAGGACGTTGGCGTCTTTAGCAGACGAAACCACTTGGTGTAAGTACTACTGTACATACATCAGTAATAATCCTTAGCATTACATGCATTATCCAGTTTTCAAGGAACAAAAAACTTCGTTTTTTGCAGACCGCAAGCGGTCAGATTGAAGTTTTATGAAAAACGTCGAGACGTTTTTCACTTATTCAGTTGCTC
>NZ_JAUMSJ010000147.1:0-226 GCF_037834415.1 Brevibacillus borstelensis | reverse complement strand
TAGACCGGAGCGGAGAATGGAAACAGGCTTCTCTCCACCGCAGCCGCTTTCCTATGTTGGTGGTTGGACAGGCTTTGGGGGAGGAGATGAAAAAGGAGAAAACGGCTACAGGTTCGGTGGGCCACTGCCGAGGGAGCTGGACTGTCCGGCTGCATTCCAAAAGCAAAACCACGTCCAAAAGCAGTCGACTCGAGGGAGCGTATCAAAGTTGGACGCTAAAGGCGTG
>NZ_JAUMSJ010000146.1:0-229 GCF_037834415.1 Brevibacillus borstelensis | reverse complement strand
GAAGGTGTCAACTTCGGCTTTAGCTGTGGGAGTCTCAAACTTCAAATCAAGGAAGATGGAACTACATCTGTAGGGATTGACGGGATGGAAAGCGACTGGCTGGTCAAAGAGTCAAAGAGGCGGCTGCTTTTAACGGTAAACGGAAAATCAATCGATATTAGTGACGCCCTGTCAGAAAAAGGCTATTTCTACTACGATTACCGAGACGATGCCGGAATCCTTCACAGGG
>NZ_JAUMSJ010000145.1:0-230 GCF_037834415.1 Brevibacillus borstelensis | reverse complement strand
GGACTGGGTAGGGGAGCGTTCCAAGCAGCGGTGAAGCCGTACCGGAAGGAGCGGTGGAGCGCTTGGAAGTGAGAATGCCGGTGTAAGTAGCGAAAAGACAAGTGAGAATCTTGTCCACCGAAAGCCTAAGGTTTCCTGGGGAAGGCTCGTCCTCCCAGGGTTAGTCGGGACCTAAGCTGAGGCCGAAAGGCGTAGGCGATGGACAACAGGTTGATATTCCTGTACCACCT
>NZ_JAUMSJ010000144.1:0-232 GCF_037834415.1 Brevibacillus borstelensis | reverse complement strand
TCTGAGGAAGACAAAGCCTGCGAGATCAGGTTGGCTTCTTCTCGCCGATGTTGTTTTTGTTTTTGGGTGGTTGGTCAGGCTTTGGTGGAGGAGATGAAAAAGGAGAAAACGGCTGCAGGTTCGGTGGGCCACTGCGAGGGAGCTGGACTGTCCGGCTGCATTCCAAAAGCAAAACCGCGTCCAAAAGCAGTCGACTCGAGGGAGCGTATCAAAGTTGGACGCTAAAGGCGTA
>NZ_JAUMSJ010000143.1:0-234 GCF_037834415.1 Brevibacillus borstelensis | reverse complement strand
AGGCGGAATGGAAAAAGCAAAACACGCTTTTAGCGTCCAACTCTGTGACGCTTCCTCGAGTCGTCTGCTTTTGGACGCGGTTTTGCTTTTGGAATGCAGCCGGACAGTCCAGCCCCCTCGCAGTGTCCCACCGAACCTGTAGCCGTTTTCTCCTTTTTCATCTCCTCCACCAGAAGCCTGTCCATCCACTAACAAGAAAGCGGCTGCGGTGGGGAGAAGCCTGTTTCCATTCTA
>NZ_JAUMSJ010000142.1:0-239 GCF_037834415.1 Brevibacillus borstelensis | reverse complement strand
TGTTTTCTCCTTTTTCATCTCTACAGCTGCTGGTTTCCATCAAACAAGAAAACCGTCCGGATAGCCCGAACGGTTGAGAAAGTCTTGCTAGCAAAGAGGGCTAACGGTTCATAGCGAAAGAATCCCTTCACAGCTTCCTGCGATAGGGTTTTGCCGTGAGTCGTAGACAACCTGAGTTATCCCGCATGTTTTTAAAAGCTCGCAGAAGCAGTCCTGCTCGCCAGAGAAGCCTGTTTCCA
>NZ_JAUMSJ010000141.1:0-252 GCF_037834415.1 Brevibacillus borstelensis | reverse complement strand
AGACACACAAGATACAAGTTTGGTTTTAGATACATTGCACCAGCTGCCCGCAGTAGCCAACTGCATGTTACATAGTGATCAAGGGTCAGTTTATACATCCAATGCGTTTCAACAAGCTGTAAAGGAAAAGGGCATTACCATGAGTATGTCCCGTAAGGGTACACCTGCAGATAATGCCCCCATAGAATCGTTCCATTCCACGCTAAAGTCTGAAACGTTCTATCTCGAAGATTTTACCTGTACAACGACGGC
>NZ_JAUMSJ010000140.1:0-256 GCF_037834415.1 Brevibacillus borstelensis | reverse complement strand
TTTTCTCCGCGCCGGAGTTCAGCTTTCCTTTGACCGTTACCGTATTTCCGTCCGGATCGGAAGCTGTCCCGGAAAGCGCGATCGTATCAGGTGGGATCAGGCCGGATTGGACAGGTGTGAACGTGTTGACGGTAAGGGCCGGTGCTTTGTTATGCTTGACCGTGAAGTGCGAGTAGTCATGTGCTATCCTTCACTTCTTTGTGTTTGGCAATCTTAAAGTGCCGAATTTTGCCGTATATTTATACGCAACATGCAT
>NZ_JAUMSJ010000139.1:0-274 GCF_037834415.1 Brevibacillus borstelensis | reverse complement strand
CGACGTGGTTATGTCTGCGTTGCCAACAGGACGTTGGCGTCTTTAGCAGACGAAACCACAAATGGTGTAAGTACTACTGTACATACATCAGTAATAATCCTTAGCATTACATGCATTATCCAGTTTTCAAGGTACATAGAAATTGGTGGAGCTGAACGGGATCGAACCGATGACCTCCTGCTTGCAAGGCAGGCGCTCTCCCAACTGAGCTACAGCCCCAAAAAGGGTATGAGAATCATGCACCCTCAAAACCGAATAGAATCAAATCTGTAAG
>NZ_JAUMSJ010000138.1:0-284 GCF_037834415.1 Brevibacillus borstelensis | reverse complement strand
GGTGACCCGTAGGGGATTCGAACCCCTGTATGACAGCGTGAAAGGCTGCTGTGTTAAACCGCTTCACCAACGGGCCACATTTCAAATGAGTAAATGGTGCTCCCGACAGGAATCGAACCTGCGACCTCTTCCTTACCATGGAAACGCTCTACCGACTGAGCTACAGGAGCAAGTATATGGCTCCTCGGGAGGGACTCGAACCCCCGACCGATCGGTTAACAGCCGATTGCTCTACCAACTGAGCTACCGAGGAACAATGATAAAGGCACTAACGCAATCATGCA
>NZ_JAUMSJ010000137.1:0-292 GCF_037834415.1 Brevibacillus borstelensis | reverse complement strand
AGTCGGACACCTCGATTATGAATGCTTTTATTTTCGCACTCTCGGTTCTTCGTGTCCAATATTGAGTCTAGCACCGAAGAAGGCTTGCAATGTCGAGTGAAAGTGAAAAAGCGAAAGGGAACCGGACAACCGCTCCAGGTCGCTGATCATCTTTTGAAACGTGATTTTCTTGCGGAACAACGATTGCAAAAGCTAGTTACGGATATTACTTACCTGTCTTTCGGCAGTAAAATGTTGTATTTATCTAGCATCATGGACTGTACAACGGAGAGATCATCGCATACAGTATTGC
>NZ_JAUMSJ010000136.1:0-301 GCF_037834415.1 Brevibacillus borstelensis | reverse complement strand
GAGCCGAACAGTCCAGCCTCCTCGCGGTGTCCCACCGAACCTGTAGCCGTTTTCTCCTTTTTCATCTCCTCCGCCAAAGCCTGTTCAACCACCAACGTAGGAAAGCGGCTGCGGTGGAGAGAAGCCTGTTTCCATTCTCCGCTCCGGTCTTCGTCCTGCACGGAAGTGGGGACTGTCCGCTCCGCAGTGACCCCGAGGGAATCGCAAAACGGCGCGCAGCTCCGGAGGGAATTCATAGGTTGCGATTCTGTTTCCTCGGGATCACTGCTCCGCTGGGTGGGACTTCGCTAGTCGCTCCGAA
>NZ_JAUMSJ010000135.1:0-314 GCF_037834415.1 Brevibacillus borstelensis | reverse complement strand
TGTCATATAATTAACCATAGGTGATGGTTTTGAGTAGATCAGTGGAAAGCAACCATAATATCGTATTTGACTGTAAATATCACGTTGTCTTTTGTCCAAAGTATCGTAAAAAGGTTTTGAAAGAACCTGTAGACATTCGATTAAAAGAGTTGTTTCTTGAAAAGGCGATGGAACTACGTACCGAAATTGTTGAAATGGAGATCATGCCTGACCACGTTCATTTACTCATCAAGTGTGACCCACAATTCGGAATTCACCGAGTCGTAAAACATTTGAAGGGCTATACATCCAGAGTGTTGCGAATGGAATTTAAA
>NZ_JAUMSJ010000134.1:0-317 GCF_037834415.1 Brevibacillus borstelensis | reverse complement strand
AGCTTGCCATCATGGCTATTCCGTCCAGTTTTGGACTGCCGCTAAAATATGTAACGCGCTTATGGAAGCTCAGTCCCAAAAGCGAATCCTCCAGCTAGAGAGGCAATGGTCGAAAACAGATTTGATTATTTTGGATGAAGTCGGGTTTGTCCCTCTCAGTCGGACCGGGGCGGAGTTAGTATTCCAATTTTGTGCGGCCCGCTATGAGAAAGGAAGCATGATCATTACCAGCAATCTAGAATTTACAGAATGGACACAGATTTTCAAAGATGAACAAATGACGTCAGCCCTGGTTGATCGGCTTACCCATCGTGCCT
>NZ_JAUMSJ010000133.1:0-317 GCF_037834415.1 Brevibacillus borstelensis | reverse complement strand
GGCTTGCCATCATGGCTATTCCGTCCAATTTTGGACTGCCGCTAAAATATGTAACGAGCTTATGGAAGCTCAGTCCCAAAAGCGAATCCTCCAGCTAGAGAGGCAATGGTCGAAAACAGATTTGATTATTTTGGATGAAGGCCGGTTTGTCCCTCTCAGTCGGACCGGGGTGGAGTTATTATTCCAATTTTGTGCGGCCCGCTATGAGAAAGGAAGCATGATCATTACCAGCAATCTAGAATTTACAGAATGGACACAGATTTTCAAAGATGAGCAAATGACGTCAGCCCTGGTTGATCGGCTTACCCATCGTGCCC
>NZ_JAUMSJ010000132.1:0-321 GCF_037834415.1 Brevibacillus borstelensis | reverse complement strand
GTTCTTTTTGTCCTTGTATGTGTTGTCCATATAATAGGGAGGAAGAGTAATCATAAAAAATGATAATTGGGGGAATTTCCCTTGTTTAGTATCTCCTAGGGAATGAACAATCCTGCTCGATCCCGAAAAGAACGAGTACCGCTACGGCTACGACCCATATGGAAATCTTGTTCAAGTAACGGAAAACAACACCCCGACGACCAAGTACCACTACAATGCGCTTTCCTGGAAAATCAGCGAAACGGACGTTCCATCTGGAGCCGCGGAGACATTTGGCTACACCCCGAACGGCAAAGTTTCGGCGTTCACAGACAAAGCGGG
>NZ_JAUMSJ010000131.1:0-332 GCF_037834415.1 Brevibacillus borstelensis | reverse complement strand
ATTCGGAATTCACCGAGTCGTAAAACATTTGAAGGGCTATACATCCAGAATTTTGCGGATGGAATTTCGTCATCTCAAAAGCAGGCTCCCTTCGCTATGGACAAACTCCTACTTTGTTGCCACAGTTGGAACTGTTCAACTGGATGAGATTAAGAAATACATGGAGTCTCAAAAGAAAAGGAGTGATTGAATATGCACAAAGCCTACAAATTTCGGTTGTATCCAAACAATGAACAAGCGACACTCATTAACAAGACAATTGGATGCACTCGCTTTGTATTCAATTACTTTCTTGCGAAACGAAAAGACGCTTACGAACAAGAAAAGAAAAC
>NZ_JAUMSJ010000130.1:0-336 GCF_037834415.1 Brevibacillus borstelensis | reverse complement strand
ATTTACGTCAGATTCAGTGGTTTCATACTGACCGTGGCAGCGAGTTTAAAAATCAAAAGATAGACGAACTTCTGGAGACGTTTGAAATCGGCCGATCCCTAAGTACGAAAGGCTGTCCATACGACAACGCTGTGGCTGAAGCCACTTACAAAATCATAAAAACAGAGTTCGTGAACCAGATGAACTTCCAGAGTCTTCGTCATCTGGAACTGGAATTGGACGATTACGTTAATTGGTTCAACAAGCATCGCATTCATGGGACATTAGGCTATATGACGCCTGTTCAGTATCGCCAAGAAGCCCTTAAAATAGTTGTCTGATTTACTGTTGACAATC
>NZ_JAUMSJ010000129.1:0-373 GCF_037834415.1 Brevibacillus borstelensis | reverse complement strand
ACTACACCTTGTATTAAAGACCTTACGCGTATAGCATGTAGTCCTTTGAATGAGAGACAAAATGAATCAAATCATTACAGTAATCGGTAATGATATCAAACTTTACCTAATAACCGATCATATGAGGCTATCCATTGAAGTACTGCAGGGTTTCATAAAAAATATAGAAAAACGCTGTAGCGACGAGGATGTAACCTAACAGAATCACCACTTCGAGGATTTCGGACAGACTTAGATTTTATTATGAAAATCCTACCGATCACTAGAATTCATCACAGCACCAGATTGTGCAAAAGCAATCATTTGAGTACACTCCCTTTGATATGTAATTACGTATTTTGGTAGCTATTTGTCACGAGCTTATTTACCAAAT
>NZ_JAUMSJ010000128.1:0-380 GCF_037834415.1 Brevibacillus borstelensis | reverse complement strand
TTTAGCCGCAAATACTTCATGCTGACTTTGACTTCGCGATTGCCTTGGGCTTTTGTACACTGCGGCTTTAACGGACAGTTTTCGCAACTGGCGCTTCTGTAATGACGGTATACGATTTCATATCCACTTTCCGTTTTCTCCTTGCTCTCTCTACGGAAATGGAGCGTTTGCCCCGCCGCGCATGTCCACGTATCTTGCTCGCTGTTATACGTCCAGTTGTCGATCTTGCTGATGCTCCTTTGCCATGACTTGCTTTTTTCGAGGTGATATGTACTGTATTTGACGATGGCTTCGACTTCGTTCTGTTCAAGATAGTCATAATTCTCTTCACCGCCATAACCCGCATCTGCGATGACACTTCTTGGCAACTTGCCTACCTG
>NZ_JAUMSJ010000127.1:0-390 GCF_037834415.1 Brevibacillus borstelensis | reverse complement strand
GGTTTTAAATTCTGAGCTATATCGGTTCCGTTTTTCCATGGCTTCATTATAACTTATTTATCACGCTCCCGTGTCTCAACCTATGGGAGCATTATAAATCGCCCTGGACGCTCGCAAAAGCGCGGGAAATCAGCGCAGCGTCCTTATTTAGACCTGCACTATGACCAATGATCTCTCGATTGAACCAATCTACAAGCACACAAATGTAATGCCATCGGTTCTGAACCTTCACATAAGTCAGATCGCTGACAACGAAGCGTTGGGCTTCCTCCTGCTCGAACTCACGGTCCAGAATATTCCCCGTAGTTGCTTCATTAGAAGCGGTTTTATGGGTGTGTTTGGCAATCTTAAAGTGCCGAATTTTGCCGTATATTTATACGCAACATGCAC
>NZ_JAUMSJ010000126.1:0-399 GCF_037834415.1 Brevibacillus borstelensis | reverse complement strand
CGTCCTGCAAGGAAGCAGAGACTGTCCGCTCCGCAGTAATCCCGAGGGAATCGCAAAACGGCGCGCAGCTACGAAGTCAATTCATAGATTGCGATTCTGTTTCCTCGGGATCACTGCTCCGCTGGGTTGGACTTCGCTAGTCGCTCCGACTGGAAACAGGCTTCTCTGGCGAGCTGAATTGCTTCTTTCCAGCTTCAAAAAGCATGCGGGATATTTCGGGTTGTCTAAGGTTTATGGCAAACCTGATTACAAACCTCCTTGCAAGCAGGCTCTCTTTCAACCGTTCGGACGTATGTCCGAGCGGTTTTTTTGATGTCAACCAACAGCTGTAGAGATGAAAAAGGAGAAAACGGCGAAAGGTCTTTGGGACACCTCCCAGGCGGAATGGAAAAAGCAAAA
>NZ_JAUMSJ010000125.1:0-401 GCF_037834415.1 Brevibacillus borstelensis | reverse complement strand
CGTTCGCTGTTCAGTTTTGAGGGAGCATCATTCCCCTCTACTTGGCTTTTACTGTTCTCAGGGAAGTACGGGCCTATAGCTCAGTTGGTTAGAGCGCACGCCTGATAAGCGTGAGGTCGGCTGTTCGAGTCAGCCTAGGCCCACCATAACCACCTCGGCGATAGACCGAGAGGACAAGAAAAGCATCCAATCGAATGCTTTTTCCTTTTGGGTAAAGCATGGGGCTGTAGCTCAGTTGGGAGAGCGCCTGCCTTGCAAGCAGGAGGTCATCGGTTCGATCCCGTTCAGCTCCACCAATTCCAAAAAATACATCTTGAAAGTGATAGGCATGATGTGATACATTATTCCTTGTCGCTTTTAAGAGTATCAGGAAGCAACTTTATAAGGAAGGCCTGCTAAAG
>NZ_JAUMSJ010000124.1:0-421 GCF_037834415.1 Brevibacillus borstelensis | reverse complement strand
TTAGTCATGACCGTACTTCCGTACTACCAGAACGTCTGACTTCTCTACTCATGGAAGCAACTTCGGCGTAGCCTTATATGCTGCCATCCTTTACAGGTGGGAGTAGAGATCTCACGGGGTCATCGCATCTTCTGTTCCGAACATACCCAACACCTTCACTTGACAAGCCCTTGTTGCTCGGCTGGTTCATTTGAGCAGCAAGTATCCTTTGGATAGACTTCCCGTTATGCTCGCACAGTCGTCAACTTGCCCTGCCGCATGTGTTTCACGCTTTCGCATTTGGGTCTGCTCGGTCGCCTACGGGCCTCTCGGTTGTCCGCATCTCCTTCAGACGATGCCTCACGGCTTCGCCCTAGATTAGGCTTCTCGGGTTGTACCAGCACTCCCGAGGGGGATTTTCACCTCCAAGAAAGTTACTTTC
>NZ_JAUMSJ010000123.1:0-434 GCF_037834415.1 Brevibacillus borstelensis | reverse complement strand
AGGATTTCAAGTCGAGCTCCTTCATGATTCGAGCAACGGTTTTCTCGGCTACCTGAACGCCTTGTTTCTTCAGGACTTCCCGGATTTTCTTGCTTCCATAAAGACGCCTATGGTCAAGAAAGATGCGCCGAATCTGCTTTTTAAGCCGCTCATGACGCTTGCTTCGACCGCTTTCTTTCCGCCGGGTCTAATCATAGTAACCGCTTCGGGAGATTCCAAATACGGCGCACATCTTCGCGACACGGTGCTTGAAGCGGTGATCGTGGATGAATTTATAGATCAGCGCCGGTCTTTTGCGAAGTAGTGCATCGTCTTTTTTAAGATTTCGTTCTCCTCTTCCAGATCACGAATCCGCTTCTGAAGATCACGCATGGACTTGTCTTCCGGTTTTAGCTGCCCACTACCGGGAAACGCTTGACTGCCGTCCTGTTTAC
>NZ_JAUMSJ010000122.1:0-434 GCF_037834415.1 Brevibacillus borstelensis | reverse complement strand
TTAAACAGGACGGCAGTCAAGCGTTTCCCGGTAGTGGGCATCTAAAACCGGAAGACAAGTCCATGCGTGATCTTCAGAAGCGGATTCGTGATCTGGAAGAGGAGAACGAAATCTTAAAAAAGGCAATGCACTACTTCGCAAAAGACCGGCGCTAATCTATAAATTCATCCACGATCACCGCTTCAAGCACCGTGTCGCGAAGATGTGCGCCGTATTTGGAATCTCCCGAAGCGGTTACTATGATTGGACCCGGCGGAAAGAAAGCGGTCGAAGCAAGCGTCATGAGCGGCTTAAAAAGCAGATTCGGCGCATCTTTCTTGACCATAGGCGTCTTTATGGAAGCAAGAAAATCCGGGAAGCCCTGAAGAAACAAGGCGTTCAGGTAGCCGAGAAAACCGTTGCTCGAATCATGAAGGAGCTCGGCTTGAAATCCC
>NZ_JAUMSJ010000121.1:0-438 GCF_037834415.1 Brevibacillus borstelensis | reverse complement strand
CATTTTTACCTTTTCAGGTTTTATTGGTGCCTTCTCGGTTTTTTTATAGGTTTTCTCTTTATTGTAAAGAGAGATGAGCCTCGTTTCATCAGAAATTGTTTCTTTTATGAGACCTCCCTTATCCTTTACCTTGACATGACTATACGGTTTATTACCTTCTTGTACTTCAAATTCGACAATGATGTCCCTATTTGGAGTTACGTGCTTAAAGCTGCCTCTAACATCTTCGTAAAATTGTATTGAATTGAGCATTTTCTCTTTAATTAAAGTGTTTTTTTCTGACCTCTCTTCCTTCGCGTTTACAAGCATATTTGGTACAAATAAACTAGAAACAGTCATTAAAGAAACCGTTGATGCTAAAATAAACTTTTTCATATTTCGTTACCCCCTAGAGATTATTGATATATAACAACTCCATCTGCACCCATTCCACCGTAA
>NZ_JAUMSJ010000120.1:0-472 GCF_037834415.1 Brevibacillus borstelensis | reverse complement strand
ATCTATTGGCTGCTTAGTCAGGAAGCTTTTTTAAAACTGTCTACAAACAGGGTCACAGTTCAGGCGGTAGATGCAGGCTTCTATACGGTCGGTTTACTTTACTATGATTCTGTCATCTTTACTAGTTGGTTGAGAGATGACCAAAAATTCAATTTCCTCGTTTGACTTGTTGAACATTTGATGCGGGATGAGTGGCGGAATTTCGATTCCCTCTTGTTGATTGATCGCAACCTCTTCGTCACCGATTATCATCGTTGCTGCGCCTGACAGGACGAAGAAAAATTGGCGAGACTTTTGATGGTAATGCTTTACCTCCGAAGTGTTTGCCGGCATTCGTTCGTGAATCACGCTTAGATCTTTGCCTTTCACTAAATGCCAACCGTCACAATTTTGGCCCCACACATAATGCTCGGCACTGTGTTTGCTTATTTTCATTTCCGCCACTCCCTTTATTTGCCGTTTCTTGTTACAC
>NZ_JAUMSJ010000119.1:0-564 GCF_037834415.1 Brevibacillus borstelensis | reverse complement strand
TACGTTCGTACTGATTGGGTGTAAAATACTCGATGGAGGAATGGATTCGTTTTCCATTGTAGAAGCACGCAATATACTCAAAAATCCGTTCTCTCGCTTCTTTGCGGGTCTTGAACTTCTCTAAATATACGAGCTCTTTCTTCAGCACGCTGTGGAACGATTCGATACAAGCGTTATCGTAGCAATTCCCTTTGCGGCTCATACTGCCTTTCATCTTATATTTTTTAAGTCGCTCCTGGTACTCGAAAGAAGCATACTGACTACCTCGATCAGAGTGGTGGAGAACTTCACCGCGTGGTTTCTGAAGCCGATAGGCTTGATCTAGCGCCTTTATCACAAGTGACTTCGTCATTCGTTCATCCATATGAAACCCTACGATTTTACGGCTGTATAAGTCCATAACGCTCGCTAAATAAAGCCATCCCTCATCGGTCGGGATATAGGTGATATCTGTCATCCAGACCTGATTGGGCGCACTCGCTTGAAACTGTTGATTCAGCACATTCGCGGCTACCGGCAAGTTATGCTTGGAATTCGTGGTTGCTTTATATTTCTTGACTGTTC
>NZ_JAUMSJ010000118.1:0-590 GCF_037834415.1 Brevibacillus borstelensis | reverse complement strand
GGGCTCCGACTATTTGTAAGCACACGGTTTCAGGTACTATTTCACTCCCCTCCCGGGGTGCTTTTCACCTTTCCCTCACGGTACTGGTTCACTATCGGTCGCTAGGTAGTATTTAGCCTTAGCAGATGGTCCTGCCAGATTCACACGGGATTTCACGTGTCCCGTGCTACTCGGGGTTGGTCTCGGAGAGACGCGCGTTTAGGTTACGCGACTGTCACGCTCTGTGGTCAGCCTTCCCAGACTGTTCACCTACGCGCGTCTTTTGTAACTCCGTGTGAGACGCCCCACAACCCCGCCAGGTAAACCTGACGGTTTAGGCTCTTCCGCGTTCGCTCGCCACTACTGACGGAATCACTATTGTTTTCTCTTCCTCCGGCTACTTAGATGTTTCAGTTCACCGGGTCTGCCCTCTCGCCACCTATGGATTCAGTGACGGATACCATCCCATTACGGATGGTGGGTTGCCCCATTCGGAGATCCCCGGATCAAAGCGTGCTTACCGCTCCCCGAGGCTTATCGCAGTTCGCTGCGTCCTTCATCGGCTCCTAGCGCCAAGGCATCCACCGTGTGCCCTTAGTAACTTAACCACA
>NZ_JAUMSJ010000117.1:0-605 GCF_037834415.1 Brevibacillus borstelensis | reverse complement strand
GCCAGTACCGCGACGTCAATTGGCAGGTTCCCATCCAGCTTGACAAGTAATGCCAGCTTTCGCTCTCTTTTTGCAAGAATAGGGCAGTGAAAAATGCGGGGGGTTGTAAAATTTCCCCCGTCCCCCGTCAATATCAAATCTCGACGAAAAAGAGGGCATGATGTCCCTCTTTTTCGTTGTTTGTCCTTCCACACCATGCGAAACCGTCCCCGCATGCGCTATATACGGAACCATATCCACCGACTGTACCCGCACCCGCTCAAACTTGGCCAACAGCTTGGCAATATCCTTCGCCAACGGAGACAAATTGCAAGAAACTGCAACGATCGTTAGCAAGCCGCCACCCGCTGTCATTCTCCAACTGTCCCGTACTTCAAAATACCAGAAAGCAAACGCCGGAAGCGTTTTTTAAAAATTTTTTCCAAAGCATGAAAGAAAAGATGGAGACGCTCGTTATACTTGATGAATACGCCGAACAGTCTGTCAGTACCCGCCGCATGCCTAGTATCGGCAAAGATAACCCGGATGGCAAAAAGGGAGCAGCCTAAGCATCTGGCTCCCGGAAAACGACGGGATAACGATGACCAGAAACAGCGGCATTTCTA
>NZ_JAUMSJ010000116.1:0-613 GCF_037834415.1 Brevibacillus borstelensis | reverse complement strand
GCATATTGCTCCAGCCTACGTACTCCAGATGGAATATGCCCGATATTCATAAGAATTAGGGGCCCAAGCACGGCACTTCGTATATAAGAGAGCAAATCAATAAACTCGAATAATTCGCCTCTGCCTAGCTTCGTTGCTCCATAATGCACCCATACCCAGAATCGATCCTCCATCCATTGAGGAGAAGGAGTAGGGTACGAAGGTGATGTTTCGTTGATGATTGAACGTAGCGAATTATCGCGATCCCAAAGCACGAGTGGATTCTCGACTCGTACTGCCAACTCCGATGAGGAGATGAACTTCAAGTCGACATGGAGCGGCTGAGGTCCGTACAAACAGATTACCAACCGAGGTTCACCGACATGCTCGCCAGTGAATGCTGAAAGCAGGCTGCCAAACGAATTGGCGATTCGAATGCGTTGCTCCATTATCTCTTCCTTGAATGCAATATCATATACAACGATCAAATCTAGATCGCTGTATGCATCCACTGTCCCGCGAATGACGGAACCACCGACAAGTAGCCCCGTGAGGCGACTATCCTGACGGATTCTTTCCATAGCTTGATTAATGAATTGCTGGTGAATAGGTAACATATGGCTTATCACCTCTC
>NZ_JAUMSJ010000115.1:0-619 GCF_037834415.1 Brevibacillus borstelensis | reverse complement strand
ACTAAGCGTAATACAGAAGGATTAGAAAGCTTCTTAAACGCTCTTTTTAGATCAGGGTGAGTGATCCGAAACAACTGCTGCACTTGATTTTTCCGGCGGGTCAAGGTGGTAGTAAGCAACCACCGATCCCGTATGAGGGTGCGAAAAATTGACTGTGACAACGAGGCGGGACTAGCCAGTCGTACAGATTTCATATCAGGATGTAGAGACTTATGCCACCCCATATATGCCATTGTCCTAGCATCAATAGCATCGGATTTTTCTTGAATACCTAGCGTTTCTTCACGAAATTTCTTCACAGAGGCATTTTCAACCATGTAAAGTGAGTAACCAGCATTTAATAGGACCTGTTGAAGGAGAAAGGAATAGTGACCACCAGTTGGTTCCATTAAAACAAAAAAGTCGATTGGTTTTAATCCTAACTGCTCTTGAACAACATGAAGGGCGTCTAAGAAGTCAGAAATACCCGAGCTGTCTGCATCAAATTTCATTGTTTTGGCCCTTTTCCATTTTCCATCGCGAAACTGTTCCGGAGTAATGCAGGTAGCCACATGAAAATCTGCTCCAATATCGACTCCAACGTAGATTGGATAAAAAAGCCTTACAAATTCTCGTTGCC
>NZ_JAUMSJ010000114.1:0-621 GCF_037834415.1 Brevibacillus borstelensis | reverse complement strand
CTACACCTTGTATTAAAGACCTTACGCGTATAGCATGTAGTCCTTTGAATGAGAGACAAAATGAATCAAATCATTACAGTATCGGTAATAGTGAAAAGGGAAAGTAAGCCCCAGTCTTGTTGATAAAAAATACCCCCGGGTTATTCCGAGGGCCGCTGATGGTCTCATCAATTGAATGCGGTGAAGGGGGTTCCTTCTGTGATATTTCCATTTAAATCCTTAACCGCTCTGGTTACGAAAAGGACCTGCAGTTGATAGCCCGCAGGATACGGATTAGACGCCAGACGTGTTTGAATCTGTAAAGAGGGTTTGTCAGAATCGACCTTAATCCATTTTACCGATTATGCTTGAATAGGCAGTTGTTAAAGGATCCAATATTAAAAAATTCTAAATCTACTCGGGAGTTTTCCGGTTCTACGAATATTTAATACTTGTTGTAGTGTTAATTGTCTGTCTGACATGATGATTGAGTCGACTTCGAATTCGAATCCGATGATTCTTTCAACATCAGCAATACTCCTACTCACACGAATGATTCGAAATGTACCCTTAAAATTATTTCTTGAGAATAATACTAAAGTTGCACCTCTACCATTTGTGAATGTCAATCAAAATGTTAAC
>NZ_JAUMSJ010000112.1:0-624 GCF_037834415.1 Brevibacillus borstelensis | reverse complement strand
TATCCGTACATCTCCACCCCCGCCCTGCCCGGCTCCAGCATGTCAGCAAACGCCCGGTACAAATTCGGCGGATGCTCGGCAAGGCGGTGGCATAGATAAAGATACCACTCGTTGCCGTAGGTGAAACACAGGCGTATGGCGGTTCCTTTCGCGAGCAATTCCCGTGCGGCCTCCTCGCGTACGCCGTACAGCATTTCCAGCTCCGCGCGGGCATGGTCCAGGTACTCCCTTTCGAGAGCAGCTTTTACAATCTGCTCGTCATGGGTAGCGATGGAAATCGGGTGCCCATGACGAACGATTTGCTCAGCCAGCGTCAAATACCGCTCCCGCAGCTCGGCGGACCGTGGCAAAGCCACTTCCGGGGCCTCTTTGAACGCGCCCTTGACCAGCCTGATTTTCCCCGGCAGGGCGATCAGGCGCGGCAGATCGTCGTGAGTGCGGTGCAAATGAGCCTGCACCGTAATGCCGACGTTGTCCATACGGCTGGCAAGCTGCTCGTACACGCGGTAAATGGCCGAGGTCTTGGCCAATTCCTCCATGCTGATCATGAGATACTGGCCGTACTGCTCGGCACAGCGGGCAAGCTCCTTGGCATGCTCCAATGCGAGCTTTTCATCTACCAGC
>NZ_JAUMSJ010000111.1:0-638 GCF_037834415.1 Brevibacillus borstelensis | reverse complement strand
CATCGTTGAACAGATCGTTCGAAACTACATTTATTACTATAACGCAATTCGCATTCAAACGAAACTAAACAACCAGTCACCGATTGAATATCGACAACTGGCTGCTTAATTGGCTAAGGTGTTTTGATCCCTGTCCTACGGACGGGGGTCAGTCCCAGTGGACTTAATACGACTTTTTTAAACATTTAAAGGCTCAGTATTTTTACCTTATACACAGCATCGTATGGAACAAACAACATCTCCATATTTTTCTTGATCAAGCCAAATCGCTTCATCCTCTAGTCCGCGTAAAATAACTGGTTATGCGGTGAAGTGTACTTGCGGTATTTGTTATGTCGCATAGCACTTCTAAAACAGAATATCCATTAAATCTCCGAGGAGTGAAATTGAAAAAATGAAGTACATCACAAGCATAGATTAAAGTATATGTAACAGTTGTAGTATGAAAACGAATAGTAACAACATAAAAATGAAAATTAATCCAATCTTTTCATTTTTACTTTTGAATTTTTTCTTAATAAAAATCACTAGCGTTGCATAAAAAATCCTGCGTTTAATTATTAGATTTTTCTGAATGTGATTCGATTTTCAAATAGCTAAAAACGGATCACCAGCCAAAAGGTAGTTCCGTCCATTTG
>NZ_JAUMSJ010000110.1:0-696 GCF_037834415.1 Brevibacillus borstelensis | reverse complement strand
CAGAAGACGTCTATCCAGAAGCCGTTCAGATGACGTCAGCCCGTGCTCATGACCGGACTCAACTAGATGCTCTCGTAAACAAATCCGGCACCACGTATGTATTCGATAGGGGATTTGTGGATTATACCAAGTTTGATGAGTATTGTGACCGTAGAATCTTCTTTATGACAAGAACAAAAAAGAACGCATCGATTCGGTATTTTTCTGATCGTTCTGTTCCCGAGGGTAGCCCTATTACAAGGGATTGTATCGTGGAGTTGGGAACACAACAGAAACGAATGAAGCATCTTCTACGTCTTGTGGAGACAACGGATTCACAAGGAAATCCCATCATGTTAATCACAAATCTGCTGGAGTTGTCGGCACAAGAAATAAGCGAGATGTACCGTAGTCGCTGGGCTATCGAAATCTTTTTCAAATAGTTAAAGCAACATGTGAAAGTCACTTCATTTTATGGAAAGAGCCAAGAAGCGGTCATGAACCAAGTGTTCGTTGCCCTCATCGCCTTTTGTTTACTTGTGCTAGCCAAAATCTTCTCCACATGCAAGGAGAGCTTGCTGCAAATATACCGGTGGTTACGAGTGACACTCTGGGAGGACGGCGAAATATGGTGGGAACTGCTAACGTCGAAACGGAGAAAACCTGATACATAAGAAAAGAAAACAATCGTTGCCTGGCTGAACTGTATAAAATTAC
>NZ_JAUMSJ010000109.1:0-742 GCF_037834415.1 Brevibacillus borstelensis | reverse complement strand
ATAGAGATCGTCCTTCCGTACCATTCCGCCTTATACTCCAGCATCGTCCGAAACATAGACCACGATGCATCTGCGATGGATTTTGCTAACTTGTGGTTTTTGACCATGTTTTCTACTTGCAAGTCCTCCAAACAGATCACTTGGTTTTCGTTGATCAGCTTGGCTGACAGCTTATGTAGAAAGTCGTTACGGGTATTTGCAATTTTTTCGTGGAGCCTAGCTACTTTGATACGTGCTTTGTTACGGTTTTTACTGCCTTTTTGTCTGCGAGATTGAATCCGTTGCCACTTCGCCAGTTGTTTTTCATATTTGCGATAGTATTTGGGATTCCCTATCTTCTCACCAGTAGAAAGTATGGCGAAATCCTTGATTCCAAGGTCAATCCCTACCGTCTGTTCCACTTGCGGAAGTGATTGAACCACTGTTTCACACAGAACTGACACAAAATATTTCCCAGAAGGATTGCGTCTGATCGTAGCCGATAGGATACGTCCCTCAACTTCCCTGGATTTCGCATATGCTACCCATCCAAGTTTAGGAAGTTTGATACGATTTCCTTCCACTTTGATGTTCATTTTGCATGTATAGGATTGCTTTGGGTTCTTCTTGCTTTTGAATTTCGGATAGCCTTTTTTCTCTTTGAAAAACTTTTTGTACGAAGAATCCAAATCTTTCAATGTGGATTGCAGAGCAGTCGAATCCACTTCCTTCAACCACTCGATTTCCTTTTTTAGTTTCGTTA
>NZ_JAUMSJ010000108.1:0-758 GCF_037834415.1 Brevibacillus borstelensis | reverse complement strand
TTGATAAAACGGATCACCGAGGACAATATAGAAACATACGTTCCAGTTGAGGCGGTTGAAAACGTGGGAAGTAAAAAGAACGATATTTTTGGTTCAATGAGATTTCTGTTACCTGAGCATCGGGAAATGTATTTGCGGATCAAAGAAGAGGAACGCCGCGCGTTATTTTGCTGGCAGCGGGGTGCTGTTGGCCACATGCGGATCATCCAGCGGAGGCAAGCCATCGGCCGATGTAAAAGCAGCGGATGAACTAGCGTTGCAATATGTTCATGCCAGCAGTTGAGGGGAATGATGAGCTTTTTAGTAAAATTCTATCACCTATAAGATTCTGGAAAAAAACTATCACGCTAATCCGGGTTTTATTGAAAAGATGGGGGAGCGGTATAGCATCAATCGTTTTGAAAAGGAGCCAACTAAACAAGGCAGTTTGCATTATATCGTGGTTTATTATATGGCGAATCATAATGGAGACGCTAAGGACTAAATATACGACCAGCTTTTCAGCTACATTTTCAGCAATCTTTTCCTTGAGGGAACCTAACCTATACAAGCGGTGATTTTCAGGATGGCATGTTCTACTTCTTTCCCGCTTGACCGGATCTGCATAAACTCCTCTCGCTGCTCTGCCGTCAATAGCTCTTTACCCCTCATCGAAAAGCACCTTCCGTTATAAAAGTTCCATTTAATACAAAATTATTGACACCGTATTTTTAAAGGTGTTATATTGGCGTAATACCCATTAGCATGGGTCTATTTTT
>NZ_JAUMSJ010000107.1:0-778 GCF_037834415.1 Brevibacillus borstelensis | reverse complement strand
CATCGGTTTGATTGACACTAAAAGTCATAAGTTGAGTTTCCTTCATAAACTGTGTTCTCCCTTTATTAAAAAGCAGCATGTAATACACCTAACTATCCAAGTTACTGTGAGAGCTTCATTTGCCCAATGTAGCATGTCAGGATTATAGCGCTAGGTGTGTGTACCCAAAATTGTCTCAAGAGGTCTAACGCAAGTTAGCCCCAAACTTTATAAGGGTTTCATCTGCTTTTGTTTATATAGAATGGGAAATTCTGTTATATAGACCTTTAAAAACTTAATACGATACAACTGGTAGAATCCCTTCTGTTCCTTAAGAAATATCTAGAAAATAAAAAAACCCGTAGATACGGGTTGATTACTGAAGTTGTGCAGTGCCTAAGCACGTGGAGTGCCCCAGTGTTATATCAGAGGTCTGAGAGTAACAGCCCCAATCCTATTATGGTCGGAGAAACCATGAAAGGTCACTGCACAATATATGCTTCGTTCAATAACGAAATAATTCCTGCAAGAACCAATGTTTCTAACCACAAGGGAGCTCCATTCATTAGGAAGGCCCACATTTGTTACAGGAATGCATTGGTATCCAATGTTTCCAATCGGTAATCAGAACTGCATCCGAAGGAGTGCGCCCACATTGTGTTCAGAAATACATTGGTACAGTATAGTTTACTACTTTGGAAAAGTCTTGAAAAGAAATTCTCAGTAGATTGCTTTGCAATCTACCTGCGACACCTCCCGTGTGGGCTACGTTCTCCAAAATACCTAAATGAAAGGTGTG
>NZ_JAUMSJ010000106.1:0-881 GCF_037834415.1 Brevibacillus borstelensis | reverse complement strand
CGCCCTGGACGCTCGCAAAAGCGCGGGAAATCAGCGCAGCGTCCTTATTTAGACCTACACTATGACCAATGATCTCTCGATTGAACAAATCTACAAGCACACAAATGTAATGCCATTGGTTCTGAACCTTCACATAAGTCAGATCGCTGACAACGAAACGTTGGACTTCCTCCTGCTCGAACTGACGGTCCAGAATATTCCCCGTAGTTGCTTCATTAGAAGCGGTTTTATGGGGTTTATATTGAGCCACGGTGTAGGTGGAAACGAGCCCTTGCTCTTTCATGATCCGACCAATTCGACGTCTGGAGACGACGAATCCGCGTTCTTGGAGCTTGACTTTGATCTTTCGTGTACCGTAGGCTTTTCGATTTTTGTGGAAAATCTCCACAATCGCTTCGGTTAGAGCGTCTTCGTTCGGTTGTTCTTTCGCTTCATAGTAAAACGTACTTCTTGCGATTTGCAGGACGTCGCACATTGCTGATACCGAGTATTTATCAAGGTTGTTCTGGATGATAGCTACTTTCGTCCCATGATCAGCGCGGCTTGCTTTAAAATATCGACCTCCATTTTCAGACGCTGGTTCTCTTTTCGTAAAGCGATCAGTTCATTTTCTTCTGACGAGCGATTGTCTTTCTCCTTAAAGGAGCCCGTTGTCTGAGCCTGCTTGATCCAGCGGTCTAAAGCGGAAGCTGTGAGGTCATATTCCTCCACAATCGCTGCTCTGGATTTCCCGTTTTCATAGAGTTCCACCATTTGTTTTTTGAATTCTAAGGTAAAGGTACGTCGTTGCTGTTTTGGCATTGTAGAGATCCGCTCCTTAACATAATAGGTTTATTCTACAAGCCCTTATTTTTTCTGTCCAACTTAGTGTAACCGATCCA
>NZ_JAUMSJ010000105.1:0-896 GCF_037834415.1 Brevibacillus borstelensis | reverse complement strand
CAAGGATGAAAAGGAGCGGAATAAGTGATGGACGGATTCTTACCGATACTTGGTAACGGTGAGCATTATGTTACACCGGAAAAATCAAAACCGGGTCCCCCTATAAATAAAAAAAACCTTCCTACGTTTGAAGAGGCGAGGAATAAGATATTGACCAATATTAAAGACATTAAGGATGCCTTAGATAACGTGAATGAGCCGTTTCGAGTAAATGAAGTTGTATTAAATTTAAGAATGCTTCCTGGGTTTACTGCGAAGTCTTTTCATCCTAATACATTGATTCGCCATGCGGGGGCAGTTGATATAGGTTCTAAAAAATGGACTACGACTATCCTTGATAAAAAAAACCAACCAAAAGAAGTTATTGGTAAACATATTTTTTTAAGAATGTCCGAAGATTCCTTAAAATATTTCGAAAGACAACTTCATCAAAAAGAGGGACTTTTACCGAAGGGACTGGTTGATGAGGTACTACTTATCGAAGACTTTTTCTTTGGTGATAACACCGAGTTACTTAAAAGCTTTGATGACGATTGGGAATCCGGGAGAATTGAGCTTGTATTACATCCATTTGGTGATTTGGAAGAGCAAGTTATAGACAAGTTTGTTTCTTTGTATCAGAAATTCGGCGGTAACCCAGAGAAGTTTAAGTGGCGAAGTTATTATCCTGGACCTCTTTTTATGAGTCTGTTCGTAAATAGGGAA
This sequence comes from Brevibacillus borstelensis, assembly GCF_037834415.1. Classification (GTDB taxonomy): domain Bacteria; phylum Bacillota; class Bacilli; order Brevibacillales; family Brevibacillaceae; genus Brevibacillus; species Brevibacillus borstelensis_A. The sequence goes on along the minus strand of NZ_JAUMSJ010000105.1, from coordinate 191 downwards.
ATCCTTCAAAAAATATTGTTCTTTAATCCCATTAGAACAGCCCATCCCCTTAGATTTCGAGGAATTCCAGATGTTAACCGCAGCTTAACAAAAATCCCAATGCCGAAATCACCTAGCGATGAATTCAAGTCTTCCATTATTGTTGGAATGTTTGATGGCGGGGTTGACGACCGCAATACCTACTTTAATAA
>NZ_JAUMSJ010000104.1:0-922 GCF_037834415.1 Brevibacillus borstelensis | reverse complement strand
ACATTGTAGCCAGGCTTGAGCTGGCCATTTCGCATATGGTCTTCTTTCATCCGCATAAATGTAGCGTCATGGTCCGTTTTGCTGTAACTATTTCGATTGCCTAAAATCGTCTCATGTGTCTCGTACTTTTGGAGGCGAGGAAGCAGGTCCTTGCGGATGATGCGCACCGCCTTCTGTAGGGGCTTGTCTTTTGGTTTCTCCTGCAGGCGCTCTTCCCATTGCTTGACGACATGCTCCAGCTTTTCACTTGTGATGCTGGAGGAGTCGCCCAACTCGAGAAGATCTCGGCCCCCGTGCTCTCCTTCTTCTTGCTTCTCGGCTTCTTCTATGGTGGCGAACAAGGTTCGTACTTTCTCCTGGAGCTTGGCTTTGTGCTTGACGACCGCTTTTCCCCAAACAAACGTATACCGGTTCGCATTGGCTTCGATCTTGGTGCCGTCCACAAAGTAATGCTCCAGTTGTACATAATTCTCTTCGACCAGGAATTGAAGAACTGCGGTAAATACGGTCTCAAGCACGGTTTTCATCCGTTCTGAGCGAAACCGGTTGATGGTGCGAAAATCCGGACGCTGTCTGCCTGCGATCCACATGAACATAATGTTTTCACGGACGGCCTTGGCAATCTGGCGCGAAGAGTAGATACGCTGGGTGTAAGCGTAAATGATGATTTTGGTGAGCATCTTGGGGTGATAGCTGTCACGTCCGCCACCGGGGTAAGCCGCATCGAAGATGGCGTCGTCGAGACGATTGACGGCGGCATGGACTACACGAACGAGATGATTGGCGGGGATGTCCTCTTCTAAATCCATTGGTAAGCAGAGTTGATCCATGGTATATTGAATGTACAAAGAAACCGTCTCCTTTTTGTAAATGGTGGGTGGTACTTCCATTTTATCAAAGGGCGGTTTCTTTTTCTTTGACG
>NZ_JAUMSJ010000103.1:0-951 GCF_037834415.1 Brevibacillus borstelensis | reverse complement strand
CCTGAAGTACCCTACAGCATTGAATATGAAAGACTTATCCGAAGATGAGATTCGGGAAGCCATTGTTAAAAGCGGAGCTAAAAGTACTGCGAAAAAAGCAGCATCCGAACTGGTTAAAATACTTCCTAATACTGTTGCTCTACCATTGGTTCATGTTATCGATCGTCAAAATTGGCTGATCCAGGAAGCCTTACGGCTTCAAGAAAGTCTAGAACGTATAGACGAAAATATTCACGAGCTTTTGCATGGTAGTGTAGAGAAAGGTACTAAACCGCACACCTATACACAGTTGCTTTATTCTTTACCTGTAATGAGTGATGGGTGGGCATGTACCCTTATTGCAGTCATTGGTGATATTCAACGTTTCAGTACATATAAAGAATTTAAAAAGTATCTCGGTGTTTCTGCTGAAAATAAGCAGTCAGGTACGTCCGTCAAAGGAACTCGTCAAACATTTAGTGGCGTCAGGGATACACGCAGGATTCTGTTTCAAATGGCCTTAATACTTATTGTAAAAAGAGCCGGTCCTAATGTCTTTGCGACGTACTACGAGAGATTAGTTGAACGACAAATGCCCAAGAGAAAAGCCATTGGACATATGTGTGGTAAAGTTGCAAAGATTATCTACAGCGTTCTAAAATCCGGTCAGGCATACGACTCCAGAAAACATGCAGAAGCTTGTGGCATTCCTTGGATTGAGCAGCATAACGAAAAGCCTTTAAACATAGATGTAGAGCCATTCGAAGATGAAGCAAAAATGCTTGCAGGAGTCCCGGATGAATCAGACGATATCGAGGTTGATGAAGAATAGTGCAACTCATGTGCTATTCTTCATTTCCATTCAATGTCTCAATGCTTTAATTCCGCCAAACAGCTCGTTTTTTATTGGAAAATGAAGCAATTTGTTATAAAAAACCTTACGGTTTTTTGTGTTAAGCACTACGCTACATT
>NZ_JAUMSJ010000102.1:0-980 GCF_037834415.1 Brevibacillus borstelensis | reverse complement strand
TAAATCGACGGAACTACCTTTTGGCTGGTGATCCGTTTTTAGCTATTTGAAAATCGAATCGCATTCAGAAAAATCTAATAATTAAGCGCAGGATTTTTTATGCAACGCTAGTGAATCAATATATGATATACAAGGTGAATAAGCAAAAAAAATAGCCGTCCTTCAGTCTAACATGACCGGAGACGGCTCTGCTTATTTTCAATTAGACTATATTGGGAATGTAAATTTTTTTGTGCAAATGGGTTTTTAACAAGTGAATGGCTACGTCAACGGCTTTACATGGAGGGGCGGGCATGTTAGGCTCGTTTGCCATGCGATGCACGTCTTACTGGCATCGCCCAATCGCAAGAAAACATGCCCGCAGAGACCAGCTATGCAATGTCAATACCCCTTCATGGATGATTCTTTTAATTGACTACGCAGGGGGCACGCCCCCTGCACCCCGTCACTCGCTGTGAAGCAACTCCAGCAATGTATGCTGGAGAAGGGAACGAGTGTGGCTGGAATATCTCGTCTGTCAAGGCAAAAGGCATACCTTGACAGACTCACTTCAGATTTCTAAGAGTTACTTTGTGGCCAATTCGGGTGCATAGGGTTGATTATCCCGTAAAATTGCAAAAATTACAGCCGATAACTTACGGCTAACTGCACCAAGAACTGTTTTGCCATGCTTACCTCGGGAAATTTTATCATCATAAAACGATTTAAATACAGGATCGTATAGGCGTGCCGAATTAGCTCCAAGCCACAGGGCTCGACGTAAATAGACAGAACCCCTCTTTGAAATATGATTAGTAGTTCCTGTAAACTGTCCGGATTGCCGAATAGTAGGATCAAGACCCGCAAAGGCCGCAAGTTGCTTCGGAGTTTGAAAGCGCGTGATATCTCCAATCTCCGCCAATATGCTAGCAGTAAGCACCGGACCAATACCAGGAATCGTTAACAAATGATGATCGAATTCAGAAAGCCGTTCGGCGATT
>NZ_JAUMSJ010000101.1:0-983 GCF_037834415.1 Brevibacillus borstelensis | reverse complement strand
GGTTGTACAGATAGTAACCTCGCTTGTTCGCCGCAACATCCTTTCGGGAGAGCAGTTCATTACCCCAAACATTCTGGGCTTTCAACTGGCCGTTTTTGTCCAGTTCCTCAATGACTCTGCCGTTCAGATAGACGTAGCGGGTTTCGCCGCCATCTGCTGTCTTCGTCGCGCGAAGCCCGTCCGGATAGTACGTGTATTCCGCTTTGGCTCCTGTCTTTTCATTGGTGACGCCTCTCAGGCGGTTGCGCTCGTCAAAGGTGTAGCTGGCCGTGTTCGGCATGGCGGGAAGCGTGCCTTCAAAGGTCATTCGGCTGCCTCGGCCGTTATATGAATAACGATTCTCCCCCGCTGGCACATTTTCCTTCGTCAAGCGGTCCACTTTGTCGTACTCGTAGCGGTAGGTCGTGCCGTTTCGCTCGATGCTCGTCACATTGCCGAAAGAGTAGCTGTTCTTCTCTTGCCATAAAGACGTGCCGCTCTTGAAGTGCTTAAGCGTGTCCACCTGACCGAACGAATCCCGCTTGCGCTCCAGGCTTACGCCGTTTGGATAAGTCAGGGTGTAGGTGTCTCCCGCGTCGCTGAGCTGGTAGTCATAGCGGACAGTTTGAGAGGAACCATTCGATCCCGGAATCGTCACCTCTTTTACCCGCATCGCGTCATCGTAGACGTAGGAAACCGCTGTATTGCCAGGGTAGATCAGCTGATCCATCTGGTCGTCGGCGTCCGTATGGCGAATCTGATAGAGTCTGCCAAACGCTGTGAAGCTGTTCATCCGCAGGAACGGATCGTAGGTGTAGAACAGCTCGCGGTGCAACGGGCTGCTGGACTGGATGTTTGGTCCGTTGCTGTTGGTTTCTTTCTTTACCAAAGACGTATTCGGGTAATACTCTTTTGTTTCCCGGTTTTTCACCGTACCGGCCTTGTCTTTTGTCGTCAGCTCGGACAGTTCGTAAAACGGCGTGTACGCGTACTCGTGGCGATTG
>NZ_JAUMSJ010000100.1:0-1027 GCF_037834415.1 Brevibacillus borstelensis | reverse complement strand
TGTCCAGGAAATCAACAAGCAAGTGACGGATAAAGGCATCACCTTGACCGTAAAAGAAGTGCTCGCCGATCCTACTCGAATCGCTCTGATCCTCGATTTTGTCGACAAGGATGGCAAGAGGCTGGATTATCGGGCGGGCGAATACGAGTTAACATTTACACTTACAGACAAGGCTGGGACGGACCTGAATCCCGAAAGAGATGGCTGGAGATGGGGAAAACACGAGGAATACATGATTGTCAGCAAAGACTTGCATGATATATTCGACTCTATGGAGAAAGTACCTGACGAGCTTACGGTCGGAGTCGAGTTCAATAAATTCATAGACACTGAAGGATCCTGGAAGCTCGATGTCCCCATCGATATGAAAAAGGCAAAAGCGGTGGCGAAGACAGTAGTCATTAATCAGGAGTACACGTCACCGCAGGGAGTTGTCATCAAGCTCGACAACATTATGACCGTTCCAAGCGCAAGTCTGCTCACCCTGAAGACGGATTGGAACGAGCAGAGAAACGCGGAGTATAGGAAGCTGATCGAGGAGAAAGGCTGGAATGATGAGCCTAAAGAGCCAAGGAAGGAAATGCGCTTAACCCACGGGGAGCTTATGCAACACTACTTGACACGCTACGATCTGGCCTATGAAATTCTCGACGAAAAGGGAAATCTGATCGCCGGCCGTGATGATACGTTTTTCAAGACTTTGAACGGTATTGAAAAAAATAGTGTGCACGAAATAAGTTCAGGAAGAGGCAAAGGGGATAGTCAAGAATGGGTGTGGTGGCACGGATTTACACCGTTTATCGGCCATGAAAAACTGACCTTCAAGCTCCACTCGATCTATCTGAATGAACCGTCTTCCTTCGAAGCTAAGATTGCCCTCGATGAATTGAACAAACAGCCGGTAACGGTCGAAAACAGCGGAAGCACCTTTACCTTCAGCAAATTCCACCTGAAGACAACGGAAGAAAAGGAGAAGATCGGAAGATACGAATCGCGCGGCAAAGGCGGGATCATCGAGTTTGAAGCA
>NZ_JAUMSJ010000099.1:0-1027 GCF_037834415.1 Brevibacillus borstelensis | reverse complement strand
CGCCCAGCAAATCAACAAGCAGGTAACGGATAAAGGCTACACCGTGACCGTCAAGGAAGTGCTCGCCGATCCGACGCGCATAGCCTTGATCTTTGAGATTGTCGATAAGGATGGAAAGAAGCTGGATTTCAAGGCGGGCAATTACGAAGAGAGCTTTACGCTTACAGACAAGGCCGGCAACGACCTGAATCCCGAGGGGGATGGCTGGGCACGTGGGAAATACGGGGATTACATGCTTGTCAGACAGGATTTGTATGACATATTTGACGCAGCAGAGAAAGTGCCAGACGAGCTTACGGTCGGGGTTGAGTTCAATAAAATCATGGACACCGAAGGCTCATGGAAGCTCGATATTCCCATCGATATGAAAAAGGCAAAAGAAGTGGCGAAAACAGTAGTGATTAATCAGGAGTATACTTCGCCGCAGGGGGTAGTCATCAAGCTGGATAACATCGTGACCGTGCCCAGCGCCAGTCTGCTTACCCTGGAGACGAATTGGAACGAACAGAAAAACAAAGAGTATATGAAGCTGATCGAGGAAAAAGGCTGGAATGATGCGCCCGAGGGGCCCAGGAAGGAAATGCGGTTAACTCCTGGAGAACTGATGCAGCACTACTTGACAGATTACGGTCTGGCCTATGAAATTCTCGACGAAAAAGGAAATCTGATCGCAGGTCGGGATGATACCATGTTCGAAACCTTGAACGGCATTAGAAAAAATGAGGTGCGCAACACCAGCAAAGGCAAAGGAAAAGGCGAAGGACAAGGAATGGTGTGGTGGGACGGATTTGCACCGTTTACAGGTCATGAAAAGCTGACCTTCAAGCTTCATTCGATCTATCTGAATGAACCGGCTTCCTTCGAGGCCAAAATTTCTCTCGACGAATTGAATAAACAGCCGGTGACAGTTGAAAACAGCGGAAGCACCTTTACCTTCAGCAAATTCCACCTGAAGACAACGGAAGAAAAGGAAAAGATCGGAAGATACGAATCGCGGGGCAAAGGCGGGATCATCGAGTTTGAGGCG
>NZ_JAUMSJ010000098.1:0-1045 GCF_037834415.1 Brevibacillus borstelensis | reverse complement strand
TAGCCTTCAACCGCTGCTTGTTTCAAGCCCCCGTCCACATCTTTAACAGTATTGAACAAACTGTTTACGTAATTGGCAAACGTCGGCGAAACCATCGTTCCGAATGTAACGGCAGCCGTAAGACCGGCTACGGCAATCGCTGTCTTTTTCATAATATCGATACTCCTTTTCTTCCACATTTTTCTTTTGTTCCTGCTTTTCTCCTGCCGGGCAATATCCTCCATGACCAGCTCCGTAAAGTGGGGGGAGAGCAGCTCTTCTGCCAGCAGTTCTTCCGCTACGGGTGTTCCATCCATGATGCGTGCCAATCCTTCCTGGCAAGAGACGCATTGATCGACGTGCTGTTCCAGCTCTGCTGATGCCAGCGGGGAGAGCTTCCCGTCGAAATACGATTTCAACTTGTCAGATTTGTGACATTTCATACAAGGAAGTCCCCCCTTTCTCCAAGCCCTCTCGCAGCTTCTTCCTCGCCCGGTGAAGCCGCATCTGAACAGTCGTCATCGGCAGCGCTAGCGCCTCGCTAATCTCCTTGTAGCTGAGCTGGTCAATGTAGCGAAGGACAAGCACCGACCGATACTCTTCTTCCAGCCTCATCACTTGGCAAAGAAGCACTTGCTTTTGCTCCTTTTGCAAAAATGCGTCCTCCGGCGTCTCCGATTCGATCAGTTCCACTTCCTCGCCAGTGGTTTTAACGGCCCGCTTCCGCCGTCTGAGCTCATCCAGACAGTGGTTGGCAGCGACCCGGTAGAGCCACGCTGAAAAATTGCGGTCAAGCTGAAACTTATCTAATTGGAAATAGGCTTTCGTAAAAACCTCCTGGGCCAAATCCTGGGCATCCTGCTTCTGTCCAATCATCCGGTACAGGTAGGCAAATATTTTTCCTTTATACTTGTCGACAAGTCGTGCATAGGCTTGTTGGTTTCCCCCTAGCACCAGACGAACGAGCTCGTTATCGTCCTGCATGTTTTTCTTTTCCTCCTATGCAAAAGGCTTGCTGCGCAGCGGTTGCCTTTTTTGCCAAAACACGTCTGCCTGTTTTCCCCAA
>NZ_JAUMSJ010000097.1:0-1166 GCF_037834415.1 Brevibacillus borstelensis | reverse complement strand
GGTAAAAAGAGCCACGCTCCAGTAAAACATAAGACCAGTCATCTTTGTATTCGGTAATATTACTCAAGTCGTTCCAACCTTCTAGTGCGTATTCTTGATCAAATACCATGATGTTTCCTTGATAACTGTAGTAGACATTATCAACAAATTTTGCACTATTAAGAAATACCATTGGTGTATAATAACCAGAGTCATTGTTCTTAAAGAGCCAAGTATAGTCATTTTCATAGGTGGTACTATTTTTCGTATTTAACATCGCATAACCCTTTACACCACCAGGTGCCCAAAAGTTTGAAGCTGGGCCTAATTTAGTCCAACGTGTAGGATCAGCAGCGCTTGCTTTGCATTTAGAATCATTTTGTTGATCGTCACAACCAAGAGCTGGCCCTGCCTCAACTTCCGTTGCCATTACTGAACTTGCGGACAATACTAATGCAGCTGCTAGCAGAAATTTACCTAAATTAACTTTTTTCATAATAGAATAACCTACCCCTCTTAGAATTCTCCTACGGTCTACCGCTTATCAAACGTGCTACACTATTTGCATTTATCCCCCTATAAATGTCATATTGTGGCAGTAAACCCAAAAACAGATTATCAAAACTTGTCTAAAAAATTTGTCGGTTTATGGTAGAAAAACACAAATTGGTAAAATATGACCAATTACTAAATTCCATTTCATCTCATTACTATGGACATTGGTATTGATTATTTTTTTTATAGATACTATTAGACTATATATGTTGAGAAATTTCGAATTTTTCATTTTGTTTGAGAGGTTTTAAGTTGGATTTCTAAAAACAGTGAAACATGTGAGAAGGCAGACGACTTACTTAATTCTATTTGAGATTACTTCCACATTTTAAAAAGCCGGTCTCGCAGCAGAACGTATATAGAAGTGGAAGATTCCTAAAATTTTCGATAAATTGAGGCTTTAATATCCGGTTTTAAGAATGCTCTTGATGAGAACACCTTGCGTTCGCTCGAAGATATCCATAAAGAAAGTAACTGTTCGACATGCTTGATCAAATCAACGCAAGCGGGAAAGAAGTAGAACATGCCATCCTGAAAATCACGGCTTGTATAGCTTACCTCAAGGAAAAAATTGCTGAAATGTAACAGAATAGCTGGTCATTGAGTTCGTTGCAATTGGGGAAGCGACCATG
>NZ_JAUMSJ010000096.1:0-1169 GCF_037834415.1 Brevibacillus borstelensis | reverse complement strand
AATCGTTGTACAGATTGTTCAAGACTACATTCATTACTATAACTCAATTCGCATTCAAACGAAACTAAACAACCAGTCGCCGATTGAATTTCGGCAACTGGCTGCTTAATTGGCTAAGGTGTTTTGATCCCTGTCCTACGGACGGGGGTCAGTCCCCTATCTGACCATACCCTTGTAAAGGATTTTTTTATGCCCCAACTTCATAAACACCGAATCTTTTGTGTATTCCGATTACATTAATGCAACACTAGTGATAAATATGTTATTTCATTGAATTAGCAATTTTTATCATCTCGTCTTTTGATAAAGATGAACTATTCAATTCGATAAACGTACCATTTTGAACCCACAGTAATCCACCAATAGGTACTTTTTTTTGGTTAATTGTAGGACCTCCCCATTCAGAAAAATATCCAAGATTTCCATTGATCATCACTTTTGTTCCGTGAGGGAGTTCTACCGATTCATTTGGATAAGCTTTACTTTGACCAATCCCAATCATTAGATTTTCGTTGTTTTCATCCAGATAATGCAATCTAATTTTTTTTATTTTGTCAGTAACACCTTGGGGATATGTTTTTATTTCCAGCCCCCATTTTTGTGACGCATTTTCCGGTAAGAGAATTTGGAAATCAACTTTTTTCCGAATTTGCCTAAGTTCTCTTTCTGCATCATTCTGACTTTCTGAGACCCCAGTAGCATTTATTCTGACGTCTGAGAAAAAAATTGAGGTTATCATGAAACATAGAGCCATTAAAAGTTTGGTAAGGTAACTACCGCAGATATGAATTTTCATAGAAACATACCTCACAAATTAGTGTATTGGCTTTTTGATACTGTTTAGTATTGGTAAATCAAATGAACAATATTCCAATCGTACACAATAGATTTTAATTTTCTTGTACCAAGGCTATCACCAAAATGAACCCCGCAATTGAACTGAATGAAGTACACTGATTTCAGGTTGATATGATCGACAACGCCTTTGACAACCAAACTGACAACGCACATAAGTAAATGTGGTATAGATCAAATCATCAAAGTAAAAAAGAACCGCAGACAAATGCGGTTCATACAGAGGAATGTACTTAAACGAGTTTCTTCTATTAAATTGGAAGTGTAAATGAGCTGGCCGGAATCCCTTGTATAAAGGATTCCGGCCTGTTTTA
>NZ_JAUMSJ010000095.1:0-1182 GCF_037834415.1 Brevibacillus borstelensis | reverse complement strand
AAGGTCGTGCTGGAGGTCCTCCGTGAAGAGCAGACCGTAAACGAAATTGCTGCCAAGTATGAACTAAGTCCGGTTATGGTAAGCCGGTGGAAGGCGGAGTTTCTTGAGCGTGCCTCATTGGTGTTCGAAAAGAAGACCAGTGAAGCAGATAAATTGAGAAAGGAGTACGAGAGCAAGCAAGAGCATCTTGAAAAGCTGGTTGGCCAACTCACTGTAGAGGTCGACTGGCTCAAAAAAAAATCTGGTCTTAAATGAATCACTGGAAACCCGAAAAGCGATGGTCGAACGGGACAATGAAATGATTACGGTGAAACGCCAGGCTGATCTGTTGAGTGTAAACAGGACAAGCGTCTATCGCCCCTGTAAAGAGCATCGCGAGAGCGAAGAAAACATACAGATCATGCATCGGATCGATGAAATCTATTTGAAACATCCCTACTTTGGCTATCGGCGTATGACAATCTTTCTCCGAGACCACGGATTTGAGGTCAATCGAAAGCGCGTACGCCGTCTTATGCAAGTGATGGGACTTGAAGCGATCTATCCAAAGCCCAACCTAAGTAAACGGCTCCACGCCAAGTACACTCGCCCTTATCTGCTTCGAGGGCTCACCATTGATCGTCCGAATCAGGTCTGGGGAATCGATATCACGTATATCCGGATGGGTAAGGGATTTATGTACTTATTCAATATCATCGACTGGTATAGCCGTAAAGTCATTGATTATGAGTTATCCAGTACACTTGAGAAAGGCTTTGTTCTGAAGTGTCTGAGACGTGCATTCAGCCGCTGTAAACCGGAGATCATGAACAGTGACCAAGGCTCTCATTTCACCAACGCCGATTACCTCGAACTCCTAGAGAGCGAGGGCGTCAAGGTATCGATGGACGGGAAAGGCCGGGCAACAGACAACAGCCGCACAGAGCGATATTTCAGATCGCTCAAGTACGAATGTATTTATTTGAACGAATACGAAAACCCTCGCGCGCTGCGTAAGGGGATAGCTTGTTATGTCGAATTTTACAATCAGGAGCGCCCTCATCGATCTCTTAATGAAGCGAAGCCAGACCAATTCTACGCACACCCATTTGAAGAGATTGCATCGTAAATACAAGATTACACGAGAAGGAGGACGTAACTTATTCCTCGAAAGTTCGTGTCTTGACAATGGGGAGCATTACA
>NZ_JAUMSJ010000094.1:0-1195 GCF_037834415.1 Brevibacillus borstelensis | reverse complement strand
GTTCTTAGCGTTTTTACGGCTTGTTCTTGCCGTTCTGCGAATGTTAGCCAATCGTTCCAGTTTCATGATAGACACGCCTTCTTGTATGGCTGTATGGATAATTTGCCGACTGATTTTATGGTTTTGGTCTTTCATCCAGCGTTTTTCTTTGTTACCAAGTTTGCGAATGACAGACAACTTTTTGAGCTTACCTAATTTACGTCTACGTTGTTGGTATTTTCTTCGTATGTACTTGTTTTGTCTGCCGTTTCCAAAAAAATCGAGTTTAACAATTCCATGTCCCTTTTAGTCGTCATAGCATGAAACGCTGTCTTCTTTGTCTTTCCATCTACAACGATAGGAAAAGCAACTGTATTTTCGGATACCGTATAGTTTTGGTTGTTAACGAGATAGACAGGTTTTTTAAGAATCGGACGAGCACCAAGTTTCTTGATTTTACGGAAAACACTTTTGGCATCACGAATCGCTTGATTGCATACAGCAGATGGAAGTGTTGTTTCTACATCTTTTGTAGTCACCTTCGGAAACATCCCAAGTTGTTCAGCATTTTCGGTTAGATGGTTGACCACCCGAATATACTCTTTTCCTAATTGACGGAGAACATTTGGTTGATCAGGAAATAGACGAATCTTAACGGTTAAGGCTTGCATGTGTTCACCCCCTTTTCTTTTGTTCTTCCACATAACGCTTTACTGCTTCGCTTGATACGTCTCCTGCCGTGCTAACGAAGAAAGAGCGTGTCCACAGACTGGGCAAATGAGCAAGATGCTTGAACTCCTGCCTTCATATTCGAGAGGTCACTCCTTTCACTTTTGCCATTACGCCTGATGGAGAATCAGTGGGAAGACAGTTCAGGAACAGATGAACATGATCAGGCATTACTTCCATCGCTACAATAATCCAGTCATTCTCTTGGCATATTTCTGCAAGCAGTTCCTTGAATCGAAGCTCCACTTGTTTCACTAATACTTTTCTTCGATAGCGAGGACAGAAAACAAAATGATAGTTGATGGGAGATACGGTTGTAGTCGAGCGTCTATATCTTGTCCCATATAAATATGGTATCCGTACAAAAAACTAACTGCAACAATAAGGATAAAAAGAAAAGCACTCGCACATGTGCTATGTGTTTGCCCTGCCCATCCCATGAAGGGATGTTCGAGCAAAGCCGTCTTTCATCCCACGATTAAAACCG
>NZ_JAUMSJ010000093.1:0-1246 GCF_037834415.1 Brevibacillus borstelensis | reverse complement strand
CATAGATGCTGCCATGGATTCGAGTACGGTTATAATCATGAATAAATTGACTTACGATCTTATACGCCTGTGGATAAGACTCAAATTCATGACGCTGGTAACATTCCATCTCTATAATGGAATGAAACGATTCAATGTGAGCGTTTTTATTCGGCGTCTTAGGCGGAATACGCTCGTGAATCAGGACAAACTCGTTACAGGCATCTTCAAACAGGTTGCTTATAAACTGCGGACCATTGTCTGAACGGATGACAGGCTTATTCTCTTTGTCAAAGAGCTGGCGTTTCATAAGTGCTTCCTGCGTGATCTGGACGAGATGTTTGGCTTCACAGCTCAGTCCAATATGATAGGTGATGATGGCGCGATCAAACACATCTATGATGCTCAAAAGGAAGAAGAAGCGGTGTTCACCATGAATCCAACCATACTTAATATCGGTCTCCCACAACTGATTAGAGCCCGTTATGACGCGATTGTTAGCAAGTCTCTTGGGATGCTTTACCTTTAATTTCCGCTGTGGACGAAGCACACCCATCTGCTTGCATAAACGGTAAACTTTCTTCTTGTTGATCTTCAGTTGATGGCGTCTTTTAAGAAGCACCGTTAGCTTGCGATAGCCATAATTGGCGCCTTCTCCTGCTAAGAACTCCATGATCCATTCACAAATCTGCTCGTCACTTACTGGCTTTCCGTCTTGTTTATATGATAAACCAGGTGCGGGGCGACCGGCCCTGTGGAGTGTCTCTTTAACTTGCTGCTGTTTATTCACATGTGCGTAATACGTGGATCGTTCTACTTCCAGCACACGCAGCACAAAACTGATGCTATGCCCTTGTACAATATACTTCTTGGCAATCTCTATTTTATCCGCAAGTGCGGGTTCGTTTTTTTTAGTAGGTCTTTGAGAATGTCCCTCTCGAGGGCTTGCTCTGCATAGAGCTTTTTCAGTTTTTCATGCTCCTTTTCAAGCTGTGAATAATCTTCTGCAGTGGGAACATATTTCGTTTGCTTGATGTTTGTCCCATCCAACTGGTCTACATCTTTACGATTCAACTCTCTGGCCCATCGGAGTACCATTTTAGGATCAAGCTCATGTTGTCTTGCTACAGCGGTCATGTTGCCAATCTCTTTCCCCTTGGCAACCACCATTTTCTTGAAATTAAGGTCATATTGCTTTTTCTTCATTTCGTTCCCCTCCGCCTCAATATTATTGTATCCGAGTAAGGGGTGTACTGTCCAAGTTTAA
>NZ_JAUMSJ010000092.1:0-1314 GCF_037834415.1 Brevibacillus borstelensis | reverse complement strand
TTGACACTCCCCATGCCTAAAGGCAGGGGATTCTTGGGTAGTCACTCCTAACGGAGTGAAATTCACCAAGCTATCCCTGTGTGTCCCACAGTTCAGTTAGCTATGCCAACAGTCGAAGTCCTTCTTGCTCAATATTGATGGCTGCGTTTTCATCACGATCATGCTTCGTACCACATTTCGGGCAAGTCCATTCTCGCAAGTTCAGGTTTTTCACGTCTTTGTTGCGGTATCCGCAATTTGGAGTGGAGCAAAGTTGGCTGGAAGGGAATTGCTTCCCGACGATGGAGATCGTTCTACCATACCATTCCGCCTTATACTCAAGCATCGTGCGAAATATAGACCATGAAGCATCCGCAATGGATTTTGCCAGCTTGTGGTTTTTGACCATATTTTCCACTTGCAAGTCTTCCAAACAGATCACTTGGTTTTCGTTAATCAGCTTGGTTGACAGCTTATGTAGGAAGTCATTGCGGGTATTTGCAATCTTCTCATGCAAACGAGCTACTTTGATGCGTGCTTTGTTACAGTTTTTACCGCCTTTTTGTCTACGTGATTGAATTCGTTGCCACTTCGCCAGTTGTTTTTCATACTTACGATAGTACTTGGGATTTGCTACCTTCTCACCAGTAGACAGAATGGCGAAATCCTTGATACCAAGATCAACTCCTACAGTCTGTTCTATTTGCGGATGTGGTTGAATATCAGTCTCGCACAATACCGACACAAAATATTTTCCCGAAGGATTTCGTCTGATCGTAGCCGATAGGATACGTCCCTCGACTTCTCTTGATTTTGCAAACTCAACCCATCCAAGTTTAGGAAGTTTGATGCGATTTCCTTCCACTTTGATATTCATTTTGCATGTGTAGGATTGTTTCGGGTTCTTCTTGCTTTTGAATTTGGGATAGCCTTTTTTCTCTTTGAAAAACTTTTTGTAAGAAGAATCCAAATCTTTCAATGTGGATTGCAGGGCAGTCGAATCCACTTCCTTCAGCCATTCGATCTCTTTTTTTAGTTGTGTAAGCATGGCAGAGCATTCGTGGTAGTTGAGCGTTTTCTTTTCCTGTTCGTAAACATTTTTCCGTTTTGCAAGGAAGTGATTGAATACAAAGCGAGTACAGCCGATTGTTTTATTGATGAGCATCACTTGTTCTTTGTTTGGATATAGACGAAATTTGTACGCTCTGTGCATATTCAATCGCTCCTTTCCTTTTGAGACTCCATGTATTTCTTAATCACATCCAGTTGAACAGTTCCAACGGTGGCAACAAAGTAGGAGTTTGTCCATAGCGAAGGGAGCCTGCTTTTGAGATG
>NZ_JAUMSJ010000090.1:0-1433 GCF_037834415.1 Brevibacillus borstelensis | reverse complement strand
GGCTGTGCCAACTATAGGAACAAAACGTACATAAAGTACACGTATGACACAAGAAGTGGCAAGCGTTGTAGTGAAACCCTAATCAGATGCTGCTAAGATTTAACTTAAAAATGTTACTTCTTTACTTATGTTATGTACAGTCTAATCGGCGTTTTTTAACAGTCGCGAAGAGGAGTGCATTTGAATGGTGCCTCCTTTTTCAGCATAGATGTCATTTTAGGGATAGACAGTTATGAATGTGGAATTTTCTTAGGTATGGAGATTACACCCTGGAGTTCTTACAGCATGGCCTATGATTCAAAAATATAGAAATGTGTCCCCGTGAAACGATTAGCATCCCACGATTGCCAAATTTGTTGGAGTCTACTTTTGTAGCAAATTTGTCTATCCTGACATGAAGTATTTGGAATAAAAAATGTAGATAGAAAATTTGGGGGCTTAGTTACTTCATTTCTTAAAATATGGTTATTTAGAAAATTATGAAAGTATTTTTCTAGCAAGGAAGTAGTAGATGAGAAAATTACGAGGGTGGCGTTTTCAAATAACCATTGGTCAAGAAGGGAGGGACCAGCAGAAGCGGACAAAGAAATTGTTTTCCACGGTATGGAAAAAAAGGTAAAAAGCCATAGGTAGGACAAAAGCATTCACCAAATTAGCCAATGGATAGCTTTCTAGGTTGACAGTGGGGACTTACGATTAGAAAGCTGGGAGTCCGTTTTAAGCTGGTGTACATCTAGAAGAAACATAAAAATTTTGTTTTTATAGAAAGTAAAACGACAAAAAGAGACAAAAAAGATTATGTTTTTGTTGATTAGATAAGGAAAAAGTCATAATTTGACGAATTCAATATATTTACAATTTTGCGATATTAAACTATTCTATTTGCAAAGGGAGGTGATAATAATGTTCGATAAAATTTCCAACCTGTTCGGAGTAACTCCGATGTATGTACCTTGCAAAGATTCTGGGTTTATTGCAGGTCCTAAGTACAAGTGTGAGTATAATACACTGTTCGATTGCGAGGGGAAAACAGAGGTCAAGTACACATACGACACAAGAAATGGTGAAAGATGTTCCGAGTCTAAAGTTAGATGCTGTGGATAGGACGGGTAACAGTCACAATTATATAGGTGCATGGTTGCAGAAAAGGAGCGCCTTAATTAGTGGGCTCCTTTTCATGATTTGTTATTAGAAATTATCAACACATTGGGTGGGGGAAGATATGACCATTGCGTATATAAGTATAGCTATCGGGTGGGCTTTTTTAGTAATTCGGATCACCTCCTACTTAAAAGAGTTGAAACGGGAAATAACTTTTCTTCCAGAGACATCAAACCAAGCGAAAGTAGGAGATGTATTGGTGGGGCGCAATATTTATGAAATGGTTGATTTGCCTGCAAAGGTGAGAGGGAGGCATGCAGTTTTGTTGATTT
>NZ_JAUMSJ010000088.1:0-1561 GCF_037834415.1 Brevibacillus borstelensis | reverse complement strand
CTTTTGTGTATTTTGATTATATTAATGCAACGCTAGTGACCTCTATTCATAAACATAAGGTAAAAGATAATTTATTAATCAATTGCTCCTTCTCTACTTGTAAATGGTCATTAATGTACAAATAAAATAATAGTGTAACCGATCCAGTTGTAAGGGGTATTGAATGGTTGGTTAGTCAAGGTGTGAAAATTATCAACTGTAGCATTGCTTATGAGTTAGAGAATTTAGCTGTTAGAGCTGCAATGGAGGAAGCCTATAAGAAACATGGTGTTTTGTTTGTTTGTTCTGCTGGTAATAACAGAGAAAAAGACATCAACCCCAATGATAGCGTAGTTTATCCAGCCAAATACGATTTTGTAATGGCAGTCTCATGCTTAAAATCAAGCAAAGAACCAGCAAATTATTCAAGTCGAGGTCCTGAAGTTGATATTGCTGCTCCGGCCCATGGTGTAATGACGACGAATAGAAGTATAGAAAATAGCAATGGAAATTATTATCACGTCAGTAGTTCTTATAGATCTTTCAATGGTACATCTTGTGCCGCACCTCATATTACTGGATTAGCCGCATTGCTTTGGGGAATGGAGCCTTCATTATCTGCCGATGATATTCGAACGACGATTCAGATGAGTGCCGAAGATTTGGGGAAAGACGGAAAAGATCCAGACTATGGGTATGGGATGGCGAAATCTCCATGGACAAAAGTATTGAATTATCCAGGGAAGCTTACGTCAAATGCCATTCACTTCTTGGGAAATAGCATCAGCGATACACTGACCGAAGGTTTAGGTAAACATTTTAAGTTTGTGCCTTCTGAAACTGCCACATATGTGTTTACTGTAACCAGCCAGCTTGATACCTACATGCGCTTGTACGATTCTAATTATAAGCAACTTGCGCAAGATGACAACTCAGGGGGGGGGATACTCTCCTAGAATCAAAGCCATTTTAACAGCTGGACAGACTTATTATATAAAGGTTAGTGGCAATAGTGACTCTCAGTCTGGTTCTTTTACACTCAATGTTGTCAATGAAGGAACTACGTATTTCGAGGACTTCGAGGATACTGTGTTTACCATTCCATTTACGGGTGACTGGGTGCGAGTTGGTGCTGGCTATGGCGTAGGTTGGGGATTTAGAAGTAAATGGAGTTTGCCTCAAGGACAGACTTCCCAAACATCCTTCAAGGTAACAGTCCCAGCAGGAATAACGAACGCAAAATTGTCATTTGTCTACTATCTTTCTTCTGAACCTAATCTTGATAATTTCATTGTCACTATCAATGGAGTTGATGTTTTAAAGAAATCAGGTTTTATTAGTTACACTCCGTTCGAAACAGCGCTGTCATCAGGTACTCACACCATTGTCTTTAAGTATCAGCGAACATCGTCAGGATCAAATAGCGGTTTAGCTATGATTGACAATGTAATTGTAATTGGTAAGGGTATTTCCGTAAGTACAGCTTAAATCAGTATACAGTAAAAAAGAGGGTGTCCCAAAAGTAAGCTTTAGAACACCCTCAACAACACGATATATGTTGAAAAGAATGAAAAACCAGGGA
>NZ_JAUMSJ010000087.1:0-1655 GCF_037834415.1 Brevibacillus borstelensis | reverse complement strand
AATAGAGTAGGGACCCCACTTGCGTGGCGCCCCCCTCATCGAACCGTACGTGCCCTATTAAGGCATACGGCTCACCAACGTGTTTCGAAATGAATCAGTAAGTAGCTAACCGCTGGGCATATTGCATCTTTCGAACGAGGGCTGGAGTGTAATACTCCTCTCCTCGTTCTTTTGCTTTCCTTTCTTTGCGGGCTTGGCTTTTCTTCTGGATATCCTTCATGTATTCAATGTACTGGTCGATAGTATACCCATATTGTTTGTTGTAGTAAAGCCAGAACGAAGGCACTAATCCGATACGGGCGAAGAATTCATTATTCCACTTCGTTTTCATAGCGTGGCCTTTACGTTGACTGGGATGGTGATGCACCATTGCAACGCGTAAGCGTTGCCGGATGTACCCATCCACTGCAAGCAGTTGGTTCCGGAATGTGTTGAAATAGCAATGACTTCTCTGCCCATATTGCTTGTTTTCTTCTACGGCTTCAAACAGTTGCAGAAAGTAATTGACCTTCCCTCGAATGACGGGATTTACCTGTTGCAACCAGGCTTTGCTATTTAGTGTCAAGGTTTTCTTGGTTTTGGCTTTGATCTTCTGACGAAAGTCCTTCCACGTACTTTCTTTAGGCTGTGCGGTGAAATATCGTTCTCCGTCTTTCTTACGTTTTCGCCAATGACCGAACGTAAACCCGAGGAAATCGAAGTCGTCGTCATTGAAGTTGACGATCTTTGTCTTTTCCATGGCTACTTCGAGTCCAAGCTCCTTCAGTGTCTCCTGCGTAATCGCCGCGGCTTTCTCAATGTCTACCTGTGTTTTCGCAAACAACAGAAAGTCATCGGCGTAACGTACGAAACGAATTCCGTGTTCCTCCAGTTTCCAGTCCAGTTCGTTTAGATACAAGTTCGCTAAGAGCGGTGAAATAACTCCGCCTTGCGGCGTTCCCGCATCGACTTCGTGGAACTTCCCTTCTTCCATGTACCCCGCTTTCAACCACTTCCAGATGATGTCCAGAACGGTTCCATCCGCTATATATTTGGTCAGCACCTTCATCAGTTTCGCGTGTGGGATGTTGTCAAAGAACCCCCTGATGTCACAGTCATAGATAAAGTCGTGCCCCGTTTCTATATTCCATAGGATGATCTGGGCTACACGCTTCGCCCCGTATCCGGGGCGATACCCGCAAGACCACCGATGAAACACGATTTCTTCGCACTTCGGCTGAAGGACATTAACCACCGTTTGCTGGACGATGCGATCCTCTATGTTGGGTATTCCTAACGGGCGCAATTTTCCGTTTTTCTTGGGTATGTAGTGCCTACGTACAGGAGAAGGAGAATATGCTTTTGCTTTTAATTTCGAAAGAAGATTGTTCAGGTTTTCGTCCTGCTTCCTCTCGTAGCTTTCGATGGTTTCGCCATCGATGCCGCCTGCACCTTTATTCTCCTTGACTTGCTTCCATGCTTCCTGCAATCTGCGCTCAAACAAAATCTGCCCATAGATGCTATGCCATTTTAGCTTCAATTCCTGATTCATGTCTTATGTCGCACCTTTCATCGCGTCCATTCCGCTCGTTTTTACCGAGGTAACGTTACGGTTTTCATTACGCAACATTCAAGTGTTCCGCCACGAGGTCGCTCCGCTTCCGTTCCGGTCATGT
>NZ_JAUMSJ010000086.1:0-1807 GCF_037834415.1 Brevibacillus borstelensis | reverse complement strand
TCCTTCCCGAGTGCAATGGAGAGATGAGTTTTGCCAGTGCCAGAGTTTCCGATAAACATGATGTTCTCTGCCTTTTCGATGTACTCACAACGAGCCAGTTGAAGCAATTTGGGCTTATTGAGAGACGGAATCGCTGAGAATTCAAATTGATCGAGCGTTTTCATAGAAGGAAATTTGGCGTGCTTGATGCGACTTGCGATTTGGTTAGCATCCCTTTGCTGAACTTCTTGCTTTAGTAGGGCTAAGAGGAACTCCTCGTAGGGAATTTGCCGTTCAGCAGCATCATGGGCGATTTCCTTATAGACACGTTTAATCGCAGGTAAGCGAAGGCGTTTCGCGTAGGTTTCAAGCAGGAAACTCGTACTCAATGAACCACACTCCTTTTCTGTAACAAACGATTGTACTGGCTAAGATCTGGGGCCTTTACCTGAATACGTGGAACGGAGCTATCCTCCGCCAACGAGAGTTGGGGCAGACGGTGTTCCGGCAACGTTCGCTGAAACAATAATTGCCTTACGGCATCATACTGGAACATCCCTTTTTGGCAGGCCTCCTCCAGTGCTTCTTCGACGAGAGAAGTATCGAATTCACGGTGCAAAAGCAAGAGTCGAACGAACTCCTTCATCCCTCCCGGTCGGTTACGGCACTTATCCAAGAACTTTTGGTAAATGGCAGATAATCCTGCCTGATGCAATGGTCTAGCATAAAGAACTGCTCCTGGGCGAATAAGGAGTAAATCCAGATAATGATCGTATTGCAAAATCTCCTTTCCCTTTTCCAAGCACCGCTCATGCGTCGCAATCAGGCTTTTTCCGTGATACACCTCAATTTTTTCAGCAAACACCCGGCAAGTAAGTTGGGTCGATGCATAGGAAACCGGGACGGAATAGGCATTTTTCTCAATGTGGATCATGGATAGCGTATTGCTTTTCACGGGTACAACACGGAAACAATCCAATGGCCGTGGAGGCAATGGAAGCATGATGGGCAACTCTTGAGCAAATGCTTCTCCAACCATTAGGGAAGACCCTGGAACGGTTGTATTCTCGTAAGAGATACATTTTTCGAGGAGGATTTGATTTAGCTCCTCCAGAGAAGAAACACTGGGTACAGGGGTAAAAAATTGCCTCTGAGCAAACTGTACGAGGTTTTCCACCTGGCCTTTTTGATGCCCTTTTCCCGGATCACAGAAATAGCTTTCAAACAGGTAGTGGGCACGTAGCTGAATAAATCGCTCTTGCTCCTCGCGATTTTTGCCCCCCAATACCTTCTTAACAGCTGTGGTCAGGTTGTCGTATGTGATGACTTGGGGAACAGCACCGAAAAATTCAAAAGCATCTACATGACCTTGGAGAAGAGCCTCTTGCTTCTGATGAGCAAATGTTTTGATAAAAATCTTTCTGCTGTATGTGCAACGCATACAAAAGACTTGAACCTTCACTTGTTTCCCTTGTAATTGAACCGTAACCTCACCCCAGTCAAATTGAGCAAATCGCCCTGGCGGGAAATCGAGAGGGACAAATGCTTTAGGGGGAGAAACCCGCAACTCTCTAACGTAACGTCGTACGGTAGATTCACCGCCGGTGAATCCATGTTCGTCAACGAGTCTCTGGTAGATGCGTTTGGCAGTATGACGCTGCTTCGGGGGAGCTAGTTCATCTTGACGCAGCCATTCCAAGATGATGGGCTTGACAGAATCAATGACTGGCTTTGGCTTCGGTTTTGAAAGCTGATACACAGGAATCTCGGAGGATTTCAAGGCCTTTCGTATCACTTGACGGGAGTAACCTGTTTCGCGAGAGATTTG
>NZ_JAUMSJ010000085.1:0-1892 GCF_037834415.1 Brevibacillus borstelensis | reverse complement strand
AATCGAGTAGGAGGGGGTGACTAACCCCCGTCCTCTCACACCACCGTACGTACCGTTCGGTATACGGCGGTTCACCAAGCTTGACGAATTTGAGAATATCGTTGTACTAAGCTTTTCAGCCCTTGTTGTTGCCAGTAGGCAATACCAAGGGCTTTGTGTATATGCGGAGACTTTGTGGTGCGCCATGCACCCTTGCGGGTATTTGCAATTTCAATGGCTTTTACGTGAGGTATGCCAAGAGAACGAAGTTCTCGATATCTGGTTCTCACGCGTTTCCACTGTATCCACAAGCAAAGACGGAGTCTGCGCCTTGTCCATTCCTCAATGGATTGTAGAATGCCCTTCGCGTCTGCAAGAGCGAAATATCCAATCCAGCCCATGAGGTACTGGTTTACCCTTTCAATCCGCTCCTCCATCGAGATGCTCCACACCGGATTCGTGATCGTGCGGATTTTCTCTTTTAGCTTGAGGAGGGATTTGGGGTGGATGCGAATCCTTGTCTGTTTTAAGAAAGTAAAACTGAAGCCCAGGAATTTTCGTTTCCATGGTCGGTCTACCGCGCTTTTCTCCTCATTTACTTTTAGCCTAAGTACCTTCTCCAAGTGGTTTTGAATACTCTTCTTTACTCGTTCCCCTGCCCGTTTTGTTTTCACGTAGATGTTACAATCGTCTGCGTAGCGGCAGAAGCGATGGCCTCTCTTTTCGAGTTCCTTGTCCAAATCATCAAGTAGGATATTTGCCAAAAGTGGGCTTAGCGGCCCACCTTGCGGTGTTCCTTCACTTGATGTTGTACAGACGCCATTTATCATGATCCCTGCATTCAAGTAGGAACGAATCAGTCTTAGAATTCTCTTGTCCTGAACTTTTCGAGCCACGCGGCTCATCAGGATATCATGGTTGACACGATCAAAGAATTTCTCTAGATCGATGTCCACCACGAATCTGTATCCTTCGCTGATATACGCTTGTGCTTTCCTTACTGCCATATGGGCGCTACGTTTCGGGCGAAATCCGTAGCTGGACTCCGAAAAGATGGGATCGAAGATCGGTGTTAAGACTTGGAGGATGGCTTGCTGGATGAAGCGGTCCACCACGGTGGGAATGCCTAATAACCTTACGCCTCCTTCAGGTTTCGGGATTTCGACTCTGCGGACAGGTGAAGGTTTATAGGTTCCTCTTTCCAATTTCTCACGGATAGTTTGCCAGTGTTCACGCAGATAGTCGCGTAGTTGTTCGGTTGAAACATTATCGACTCCACCGACACCTTTGTTTGCTTCCACTCGCTGGAGTGCCATCCGTAAGTTTTCCCGTGATAAAACTTTCTCTAGCAAGTCCATAACGATATTCCTTCCTTCGCACATGCGGGTTCCGTGTTTGCTGTTCAATACTCAGCCCTCTTTTGTACCCTCGGGGCTTCACCCCTGCTCTTCAAAAGTAGTTCCTTTATGGAATTCTGCTTCGGCGTATCGTAACAAAAGACATGGATCGCATGCTTACTTGATGTTCAGCCCTTCCCCTTTCGAGCGTCCTCTACTCGGGTACTATGGCCTCTGCTGACTTCTGCATGTTCAGCGTCTCCTTACGGAGACGGTTACCATCGTAAGAAGGCGTTTCATGCAGACCTCCCCAGGTAAGAACGATAACTTTCATCCCATGCACCTGCCCAAGTTTACTGCTGTATCCCTTGGCTGTATGGGGCTTTGTCTTGTTTAGCAGACTCGCCCGAATACAACAGCCTCAAATTGGGTTCGTGTACCTCAGGTCGGGATTTTGCCGCCGGCTTCCTTCAGATTCGACCTCACGGTCGACACCCTTGCCTTGAGCTAACGGTTGGGACAGCCACCCTCCGTTCGGGACTTGCACCCTATAGTTATCGCCCATGCTGGGCGCAC
>NZ_JAUMSJ010000084.1:0-1917 GCF_037834415.1 Brevibacillus borstelensis | reverse complement strand
GGGGCTGTCCAGAAAGTCGGTTTTAACTGACTTCCTGGGGCCCCCTTTTTTCAAAAATAAGCACAAAAAAATCGTCTCTTCTTGTAAAATGAAAGTTCCCACACCAACATTTTAGGAAGGACGATTTTTATGTGTAATCTTTCGATTACTCCCCCATATTATACCACGCAATTAACTCTTCCCCTAGAGGGAACAGTAGAAAATATTGTTTCCAAGAGACAATGCGCTCCTACATTCAAATCATATAATAATCGTCAGGTTCAAGTTATCTTCGATATCGAGGAACTTATTCCCGTGCACCATGTCGCACGTGTGGTAGATGAAATGGTTGAGGCCATTCCTGATGATAAGTTATTTTCTCATTATCCAGGCGGTGGCAGACCTTCGTTCCACCCTAAGATGATGCTAAAGGTCATCCTGTTTGGCTACTCCCAGAAGGTGTACTCTTGCCGTGGTATCGAACAGCTTACCCGTGAAAATATTCCCACCATGTGGCTGGCAGCGATGCAACAACCAGACTACCGTACCATCAATGAATTTCGTGGCAGACGGATGAAATCGATGATGAATGAACTTTACGAAACCATGATCTTGAAGCTCATCGAGGCCAACTATATCACCATGGAAAATTACTTTCTGGATGGGACAAAAATCGAAGCAAATGCCAACAAGTATTCTTTCGTATGGAAAAAATCAACGATCCGATTCGAGGAAAAATTGAAGGAGAAGATCCGAGAAACCTTGCGGCTCATTGAGGAGACAGCCAAGGAGGAAGAATTGGAAATCCTTGCGGATAACCTGATGGATACAGTGGAAGACCCCTCCAAATTGGAAGAGATTGCTGTTGGCTTGGAAACCCACATAGCCGTTTTATCAGATGAGATGGAAAAAGAGGCAAATACAGAAGTCCGTAAGGAAAAGCGAAAAAGACAGAGTACATGGAAGAAATCCCTTAAGCTGATCCGTAAAGATTTCCTACCAAGGCTAGCCAAATACAAAGCTCAAAACGAAACTTTTGGTGACCGCAATAGTTATTCCAAGACAGATAGTGACGCAACATTCATGCGGATGAAAGAAGATCATATGAAAAACGGTCAACTTAAGCCTGGCTATAACGTACAGATGGCAACGGAGAATCAATTTATCCTATTTTACACCATTCATCAACGTCCAACGGATACACGCTGCTTCATCCCCCATCTAGAGAAGCTGGCTTCTTCCTCGCTGCCCATGCCCAAAAATGTCATCGCGGATGCGGGGTATGGGAGCGAAGAAAACTATCTGTATGCGATAGGGGAGGAAAAAGAACCACGGTTTGATTTCCTCATTCCTTACGGAACCTATTTGAAGGAAAAGACCCGAAAAGCCAAAAAGGAAACCAAAAACATAAGAAACTGGGACTACGTGGAAAAGGATGATTGTTTCATCTGCCCAAATGGCCGAAAGGTTCCATTCAGGAAGTATCAAACAAAAAAGAATGCTTCCGGCTATGAACAGAGCTATAAAATCTACGAATGTGAAGATTGTACAGACTGCCCATTGAAATCAAAATGTACCAAGGCCAAAGGAAACCGCCAGATTCATTGGAACACAGTGTTTGAAGAAATGAAAGCAAAGGCAAAAGCAGCCCTTGAATGTGAAGACAAAGCAGCTATCTATGCCCGACGTAAAGTCGAGGTAGAAAGCGTGTTCGGTCACATCAAGGGCAATCGGTCGTTCCGCCGATTTTCTCTTCGTGGGCTCGACAAAGTGCATGTCGAGTTCGGAATTGTGGCACTAGCACATAACTTGTTGAAAGTGGCGGGCATCCGCCTGGCCACATTCCTCAAACCATTAGGGGCAAAAAAGAAGCTGGGGGAAAAACGAAACGGTTTTCCCCCAGCTTCTTTACTTTTTAGGGACTTTTTAGACAGCCCC
>NZ_JAUMSJ010000083.1:0-1960 GCF_037834415.1 Brevibacillus borstelensis | reverse complement strand
TCTTGTTTAAAAAATTATATTCACAGGCATTTTCAGAATCGCTTATAGGATATCCTTACCTTCCTGGATATTTTCTATTCTATTAGCACAGAACTTATTACATAACCTTAATTCATTTAATCAGTAATTTTTTTAAGCTCAAAAATAGTTGCCTCTGATAACAAGATAAGCCTATCGTTATTAACAACAAAAAAACTTACACTTACAGGTATGCTAAGTTTTGTAGAAGGGTCACTTATATCTATTGCTTTTACTACATCATTTATATTTAAGTCTGGGATATCTATTTTATATAATCTATAAAAAGAGTCAGAGTTATAGCATGTCGCTGTAATCTCATATAATGGATTTTTTAGTTCATATTGATAATTACTATAGTTTTTAAGTCCTTTTGATGAAAAAAAGTCTTTTTTGATTATAATTTCATCTCCAATAAATTTTTGCCCTGTTGGATATTCAGAAGCATCATTATATGAATTTGCAAATCCTAAAAGCTTCTCAACTTTCCAAGTTCCATAGAAATATTTTTCAGTTTCACTATCCAAACTTATACGTTCTACAGTACAATATTCGGATGTGTTTTTTGGAATAATAGACTCATCCGTTTCAGGTTTAGGCTCACTAGAAGTATTTGGATTTGATGTCATTTCAACATTTCCACAAGCCGATGCTAGCATCAACATTATCATAATACAAACCAATAAAATTTTTTTCATATTTCACACTCCTTTTTATTTTTTTGATTGTGTCACAATCTCTTCAGACATCATTGGTTAATGGAATTTTATAGAATATGGTATATTATGTCTAGTGGTTTTTTCAAACCCCTGAATTTTTTGTAAAATCTCCACGCTTATAAATTTCTGTTGGAACACTCTACGAAAAGAAACAACCTGTTGGAAGTTCGCAAATGAGAAAATTGATACAAAAAATTGATAAACGTACCGAAACGTAATACTTTACAATATTGCTCTAAAAGGGCGCCTCTTCGACAACAAACCAGTTATCCTTGCCCAGTATCTGCAAAATTGGCTCAATAGACTCTTCTGTAAATTCCTCTAGATTTAATTCCTTCACTACTTCAAAGGACTTGACATAGAATCGGCCATTCTCATCTTGAACGTATGCCAGGTATTTTCTATCTACTACCTGTTTGCCAATTTGATATTCGAAGTCAAACCATAGAATCTCTTTAACCTTTTGAGTAAGGACAGTTATTTCACTGGCCTTTTCCAACCACTGCAGCATGTTTTTTTTCTCTTCTTCTTCAAACAATATACCCATGAATTCTGGTTGGGCTTTTATAGAGTCCGATCTGTATATGAAATAATTTATCGCGTGCAAATTCTTCCCCCGAAACTGGCTTGCCAAGGATTGGTTCGGTGTTTCTTGTGAGGCATTATTTGGCCTCGTTTCTTGGGAAGTGCAGCCCGATAGGGAAAGATAGAGTGCTGATATGAAAATAAGTAAGAACTTATGTTTCACAAATATTTCTCCTCTCATTAATAGAGAAAACACCCCTCGCTTTAATTAGAGCGAAGGGCATGCCTTTTTCAAATCAATCCCAGTCTGATCCCCAATATGATTTGAAGAGACTTTGAAATGAATAGTTTCCTCCAGTTATTTTCGGAAGATAATTGATATCCAGAGCATGCGGTGTGTATCTATAGAGCCCATGTCCCATAATTTTTAACCCAGATGTAGTTTTTATCATTCGTGCCGTAAAACCCCTTGCTTTTAGCTATGGGGATATAAGGAACTTTGCTCTGTATCCTCGTTAGGGGATGCTAAGAGCAAACAAAAAATAGTTCTTTTTGCATCGTTGTTAGATGTGCACCACATATCTAACGAGATGTGGTATCATTAACCATAGGTGATGGTTTTGAGTAGATCAGTGGAAAGCAACCATAATATCGTATTTGACTGTAAGTATCATGTTGTCTTTTGTCCAAAGTATCGT
>NZ_JAUMSJ010000082.1:0-2021 GCF_037834415.1 Brevibacillus borstelensis | reverse complement strand
CGCTGTTGCAATTGGGCATGCAAAAACAACAGCAGATAAGCCGGAGTAGTCAGCTTTTTTACGTACTTGTCCTGATCACTTGAAGTTAGATCTTGATAAAACTTTTCGAAAAAATGGGAGAGACCCATTTACCAAATGGCGAAAGTAAGGTATTCTTGTCCATGCGCTTATCCTTTCAGTGGATTTGGACAGAAACTACCTGACTATTCCATTGTAAAGGATATTTTTATTTTCAGCGAGAACAAGACCGAATCTTTTGTGTATTTTGACTATATTAATGCAACGCTAGTGTAGTAGGGTATATTATCATTTGATTAATTTATTTATCAATTTTAAATAAACTGATATTTTTTTCAAAACTAAACATTCCATTTACACACATGGATAAAATTGGTATGATACGAATGATTTGAAAATTTAACTAAATATGGAGGTTGTTCATGAAAAAGTTCATCGCTGGTTTATGTACGTTTGGATTAATGGTTGCATTATATTCCAGTAACTACGTGATGGCTTACCAAAAGGGAGACGAAGTACGTCCCGTGCGAAGTTTTGATAAAGAAACTGCACATATTGATGATTTGGAAGCAGCTCTTGACAAAATGTACGATGAAGAAGTTAAAAAGAAAAATGAAGAAATAAAGGAACATGTTGAAAAAGCAAGATTGCAAAAAGTAAGTAAAACTGAAATAAAAGAAGAAGTGGCTGAAATTGAAAAGAAATATAAAGAAATCAAGAAACAAAGAGTCAAAGAAATTGAGGAAGAAATGGGGTGGGAAAGACTACCTATAGAAAGAGAGCCTGAAATAGGTACCCAATCTAAGTCTACCGATTTAAAATTAATTGATGAACATTTTTCTAGATATAGTAAAACTGGAGAATTCAAATACTACGCTGAGTGGGATTGGGATAATAATGGTTGGGATTTCTTGGGCGATACTGTCGATTTGGTAAGTGTCAGAAGTTTAGATGGTGTTAATACTACACGATCATATGCCCATACGTGGCAATATATTATTTGGGATAATGGTGCAACAGAAGAATACCGAAGTGGTTACGATAATAATGGTACAACAGAAGGATTCGGCATATCAAAACGAGATGAAACATATTACGGTGTAGTCTGGAACGTAGAAGATAACGGTTATACTGCATGTCAGGGTGGAATGTGTAGAGAAGTATATGACACTGATACCGTTATTGTTAGCACCTATTTTAAGCCCAAATCTAGCTCATTTACTACTAAATTTTTTACTGATTTTGAGCATAACTACAAAACTAATTCTTTATCAGGATCCGCTAGTATTAATTTCGTTGATCTAAAAGCTACATCTCTAAATGTTAGTTACAATCAAGTAAATAAAAACTATAAAAGAACGTCAAGAGGGTTAGACTTTAAGCCGTAGTAATATTAAAAAAAGCCACTAGCTTTTGTTAGTGGCTTTTTGTTTCAGTAAAATCAAACAATTTATCAAGGATAAAGTGAATGGCAATTAAAGCAACAAAAAAAGACAAAGTCCCATCAGATGTATGTAGTAGACTTCCTACTAAAAAAAAGGATACTAATGTGATGCTTAATAACAAAATAATATAAGTTATTCTAGAAATTTTCAATTAATCACCTCCCTAAAATTTTGTATTAATCTCAAAATTATACAATAATACTCGTGTCTGTCAAGAATTTTGTGTAATCTCAATCAACCGGTATATGAAAAGGTTTCATCCCCTAATTGGGATATCTTTTTCTGAGCCAACAGAGTCAAGGGCGTAAGTCGAAGCGAACCCTTGACACGTTGGTGAAGAGAAAGATAATCCCTTCGGGGATGAAGCCTTTCATTTGTTAACGGATGTACGGATGTACGGCTTTACTCAATCCTCAAAGAAAACAGATAGCTGCAAGAGAATCTGGCCCTAGTTCTGGACTCGTCCCGTCCACTTTCATAGAACATCCATGGTTACGAGATATAACATCTTCAGAAGGGCATCATCTGTGGGATGTGAATGTCAATCAAAATGTTGAA
>NZ_JAUMSJ010000081.1:0-2248 GCF_037834415.1 Brevibacillus borstelensis | reverse complement strand
AGCCACTCCTCTTGGAATGGCTTCCCGTTCTCGCGTTGTCAACGATCGGCAACCTGTGCAATCTTATGTGTATTGACGGTAAGGTATATGCTCCAAAAGATCGGTAAATTGGTGAATAACTACATCGGCGCCGTCCAGTTCACCTGGTTTGGCAAATCCAAAGTCGCACCCGATCGTTTTTAACCCGTTGGCCAGCCCCGCTTCCACATCGGAGTGTCGGTCTCCCACCATCACGGCCTGTTTTACCTCATAATCCTTGATCAGCTTGGCCACGAGGTCCTTTTTCGATTTGGTGCCAAAACGTCCGGCCGAGTAGAGATCCGTAAACAAGGGCTTGATGCCGAAGTGTTCACAAATGCCGTCGATATAGCGCTCCAAACCGTTGCTGGCGACAAACAGCGCCGCACCATTTGCGTGCAGTTCCTGCAAAACCTCGCGCACGCCCGGATACAAATCGGTAATCCCCTGCTTTAACAGGATCAGCTCATTTTCCAGCATCCGCTCGTCTGCCAGTACTTTGACCTCTTCGCTGGCCCCTGGCAGCAGCTTCTCCCACAATTGTTCAATCGTCATCCCGAGTACATTGGTCAGTTCCTTCTCGTCTGGAGTGGCTTTGTTCCATAGTCCTCTCTCTCGCAGCTCCTCGAATGTTTTTTGGAATGCGGGTGTAGACAGCCGCTCTGTTTGCAGCAGCGTACCGTCCATGTCAAAAAGAACTGCAAAGGAAATGCTCATGGTATCCTCCTATCCTTCTTCTCCCGCCAAGCTCTGCATGTCGTTGCGAATAAACTCGGCTATATTTTGCGCTGCTTTCGGCTTTGCTATTTTTTGAGCCATCCTCTTCATGTATTCCACTTTCGTCGGGTCGTGGAGCATCTCGTGAATAAAGTAAATCAACTGCTCCGGCACATGAGCGTGAACAGCACATCCGTTGTTTAACAGGAAATGGCTGTTTCGCTCCTCCTGGCCTGGAAGCGGATTGTAAATAATCATGGGAACCTGCTTGCTCATCACCTCGGCCGAGGTCAGGCCACCCGATTTAGTCACAATCAGGTCGGCAATCTCCAGGTACTCGTGAAAGTTGTTGACAAACCGCAGCGGTATGACATTATGACGATACGTTCGCTCGCTTACCTTGCGATACAGCTTGTCATTCGTTCCTGTAAGGATGAACACGGTCAACGGCAAGTCGATGTGTTCCAGCCCGGCAAGGACTTGTTCCATTGACCCGAGCCCGAGTCCTCCCCCTGACAATATGATACTCAGGTGGTCGGTCGATACCTGGAGCTTTTCTCGAATCTTGTCTGTTTCGAGAGGCTCGCTATACTTGCTCATGATGGGGATCCCCATAGGAATGAATTGGGCATGGTTGTGTCGGTAGATGTCCACCAGGTAGTACAGCTGTTCATGAGCGATAAAGTAATAGTTAATATGATGATTGATCCATGACGGATGAATCGTATAATCTGTGATGATGGTGTAGATCGGCTCTTTCCAATTATTGCGGCCTTTTAATACTGAAAGCATGCAGCTGGCAAACGGATGCGTCGCTATGAAAGCATCCGGTTGCACGCTGTTGATTAGTTTTTTTAGTTTATTGGCCAACAATTTGTTCATTAGAACGTTCATGTCGAAAAATCTGGTTTTTTCGGTATTGTGATAAATGCGTCCCCACATTTTTGGTGATAAACGAAGCAGGTTCATGTAGCTTTCCAGCAAGATCTTGTGAAACGTCGGGCTGATATACTCCAAAGTATCGATGATCATCGATGTGTAGCCGATCTCGGCTAAGCTTTCCTGCATGGCTCTGGCTGCCTGATTATGTCCGTTGCCGATGGAAGCAGAAAAGATCAAGATCTTTTTCATGATATTTCTCCTTCATTTCCTCACTCTTTGCCTCTTCAACGTTAGATTTGATCCCTTATCATGTTAGTGTACCCTTCTTCTCTCTGCAAGGGGGAAGTTGTCGGCGGAAAAGGATAATATCTCGACAGGTTTCCTCATTTCGTCCCTGCCTGTTACAGGTCATCCGTTCTTTGACAGAAAACGCATGCATGAAATAACAAAAAAAGCCTGACTACCAATCGGTAACCAGACTTGCTTCGCGCCTTCAAAACTGGATATGCATGCAATAAGGATTTACGTGGATAAGTCCTCGACCGATTAGTATTCGTCAGCTCCACGCGTTGCCGCGCTTCCACACCGAACCTATCAACCTCATCGTCTATGAGGGGTCTTACCAGCTTAA
>NZ_JAUMSJ010000080.1:0-2727 GCF_037834415.1 Brevibacillus borstelensis | reverse complement strand
GGCATGGACAAGAATACCTTACTTTCGTCATTTGGTAAATGGGTTTCGCCTATTTTTTCGAAAAGGTTTTATCAAGAGGTAGCTTCAAGCGATCAGGACAAGTATGTAAAAAAGCTGACCACTCCAGCTTATCTCCTGTTATTTCTCCATGCTCAATTGCAACAACGGGAAGGGTTGCGTGCAATCGCAGACGATGTATTAGGGACGAAATTCCAACGGGAATTAGGGTTTACATCTATCAGTGCTTCGCAACTTTCACGCAAGCATCAACAAATGAGCACGCAACTGCTCCAGCATGTCTTTATGGAGTTGGTTCAGCGTATTCGTTTATGCTCGATGCCATCAAAATGGAAGCGAGATTTCCGAATCATCGACTCGACGACGATTCCGCTGTGTGTAGAAACATACAAATGGGCAACCTTTCGCGAAACAAAAGCAGGAGTGAAACTTCACTTCCAGCTGGCTTTTGTATCCCCGGAAGATGTCTATCCAGAAACGGTACAAATGACCACCGCTCGTTCCCATGATCGAACTCAACTGGGCAAGCTAGTCGATCAGTCTGGCATCACGTATGTATTTGACCGGGGTTTTAACGACTATGCGAAGTTTGATGAGTATTGTGAACAAGGTATTTTCTTCGTCACCAGAGCGAAAAAGAATGCATCGATTCAATATCTGTATGATCGATCTATTCCGGAAAATAGTGCCATTACAAGAGATTGTTTCGTGGAAATGGGGACAATGCAAAAGCGAATGCGCCATCTTCTTCGCCTTGTTGAATCCATGGATTTAGAAGGAAATCCCCTTGTGTTAATCACAAATCGGTGGGATCTGTCGGCAGAAGAGATTGGCGACATGTACCGCAGCCGGTGGGCCATTGAAATCTTTTTTAAATGGCTGAAACAACATGTGAAGATTACTTCGTTTTATGGGAAAAGGAAAGAAGCCGTTCTGAATCAGGTGTTTGTTGCTCTGATCGCCTATTGTTTGCTTGTACTGGCCAAGATCTATTCGAACAGCAAAGGGAGTTTGCTTCAGATTTATCGTTGGTTGAGAGCAACTCTTTGGGATGACTGTGAGACATGGTTGAACCTGCTTGCATCAAAACAAAAGGAACCTTATACATAAGCAAAAAGACAATAGATCGTGTAGCCTTTGATTGAACTGTATAAAATTACCAAACGGACGGAACTACCTTTAGGCTGTCGTTCCGTTCTTAGTTTTTTGAAAGTAAAAAGTCATTCAGAAAAGTGAGTTTATTTTTCGGCTATGTGTTTATGCAACGCTAGTGAGATGGTCTATATAACTTAATCAATTGCAGATTTTATAAAAATGACAAAGAAAAAGTCAACTATGAGAGCTGACTTTAATAACTTTCTATCTTACTGAAGTGTAATAAATATAAAAGCAATAGTGATCAACAGAAAAAGAACAAATAAAACTCCAAAAACTATAGATGTGTTTGCTGCTTTACTAAATCGAGTTATATTAGAGTTCTTCAAAGACTCAATAGAATTAAAAAAACTTTTCAAGGCACCTACCAAAAAAAGTAATGTAAAGAAAACAAATAAATACAGCAATATATCACTTTCCTTTCTTTCTTAATCTATATGACATTATCAAGCAAAAAGTACTAAAAGCTCCCTTGAAAGAGCTTTTAGTACCAAAACTTTAGTATGAGAAAGTTAAAAGAAAATCAGCAGCTTCCGTAGTTCTTTTAGGAGTTACACCAACACCAAATGTAGGCAAAACGCTGAACGAAACTTCTGCTGTAACTGTTGTGTGTCCATATTCAAACCTCACATTTGTAGTTCCACTTTCGGTATCTTTTACATATACATATTGACCAATATATCCCTGATGTAAAAGATTGCTAGGCAGTGATTGCAGAGTAAAGTTAGTACCAACTCCAGACCCTAGAGAAGAGTAACTAGGTTTAGTTTTTTTACTGCAATTCCAAGGGGCAGTTACATTGTTATCCACTCTGTAACAATACTGTGTTTCATGCTGAGTTACATCTCCTTTTGAATTGGTAGGTAGAAACCATTTGGTATTATCAGGATAACCCAGACTAACACCATCTGTAAATGTGAACACAGGTCTCTTTAACCATTCAAAATTACCATAAAGATAAAACTTTTTGTATCCTGGCATGTCAGAGGTAACTTTGAAAGCTGTAGCTGCTAACTTAATGTCCGTACCTTTTTCTAACGCTTGCGGGCTTATGCCTGATTTATCGGAGTTCTCTTCATTCACTTCTTCAGAAATCTCTTTTTCAAATGTATGCACTTCTTCATTAGATGCGATCTTAACTGCCCCATTTTCAATTAATGATTTAAGCACATCGCTTGGAAAGTTTTTCAGTTCATCTTCATCTAGTCCAACTTCATCTACAAGGATTCTTGCTTCTTTTTTACTAATACCTTCTGGAATGATTTTTGATTCCACTGAAGCAGCAAAACCAGAAAGAGGCATCAGAGCAGCTAAAAATACCGTTGCGACACTTAATAGAACTTTTTTCATTGCGTACTGATTCTCCTTTTCCCAAATATTGTATATTACTGTTCTAACCCATATTATCCCATCATTTTACAAATGTCAACATTTTACCAAAATGTTGTAATAATATACTTGTTAAAAAATTTCCTTTTAGACAGCTTCTGCTTTCAGCAACTTGAATACCCGGAGCTAATAGTTTAGTTCGGCAATCTGAGCATAGAACCATTC
>NZ_JAUMSJ010000079.1:0-2753 GCF_037834415.1 Brevibacillus borstelensis | reverse complement strand
GATGAATCAGGCCTCTTAGCCATCTTAGCCGGTTGGCTAGGAGGCCTTGTTTTATTGGCGCCACGAGGCATCACAGCATTAACTCTAACGAAAAAATAGGAGGACATTTCGCGGGTATCTGAAAGAAAGGCCGAAAAACACGAAAAATGCCGGAATTTAGGGGTTCGGGCGCTGCTTTGCATACAAGAATATTTCTCAAATAATCAAAATAAAGGTGTTAGGAGTAGAAGACAAACAGCAATTAATGACAGGGTAATAGTTGCTTTTTTTGAAATACGGACTCTATGCTTACCAGCATACCAACCAGAGAATTGCAGCTTGTTTCGATATAAAATAAATAAAAAAATAAAATTGGAGCAAGCAGTTAATAACCATACTCCAAAGCTATCTATATTTACACCTACTAATTGGAAAATTTCTCTTTCTACGTAGCCCATAACAAAAAAACCGCCGAACAAAATAATAATCACCCTAATAATCTCTAAAAAATGGGACATATACAAATCAACTCCTTTTTTTATATATTTTGGATTTTTGTGTTGCGTTCCATTATCTATTATATTATCATTTATTGTGTGATTTACCAAATCTATGAAGGGAGTATCGTTATATGAAATTAAGGAGGACTGCATTAGCGCTGACTCTAATGGCATTAACAATGATCCCATCTTTTAGCCCATTTGGTGTACAGGTTTTAGCAAAAAATGATTTAACGAAAGCACAAATTCAACAAAAGTTCGAACAAATAAATAGCAAATATGAGATAGGCCAGCCTTTCAGTAAAGAAGATGCGGACTTTGTAAAAAAATACGCAACTCCTGTTAATATCAAAGAAAATTCCATTTCTCCCCTTTCGTCAGAGACTTTTGATGTTTCAAGATACGATTCCAATAATACAGTGGGAGGGAGAATGAAAGGATCGGTATCCGCTTCTATCGGTGTGATAACAAATTCGTATTCTGGTGATTTCACCACAACTGTTTTAAAAGGCTCTGTAAGTTCAATCAAAAATGAACTTTCACACACTGCGTACGGATTAATCGGCTCTGGAGGAGTAGGAAAAGTATATAGCAATACATTGTCGACTACTTGCAAGAGTTCCCCATGCACCTTGGACGAAGGAGAAAATTATTCAGCAAGCGTAGCTTACGCTTATACTTCAGCAAAAGCAACACTAACATATTCCAATGGTAGCTTGGGGATAGTTTGGCCTGAATAAAAAAGCTCTTCCCCAATAGTAAGTGTCTTTATGACCTCGATTTCCCATGATGTTATGGGAAATCGAGGTTTTTTATTCAAAGGGAACAGGCACTATCATCTGTAACACAGCGAAGGAAACCCGTTTTTTAAGAGAGGCAATTGTAAGGTTTGCCGGAACAAGGAATAGGAATCCCATTTATCCGAAATGACAGCAAAAAATGTCCATAAAGAAGTCGATACTGCATAGAACATTAGGGAATAAACACTGGTAGATCCATGAATGAATAACATACCGGATTAGAAACAGATTAATTTGTTCCATCTCCTGCTTTTCTCTAGCGTTTACGTCAAAACCGTCAGGCGAAATCGACTTATTGCGTTTTTAATAACTTTCAACACGAAAATATTTCTCCTTTGACAAATTCCTTAGAAAAACTGGTAACTCCCACATCTCTTGAAATTTCAGGCGTGGCCCTGCCAATTAAGCCAACAGCGGATAGAAAGCCGCGCCATGTCATGTCAGTTTTGGTAATTCGTCCCATACCCTCAGCAGAAGTTCTCCAAACCATCACCCCAACAAACGAGCCACATCCCCAACCCGTACAACCCCCGTTTCAACCACACTCGCATAAACCCCAAAACAAGCCTGCCGACTCGCCGCAAACGTCTTCAATGGGGAAGGATCAACCGAGTAATTCTCCGGATCAATATTAACCATCGAACAGCGCTTGCACTTTTTGAACACTTCCACAACAACTTCTCCCATCTGAATCCGCCGCCCAATCCAGTCCTCCTCGGCAAACGGCACCACATCTGCTTGCTCCAGCACAATATTGGGCCTGGAAACGAAGGTAATCAACCGCTTTCCCCCACATCTGCTCCAACGCCCGTATGGAAGCGTCCGTCACGATCAGCAGCTGCCCCTGATCGACGCCCATCAACTCGTCCTGCGGCGTAAAGGTGACCGGAGCCAAAGGCCTGCCGCTGAGCTGCTCCATCTCCTTGTGCAATTCCTCATCCGTCTACGCATATACCCGCCCGTCCGGCGTAGTCACCCGAACCCCCGGAAAAGACGTCTCGTCTCCTTCACTGATGCACACAGCCTGATACTCAAGCAGTTTGGGGACATGCTTCGCCGTCAGGTGTCTGACAGAGCTTTTTTCGTCCAGAAAAGCGCGGCTGCGGTCGCCGTACAGGCCGAACCGGGACACGATGGCTTCCTGCAGGCTTTCTCCGCGAAACGACTTGACCGGATAACGATGGATGGCACTGACTTTCCCAAGCGAATGTTCCATGTTGGAATCTCCTTTTCGGTTTCTCGGCATTATCTGTGTTCTATCATCAGATCAAAATATGCCTCTGACAAGTTACGCGACAATCTCTTGCGCCTCTTTTCCGCCCACCAAAATGCAAACAATGCCCTAGCCTTTCATCCCTGCAAGCATTTACGGTGGAGAAGACCAATGCCCCTGCTCTGGAGCATCCATTTACCGTGAGCACGGGCACGCTCAAAAGCGGAACGGCCCTGTACACCGACTCTCCCACATCGGACC
>NZ_JAUMSJ010000078.1:0-3245 GCF_037834415.1 Brevibacillus borstelensis | reverse complement strand
GTCTGCCGAGGTGGATGCAAAGGAGGGACACGGTGATCTGGATGCCATGTTGCAGCAATATTTGAAAAAATACTGGAATGACTATGGCCACTAACATAGTAAGGAACAGTCTGGAGCCTTCGTGTCCCAGACGGTTTTTATAGGCCATATTGGTTTGAATTCCCTTTTCAAGTTGTCTTTCTGACTGGATACCGTAAAGGGTCTATTTGCGATGACGCTGCTTATTGCGTCTGTATTGACAGCCGCTGGAACGAACACGCCGGGAGACCACATCCGTTTGCCGTACAGCATCAAAACAAACCGGGAAGAAGTCGCCAAGCAAATGGCCGCTGATTATTATTACCGCATCAAGCTGAAGTAAGTGCGAATTTTTCCATCATATAGATCTATGCTAAAGAAGGAGCCCCTCAGGAGCTGCTTCTTCTTTGTAGGCGTTTGAAAATCCTTCCTCTATCCAATCCTATGCATAAGCAAAACGACAGAGCGATGGTGGAGGAAATTGCGATGCATCCGACATGCCCGGCCGCCCGGCCATTTGGCCTGAGGAGAAGCCGCCAAAAGGCGTCGAGAGCTGCATGGATTGCGGATTGTTCGAGCATGGCTCGCGTATAATTTGGGGCGAGGGGAATCCGCAAGCCCCGATTATGGTCGTGCTCGATAATCCGGGAGCAAGAGAAGACCAGCATGGAGACCCATTTGTGTGCGGCACAAGGGAAACGCTGCAAAAGGCGGCTCTAGAGGCGGGGCTAGGGGAAAGAGATGTCTACGTTACCTATGTATTGAAGCGCCGCCCGACCCGGGCCTATGACAAAGAGGGGGTGAGAGAAGCATGCATGCAGCACCTGCTTGTTCAATTGCAAAGCAAGTCGCCCCAGCTTGTCTTTTGTTTGGGAAATGTAGCCACCCAGGTATTTTTTGCAAACAGGGAAGCGGAGGTGAAAACGCTTCGTCAGCAGTGGCACTTCCCCCGGGAGGTCAAAACGGCAGTTTCGTACCATCCACTTGCTGTGCGCAGGCGTCCGAACCTTTGGATGTATTTTCTTGAAGATTGGAAGTTTCTTGTGTCCTCGTATAGACAAAGCTGAGTAAACAGCGAGCCCTGGCCATTCGATCGCCCATGCGGGATGGCCAGGGCTCTGCTTTTGCATACGCCCAGGCTTCGCCTGTTATGGCAGGGGAAGCACCATCCTGTCATGCGGGAAAATCAGAGATTTCATCGGAGAAAATGGGGGAACCCCCTGATTGTGAGGGGGGCGGCTCGGTCAATAAAATGGTTCTGTTGGCCTGTCTGAAAGAAAGGATGGTTCTGATGAATTTCCACACACCGGAGTTGGTTGTCTCCGCAGGCAGCCCGGAAGAAGCAGAGAAGCTGCTTGCAGCAGGGGCAGATGCCGTCACCGTCGGGGACGACCGGTATGCGCTGCGCGTGCCGGGAAATTTTTCCTTGGCGATGATCACTGACGTTGTCCGTAGCGCTCGCCAGCAAGGGAAAAAGGTATATGTCGCCCTGAATGCCCTGCTGCATCAAGAGGAATTGCAAGGGCTGGACGAGTACGTGAGGCAGCTGGCCCAAAATGAAGTGGACGCGGTGGTGTTCGGCGATCCGGGCTGTGCTGGCCCGTGAGCTGTCACTGGAGGAGGCATCGGCGTGAAACAGCAAAGCCAGATTCCGGTCCAGGTTCAGGTTCACGGCATGACCTGCATTTTTCATTCAAAGCGGCCGTTGGTCAGCAATTACTTGCACATGCTGGGAAGCGGGGACAGCAAGCAAGAGCGGCTGATGTTTTTGAAGGAAAATACGCGCGGCGGACAGCACTACCCCATTTTTGAGGATCGTAACGGCACACATGTCATGAGCCACGAAGATATATGCATACTGGAACACTTGGGAGCGTTGATCGAAAGCGGCATCGATTCATTCTACGTAGAGGCGCTGGGCAAACCGCTTGCCTACAATTTCCAGGTTGTCTCCGTCTATCGGCGGGCGATCGATTGCCTGGTGAAAAATCCGCAGGCGGCACTTGACCCTGTATTGCTGGAAGCGATCAAGGCGATTCAGCCGGCAGAACGTCCGCTTGGTACCGGCTTTTATTTCCGGGAGCAGATTTATTGAAGGGGGAGGGGAAATAGCGATGAAGACTCAAACCAGGACAAAAAAACCGGAACTGCTCGCTCCTGCCGGCAATCTGGAAAAATTGAAGTTCACCGTGCTGTACGGTGCGGATGCGGTATACATTGGCGGGCTGCAATACGGGCTGCGCGCCAAGGCCGGGAACTTCACGTTTGCGGACATGCGGGAGGGTGTGGCATTCGCCCACGAACGGGGAGCGAAGGTGTATGTGGCAGCGAACATCATGGCCCATAACGAAGACTTTGCGGGAATGGCCGACTACTTTCACATGCTGCAGCAGATCGGCATCGACGCTGTGATCGTGGCCGATCCGGCGATCGTCGATGTGTGCAGGGAAGCGGCACCTGGTCTGGAAATCCACATCAGCACGCAAGCGTCCATCACCAACTGGCAGGCGGTGCAATTTTGGGCGGATGAGGGGATTCCCCGAGTGGTGCTTGCCCGCGAGGTCTCGCTGCGGGAAATCCGCGAGATCAAACGGCATGTCGATATCGAGATCGAAGCGTTTGTGCACGGAGCCATGTGCATCTCCTACTCGGGACGGTGCGTGCTGTCCAACCACATGACGAACCGCGACGCCAATCGCGGCGGCTGTGCCCAGTCCTGCCGCTGGAAGTACGATCTGTTCGCGGAGGAAGAGGGCGACATGCATCCGTTATTTGCCGAGGGCGATGAGGTTTTTACGATGAGCTCCAAAGACTTGTGCATGCTGGAGCATATTCCGGAGATGATCGAAGCGGGAGTGGACTCGCTGAAAATTGAAGGGAGAATGAAAAGCATTCACTATGTCGCCACCGTCGTCAACGCGTACCGGCAGGTGATTGACGCCTACTGGGACAGCCCGGAAACGTTCGCGTTCAAACCGGAGTGGCGGGAAGAAATCATGAAAGCGGCCAACCGTCCGTTGACCACCGGCTTTTATTTTCACAAGCCTACGGAAGACGACCAGATCTTTGGCGTGCCGCCGAAAATGACCGCTTATGATTTTGCCGGACTGGTTCTTGCCTACAACGAAGAGACCGGCATTGCCACGATCGAACAGCGCAACCACTTTAGGCGAGGGCAAGAGGTTGAATTTATCGGGCCGGGACGGGAGAGGTTCATCCAGCGGATG
>NZ_JAUMSJ010000077.1:0-4122 GCF_037834415.1 Brevibacillus borstelensis | reverse complement strand
AAGCGAAGTTGGTCATTCCGAAATTGCTTCGGGAGAACATAAAGAAAATGAGAGTACACCAATCAATATCCCAATAGATGAGAAGGTTAAAAATCTGGATGTATTTTCCGTTTTTAATACGCTAGTTGAAGAAAATGATATGGGGTTAGTTGAAGCATTAACAGCTAAAGAAATTGAGTTCTTAACTGGATTTGAAGATGGTAAAAGGAACTTTACTGAAGCCAATCAGTGGCTAAAAACCAAAGGAATTATGCCTGGTATGTTTATCAGTTCACTAAATGAGAAATCCCATGAGTTTTTAGGAGACAATTTAGTAGAAACAAGTAGTGAGGATTATGAGGTTTACGAAGAATTTGAGTATATATTAGCAAAGTTAAAGGCTGGTGAAGCATAAATGAAAATTAGAAAAAAGGATTCCCAAGCGATTTTAAATTCTCTTGCTGGGGGTGTTGTACCAAGCAGGGGATTGGAGTATATCATGGTAGGTCGAGCTGAAGAAGCCAAGCAAATCCTTTTTGATTTACAGAACATAAAAAAGGGTACGTCAATAATCAAATTTTTTATCGGCCCATTTGGAAGTGGGAAAAGTTTTATACAGGCATTGATCCAACAAATTGCCTTTAAAGAGAGATTTGTTGTTACCAAAGCTGATTTCACACCTGAACGTCGTCTATACGGTGCAGAAGGGAAGGCAGTAGCTACCTATACAGAATTAATGAAAAATATGGCGATTGCAACCGTTCCCGAGGGCAATGCCTTACCTACGATACTTGATAAGTGGATTAGTGAAGTCCAGAGTTCTGTGGTTCTGGAGAAAGAGTACGGCTCGATATCTTTTGAAAATGAAGAATTCGTAAAAGATGTTGAAAGAGAAATAACTAAAGTTGTCACGAAAATGGATGAACTTACAGGTGGATTTGATTTTGCACGGGTACTTAATCAGTATTTTAAAGGATTTGTTAACGATAATTCTGAACTCCAACGCTGTGCTTTACGCTGGTTGCGTGGTGAGTACACGACTAAAACCGAAGCCCGTTCTGATCTAGGTGTAAGGGAAATTATAGACGACAGTAACTATTACGAATATATTAAGGTAATGTCTCAATTTGTTAAGCAGATTGGATATTCTGGAATGGTTGTCAACTTTGATGAAGCCATTAATCTATACAAAATTACTCACCCTCAAACAAGAGAGAAGAATTACGAGACCATATTAAAAATATTTAACGATACACTCCAATGTAATGTAGAAGGTTTATACATTACCTTAGGAGGAACGCCTGAATTTTTAGAGGACGAAAGAAGAGGACTTTTCAGTTATGGTGCGTTGAAAAGGAGATTGGAATTAAATCAATATGAAACGATAGAGTATCGTGATCTTTCTCAACCAGTCATTAAGCTAACCCCTTTAAAAAACGAAGAAACATTTGTTCTACTTAAAAAAATAAAAGATATACATGCAGTTCATTTCGAATACCAAACAACAATAACCGAATCGGACATAATGAGTTTTATCCAAACTCTTTATTCAAGACCTGGGGCAGAAGATAATCTCACGGCTGGAGATATTGTTCGGCAATTTATAGGTGCGCTCAATGTACTCCACCAAAACCCAACGTTTGATAAAACGAAAATCTTTGGAGGTCTAGATAATCAAACAATTGATTCAAAATCATCCGTTCATTCCCGATTTCAAAAAACAAACTTGTAGGTGGTAGCATGAACCCCTTTTATTTGTTGTCAAAAAGTATGCAGAAAAAAATATGGGATATGAAATGGGGTAGGTTTACCCCTATTCAAGAAATGGTTATTCCAACAATCATTCACACGAATAAAGATATCGTGATTTCTTCGGGAACTGCTTCTGGTAAAACGGAAGCAGCTTTTTTACCTATCCTCACACTAATTGAGTCGACAGCTGGGCAATCATTAAAAGTAATTTATATTTCACCACTAAAAGCACTAATAAATAACCAATTTGAGCGAATAGAGAAGGTTTCCGAGCATATCCATGTACCTATTCACCGCTGGCACGGAGACGTTGATCAAGGGAAAAAGAAAAAATTTATTCAGTCACCAGCAGGTATTCTTCAAATCACCCCTGAGTCGATTGAAAGTCTGTTTGTTAATCGAACTGAGCACATAAAACGTATATTTTCAGACGTAGAGTTTTTT
The DNA here is from genome assembly GCF_037834415.1 of Brevibacillus borstelensis. Classification (GTDB taxonomy): domain Bacteria; phylum Bacillota; class Bacilli; order Brevibacillales; family Brevibacillaceae; genus Brevibacillus; species Brevibacillus borstelensis_A. The sequence goes on along the minus strand of NZ_JAUMSJ010000077.1, from coordinate 1,947 downwards.
GTGATAGACGAGATTCATTCTTTCTTAGATACAGAGCGTGGAGTTCAACTGCGCTCTCTGTTATCACGGATTGAGAATTACTGTAAAAATAGACCAAGAATTATTGGATTATCGGCAACAATAGATAACTTTGACTTTATTCGTTCTTGGATCAACTATTGTAATACGGATAATGTGGAAATTATAGTATCACCTGGGAATGATAAAGAGTTAAACTACTCCCTTATGCACTTTCAGAATGACGAAAGTTTTAAGAAACCAGTAGTATTTTTTGAGGATTTAAGGGAGCTGACAAGGGAAAGTAAATCAATCATTTTTTGCAATAGTCGAGGAGAGGTCGAAGAAACTACCGTATTTTTGAACCGATTAGCAAAGAGAGAAAATGTTGGAGAAACTTATTACGCCCACCACTCCTCTATCGATAAACAGGAACGTGAATATGTTGAAAGAACAATAGCCAATTCATCGGCTCCAAAGAGTGTTGTAGCGACAAGCTCATTAGAGTTAGGAATTGATATCGGAGAAATTGAATTGGTAGTCCAAGTTGATAGCACTTTCACTGTATCTTCACTGAAACAACGGTTAGGTCGTTCAGGCAGAAAAAAAGATACAAACCAGTATTTGCAATTGTATACAACCAATCAGGACAGTCTATTACAATCACTAGCAGTTATGGAACTTCTATTGGAAAAGTGGGTTGAACCTTCAGTGGGCTATCCAGTTCCGTATGATATTTTGTTTCAACAGATCGTTTCCATTTGCCAAGAGCATAATGGAATAACTGAAATAGAGTTAATTAACAATCTCAAAGGTAATCACGTATTCTATTTTTTACCTACTGAAGAGATTAGAATGTTAATCCACCATATGATTAATTATGATTTTCTCGAATTAATTAATGGAAGCAAAGAGTTGATTGTAGGTCTTGACGGTGAACGTATATTACGAGATAAAGATTTTTACTCAGTTTTTATGACATCAGAAGAATATGAAGTAGTAAATGGAGCTAAAAAAATAGGGCAATTGGATAAGAAATGGCTTATTAATGAAGGAGACAATATCATTCTTGCGGGAAAACTGTGGACTATCCAGGGTATTGAGGAAAGCAAAGGGAAGGTCTACGTTACAGCGGCGGTCAATGCGAATCCCCCAAGATATTTTGGGGATGGCAGTAAGATACATTCGAAAATATCGGAGAAAATGCACGAAATACTTTGTTCAGATGAAAAGTTTCGTTATATAAATAAGGAAGCATTAAATGAGCTTAATGATCTCAGAAAGGCATACCATTTGAACAATATCAAATCACAGCAAAGAGTTCTTTGGAAACAAAGAGACAGTTATTATTTTGAGGGGTATACGGGAACCAAAATTGCACGTACATTGGTCTGGATGTTACGTTCATTTGGAGTACAAGTCAAAAAGTATGATGAATTTGGAAGGTTAGAAGTTACGAGTTCCATTTATTTACTCGGGACTTTAGAACAGATTACTCAGAAGGAGTGGAGGGAAGAGGAGTTAATTGCTTTTACACGAGAGGAGGAGTTTTTTCAGTCGAAATATAGTGCTTTGCTACCTCAAGAGTTGTATATGAAAATGCATATCTTACATGAGATTGATATTAATGGAGTTGTGGCATTCCTTAAAAATATACAAATTATCGTTATAACAATGGATTAATTAGGGATAGGCGTCGTTTTTTCAATTTAAAAATTCGTGGATCAACAACCTCAGTCGGGCAACTTTAACATACATCACGCCTTCAATACTGTCTGCTAACGAAAGTTAACTCATTTGGTTGCAGCTTTAGAAATGAACCAAGTTAAACAAAATGTAGCGTAATGCTTAAAATAAAAAACCGTTAGGTTTCCTTACAACAAATTCTTACGATCCCCAGTGAATACATGTCATTTTCTCTGAATCAAAGCACTGAGACAGAGAAGAAGT
>NZ_JAUMSJ010000076.1:0-5310 GCF_037834415.1 Brevibacillus borstelensis | reverse complement strand
CTCTCCTGCCCACAATCCGCTTTCTGATACTTGCTGCAAGAACTGCATACAGACCATCACTAATAAAAGCCAGGATAATAAATATAGCTCCCAAAAGCAAAAATTGTGCAGTGACCGATCCAGCAGAAGGTGATATGAATTGCGGAAAGAAGGCTAAAAAAAAGAGTGCTGTCTTCGGATTCATGACTTCTACGAGCGCTGATTCGCAAAAAATCTTTCGTAATTTTTTGCGAGGGACTTTTGGAATTTCAGAAGCCGTTCCATCAGATGCAGCTCCCTGTTGTATTTTTGCCCATGATTGAATTAGGCTCCGCCTTGATTGGTGAAAGCAAGGTTACCCTTTATTTTCAAGGTTCGCTTTCATCAAGGAGGCAATTTGTTGCTCGTTTGGATGTGGAATTTGTTCCAACTGTTTGATAACCAGCTCTTGTCTGTACAAGGAATGGTTTTGACTTATCTTTGCTTTCCCTTCAATCCGATCGATTTTTATTTTGAATCCTTGAACGCCTTTGTTCATCCCAGCGAGAAATTCCGCATCTACATCCTGTAATCTGTAAGAACTGTCAGGGGCTTCATACTTCAATACCATATCATTCAAGGAACTCATCAACTCGACTTCATCCCGGATTAGCTCAACTTCTCCGTAAACATGAACGGTCACATAATTCCACGTTGGCACCGCTTTATTGGTCTCATACCAAGAGGGAGAGATATAACAATGAGGACCATGGAAAACGGCTAAAACTGTCTGATTTTGAATGTCCTGCCACTGCGGGTTCGGACGGGCAAAATGACCGTACAAACAGGTTTTCTCCTTATTCAACAGCAGAGGCAAATGTGTAGCGAAGGGCATTCCTTCATGAATGGAAAACAATGTTGCAAAACTGTTCTCCTGTATGACCTTGTAGGCAGCAGTTGCTTCCTTCATCGAAAAATGCTCCGGGATATACATTTGAAATCTCCCCAATCCTATTTTTGACATACAACAGCTATCCTTTACACGGTATGATAGTATTCAAACTGACATTTTAAAAGGTACAATACTGAAAAAATGCACATGTCAGGGGAATGCAAATGAAAAATGCCATTTTTACCTTCAAAGACAGCTCTCCCAAATACAAACAAATCTACGAGAAATTTAAATCATTTATTGAGCAAGGCGACATAAAGGCGGATGAGCCATTGCCCTCCATTCGTCAACTTGCAGATTCCTTGCATGTAAGCCGTAATACGACATTAATGGCATATGAACAGCTTGTTGCCGAAGGGTATATTCGTGGAGAGGGCCGAAAAGGTTATTTTGTAAATGAGTTGGAGCCCCTTTTATTTCAAGAGACTCCTCGCAGCTCTTCTACTCACAAGCAAACAGAGCCGGTACCACCTGTTCGCATTGATTTCCGGGCAGACGTCGTCGATCAATCGCATTTCCCTTTAAAAACGTGGAGGAGGATCTCGAATCAAGTATTAACGGCAAAGGACAGCTTCCGATACGGGGAACCGTTTGGCGAATTGTGCCTACGCGAACAAATCGCAGCCTATATACTCCAGTCTCGCGGGGTGAGAACAGATCCACATGCAATCATTATCGGTAGCAGTACCGGGCAAATGCTTGTGTATCTCGGTCTTGTCCTGCGACATGATTTTTCCAGCATTATTGTGGAGGATCCTGGTTATGTTGGCGCTAGGGAAGCTTTTTACCTAAACGGTTTTACGCTTGAAACACTGCCCGTTTATGAGACAGGTGCTGATTTTTCACACTTGGAACATATGAAATCTCAATTAATTTATGTGGCGCCGTCCCATCACAGTCCATACGGGGTAAGCATGCCCATTCAACAAAGGCATGCGCTTATCCACTGGGCAAACAAGATGCAAGGATATATTATCGAAGACGATTATGACAGTGAATTTCGCTATACCCAACAACCATTTCCCGCTCTCGCTTCCATAGATTCAACGAGAGTGGTTTATCTCGGAAATTTCTCGAAGTGCTTTCTTCCGGGAATTCGTTTGAGTTATATGGTGCTGCCACAGCCACTTTTAAACCGTTACAAAAAGCAATTCACACATTTCGAGAGCACCGCTTCACTGCTTAGCCAATTCGCAATGGCGAAATTTATGGAAGAAGGGGAATGGAATCGCCATATTAAACGCATGCGCCTTGTGTATAAACGAAAAATGCAGCACTTGGTTTTTGAGTTAAGGAATCATTTCAAGCAAAATATATCCATAATTGGCGAGCAGTCCGGTTTGTACTTATTAGTCAAAGTACACTTGGAGCGTTCAGAAGAATGGCTCATTCAACAAGCGTCCATGCAGGGGGTTAAAGTCTATCCTACTTCACTGTTCTTCATTAAAAACAAAACCGATAAACCGATTATTAAACTTGGTTTCAGCAATTTATCATGTGATGAAATCCGGCTTGGCGTGAAGCTCTTAAAAAAGGCTTGGTTATGAAAATACATCACATGTTTGCAGAAGCATTCATCATTGCACAAATGAGGTTCGATCGTTCAGGCTGCCGAGGCAGCCTATTTATTTGCCATCTCTCCTGTAAGTTTCACAAATATCCATCCGATTGATCAGCTGCTCCGGGCCGGCAACAAACGTAAAACCGTTCCATGTCATTTCCCCCGGCCATTAATCTTTCTAGCATCCAACTTCGCTTGATTGTTTAAACTGCATTCCAGTGGCCCCCATTGAAAATCCCCTCCAAGCAAACAGCAAGAGAATTCTCTTTTGCCGTCTGCTTAAAGGGGAAACTGCCATTGTCAGGTGCCTACCATTGTTATGTCTCTTTGCTTGAAAGCGCTGCTATTCGTTTACCTGGATCGGAACTTCCCAGTTCACGTCATGCTGTTTGATTTTTTCATCATACGTGATCGTGAACTCTTTCACGTCTTTATTCTCTGTCCTGATCTTAATCTTGGCATTCAGTTTCCTTGTTCCGTCCTCCGCGACAGTCAATTTCGGAATGAATGAAAAGGTATTGGAGTCGCCCTTCTCGTCTGTCGCCAGCCAGTCATCCGCAATACCGGCAACATCCTTTGCCAAGATCCCCTCCACATCAATGGTGTAGACCATCTTCTTCTCGTCTTCTTTCTTTTCGACCTTTGTAAACGTAAACGTATTTCCTCCCTCTTTTACAGTGACCGGTTTTTTATTCAGTTCAGCAATCGAGAGCTTTGCCCGAAAATCAGCTTTTTCTGCGGTATAGACAGCATCCAGTTTCATTGTTACTTTTTTTGCGCTATCAATCGGAGCGAAGGAATGAACCCAAACGTTTTTATCAGTTAGACGCCCCGCATTTAACATTCCACCGCGACTTAAACTCAGGATTGCATTTCTCATCAACTTCACACCGGACTCATCGGCGTAAATCTTGTACAAATCATCCCAGGAAGCCAGAATCGTTCCCTGCTCATCAATCAAGTTATACCGGACACCCTTGTTCCGTCCTTCTCCCCCACTCGTGGCAAACTGCAATTGCGCTGCGCTCGGACTAAAACGGGCTTCCTTGAGGTCGATCTTTTCTCCTTGCGGTGTCGTGAACTGCTGCTGGACGGAGACCGTTTTTGTCGCCGCTTTTGCCGGCCGCAGGTCGATCGGAATATCAAAGTTCCAGGTTCCTTTTGTCTCGCCCAATTGCTTTACATGCACTTCGAGTATCGCTTCGTCCGGCAGCTTGCTCTGATCGGCAAATAATTCGGCAAGATCACGCCCGATTACAAAGTTTTCACCGTTCGGCAGGGGCATCCATCTAAATGAACCTGGAAGATCCGGATCTTTCAAAAGTGGATTCAATACGTTCCCATTTTTGTCTTTTAGCCGGATGACTCTGTACTGTTCCACATTAGCACTGGAAATTCTGCTGAACTGATCCTGCCAGAACGTATCCAGCTTTTTCCCATCCTTGTCGGTAAGCGAACCCAGAACCATGATTCGAGCAGGATCGGCCAGCACTGCCTTCATTTCCATCGTCAGGCCCTGATCCGTGACTTTCAGGTTGAGCGGCTTTACATAGCCTTTCTCGGCAGCTAGCAGTGCTCCTTTATCCGTCTGATCCTCTGCGAACAAGCCGACAATGCCTTCGGTATCGGTATACGGCCCTTTTATCGGGTTGGCCGCATAGTAAAGTCCATTCACATAAGAAGCGAAAGTCGGAGATACGAGTGTTCCCAAGGACACAACCACAGCCAGTCCCGCTACGGCAATCGTCGTTTTTTTCATCATATCCACACTCCGTTTTTTCCAGTCTATTTTTTTGGCTCGGTGTCGATCGACCCGCCTCAGCACATTCAGGGGATGCGGAGGAACCTTTTCCATGACTTGCTGAATGACGGCATCGGTGTGCCATTCCTCCTGCTCCCCACATGTATCCAACTCGTCCACATACTGCTCGAACAACAGTTGACAAGCGTAGCAGGTGAGCAGATGATTTTGTACGTTTTGTCTATCCTGCAAGGAAAGTACGTCTTCCAGATAAGCATCCAGCATGTCTTTGTCCAGGCATGTCATAGATAGCAGTCCCCTCCTTTACCTCTTCTCGTCAGCGCTTCCTTCAGCTTGGCCTTTCCTCTGGACAGCCGCGTTCGTACCGTGCTGATCGGAACACCCAGCTTTTCACTGATTTCTTCATAACTCATGTACTGGAGATACCGCATTTCCAGGACGACTCGATACTTCGAATCCAAGGCCTTTATCCGATCCTGCACATAGGCGCTTTGTTCTTTGACAAGGTACTCCGCTTCGGGCGTATGGCTGGTGGCCGGCTCTACTTCTGCGTCCGTTACCGTTATCGACCGCTTGCGGCTGCGCAGCTCATCGAAACAGTGATTGGTCGCGATCCTGTACAGCCATGCCCCAAATTCATAATTTTTGTTGTAATCGCCCAGATGATAGTACACCTTGATAAATATTTCTTGAGCGATGTCCTGCTCATGAAGCGGTTGCCCCAGCATCTTGCGGATCAGCAAAAAGATTCGCTTGTTGTATTTTTGTATGATCTGAGCAAAGGCCTCTTTGTTGCCCCGGAGGACCTCTTCCACGATCATCTTGTCGTCCTGCATCTGTTCTCCTCCCATTCAAAAAGGTGCGCTGCGCAGCTGTCGCCTTTTTGCTGTACACTTATATACGACGGAAAATGGAGGGAAAAGATCGCAACTTTTTTTTACAAACGGAATAGGGCTGTTGCTGAAACATATGGGATTGGGAAAACAACCTTGGTGAAATAGCGTTGGAGTGCTATCGACAAGGGCGAGAGGTCGCAGTCATATTTCACATAGCATCCTCTCTGCTTCTTTCCTGTAC
>NZ_JAUMSJ010000075.1:0-5559 GCF_037834415.1 Brevibacillus borstelensis | reverse complement strand
GAAAACAGCGAATAGCCGACTGCGGAAATGCTTGGCTGGATCATGGTCTATACGGGCTGTCCGTCAGCTTCATGCGATAGTTACGCGGAAGTGGGCCTGAAAACCGAGAGGAGAGATGCCGCTTGAAGCGTTTGGGTGGAAAAAGGGTGCGAGCCAAGCCGATGCGGCTGATGCAGCCTGTCATCGCGGTTACAGGGAGTGTCGGCAAAACCACGACCAAAGAGATGATCGCTTCCATTCTGAGTACACAATTTACGGTTTACAAGTCGAAAGGGAACCGAAAAACGGGTCATTCCCTGCAAAAACCAAAGGCAGCTTCATCGGTTGCTGCATGAACGCATTCGTCCCGATACCGCCTTTTTAGTAAAAGGGTCCCATCGCCTGAAGATGGACCGGACAGTGGATTTTTTTTGCAGAAAAGCAGCGGCGATCTCTCAGGCAAGTGAATAGGAAAGCGCATGCGAACCAAACTCCTCTGACATTGTTTCGGAGACGGTTCGCTTCGTTATGTGTCGTTATATGCTAGATGAATATAGGGCTATTGTCATCGGACTATGTAATCAAATCCACTACTGGAAAGATTTACAGCCTTATCGGGGGCGACGCGCTTGCATTAAACTGGATGCGTACCCAATCGGTTGGGAAAAACATGAGCCAGGAGGAGAATGCGAGTGACGAAACGAGATTGGATACAAAAGTCTACGGTTGCCGTCATGCTTAGTACGTCCCTGCTGATGTTCGGTGAAAGTGGACAAGCTGCCGCAGCATCTGATGATTCGCAACTTTCCGGCAAAGCGGAGAAGGTAGTCGGCTTGGCCGAATCCCTTGTAGGAAAGGACTACAAATATGGAGCGGTTGGCCCGACCAATTTTGGCTCGGCCGGTTTGGCCACGTACATATTTGGCAAGGCAGGGGTAACGATTGAAGATACCATTGCCGAACTGTACCGCACAGGGAAAACAGTGAAGAAGGATCAGGTAAAAGCGGGCGACCTGCTGTTTTTCTCCACCAAGGGAACCGGCAATCCTTCCTTTATGGGGATCTACCTCGGGAATGACCGATTCATCTATTCTTCCCAAAGTGAAGGCGAGGTCATCGAAAAGCGTCTGTCTGACTATATGGGCAAACTGGTTGGAGCTCGCACCTTTTTGGCAGGTTCCAAAACTGCAGAACCAGCGAAACCCCCGGTGAACAACGATACGGAGTCAAAAGGAGACAAGGTTATCGAGGCTGGGAAAAAGTATTTGGGCACGCCTTATGAGTATGCCTCTACCCGCTCCAATAAAGATACGATGGACTGCTCAGAGTTTACCATGTGGGCGTACCGGGAAGGCTTGGGTATTGACATGGGACGGGGTGGAGCCCGTTCACAGGCGAATTACGTGAAGCAGCACGGTCACTACACCTACGATATGAAGCAGCTGAAGAAGGGCGATCTCGTCTTCTTCATGAGCTATCGCGGCTGGAAAGAGTCCGATTACAAGGGAGTGGATCCCCTCAAGCAAAGCATTACCCACGTAGGCATTTACATGGGAGACGACAAGCTGTTGCAAACGTTTTCCAAAGAATCCGGCGGCGTCAAAATAACTGACTTTTCCGGAACACACTGGGAATACCGCTTTATCATGGGCGGGCGTCCGTATTAAAGCATGCATCAAGGAACATCCGAAAAATCCATCACTCGGGCGGTTGCATCGCAGCCGCTCTTTTTTTATTTGCCTCAAGCACGTCTGATAGTGATATGCCTGTCGGCAATCGCGGAAAAATAGACGAATGACGAGCGGCATTCGCACATGCCTTTTTCCGGCTTTCTGCATCTCTATATAGGGAAACTTTTAGGAGGTGTAACTATCATGACTTATCCGTATCCCCCAGGCAGTAGCGGTTATCCCCCGGGAAGCAGCGCTTATCCACCTGGGAGCAGCGCGTTCCCTCCTGGAGGCTTCCCGCCGCCGCCATCAGGACCGCCGCCTAGTGGAACACCTAGCGCTCCCCGTTCTTACGGTCAGCAGTATCGCGTAGACCGCGGATCGTTTAGAGGGTGTTTGTTCCGGTACACGTATGTCTGGCTGCGCAACGGCCGATCGTTCTGGCTTTATCCCGTTTACCTCAGCCGCACCACAGTCGCGGGCTATCGCTGGAATGGCTATACATGGCAATACTACGGGGTAGATTTAAATCGGATTGTGTCCTTTACCTGCTACTAAATAAGGGCAGCCGCGATTGCGGCTTTTTTTAGGAATAAGAAACCGCGGTCCTGCCCCTATGGAAGACCGCGGTTCTTTCGTGTATGGTGAAGGCAATCGCACATTGTAAACAAAGGATTGCTATTGTTTTCGACGTTACCAGTCGACAAAGCGAATCGAACGGACGATGACCTCCTGTGTCCCCATGGGCATTTCCAGACGGACCGGCTCATTGACAGGATTCATCAGCAGTTGTCGACCTATAGGCGATAGGAACGAGATACGTCCCAGATCAGGATCGGTATGTTCCGGGAAGCAGATGGTCAGGGACTCTTCCAGCCCGTCATCCACGTACTCCAGAGAAACTTGTGATCCGATGACGACTTTGGGCAAGAGGGAAGTCTCTTGGTTGGTCGTTTCCTTGAGCAGTGATTCAACGGTAGAAACGTATTGGTCCAGCCACTGATTGGCTTTTTGTCGTTCATTATGCTTGCCGGCAAAATGCAGGTCTAAAAATGGAATGCGCTGTTCGTCAAAGAAAACCAGCTGCTCCACCAGACGGCGGTGCATGGAATTGGGCAGGGTACTACGGTTCATCGTATTCATCTCCTGTTCGTATTGAAATGAACCAACGGTCGGCAAAGTCTGCGAGTCGCCACGGTGTTCGCCTCATTTTCATGCTAAATCCCCCCATATAATAAAAGGCGGCCCCTTGCTCCAAACGCAGGGGACCATACTTCCATTTTACCTAAATCCTAGAAAAACACAACATCGTTTCCAGTTGGGCGGGCACTTGAAAAAGCAAGCCTGATATAGAATGCCCCCGACATCCTTGACGGATACGGGGGTTGGGTAGATGAGTCTATCAAGCTTGCGCTTTTGCCTGCCTGAGAATCACGGTAAAAATGTTGGAACAGCTTCTTTCATTTCGATAGATTGAGCCAGACGGGCCTTCTCAGCTTCAGTGACGAGTCCCAGGCGCCAAAGAGCGATGCCCTTCAATCCATGACGCTTGGCGAGGCCGATTTTGCCGTCTATCGACTGCTCGTTTTCACTGGCTGCGGAAATTCCGAGCAGGAGCTTGTCTTTGGGCACATGAGCGAGTGCCATCGTGATCGCTTCATTTACTTTGCCCAGCGGTTCGGGACGTTTTTCGTCTTCGTACGCGTAAGCCATCAATACAAGCTCGTCGGCCAGCTTGCCGAGAGACGCGTAATCATAGCCCTGATAGGAACTGTTGAGCGGATGGAGCACGAGCGAAAGCGAGATGCCGGATTCATGCAGACGTTTGGCCAGCAACTGGACAAAATCGGTAAACTGTCGGCGGGCCGTCGCAATTTCCCCGCTCAGTCCGAGACCCTCGAAGTCCAGTGACACGCCGGAAAATCCTTTTTCCCGGGCAAGCGACGCAATCTCGGCGATCGCGCGCTCGCGCAAGCCCGAATCCGCAAGCAGACGCGTCAGCTCACCTGTGCCGTCTGTGGCAAACACCATGAGAGAAGGAGCCGTTCCCTGTTCCTTGGTTGCCTCGATGATCTTTTCCGGAGTGATGTCAACTGCCGGTTTTGGCCAGTAAAAATCTTTTCCCTGCAGCGTCAGCTGACCGTTGCCGTCAATTCTCGCCCAGCCAAACGCTACGGCATCAAACGCCGGGATGTACTGTCGCTGTGAATACGATGAAATCGCATAAAAAGCGGTCGCGTGCATTTTGACTCTAGGCGAAGCGATGGAAACGGTCCGTGTGGCGGGGTCCCAGTTCACTTGCGCGCCAAACTGCGTGCTGAAAAACTGCAGAGGGATCAGCGTATGGCCGTTTTGCTCAAAGGGCGCGACAGGGAGCTGTGAAGATGTGCCATTGACCACAACCTGCGGATTGCCCAGCTGCATCTGTATGTGCCGGCCGTCCTTGACAGCCGTGATCGTCCGAGACGCGGGGTCCCACTGCACCTGAATTCCCAATGCCTCCGCAATCGCACGGAAGGGAACCATTGTTCTGCCCTGAACAAGTCTCGGTTCGGCAGGGAAGGCCAACGGGTAGCCATCCAGCAAAATCGAGGGGGTAGACGAAGCCGCTCCCGCTTCAGAAGCAGGCATCAGTCCGTTCAACATGCCCAAACAGGCAAGTGCAAGCAAAAAAGATCTCGTTTTCTTTTTCATCGTATCCTCTCCCAACTTCTCTCTACTCGATTCTTATATCAATCCATAAGCGTTTCTGCAAGACAAAATTGCTCTGACATGCGAAAAATGTCGAAATATCGGGAAAACGGCTCTTTTCGAACAAACGAGAAAGCCCCGCCCCATTTTAGAAGGGCGAGGCTTGTCGAGAGCGGAAGAGAGGCGAGGCTTATTGGACGGTTACCGAGTATTCTTTATGGTCGTGGATGTCTCCTTTTTCAACATGCACCTTGACCGTGTAAGTGCCGGCAGCCGGGAAAGTGGCGTTTGCTGTCGTGTATTCGCCCGGCTGTTTTTCGCTGGCGTCCGCATATTGATGCTTCTCGTCACCCTCGCGCCAGATTTCAAATTTGACAGCAGCTTCTGTCAGCGCTTGGTTATCCTTTTGCAGATGAACCGTCAGGGAAGCGGCTTCGTTGGCCTTGATGGACTCCGCAGGCTGGAAGTGCATATCGACGACAGCTCCGTGATGGTGTTCCTCTGCTCCGTGGGAGCTGCCGTGCTCGTGTGCGGTCTGATTTTCCGACTGGGAAGCCTGCTCATGGGAGTCATGCGAGCCGTCCGCCTGATCCGCCGTGCCTTTTACGGTAAAGGTCTGTTTTTGCATATTGTGAAAATCGCGGGCTGTTACATGGTACATCACATTGTAGGCTCCGGGCTCGGCAAACGACTTTTGCGCGGTGTAAACCCCGTCTTTTTGAAGTGTCGCCGGGATGGTTTCGTGCTGGTCCTGTCCATCCTTCCAGATCTCGAACTCCGTTTCCTTCGCATCATCGACAGGAGCGCCCGCTTGGGTCACTTTTATCGAGAAGGTCACCGGTTCGTTTGCCGCAATCTCCTGCGGTTCAATCGTCAACGCTGCTTCAACGGGAACCCCTGAGGGGAGGGTATCCTCTTGTTTGCTGCAGCCAGCGCCTATGATCAGGGCGAGCGAACCGATCAGTGCAAATATATATCGCTTCACTTTACATCCTCGCTTTCTGTCATCAAATTACGGGAAACGCCTGCTTTTACCTGAAAAGCGGGCAGCTTCCTTTCATGGGACAAGTTTTAAAAGGAAGGCTGATAAAACCATTTTTCCTGCTCCCAAAACATTATAGGCAAAAAGGGGGATAAAAAGATGACTCAAACGGGCTATTTGCCCGCTCATTTACGGGATTGTTCACATAACCGCCACCTTTTCAGGCAAAACACGAAA
>NZ_JAUMSJ010000074.1:0-5644 GCF_037834415.1 Brevibacillus borstelensis | reverse complement strand
TAGACCTGCTCAAAATCATCACCTATGGTTAATTATACCACAAATTGTTAGGTGTGTCAGATTTATCTAACAAAAATGTTCAAACAACGTTATTTTGTTTGCTCTTAGCACCCTCGTACAGGGGATGCAGGGCAAAGTGCCTTATATCCCCATAGCTAAAGCAAGGGGTTTTACGGCACGATTGATAATCTGGTATATATGTACCCTCGCCAGTACAGCTCTTCCAGAAAGGGATTCACCGACAGAAGAATCAAAATGAGCCAGATCAGATGATCGCCTGAGAAGTTCCAGGCCATCAGCAAGCTTGGCAGCTTCTCTTTCTCGAAAACATGGGAATGAAAGAAATAACCTGCCAAAACAATTGCGAGAAAAAACAAAATTCCCGTACAAATTCCATCATACATATTTTTCCGCTTGAAGACGAGCCCGCAGTCTTTCATCGCTTCCGAAATTTTCTTTCCCCGCCCAGTAAGCATGTCCCCGAGAGGAACCAGCAAAAGCCAGCTGTAGAACAGGGCAAACGTAAGCGGAACACTGCCCATGCCCTGCAATCCGATCAGGATCATCGCACTGGGTCCACACAACAGCAGCAACAGCCTCATCCCCATCCCAATCTCATCCATTTCGCATTTATCCGGTTAAACCAAAAGAAAGCAGTACCAAATTCTCCTGGTACCCGGGCAAATGCTGGAGTTTCTTTCAAATACTCGACAAACAATAGACGTTTTAGTAAAATGTTTATGTAATTACAAGCGTGAATAGGATGTGTTTATCAGATGAATGTTTCCGAACGGTTTTGGAATGCGACGCTGGATGAGTTGAAGCGCGGGTATATTCAAGAAGATGATCACATCGCCTGTCTGCTCTGCGGAAAGACGTTTGAAAAAGGAATCATCTATCCGGAAGACGGCGTACTGTACGAAACGGAAAGATACGTCCGCCTGCACATAGAGAAAACCCACAAGTCGGCGTTTGACTATCTGATCGGCCTGGATAAAAAGCTCACCGGTCTGACAGAGCACCAAAACAGTCTGCTTCGCCTGTTTTACCAGGGAAAAAGCGACGCCGAGGTGCAAAAGGAGCTGGGCATCGGCAGCGCCTCCACGATCCGGAACCACCGTTTTGTCCTGAAGGAGAAGGAGCGGCAGGCCAAGGTCTTTCTCGCGATGATGGAGCTCTTGAAAGAAAAGGACAAACACGCTCCCGCTTTTATCGACGTCCATCAGACGGCCAAAATGGTGGATGACCGTTACAACGTGACCGAGGAAGAAAACCGGGCCATCCTGAAAAGGTACTTTCCCGAAGGCACCGGCGGGCCTCTCAAGACTTTTCCGATGAAGGAAAAACAGCGGGTCGTCGTTCTCCGGCAAATTGCCAAAAGATTTGAGAGCGATCGCACGTATACGGAAAAGGAAGTCAACGAATTCCTGAAGGCCCTCTACGATGATTACGTAACCGTACGACGGTATTTGATCGATTACGGCTTTTTGGACCGCAAGGCAGACGGCAGCGAGTATTGGCTGAAGAAATGAAATGAAACAGGAAGGAAGGTACTGCACCATGAACCGGAAAGAAGAACTAAAGCAGCAATATAAAGAAATGAAGACAGAAGCCGGCGTCTACCAGATCAAGAACATCAAAAACAACAAAATCCTGATCGAAAGCACCCGAAACTTAAAGACGATCAACGGCAAGAAATTTCAGTTGAAAGCCGGCAGCCATTTTAACAAACAGCTCCAGCAGGATTGGAATGAGTATGGCGAAGACGCCTTCGTCTTTGAAGTGCTGGAAGTATTGAAAAAGAAAGAGACAGGGTATTTTGACGAAGCCGACGCGCTCAAAAAGCTGGAGCAGAAATGGCTGGACGAGCTTCAGCCGTACGGGGACCGGGGTTACAACTAATGGGCCTGTCCCTCTGGGCAGTGCTGACAGGTGAATGTATCCGCAAAAACGGGATGCATGCTTTGAACGGATCAAAAAGAAAGCCGTACACCGCGAGAAAACGGTTGTGCAGGCTTTCTTTTTGTGTGTGCAGCCATTTTACAGTTCGACCAAAACGCCCGGCCTCTCAAGCGCCTCCGTCTATTTTCTTCACGACTTGCGCAAAGAAGCGCTCCACATAGCCTGGATCTGCCAAAGGATCTCTTACGATTTGATTCCACTGTTCCTTTTTCTGCAGTGCGGCAAAGGAAACGCCGTACCATTTTTCCACGGAATCTCTGGAGATGGCATAGGCGACATCGGTAAAGCTTATTTGATACGTTTGCAGGTTGTCGATCAGTACAAAATTGGCTGTCGCGTTGTAAAGCAGGGCTTGCTGGAGCAGTCTTTCATCGATGCTGGCAGCGTCCTGTTCGCAAATAAGCTCCACCTTGTATTCCTCAGGAAATAGCTGAAAGGTTTTGGGGACGTCGGAAAGCGGGAGATGGTAGTTCAGGTTGCCCAGATTGCCCGCGCTCCCCATGTATTTATGCTTATAGGGCAGAACGCTTTCAAAATCATGGGTCAAAGGATGCTGCTGCTCCATTCTGTACTGTTCTTCCTTTGCTTCTGCTTGAGGCTTTAGGTAGCCTTCCACGATTGCCAGGGTAATTGCGCCTGCGAGGAAAAGAATCACAATCCATGCGTTTTTGTTTTTCATTTACTCTTTCACCTCGCATTTATCTGCCAATTTGGATGCCTGCCAAAACATCATCGGCACCAGAATCAGGAGCAAAGGGGGGGCGTAATCCGCGACAAGAAGCGCAAACTGATACGGCCCGTCGATACGGACCGAGCGGCCGAACCAGAAGTGGCTGCCAAATTTTATCGCCGTCGTATACACGGTCATTACCGCGGCATAAAGCCCCCATATGATCCATGCGGCTTTTTTCGCCTTTTCCAGTCTGGCAACGTTCAAAACGGCGACGGTTTGAAGATCGCGGCTTTTTCTCAACAGACCTGCCACGTAGATGCCCCCGCAAAGCAATACCGCGATCGTAGCCATATTGCTGAACCAAATGCCGGACTCGGTAAACCGAAGCGGAATCGACAAAATCCAGACGACCAACATGTAAAGCAGGACGGACTGGGCAAGCTCGATTTTATACCGATCGACATAGATCGGCTGGCTGCCTTCTACGAGAAAATCAACGGTATCCATGCTTTTGGTCGCACGCGCGAAGGCTTCGGAAAAGGACAGCCCTTCTTCCATCAGGTCTGTTACCTTCGCTTCCAGATTGCTGATGATCTCCTCTTTCAGCTCCCGGATTTCTCTGCTCTCTTTATGAGCAGCGAATAGCTTTTCTACATACTCCTCTATTTCTTTCATCGCTCTTCCACATCCTTTTCCACTCGAATCAGACGATCGATCAGATTGCGCGCTAGCTCCCATTCCGCGCAATTTTTGCGGTACAACTCTCGGCCAAGCTCTGTAATGCTGTAGTACTTTCTGCGCCCTCCCTGCGTTTCTTCTCCCCAGTAGGACTCGATCATCTTCTGTTTCTCGAGGCGGCGCAGGCTTGAGTACAGTGTCGGCTCTTTCAATTCAAACCGGTTTTGGCTTTTTTTATCGATTTCCTTGATGATTTGATAGCCGTAGTTATCGTTTGTCAGAAGCACAGACAAGATGATGGTGTCGATGCTTCCCCGGACCAGATCGCTGTTTTGTAAGGATTCATCCAATCGCACACGCCTCCAATCAGTTGCTAAGTATAGCATAACATATATTACTTTGTGTGACAAAGTACTTTGATACACAAAATTGTTTTGCTTTTCGTTTCGTTTGGTGATTGATTGTGTGCTCATTGTTGTAAAAAGCGCGTTTGGCGGGCTTTGGGTGGTGGAGATGAACGTGGAGAAAACGCTCAAGGTACGGTGGGACACCTGCTGGGGGCAACACTGTCCGGCTTCCCTCCAAAAGCGGAACGCGTCCAAGAGCAGCCGGGTCAGGGGGCGTCTCAGAGATTGGACGCAAGCGCGTTCCGCTTTTGGAAGGAAGCCTCGGTTGGTGTCCCAAAGACTTTCGCTTTTTTCTCCACGTTCATCTCTACAGCTTCTTTGCTTTGTCAGGTTTTTTTTTGAACGGATCACTGGAGACCAAAAGATTGCCGCTTTCCGTATTAAAACGCTGCATGCGATCCCGATTGAGAAAAGAGATTTCCGACATAGCACAGTAAGAGATGAGTTGCTCCTCTACTAAGAGCTATGGTTGTTCACCATCATGGTTTTGACTAAAAGAAAACCGCCCATTCAATAGGCTGAACTGTGACCCGTAAGATGGACACTTTAAAAAAGTGACCCTCTTGCGGGTCATTTGTGTTTTAATCAATTTATTAGAAATGGGCGAGGTATAAATTAATGGGCAAAACCAGAGGAACTTCAAAGCTTTTTACGGAACATGAGATCAAACAATTGGAGCTAAACCCGAATGTGATGCACGTAACGGCCAAAAGTATCACGTATGCACCGGCATTTAAGATTGCTGCTGTAAAGGCATATGAGGAAGGGTACACCCCAATGGAAATCTTCCGTAAAGCAGGCTTTGACATAGACGTCATTGGTCACAAGAAACCAAAACATTGTCTGAAGCGTTGGCGTAACACGTTTACGACTCACGGCGAGGAAGGACTTTTAGAAGAACGTCGCGGAAAGGGAAGCTCGGGTAGAAGACCGACTGGAGAGCTTTCTGCGGAGGAAAAATTGAAACGTGCGGAAGCACGCATCAAACTGCTAGAGGCGGAAAACGAGTTTCTAAAAAAGCTCGATGCGCTCGAAAAGCAGAAGATGCTGAGGAAGCCTTAACCCCCTCCGAGCGCTATCAAATCATCAACAATACCATACGTCAATACAACCTGCATTTTATGACCCGCTACCTGTGTAAAATGGCAAACGTTAGTGCGAGCGGCTATTACCGTTGGCTTCGTGCCGAAGAAGCTCGACAACTACGTGAGGATGCAGACGAGCACGACATCAAGCTTATCAGGGAGCACTTTTACGCTCTCCGTGGCAAGGCAGGAGCATTAGTTATCAAAATGCGACTTGAGCGTGAAAGCGGCGTGATCATGAACCATAAAAAGATCCGTCGATTAATGAGAAAGTATAAGCTTGTGGCTACGATTCGACAAGCAAATCCGTATCGAAAATTGGCCAAAGCAACACAAGAGCATAAAACATGTCCAAATCTGTTACAACGTCAGTTTGATCAAGGAGAACCTGAACGAGTACTGCTCACGGATATTACGTATATGTATTACGGTAATGGTCAATGTGCCTACCTTTCGGTAGTCAAAGATGGAGCAACGAAACAGATTCTAGCCCACTATCTCTCCTCTTCCCTGGAGCTCTCATTGGTGAAGAGGACTTTAAAACGGCTATTTCATCGACTGGATGGCAATATTCATCCCGAAGCGATTCTTCACTCTGACCAAGGTATGCACTATACACACCCTAAAATTCGCCGCTTGATCAGGAAAGCTGGCTTCAAACAGTCAATGTCCCGCAAGGGAAACTGTTGGGACAATGCCTCTATGGAGTCGTTCTTTGGACATATGAAGGATGATCTGGAGTATAAGACAAGTCAAACGCTTCAAGAGTTGAGAAATCGAGTCGACAGCTATATCAGTTATTACAATTCGGAACGGTACCAATGGTCATTAAAAAAGAT
>NZ_JAUMSJ010000073.1:0-5709 GCF_037834415.1 Brevibacillus borstelensis | reverse complement strand
AATCCGCTTCTAATCAGAGAAGTCCCTAAGTAGAACCTCTAACTCTTTTTCATCATAGTATTGACCGTCGCTAATATATTTTTAATCTCAACAGTTCCATCTTCCATGAATTCAATTTCCCAACTTTGGCCTGGAACCGCCACTTCAACCATTATGCTCTCCTTCCGAAACTTGCTAAGTTGGTAAAATATGTAGTCCTCCTGTAATTTATTCAAAAAGTCGTTAAGTTTTTTAAAATCTTCCACTGTTTTCACCCTTTCTCTTTTGCTTGGACGCGAAAACATTGTGTTAAACAGATTTTATTGGTATCCTTCCGGGATTCCTTGAAGGCATCTCTGGCGCGTTACATTCACTCGTCCAAAGTGCGGAAGTCGGTCTTTGCGGGTTTACCCTTCTCTATGACAGCGTGGATGGCATGGGTAGAGCCGATTTTAAACAGCCCCAGTAGCTTCGTCCCTTCTCCGCCTCCTGATCGCAATTTCTCTTTTTCCTCCCGAATTGTTTAGAAAAATAGAATTTTCAATGTAGCTCATACGTATCTATTTACGGGATATATTCCCAATTAATACAAAAACCGCTAAGGAGTGGATTTCAATGAAAAAAGCTTTAACTTGCATGTCTGCTACCCTACTTTTAGCTAGTATGTTGGGTGCACCATCGTATGCTGCAAACAAAACTTCCGCCACTGAATCCCCAAAGTCAGCACATTCAATTCGTCCAGCAGACAGTGGATATTGTGATTATTGCAATGGAGTTGGTCTGATGTACCCAAAGAAAGACTATAAAAGGAGTGATTTTGAAGGAAGCACTATTCAATATAATGGTGCAACATACCGTTTTTCACAAATTAGAGATGATTTATCAACAGACACCCATTGGTTTGTAGAATTCATAAAAGTATAATGCTGTGTCTGGTTTAAATTAGTTCTATACAATTCGCCCTGATTTTCAGCTTTAGTTGAAATCAGGGCTTTCTATTTACCATACTTCCCCTTGAATTTTCTCTTTTGTTAAGTAGCCTGCGATTGCTCGCTTTTGCAATGCCTGCTTGAACAGTTCTAAGGTTTCCTCCGCGCTTCTCATTGCCCGTCCCTCCTGGGCACACTAAAGCCTTTAAAGAACAAGTGGTACTCCGCATCCTGGCGGAATGAGCCGGAAAGGCAACTGTTATGACAATTCCCCGATGGAATCATTCTGGGGGAAACTCAAAACAGAATGGCTTAAGCGATTATAAGTTCAAGACGCTCTCAGAGGAAAAAAGGCGATTTTCGAATATATAGAAATCTTTTATAATCGGCAGAGAATCCATTCGGTGAATGATTATGTTCCGCCCTGCAAACTTGAGAGAACAGCTTAAAATATAGAGATATGATAAAATGAAGCCAGAAGATGAAATTATATGGAAACAATCAAATGTAAGAATTGTGGAAGCGAACACATCACAAAGAATGGCAAAGTACGGGGGAAAACAGCGTTATATATGTAAAGAGTGTGGAATGAACTTCATAGTTGGCGATGAAAGAAGCAATGAAAAAATAGCAGCACTAAAAGCATTGGTAATTCTATTCTATTCGCTTGGTAAAGGTTCATATAACATGCTTGGCAAGATATTTGGCCGTAGTCGTTCATTGATATACCGGTGGGTAAAGGAGGCAGGTTTGGCGACGGATGAACCCTGTATTGATGGAGAAATAAAAGAAAATTAGAATAATTCCAAGGGGGAAGAGTGATGATTGATATTTTAAAGCTTTTTGCGGCCTTAGCTTTGGGCTACCTTTTAGGCAGCCTTAATACAGCGGTGATTGTAGGGAAAATATACGGCAAGGACATAAGAAGCCATGGAAGCAAAAGCGCCAGGCTTACCAATACTCTGAGGGTACTTGGGAAATCTGCTGCGGTGTTTGTTCTTGCGGGGGATATATTAAAAGGGATAATTGCCTGTTTTATAGGCTTGTTCCTTGGCGTTTACTTTTATTCGGGAGAGACTAAAGATTGCGTAAGCCTTTTAGCGGCAGGCGCAGGAGCGGTTATAGGGCATAACTGGCCGGTATATTTTGGGTTTAAAGGGGGCAAGGGAGCACTTACAGCAGTGGCTGTGCTGTTTATGGTTGACTGGGTTATGGCCCTTTTATGCCTTGGCTTTTTTGTGATAATAGTAGCTTTAACCCGTTATGTTTCTTTAGGCACAATATGTGCTACAATGCTTTTTGCGGCTATTTCATTTATTCCTGTTTTTGGGAATACCTTATATTTTTATATATTTGCGTGCCTAATGGCGTTTATGGTTATTTTCAGGCATATGGAAAATATACAAAGGCTGCTTTCAGGAACAGAAAATAAACTTATTTTTTGATTTTTTCGCGGCGTTGAGCATGCGTCAAAAATAAAAATTTGGAATTAGTTAACCGTTTAAAACAGTAGGCCACATGAAAACAAACAATGCCCATATGCTCTCTGACAAAGAACTTCGCAGCCTTCAGATGGTTCTTCTGGAAATGCTTTTGGAAATTGACCGGGTTTGCAAAAAAAAAACGGCAGCATAAGCTATTGTCTTTTAATGGGCACTATGCTTGGTGCTGTGCGCCATGGTGGTTTTATTCCTTGGGACGACGAACGACGACCTGGACGTAGCGATGATGAGGCCTGAATATGAAAAATTCAGGGAAGCTTGCAAGCGGGATTTGGATCAAAGCAGATTCAACCGACCCCCATTACCGCTGGGGATATGCCCGGATCCGGCGCAAGGACACGGAATTTGTGCGTTTGGGGCAAGAGCATATGAAAATGCATATTAGAATATGGTTGTAAATGAGGGATTCTAGCTGTCTATTTTATTGAGGCAAGGTCACTTATCATGTGCAATTAAAATTAGGAGCTTATGTTACCTTTATTGATGGAGCAGTCAAAGATATTAACGGCAATATTATTAAAAAGACTGGTCACTAAAATATCCATCAATGCCCCCGGGTTATTCGGGGGTATTTTTTATAATCAGAAATGCAAGTTCTCCTCCATTAATCTAAATTACCGATTTGTTGAGACACTACCTTGAATTCATTCTGGATCGGGGAATCGTTGCATAACGACGCATGCGGCTTATACTGGGCAACCGTATAGACCGATACAAGACCATTTTTCTTCATCAAACGTCCAATTCGTCGTCTGGTGACTATCATTCCTTTTTCTTGGAGTGTTGCTTTAATCTTTCTTGCTCCGTATACGCGCTGATTTTCTTCAAAAATACGGATAATTGCCTGCTCTACCTCGTCTTTGGTAGATGGCTGTTGACTACTCTCATAGCAGTAGGTGCTCCGATTGATCTTGAGGATGTTGCACATGGCTGATACGGAATACTCATGTGCATATTGCCGAATCACCATTATTTTCGTCCGAAGATCAGCGCCGCTTGCTTTAAAATATCATTCTCCATTTTCAGCCGTTGATTCTCTTTACGAAGTCTAAGAAGCTCATTCTGCCATCCGTTCGATTGTCGCTTTCTTTGAAAGAGCCCGTGGTTCTACTCTGTTTTACCTAACGATCAAATGCAGATGCACTCAGGTCATATTCCCTCAAAATATCCGCATGTGATTTGCCATTCTCATAAAGTTGGACCATTTGCTGCTTGAATTCGTCTGTAAATGCTCGACGCTCACCCTTGCTCATGAGATTCTCTCCGTTCTCTACCGATTTGTTTTTAATCTACTAGAACTTAAGAGAACTGTCCATTTCAGTGCAGCCTATTCAGTATACCCCTCAAGAAAAAAGGTAATGTGTACGAAAAAGATACGATAAACGGCGAGGACAGAATCGTGCAGATGCGAACTTGGGATATGGAGGAACTACGTCGATACCATTTGCAGTGGCGTAAAGAAAGAATGAAGATCAGGGGTAAATGGGAAGGCGGCGATCATGAGTATTGTATTCCACGCTGGATTAGGTAAGCCTCTTTACTATACCTATCCTTCCGAGGGGTGGAGGAATTTTGTTAACCGTCACGGGCTGCGTTACATCCGATTCCATGATCTGCGTCATAGCCGGCGACGCTCCTTATCGATCAAGGGGCATCACTTAAAGCGATCCAGGAGCGTCTTGGTCACAAACAGCACCAAACAACGGCAGACATCTATACCCACGTGACGAAAAAAGTAAGTCGGGATTTAGCGGACAAATTCGACCAATTCGATCCCAAAAAACAGTCGATTTGAGGATTTCGTCCCCAATTCGTCCCCAATGTCCATTTTGGGGACACTTCTGTCCGAGAAAACTATCGGGTAAAATAAAAAAAAGCCTTGATTTCTCAAGGTTTTGAAACCTATGGTGCGGGTGAAGGGACTTGAACCCCCACGGTCTCCCGCCAGAACCTAAATCTGGTGCGTCTGCCATTCCGCCACACCCGCATGCACATTGAGAGGCTGCTGTATTTTTTAAAACTGGTGAGCCATGAAGGACTCGAACCTTCGACCCTCTGATTAAAAGTCAGATGCTCTACCAACTGAGCTAATGGCTCAAACAAATGGCTGGGGTACTAGGATTCGAACCTAGGAATGACGGAGTCAAAGTCCGTTGCCTTACCGCTTGGCTATACCCCAAAAGTGGTGCCGGCGATAGGACTTGAACCCACAACCCCCTGATTACAAGTCAGGTGCTCTACCAATTGAGCTACACCGGCATAATTTTTTGAAGAGGTGGCTCGGGACGGAATCGAACCGCCGACACGAGGATTTTCAGTCCTCTGCTCTACCGACTGAGCTACCGAGCCAGAGATGAGTATATCCGCATTTCCATCCGCAAAGGGACAAAATGGCGGAGCTGACGGGACTCGAACCCGCGACCTCCGGTGTGACAGACCGGCGTGAACTCCAACTTCACCACAGCTCCATATTTGGTTGCGCCCAAGGGCACTCCGCTTCTACTTGAACTGAGAGTGTATCGAGGTAGTTAAGTAGAAAAATTGGTTGCGGGAGCAGGATTTGAACCTGCGACCTTCGGGTTATGAGCCCGACGAGCTGCCAGACTGCTCCATCCCGCGACGTTACTATAACAAAGTATATGGTGGAGGCTGACGGGATCGAACCGCCGACCCTCTGCTTGTAAGGCAGATGCTCTCCCAGCTGAGCTAAGCCTCCAGAATCCTTCGCGAAGTTTCATAATACAACTGGAACTTTGCGAAGTAGTTGTATGGTGACCCGTAGGGGATTCGAACCCCTGTATGACAGCGTGAAAGGCTGCTGTGTTAAACCGCTTCACCAACGGGCCATATGTAACATGGTGCGGTCGGCGAGACTCGAACTCGCACGGGTCGCCCCGCCACCCCCTCAAGATGGTGTGTCTGCCAATTCCACCACGACCGCAACTCGGATTGGTAGCGGTGGAGGGGATCGAACCCCCGACCTTTCGGGTATGAACCGAACGCTCTAGCCAGCTGAGCTACACCGCCACTATTTGTAAAGTTTAAATATGGCGGAGAGTGAGGGATTCGAACCCTCGCTACGCTTACGCATACTAACGGTTTAGCAAACCGTCCCCTTCGGCCTCTTGGGTAACTCTCCGTATATGGCTCCTCGGGAGGGACTCGAACCCCCGACCGATCGGTTAACAGCCGATTGCTCTACCAACTGAGCTACCGAGGAACAATAATAAAGGCACTAACGCAATTCATGCAGCTTCGCGCCTTCAAAACTGGATATGCATATTTGCTAAAGGATTTGT
>NZ_JAUMSJ010000072.1:0-6612 GCF_037834415.1 Brevibacillus borstelensis | reverse complement strand
CTCCACTTTGTGTCCATAAAACATTTCCTGTAGTTAACCATGAGTATTTAATCTTTCCTTCTTGGGGCTAATACGCTTGATCTGCCACTCATCTCCTTGTTACCACTTGGCAAAGACATCGCGCATAGCATCCGAATGACGTTCAACTTCATCTCTAGCCACGGAAGGAAGACCGATTTCAAGGGCATAACATATGGCCCAGTGGGATTTAATACTTCCCTTCAAGATTTTCTGCAAAGTATGATTACCTAGGCGATGTCTTAAATAGTATCGATATCTTTTTGCCATCTTTAGGATCGGAAGCATTTCTCCATTTATAGAAAAGGCAATAAGTGGACAGAGAAACGAATCCCTGTCCACCCATGTGAATCTTAAAAATACTGCCACATGTCGGTATTGCAGCAATCAGAAATGACCTGTTTGAGCGCCTAAAGCCTTACAAGCTACAACCCGCACACACGTACATACCTGAAAAATTAGAAAACGGCACCCAAAATGATGAAGGTATTGCGGGTGTTAATGGAGCGATTCATTTTATCTCTACACTCGGGCGGGGTGTCACGTTACGTGAGAAGCTTGTCAACTCCATGATCACTGTAGAAGAGCATGAAAACTATCTTGAAGATAAAATTCGCAAAGAGTTACCTGTGTTGCCTGGCGTGACTGAGAGCGAATTGTTCGCAAATAGAGTGGGTGGGCAATGTGGATAATGGCTGGGAAACAAATGACTTGTGACAACCTTGTTGACATTGGATACTGTGCCAAAAGCATTAGAAGACGGTGTTGTATGGAGCGAGTCCCGCCCGAATCCAACCACCGGAGCTATTGATGAGCGTTGTGAAAATCCTTTCATTCGATAACTACAACTTCAATTTTAGGGTCCCGCTTCAAGCTGGGAAAATTGCCGTGATTGACCGACTGCTTCAAGATTTGTTAAACAGTTCATTTTGAGCTTCAGCAAACGTCTTCAAAAATTTGTCAGTTGTTATCTTAACTTTATCTGCAAATTCTTCCCGCTCCACTAATTGCTTAAATCCAAAACAATCTCCACCGTAATTTACATAAATGTCCAGGTATTTTTCGTTTTCTCTCGGCTCTGGAAATCTAGTAGATACACGGGTTCCGGTAAACATCAAAGATTCCTGTATACACGTTCCGCCATGTCCGCCGTTTTGCAGACGATACCGATTGATTGGTCGCCAGACCCTAGCCATTCAGCCGCAACGTGCCGAATCGTTACCAGTTGGTCCCGTTCCCCCCGATATTCGACAACGCGGGGCGCATCCCCATGCCGTTCGATCGGCTCGATGCATGCATTTGGGACGATCATTTGGGCGAAACGCAAAATTTCAAAGGTCTTCGGGAAATATACAGCGAATGTCCTCTAGCGTGGAAGAATCTACGGATTGACAGTTTGGGAGCCATCTCTGAGAAGCGTTTTTTTGCACAGGAACCATCGGGATAATACGGTAAACTGCACTGGCGCGTAAGTCCTGCATCTCGTCTACCAGTATGTATTTCACTTTTTCTTGCGTCCAGACGCCTTCCAGGTGCATTTTGGAGTAGATCAACGGAAACAGGTCCGCGTATTCCAGCGCGCTGTTAGGTTTGAACTCGAACAGATCGAGCCGGACAATTTGCTGGTAGAATGCCTTGTAAATCGAGAGCGCATCCTTGTACTTGTACATGTTGCGAACAACTGTTTTGATTTTAGCCGCAGACGACGGCCTCCATTTGTCTCCGTTTTCGTCCCGGGTATTGCTGATCAGGGACGAGGACGCAGGTAATCGACTCTCTGGGGAACCTTGCTTCCACGAATTCGTTCTCGTATGCAATCAGTCACATGAACACCCCGGAACCGCAAGTCTCTCCCCGTCCATGCAAGCAACCCTGCGCAAATATGTTAAAATAGCTCCGGAGGTGTTTTTATGGCCCATATTCTCATCATTGAGGATGAAGCATCCATCAATGATTTGATTGCGATGAACCTGGAACTGGTGGGGCATACCAGCGATCAGGTCAATGATGGCAACGAGGCGCTTTCGCGTTTACAGGAACAGACATATTCACTTGTGATCATGGATATTATGCTGCCGGGCTTGGACGGCTTTCAGCTAATTGGGCATGTGGACCAAAATACCCCTGTTATTTTTCTCACTGCCATGGGCAATCTGTCAGAGCGGGTAAAGGGGTTGAAGCTGGGAGCCGACGATTACATTGTCAAACCATTTGAAACCGTGGAACTGTTGGCGCGCATTGATGCCGTGCTCCGCCGTACCCAGCGGACATCGCAGATTTTTTCCCTCGACGGGACGGTGGTCAATCTGGACAGCCGAGTGATCACCGTTAACGGCAGCGAAATGGAAATAACCCATCGGGAATTTGAACTGCTAGAGACGCTGATCAGGCATAAAAATATCGCGCTGTCCCGCGAGAAGCTCCTCCAGCTTGTGTGGGGATATGAGTATATCGGGGAAACAAGGACTGTGGACGTGCACATTCAAAAGCTGCGCAAAAAACTGAACTGGGAAAACCGGATTAAAACGGTATATAAAATGGGCTACAGGCTTGAGGTTGATCGATGAAATTCTGGCAAAAAACATTTATCGTCATCCTCGTCGTTTTCATCGCATTCATCAACCTTTGCCTGTTCCTGATCGCCCGGTATTTCTTCGCCCTCGATATGAAGCGGGATGCCGACCGGGCGCTGGGAGAGTACCATTTCATCGCGAAAAGCATTTATCAAACGCTGGACAGCATGTACTTCAGGGAACAGACTCTACCAGTACCCGACTATCTGCAAAGTTTCATGCGCTCCTATGCAGATTATTACGCAAAGGAGCACGTTTACCTGGAGCTGTGGAACGCCGATCAGCTCGTCTTCTCAAATGCCCCGTCCACCGCCGATACCGACGAGCAAATGAAAAGCTTTCGCCGGGATGCTGACCCAACAAAGATCCAGATGGCAAACGGCATCAACTATCTGTTTATCACCGGACAGATCGGCGGCCATTTTGAACCATATTCGCTTGTCTACGTGAGCGACAAGTCCGCCCTGTATGAAGCCCAATCCCAGATCACCCGCTATCTGGTCATCTTGAGCATTTCGATGGAAATCGCCCTTGCTGTAGTCTTGCTGCTGCTTTTGCGAAAACTTACCTCGCCGATCCGGGTTTTGCAGAAAGCTGCCCATGAAATCGCCGGCGGCATCTACGACCGGAACATAGACGTAAGAGGCAGGGATGAATTTCATGAGCTTGCCATAAGTTTCAATCAAATGGCGGCAAGCATCGAAGAAAAGATTTCCGAACTGGACAAAACAGCGCAGGATAAACAGCGGCTCGTGGATAATCTCGCCCATGAGCTGCGAACACCGCTGACAGCGATTCGCGGTTACGCCGAATATTTGCAAAACGCCAATGCCCGCGAGCAGGACCGCATAAAGGCCGCCGCATATATTTTGAGCGAAACCGACAGGATGCAGAACCTTGCTTTCAAATTGCTAGATCTGGCGCTGATCAGCAACAGCACCCTTGATGCGCATCCGATCATACCGTCGCAATTGCTGCATTCGGCAAAAGCGGCAACGGAGCAAACGTGGAAGGAGAAAAATATACATCTGGACATAAGCTGCACGCTGCCGGAACTTGCCGGTGATTCAGATCTACTGCAATCCCTGCTGATCAACCTCATCGACAATGCGGTGAAGGCTTCTTCTCCAAGCTCCACCATACGTGTATCCGCTTATGATGATGCTGCCCCGATTCTTGAGGTTCAGGATTTTGGCTGTGGCATGGAGAAAGAGCAGGTCGCTCTGGTTTGCGAGCCCTTCTACCGGGTGGACAAATCGCGCG
Organism: Brevibacillus borstelensis; assembly: GCF_037834415.1. GTDB lineage: Bacteria > Bacillota > Bacilli > Brevibacillales > Brevibacillaceae > Brevibacillus > Brevibacillus borstelensis_A. Next base: position 2,758 of record NZ_JAUMSJ010000072.1, on the reverse strand, counting down.
CCAGAAATGTCGGCGGCGTTGGCTTGGGATTGTCACTTTGCCGGCAAATCGCCGCTTTGCATCACGCGGATCTGGTCATCAAATCCCGGCCGACAGCGGGCACGACCGTGCGGATCATTTTTACAACTCCTTTACAACTCTCTGAAAACTCGATAATACCAGGAGATTTATGATGGGTTTGCAGCACTTCAAAAACAGTTTGCAAAGGAGATTGTCAGGATGGTCAGAAAAATGTGGAAAAATGTAGGAGTTTTTTCAATCGCGGTTGCATTGATTGCCGGAAGCGGATTGACAATGAACGCCATTTTAAGCAGTAAAACGTTTGCGGAAACGGACAAACAGATTCTGCAACAGCAGCCAGATCATAATCAGCCCATCGAGGCGCCCGGAAAAACGGAAACGGCTGCAGAATACACCGTCATCGACCAGTCCAAGTCGCTTACCAAGGATGAATTGATGAATTCGACCAAGATGAAGGGCGCTTCCCAGCAGGAAAAGGAGCAATGGGTTGACGGCATCCAATCCACCTATGTCCCGGGGGATAAGGATATGACGGCAGAGCAGGCGGCTGCCTATGGAGCGACGGTTCTGAAAAAAGCGTTTGGGGCAAACCTCAGCGGCTATACCGCCAAGGCCATGTTTTTGCGGGGGCCCCTCCCTGGCTCTGATACCTGGACAGTCGTTTTTAATCCCAATCAATCCGCTAAAGCTGCCGCGAACGCTGCCAAGCGGTACAATGTTTCTCTGAACTCTGTCAACGGCAACCTAATCAATGCAAGCTCTTTTGACGATGCAACCAATTCCGCGCCAACGCATGCAGATGGAAACGATCCAGTGCTGCTCAAGCTAGCGGAGCAAACGGTCGCCGATTTGCTGCCCAAGAATGTTTCGATCAGCAGCACGAAAGTGGGAACAACAGAAAACCCCCGTTTCGGTGTGCCTGTGGTCTGCCAGTTGTCCAACGGTACTGCCTACGTCGTAGGCATTACCGGCCAGGGCGAGGAGAAGGAAGTAATCAACCTGTATTACTTCCAGAACGGATATGATGGGAGTCTGGAAAAAACGATGAACCAGCAAAAAGGGATGAAGCAATAGGTGTAGCGAAAGCCAGTTGGAAAAGAGCAGATGTTTTAGGGAAAACGCTGCTCCTGTTTTGCACAAGCTTGAAGAAAAAGCAAACATCCCCTCGCGTGAAGCTCGGGGATGTTTGCACAGGCTGACGAGAAACCCCAGCATATTGTTGGGGTTTCTCAGAGTGTAGAGAAAGTCCCCTTTCGCAAAAAAGGGGACTTTTAGTGCCATTTTAGGGGGTACAAATATGTCTCCCCACCCTCGCAAAACGCCTTAGAAGCGATTCTAGAAGGTCAAATTTTTTCTGCCCAATCCGCGAAAATCAGGATGGGGGTTTCTCGACAGCCTGAAACTCAAGCATATCTTTCTGCTTGAGTTTTTTATTAAGACCAATTTCTAATACGGATTCAATGCAAAATCTTGAAATCCAGATGGTTGATAATCGATAGGGCCAAAAAATTGTAGGTAGCTGCGCATCACTTGATTTGAATTGATATCAAATACTTTTTTTTCGGGCTCCCAACTACCTGAACATACACTGAGTTCGTCGGTCTATATAAGTGTTTTTTTAATTTAAATCTGAAATGTGCATCATCTTCAGATAAAGAGAAACCAATAAATACTACTTTGTCTGCTCTCCGTAATAATTTGTCTGCCTCGTGCTGGAGCTGGATCCAATGACTATGGACTTCAACCCGTTCCTTTGTAGGTGGGAATAAAAATTCCTGTAGAGGCGTGAGATCCTCTAAACAACTTAACTTCCCAAAAGACATGAGTAAATCCTTAGTTGATAAGTGATATGCAGCAAAACATGTTGGGCACATTATCCAATCAAGAGATCCATGAAGCTTAATAACGTTAATAGGGTTATCAGATAAAGCTGGTTTGAGTCTGTAAAATAATTTGTGTAAACTCTCAACCTCTAAACTACAATTAGTATTAGAAAGGTTGGGAGATTTTTATGATGTCAAAAGAGCAGATCAAGCAATGGATCAAGGAGAAAAACATGAAGTCGGTGGACGACGTGCAATCAGCGTTAAAGGATCTATTTGCAGACACGATTCAAGAAATGCTGGAAGCTGAAATCGAGTCCTCTCTTGGATACGCCAAGCATGACATGAAAAACAAGCGGACAACCAATAGCCGAAATGGGTATAGCAAGAAAACCGTCCGATCTGAGTACGGTGATGTTGACATCCAGATACCTCGAGATCGAGAAGGTGATTTTGAACCGACTATTGTAAAGAAACATCAGTCCAATGTTACAGGGATCGAAGATCAAATCCTTGCGCTCTATGCCAAAGGCGTTTCTACGCGTGATATCCAAGACCATCTGCACCAGCTCAATATCCATGAGGACGATCAGCCCGGATACTGTCGATCGACCAAAATCCGGATTATCCTTGTTGAATCCGAGGATCTTCGGTCCATAGAATCCCGCCCCAGCCAAGTGGCCGGATTTAATGTCCATGTCGTTTTTGCGCTGTTTAAAATCATGTATGATAATCGGAAAAAGCTCTGCCTTCCATGTCGAGTACAGGGAATATGCTTCCTCAACCGAATCCATGACATCGTTCATGGTGATTACGGATTCAAATTGTCTGGCATCCATTATTTTTAATGCATATGTTCCCTACCTCCTCTTTACTTACAATATCCATAGCACCCACGGTGATGCTGGCATAAG
>NZ_JAUMSJ010000071.1:0-6728 GCF_037834415.1 Brevibacillus borstelensis | reverse complement strand
AAGCAAACAGCCGCCAGAATCCGCGGCTGTTTGGTTCGTTTCAACTGTTTATGCCCGTTTTCCTCTGATCGCTACCGGATTTCCTTCAAAAACAAAACGCGGTCCTGTCCCTTGCCGTCATAGTTGACAAATACGGAAATGCCATCCACCTCGCCGTTGCCTTTTTCAATGCGGAACCCCATGCGAGTGTGAAAGGCGATGGATGTTTTATTTACCGGCGAAGTTACGCACCTGATGAGTTCGCAGCCCCTCTCCCTCGCCTTGTCGGAGAACATCTCGTACAAACGCTTGGCGATGCCGTCCTTCCTGTACTCGGGATGCACGCCGATAAAGTGAATGTACGCTTGTTTCGGATCCGTCTGCGAAACAAAACCGATGAGGAAAGCGATCATCTCACTGTCTTTCTCAACCACGAAGCTGGTATTCTGAAAGTGCTGGAAAAACAGCTTGGGAAGCATGTCGGCCATATGCCGGCCTCCCCACCAGTCGTCGATGACGGAGATGACTGGTATGTAGTCGGATTCACGGGCATGACGAATATTCATTTTCCGACACTCCTTTTTCTATTTTTGCGGTACAATAGCCGCTGTTTCCCGGCAACGCCGCGAAATGCCCGCCATTACCTTAATTCTGACGCTAAAGGAGATGCTTGCTATGGAAGCATTGTCCCGTATAGAAAGATCGCTTGTCGAGCTGTTCCGCATGGAGGAGTGGGAGCGCGATCCGGCTTTTTCCCGTTTCATCCCGATGGTCTACGAAACTGTCCGCTTTGACTGGCGCAGCTTCTTTGAACCGACGTTTGTCCGCACCTTCAACGGTATGATGCTGCGCGGGGCCGAACAGGTTCAGACCGTATACCTCGCCGTTTTTCCTACGGACGACGTCCTGGAACGGTTTCTCGCCATGGCAGCTCCCGGCGATCTGCTGTTCATGCACAATCCGCTCCTGATCGAATGCGGCGATCCGCGCGGCGCTTGGGGAAGGGGCTTCCTCCCGATCCGCCCGGACCTTTTGGAGGCAATTCGCGAACAAGAGCTTTCCGTCTTTACCTGCCACTTGCCCATGGACACCAGCTGACCCATCGGTACAGGCGGCGCGATTATGGAAGCTCGATGCCGAAGCCATACAGCCCTTCTGGCCGGAAGGAAACGGCCATATCGGCATGATTTGCCGGGTAAAAGAGACGGATACCGCGTCTTTAACCGATCGTTTAAGAGCGATTTTTGACATCCCCTACGTCGACTTTGCAGGGGAAAAGCGAGAGCCCATCCGGAGCATTACCTGTAAGCACGGGTCACCTTCGACAGGCATTCACGGTATTGGCGGCGTCATTCAAAATGCTATATTTTCCGGCCTGTACTGGTATTTTTCATACTCGCCATCCGCCTCTCCCATCGGGATTCTCACCATCAGCTCTTGATTTGCCAAAAAATAGTAAAGTATGACGATATCCTTTTGCGCATCTTTTTGGGATTTTGCCGCCGCATGAACCATATAGGCTCCCAATGGTTTTCCATCCTGATAAATGACCGCTGGATTAGGGAGATCCACCATTGACACCTGATAACCGATGCTCTCAGCATCTTCCCTTGCTTTCATCGTCACCGAGCGCAATGCTTCGTACGTCTGGTCGTCGATATTCAGGCTGTCTCTCGCCGTACTGTAAGGGTCTTTACTGCTGCAGCCCGAGAACAGAAAAAGCGCGCCCCCCAAAATCAGCATGCCTATCATAAATTGTCTCATGTTTTGTACCGCCTTTTTTATTCGGCCCAGTGAAAAAGCTGTGTCATTCGTAGGAAGTATCGGACATTCCCATGTCTCCGCCCCTTGTTTTTCAATAGCCGTCATTCATGAAACCTTCCCATAACAATCGTGTTGTAGTATTTGCCGTCGGAAAGAATTTTGTCGTTTTTCAATATTCCCTCGACTTCAAAGCCAAGCTTTTTATACAGCTGAATGGCTTTCTCGTTTGTTTCCAGAACGTTCAAGGTCGTTTTCTTAATACCGTTGGAATCAGCCCAAGAAATGGATTGCTTTAACAGATTTTTGCCGATGCCATATCCCCAAAACTCTTTCAAGACGGCTACGCCAAACTCCACTTTATGGGAGAATCTGCTCAAATCATTGCCTTCGCATCTTGAAAACCCGATGATCCGGTCGTGGGCGACAGCGACCAAAAACAGGTTTCTCGGCTTTGCGGCGTCCGTTTTTATCAGCTGTTCAAAACCTGGTACATCGATGAAGCCCTCCCCTTGTTCTCTATCCAGATTTTCGGTTTCTCCGTCAATCCGTACTCTTAATTCGGAGAGGACTTTTGCGTCTGCAGCGATTGCGGACCGAATCGCATAATCCAGCCCATTTACGGAAAATTCTTGTTTGGTGATGATCATGGTATACTCCTTCACGGTAAGCTGACTTTGAAACATAAATCAGGTAAAAGCGTTGCAAGACCGTTTCCCACATATTACCACGGGATAAGCACGAGAACAAAAAAATAGCTCTTTTCTTAGTCCGACTTGGCCAAGAATCAGAGCTATCATTCCATTTTCTTTGCAGGAGAGGAATTTTTCCAGCGACCGTGCGAATCACCCGCCTTGTCTCGCCCGTTCGACTAGCAGCCTCTCCTTGGACGCAGCCGTTTTTTCCAGCGGGAATCGCTTTTTCTCGGTCCGTTCAATCTGGGTGATCTGGGATTCGTGCACGATGATGTTCAGGGTCCCGTACTCCAATCCCTCAAGAGCCTCCAGAATCATCTCCAGACGGGTATCAAAGCCCTTTCCGTGCCCTTTGTTTGCCATACGTTCCACTCCTGTTTTTCCCGATTTGACTTGCAGTCACACGATTGAATGCCCTTCCATTACCCGGGCCAGACGCGGAAGAAAGGTTTAATACTCATTATATCTATGTGGGAATTACACATCAAAAAACTTCTACAGCACCTGTTCCATCATGGTACACGACCTCCTGCAAAAGACGATCGGAAGCTTTTTGGCTTTCGCCTGGCCCTTCACGTGGCAGGACAGATTGTGATTGACGAAATCGGTAAGCACGACGATCATTTTCGTATCAGCCGGGATTTTCACCTTGTACTGGGAATGCTTTCGTCCTGTGACGTGATAAATTTGCTGATAACCGCGCCCATGCAGCACATCGGTGATATTGCCCAAGCGGTCTCCGCCGATGACCAAAACAGCTGACATTGCCTCTCCCTCCAGATTTCCTGTTTTTCAATACCGGACCATCCGTTAACGATTTCTGTCCGCTTGCTGCCGTTTTTGCGCATTCCTGATAGTAAAAAAAGACAAGCAGAGCCCCTTGTTTGCAGGGAAACCTCCAGTTGTCCAGTCGGTTTCGCAGAATAATACCAAGTATTTTAATAGGTTTTTGTTCAATTATAAAAAGATCATTGTTGCCTGTCAACGGCTGATTGTGGGGCGAACTGTTTCTGCTGGGGTTAATTGGAAAGATGGTCGTCTCGTTGCTTAATAATGGGAGGTGGTTCGAGCGATAGCGGAGGAGATGAAACAGGGTGAAAACGCTGCAGGTTCGGTGGGACACTTGCTGGGTCTTGTACTGGCCGGCCCCGTTCCCAAAGCGGAAGCCGCGTCCAAAAGCAGCGTTTTCATGGATGCTTCTCAGAGTTGGACGCAAATACAGCTTCCGGAGAGTCAATGAAGGGAAAAGAGAAAAAAACGTAAAAAGACCTTCTAATGCGAGAGTCCTGCAAAATACCTCTTATTGAGGTTGAGGGTAGCGTAACCCTTCAATTATTTTTCAAAAATAGGACGAAAAAAAGTAGCCCGTTCTCCCTTAGGAGGTGGGCTGCCGAGAGCGTAAAAAGTTTTGTGTAAATGGTTAAACCCTCCATTATGGAGCTGATCATTTATGCAAGACAAAAGAGACATGACGATCAAAGAGTTAGCGAAGGATTGCCGCACCATCGAAAACGTGCACGCCGACATTCATCTCCCGCTTTCGTTACGCTTCGCAAAACTTAGAAGTGGGAGACTTCTTTCGGGTGAATGTTAAAAAGCGCGGCCGTATTGCTTGGGAGGCACGAGCTCGCCGTGTAGCCGCTTGATTGCGTGAAGCGCCCAGTACGGGTCTCGGAGCATGGCGCGGCCGACGGCGACCAGATCGGCGTCGCCCAGCGTCGCTGCCGCCAGATGCGGGTCGTCGAGAATGCCCACGGCGATGACCGGGACGTCAAGCGCTTCCTTGATCGCACGGGCCATCGGGACCTGGTAGCCGGGATGGATGCCGGGGCGGCCTCCGGAACCGATCGGGCCTTCTCCACCGCTGGTGATGTGGAAGATGTCCACTCCCGCCTCCCGGTAACGGCGGCACAGCTCGGTGCTGTATTCCAATCCGTAGCCGCCGTCGATATATTCGACTGCCGATACCCGCATGATCAGCGGCATGTCGGGGGGCAGCACGCTTTTGACAGCCTGGATGACTTCGATGCCGAACAGCGCCGGGTCCTGGCCGTACTCGTCGGTACGCTGGTTGGTGACCGGGGAGTGGAACTGATGGATCAGATAGCCGTGCGCTCCATGCAGCTCGATCGTGTCCACGCCAGCTTCCACGGCCCGCCGCGCGGCATCGCGGAAGAGCCCCACCATCTCCTTCACCTCGTCTGTCGTGAGGGCGCGAGGGGTCTTGAACTGCTCGCTAAACGGGACAGGCGACGGTGAGACAGGCACTTCCGCATCCTGTGCCTTGCGTCCGGCATGGGCGATCTGGATGCCGATCTTCGCGCCGTACTTCTGCACCTCGGAGATGATCCGCGCGAAGGCGGGAATCTGCTCGTCTGACCACAGACCGAGATCGTAATCGGTAATCCGCCCGTCCGGGTGCACATCGGTCATCTCCATGATGATCAGTCCTGCGCCACCGACAGCCCGGGATACGTAGTGGACAAAATGCCAGTCGTTCGGAGCTCCGTCCTTGGCCTCGACGGAATACTGGCACATCGGGGGCATGACGATGCGGTTTTTGAGCGACAAGCCTTTGTGCTGAAATGGCGAATCCAGCTTGATCATAGTCATACTGTTCACTCCAGCTCCTTCCTTTTCTCGATACGTTTATCATCTCAAAAGCGCCTCCGATTGGCAAAGCCTGGCGACACTTTGCCTGCAGCTTGAGCGGGAAGGGCTTTCTGTTCTTCCTGAATGGCGAATTGCCGAAGCGAATTCTGGTATATTCCAAATGTTTTATTTTTTATACATATTTACCAGTTTTATATTACCATTTTTTATTATATATGGTATTCTGAAAAAATAATAGATCAAAAACTTTTCAGGGGGCTCCTACTATGGCGATAGAAGGGATAGGCGCAATGATTCTCACATACCGGCAACGGGAGAATCTATCGTTGAGCAAACTCGCAGAGCGAACAGGAGTCAGCAAGACATCACTCTCCAAAATCGAGACGGGGGCCACAAGACATCCCAGTTTTCAATTGTGGAAAAAAGTTGGACATACACTTCATATCCCCTTTGACGAGATCATTGGCCACTACTTGGACACTACAGAGCGGCCTGCGACGATTAAATTGCTTCTGGAGGAATCCATTGCCCTAAATAACAAAATGCTGATCCAAAAAGCTGCTCAAAAGCTTCTGGAAACAACGAGAATGGATTCGCTTCTGGCTTTGGACCATCTTCTCCAGGTGACAAAAGGAATAGATGCTCAGCGTACCAAGTTGACACTCTATGGCGTAATCATTGATTACACTCGAAAAAGCGGCATTCCCTATTTTCTCAGCAAAAGCATTTATGAGCGCTATATACTTGAACGAGACGATTTTGCCCGCTTTGAGGAAACATACTGGCGGGGCAAAGAATTATTGTCCTACATCGATTTTCTACAGCCGACAGAGCGTGTTGACTATTATTATCGTATGGGAGTGCACGCTTATATTCTGGAGTACTATGGTGAAAGTATTGAATTGTGTAGAAAAGGGATTCATGAAGATCAAACGGACAACAAATCAAGAGCATCAGCCCTCATTTCGACGGTCAACTCGTACTTGCGTCTGGGGGATCTGATACTTGCCGAATTTTTCTTGGAAATGTATGAACGCAGCCAATATGCCGACTTTCGAAAAAAACATTTGCGAGCGTTGTTGTATGCGAAAAAAGGAGATTGCGACCAAGCGATTGCCCTTTACAATGATTGCCTTCACGAAGCCAAGCCGGACGGTCGCATCACAATCGTCAGCGATCTTCTGGAGGTGTGCCTGGAAACAGGCCGAAATGATGCGATCCAAGAGCTGATCGGCTCTGAAGACACATTTTTGCCTGTAGACTGTCACCCAAACAGACTGAAACATGCAGCCAGATACTTTAAGAGAAAAAGCGCCTGTCTGCTTGCCATGGGGCAAATTGACGACGGGATTGACAGTCTTATTCAAAGCATCAGGTTCTATCGGCAGATTGGGGCGGTTGAAAAGACAATCCAGTGTTTCGGTTTACTGCTGCGGTACCATCGGGTGAGCGAGAGAAACTTTTCTTTCGAGGATATGGAAATAATTGAGAAAATATGTAATAATCATGTAATAAATGAGTAGGGGGGATCATTCAGTGAAAAAGTGGATGTCTGTATTTGCTTTTCTGTTTCTTTTCACTGCAAGCAACATGCATGGAATACCCAATGATGCTGATCCTGATTGGAAAGCGGCTCCTATTGCCGCTTTTGCAGACCCGGATTGGTAAGAATACGATTGC
>NZ_JAUMSJ010000070.1:0-7212 GCF_037834415.1 Brevibacillus borstelensis | reverse complement strand
TTAGCACCCCCGTACAGGGGATGCAGGGCAAAGTGCCTTATATCCCCATAGCTAAAACAAGGGGTTTTACGGCACGATTGATAATCTCAGCATGGAACCCCCGCAACGGAAATGTTCGTTTTCGTTGCGGGGGTATTTTCTTGCAAAAACACTAGATGAACTTGTTCTGCAGTCAATCCTTTATCGTTTGGAGCTTTGCGTAGCTCCTTCCAGCACATCACGCATCGCCGCGTGCAGCGCCGGATTCCCGGCGATAATCCCCGCAGACCCGAGCCCGAACGACTCGCCGCGAATATCCGTTACGATCCCCCCTGCTTCCCTGATCAGCAGCGCGCCTGACAGCCGGTCGTAGAAATCCTCGCCGTACTCCCAATACCCGTCCATTCTTCCGCACGCCACATACGCCAGCTGCAGGGCTACCGAGCCGAGCATGCGGACTCCAAAGGAGCGCGGCCAGCAGTTTCCCAATGCTCTCGATCGTCATTTTCGTGTGCGCGGGGTCCTGATCCGGCAGTCCGAACGGGGCTGTCATCAAGAACGCGTCTTGCAAGGCGGATTTTTTTGCGACCCGAATCTTCTCTCCATTCAGGTAAGCCCCCTCTCCCCTGACCGCATGGAAGAGCTCTCTGCGAAGAACATCGTACACCATGGAGAAAACGACTTCTCCATCCTCTACGAGGCACAGGGACATCGACCAGAAGTGAAAGCCCTGATGCAAATGAACACCGCCGTCTACCGGGTCCAAAATCCAGTAAGCCGCCTTGGGATCAGGCTTGTTTGGTTCACTTTCAAGCTCGATATCGGAATAGGCTAAACCCACTTCGGGATACAGCTGATGCAGCGCCTTCCGCAACTCTTCGATAGCCCAGCCATTGGACTCGGAAAATCTTGCAAACATCTCTTCCCGGCCAAGCGGCGCCTTGCGATGGCTGTATTCCTGCAGCAGACGGTCGCCGATGTTTGTAAAAAGCTCCTGCAATTGTTGTACGTTGATTTGTACCATTTTCTTCATTCTCCTTTTCTCGTTTACCGTTTTAGGAGTATTTTTAAATACTACTAAAAAAGATTCAAGAAAAAAGGGACGAGCAGTCAAACCCTATCCCTGTATTCATCGATGATCGCTTTGTAGTCCGCCCCATATGCCTTGATCAGCTCTTCGCCGAAATCCCGCTCTACCCGCTCCATGATCACATCGTGGAAAAAGGCGTTGTGCAACAGCTCGATTACGGATGGGTGGTCGGTTTCAAAGGCGGAAAGCTTCAGACCGGTCGTGAAGCTGCCGATAATCGCCGAGCTGGCATCGCAGAGAACGGAAAATTTCCTCGATGCCATATGCTGCCATTCGTCGCTTCGCTGATGGACCAGTACATTCTTCAAGGGCGTGTGGCTTTGGCCGATCGTGATGAGCGTAACGGCTACCCCGCGCTGCTCTGCACCCAGCAACGCTTCCTCGACCCAGTGGACATCCTCGGACCAAATGTCGACGACGATGCTTTTCCGAGCGTTGGCGATCAGTCGGCGGATCGCCTTTTTCAGCGGCTCCTCTCCCTGCAGGGTGTAAAACCAGGACGCGGCGCGCGGCGGCGATTTCAGCTCTTTCACAAGCTTTGCCGCCGTTTGCTCAAAGTCGGACTTCATCGTGCGGATCAGCTGTTCGATCGGCACAGCATCGTAAAGGACCGGATCGCCCTCGACAGCCCGGCAAATGCCTTGTTCTGTCAGGGAACGGAGCACGGCGTAGACGTTGGTTCGCGATACAGAGACTCTTTTCGCGACTTCATAGCCCGACATGTTCGGCTCAGCGTGGAGAGCCAGATAACATCTCGCTTCCAGATCGGACAGCCCGATACGGCGGAGTTCCTCGATCAAATCCGCAAACCTCCTTTCTTGTTGAGTTTTAGTGTTATGTTTAAATACCACTAACTTCTTTCACGCAAGTCAACATCCTTGTTTGAAAAAAATAAATGCCCGCAAGCCGATGCGTTCCGACTCGTGGGCAGCCTTCCTTATTCATAGAGATCTTCTGTAATGAGTACAACCTCGCCGAGATGGCTTGGATTTTCAGGAGAGTCGCTTTTCATTTGCAGCAGATAAAAACCGTCAACATATGTAAAGGAAGCTGAGACGGCGTCTTTTTTTGCTGGCGGGCTTGCCGGATTGACCGTCAGCCCCAACGCTTCCATAACCTTGAGCATGTCATCCGGGTATTTGTAAGGCGCTCCCTTCTCGATCGACAGCTTGATACGCACGGCTTTCTCGTCCATAAACATGACGCTGATCGTCCCGATTCCGACCGTGTAATCATTTTGTCTGTACGGGACCAGCTTTTCTGTGGACAACAGCGTTCTTTCTCCATTCTCCGACTGGATCGGCGTCCCCAGTACCGCCGAAACCTCTTCTTCCGACTTGCCTGCAATTAATTTGATATCAAATAGTCCCGTTGCGGCATTTTCAATCTGACCTGGTTCGCTTTCTGCTGAGGGCATCCCTGAGCCCTCCGGAGTGCCAGCTGCTTCGGAAGCATTCGGCACGGGTGTTTCCTTTGCTGTTTGGTGTTCCGGGATGGATACGGTCTTATTATTGGACGCATCCTGAGGCTGTGTTTTCTCTGTCGAACAGCCCGTTAGAATTGCGATAGCCACCAATAGGTATGCAATCTGTTTCATGACAACCCCCTTCCGCCTCCCCTCTATTATAGCTCATCCAGGCTGAATTCACTATTTTCTGTAAATAAATATCATAGACAAACAAAAAAAACCCCCTTTGGCAGGCTGTCATTGCTGCCTTCCGGGGGTTGTCAAACCATTGTCCATTTCGTTTATTCCGGCATCGATCCGATATAGTTGGACTGCGGACGGATAATCCGGTTGTTGCTCGCCTGCTCCAGGATGTGCGCGCTCCACCCGACCACACGGCTCACGGCGAAGGTCGGCGTGAACAAGGCGTCATCCAGGCCCACGGCGCGCATGACCGCCGCGGCGAAAAACTCTACGTTGGTGTGCAGTTTGCGGCCCGGTTTATATTCGTCCAAAAGCTTCAAGCCTACTTGTTCCACGTGAGTCGCCAGGTCAAACCACGGATCGTCGGCCGAGAGCTGGGAAGCGACTACGCGTAGTGCCGTCGCCCGCGGATCGATCGTTTTGTACACGCGATGGCCGAAGCCCATTAAACGCTCGCCATTTTCCAGCTTGGCACGCAGCCAGGGCTCGGCGTTTTCCTTCGTGCCGATGGCTTCGATCATTTCGGTTACCTCGGAAGGGGCGCCGCCGTGCAGCGGTCCTTTCAATGCGCCGATTGCGGCTGTGATGGAAGAAATCAGATCCGACTGAGTCGAGCTGACGACTCGTCCGGAGAACGTGGATGCGTTCATGCCATGCTCCTGCGTGAGGATCAGGTAGGCATCCAGGGCCCGGACATGGGCCGGATGCGGCTCCCGGCCTTTTAGCATATACAGGTAGTTGGCTGTATGATTCAGGTCCTGGCGAGGATTGAGCGGCTCGCGTCCAGCCAGGCGGGCAAAGCGATGAGCGACGATGGTCGGCATTTTCGCCGTCAGGGAAATCACTTGATCCAGGCTGGGCGGCCACCCGTGATCAGGGGTCGCCAGCGCGGAAACGCCGGTCCTCAGCACACTCATCATATCGACATCCGCAGGTATGAGATCGAGAGTGCCTTTTACATGGGCGGGCAGTTCCCTGTTGGCCTTCAGTTTGTGTTGCAGCTCGGCAAGCTCCCGTTCGCTCGGCAGGTGGCCGTACCAGAGCAGGTGGGCGACTTCTTCAAACGTGTGGTGAATCGCCAGGTCGCGCGCCCAGTGGCCCCGGTATACCAGAAGTCCGTTTTGGCCGTCCACCAGACTTAAATTCGTTTCGGCTACGGCAATACCTTCCAATCCGATTGCTAACGTATGTGTAGTCATGATCCCCACTCCTTTTTCTCCGTATCTTTCCCTTAAGTATATCGATTAAAAAATCTAAAGAGAAATAAAAGAAATCAGGTGTTTTGATCACTTTCTGCAATCAATCGGCTGGCATCGCCGGATTCGCGCTCCGCCCCCGTCCGTCCTGAAGCGCCAGAATGGTTTTTGCCTCCCCGAGATCGCTTGCCAAGCGCCGGAATGGCTTTTGTCCGTCCAGGATCGCTGCCAAGCGCCCTTTGCCCGCGACCCTTCCCTGGCAAAAGACACTAGTGCACGGTCTCCATCGGCGAATACAAGGCCTCCAAAATATTGACAAAGCGCTGTGCCGCCTCGCTCAAGCCCGTTTTCGGCACAAGCAGGTAGGAAGCCGCTCTCGGAACGGTAAGCCCGGGGGTGGGCAGCTCCATAAAGCGGTTTTCAAACAGCTCCCGGCTGATCGCTGATCGCGGCAAAAAGGAAACGCCCAGGCCTTCTTCAATAAACCATTTGGTAATATCGACCTGGGAAACGGCCATCGTCCGCAGCGACAACCCTCGCTGCCTGAGCAAAAGCAGCAGATCGTCCCAGTAGCCGGGGTGATTGTGGGTCAACAGCCGATTTGTCTGCAGCTCCTGCTCCCAGTCTGGCAGCGGCGCCTCCATATCTCCGCCGTAATGCGGCACGGCGAACACGACCGGGTCCTCATACAATTTATAAGCGGCAAGCTGCAGCTCGCCCGGAATCATTCTCGTCAGTCCGATATCAGCCTGTCCGCTTTGCACGAACGGTCCGATCTCGATGGAATCAGCCAGCTTGATCGATAAGTCCACATCCGGATAAAGCTTGGTGTAGCGGTGAATCAAATGGGACAAACGGGTCCGGGCGATGATCGGCGAGACAGCCAACTGAAGCTTTTCGCGATACCCCTGCCGCCACGCCATCAAATCCTCCAGTCCGTGGTGCCACTGCTCCAAAAGCCCCCTTGCATGCGGCAGGTAACGCTTGCCTGCGGGAGTCAAGCGGACCCGCTTTCCGACGCGTTCGAACAGCTTCAGCCCCAGCTCGCTCTCCAGAATGCGAATATGCTGGCTGACTGTCGGCTGCGCGATGAACAGCGCCTCCGCCGTCTGGTGGAAATTCTCTGTGGTTGCAGCCATCACAAACGTCTGCAAAACGCGAAAATCCAAAGGTCCCCCTCCTTTAACCTTGCAGGTTTATCCATGCTCTCGCATGGTCGGTTTCTATATGAAAAGAGCATCGGCCCAGGCCTTTTTGCAAGCATGGCGGTCTGCTCCCGGCTCAAGCTGCAATACTTCCTATTTTGCCATGCGGACAGGCATACAGGAAGAGAGGTCTCCTTTTTTTACGCCGGCAATCTTCCCATTTGTCTAGCGCCAATGTGTGCCTGCCAGACCTTCCTGGGACTTTTGCAGCCAAAAAACAGGACAAGCGGTACAATCAGGCTGAGGAATACCCCCTCTTTCTTCCTGGTTCCATATTCCTCTTTTTTAAAGGTATTACCAATATTCGACATCCTCCCCCTTCACATGTGGTAAAATACAAAATCGGGTGCAGAAAACGTCTTTTTTTGCCCCATTAGAAAGAAAATATTTAAGGAGGAAGAAAATGGAGACCACCACAAACGTAACCCCGCCTCGCAAAAGCTCAAAAAAGGCGCTGCTCATCGCAGGTGCGGTAGGGGTTGCGATTCTCGGCGGATTGGGTACGGCCTACGCCAAGCTGGACCTGTTCAAAAGCGCCAAAATCATTTACCTGGAGGCAGAGGCCTACAACGCGAAGCAAATGGCGGACGATGTCTCTCAATCCTTTAAGGAGTACGAAACATACATCAAGCCTTACCTTGAGAAGCCGGTTCACTCCACGATGGAACTGAGCCAATTCAACATCGACACGGATATTCCGGACCCCCAGGCTCAAAAGGTTTTGGATCTGTTGAAGAGCGCCAAGCTTGTCGTAGAATCGAATGCGGATGAACAAAAGCGTCAGCAGTCCGGCAACTTTGAAGTTCATCTCAAGGACAAAAAGCTGATCAACATGGAGTATTTCATCGACGACACGAAGCTGGGCTTCCGTTTCCCTGATTTTTATCCGAAGTACGGCTATGTCGATTTGAAAGACCGCGACGTGATCAAGCAAAAGCTGGGCGAAGATCTGCCGAAGCGTCTGGTGACCAATAAAGATATGTACGAAGCGGTGAAATTCAACCGCGAAGAGGTGTCCAGCATTCTCGCACCGTATGCCCTCATGTACGCCAAAGGCTTGAAAGACACCCAAGTCACGATGAATAAAAACGCCTCTTTCTCCGAGGAAGGCTACAAGACTGACGCACGCGAGCTGACTGTTACCTTCAACGCCGAGGAAGCAAAGGCTCTGTTTACACAAATGGCAGAGAAGGCCAAGACAGATGAAAAGCTGTTTGACCTGATCTACACCCGCTACCACAACGTAGCGACACTGCTCATCGACAGCGGATACCCTGACGTCAAGGAGCTCTCCAAGGATGAGTTCAAAAAGGAATACGCAAAAGCCTTCGACGACATGCTGAAGGATCTGAAAGATGCGAAAGACTCCAAGGAACAGCTGAAAATGATCGTGCTTGTAGACGGCAACCATCAAATTCTCTCCCGCAAGCTGGTCTTTGTCGAAGAGAACCAGAAAGAGAAAAACCTCTGGTCCAGCGTCGGCTTTAAAAATGGAGCAGACACGTTCCAGCGCTACTCTCTGTTTGTGGATGAAGGCGGAGAGAAAGGCGAAATGACCCTCAGCTACAAAGCGAACAAGCAGAATGACAAAACGACAGGAACCGTCGCCTTCCTGTTTGACGCTCAACCTGACGTATTGCTCGACTTGACGACCAAATTCGAGACGACGAAGCAAGCCGACAAGGAAAACGGCACGTACGACTTTACGCTGAAGGCCAAGTCCGATTCCGATCCGGAGACTGTCTCCTTGTCCGGGCAAGTGACAACGGCCGTAACCAAAACCGAAAACGGACGGGATACGGACGGCACGTTCAAGGTGAACTTTGAACAATCGACGCCTGACATGCCGAAAAGCTTGAGCATGAACCTCAAATTCAAGGAGGAATTCGGCAAGGCGATCACCATGCCGAGCTTGAGCGCGGACAACGCCGTCAACGTCGCAACTGTCACACAAGAAGAAATGATGCAAATTCAGCAGGAAGTCAGCACTGCCGCCCAATCGTTTATGATGAAAAACATGGAGCTGTTCCAGGAATTCATGCCTGCTGTACAATAGGTCCGCACACATTCGTTCGGATCATTCGACAGAAA
>NZ_JAUMSJ010000069.1:0-8499 GCF_037834415.1 Brevibacillus borstelensis | reverse complement strand
AACATTTGTATATGAAGGGTTCCATACATACCTGTGCATTTTGCTTCTTCTCTTTCAGGCAGACCCATAAAATATGATTCACAAAGTGATAAAATTGTTGTCGGTAGTGAATCAGGCGTATACCTTTCTGATCTTAAACCAACAGCACATGTTTACTGGTAGTTGATGTTGTGAATCCGTTACTTATTAAATAGGTAATAAAAAAATATAGATTGAGGTTAATAGACGCCTGTGAAAAAGAAACCGTGCATAAATTACTTGTAAAGGTTACAAAAAGCTGTTTATTAGATGACCACAAGTGACCACATTTTTGACCACGCACTTTAAGATACATAGGTGAATAAAAGGAAGCAGGATGATAAGTTATCGCATATCCGAAAACAAGGGGATTAAAACAGAATAGTTCTGAAATGACCTTAATAATAATGGAAGTGTAATCGGTACCTTTAAAAAAACACGAGCCAGAAACCTTTGATAATCACGGGTTTCTGGCCTTTTTTTGCAACGAGGAGATATAATATGGCAGTTATGCACCCAAATTTTGTTAGCGACTTGCGTATTTGGTGATCATTTGGTATACTGTGGTTATCTAATGAATAATATTCAGTAGTGATTTTGATTAAATAGTGGGGGTAAGTGTGATTATACAATTACTGATATTCAACTATCCCTAGATACCTAGTAATGGTGCAAAATTAGATGAAGTTATTGGGGATTTCCGTTTGACACAACTACGGACATACAACTATTTCAATTAGATTTATAATGTTGATAATTTTTGCTTAATATTAAGGAGGCATTAGTGTGATCATAACAAAGAACTTGGGAAAAGTTTATGAATCAGGTGAGCAATCTCATGTGGTTATAAAAGGGGTGGATTTGCAAATCAACAAAGGTGAGTTTGTCGCCATTATGGGGCCCAGTGGTTCTGGCAAAAGTACTTTATTGCATTTATTAGGGGGATTAGACACACCTAGTAATGGAGAGTTACGTATCGATGGTACTGAAATTTCTTCCCTTTCCGAAAAAGAACTTGCGTATTTTAGGCGAAGAAAGGTAGGTTATATTTTTCAGAATTATCAACTTCTACCTTCAATGACTGTTTCAGAAAATATCGCTTTTACCATGAACGCGGATGGAGTTCCTCAAAAAAAGCAAAAACAGCGAATTGCTGAATTAATTAAGTCTGTTAACTTAGAAGGAAAAGAACATTTTTTCCCCTCTCAGCTAAGTGGAGGCCAACAACAGCGTGTAGCTATCGCACGAGCTTTAGCCATGAATCCGTCATTAATTTTAGCAGATGAACCTACAGGCAATCTTGATCGAAAGATGGGAAAAGACATTCTGCATCTCCTTTCACGTTTGCATCATGATACTGGTCTTACGATTGTCATGGTAACTCATGATCCATATGCAGCTAAATTTGCAGAACGAATTTTGTTTTTTAAAGATGGAGAAATTCAATCTGATCATAAACTGGTGGAGGGAGAAAAAGATCATGTCATGGAAAATTTGCTGGCGAAACTTAATGCGTAAAAAACTACGTACTTTCTTTACCATTATTGCAATGATAGCTAGTGTTGCTATCGTACTAGCAGTATTTAGTTCTGTTGATTCTACAAAAAAATTAATTGAAAAGCAAATGCAAGAGAGCGAAGGAAATGCAACTTATGTTTTAGAAAGTAAGAATAACGCAATGTCTTCTGTTTATTTATCTAAAGTTAGACAGGTCAAAGCTGTTTCTGATGCTTTTGCTTCCCTATATGTGTACACCCAGTTTACCATACCAAACCTGAGCGAACTAAATGAGACAAATAACAGAATACGTATCACTGGACTTAGCAGTATAGACAATAGTATGAGAAAGTTAGTAGCAAAATATGGAGACATCAATCAGTCTGGTGCAATTATTCCTGAGGTTGCAGCGAAATTATGGAAGGTAAAACTTGGCGATAAAATTTGGTTTGATACCCCCACAGGGCGAAAGGAGATTGCCATTTCTGCTATTGTGGCCAATGGAGGTTTTTTTGAAAGTCCTTCAAATTGGGAAGCTGCTCAAGGCAAGAGATGGAGAATAGTCATTCCATTATCTACCCTTCAATCTTGGTATCAGCTTGAGAATATAGTAAGTGAAATTCGCGTGAAAACAACTGAGACAGGTGAAAAAATTGAAAGTGAATTGAAAACAGTCACCCAGGATAATAGCATTGTACTTCGACCTGTAGTTTTAGATGCAAAACAGACAAATCAAGTAGATGCGATCTATCAAATTCTCTATTTGATTGGCGGTTTGATCACTCTCATTAGTGGATTTATTGTATTCAACACTTTTTATATGAGTATTGGTGAGCGTAAGAAAGAATTTGCTATTATGAAAGCTTTGGGCTATATTCCTTATCAAATTGTTAAGTCAATTCTGATAGAGGTATGTCTTCTTTCTTTCATTGGGCTACTAGTAGGGATTCCAATTGGTCTACAGTTGGCGGAGGTATTAAAAAAATTGTTATTTACCTCTTTTAAGGCTACCTACAACGTCCCGACTGAACTTCAATTCGCTATTCTAATGGCCATACTAATAGGAATAGCCACCCCTATTTTAGCAGCATGTTTCCCAATGATTCAAGCAAGCCGTGTAAGTATAATCTTTATGATGAAAAGCGCAATGGGACCACAAATCGGATCTAAGCAGAGATGGCGAAGTTATGTAGGTTTTTTGCTCATCCTACTCAGTTTTTTCGCAAAAATGTTTTTTGGTGTTTTTCTATTTATTGGAACTATGTTCTTCTTCCCAAATATTCTTAAAGTCATATGTAAAGCATTTGCGAAAATAAATCATAAGATGTGGGGATTTGGAGGATTTGTAGCCTCCCAAAGTATCTCTCGTCACATTAACCGTACTGCAAATTCTTCATTTATACTGTCTATAGGGATTATCTGTACTATATTTGTTACCTCTGCCATTGAAACTGGAAGTCAGTATGCGAAAGACATCATTCAAACTACTTCGGGTGGAGATATGAATGTGAAACTAGACAAAATAGTTACGGATTCTGATGTAAAAACAATTCAGGAATGGAACGGTGTAAAAAGTGTAGCAATATATAAGGAAGAAAAAGTAACTTGGAAAACGCAAAAAGGACAACAACGTCAATTCCCTGTCATCAGTGTTAACGAAGACTGGGCAAAACAGTACCCATTGTTCAGATCGCAGGAATATTCAAACGAAAAACTATTGTATAAGCTTTCCCAACCCTATACAGTGCTTCTTGGACAGCGTTCGTTTGAGGAATGGGGAGGAAAAATAGGCGACAAAATTATGATCAATACACCCAAAGGAGAGCAATCCTTTGAGGTTGTTGGTGTTGTCGATACTTCCTTTATTCTGAAATACAAAGGGTATTTGGCTTTCGCTTTGGACTCACATTTTCAAGATGAGTTTGGTATGAAGGATGCAAAAAACATCTTGCTTACGTATAACAATCCGAGTCATGAGAGGAGTATCAAAGAAGAAATGCTAAAAAACTTCGGTGGGCAAATTAACGAACTAACTACCGTTAACTCAGACCTAGACCGAATGAAACAATCATTATCATCGACTCCATTTCACGCCTTATTATTACTGGTAATCCTTATTTCAGGCATCGGTATTGTAAATACCCTAATGATGAATGTAATGGAACGAACAAGAGAAATAGGTATCATGCGTTCCATAGGTTTTACTAACACTCAAACAACTAAAATGATATTATCTGAAGGACTTATGATCGGAATTACAGGTGTGATAAGCGGGATTCTTATAGGGTTTATCACGATTTACTTATACACTAAAACGATCAACTTGAACATAAATCCTGTAATCCCTTGGTCAACAATTGCAGCAGTTAGTATATTGGGTATTTTTACTAGTTTAGTTGCCGCATTATTGCCAGCTAGAAGAGCTGCAAGGTTACCATTAATTGAATCCTTAAAATATGACTAAGATATAGTGAGGTTTTCAATCGAACGATTGTGGATAGGTATCATTCCAGCCGGTATGCCGAAAGTCTATAGCATTAGTCGACCACTCTTGCTTTGCTTTCACAAAAAAAAGTTAGTGTTAGACAATTTTCTTGCAATCCATGAGGTGTAAGATTCGGAGTAACAAAGAGAAACTGGTTCAAGAAAATTCCCAAGAGCTTGTATCGTGTATGGAATCAAGGCGAGCGTCAGCTAGTGCTTAGCAAATACCCTTGGGGACGGAACGATACAAGCTAGAATTACAAGAGGAAACCGATAAAAGATGTGATAAATAGCCCTGATGTTTTGAATGACATTCTCACTGACTCTTGACAGTGCACCCTTACGTAACTTGCATATTCGCTAGGTATTTTGTATATTATTATTAATTACTGATTAATGCACAGTAGTAATTATTTTTCGGTAGTGGAACCTTTTTGTAGATAAAGTATATAATTTATCATCGAGTAGGAGTCAGAAAGTGTGAATATACAATTTAAAAAGGGTGTCTTAGAATTATGTGTTTTAGTCTTGATTGACGAGAAAGACCAATATGGATATGAGTTGGCACAGAACATATCAAAATATGTTGAGATCGCTGAGGGAAGTTTATATCCTTTATTGCGTCGTCTACAGAAAGAAGAATATCTACTTACTTATTTGAAGGAATCATCGGAGGGGCCTCCTCGTAAATATTACCAGATAACGTCTTTGGGGAAAAAGTATATGATGGAGCTTGTTTTAGAGTGGAACAAGTTTTCACAAGGAGTAAATCAACTAATAAGAGAGGTTAAAATTAGTGAATAATCCATCAACAAAGGAAGAATACATTCGTGTCCTAACTGAGCTTATCATGCCACTTCCCGAACAGGAGAGAAGTGAAATTCTGTATGATTTTCAGGAGCATTTTAATATGGGGGAAGCGGAAGGCAAGTCAGAGATGGATATTATTAGCGAATTGGGTTCTCCGCCTGAAATTGCACGAGATATTTTAGCAAACTATCATTTGGACAGAGCAGAGTCTGATCGTTCTGTCTCTAATATAACCAAAGCAGTCTTTGCAAGCATTAGTCTTAGTTTGTTTAATCTTATATTTTTTGTAGGTCCCTTAATTGTTGTCCTAGGAATATATATAGGTCTATGTTTACTATCTGTAGCCTTAATTATAGGCTCTATTGGTTTTCTAATTTTTATTATGGCAGACTTTTCTCAGATATTGTTTAAATTATTCTGCTCGCTGGCTTCTGGTGGAATAGGTGTACTCCTTGGTATATCGATGAAGTATCTAGGTATCTCTATTTATAATGGATTGTTAAAATACATTAAAATGAATGTAAGAATTGCAAAAGGAGGGAGATTGTAATGAAGAGATGGATTATACCTTCTGCCATAGTAGCCCTAATAGGCTGCATTGGTTTAGCAGTTGTTTTATTAGTTAATGGTTTGCCTAAAGACATACTTTCGGAAGAGAAAGAATCATTTGAAGAAAATAAGAAAGTGAATGCAGAGAATTTTAACCAAATAAAAATTTATATGGATGCCGGTAATTTACATTTTTACCCATCAAAAGAAGGGGATATCAGCATTCGTTATTATGGAACAGGGAATAAAAAAGGGATTGTCAATAATTCGCACTCTTTAGAAGTTCAAGAGAAGAACGACCAATTACTCATTTATACTAAATTATCCCAAACTTCTCTTGGTTTCTCTCATCTAACCGCTAACTTAGATATTACTCTTCCTGAGAAGTTATATCAAAGGATTCAGGTGGAAAATTCCGGGGGAAATGTAAAAGCTGAGTCTTTGCATGCCAATAGCGTGGATATCCAGCTATCCGCAGGGGATATTTCCCTTAGGAACATCTCTAGCCAATCCCTAAAATTGAATGCAACGGCAGGAAATACGGATATAGATAATGTAACTGGAGATATTACTGTTGATTCCGCCGCAGGAAATACAACCATTCATTTAGGGACGATACAACAAAATCTTAAAATTCATTCTTCAAGTGGAGATGTAGCTATCAATTTAGATAAGGAACCAACATCCCTCAAACTTGATTCTGAAGTTCAGGCAGGAAGCAGTAATGTAAATTTAAGTATGAATTACCAAGTTAAGTCAGACGATAAGATAAACGGCAAAATAGGTGCGGGTGAGCACGCTGTCGAAGTAGATGTTGAAGCAGGAAATTTTGATTTTGTTGTCACAGATAAATAATCCAAGGCTTGCTGAACAATACATAAAACGTGAGAAGTCGTGAAAAAATCAAACCTAAGGTCAGCTGTTAAGATAATTTTCGTAAAAGAGAACAGAGAGGAACAAGAACGTTTTACTCAGTGCGTGCTTGCAATCCAAAAGAGACGAGGTGGAAACCTTGTCAAGTGCACGAGACGACAGTTCTTTATTTCAATGCCTTTTGTGCCCCCTTAGATGAATTGAATCATTGGCTATGAGAAAGATGTATGGCGTACGAGAATCAAAAAGTTCCACGTTTCCCTCTGACTGTAATCAAAGCATAAGGAGAAAGATCAAATACTGCCTCTCCGTTCGAGGCGTCGAAAGGCGTAGAATGTAAATTTCTATTGGGACTTCAGGAACAGGAACTACGCAGTTTTCTATTGCTCTTGGGATGGAGGCTTACAGCAAGGTTTTCACTGTTCAGGTTTGGACTGCTGCCCTAGTCGATAGACTAACGCATTGTTTTTTTGCCAAGGGGGTCAATTTTTTGATGACATTCACAATAGTTTGTTGACGATCCAGCTTCAATAATCTTTACAGCTAATCCTACTCGTGATTTTACCCCCAACTTTTGAATTGCGGAGGTAATATGGTATTCTACAGTCCGTTTACTAATAAATAGAGAATCTGCTATCTCTTGATTACTTTTATCTTTTATAAGCTCTTCCGCTACTTTTTTCTCCATTTCTGTTAAAAAATGACTAGAAAAAGTGCTGCTAATATAAGATGGGACAACTTTAACTGGAAGAATCTTGAGAATGTTGTTGATACATACTAGGAGCATACTGTATTTAAGTAAGAAGAAAGTGAAAAATCCCCCAAGCGAGCCATTTTAATCGCTTGGGGGATTTTTTTTCAAATTTTTTTGGAATCCACTTAAATTTTTCGAGCTTTTTATTATATATCATACGAAGCCACCGATACGATGGTTTTCAACATGTGAAATAGAGAGGTGTGATTCGTTGTGAACCAATAGTATCACCGTACGCAACTATGCGCAACTGTTTTTTAGGCGAGTAGGAGTTAGTATAAAACATTTAACAAGAAGGGATTGTGAATCAGATGGCGATTGACACAGTTACATTACGTTCACCTTTTATTACAGAAGAGGTAGCCCAACGTATAGAGCTCCAAAGCATAAAGCGGCAAGGTGTGAATATGAAGTCAGGGGAATTGTTGTATTCCTTGACTACTGCTAGGTTAAAAGGTTCTTTTGATGCACGTATCTCAGTCAAAGTTGAACGCCAACAAAAGGGCTTTGATAACAAAATACCATATAAAAAGGATTGCTCCCCATTCATTACTTTAGAGTGCAGCGTGCATAAAGCGTTGATTGGACACAATGTTTATGGCGGTACAGATGATTTTCGGGCATCAATTCTTTGGCTAATTGACAAAGTTAATGAATTATTAGGAGTACAACTGCCACCAGCACCTCTATGGCAAGTAAGAAGAATTGATGTGGCAGAAGTTTTTATGTTGGTTTCAGAGCAAGCTGTACAGGAATGGTTTCAAGGATTAAAAATAAACGATACTTTCCGCAGGCGTAGTGTTTCCAAGTATGGACAACATGGATTGTTAGTGGTAGGAACAACAACATCTTTAAAGTTCTATCACAAAGGAAAGGAGTTTGCGAAACATGATGCAAGAAGGCTACTGCCGTTCACGGACGTTATCAAGGTAGCCGAATTGCAAGAGCTTGCAGATCGGCTATTACGGGCAGAAGTGGAAATAAAGACTAGAAAACTAAAAGAAGACTTTGGACATGTGCCGCTTGTTAGTGAAATTACAATTGACTATCTGAACAACCTCTTTGATAAAGAAGTTGGGGCATTTCTAAAAGAAGGAGCAAGTCGAGTAGGTAAAGTGATAACGGTCAATGCGGTTCGACAGAGACTAGTTAAAGAATATGGAGAACGTCGAGCCAAAACCTTGTTTAATACATGGCATCAATTGGCGACATTAGGGGAGCAGTTTGTTAAAGATAATCAAAAGCCAGCAACCTTTTATGAACATGTAAAACTCATTAGAAAAGCTGAATGTTCGTGGCATAGCACGGATTTACTTCTAAGAAGAACGGATGGACTTGTACCCGAAGGATTTTCACCAACTCGTTGTGATAAAAGAAGACTTACAGGAGAGCTTCCTGTTATACAGGAGAAGTTAAAACTGTACAGAGAGCGATCCTGTAGCGAAAATGTGTTATTAAACGAAGAAAATTCAAACGAACCTCTTGTAGGTTACTTTTTAGCCCCTCTTTAAACT
>NZ_JAUMSJ010000068.1:0-9213 GCF_037834415.1 Brevibacillus borstelensis | reverse complement strand
ATGCGCATCGTTATGGATTTTATTAAACAGGTTTCTTTGCGTACGCTGTCAGGAAGTTTTGCAGCAGCTGCTTGCCGTTTTGGGTAATGATCGACTCCGGGTGGAATTGCACACCCTCAATCGGATACTCGCGATGGCGGATGGCCATAATTTCCCCTTCTGCCGTTCTTGCGGTCACTTCGAGCTCGCGGGGCAGCGTCGCTTCCTCCACGATCAGCGAATGGTAGCGGGCAGCCGTAAACGGAGACGGAATTCCTGCGAAAATCGTTTTGCCGTCGTGGAAAACCTCCGACGTCTTGCCGTGCATCAGGCGTTCGGCGCGAATCACCTTGCCTCCGAACACCTGACCGATCGACTGATGCCCCAGGCATACGCCCAGTATCGGAATTTTCCCGGCGAAATGGCGAATCGCCTCCATGCTGATGCCCGCTTCATTGGGCGTGCACGGCCCCGGGGAAATCATCAAATAGTCGGGGGCAAGCCGTTCGATTTCTTCCAAGGTGATCTTGTCATTTCGGCGGACCTGCAGCTCCTGTCCCAGCTCTCCTACATACTGCACCAGGTTGTACGTAAAGGAATCGTAATTGTCAATCATCAGAATCATATGCTCTTCTCCTCTCGACTCTTCTTTCTGTTCTCGCTCAACTCCAAAGCCTTCCACAACGCTTCCGCCTTTTTCAGCGACTCGAAATACTCCGCCTGCGGCTTGGAATCAATGACGATCCCCGCCCCGGCCTGCACATGCGCCATCCCGTCTTTGACGATCATCGTGCGGATCGCGATGTTGGTCTCCACGTCGCCGTGAAAGCCAAACCAGCCGATGGAACCGGTGTAGACGCCGCGCTTGACGGGCTCCAGCTCCTCAATGATTTCCATCGTCCTGACTTTGGGCGCCCCCGTGATCGTCCCTCCCGGAAAAGCGGCGGCCACAGCGTCAAAGGCATCCTTGTCTGCCGCCAGCTCCCCTTCCACATGAGAGACGATATGCATCACATGAGAGTACTTTTCCACGACCATGAACTCGCTGACGTGCACGCTGCCGTAGCGGCTGACCCGCCCGAGATCGTTGCGCTCCAAATCGACCAGCATAACATGCTCGGCTCGCTCCTTCTCGTTTTCGACCAATTCCCGCACGAGCGCGTCGTCCTCTGCCTCATTTTTCCCGCGCGGCCTGGTCCCGGCGATCGGGCGCGTGCTGACTTTTCCGCCCTTTGCCTTGATCAGCAGCTCCGGCGAGGCGCTGACCAGCTGAAACTCGGGAAAGTGGAGGTAGCCCATGTAAGGGGACGGATTCAGCTTTCGCAAAACGTCGTACACCTCTGGCGCGGACACCTGCATCGGCTTGCTCTGGCGAACGGAGAGGTTCACCTGGAATACATCTCCAGCGGAAATGTACGACTGGACGCGGCGGACCGCTTCCTCAAACTGCTCCTGGGCAAACGATACCTGGACAGGTTCCTTGGACTCCAGAGGCCGTTTGCGCAGCGCGTCCCAATCGCTGTCATCCACGTCCGTTTCCACTGAGGCAAAACGAGTCAGCTCCTCGGCCAGCCGTTCGAGCCGAATCCGCGCATCGTGGTACGAATCTTCCGTCAATGCGGGAGAAGGCAGATGCGTCAGACATAAGCATTCACGTGTCGCATGATCAAAGACAAAAACGTCTTGCATTATCATAACATACAGATCGGGCAGCCGTAAGTCGTCAAAGGCAATCTCCGGCAGGCCCGGTTCAAAAAAGCGGTTCATGTCGTAGCTGAGGTAGCCGAGCGCTCCACCGTAAAAGTCGGGAAAGTCCGGAATGGCCGGTGTCCGGTAGCGGGCCAAAAAGAGCCGCAGCGCGTCCAGCGGGTTTTCTCCCGGGAGAATTTCGGTCCGGCCATCCGGATAAGACACGACCGTGACGTTATCCCTGCTGCTGACTGTGGCGATCGGCTGGCAAGCGAGGTAGGTGTACCGCCCTGCCCTTCCGCTTTCCAGGAGTACGGCACCCTCCAGGGACGGCTGCAGGGCGTGCAAGAGCTTCCAGGGGTCCAGGCTGTCGGGCCATGCCACACGTTTGGCCAACGGGACGTAAGGATAAGCGGCAGCATATTGGGTCAGATCGGGAAAGGAAGGCAATATCACTGGGTTCACACTCCGGTATGCATACTCAAAACATCTAGCACTAGCATATCATAACCGCTGCCCTTGTCCTTAGCTGTTTGTTGGCAGACTGGACGAAAGATCTGCCATGGTTTTAGGAAGCCTGCTTCTTGGTTGATGTTATCGCTCCAACCTGTGGACTTCTTGCTGGTGCCGGCGGAAAAAAGCAGCCGTGCTCGCTTCGCCCTGTCGTCAGCAGGGAATCGCGCATGTCTGGCCGATAGAAGCTTTCCACCAATAGGCTGTCCCCCGCTTCCACGCTTCATTTCCAAAGGCCGCCTTTCCGGCACATGAAAAAGACGCCGGCAAACGCCGACGTCTGAATGTATATGCGCTGGTTTCCTATTCTTCGAATTGATACAGCGGCGTAGAAAGGTAGCGTTCTCCGTTGCTCGGAATGACGACAACCACCTTTTTCCCCTTGCCGAGCCGCTGGGCCACCTTGAAAGCGGCAAAAATGGCCGCTCCCGAAGAAATGCCGCCGAGAATCCCTTCGTTGCGCGCTACGCTGCGGGCCGTTTCAAACGCTTCCTCGTTTTCCACCTTGATAATCTCATCGTAGATCTCCGTATCCAACGTATCGGGGACGAAACCCGCACCAATCCCTTGAATCTTGTGAGGACCTGGCTTTCCGCCGGAGAGGACAGGAGAAGCCGCGGGCTCGACAGCGATGATCTGCACGCCCGGAAAATGCTCGCGCAGCACCTGGCCTACGCCCGTAATCGTACCGCCCGTGCCGACGCCGGAGATAAATACGTCGATGCCGCCAATCTCTTTGCCCTGCTCCAGCAATTCTTGCCCGGTCGTCTCACGGTGAACCTTCGGGTTGGCCGGATTTTTAAACTGCTGCGGAATAAAATAGGAAGGGTTCTCCTTCACCAGCTCCTCCGCTTTCCGAATCGCTCCGCCCATCCCTTCCGCACCGGGCGTCAGCACTAGCTCTGCTCCGTATGCCCGAAGCAGATTGCGCCGTTCCATACTCATCGTCTCAGGCATGACCAAAATCGCGCGATAGCCTTTGGCAGCCGCTACCATGGCAAGACCGATCCCGGTATTTCCGCTCGTCGGTTCGATAATGGTATCGCCCGGTTTGAGTTTTCCTTCCGCCTCAGCAGCCTCAATCATCGCCAGCGCAATCCGGTCCTTGACACTGCTGCCCGGATTGAAGAACTCCAGCTTCAGGTAAATATCCGCCATGTCTTCGCCGACAACCCGGTTCAGCTTCACCAGCGGTGTATAACCGATCAAATCCGTAATCGAATTGGCAACACGCATGTCTCCGTCCCCCTTTTAATAACCGAGTAAATTGGTAGGTTTTATTGGTTAATTATATCAATGAATGCCCATCAGGTCAATTGGGCAATTGCCCATTCTTCACCCCGACGGAATGGCGCAGCCTCTCTAGCACGGCATCGAGCGATTCTACCTGGGCCAGCGCCATTTCCCTGCGAATGTCTTCCTTCGCCTGCTCGAACGTAATTTGCTCCGCTTCTTTGCGGTCCGACAGCCGGTAAATATAGTATTTCCCGTGGTTTTCTACCGGGGCGCTGTTTTTTTCCGGCTCCAGAGAAGAGAGGACGGTTTTGGCCGCATCGGACAGGCTGCTGTCCGCAAGCGAGACCCAGCCCGCATCCCCGCCGCTTGGGGCTGTCAGCGGATCGATGGAGCGTTCCTTGGCGAGCGTGGCGAAATTGGACCCGTTTTTCAATTCCTGCAGCACCTGTTCGGATTCCTCGCGGGAAGCGACGACGATTTGCCACAATCTCACTTTCGTCGGATGGGTGTAGCGGTTCGCGTGGACGGCGTAGTACGTCCGCAGTTCTTCGTCGGAAATGGCAATGTCCCGGATCGCCAGCTCCTGCAGCAGCATTTGATAGGTGATTTCCCGCTCTACGGCCTCCGGAGTGGTTCCCCCCTGCTTTTTGAGGGCGTCGCGAAACTCGCTGTCTGCCTGGCTCCCGTAGCTCTCCCGGATTTGCTCCATCTCCTTTTTGATCCGCTCGGGATCAATCGTAATGCCAAGCCGCTTCGCTTCCTGGAAGACGACCTCTCGATTGATCATATCGGCAAGCACCTGCTGGCCGTGTTTCTCCTTTAACATCTCGACCCAGTCCGCCTCGCTGATCGTCCGCTCTCCGACAACGGCTGCCGTGTGCAGCTTGGCGGCGGACTGGTACCAGGACCAGCTCATTGCCAAGAGCAGCAGCACCAGCGCAGCAATGACTCCCCACAGCGTCTTTGTGTTGTTCACGCCATCTCCTCCTTTGCTTTTCAAAACTAATGCAAAAACAAAGCTGAGACTTGTACCGCCGCAAAGCACAGACAGCGGAGCGCAAGCGGGACAACGCTAGCAGGACAAAGAGGATGCAAACGCACAAAGTCGCCAGCCCATGCTTTCCCGGGACTGCCAGCTGTAAGTCCCGGGACGCCGATAACAAACCTGCCAGTTACATGTCGTTGCGGATTTCTTCCAATTCCGGCTTCTCGAATACGTACCGCTCATTGCAGAAATGGCAGTGCACCTCTGCTTCGCCCTGTTCGGAAATGATGCTGTCCATCTCTTCACGGCCAAGGCTGACCAACGCGTTTTTTACCTTCTCGTGGGAGCAGGAGCACGTATAGTGAATTTCGGTACGGCTGAGAAATTTCGGCTCATCCAGCACTTTTTCCAAAATTTCTTCCGGCGTCAGCTCATCCGCGATCATACGGGAGATTTGCGGGATTTGTCCGAGCCGCTCCTCGATTTGTCCGACAACATCGTCCGGCGTGTTGGGCAATAGCTGAAGAATAAAGCCGCCCGCAGCCAAAACAGAACGGTTTTCCGGATTGACCAGCACACCTACGCCGACCGCAGATGGTGTCTGTTCCGAGCTCGCAAAATAATAGGTGAAGTCTTCTCCAATTTCGCCAGACACGATAGGCGAGCTGCCGCGGTACGGCTCTTTCATGCCCAGGTCCTTCGCGACATTGAGGAAACCATCCGTTCCGACAGCGCGCGCCACATCCAGCTTCCCTTTCTCGTTCAGCTCAAAGTGAACGTGGGGATTGGTCACATAGGCAATCCCTTCGCCGTGCGCATTGGCCTCCGCCACGATCTGTCCGATCGGGCCTCCGCCCGTCACTTTTACGGAAATCCGCTCCTCGCCCTTCAGCATCGCCCCCATCATCAATGTGACGGTCAACGTCCGGCCTGCTGCAGCCGCTGCGGTATTCCACATGTCGTGCCGCCTGCGCATCTCCTCGACCGCAGTCGTCGTCCGTGCAGCGAAGGCGCGGACATGTCCATTGAAGCCGGTTGCTCTTATCAAATAATCGCTCATAAAGCGATCCTCCTTCTCATAGATGAAATGAAGAGTCATGTTCTTACCAGTTTACCACAAGAAAGGCTTTTCTTCTCATGCGGGCCCAGTTTGCAACTGCAAGCCTGTTAAAAAGCAATGCAAAAAACCCCCTTTTTCAAGTAAGGGGGTGGAGTATGTGCAACTTTTAGACAAAGCTTGTCAGGTCAAGTAATCTTTCAAGACGCGAGAGCCTTTTTGCTTGCGCAGCCGATCAATCGTCGTCGCTTCGATCTGGCGAATCCGCTCGCGCGTGAGGCCAAACATCTTGCCAACCTCTTCCAGCGTGTACACCTGATCGTTGTAAAGACCGTAGCGCATGGCGATAATCTCCTGCGCGCGGGGGCTGAGTCTCTCCAGCGCGGCATGCATCTGGGAACGGAGATCAACCTTTTCAATCCAGTCGTCCAGCGACGTCTCCGGGTCATCGACAATTTCGGCATAGCTGAGGAATTCGTCCTCATGCTCCGCCCATAAGCCGTCGGCGTCCGGTTCGTCATCAATCGACTCCATTTTCAGCATCAACGCAAACTCGATCGCCTCCACTTTTTCAAGCGGCAGATCCAGCAAGGCAGCGATCTCCTGCCGGTCCGG
Source organism: Brevibacillus borstelensis (assembly GCF_037834415.1). Lineage (GTDB taxonomy): Bacteria > Bacillota > Bacilli > Brevibacillales > Brevibacillaceae > Brevibacillus > Brevibacillus borstelensis_A. The sequence goes on along the minus strand of NZ_JAUMSJ010000068.1, from coordinate 3,139 downwards.
CGTACGACTGAGCAGATGGGCCAACTGAAGCACCTGTTTTTGGTACTGGCGAATTTGCTCATGCATGTGCACAGGAATGCGAATCAATGCGCCCTTGTCATTGATCGCCCGGGTAATCGCCTGTGAAATCCACCAGTGCGAATAGTGGTAAAGACGAACACCGCGTTCCACGTCAAATTTGTCAATGGCAGTAAACAGACCAATCGTTCCTTCCTGTATCAGATCCAGGAAGGGCATTCCCTTTCGGAGATGGCGCAAAGCCGTGCTGACAACGTACCGAAGATAGGCGCGCACCAGCTTCTCGCGGGCAGCCAGGTCTCCGTCACGCTGATAGCGAATCAGGCAGTCCAGCTCTTCGTCTTTGTCCAGCATGGGTGTTGCAGCGACGCCTTCCAGAAACAGCAGAGCCGACGTGTCTGACCGCAATGAGCGCGGCACGGCGATACCCAACTGAGTTTCAACTTCCCGCCAGCGACGGGGAGTGGACTGGAAAGTAGAAGTACTCACAGGCATATGCAACCCTCACTTCTCTGAGAGCGTTCAAGCAGGAAGCTTGGCCTCCCCTTGAACAAGCTCTTTGGAATGAAATTTACACGATGAGGTTCAGCCAGTTGATTGCTTGCAAAAAGATCATGCTGTTACACGATGGTACTGTAAACGTATTTCGACAAAAAGCAGATAATTCCTGCCTGTTTACAGAATATTAACGGAAGTGTAAGCAAATTATTGTTGGCAGCGCTTCCATGATCAGGCGTTATCCCGCCTGTATTTGTTCCATCATAGTAGCTTCACACCAAGAGACAGAGGGGGGGATACAGCCTTGTCGAACCATGATGAAACTTGAGAGATAGAAACGTGGTCATCGTTTATGAAGAGATGCTACTTCGCCCTTCCTCCAGGTCGCATATCCGACACCATTTTGATGAACTGTTCGGCGGTTTTTCCTAAATAGGAATCCTTGTTCCAAATGATCCCTTAACTAGCTTTCAAATCAGTTTCCATAATTTTGTAGGCATGTATATGCTTTTTCTGCAATTCCGATCGCGGGAGCCAGTATGCGTCCTTAGACTACCAAAAGGGGCTGCGACTATATGGGATGACGGGCAGCATGAGCCGTTAGGGCAATTACTACGATACCGCCTGTATCGAGTCGTTCCACAGCATGCTGAAAAAAGAGCTCGTTTACCTGCACAAATTCAAAACCAGGAAAGAAGCCAAGGAGAAGATTTTTAAGTACATTACGTGTTTTTACAATGGAAAAAGAATCCACTCCTCTATCGGGTATCTTACGCCCATTCAATACGAACGTACGCTCCGTTCAGCTGCGTAATTCTCTCGGTTTTAGGTGTCCAATTTATTGACAGAAGTCCACCCTAATTTATACAACTCTATATGATTCGGATAGAAGATGATCACCCGCCACTCCTGATTCACCATTCGAGCTCCTCTACGCTAAACACTGGAAGAGCATATGCAGGCAGTACAAAATAGTTATTTTCCTTTGGAATTCAAATGATAATTTTTTGAAAATTGTAATACGTAACCATTTTGTAACTTCTTATAATACTATATTCAATTAATGTATATATAAGTTAGAGAGTGGATAAATTTTGAAATTAGGGTAAATGGAGGAATAACTACACTTATTATTATCTAACAATTTTGAAAGGAATCGATTCTATTGATGAAAAAGGCAGTAACAACAATTGTTACAACTCTTTTGTTTACCTTAATGATCGTTACCCCAGCTTTAGCTAACCCCATTGATATTCCACTCACTTTTCTAGAGGATCCCCCTGGTTATGGTATATATTATGCTAAATCATATCCAGATGGTAAGACTCAAGGTAATCATAGAGTTACCTTTTATGAAGTCAGAAATGTAGAAAAAGTAAAACGCGGTGGTATTATCACAGTAGCTTATAAGGGTTATGGTGGAACTGATCTAACAGCCCAAGTTATTCACAGATTCGATGAGGATTATATTAAATTTTATGGTACAACCTGCTGGTACCGGGTAGCTCATGTGACATTAGCATTAAGGGTCGTGACAGAATATTAATGTCATACCCTGGAAATTATACTGAAGTGGCGTTTGTATATGGAACTAACTATGATAACCGGGTAACTGATCAACATTATGGAAATGGATTAGTTTATGAGTATCTAAAAGATAATTATAAATATTACAGATGGAATGATTCAGTTTCTAGAGTACATTTTTCAGTTTGGGGCGGTTATTTTAATGACACTGCTTTTAACCCAAGATATGTAAGTACCACTAGTGTAATTATCAATTAACAAAAAGTTTATTTAATTTGGGGGGAATACAAGAAAAAATGAATAAACGAATATTGTTAAGTTGTTTTGTTTTGTCAGCCGTATTGGTAGTTATCGTTTTAGATTCACTTTTCATCGGCAAAACCGATGCTTCTCCAAAATTCAAAAAACATTATGATGAATATACTCAAGATTTGGCTATTGAATATGCATTTCCAATTGAACACGTGGATATGAATGGAGACCTTGTATTCGTAACACTCTCAGGTATAACACAGGGAACAGAGGTATCTGATCAAATTCCAGAGATAGTAAGAACAATCAACGAATTTGGTGGTTTAGCTGCATCTAAGAATATAATAGAATACACCGATTCAGAAGGTAATGTTTTCATGAGAATACCAGAAGAACTCGATACGGAATATAATGCAAAACTGCGTAGTAAACATAATTCTCTCAACACAATATCTCATGAGAAGTTAGGAAATATAATCAATAAACATGATGAGAAGATTAAGGAATATAAAGCTGCCAAAAATATGACCAAACTAAGACTATTTGACAATAAAGAATGGCCTACTGCGGAGGATAAAGGTGGCAGTGAAAATAACAAAAAAGTAAGTGAGGATACTAATACCGAGGAAAGCAACGACAAGGTAAGTGAGAATAGCGATAGCTGAAGAAGGTACTTTAATCAGCTTTCATTAGTCCATTTTCTGAACTACAGGAGGAATTTGGTGGAAAATCAATCTCCTTACCTGCTTAGTTCACCAGAAGCTTGTGATTAAGGGGGGTAATAAGAAGTAGGTTTGAATCAATATCACTAGCGTTGCATTAATATAATCAAAAGACACAAAAT
>NZ_JAUMSJ010000067.1:0-9739 GCF_037834415.1 Brevibacillus borstelensis | reverse complement strand
ATTTGTTAATGTACAAGATGCTGTTTCAAGCCACGAAGATACAGAATTCATGAAACATGGTAACGCTGTAGCTGGAAGTTTATTATATGGTAACCTTCAAGGATATAGATCAAGCGAAACATTACCAGTTCCTCCGGTTACAGTCGAGAGTTTTCGAGTATTACCATTGTCAGATCCGACTGATCCGGACTTGTACGAGGTTATTGATGCAATTGAAGAACATGTTCCCAAAAGAGATGATATCAAAGTATTTAATTTATCTCTCGGTCCGGAAGGTGCTATTGAAGATGATTATATTTCAAGGTTTACTTATGTGATCGACAGACTATCTGGGAAGGGAGAACGATTATTCGTTGTCGCAGTTGGTAATGATGGTGATCACCCTGATGTGAATGAAAGAAGAATTCAGGCACCTGCTGACACAATTAACAACTTAGCAGTTGGTGCATTTACATTTGAATCGGACGGAGTTAAGGTTAGAGCCCCATATAGTTGCATTGGTGAAGGGAGGGAAGGTGGAAAAGTAAAACCTGATGTAGTTGCATTTGGCGGCTGCGAACAACATCCGTTCCACTTGGTAGGATACGATGGTAAAAATAGAATGTTTGATGTGGGAACAAGTTTTTCAGCACCTTTGGTTGCGTCAAAGGCAGCTGAAATAATTGGAAGATGTGGTGTGGCTAGTCCGCTCATTGCTAGAGCATTAATTATTCACAGCGCAAGTCACCCAAATAAAAAGTACGACAAGGAGCTTGGGTACGGTGTAATCCCTGATTCCGTAGAAGAGATAATGGGTTGTTCAAAAAATAAAGTCACAGTGTTATATAAGCAACATATGCTTCCGAAACAGTTTTCTAAACTTCAAATTCCGGTTGTGAGTGGTCTTGACTATGATGGACCAGTAGACATTAGATGGACAATAGCAATCGCTACCACACCTAATGGAATACACACAGAGGACTACACTACAAATTGCATTGAGGATACTTTTTACCCCAACATAAATTCCTATATTTTTAAAGCGCCGAAGGGGTCGAATTCAAAGAAAAAGTCGACCAAGTTGAATATCAAAACGCAACAAAGTGAAGTACAAGCCCTGATAGATCAAGGGTGGGTACCTAATAAATACCCTGTTACAAAATCAGGTAACCAATATCTGAATGAGCAGCAGAGAAGGGCGAATTTTAAGTGGGATTCTGTTGTAAAGAGGGATGTCTCATTTAATAAGTACAGTGAACTTGATTCTCCATACCTCATACTGCATGCAATGGACCGAAATATCCAAAATGCAGGGGATTTCTTCCATTACGCAATTGCCGTGACAGTTCACTATACGGATTACCAAGGGGACGCTTACACTGAAACATTGCGAAAATATAATAAACTACAAACTATTCAGGTGAAATCGAGAAACGAAGTATTAATCAAATAACTAGCAAACTCATGCAGAGTGCTTATACAGATACTGTACTGACCTGAAATTGATGCACCAATACTCCACGAAACAGTGGAGTATTTTTTTGACTTGATAAACGAACTTACGTTCGCATATAATACAAACAAATGTTCCTATTCGGAGGCGAACAGCATGAAAAAGGAGCTGCAACGAGCCATAGTACAGCAGCAACACATTGAAATCATCTATCTTGGAAGCCAGGGCAAGGCCTCTAAGCGAACCATACGGCCACTGGAATTTGTGGGGGATCGCCTGAAAGCGTACTGCCTTACACGACGGGCACCAAGAGTCTTTGCCATCGAAAACATCCTTGCAATACAGCAGGTGGTGATCCGCCATGCTGCAGGATATTGAGCGGAAAGTGCTGCGCATCATATTCAATTACACATTGATCCGCAGGCAGCCGCCGACCATTGATGTCTTGTGCGTTAAGACAGGCCGGGATCGCAGCGGTATAATGACCGTACTGGAAGCTCTCGTAAAAGAAAAATACATCGAATGGAACCGGTCAAACCCGGATCAGATGAGAGTAATTGAGGGCTGGGAACGAGAGGACGAGATTAGATGGCGAGGAAATTAGATGATTTGTTCGGTAGTATGCGAATGATTCTGCCCGAACACAAAACCGAAATCCAGCGGATGAACGAGGATCGGGACCTGGAACCGCGCCCGAATGTAGACGAAGCGGATTTTGACGAAGCCTGCTTTCGGATATATGACAGTACTCAGTACGACTATGCGATAACCGTAAAGTGGTTCCGGGAGGTACGCCGTGGCCTTGGCGTTTTTGAAACGGATTGGGGCGTAGATAAGGAAATCGACACTTACGGACGGAGGTTCCGGCTGGTCAACGATTGGGATGCGAAATGGATTCGAATTGAAGATGTTATGAGTGTCACGAAATAATTACCAGTCCGGGTCAGGGCAGCATATTGATACAATTATATCGGTGATGATATATGGAGTTTATATCTCCGATGTTGCTTGAACAGACTGACAAACCTTTCTCAGATGGAAGATACATTTTCGAGCCAAAGATCGACGGGCACCGCCTGATCCTATCACGGAGAGGCGGCGTCACGAAGTTATACACTCGGCACGGTAACGATGTCACTGCGAAATATCCCGAACTGATAACGGCTGGTCCCGACATTATCCTTGACGGAGAGCTCGCGGTAATGGACCCGGATACAGGAGTTCCTGACTTCGAGCTTACGATGTCACGATTCCATGGGCGGAAGCTGCCGATTGTATACGTCGTGTTCGACATCCTCTTGTATGAAGGCGTTGACCTACGTAGCTTACCGTTAATGGAACGAAAGGCAGTGTTAGATCGGGCCGTATCCGACAACGGCACGATTAGTAAAACCGTCTATGCCGATGGTCGCGGTGAGGACCTGTGGGACGCGATTGTGGCCCGTAATATGGAAGGCATAGTCGCTAAGCGGAAAGACTCCGTTTATGCTACAGGAAAGCGTTCGGATAACTGGCTGAAAGTTGTCAACTATACCTATGCAGACGTGTTTATCGGTGGATGGAGAAAAGAAAAGTTTGGGTGGCTTGCTTACGTCCCTGCGACAAATGGGCGGCTACGTCCAGCCGGTGCAATAGAACTTGGAGTACCACCAACTCATAAGCAGGCGTTTTATGGGGTGGCTAAATCGCTAATAACCGGAGAAGATCGCGATTATGTATACCTGGAGCCGAGAATTAAAGCTAGCGTCAAGTTTCGGAATTGGACGAAAAGCGGAAACCTGAGGTCCCCTGTTTTTGTTGATTTCATTTTAAATGGACAAATATCTGCCTAGTTGGAGAAAGAAAAAGCAAGATAATGGATTATTCGGCCTCATCCCTATGGGATGGGGCTTTCTTGTGTAGAAAGGACTTGTCATTTTATATCAGCTTTTCTACAGTTAAATGGTGGTAATATTACTTGGGGAAGGTGTATGCATGCGAAAATTAAAATTTGCTTGGCTTCTAATGCCCTTGCTGGCATTGTCATTGGTCGGTACTGCAATTGCAGCTGCAGTAACGAGCAAAACCACTGACAACAAAATTGAATGGGCATTTACCAAGGCGGAACAGAAGCCTGAGAACCTGTTGATAAGTGTGATCAACGGCGCCCAAACTCAATTGGATGTGGCGATCTACAGCCTTACCCACCCGGATATTGTGGCAGCTATAAAAGAAGCGAAGAAACGTGGAGTAAACGTCCGTTTGATCACGGACAAGCAGCAGGCCGGAGGGCAATCTCAAACTGAGGCCTTGAAGATACTGGGCAGTGCTGGGGTTCCGACTAAGATCAACAGTCACAGCGGTTTGATGCATCTAAAAATGGTGGTCGCTGATAAAAAGATCGCGACGACCGGTTCTTTCAACTTCTCGAAGGCCGCCAGTACAACAAACGACGAAATCCTGATGGTGCTGCGAGATGAAACTGTCGCCAAGTCCTTTGCCGCAGAATTCGAAAGAATGTGGAATGATACAAAGGGATTCCAAACAGTTGAATATCGAATTGCTCAACCAGGACCAGTTAAACCAGCAGCTAGTACACCGGCACAAGCACCTGCAAAACAAGCTCCAAAACCAGCGCCCGCAGCTTCAAAACAATGTGATAAGCCAACAATCAAAGGCAACAAAAACTCAAAGATTTACCACGTTCCAGGTGGTCAATCTTATGATAAAACCACAGCAAACGTTGAGCTGTTCTGTACTGAAGCCGAGGCACAAGCTGCCGGGTATAGAAAAGCGCAAAAATAATACAAGTAACCCCTTTTCATTTCCCGTCGAATCAGAAGACTTTGAGCAAGTTATAGAATACCAAAATTTAATTATACTACTTTCTTGAAGCACTCCAGTGTTCATACGCTGGGGTGTTTTTTTGATACAAAAACGGAATACCTCGCTGGAAGTTAATTGATAAGGTATTTGCAAGATGAATATTAACTACTTCTGCAATCACACCCTCAGAAAACTAATTTTCATTCTCTACATAATCGTAGTGGGAGATGGTAAGGGTGACGAAAGATGAGTGTAAGAAGCTTTTGCGACGTATTGCTTGGAATCTGAATTACAGAGAAAGAAAACGTCTCAAAAAAGAGTGTCCTATTTTAGACGACTTCGGTAATCGGCAAAGTGTTTTCGACAATGTGGGGGACTCGTTTTTTGTCGATGAATTGTTGCAACAGCTTCAAAATGAAAAAGAGAGATACATCATTCGAAAAATCGTCTTAGAGGGATTTACAGGTAAAGAGATTGGCAGAGAACTTAACATGGGTGAGAGAGGAGTGATTCAATGCAAGAATCGCGGTCTAAAGAAGTTGCGGCAATATCTAACCACTCATTCATCAGAATGATAGAGCGAGCAAAAAACGGAGATAATGATGCACTAACGATGGTCTTGCAAGAGATGGAGCCAGAGATCCAATATTTAGCCGGGTTCCTGAAAATGTCGAAGGAAGATGGCATTCAAGAAATAAAAACGCAGTTTATCGAAAAGTTGAGGGATGGGAAAGATGTATTTACTTTTTATGGGGAACGACCTTAGACTGGATAACAGCTTTAACCATCGAAGTTACTTTGTAAAAAATCCTTCATTTTTTTAAAAGCTGTTCCGTTTCCCCTCCAAAAGTTTCCTAGATAGGTGAAAGCGACGATGATCGGTTAAAACGTCGTTTATCACTAACCAAAAGGGGAAATGAAGAATGGCTTACCAAGTAGCAGTTCGTGTAACCGCATTTATTCCAGAGAAATGGATTGAATTTATGCGAACCAGTAAAGTGATGATTCTCTATAATGGGAATAATCGCTATTTTAAATATGATACACTAAACGATAAACATGCATATAAGTTGTGCTCTCACGTACAGGTCGATTTTACCAATAAAAAAGTTTATCATTATCCTGGCGTAGGACCTACGATTGAGAGGACTGTCGATATTGAAACTGGTGAACCGATTCGCCCAGATATTACTGGTCAAGCATCTGATTCAGGGGTTAAATGTACTTTTTGGCAATTTGGTTCAGGTCCTAATGGTGAGCATGTAGATATCATCTTAGAGGCAGCTGTAAATATTCCGACGTTTAATCCTTCACCGGATATTGACTGGAAATACAATATTCGGGTATTCAGAGATGGAAAAGTTACAGTACAAGGAACACATGATGCTTATCCGGCCCATGAAATTTGGAAAAAGGTTGATAATGAAAGGCCACTACCTCTCCACACGTACGACCCACGAAGTACTGGAGAAACCGTCTATACAGGTCTACTGAAATTCAATCAGAAAGTTAGTGTTATAAGGGGATAAAAAAGGGGATGTCCCAAAAGGGTAACTCCAAAAGACAAAATCCGAAAAGAGAACGAAAACCATCTCGTTTCACGGCCTGAAGTGGACGAGATGGTTTTATTTATCGCTTAATTACCCTGAAAGTGTGTGGGGGACAGCTTCTTTTATTCTGTAAGTGATTTTTTTGATAAAAACATCCCAATAGAAAAAGCAATGGCTGTCGCCGTAAAAAAAGAATAAAGTAATATAAACAATTCCGATTGAAAATACTGTGAATTTAAGTAAATGAAACCGAAACCACCCAAAAAGGGAACAAATGTAGATGGGATGATTCCGAACATTATTAAGGCGAGTGCTGATAAGATTATTGAACGAATCTTAAACAACCGGAATAAAGAGATAATTACAAAATACGCTGGGAGAACAGTAAAGATGAAGAATAAGTTGATCCCTGTGTATAGTAAGTCGTATTCGCTACCTTCTGGGATAGAAAGTAGGTAATACGCTGCCTTAAAAGCTATAACACCAGTAATATAACTGGCAACAACAATCATTGCGTAAATCGAAAATCTCTTCATAAAAAATCAACCTCCTTTGTTAACTTCTTACAACAACACTTTACCTAATAAGACGGATTTTATTGGTAAAGGTTTCGAGAGCCAGGTGTATATCCTTTGGAAAAGTTGGTATCTTTAGTAAATGTCTTAGCCCTCCTCAATGAGAAGGGCTCTTTTTCTGCAAACATTGCAAACCAAATTGCAAACCAAATTGCAAACCGACTTTATGGAAAGTCACGGAATTCAAAGGGTTACAGAGAAGTCGAAAAACCCGTAAATCCAGTGTTTGTCATGACTTCGAAACACGATAAGGAATTAGAAGGAATGTACCAAAAAGATGTTTTTTATTTTCCTTGCCTGCGTAATGGTTCTGGGGATCGGAGTAAGCTCCTACGGCAATGAACTCAGCCCTTCCGCTATCCAATCAGCCGAAAACATTCACAACTCTGTGACCTCCCTCAACTACGACACGAAGGCTGAAAATGTTCAGTTCAAGATGCAAAACGGCAGCTCCTATTCAAGCCGATAATGCTCCAGCTGCAAGTTTTTTTAATCATCCTGGTCATGGTAGGAAGCCTGTGCGCTTTTTTATGGGGGAGCGATCCTCACGAACGGTTGAAGCAATCCCACAAGGAAAGGGTGTACAAGGCGGCAACGGTCAGCTTTCATTAGCCCTGCATAACACGGAGCGGCACCAGTTGTTGCTGGATCATTTATGTTGAAAATGAAGGTCTTTTTCATCTGTATGGCTGTCATTTTGATCCTGTTTTCCGCCATTTGCGCATACGAGATGTATGCGATGGAGAGGGCCATCGCGCGGGGCATTTACGCGGATGTCCTCGATGACATGCAGGATATTGGCTATCTGGAGCCACAACTGGCAGACTATTATGTTCAAAAAATGCGAGATTTGGGCTGGGACGTCTCCGGGGACGTATTCTCCGGGAGTCATCCTCGGATGGAGGGCATCCGCGCCCGAAAGGAGCGAAACGAAATGGTCACTCTCTCGCTTTCTGTCCATCCATCACGCCTCTCCCAGTGGATGAACCGGTTTGTGGAGGGAGAGACGACTTTTACGTTTGCCGGAAGCCGTCCTTCCGAGTATTTTGACCCGGGGTGGTAACTATGAACAAAATCCTGGCAACTCTGGGACTAATGGTGCTGGTACTGCCTATTACCGTTCACTTATTAATGTCCGGCCCTGATAATTTGTTGGCTGTCAGCATGCAGTTTTTCGAAAAGCTGCTGGATAATGTGACAAGGTTTGGTACTGGATAATGGGACAGGTCATTGCGGTTTTTCTGCAGGTAATGGTGCTGCTGTTGGTTCCGATGGGCATTTTGCAGGTGCACACCGTAGTTCAAACGCATGATGAATTGTTGGAGGTAAGCGCCGCCGCAACAAAATACATCAGCAATCACGGAGGAAGAGGGGACGCGGAGGTATTGAGCAAAGTCAGGGCCTTTATTGCAAAGGAACTGACTGAAAAATCATTTTCCCTGTCCGAAGAGGAATTGATCGTGCGCGTTCAACGCAGCCGGGCAGCTGACCCTGTGCTGTGGAGCCACGAAGACGAATTTGTCCTTCAGGCAGAGATCCCGTTTCCTCTCTTCGTTTCGTGGTTTCCTGTCGGGGAAAAGATGAAAGTTGAGCGGCATGGTACGGTAAACATGATGGACTATGATTTATAAGTGATGTCTCAAAAAAAAAATTATGATACGATGCTCCCGTCTGCAGTGTTCCTTTACTTCCGATTGCATGTTGCCTCACTTCTGACTGCAGGGTGTCTTCCGCTGCGCATGAAGTCTTGCCGCACAGCGCCGATCAATGTAAACGAAGAAAGCTTTACGGCTCTGAATGCTGTTTTTATCGGGGGAGTGAAACATCCACCTTTCGCATGATCTCCTGTTTTGCGCTCTCTGCCATAAATGACATACAATTCCGGAGGGGATTTATACGGGAATGAATATCTTGTCCATTTCGGCGCTGCTGTTCTTTCTATTAATTGGCGTATTTGTAGTAGATGCCGATCTGGCGATGCAGAAAAAAACGGAAATAAAAACGTTGTTGGAACTGTCCAATCATCACGCTACCTTTGCGGTAGATCCCGTTTTGAAAAACGAAGGAGTCATTGATCTCATGGAAAAAGAGGCGTTAGCCCGTTTCGACAAACGCATGCTGGAAAACGGCGGATATCGACGAGAAGGAAACAAGTACCTTCCGGGCAAGCACAGTGTCACGACGGATTCTTTGTCATTTGCGCGGCATTACATTGATTTTTTATCGTGGCGAAACGACCACCAGCTTTTTCTCCGTTTCGACGGCTCAGATGTCTCGTTCGACAGGGTTGTAGCAGGAGCCAGGCGGCAGGCGGGAGGTCTCCTGCAAATCACAGTGGTGACGGAGAAGGGAGAAGAGCTCCGCTTGGCCCCTAAAACGATGGTGGGTCCTTCTCATATCGTCATTGCCTACGTGAACGAGCGTCCCTTTGTTCCCATTCTGCCTGCACATGCTTTTCCGGTAGTCAGCGTGGAGGAGGTCAAATGGTAGGGTATATCCAGAAGTACTTTTTTGCCTTCTATAAGGAAAATGCATATTGACATCAAATTCGCTCAATTTGCCTCTTCAATGCCGTTTTACTAATCATGTTCAGTTGAGAAAAAGAAAGAGGGAAGTGATCTAGAGCTCGTTTCATACTAGTCGTTTCATATATCCGAGGGATTGACTAAAGTGTACTTGTAGGGGGGCAATTGTTATCTTTTTCTATTAATTAACATCTTCAAAATAACATCATAGCATATAATAAAATAGAGATGTATGAACTATGCTTAAATATAGATAGAGATAATGCAAGAATTAGGAATTAAGATTGTTTCTGAAAAAGAAATTTCAGAATTTTTGAAGATAAATATGACAACAAATCCGGTTTATTTATACACAATAATGATAGTAGTTTTATTGCAAATTATTCAATTATCAAGGCGCTGAAGATACTGGAGAGCGATCTTTCCGGAATTGATTCCATAGAAACTTTAATGAAGTTCAAAGGTATGGTGGTGGGTTTAAATATAGTATTGACGACAGCCAAGGCGCGTCAATTGTACCAACATATTTAGCTCTTTCTTTGATAAATGAACTATGAGTAAATAATAAATGAAACGAGGTGAATTTGAATGGACTTAGACATTGTATTTTCAGTTCTTGTTGTATTAATATCTTTAGTCAATATAGTAATATATCTAAAAAAAAATCCACTCAACTATGAGTAGAATTGAAAAACTTCTTATAGAAATTAAAGAGAACAAATAGGAAGCTTAGTACTACAGGTAATCTTTTGGTGCTGATCTGGCTATTGATGCTTATTCCTTTCAATTGCAAATGATTATGCAACAAATTCGCTTTATGGAGGAACAACTTAAGCGTTTGGAGGAAGAAAT
>NZ_JAUMSJ010000066.1:0-10087 GCF_037834415.1 Brevibacillus borstelensis | reverse complement strand
TTTTTTTGTCGACAGAGGAAGATTGGCACAAACGCAACGATGTGAGACTTCGAACTCATTTGGAAAGCGGGACTTGTGCCCTTTGTGTACCCAGGCTTAGCCAAAAGGCTTGTCACAGCCAAGAGCTTTCTGATTCCACTGTTCCTTCACAGAAAATACAAACCATTTTACGTATTCTTAATCCCGCATTCACAGTAGCTAGACGAACGGCCTGTACAATCGGGAGGTGTAAAGAAGAGACAAAGGAGCGAACGCGAATGGACGTGAACCGTCGACAATTTTTGACCTATCTGGGTGCGGGTACGGCAGCCCTTGCCTCTCTGGCTACAGGAATTCCTGCATTGGCTGCAGGGCAATCGATCTCCGGGAAAACGGCCGATCATCTGTTTGGACTGGAGGACAAAAAGCACAAATTCAATCCCAAGTTCAAGCCGATCGAGCCATCGACCAAGGACGATGTCGTGCTGCCGGACGGGTACAAGTACGATGTGATCGCTGTCTACGGCGACAGAATCAATCAGAACGGGGATACGTTCGGGTTCAATGCCGACTTCACCTGCTTTTTGCCGATCGACGGAAGCGCCAACCACGGCCTGCTCTGGGTCAATCATGAGTACTTGGGCGAGCTGGAGTACTACGTCACCGGCTACGACACGTTGAATGCCGATCCGAAAGCGAACAAGCGCACGGCAGAGCAAGTCCAGAAATATCTCTACGCGCTCGGCGGTTCCGTCGTGGAGGTAAAACGCGAGGGCGGAAGATGGAAGCTCGTTCCGGACTCCAAGTACGGCCGCCGTGTGAGCGGGCTGACCAAGCATGTATTGACCGGTCCCGCCGCGTCCATTGCCAACGAAGTAACCGGAACCTTCGCCAACTGCTCTGGCGGGGTAACCTTGTGGAACACGATATTGTCCTGTGAAGAAAACTTCCAGGATGTCGTTGACGATTGCAGACTGAGAGATAACCGCCACTATGGCTGGGTCGTCGAGGTAGACCCGTTTGACCCTGCTTCCACGCCCAAAAAGCATACAGCCCTGGGACGGTTCTCTCATGAAAATACGGCGATGGTCATCGCCCCTACCGGCCAGCTCGTCGTCTACATGGGCGATGACGCAAACGACCAGTACGTCTACAAGTACGTTTCCAAAGGAAAGTTCAATCCAAGTGCCGGAAAACAGAACTCCAAGCTGCTGGAGGAAGGCACGCTTTATGTAGCCAACTTCGGCAAAGGAAAGTGGATGGCCCTGGATTACGCCTCCAGCGAAGCGCTGCAAAAAGCGACTGACAGCAAAGGAAATGCGTTGTTCGCCTCGCAGGCGGATGTACTCGTCAACTGCCGCGATGCCGCAAAAGCGATGGGAGCGACTCCGATGGACCGCCCGGAAGATGTGGAGGTGCACCCGATCGACGGCAGCGTCTTTATCGCCATGACGAACAACTCCAAGCACGGAAACTTCTACGGACAAATCGTCCGCCTGTTTGAAAAAGACGGCAGCCATGCCGGTCTGGACTTCACCTTCGAAATCTTTGCCGCCGGCGGACCGCAAAGCGGTTTTGCGGCACCGGACAATATGGCGTTCGACAGCGCAGGCAACTTGTGGGTCGTGACGGATATTTCCTCCTCGTCCATGAACAGCGGCATTTACAAATCCTTCGGCAACAACGGCATCTTCTTTATCCCGACAGCCGGAGCAGCCAAAGGAGAGGCCGTGCAGTTTGCTTCCGCGCCAGTAGGTGCCGAAATGACCGGACCGTGGTTTACCCCGGACGAAACCACGCTGTTCCTGTCCGTTCAGCATCCGGGGGAAAACCTGAAGTCTTACGACCAGCCGACCAGCAACTGGCCAAAAGGCGGCAATGCTGTCGCCATGCCGGGTGTCATCGCCATTACCGGCTTCTAAAAAAGGAGTGTAGCCAGCCATGTTGTCCAGCATCGGTATACCCGGGCTTATCCTCATTTTGATCATCGCTCTCGTCATTTTTGGTCCGAGCAAGCTGCCCGAGATTGGGCGGGCCTTTGGACGAACGCTGACCGAATTCAAGTCCGCCGCCAAGGATTTAACCAAGGACGAGGACGACGAGAAAAAGCAGAAAGAAAAGGATGCGGCCGACAAAATGGTCGGTCTAGCTGGCAAGAACGGCGAAGAATCCTTGAATCGAGTCAAGTAAACCATCTGCAGGGGAAGGGTGGTGTGCCGCGTGCGCACTGCCCTTTGCCGCTGCCTGGCAGGATTTTATCGGGCGAACCCAGCCGCAAACCGCATTTGACCATTGTTTTCACCAGGCTTTGTGTACTTTTTCACGACGAGGAGGAGTGAGCCATGGGGCGAGCCATGCCGTTTCTCGAACACCTGACAGATCTGCGCCGCCGGCTGATTATCGTTCTGACTTCCTTTGTCATCAGTCTTCTGACGTGCTTTTTGTTCGTAGACCACATCTATCATTTTTTGGCGAGCCGTTCGGCGGAAAAGCTGGCGATTCTCGGTCCCAACGACATTTTGTCTATCTACATCAAGCTTTCCGCAGTCGGAGCGATTGCCATCACCATCCCGATCACCGCTTATCAAGCCTGGCGATTTGTCGTGCCGGCGTTGACCGAGCAGGAGCGCAAAGTAGCCATGATGTATATACCGGCTCTCTTTTTCCTGTTTTTGATCGGACTGAGCTTCGCCTATTTTGTCCTGTTTCCCTTGATGTATCAATTTGTGCTCGGATTGTCCAACGGCAATTTCGATCTCGTCATTACGGCGAATGACTATTTTACGTTCATGCTGAATATTTGCGTTCCGTTTGGGCTTTTGTTCGAGCTGCCGGTAATCGTGCTGTTTCTCAGCCATCTGGGCATTCTCAATCCGCACCGGCTGGCCAAGCTGAGAAAGCCGGCGTATTTTCTGCTTTCCGTCGTCTCCATCACGATTACGCCGCCTGATCTGGTCTCCGATGTGCTGGTGATCGTGCCCTTGATCGCTCTGTACGAAATGTCGATCGCCATCTCCCGGTTCATCCACCGCAAACGGCTGGAGGAGACCGCACAGCTTGGCTGAGAAATATGGTATGATGCTCTCCAAGAAGGATAGCGGGAGAGAATGCCATGTTCGTATATGTGAATGGAAAGATCGTCCCTGCCGAGCAGGCGGCGGTATCTGTATTGGACCATGGTTTTTTGTACGGGATCGGCTTGTTTGAGACGGTGCGTGTCTATCAGGATCGGCCGTTTTTGTGGGATCAACACTTCGCCCGGTTGTCCGCCGGGCTTTTGGCGTTGCAAATAAGAAACGCCTGGAGCTCAGAAGAGCTGGAGGGGGCTATCCTGCAAACAGCCAAAGCCAATGGACTTGCGGATGCGTACGTGCGGATCAGCATTACGGGAGGCAACGAGGGCGTAGGACTGGTGACGGAAGGGTACGCTCACCCGTCTCTGTTTGTCTTTGCGAAAAACGTTCCGCCGATCGCGCTGCCCCCTCGTCCAAAGCGGCTCCAAGTATTGTCGATTCCCCGCCAGACAGCGGAAGGTCCGGTTCGCTTCAAGTCGCACAATTACTTGAACAATGCCCTGGCCCGTCTGGAGGTCGGAAGCCAGACCGACGTCGAAGGCCTGTTCCTGACCCATGACGGCTATCTGGCCGAAGGGATCGTCAGCAATCTCTTCTGGATTCGGGACGGCAGCATGTTTACGCCTGCTGTCGAAACGGGCATACTGGACGGGGTTACGAGGCGGCACGTGCTGAAGCTGGCGAAAAAGCTGGGCATCCCTGTGCAGGAAGGATTTTACCGTCTGGATGAGCTGGGGAGCGCCAGCGAGGCGTTTGTGACGAATTCCATCCAGGAGATCGTACCGGTGTCAGAGGTGAGTGGAAAAGAGCTGCCCGCTGTTTATGGAAGCCATACACAGGCGCTGCACCTGGCGTACCGGGAGTCTGTAGCGTGCGGTGGGTAATTATGGTATGCTATCTGACAACATGTCAACGAGAGATTCAAGACGCGAAAGGAAGCAAGGCTCATGATTCATAATCCATTCGTGATTCACGCCCAAAACCGCATGGAAGTAGAACAAGAGCTCGCCCGGCAAGGGGTCAAGCCTTCCGACAGGGAGCGCTTTGCCGATGAGGGAGAGCCATTGCAGCTTCATATGGAGAGGCTTGCTTTCGAAGAGGCAGCCTTGCTGCGAAGCGAGATGCGGCTGCTCGGCGGAGACGCTGCCGTACACGACAATCCGGCCCGACCTGATTTAGCCGATCTGTATATCAGAGGCACGCACGGACAATGGCTAGGCTTGCTGGACCGCATCCCGGATCAGACAAAAGGACTGCGGGAAGCGGCTGCGGAGGTGCGGGAGCTGCTCACGATGCGCCGCCAGCTTCAGCAAAGAAAAGCCATCCTTTGCAAAGACCGCGTGCTGCCGCTTGGACAAAAGACGCTTGTCATGGGCATTTTGAATGTAACCCCTGACTCCTTTTCCGACGGCGGCCGGTACACAGATATCGAGCGGGCGGTAGCGCAAGCGCGTGCCCTGGTGGATGCGGGTGCGGACATTATCGATATCGGCGGAGAATCGACGCGGCCCGGATCGGCTCCCGTAGAGCTGGCGGAGGAGCTGGACAGGGTGATTCCGGTTGTTCGTGCGCTTGCCCGGGAGCTTTCCATCCCATTGTCGGTCGATACGTACAAGGCTGAGGTAGCCGATCAGGCCGTTCGCGCTGGCGCCCATATCATCAATGACGTCTGGGGCGCCAAAAAAGACAGAAGAATCGCAGACGTGGCCGCTCAGCATGAGGTGCCGATTATTCTCATGCACAACCGCGAGGATACAGCCTACACCCACTTTTTCAGCGACATGATCCGAGATCTGCGGGAGTCTGTCGCAATTGCCAGGGAAGCGGGAGTCAAGGGCGAGCTGATCATTCTCGATCCGGGCATCGGATTTGCCAAATCGCTGGAGCAAAACCTCGAAGCGATGCGCCGGCTGGATGATCTGGTGGCGCTGGGCTATCCGGTTCTGCTTGGAACGTCGCGCAAATCGATGATCGGGCGCGTCCTGGATCTGCCGGTGGAGGAGCGTGTCGAAGGGACTGCCGCTACGGTAGCGTTGGGCGTAGCGAAAGGCTGCCATATCGTCCGTGTCCACGACGTCAAGGAAATGAAGCGAGTGACCGCCATGATGGACGCGATGTTGAAAGGGGGCGGCCTGATTGGATAAAATTTATTTTAATGGGATGTCGTTCTACGGTTATCATGGGGTGTTCGAAGCCGAGGCCAAGCTGGGACAGCGGTTTTATGTCGATCTAGAGCTGTTTTTGGACTTGTCCCGGGCAGGGGCGAGCGACGACCTGCATGATACTGTGAATTACGCCGATATCTTTGATTGTGTGCAACAAATAGTAGAAAAAGAGCGTTACAACCTGGTGGAGGCATTGACTGCGCGAATTGCGGATCGACTGCTGCAGGCGTTTCCGTTTTCAGAAGTAAAAGTCAAGGTGACAAAGCCTGATCCGCCGATTAACGGCCACTATGATTCGGTTGCCATCGAGATAAGCCGCAAAAGAGAGGATCGTGCCCAATGACGGTGTGTGCGTATTTGGCGCTCGGCTCGAACATGGGCGATCGGGCGGAGAATTTGCGGCAGGCAGTAAAAAAACTGCACGGACGAGAGGGGATTTCCGTCGTTCGGATTTCACCTGTATACGAAACCGAACCGGTCGGCTTTGTCGACCAGGAGGCGTTTCTGAACATGGCTGTTGCTGTAGAAACGGACCTGACTCCGGAAAAGCTGCTGGAGAGTGCACTGGCGGTAGAACAGGAGCTGGGACGAGTGCGCACGATTCGGTGGGGGCCACGCACCATTGACATCGATGTGCTGCTGTATGGAGACATGGCGCTGGACCGCGAGCATCTGACCATCCCTCATCCGGCAATGACAGAGCGGGCCTTCGTGCTCGTTCCTTTGCGCGACGTCTTGGAGGGGGACATGCTGCCCGTGTTTAACCGGCCTTTAGACGATTTCCTCAGGTTGTTGCCGGAAGATGACAAGGGGGTACAAAAATGGGGAACAATCGCCTGGGAAACCGGATCCGTTCATTCCGCAAACTGAAAGGCTTGACCCAGCAGTCGCTGGCGGAAAAGATGGGCGTCTCGCTGTCGTTTGTCGGATCGCTGGAAAGAGGGACGCGCACGCCGACCGAGCCTGTGCTGCGGAAGATCGCCAGCACTTTACAGGTTGATTATGAGGAATTATGTGCTATAAATAATAAATAACTTTTTCTTGGGGCTCTGCCTCTCCATCCACTCGTCAGGCCGTGGTGTGCTTGCGACTCCCTGCGGAACTGCGGGAAAAGGAGGTTGAATGATAGATGAAAATCGGAAACATCGAGTTGAAAAACAACGTCGTTCTTGCTCCGATGGCAGGGGTGTGCAACCCTGCGTTTCGTTTGATTGCGAAAGAATTTGGCACCGGTCTCGTCTGCGCCGAAATGGTTAGCGACAAGGCGATCGTGCACGGAAACAAGAAGACGATGGATATGCTGTATGTCGACGAGCGCGAAAAACCGCTAAGCCTGCAGATTTTTGGCGGCGACAGGGAAACGCTCGTCGCTGCGGCGAAACATGTCGATCAATATACAAACGCGGATATCATTGATATCAACATGGGGTGCCCGGTTCCCAAAATCGTGAGCTGCGACGCCGGTGCAAGGCTCTTGCTGGATCCGGATAAAATTTACGAGGTCGTTTCCGCTGTAGTGGACGCCGTAGAGAAGCCGGTTACGGTGAAAATGCGCCTTGGCTGGGACGAGGAGCATATGTACGCCATCGAGAACGCGCAGGCTGTGGAGCGCGCGGGCGCCCAGGCTGTTGCGGTTCACGGCCGTACCCGCGTGCAAATGTACAAGGGGAAAGCGGATTGGGACTGGATTCGCCGCGTCAAGGAAGCCGTCTCCATTCCGGTCATCGGGAACGGTGACGTGGCTACGCCGGAAGACGCTCGCCGCATGCTGGATACCACCGGCTGCGACGGTGTGATGATCGGCCGCGCCGCCTTGGGCAATCCGTGGATGCTGTACCGGACGATTCAGTATCTCACTCGCGGGGAATTGCTGCCCGAGCCGACTCCGCGTGAGAAGATGGAGATTTGCATGCTGCATGCGGAGCGCCTGATCGCCTTGAAAGGACCGCGCGTAGGCGTGCTGGAAATGCGCAAGCACGCGGCCTGGTATCTCAAAGGCTTAAAGGGATCGACCCATACCAAAAACCTGATCAATGCTGTTGAGACGGAAGAAGAGCTTCGCCGCGTCCTGACAGAGTATGTCGATTGGGTGGAAAACCATGCAGACGATGTGGATGACGAAGCGGCTCTGCCCCGGGAAGAAGCGGTCAGTTACTAAGGGTATCCTAAACATTGACAAGGGTTCCTTCATATCCTATAATACGTCGTATTATCGGGACGTAAGCTGCCAGTTTGCTCTGGCAGCTTTCCCTATGACAATTGGAGTCGACAGCTTGGCATTCACGTTCTGCCTGTATATTGTATAGAGCATCTACATATAATCCTTTGTACTTTACCCAGTGCGAAAGGAATTATTTTAAACGGGGGAATTGAACCATGTCGGAAAAAGAAGTGATTCTTACACCAGAAGGTCTGGCAAAACTCGAGCAAGAGCTGGAAGATTTGAAAACGGTTAAACGCAAGGAAGTAGCAGCACGGATTAAAGAAGCGATCAGCTATGGAGATATTAGCGAAAACTCCGAGTACGAAGAGGCGAAAAATGAGCAGGCATTCATCGAGGGGCGAATTCTTACCCTGGAAAAAATGCTTCGCAATGCTCGCATTATTACCAACGAGGACGTGGACACCGGAGTCGTAAGCGTAGGGTCCACAGTCAAGCTGAAAGATCTGGAGTTCGGAGACATCGTGATGTACACGATCGTGGGTTCGGCTGAATCCGATCCGATGAACAATAAAATCTCCAATGAATCTCCGGTAGGTCAGGCGTTGCTCGGAAAAACAAAAGGGTCTATCGTCGACGTGCAGGTTCCGGCAGGCGTCATCCAGTACGAAATTCTCGATATTAACTTGTAATTGGCTGAAACAAGGCGTACCTTGAAAAAAGGGTACGCCGTATCGCTATTTATCCAGTCATCCAAATCGTCACCAAGGTTATGGTAAGGAGTGAATGAGGCTATGAGTAACGAGCAAGACCTGCAGGAGCAAGAACAGCAGCAGGAGAGTCTGCATGAGTTGCTGCAAGTGCGCCATGACAAAATGAATCAGCTTCGCGAATGGGGGCTTGATCCATTCGGGAAGAAGTTTGAACAAAAGGATCACGCGGCCGATATCGTCAGCCGCTTTGCTGAAAAGACCAAGGAAGAGCTGGAAGCGGAAGCGCCGACGGTCTCCATTGCCGGACGCCTGATGGCCAAACGGGATATGGGGAAAGCGAGCTTCGCTCAGCTTTTGGACCGCTCCGGACAAATCCAGATCTACGTCCGGCTGGATACAGTCGGCGAAGAGGCGTTTAAAGTATTTAACATAAGCGACATTGGCGATTTGATCGGCGTCAGCGGCGTCGTTTTCAAAACAAAGACGGGCGAGCTTAGCGTAAAAGCGAAGGAGCTTACGTTCCTGACGAAGTCGCTCCGTCCGCTGCCAGAAAAGTACCACGGTCTCAAGGACATCGAGACCCGTTACCGCAAACGCTACGTCGATCTGATCGTCAATCCCGAGGTTCGCGACACATTTATCACAAGAAGCCGGATCCTCACCTCGATGCGCCGTTATTTGGACAGCCTCGGTTTCCTTGAGGTGGAAACCCCTACGCTCCATGCGATCGCTGGAGGGGCGGCAGCTCGTCCGTTTATTACCCATCACAACGCGTTGGACATGCAGTTGTATATGCGCATCGCCATCGAACTGCATCTCAAGAGGCTGATTGTCGGCGGGTTGGAGAAGGTGTATGAGATCGGCCGCGTATACCGGAATGAAGGGATTTCTACCCGTCACAACCCGGAATTTACGATGATCGAGCTGTATCAGGCATATGCCGACTTTGAAGACATCATGAATTTGACCGAACAACTTATCGCCCATGTCGCCCAGGAAGTTTTGGGAACCACCAAGGTTCATTATCAAGGGCATGAAGTGGATCTGACACCGAAATGGCGCCGCGTCCACATGGTCGATCTGGTCAAGGAGCATGTCGGAGTCGATTTCTGGAAGCATATGAGCGACGAAGAAGCCCGGGCTCTGGCAAAAGAACACGGTGTGCAGGTCGAACCGCACCATACCTTCGGCCACGTGGTAAACGAATTCTTTGAACAAAAAATCGAAGAGACACTCATCCAGCCTACTTTCGTATACGGCCATCCGGTGGAAATCTCGCCGCTGGCCAAGAAAAACGAGCAGGATGAGCGGTTTACCGATCGCTTTGAGCTGTTTATTGTCGCCAGAGAGCATGCAAATGCATTTACCGAGCTGAACGACCCGATTGACCAACGGGAGCGTTTTGAGGCGCAGCTCTTGGAAAAAGAAGCTGGAAACGATGAAGCGCATGAAATGGATGAAGACTTCATTGAAGCGCTGGAATACGGTATGCCGCCTACAGGTGGACTGGGGATCGGAATTGACCGCTTGATCATGCTACTTACCAATTCGCCTTCGATTCGGGATGTGCTGTTGTTCCCGCATATGCGTGCCCGCGATTAAATTCGCATAGATATTGAAGACAGTACAAGAAGAGCCGTTCATGTAATTGCATGAGCGGCTTTTCCATTTATTTCACTTGCACAGTACGTTTTGAAGTGATATATTAAATCTCGTTCTCGTTTTTGCGAGTTCTTCTCGAAAGAGCGAGTTCTTCACAAAAAGAGAATGATACAAAAAATTACCTCTTGCCTATCTAGTGCAAACGTGATAGACTTTAAAAGTCGCCTTGAGGGAAGGTTGTTAATAAAAAAACTTATTGACAAACGAATCTCAGATTGATATAATAAAGAGGTTGTTTCAAAAAAGGTGCTCTTTGAAAACTGAACAGCGAAGCGTTTTTATAAGTGAGTAAATCACAAGCCTAGCAATTTCTTTCTTGAAGTCAAAGATGTA
>NZ_JAUMSJ010000065.1:0-10161 GCF_037834415.1 Brevibacillus borstelensis | reverse complement strand
ATGATCGGGGAGCCAACGATGGGGAGTATTCATTTTTAACGATCTGGCAGGAGTCATATGATCTGAGGGATATTCAACTAGAAGGCTTTCCCTCTTCAGAGGGTGTTTTTAAATTGAGTAGACAAAAAAAGGAGGGGTATAAACGGGACTGACCCCCGTCCGTAGGACAGGGATCAAAACACCATTGCGAATTAAGCAACCAGTTGTCGATATTCAATCGGTAACTGGTTGTTAAGTTTCGTTTGAATGCGAATTGCGTTATAGTAATAAATGTAGTTTTGAACGATCTGTACAACGATGGCCGTCGTTGTACAGGTAAAATCTTCGAGATAGAACGTTTCAGACTTTAGTGTGGAATGAAACGATTTTATGGGGCATTATCAGCGGGTGTACCCTTACGGGACATGATTATGGTAATGCCTTTTTCCTTTACAGCCTGTTGATACACATTAGATGTATAAACGGAACCTTGATCACTATGTAACATGCATCGCTCCACTGCAGGCAGCTGGTTCAACGTATCTAAAACCAAATTTGTATCTTGTGTGTCCCCAATACTGTATGCGATGATCTCGCCGTTGTACAAGTCCATGATGCTAGATAATTACAACATTTTGCTGCCGAAAGGCAGGTAAGTAATATCCGTAACTAGCTTTTGCAATGGCTGTTCCGCACGGAAATCACGTTTCAAAAGATGATTAGCAACCATGAAAGGTTGTCCAGTTCCCTTGCGTTTTTTCACTTTCACTCGACAATGCAAGCCTTCTTCTCTCATGATTCGTTGTACTCGTTTATGATTTACTTGCATCTCTCGTCGTAAAAGGGCTGTAATTTTTCGATATCCATAGCGAAACATATGTGCTAGGCACAATTCCCGACTACGTGTCACTAGTGGATTCAAATTCTGTCGTGTATTCATTTGATTTTTCCACCGATAATAGGTCGAACGAGCAATGCCCAGCCATTGACACGCTAGTTGTACAGAGACCTCTCCCTTTATGGAATCCATCCACTGGACTGCCGCTTCTGGTGACACCTCCTTTCCCACTCCTTGTACTTTTTTAGGACATCTAATTGTTGCTTTAAGAAGCGATTTTCCTGTTTCAATCTTTCAAATTCAGATGTGAATTCTGGTCCTTTTCCATACGTGTACTGTTTACCTACTGGTTGTTCAAAGCGGTGAGTCTCGCCGTTTCTATACCAACGTAACCATGTCTCCACTTGCGTTTTGTTCTTGATACAAAGGTGTTCCATTACTTCTCTCACTGATACGCCCCTCAGCCTCATTTCAACAGCCTTTAACTTGATTTCCGTTGGATAACTTACTCTCGTTGACACAGAAAAAACACCTCCAAGTTGTCCCCATATCTTACGACATGGTCGCATTCTCTTGAAGGTGTTTTGATTTGTCTTACATTATGGGGTCAGTCCCTACAGCCAGCAAACGTTAATTATCTTCAATGTGACAACCACTGTTAAACATGTTAATTGTAATCATAGTTTCACTCCTTATCTGGAACATCAGTTCTTATTAGAGATTTAACAAATATTTACATTTGAATCACCAACCTAATTCCACATAAATTATTATTATGTATAATTATCTAGATCCCGTAATAATGACTCAGTAAACCCCTACTGTGAGCGCATTTGGTTGTGAGGGTGCTTTTGTTACATACACGACATTGTCCTTGCGGTTACAAATTGTTTGTTGCCATTTTGTAAAACGAGCATTTTTACAAACCAATTTGAGCAACTTGGAGCATGGAAACCACCAGCTACAAATTTGAGCATGAAAAAACCCATAATTCAATAAGATTTACGGGTCACGAACGAAATCACATGGCCTAACTAATCGTGTATGGCTTAACCAGCCGTGGGTTATAGGAAACACATCTGCAATTCCGTATCTATTATCAGTTTGTACAATATTGCAAATAATATACCTTACTATCTATTTACCCCTATGCTAGCGTAAATGGAAGTTGCCTTTTGGAGTAGCCGACTATTAGAATAATGCTTTTTAGAGTTCAGTACATGAAATGTTAATTTCATGAACTGAAACGAAGAAACTATTTACATTTCTTTGTCTCAGGTATCGATTCTCCTAAAATCGCCGCCTGGTTGAGGTTTGTGGTGGACGCTCCTTTTACCACAACCCTATCCACTGCCAATTTTTGTCCCTCATGATGTCACCAACTTGGATGTCATTTATCAGCCTCCTCTTCCTTGCCGAATCAACGCTTCTTTCGGAGCAAAGTCCATCAACGAGTGAATGGATTGGCACACTTTTTCGATCGAGTAGCGCTCTCAGACCTCATTAATGTCCAACAGGATGACTCCCGTCGACCCTTCTCCCCATTCAGCAATGACTACTGCCCCTAAGATGGCAAACTGGTCATGAGCGAGTTAAATTGAATGCAAACCAAGTTTTTGATCCCTTTGATGAAAATCTAATAGTCACCAATGAGAATCGAATCGGGCTTAACAGACTTCAGGCAACGATTAGAGGCGGTACTAATGGACCTCTCGATGGTCACTTGATTCATACTCATTATTCTAAATAAAATCGATGCATGGGGTACCGTGATTGCTACTGGAATCACTCTAGGGCTTCATCTGACTCAGAAAATACTTAACAAAAAAAGAGGGAGTTCCCCTCTGTTTAATTGCAAAATAAATTAAGCATTATCATAAAATTATTACTTCTAAGTATGTTTAGTATACATTGGAATGGATTTACCAGTGTGTTTGTGTCGTGAAAAATGCGACGTATTAGCTTAGTCTGAATAAGTTGTTGGTTTCCCAGTTCACGTATACTGGGCTTGTGGTTTTGCCATTTGTAATAACTCAATCTTGGAACCCCTGCAATTTCGCATAGTATCTGTAAACGACGCACCTTCCCGTTGAATGGACTGGATAGCTAAATAAACATGTACCTGTCGGTTCAGCTTTAAACTCGCCTCCTTTGAAACTTTATGAGATAGAAATGAAGTAATAAAGAACAAAAGCTACAACAAAGATCACCATTGACAATAGTAAAGCTACTGTCTTTTTCGTTTTTAGAGTCATTTTGCTTCGCCTTTCATCGTAGTAAAATTGGTATACTGACTTACTTTTCTTGCAAGGCTTCTATGAGAAGGGAAGCATAATACCTGCTGCCATCAGGCTTTAAATGCACCCCGTCTTTATAGAAATAATCTCCTTTCCCTTCACTGGTTGCGTACCAGTCTACAACTTTCGCATTACTGAATTCACTGACGACTTCCTTGATAGTCGAATTAACCGTTTCTTGCCATCCTTTGGGAACTCGAGTTGTTACCACTAAAACCTTTTTAGCCTCAGAAAGTGATGTTAACAAATTGCGAAGGTGATCTTTATTGAACGGCCCGTTTGTACCGAGTTCAATAATGATGTGGTCACCGAATTTCCCTTGCTTTCCTAATTCATTAGCGACGTCCTTGGCTTGGGACATTTGTCTGCCGACCTTTCCATTCACCGTGATTTTAGGCAGCTTTTCCTTCAGATACGGTTCGATTCCCATCATTACGGAATCCCCGATGACAGTGATCCCTTCCCCATCGAGTGGCTCTACTTTCTTGATTTCAGTCTCGTTCGAAATCATCTCAGCGTTCTGTGGGGGCGGGGAATGTATGGCATCATACTGATGTGATTCAGATTGTTGGCCTTTTACTTCTATCTTTTCAGGCGTTTCTGAGGTCTCGGCACGGAGATCTAGAAATCCTACAACAAAAATTAAGATGGCGAACACCCATATCTTCCACACATGTCTTTTCCTCATTCCCTTTCTTTTCTTCATTTCCATTTCATCCTTTCATTTTGGAATTCAATCAAAATTTCTATCAAGTTATTATTTACGTAATTTTTCCATTTTTAAATCGTCTGTGTCCTTTGAATAACCCTCTCCTTCATCAGAAGGATCGACCGATTGGAATGTTTCCTGACTGATAACAGGCATATCCAAATCAGGCTGGGGCTTAGTTGTGTCCATACTCCATAATACAAGTATAAAGACGAGGATCATCAATGCTAATCCGCTTAATGGTTTGCCCATGTTACGCTTGTGAACGAGATTAAGTTGAGCCCGGAAGTTTCCCCGGCGGATCGGCTCTTCGACATACTTGTATGAGAAAGCTGACAGAATTACACTCATGGTTACTTGCAGGAGAATTTGTGTGAAACTAACCCCCTTAGTGTTGACTGTCGGACTCGATAGAACAATGACTGGATAATGCCATATATAGAGACTATAAGATCGTTTCCCAATCCAGGTCAGAGGTCGGCATGCCATGATTTTCCCTAGTCGGCTGGCTGGATGCGCCAACACTGCAATGACTGCTGCAGTGACAAAGGACAAATAGAGAAAACCGAACTGGTATAGCCAATCATCGTATTCATTCGAACGACCTATCAGGATAAGTAAGATGAGGATTCCTACCACACCGGTGATATCAAGTAACGCTCGAGCAGAAGGGTAAATCCTGTCACTCAACTTCCGGCTCGGCCAGACGACCGCCAAGGCTGCTCCAATCAGGATGGCGAATACTCGGGTGTCCGTCCCGTAATACACTCTACTTGGATCCGTTCCCGGCTCATACATTACTGCCATCGCAATAGCGGATATGGAAGCCACTAAAAGAATGGACAGCATTAGTTTTCCTCGTCGTGGCACTAGTTTTAAGCCAATCAAAAGTACAACTGGCCAAACCAAGTAAAACTGTTCCTCAATGGAAAGCGACCAAAGCAATTGGAGATGCTGGACCAAAATTCTCAAAATAGGAAACTTCATGAAAGATGAGATACCAGTTATTCATGTAAAAAAGTGAGGAGAGAAAATCCCCCTCCAATGCTTGCAGTCTGGAAACATCCGTAATCATTAGCCATAATGCTACCAACAAAAGCATGCAAACCATGGCAGGCAACAATCTACGTATTCTTCTCATCCAGAAATTCAAGATCGATAATCTATTTTTTGTTTTGTACTCCAATATGATCTGATTCGTAATAAGGTAGCCGGATAGTACAAAGAAAATCCCTACTCCCAGCAGCCCACCTTGAGCCCACTCCAAATCGAGGTGGTAACCAATCACAGCCAGGACAGACATTGCTCGTAAGCCGTCTAATCCAGGCATATAGCGTTTCATCGGTCGGTTTTGTTCCCCATTCATTATGATTCATTCCTTGTCTGTTTATGGGTTTGTGCCTTTCTCCATTACAATATAGTGGCTAGATGTCGCTAAAGTTTGATGAAGATGTAAACAAATTGTCACACCGAATGAAGGGTTTTGATAACAAAAACAACCTTATCCGGATGATGATCCGAAATAAGGTTGCTTGGAGTGAACGAGGTCATTCAAATTCTAAGATAAATGACTGCCCTTCCGTAGAATCGGTTTGCCCCTGAATGAATAGTTTTTTATTGTCGAGGCTCCAGTACATATTTGTCGGCACAATCCCATGGTAAACGGGTTCATTATACAAAACATTTCTTCCCTGCAATTTTCCTACATTAATGATATTTTCAGCATCCAATGAGTAAGCA
Source organism: Brevibacillus borstelensis (assembly GCF_037834415.1). GTDB lineage: Bacteria > Bacillota > Bacilli > Brevibacillales > Brevibacillaceae > Brevibacillus > Brevibacillus borstelensis_A. The sequence goes on along the minus strand of NZ_JAUMSJ010000065.1, from coordinate 4,598 downwards.
ATGCTTTTTTTGTCAGGGGAGAGTCTAAATGTAGAAATTCTTTCTAAAATTACGGAGAGTGCGCCGTTTCGCCGATCATATTCGTATAATGTTGCATCATATCCGAGGAATACAAACTGATCGTTACTAATCCATGCATTCTGCTTTCCTCCGAACTCACGCGTGAACCGTTTCTCCACTTCATTATCAGTGATTTCTCCCAATAGAATAGATCTTTTTCTACTTTGATCAATATGTTCAGGAAACATTGTAAATAATACGCCGCGGCCATCATCTGAAACATTCATACTTATGGGGGTGTCTTTTCTAGCAAAATCCTTTAATTCATAAACCTTGGAAGTCCCTGACTCCATATCATATAGTCGGAGATTGTTTTTCTCCCTTCCAGAAGGATCTATTTTTAAGTACCCCAGGTACCTACTATTATCAGACCATGATATATCTTGCACATATATCGGGTAACTGAATTTGGCTATCTCAATTTCTTTCCCGTCCTCCAATGAAAGCAGCTTCAAGTTTATGCCCGAATTGGACCTGGAAATCTCGCAGAGATGTTTTCCATCCGGAGAAAGAATCATTTGAGAGTCATCAATTTTGATCTCGGGGATGATCTGGCTTTGTTCAAATGGATAGGTCAATCGTTTCAATTGTAGACGTTCTGGTATGCTTCCAGTCTTGAATGAAGCAACGACCGATCAGATGAGGACCAACCTAACAAGTAACCCGAGCTAGTATATTCATGAGGGAGCCGATAAATCTTCTTGACTTGAAATGGACTGGAAGTCTGATCCACATTATTTATTTCCTCCTTGCTGGAAATAATAATGGTTTCTGTTTGCGGTCCTGCACTACATCCTGACAGCAGCGTAACTAACAAAGACAGAGTCCCTGACCATACTATCAATTTTTTATTAGTCATAAGCTCTTCTCCGCTTCCATCGTTTTCAAACAGTCAAATTCCACAGTAACAATCGTATGTTCATGTTGACTAACCATGGAAATCGAACCATTACATTCGTCAACAATGGACTTGACAATACTTAAACCAAGCCCTACGCTACCCTTTTCTAAATCCTTTGAGTGAGCTAAGTAGAAGGGTTGAAAAAGTCTGGAAAGCTGTTCAGCGTCGATCGGATCGCTTGGATTTTCAAAAATAAAACGGATTTTCCCGTCAACATGAAGTCCCTTCACCGTTATTTTCGAGAAGGATAAACTGTATTTGATCGCATTATCAAGCAAGTTAATAAAGAGTTGGCGTAACCTGTCTCCTTGAGCGAATACGATTATTTCTTTATCGATGTCATACGTTATACTTTTTTTGTATCGTTGAGTGCGAATGCTCATCGATTCACAGACGTCCTGAAGGATATGTCCAGCATCGACTTTGTCTAATTCATTCTTCGTGACATTATTGCGTGAGACTTCAAGTAATTTCAATACCATCGCATGTAGTCGTTTGCTTTCTTCTATGATATGATTGATTCCCTTTTCAAAGAAGATTCGGTCACTCTCACCGTTTGCTCGAATTAACTCGGCATATCCTAGAATCGAGGTTAATGGTGTCTTGAGTTCGTGGGTGACATTGTCAAAGAAAAGCTTCTCCTGTTTATGAAGCTCCTTGAGATGATCGCGATCCTTTTTGATAATGTTGATTTGTCTACTGATTTGATCAATCATGTCATTAAAATTGTCAGCTAGTCGACCAATTTCATCCTTTCGTTTAAACCGGATGCGAACGTCCAGATTTCCGTTTTTTACCTCGGTAGAGGCCCGGGTAAGTTTGCCAAGCGGAAGGGTGATATGTCTTGAAAGAATATACGAAAACAAAAATGCCGCCGCGAAAATCGCAAGCGTAATGTAGAGAGTACTTTCCAAGATTTGTCCACTTTGATGATAAAGTAGGCTAAAATCTTTGAAAAAGCGCAATATACCAACTTTTGATCCATCAATGACAACGGGATAAGAAAAAAGGACGGAGGTTTCATCATCATCATAAGTAATACTATAGGCTGTTTTGCCATGAATCGCCTCTTGTAAATCATTTTTATTCAACTGTGAAAACTTGGACTTGTCCGTAGCATACAGTAATTCGCCATCGACTGTGTAAACGCCGACGCTACTACCAGTGGCATGATTTAAGGCGTTTCCCATTTCCTCGGCCATCTCGCCAAAGTATAGTTCATCACTCGTGAAATGGTTAATAAGGAACGCTTGACGTACGTACACGTTGCTGTTACTTTTAAGCCCCTCTAATTCTGACTTAATGATATTTTGATTATTTGTCCGAATGAGCTCCTTGACCGTTTGATTAAGCACAAGAAAAGAAATGGAAAAAATCACAAGAAATCAAACAAGAAATTTAATGGTGATTTTACGTATCATTCTTATCCACCCATTTTTTTGAGCTTGTATCCAACTCCAAATACAGTCGTAATGAATTCGGAAGCATCCAGCTTTTTACGAAGTCTTTGTATGTGAGTATCAACAGTACGGGTGTCTCCGACAAAATGATATCCCCATACTATGTCAAGCAATTCCGAGCGAGTAAAGGTTTTTCCTTGATTCCTGATCAATATCATGAGCAAGTCAAATTCTTTAGGTGTTAATTCAACCGTTTGCTTGTTTTTTTGGACGAGTCGTTCCTCTACATTGATTTCGATATCTTGAAAACAAATGACGTCTGTATTCACCTTGTCTTTATCACCACTGTTTGCTTGGTCAACTCGTCGAAGAATCGTCCGGATGCGTGCAAGCACTTCACGAAGATCAAAAGGTTTTGTAATGTAATCATCTGCACCGAATTCAAGACCCAGAACTTTGTCTGTCATGTCTGATTTCGCTGTAATCATAAAGATCGGAATGTTATATTCTGCGGTTACCTTCTTGCAAATATCCAGACCGCTTTGGTCAGGTAGCATCCAATCAAGCAGCAATAAATCGGGTTGAAACAACTGGAGTTCTCTCACTCCTGCTGCTCCATTTGTCGCGATACGTGTTAGAAATCCCTCTTTTGAAAGTCCATATGAAAGTAAATCCGCAATCGGAGTATTGTCTTCGATAATGAGAATTTTTGCGTTATTCATAATGACTCCTATCTTTTTTCTTGCACGAATGTGTGTGGTATATACCCATGACATTGATACTAATGTTAAAGTTTTGACTGTAAATAATCAATCCCAATGGATGGCAGTGAGTGGCGTAACCCGTACCGCCAACTCTTCAGCCTGTTCCTTCAATGAACATCAAAGAAGAGCTGTCTTTGTGCAGCTCTTCAAAGTTGACCCCACTTAGCGTTGAGATAAGTGGGAAAAAGTATTACAACTGCCTCCCAAGTTTATGGAGATGTGTCCTACTGTACAGTCTTGAGCACTGTTAAGGATGACTGTCTACCTGGACGCCGGTATTGTTCGGGAGGCGCTAAACACCCGGTCGAAATGACGCATCAATGTCTCAAGCGGACCATTGGGCAGCCACGCGATCAACCACCCAGTCACTAGCGTTACTGCCACCACGAGCAAGTCCCTTAAAGGGATTCCCTCAAGACTATTTTCAATCCCCCCAAGTTTGAGAAACCATATCACGATGAACTGAGCCGCATACATCGTCAACGCCACGCGTCCGACTGCAGCAAAAGGCACCAGCATCACGGAAGAGGTTATCTTCGGCACGAGGCATACCAGTCCCAGTACCAATAGTGCGAGCCCCAGCCCAATCAGTGTCTGAAATGTCGAAGCAGTGTGTGGAGCTGCACTGAGAAGCATGTGCCAAAGTGGTGGTTCCGTGTTGAGCGGCCAAATTGCATACAGGTCCGGCTGGTAGCCCATGGGTACGACGCCTTGAACTCGAACCAGCCACGCCTCGAAGGAAGGACGTAATCCAGGAAGAACCAAAGGGTCCAGCACCTTACCGCCGCCGAACAATACAATACCGCCGACCGCGAGCGAGAGTGCTGTACGAATCTTGGTTAGATCAAGACGTCCGATCGCCATTCCTGTGACGAAAGCGGGGGCAAGTGCGAGAGCAGACATCGGGCCACCAGCAATATCAGAAAGAAGGTACGCTTTCGATAGGAGACTCATGCCAAGAAGCATCAGCGGTGGGGCTATCACAGTCAAAGCGGCTGCTGTCGTAACAAGGACGCGTGTTGAACGATGAACCAGGACCAACGCAAGCAAGAACATCGCCGCATAAGCGGGCAAGATCACCCCGTATCCGGTATTCAGCATGATGAGCAGGTACCCAATCACATTGATGAACACCGCTCGAGCGAGCATCCTTGCCCGAAAAGAGGTCATATCCATTTCTCGCTTCTTCATCCGTTGCGCCATAATCGAGTAGGAAATGCCACCACAGAGCACAAAGAGTAACGTTGTGTTCCCAGAGACAATCGCACCAATTCTCTCGTTTTGCCCAAAGTGCTGCAAATACATCCCTATGACTGCCAACCCCCGCGTTGCATCAAGCGCCACAAGACGCCCCATCGATTTGCCTGCAACTGCATTATTTCTCAGCCTGCTTTTTTTTGAAGACACTACATCCTCGATGCTTGCTCCCATTCCATATTCACTGCCAGACTCGTCCAGCAGCTTGTTACTGAC
>NZ_JAUMSJ010000064.1:0-11447 GCF_037834415.1 Brevibacillus borstelensis | reverse complement strand
TTTCACTACCTACGTGCTTACCTTGTCATGAGGCATTGACAGAATTTCTGGAGCAAAATCAAAAGTTGCAATTCCCGTTCGCTTGTTTGGCCGAGGCTGATCAGGTGGAGTACTTTGAAATGTTTTGTCATGACTACAGGGAACAAGTAGAGATTAACCCAATTAAAAAAACACAATTACTAAGATTAGGAATAAGAAGTTTTCCCACTTTTTTGGTTATAGACGATTACGGTATTATCCTACGTGAATTTTCATTGGTTCATTTTTTGGTGAGATATATCGAACAAATGCCAATTGGCTTGCAAATTGGTGAACAAGATGGATAGAAAATATTTATGGAAAGCATTCGGATACGTCTGGAGGCAGGGGAAACAGTGGTTGATTCTTTCGGTCACATTGAGCATCTTAGTCGGCTGTTCTCCGTTTCTTACATTATGGGTGGCAAAAGAAATCATTAATGAAGTAACACGTTTTATTCAGGGAGAAACAAAGGAATACTTTTTTTTATTCTGGTTATTAATTGGACAATTCATGCTGACTCTTTCTTTGTCAGCAATTACAAATATAAGGGAGTATTTTGATAAGCGGATGGAATGTACATTGGATTATAATGTACAGCAATTAATTCTCGAAAAAACCTCAGTTGTTTCAATCATGAGTTTTGACTTACCAGAATTCCACAATCACTTGAAACGAATATCGGGCGGAGGTGCCCGATTTTTAGCACCTATCGGAAGTATCATAGATATGACACAGTCTGCCTTCAACTTATTTTCTTATGCTATTTTTTTATATGTAATTGATTGGCGTCTTGTAATTGCTAGTCTTTTAGTTGCAGTGCCGTTTTACTATATTCAAGCTAAGCTGGGGCAGAGACGATATGCTTTACATGTTGCACAAAGTTCGGTGGCTCGCGAGGCAGAGTATTATAAATATTTGTTACAGGATCGTAGGTCAATAAAGGAAATTAGATTGTTTGATCTCGCTACACTGTTTCGTACGAGATGGGCGGAGAGATTTTGGAAGAATACCACAGAGAAGCTAAGTCTGGAATTGAAGCAGCAGAAAGCTGAAATAGGGATGGAGGGGGTTTCCGCTCTATTCTATATGGGAATGGCAGTTGTTCTTATATCGTTCGGCCGTACAGCAAAGATGGGAATAGGGGAGTTCATAGCCATTATACAAGCTATTCAGGGGACACAGGGAACCTTTACTCGTATATCCATGCTGTTGGCTAAACTGTACGAGGAAAAGCTGTTTATTAAAGATTTTTATCAATTTCTTGAACATGAGGAAGGAGAGCTACCAAGTAAGGAAGGAAAACAGAACTTCCCTTCGCCTATCCAAAAAGGAATATTATTTGAAAACGTATCCTTTCGTTATACGGGAGGAGATCGAGATGTTCTTGAAAATATCTCGTTTCAGGTTTACCCCAAAGAAAAAATAGCTATTGTTGGTCAAAATGGTTCTGGAAAGACTACGCTAGTGAAATGCTTAATGGGTCTTTATCCACTAGTACGTGGCCAAATCAAGATTGATGACATAAACATCTCGGATATTGACGCAAGGCAGTTACGTAATAATCTCACTGTCATTTTTCAAGATTTCATTCGCTATGACTTATCGGTTAAGGAAAATATCGCTATTGGCAATGTTGCTGAAATGGATGATATAGACAAGGTGGAGCAGGCAGCGAGATTGAGTGGAGCCGATTCTTTTGTCCGGCGGTTTCCCCAAGGTTATGAGACATACTTAGGGAGAATGTTTGGAGAGGGAGAGGATCTTTCAGGAGGACAATGGCAAAAAATTGCATTAGCGCGTGCTCTGTTCCGCGAAAGTCAAGTAGTGATTTTGGATGAGCCAACAGCTGCACTGGACCCGGTTGCCGAAATGGATACTTTTAATAAGTTCAAACTGCTTAGTGAGAACAAAATTGCAATCTTTATCTCCCACCGGATGGCTGCATCGCGGATGGCCGACCGAATTATTGTCATGAAGGAAGGAAAAATTGTTGAAATGGGTACCCACGAGGAACTGATGGCGCTTGGACAGGAGTATTTCCAGATGTATCAAATGCAGGCGCAATGGTTTGCATCTGAAAAGGAAGCAGAGAGAGAGGTGGTCGGGTGGATGAACTGACGTTTGTGCTGCGAGTGTTTCTTGGCACGCTTTTTATAAGTACGAGCGTCGCCAAATTCCGAAAACCGCAGGAGCATATGCTGACGGTGAAGGAGTACCGGATTCTTTCCTCCTTCCTGCTTTACCCGTTTGCCCGAGCCGAGATGATCGTTGAATTTTTGACAGGTATTCTGCTGTTTTTGGGTATGTTTCAAAAGACAGTTGCCTTGCTCGCTGTCTTTCTTCTAGCCATCTACTCACTTGCTATCGTTGTCAACTTGCTGCGCGGGCGCAAGGAAATCTCTTGCGGATGCGGGGGAGCGGCAGGCGACCACCCCATATCGTGGTTTCTCGTATTGCGCAACTTTTTGCTGATCGGGATGGGCATCTGCCTGTATTTGAACCCAACTCCATGGGGGAGCATCGAAGCGATTTGGAATGGCGAGGCCAATCAGCTTTTCAATCTTCTTGTTCTGCAAGACATCCTGATTGCCTGGCTGTTTCTTCTGATGTTTGCGATGACTGTCGATCTCCGGAATCTTTACAAGCGATTTAAGCGTTTCCTTCAAAGCTAGATTTGAAAGACGGGAGTGGAAATATGAACAACGGTTTGGTGATCTCCAATCTGTTATTGTGGGTTGTCGTCTTTGTACAGACGATTATTTTGTTCTTTTTCATTCGTCTGGTCGTGCAGTTTTTGAACCGGTTTCGTGTAAATGACAAGCAAGTGACAGCAGCGACATTGACGATCGGGGAAAAAGCTCCCGTTTTTCGGGAAAAGGATCAGCATGGAGAAGTGGTGCAAGCAACAGAGGATGTTGAAAAGCAGACGTTCATGCTTTTCACCAACGATACTTGCGGGACGTGCAAGGCAATCATTCCGGAATTGCCGCATATATTACAGGACTATCCTGATGTAAGAGTCATCGTCGTATCCAACCCGATCTATTATGAAAAAGGATTGGAAGTGCCGTCTGCTATTCACCTCGTACGCTCAAACGATCTGATAAACAAATTCTTGATTCAGATCGTTCCTACGGCTGTACTCATTGACCACGACGGAATCATTCGTGCGATCAGACAGGTAACGTCCATTCAGGATATTATGGCTATGTTCGATATACCAGTTGAAAAAGTGGGATAGAGGGAAGGACATGACGAAAATCATCCAAATCAACAATCTTACCAAAACCTACAGCGGCGACGGAGTAGCAACCACTGCCCTGCAAAATGTCAATCTCACCCTGCACAGCAAAGAATTTACGTCCATTGTCGGCCCGTCGGGATCCGGCAAATCGACCTTGCTGCAATTGATCGGAACGCTTGACGCCCCTACGGCGGGAACGATTAGCTACGATGACGTGGATGTCGGCAAGCTGAAAGGAAAGGCGCTGGCCGACTTCCGGTTTGCCCAGATCGGCTTTGTTTTCCAACACTTTCATCTGCTGCCGACGCTTACGGCTTTGGAAAATGTCATGTCGCCCTTGTTTCCGCGGAAAGTCGGCTACGACAAAAAGGGCAGGGCTCAGGAACTGCTCGATTGGGTAGGTCTTTCGCATAAGCAGGATTCCTTGCCTTCCCAATTGTCCGGCGGAGAGCAGCAGCGTGTAGCAATCGCACGCGCTCTGGTCAACCGGCCCAAATGGCTGCTGGCAGACGAACCGACAGGCAACCTTGATACGAGCAACGGGGAAATGGTCTTTCAGCTGTTGCGCAAATATCAGCAGGAGCATGGTACCGGGATTGTCTTTGTCACGCATGACGAGCATTTGGCCAGTCGCACGGACCGGAGGATCGAGATGCGGGATGGCAGCACGATTGCCGACACGACGAGGTGAGCCGATGATTCGTTATATTTGGAAAAACTGGTGGCGCCACCCGGAGCGTTTTCTTTTGCTGCTCGTCGGCATGCTCATCATCAGCTCGACGCTCAGCTACTTTGTGGGTGTCACCGAGAGCAACAACGGGACAACCCAGGAAATTTTGCAAAAGCGCTGGAAGGCCGCCTACCATATCGTGGTCCGGCCGGAAGGGACGCGCAGTGTGACGGAACAGGACCAGCTGTTGGAGCCGAATTATTTGAACGGGCTGTACGGGGGGATCAGTCTCGACGACTACGCCTGGATCAAGAGCATGCCGGACGTGGACGTTGCGGCTCCGCTTGCGCCGATTGGCTATTCGGGGACCTCGTTTACGTATGGAAAGGTAGAAAAGCCAAAAGAGCCGGGGATTTATCGCCATGTTATGGCGGCCTATAGCAACGATGGAGTGCAAGTCATTCCGAAGTATAAACGGACTCGATATTATACAACAGGACTTTGGAGTATATCCAGGGATGAACAGGAGAAACTTCAGCGATACGACTTCATTGAGCCATACGGAGTTAGGACATGGATACTTGATCTTAGCGGTTTTTTCAATCAACTTCTTGTAGGAATCGACCCGGTAGAAGAAGCCCGTCTGGTTGGCTTGGATCAGGCTGTCGTGTCGCTCGGTGAAAGCCGCTATTTCAGAGAGAAAGACAAAGTGGATACGAGCGACGATGGGGAGGGGCAAAAAGTAACCCAGCTCCCCATTCTGATGAGTAACCGGATAGACGCCAGCTTCCACTTTGTGAGCAGATATGAACGGTTGAAGCTACCGTTTGCCACCAAGGAAGAGGCCGATCAAACCATGAAGGAGGTCGCAAGCAAGGGAGGGGCGTCGTATTTGGATCAGCAAGAGACGGCAGGAGAGCCGCTCGAATATTCCTTTGACTCCAAAGAAGCGCATGCGCTGCTGCTCTCCAGTCTTTCGGGGGTCGACAGCCAAACGGGAAAACCGTTTCTTCGGTATCAGAATAACAATCACAGCGCACAACTTGGTAGCGCCTTAAAGGAAAAACCCGGAGCGCTTTCATTTGTAAAGACAGCCAGCCCCTATCCGGAGCGCTGGAATTACGCTTATAGCGTAAAAGCTGTGGAGCCGAAAATCCCACCAGAAATTCAGGAGTTTTATTCTTACAAACCGGACGATTTCCGCTATTCCTTTCGCCCTTTCCGGTTTGTGGACAATTGGAACTGGAGTCACCTGATCGAGCCGTATTGGATCGGCTTTTACGACCCGGAGAAGCTGGCCATTGCCAAAGACCCAATCGAAGAGCTGCCGATGGAAACGTATCGGCCTGCTGAGGCTCGCCTGGTCTTGGACAAAGACGGAAAACCGATGAATCCATCCGTCTCTGTACGCCCTTCCCTCAATCCGTTTGGGTTGCTCACCAATCCGCCGCTGATGCTCACGACCATTGACGCGGCAACGCAGCTGATGGGGGACAAACCGATTGCATCGATTCGGATCAAGGTAAAGGGAGTGGAGGGTGTCAGCCAAGCCAGCCAGCAAAAGCTGGAGGCGGTGGCAGAGGAGATTGAGAAGCGAACCGGGCTGATCGCTGATATTACGCTTGGTTCCTCGCCGCAGCCTGTCCTTGTGCATGTTCCCGCCAACGGCAGCTATCCGGCAATGGGCTGGATCGAGCAATTTTTTGTAAAGTTGGGCAGCGTGTTTACGCTCTTTCGCGAGGTCTCGCTTGGCTTCTCCGGCATCATGGGCATTGTCATGCTGATGGCTGTTACTTACGTTTTTGCGACCAATCTGGTGACGCTGTATGCCCGTACAAACGAATTCGGCCTATGGCTGGCAGTCGGGTGGCGTCCCGGGCATGTGGCCGGCATCCTGTTTTTGGAGGCCTGCCTCTTGGGAGGCATCGTGACTCTCATCAGCTGGACGATTGTCGGGATGATTGTCTTGCAGCAGGGAGCGAGTGTTCCCGTGGAGCGGGTGATCGGCATCGGCTTGTGCGGACTCGTCATTTATGTGCTGGCTGCCATTCCGGCTGCTTTTTTCGTGAGCAGAGTCTCTCCGCTCGCTCTCATGCGGACGGGAGAGCTAAAGTCTGGTTCGCGACGCCTGGTTCGGGTGCGAAACAGCTTTTCGCTGGCGCTTGGTCAACTGCTGCTTCGCTTTCGCCGCAGTCTTCTTTCCGTTTTTGCCATAGCGGTGCCGACCGGCCTCTTGGTGTTTTTCGGTTTCGTCACTTTCCGCCTGCAAGGGATGATGTACACGTCATGGTTAGGGCAATATGTGGCAGTGGAGATCGGCCAGGAGCATTACGTGGCGACGGTTCTGGCGCTGGTGATCGCGGTATTGACGACAGCGGAAATTATTTGGCAAAACGTCATGGATCGAAAAGCGGAGCTGCTGCTGCTCAAAGCGATGGGCTGGCGCAACGGAGCGATATTCCGCCTGATCGTCTGGGAAGGGCTTCTCTGCGGGCTCTTGGCGGCTGTTGGCGGTATCGGGCTCGGAGTGCTCGTGATCGTCGGGCTGTATCGGGAGTTTCCGGCTGAAGACATTTGGCTGTTGCTTAGCGCCGGGCTAATTCCCGTGCTGGTAGGAGGGCTGGGTGCTGTATTTCCAGCCGTGATGGCCGTGCGGTTCCGTCCGGCAGAAGGGCTGCGCGGTTCCCAGAAAAACCGCAGACGGACAGAGCGGGTGCTGCGGGGCATGATGGCAGTGCTCCTCATCGGCTGTGTAGCCGGGGCGACTTTTAGCGCGGTACGGCTGTGGCAAGCTTCCGCGACCCAGCAGGAGACCGTGCCCGGGCAAGCTCCCGGTGAACAGCCTGTGCCATCGGCGCATAATCCAGACCCGGCACAGGCAGGCTCACCTCAGACGGGAGCGGGAACGCCGCCTGATCAGGAGGAACAGCTTGGCGACTTGACGGGCTTTGCTCCCAGGCCCGTACCGCAGGGCAGCAAGGCTAGCTATCAACTGTCGTTTCGCATGGACAAATCCGGAAGGTTTGCGGCGGATGCGGCCATACAGGTGGAGAACCTCTCCGGGGACTACTGGGATCAGCTGATGTTTTACTTTATCCCCAACGTTTTTACCAAACAAAACAAGCCTGAAGCGGTGAAAGGCACAGCCGATGTGAAAATTGACAAGGTCGAGCTGGATCAGCAGCAGGCAGCGTACCAGCTCTCCTCCGATACGCTGGCGATCCCGCTGGACAAAAAAATGGCCCCCGGCGAAGTCAGGGTGGTACATGTATCGTATTCGTTTACGGTGCCGGAAGAGGGGCTTCGCTTCGACAAAATGGGGCAGCGCTATTTCCTGGCCCAGGCTTATCCGATGCTCGCCACATACCGCAATGGCTGGAACAAGAAAGAGTACCGGATCAACGGAGAGTCCTACCATACGGGGTACTCCGACTTCACCGTTTCCTATGATCTGCCGCCCGGTTACCTGTTCGTCAGTTCTTCGGACGAAGATCCGGCGGAAGCGCGGCCAAGCGGCGAGGTTGCCGCAACCCGCGTTCGGGAAGTATTTGCCGCGGTGGTCAAAGGTGTCACGTCCGTCTCGCAAACGGTAGATGGGGTTCAGATACGCGTCTTTGGCGAGGAGGCAAATCGGCAGAAAATGGAGGAAGCTCTCCGGACAGCTGCGGAAGCGGTTCCGTTTTTCTCGGAGAAAATCGGCAGGTACCCGCATAAACAACTGGACATCATCCTCGATGGCAGGGTGGATATGGAGTATCCCGGAGTCGTCACGGTGGCTGCGAACAAGGTCGGCGAGTCTCTGGAACACACGGTCGTCCACGAGATCGGGCACCAGTGGTTCTACGGCATGATCGCCAATGACGCTTATCACGACAGATGGCTGGACGAAGGCTTAACCGAGCTGGCTGCCTCGATGTTTTTCCTCGACTACAGGAAGAAATCGGAGGAAGAAGTTTTTTCCGCCATGAAACAGGCCGCCCGAGCTGCCGTGGATAAACCGTCAAATCTGCCGCTGGACCAGTACGAGGGCGAAACCTATGCCTATTCCTACGTTGTGCCGCCCTTGCGTCTCTGGGAGCTGATCTCCACTTATGGCGACGTGGAGGACGGATGGCGTTTTCTCAGGGCTTACTGCGAACGGTATTCCTATAAAGAGGTGGATACGAAGGAGTTTGTCCGTTTCGCCACAGCTTACTTCCCGGTGACGGAGGCGTATTTTGCGGAGTGGCTAAAGCTGTGAGAAGGGCCGCTGGAAGGAAGAGCGAGGGGAAAAAAGGAAAAGGCAACACCCCCGGAAAAAGGCAATTCGCTTTTTGGCGGGGGTGAACGTGAACTTATTCAACATTTTCAACCCTTGCCGATTGGAAGGGATTTGAGGTGTCTCTTGTGATCAGGGGACACCTCTTTTTATCTAACCCCGAGGGATGTAAGGGCCGAAATCATGGCAGAGCGGACGGATTCTTGGTTGCGGCCGCAACAAATCAGGCTGTTTCTATATTGTAATATTCTAAAAGGGTGCTTCTTCGACAACAAACCAGTTATCCTTGCCCAGTATCTGCAAGATTGGCTCAATCGACTCTTCCGTAAACTTTTCTAGATATAACTCCTTCACTACTTGAAAGGGCTTTGCATAGTACTGGCCGTTTTCATCTTGAACGTATGCCAGGTATTTTCTATCTACAACCCGCTTGTCGATTTCATACTCGAATTGAAGCCAGTATATTTTTTTGATTTTTTTAGAATTGGCAGCTTTGTTGACTCCCTTCTGCAACCAACTGAATATAGCTTGCAACTCTTCTTCACTCATTAGAAAATGCATAAATTCCGGCTGTGCTTTAATAGAATCAGCCTGGTAGACGTGCAGACCTATTGAATCCAAGTTTTCCTTTGGAAATTGACTTAACAAAGACTTACTTGTTGCCGCATCAGGAGGCTTGTTTGTCGTGGTCTGTTCTGTTGAAGTACACCCGAGGGCGGATAAAACGATTATAGCTATTAATGACAATGTAATTTGTAAACGCTTCATAGGGCTGTCTCTCCTATCTCGTGTAAAGTTGCGTTTCTCCAGCAATTGATGTTCTCAAACAGAATGGGGTAACTACACCTGAAGATTCTTATCACCATCATAAAACTGCAATGCCGGGGAAAAGCAAGAGGACAAGTCCTAAAGCAGACCAAAAGGGAGAAGGCAAAACCGCAGTGGTCAATAAGCTGCTTATGGAGGGGATTGAACAATTGGAATCCCGCTCATTTTACACAACCTGAGTCCGCTATCTATCATATGGAGCGAAAAAATCCCAGCCACTCGCATGGCAGGGATTCAATCTATACTATAAACGAAATCGATTAAACTGCGGTGATCCTTTGGAAGCTGGTAATTTTCAAATACATTGCTTAGATTCTTTGTAACCATATCGTAGTAAAAAAGCCCATATTGATTATTGGTATCTCTCCCCAAAATAAATAAACCTTCCGCATTATCCCTTGGGTAAAAAGATTTCACTTCTTTCATACCGGGAATGTCAAAGTCTTCAACCTTCTGACTGTCAATATACAACATTTTTAACGACCTAGGTTTGGATGAACCCATAAATGGATCGTATGTCATTAAGATTCTATTTGCATCGAGTTGCCTGGTAAGTCTGATTTAAAATTGATCCGTATGGTAGACTGGTTGGTAGTTCCTAAAATCTGGATCCATTAGATACAGGGTTTTGGGCCTAATGTGTGTAATTGCCGCAACTTTATGGGTTCTCATTTCAGAATCGGAAGCAGTAAGACTCAATAACTTCTTCGTTGTATAGTTATAGGACAAAGAGTAGCACCACGTGTCATCATCATTCGGATTCAGATAAGTAAATTCTCTTGTCGTCCGATCAAAAATGGCCGGTTGAGTAACAGTAACGTATTGTGGCGCAACGTTTGTGATCATTTTGTCATCTACTATAAACAAATCATTAAAAAGGAACTTGCCAAAAGTTAATTGATTTCTTTCTTTTGTTTTAAGATTGTATTCATACAGGTTATCAACCTCGTCTCCTGTAACGCTATCGCTAAAATACACTTTATTGTTCCGAATATCCGCAAAAGCAACGGATATCCAGGGTCTATAGGGATCTTAAAGAACTCCGACATTTTTTGATTCTGAATCGAATAAAGGTACAATACTAAAGAAACACCGTCGTCATCATTTTTTCCGTTGTTATAAGCCGTAGCCGTAATTTGAAGATATTCCCTTAATTCTTTTTTGGTTTTAACCCCAGGTGCAAGATTTATAGCAAGGATTGCCAAGATAACAACCATGATAATGCTGCCAAACGTTATCATTTTCTTTTTCATAATCAAATGATACTCCTAAGTTGATATTTTTTGAATGATATTCCTATTAATACGCAATTTATATAAAGAAATGGTATACGCCATTACTTCTAAAACTTTAAAAAGAACGGCGTATACCAACTAAAAGGATTAAACCTATATATGGGGTACCGCCAACAAAATGCGGATTTTGTACGCTAAGCCCTGGATGGGGTAGTACCAGTGTCGCTGATATTATCTTAACTCCAACGTGACAATCACCAATAAATCAATGGTTGTCACGCTGAGGAATCCGATATTGTATCGGATTCTTCTTTTTTGTTGTTCTTTGATCCCTAAAAATTTTAGATTTTTATCTGTTAAAAATTCGTTCGTTTGAGTGCAAAGGCTTTCGAGTGATTGATTCACTTTTTAAACAATTTAAGCAAGTGTAAGGCTTTTTCCAAAAAGCAAAAAATTTCTAAGAGGTGGTTGTATTTTACTTTGTTTTTTTACCTACAAGGGTGAAGGCGATGAGTTGAGCGCTCAAAATAGTCGCTAATAACAATACAAAGGAGTGTTATTATGTAAAATTTTTCTTTAGGCACAGGTGGAGCAAACCTTATCAAAAAACATGAGGGATTTTCCTTGAAATTTTATGGAGATCCTTATGGATATCCAACAGTTGGATGGGACATTTGATTACAAAGACTAAAACATATACTAAAAATACAACAGGTAATCCAAATGATTCTCTTCTATCCCAAGCACAAGCTGATGATCTATCAAAATCTTTAAATCTAGGTTATACTTCACCAATTTCTCAGTCTCAAGCAAATACTTTTTTTGCTAATGATACTGCAAGTGCTGTAGCGGCAGTAAATAAATTGGTACTTCCTACAGGTCAGGAATTTTCACAATCTCAGTTTGATGCACTTGTTTCACTCACTTTTAATGCAGGTCCTGGGGTGCTAGCAACCAGTGATGTAAAAGCTATGCTTGCCAATGCGCATATATATCCAACTTTTGTTGGTCCACTTTCACAAAGTCAAATTGATACTTGTTCAAAATTAGTCAGCAAAGCATTTTCATATGATAGAAATTTACAAAAAAGAAGAAATGAAGAAGCAACTTTATTTTGTAAAGACAGGAAGTATACTCACAAATATCCAGTATATACACTATAGTTTAATCGTTTTACCACATAAACAAGAA
>NZ_JAUMSJ010000063.1:0-12067 GCF_037834415.1 Brevibacillus borstelensis | reverse complement strand
AAGAATCTTCCCGGACTTAAAGCCGGGAGGATTTTTTTCTATATAGGTAGTAAACAACATCTGCTTATTTTAGAGCAAAGGTGTTGTTTTTTTGCATCTGCCTCATAATAACTGTAGGAAAAACATTTGCATGATGCTCCAGAAAGAAATCGATTAAATACTGCTCTGCGTAAGAATGGGACAAAGTAAGTTCACCCCACCATTCTGTATCATATCTGGACAACATGCTTAGTACGTACAAAAGCAAATAATGGTTGGCCCATTCCGGAAGAGGAAGGGTATCATTATCGCTATTCCAAAAAAACAAGGATTGCTCCTGAAAGCAGAAAAGGGGATGTTCGCCCAAGAGGGAAAAGGAGGAAGAAGGAACCACCATGGTTTTGTTTTCGTCATTTGACCAATGAACAGAATCCAGGATGTCTGGACTGTGAGTAAACCGTTTTACGTATTGCTGGAAGGTCTCGGGCGAATAAGCTAATGCTCCTCCTGAACGTGAGGGGAAGTGAAGACAATGAAGTACCGTATTCGTTTCCGTATCTGTTTGAGTGGTCCAGGCCACCGGGGTCCATGGAGAGGCATTGCCGGTCACTGCCAGCAAAGGTTCACGCATGGCCACCAGGTAAGTCATCAATTCCTGGATTCCGTAACGGTCCTGGAGCGGAGATACAGAGAGGAGATGAGCCAGATGCGAAAACAAACCTTCTTTTTGCGGACGCACTTCATCCTTTAAGAATTGGTAACTATTCCTCTTCACTTTCCGCGTGGTAACGCCGTGTTGGAGAACCCTGCTGTTCTGCGGATAATCAGGATCGATGACGACGAGCCAACCCTTGAGTACATGTACACAGCCGTAGAAAAGAAGCAAGGGTTTAATGGAAAGCGGCACTTTCTGTGCTGATTCATAAAACAAACGCGCTTGTTTCCATGTATATAAGAAACGTGTGCTTTGTTGGAAAGCGAGTCGCTCTGCATGCTCGATTCCTTTATTATGATAGTGTTTGTATAAAAAAGCGCGTGCTGCCGGCTCTGTTTCCAGCAAGCGCAAAAAGGACCAGGCATCCATTTCCATCACCTTTCTAACATTCGTATATGACAGCGCTTTCTTGTTATTTTTTTTGATTTATCTGGATAATTGCTTATATTACCGAACATTAAAAGGTTACCTTGACAGTAAATTAAGCCGTTTGTTACACTTGCATAAAACATTTTGGCGAAAGGAGCTCATACCTGTGCGGGAAGACAAATTCGTAAAAGAGGGCTTAACGTTTGATGACGTTCTCCTTGTTCCAGGAAAATCAGAAATTTTGCCTCGTGATGTCAATACATCCATTAAACTGAGCGATAAGGTCGTCTTGAATATTCCGCTGATCAGCGCGGGAATGGACACGGTGACAGAGTCTGCACTAGCGATTGCGATGGCCAGACAAGGTGGAATCGGCATTATCCATAAAAACATGACAATCGAGCAGCAAGCCAGCGAGGTTGACCGGGTAAAACGCTCTGAAAGCGGAGTCATCACTAACCCGTTTTCCCTCAGTTCGGAGCATACCGTCGCAGACGCGGACGCGTTGATGGGCAAATATCGCATCTCCGGTGTTCCCATTGTCGACAGCCAAAATCATCTGGTCGGAATTCTTACCAACCGCGACCTTCGTTTTGTTCATGACTTTTCAATTCCGATTAAGGACGTAATGACGAAGGAAAACCTGGTGACAGCCCCGGTTGGCACTACCCTGCAGCAGGCTGAAGCCATTTTGCAAAAATACAAGATCGAGAAGCTTCCATTGGTGGACGAGCATAATGTGTTAAAGGGCCTGATCACCATCAAGGACATCGAAAAAGCGATTCAATACCCGAATGCAGCCAAGGATCAGCAGGGACGTCTGCTGTGCGGCGCAGCTGTGGGTGTATCGGCTGATACGTTCGAACGCGCAGAAGCATTGGTAAACGCAGGGGTTGACGTTTTGGTCGTGGATACAGCGCACGGACACCACATCAACGTCAGCAATGCAGTGAAAAAACTGAGACAAGCATACCCGGATCTCACCATTGTAGCAGGGAACGTAGCCACCGGCGAAGCCACTCGCGATTTGATCGAGGCTGGCGCGTCTGTCGTAAAAGTAGGGATCGGCCCAGGATCGATCTGTACGACACGCGTTGTCGCAGGGATTGGGGTACCGCAAATTACAGCGATTTACGACTGTGCACGCGTAGCCAGAGAATACAATATTCCAATTATTGCCGATGGCGGGATTAAATACTCCGGTGATTTGCCAAAAGCGATCGGGGCAGGTGCATCTGCCATCATGATCGGCAGCCTGTTTGCCGGGACGGAAGAAAGCCCGGGCGAATTCGAGATCTTCCAAGGTCGCCGCTTCAAGGTATACCGGGGCATGGGCTCCATCGGTGCGATGAAAGCCGGCAGCAAGGACCGCTACTTCCAGGAAAACGCGCAAAAGCTTGTACCTGAGGGTATCGAAGGGCGCGTACCGTACAAAGGTCCGTTGGCTGATGTCGTTTATCAGCTGATCGGCGGTCTCCGTGCAGGTATGGGCTATTGTGGTACAAAATCCATTCAAGAGCTGATCGACAACTCCCGGTTCATCCGGATTACCGGAGCTGGATTGCGCGAGAGTCATCCGCACGATGTTCAAATTACGAAAGAAGCGCCAAACTACTCCATTTCGTAGGACTATCGGATCAAAAACCCCTTTCACTCGAAGAAAGGGGTTTTTTTCTAGCCATTCCTGCCGGGAAACTGGTGGAAACAAGCTTCAAGTGGGGTTGCTTTGTATGGTACACTTACAAATGTGTGTCCGTGCCTTAGTGGCCAAGACCGACAGAAGTGGGAGGGTGAGAGATTCAAATGAAACCGAGAACATGGACAAAGCGATTGACGGGTCTGTTCCTTTCTGTCGCTGTTTTTATCACCGCGTGGGGTTCCATGACAGCAAACGCAGGAGCTGCCCCGCAGGCTGACTTGCAGCTGGCTGCCAGCTCGGCAATCCTGGTAGAGGTATCAACGGGAAAGGTGCTCTACAGCAGTAATCCGGATCAACCGTTGCCACCAGCGAGCATGAGTAAAATGATGACAGAGTATCTTGTACATGAAGCGGTGAAACAAAAGAAAATTAACTGGGATGATAAAGTCCCGGTCAGCGAATATGCCTTTTATATTGCCAAAATGCCTGATTCTTCGGGCGTCTATCTGAACATGGGGGAATCCCATACCGTTAAAGAATTGTACAAAGCAATGGCTGTGGTATCCGCTAATGATGCGACTGTACTTCTGGCGGAAAGGATAGCAGGCAGTGAACCAAACTTTGTAGCGATGATGAACAAGAAAGCCCAAGAACTTGGGATGAAGAATACGAAGTTTGTTACATCGTCTGGGCTTCCTGCCGATGAGCTGGGCCCTTACTCCGTTCAAACTGACCAAAAGGAAAACTTGATGTCCGCTCGCGACTCGGCAATCCTGGCTCGGGCTCTGATTCGCGACTTCCCGGAAGCGCTGGAAATTTCTAAAATTCCTCGGTTTACCTTCCGGGCAGGTATGCCAAACGAGATAAAAAAGCCAAACTACAACTGGATGCTGCCGGGACTAAACCAATTTTATGAAGGCGTAGACGGTTTGAAAACAGGTCACACAGATGCCGCAAGATATTGTTTTACCGGTACTGCCATTCGAGGAGACATGCGAGTAATTAGCGTTGTCATGGGAGCAGGAAGTGAGACCAAGCGCTTTGTGGAAACGAAAAAACTGCTCGATTACGGCTTCAGCAACTACAAGCTGACCAAACAACTCGACAAAGGTGTGCCCGTCAAGGGATTTGAAACCGCTCCTGTGAAAAACGGCGTGGAACTGACTGTACCGGCAGTTACAAGCAATACCGTAATGACCCTGACAAAAATCGGGTCAGAGAGCAAATTCACCCCAACCGTCACGTTCCAGGAACTCACTGCTCCGTTGAAAAAAGACCAGGTAATCGGAAAGGTAACCTTTGTAGAAGAAGGCGCAAAAGAAACCGACTACCTGCAGCCGGAGGACATGGCCAAGGCTGGAGTCGACCTCGTCGCTGGACAAGAGGTCGAGGAAGGAAGCTGGATCCGCCTGTTCTTCCGCAGCATCATCCAGTTCTTTAGCAATATTTTCAGCAGCTTAACCGGCAAATAAGGTTGTACCCAAAATCAAACTTGGATTACAATGGTGAATATTAAGACAGCCATTGCAACGTTTTGTAGGCAGTATAAGACAATTGGGTAGGGGGCTTAGAAATGGTACAAGTAGGAACTTCCCGCGTGAAAAGAGGCATGGCGGAAATGCAAAAAGGCGGCGTCATCATGGACGTTGTCAATGCGGAACAAGCGAAAATCGCAGAGGCGGCCGGTGCTGTTGCCGTTATGGCACTGGAGCGCGTACCGTCTGATATTCGGGCAGCAGGCGGGGTAGCCCGGATGGCTGATCTGGGTATCGTGGAAGAAGTATTGAATGCCGTATCCATTCCGGTCATGGCAAAAGCTCGAATCGGTCATTTTGTCGAGGCTCGCGTGCTTGAGTCCATGGGCGTAGACTACCTGGACGAGAGCGAAGTCCTGACTCCTGCTGATGACATGTACCATATCAATAAAAAAGAGTTTACTGTCCCGTTTGTCTGTGGCGCACGCGACCTCGGCGAAGCTCTTCGCCGCATCGGTGAAGGCGCGTCCATGATCCGTACCAAAGGTGAACCCGGTACGGGCAACATCGTGGAAGCAGTACGTCACATGCGCACGATGCAGTCGCAAATTCGCAAAGTGCAGAGCATGTCCTACGATGAATTGATGGCAGAAGCGAAAAACCTCGGTGCTCCTTACGATCTCTTGGAGTACGTTCACCAAAACGGCAAGCTGCCCGTCGTCAACTTTGCGGCAGGCGGAGTAGCGACCCCTTCCGACGCTGCGCTGATGATGCAGCTGGGCGCTGACGGCGTATTCGTAGGATCGGGTATTTTCAAATCGGAAAATCCGGAGAAATTTGCTCGTGCGATTGTAGAGGCGACCACGCACTACACGGACTATGAATTGATTGCCCGCGTCTCCAAAGGACTGGGTACAGCTATGCCGGGTCTGGAAATCTCCAAGCTGCGTGACGCAGACCGCATGCAAGAGCGCGGATGGTAAGGTGACCGATCATGAAAATTGGCGTTCTTTCCTTGCAGGGAGCTGTCGCTGAGCATATCCGCATGCTGGCGGCAGCAGGCGCAACGGCAGTTGCAGTGAAAAGAGTAGACGAGCTTGAAGATCTGGACGGATTGGTCATTCCCGGCGGAGAGAGCACGACCATCAGCAAGCTGATGCACAAGTACGGCTTCATCGAAGCGCTTCGCCAGTTTGGCCAGGCGAGAAAACCGATATTTGGCACATGCGCGGGGGCGATTCTGCTCGCCAAACGAATCAACGGCCAAGACGACTGCCACCTCGGCTTGATGGATATCAAGGTGGAGCGCAATGCCTTTGGCCGGCAAAAGGACAGCTTCGAGGTCGAGCTTCCTGTCGCGGGAGTAGCGGCCGATTATCCGGCTGTGTTCATCCGTGCCCCGTACATCATGGAAGTGGGCGGAGCCGGCCAGGTTCTTGCCAAGTACGAAGAAAAGATCGTAGCCGCTCGCGAAGGCCATTATTTGGCGGCGGCGTTCCACCCTGAGCTGACCGAGGATGCCCGGATGCATCAGTACTTTGTCGACATGGTGAAGGAATACCGCAGCTGATTGTCCATCACGACAAATAGTTCCAAAAACCGGTGCCCGATGATGGCGCCGTTTTTTTTCACCATCTTTACACAGGTATAGAACCTGTAGTACAGTTAACAATAGAAGATAACAAACAAGGAACGCGATGAGGAGACTAGTACTTTGCAAGAGCTTGGCCCAGAGAGTCGGTGGTAGGTGAAAACCGATCCAGTCTGCAAGGGAATCCATCTCTGAGTGGCAAAAGATAAACTTTGCCCGGTACCGCCCCGTTATGGCGGATTCAAGCGGGTACATGCCGGGAAACGGAAGCGGGCATGTATCAACAAGGGTGGCAACGCGGGTCAACAACACTCGTCCCTTACCATAGGGGACGGGTGTTTTTTCATTGCGTTGAAGAATCGACGATGTTGGAGGGGTTTTTTATGTTAGACGTGAAAGTGTTACGCAACGATTTGGACGAAGTAAGACGCCGACTGGCGAATCGTAATGAAGATATTTCCGCGCTGGATCAGTTTGCCGAGGTGGATGAGAAGCGCCGTCAATTGATTCAGGAAGCGGAAGGCTTGAAAAACAAACGAAACACCGTATCCGAACAGGTAGCGGTTTTGAAGCGCAACAAGGAAAATGCGGACCATTTGATTGCCGAGATGAAGGAAGTAAGCGACCGAATCAAGGTGTTGGACGAGGAACTGCGCCAGCTCGATGAGCAGCTGGAACAAATTCTGCTGAGCCTGCCTAACCTTCCGCATGAGAGTGTTCCAGTAGGCACGTCGGAGGATGACAACGTCGTTGCCTGGACGTGGGGCGAGCCAAGAAAGTTTTCCTTTGAGCCCAGACCGCACTGGGAGCTTGGCCAGGAGCTGGGCATTATCGACTTCGAAACAGCGGCCAAGGTGACGGGAAGCCGTTTTGTTTTCTACAAAGGGCTGGGTGCCCGTCTGGAGCGCGCATTGATGAACTTCATGCTCGACCTGCATACGACGGAGCACGGCTATGAAGAGCTGCTGCCGCCGTATATTGTAAACCGGGCTAGCATGACAGGAACCGGTCAACTGCCTAAATTTGAGGAAGATGCATTCAAGCTCGAAGGACCTGATTACTTCCTCATCCCGACAGCAGAGGTGCCGGTAACCAACATGCATCGCGACGAGATCATGGATGGAGCGGAGCTGCCGCGCTATTACGCGGCATACAGCGCTTGTTTCCGTTCCGAAGCGGGCTCGGCTGGCCGCGATACGCGCGGTCTGATTCGTCAGCATCAGTTCAACAAGGTGGAAATGGTGAAATTCGTCAAGCCGGAAGACTCCTATGACGAGCTGGAAAAGCTGGTGAAGAACGCGGAGAAGGTCCTGCAGCTTCTTGGCTTGCCATACCGCGTTATGAGCATGTGCACCGGCGACCTCGGATTTACGGCGGCGAAAAAATACGACCTGGAAGTGTGGATTCCGAGCTACAACACCTACCGGGAGATCTCGTCTTGTTCCAACTTTGAGGATTTCCAGGCGCGTCGGGCCAACATCCGTTTCCGCCGCGACAGCAAATCGAAGCCGGAATTCGTGCATACATTGAACGGGTCGGGACTGGCCATTGGCCGTACGGTTGCGGCGCTGATGGAAAACTATCAGCAGGAGGACGGCAGCATCCTGGTTCCGGAGGCGCTTCGTCCTTATATGAACGGTCTGGAGAAAATCGCTCCGAAAAAATAAAGATCGAATCTCTACGGAATGCTTCCCTGCAAACAACTTTCTGTTCTAATACAGAAAGTTGTTTTTTTATCCGTAAAAACAAAGAAAAAAACACCGGCGGAATTTTTAGAAAATGTGTTGCACAACAGAAAGCACTGTTATATAATAACTTCAAACATTACGAATATTGTATTACTACAGTGAATGGAGGGAGTATGAGATGAACTGTTATCGTTGTGAAGGAAACGGCGAGCAAAATTGTCCCCAATGCGCCGGCGCAGGGCTTGATGACCACGGGATGGCGTGTCATCACTGCCACGGTGACGGATGTGTCTCCTGCAGTCATTGCAGCGGAAGCGGGTCTCTGGATTGAAGCCCTATTTTTTTGAACTGACTGTACTATAATACAAAACTAAATTTAAATCTGTACCATAACGTTTTTCCGCATTAGGAGAGGAGGAGACCATCATGACCGCGATTCAAACCAATCAGTATCCGGCAGATGTTCTGGTTACCGGGGAAATGCCGCCACAGTACGCGGATATTCTTACCCCGGAAGCCATTTCGTTTCTGATCAAGCTGGAGAGCACCTTTGGAGGCAGGAGACGTGAGCTGCTGGAGCTGCGCAGAAAAAAGCAGGAGCTCATTGACTCAGGCGAGCTGCCAGATTTTTTGCCCGAAACAGCCCATATTCGCAACGGCGTTTGGAAAATAAACGCTTTGCCGCCCGACCTGCTTGACCGAAGAGTGGAAATTACCGGCCCCGCCGGAGACCGAAAAATGGTCATCAATGCGTGCAACTCCGGCGCCCGGATGTTCATGGCTGATTTTGAAGACGCCAATTCTCCCACATGGGCCAATACGGTAGAGGGGCAGATCAACATGCGGGATGCGGTGAGGAGGACGATTACTTATACCAGCCCCGAAGGAAAACAGTACGCCCTCAAGGAGAAAACAGCGGTACTGATTGTAAGGCCGCGCGGTTGGCATCTGGATGAAAAGCATGTAAGGCTTCAAGGAAACCCGATGTCCGGCAGCCTGTTCGATTTTGGCCTTTATTTCTTCCATAATGCCCGCACGCTGCTGGATATGGGAAGCGGCCCTTATTTTTACCTGCCGAAGCTGGAAAATCACCTGGAAGCGCGGCTCTGGAACGACGTCTTTTGCTTCGCCCAGGATGAGCTGGGCATCCCCCGAGGCACCATCAAGGCAACCGTTTTGATCGAAACGATTTTGGCCGCCTTTGAAATGGACGAAATCTTGTACGAGCTGAGAGAACACAGTGCCGGGTTAAACTGCGGCCGATGGGATTACATCTTCAGCTACATCAAAAAGCTGCGCAACCATCCCGATGTGATCGTGCCGGACCGATCAACGGTGACGATGACCGTGCCGTTTATGCGGGCGTACACGACACTGGCGGTCAAGACCTGCCACAGGCGGGGAGCTCCGTGCATCGGGGGAATGGCCGCACAAATCCCGGTGAAAAACGACCCGGCGAAAAACGAGGAAGCTTTGGCGAAAGTGAGAGCAGACAAAGAGCGGGAAGCGTACGACGGACATGACGGAAGCTGGGTGGCCCATCCCGGATTGGTTCCTGTCGCGATGGAAGTCTTTAACCGCCTCATGCCGGAAGCAAACCAGATCTGGTATAAGCGGGAGGATGTCCATGTGACTGCCGCAGACCTGCTGGCCGTACCTGAAGGCCAGATTACCGAAGAAGGAGTGCGGACCAATATCAGGGTAGGGATTCAATACATCGAGGCATGGCTGCGCGGCTACGGCGCCGTACCGATCAACAATCTGATGGAAGATGCGGCAACGGCGGAAATTTCCCGCGCTCAGGTGTGGCAATGGATCAGACACCCCCGGGGTATTCTGCAGGATGGCCGCAAGGTTACGGCCGCCTTGGTCACCCAGTGGCTGAGCGAGGAGCTGCAAACCTTGAAACAGCAAATCGGCCAGGAACGGTACGAGATGGGCAAATACAAGCTGGCGGGAGAGTTGTTCCTGCAGCTGGTGACATCCGACGAGTTTTCCGAGTTTTTGACCGTTCCCGGCTATGCCTATCTTGATTAAAAAAAGGAGTGGGAGAAATGAACAGACAAGAAGCTATCAAACAATTGGAGGAAAGCTGGAAGACAGACCGGTTTAAGGGGGTTCAGCGTCCGTATACGGCGGAAGATGTCATCCGTTTGCGAGGCTCTGTCCAAATCGAGCATACGCTGGCCCGTATCGGAGCGGAGCGGCTGTGGCAGCTGCTGAATACCGAGCATCACATCAAGGCGCTCGGCGCTTTGACCGGGAATCAGGCGATCCAGCAGGTAAAAGCGGGACTGAAAGCCATCTATCTGAGCGGCTGGCAAGTAGCCGCCGACGCCAATCTGGCCGGACAGATGTACCCGGACCAAAGCCTGTACCCGGCAAACAGCGTTCCGCAAGTCGTAAAACGGATCAATCAGGCGCTGCAGCGGGCAGACCAGATTCAACAATCCGAGGGAACGGGCGACACCTATTGGTTTGCCCCCATCGTAGCCGATGCGGAAGCTGGCTTTGGCGGACCGCTAAATGTCTTTGAGCTGATGAAAGCGATGATCGAAGCCGGGGCATCGGGTGTGCACTTCGAGGATCAGCTCGCTTCAGAGAAAAAATGCGGCCATATGGGCGGCAAGGTATTGATCCCGACACAGGCGGCCATTCGCAACCTGACGGCTGCCCGTTTCGCGGCAGATGTCATGGGAGTGCCGACTGTGATCGTAGCCCGCACCGATGCGAACGGCGCGTTTTTGATCACGAGCGACATCGACGACAACGACAAGCCGTTCCTTACCGGGGAGCGGACAGCAGAAGGCTTCTTCCGCATGAGAGGCGGACTCGATGCCGCGATCGCCCGCGGACTCAGCTATGCTCCATACGCCGATTTGATCTGGTGCGAGACGTCCGAGCCAAACCTCGAGGAAGCACGCCGTTTTGCCGAAGCCATTCACGCCAAATATCCCGGAAAGCTGCTCGCGTACA
Organism: Brevibacillus borstelensis; assembly: GCF_037834415.1. Lineage (GTDB taxonomy): Bacteria > Bacillota > Bacilli > Brevibacillales > Brevibacillaceae > Brevibacillus > Brevibacillus borstelensis_A. The sequence continues at coordinate 1,635 of NZ_JAUMSJ010000063.1, read as the reverse complement.
ACTGCTCGCCGTCGTTCAACTGGAAGAAGAAGCTGGAGGAGGCAGACATTGCCCGTTTCCAAAACGAGCTGGGCGAAATGGGCTACAAGTTCCAGTTTGTCACGCTGGCCGGCTTCCACGCCCTCAACTACAGCATGTTTGAACTGGCACGGGGCTATCGCGACCGCGGCATGGCTGCATACTCCGAGCTTCAGCAAGCGGAGTTTGCGAGCGAGGCTTACGGCTATACGGCTACGCGCCACCAGCGGGAAGTAGGCACCGGCTATTTCGATGAGGTCGCGCAGGTCATTGCGGGAGGGACTTCCTCGACGACGGCGTTGACTGGTTCTACTGAGGAAGAACAGTTTACTCATAATTAAATTGTTCTTCTAAATTAAATAAACACGAAAGGGACCAGGGATAAGCTCTCTGGTCCTTTGTTTGCAAAATGAGCGAAATCGCCCTATAATAAAAGGAGTGAATCGAATATTGTCCCCGTAGCTCAGCAGGATAGAGCGTCAGTTTCCTAAACTGTAGGTCGGAGGTTCGAATCCTCTCGGGGACGCCATTGGAAAACCGCGTGGTTGCGCGGTTTTTTCTGTTAGATGGCCTGTTTTGATCGATAATGCCTGAATTGATCAAAGAAATTTTTAGGCAGGATATAAGTTATAGTATCTAATAGAGGTAATTCGGTCTTTTACTTTTTGCGCTCTACTATGGCCCATGACAACAGCCACCAGTATAAAAAATAAGGCCGGCCTGATTTGATCTGGCCGACCCTATAAAGCGAAATCTCTTTTATGGTATTAAACGGTTTCTACAGTCACCTTTAGGGGATTTTGTAAATGGAATAAGAACCAGTAGGCTCTAAATCATCAACGATATTGCCTTGAGCATCCAAAACGTTAAACTGGATCAGGAAGTGGCATTCTCCCTCTCTTCCAAAATCTTCAGATTGGTAATTAACCAAATTATTTCCTTTTGCTTCAAATGTATAGATTCTCTCCCATCCATCGTCTGTTTTTCTTCTCAGTTTATAGAGTACACGGGCCGTATACCCCGCTGGTGCGGTTTGATTATGAACAACAACCCTCACACTTTCCCATTCTCCCAAAGTAAATCTAGGTGTAATCACATAACTGCCAGAGTAAGGTTGATTTTCAAATAAAGGGATAAGTTTCTGTTTCTGTGTAGAGACTTCCGAACTTATTTGGGCACTAGCTATTGGGGCCAATGATGTCAGAGCAAAAACGGAAAGCATAGATACGAGGAACTTTTTCGCTTTCAAACCAAACACCTCCCTTTAAAGATTTGTCATTATCCTTTTCTTTAGATATTCTTTCTATTCGGAAAATATCTAACAAAAAAAGATAATTTGGTAATGATTAGTCAGTATAATCAGAAACTTCCAATTCATTTTATATAGTAGCAATTTTTTATTTTATGTGTCAAGTGTTTCCCTTAATTTTTGGTAAATGCTTTTCATAGGGATAAGGATTTGGTTGGACCGAGAAAAATATGCCGGTGACTTGCTTCGGTTGCTGTTTGTTCCCTACGAGGCCACATAAATTCGGGCCTTTCCAGTTTCGGCAATGGTGAGAAGCCCGAAAAACGATGTGCCGGACTGTATCAAGAAAATAACTGAACCAGCATAAA
>NZ_JAUMSJ010000062.1:0-12228 GCF_037834415.1 Brevibacillus borstelensis | reverse complement strand
GAGTGAGTTCAAAGTTGCTGAATCGGATAACCGGTTATTTTTATATTGCTCTAGGGGTATTCTCCGCCTTTGCGAGCCCCCCAAAAACATAAGAGTGTTAGAATGAAATTTATCGTGTTGTGACACAACAAAAAGCGGTTCTGCCAAGACAATAATGAAATGGAGAGAGATGTTATGCCTAGATTTGTCATTGAAGACGATTTTTGGTCGTTATTCCCTCATGCAAAAATAGGGGCCGTTATTTGCCAGGGGATTGATAATTCAATAAGGGACGTTGAAATCTACGAGAAGATGCTGCAGGAGGCAGAGAAAGAAGCACATAAATTCTTGAGTCTGGAGGAATTCAGCAGCAATCCGGTCATATTCGTTTGGCGGGAAGCTTTTCAGAAATTCAAGACAAAGAAAGGGGCAAGGTGTTCCATTGAAGCTTTATTAAAAAGAGTGAAAAACGGCAATCATATCGGAACAATAAACCCGCTTGTCGACATCTATAATTCCATTTCTTTGCGTTATGGGCTTCCGTGTGGGGGAGAGGATATCGACACTTTTGCAGGCGATATTCGGCTAACGCAGGCAAATGGCAACGAACCGTTTATCCCATTGGGAAGTGATGAAAATGCTTCGCCATATGAAGGTGAAATTGTTTATAAAGATGATGAAGGCGCCATATGCAGATGCTGGAATTGGCGTGAAGCCCAGAGGACGATACTAACAGAAAATACGAAAAATGCATTCCTCTGTATTGAATTAATAGATGAAACAAGAAACGATGAGTTTCATATGGCGCTGAAAGAATTGGCTGAGTTAGTGTCCCGTCATCTTGGCGGTATTGTGAAGATTGAAGTGTTGGATATAAATAATAGGGAAATTGCAATCTTTGGTTAAGGTCAAATTGCATGTAAAACGGATGCCCTGTGAGTCGATACGAGAGAGACCGGCCTTTCGAAATCTCTTTGCTCACTGTTGTTAATCCCATGCATTTTTCAGCTACTTTTACTGGCGGCTATCGTCGATCAAAGAACAACAGCGGCAATCCAGGACGAGAAAATAAAGTCCCAGACTGCCGCTATTTCTGTCAGTATTTCTGTTAAATTAATACATTTTTGGTTTCTTTACAATAAAATAGCTTTATCAGGTCACAAATGTTTAAACCACATGGAATGGGATTATTGATGGTCCTTCGCAGCCCTTGATAGAAGAAGGGAAATAAAGTCGCCTGTCAAAAGAAAAATCGAACGAAAAACGGCAAAGTCCGCAATACATAGTGAAAAGGCGGAGGAGGACATGGCGGACAGGGACGATGTCGTACAGGAGATTTATATCCAACTGTACAAGTCTCTTCCTCGCTTTGATCTGGAACGGCCTTTTCGCCCCTGGCTCATGGGCCTTGTCATGCGGCAGATTAGCGCCTACCGAACCAAGCGCTGGATGTCCTTTCAGCTGATAGCTCGTGAATGGAAGCAGGCTGCGGAGGTGGAGCATGATTTTGCTTCCGATCTTGTCGACAAACTGGATAACCGGCATCTGCTGCAGAAGATTGACGGTCTCCCGTTCAAGCTGAAACAAATCGTTGTTCTGCGCTACCTTCACGACTATTCCCAAGAAGAGGTGGCCCGCATTCTGGATATTCCGCTGGGTACGGTGAAATCCCGGCTTCATGCCGCCTTGAAACGCTTGCGCCGCAATCAGCAGCCAACTGCTTATGCCTGGGGAAAGGAGAACAGCCAACATGGACATAAGGATGACAGCGGCAAAAGCGTCATGATTCAGTTTGATGATCTGCGCGATGTCAGCAACCCGACGGTTTATTTCAGCGATCCTGCCACAGGAGCCGAAAAACTTGACCTGAACGGCAGAGAAGCGCTGTATGATACGGACAAAGACGCGTCTGGCAAGGAAGAACAGTCAATCCGTTTTGTAAATGCACAAAAAATCGAGATTTCGATCAGCACCGGCGATGCCGTTTCCAAGAGCGAGCTGGTTGACATCGCCAAGCAGCTGGAATAACACTTCCACGTATCCGAGCCACACCCCAACATAAAAATGGGGGCGGCTCTTTTTGCTGCAAGAGCCGGTCTTTCGGCCGGAAAGCTTTTTTCATAACGCCCTTTGCATTGCAGAACGCCAAATGATGGCCTAACGGCGTAGCCTGGCCTCGATGAAAGATGGAAAGTCCGAAAAGCCACATATGACAAGATAGTTTTCGGAATATTGAGAAACAAAACAAAAACGGGTAATCTATAGATATTCCCTTATCCATGAAAAGCAAAGGAGGGCGGCTCCTTGTATAACGAAACGCTTTCATCGAAAATGTGGAAACGTTTTGTACAAGAAGGTGTAATCGACTCTGCACGCCTCAACAAGCGAATCTCCGAATCGTGGCTTCGCTGCAAAAACAGATATGTGGACCCCTATCGGGGAACGGGACGGGAAATTTTGAAGGGCGAGTCATTCGACAGCCAGAAGCGGAAGCATCGGCAATTGCTTGAGATTACCTTGCCTCATGTGGAGAAGATGTCCAAATTTATTGAAGACACCGGGATGATCGCCATACTGATTGACGCTGAGGGCTATGTGCTCTCCATGAAAGGGAAGAAGCCCATTTTGCAATATGCCGAAGACATAAATTTTGTGGAGGGCGTTCGCTGGACCGAGGAAGAGGTGGGAACAAACGCGATCGGCACCGCGCTGCATGCCAGGGAACCGATCTTGATCAGCGGAACAGAGCACTACTCGGTGGCTTCCCATAAATGGAGCTGCTCGGCTGCGCCTATTCACGATGAGGAAGGCAGACTGGTCGGCGTCCTCGATATCTCCTGCCCGCTGGAACGGAGCCATCCCCATATGCTGGCCATCGTTTCTTCTATCGCTTATACCGTGGAGCAGGAATGGAGCAGAAGGTGCGAGCTGGACGAGTTGGAGCTCATTCGCTGTACGTGGGAGCTGGCGGAAGGGAATCAGCCGGTCGTGATTTTGAACCGGAGGCAGCAGGTCGTTTTCGTCAACAAAGTGGTCCGCCAAAAGATGGGGCAATGGCCGGGGAAATGCGACTACCAAAGCCTGCTGGGCGAGTATCGGTATGTGGAACGAAAGCGCACGCCTGTCTGCTCCGGGCAGCACGGCGGACTGATTGGGTACTGTGCGGTATTGCTGGAGTCAGAGGCAAGCACCCTGCGTTCTTCGCCGCTTCCGTTTTCTTCCGGCCAGGTTCGGTTTCCGGGCGAAACAGGAACAAGCAAAGCGTTCCGGCATGTTCTCGGGCAGATTGAGCGCATCTCCAAAAGCAGCGCCAATGTGTGTATCCGGGGGGAAAGCGGCACGGGGAAGGAGCTGGTCGCCCGAGCCATTCACCTGAACAGTCCGTATAAAGCGGGCCCCTTTGTTGCGGTGAATTGCGGAGCCATACCCAAAGACCTGATCGAAAGCGAACTGTTTGGATATGCGGAAGGTGCTTTTACCGGTTCGCGCCGCCACGGGTATAAAGGAAAACTGGAACAGGCAAACGGAGGAACCTTGTTCCTCGATGAGATCGGCGAGATTCCTCATCAGATGCAGGTTGCCCTGCTGCGCGTTTTGCAGGAAAGGAAGGTTACGCCGATCGGCAGCCATTCGGAAATACCGGTAAATATTCGCGTCATTGCCGCTACACATCGCGACCTTGCCCAGTTGGTGAAGGAAGGGAAATTTCGAGAGGACTTGTACTACCGCCTGCACGTGTTCCCGCTCTATTTGCCGCCGCTGCGCGAGCGGAAAGAAGACATCCCCTGTCTGATCCGCTTTTACTGCCGGCAGAACAAGGTGGAGCTTGCGACCATCCCTCAAGTCATTCAGCAGCTGATGGAATACGACTGGCCCGGGAACATCCGGGAGCTGTTCAATACATTGGAACGGCTTAGCATTATCGGTGAAGAGGAGCTGCCATACCTCCTGCATGAGCTGTTTCAGACTGGAGCGAGAGCTGCCGCGCCGCCTATCGTACCGGCTGATTCGCTGACCAGAGGGAAAACAGGTAGCGAAAGCAGGGGCGTCCGCCTTGACAAGCTGACGTACCGCGAGGAGCTTGAAAAGCAATCGATCATTCAGGCTTTGCAGAAGACGAATGGAAGCGCTTCCGCTGCGGCTGGTCTTTTGGGAATTCCACGGAGCACCTTTTACAGGAAATTGCAAAAGTACAACCTGTAGGGCAGCGCGGAAAGGAGGAGAAATGGACGAACTAGGCTTGCCTGCTCGGCTGGGCGTAATCGATGCCGCAGCCAACGTGATGACAGGGGACATCATGCTTCCTTTTGCTTTCGATGAAGTGTGCGGCAGGCAGGTGGGAGAAGGTCTGCTTATGCCAACCGTTCACATTTGGAGGCACAAAAGCGCATTTGTGCTTGGGACGAGGGACTGGAAGCTTCCCCAGGTCCGGGAGGCTGTCAAGTGGCTTCAGGGACAAGGTTATTCGGTGACGGTACGCAATTCCGGTGGAGCGGCAGTTCCGCTGGACCCCGGAGTCGTCAATCTGTCCCTGATTTTGCCCAATCGGCAAGGCGATCTGGATGTGCAGCGCCACTTTGTACTGATGGCAGAGCTCATCCGGCAAAGCCTGAAAAGCTGGCCTTGCCGGATCGATACCGGGGAAGTAAGCGGCTCGTACTGTCCAGGAGAATTTGACGTAAGCGTGAAGGGGAAAAAGTTTTGCGGAATTGCCCAAAGAAGGCAGACGAGGGCTGTCATCGTCCAGGCATTTGTGCTGGTCGAAGGAAGCGGCGAGGAGAGAGGAAGGCTGGTCAAAGCGTTTTATGATCTCGCCGCCGGGAGAGCGTCTTTGGCAGACTATCCCATTGTTGAACCGATGAGCATGTCGAGTCTGTCGGAACTGGCGGGGGACATGAGCGCAGACGCGTTTGTCGGGCAGCTCAAACAGCAGCTTTCCTCGCAGGCGTCACTGGTCGAATATGACGACTACTCGCGGTTCAAGCTAGACGGATTGCGGCAAACTGTTGACGATTACCGCAGGAGGTACCCTGTGCGAGGGTAATGGAAAAACAAAATCGCAGCCATCGGTGTTTTCCGCACGGGTGGCTGTTTTTTTGTCCATAAACGGCCCTGGGAAACGATCCTGAGACAAAATGAGACAGTTTGGGAATTCGTCTCATTTCGTATTGCCCGGTCACGGGACGATGCGCGGACAATGCCCGTTTTTCAACGAATCTGCGGTGTTTGCCGCGTTGGCACACGACTTGCTTCAGGTATAGGGCAAGGAAGGGGGAAGGCTGGCCGAAGCTGGGAATCGTGGTGCGAGATGTTGATTTACGGGTTGCAAGCTCAGGAAAGATGGGAGGAAGCTCGAATGAAGGTAACCGCGACAGAGGACAAGTTGTCACAGGAAAAGGCGAGATGGATGTATCAAAAAATGCTGGAGATTCGCAAGTTTGAAGATGCCGTGCATCTCCTGTTTGGCCAAGGGAAATTGCCCGGATTTGTTCATTTGTACGCTGGCGAGGAAGCCATTGCGGTGGGAGTCGGAGCCCATCTTGAAGTGCGGGACTCGATTACGAGCACACACCGCGGACACGGCCACTGCATCGCCAAGGGCTGCGATCTGGATGGAATGATGGCCGAGATTTACGGGAAGGCGACGGGGCTGTGCAAAGGGAAAGGCGGCTCCATGCACATCGCCGATCTGGATAAAGGGATGCTGGGAGCGAACGGCATCGTCGGCGGAGGCTTCCCTCTGGCGTGCGGAGCCGCTTTGACAGCCAAGCTGAAGCGGACCCAAAACGTAAGCGTCTGCTTTTTTGGCGACGGAGCCAACAACCAGGGGACATTCCATGAGGGGATCAACCTGGCGGCGATTTGGAAGCTGCCCGTGATTTTCGTAGCAGAAAACAATGGATACGGGGAGGCGACGCCATTTGCGTATGCCTCGAGCTGTACAAATATAGCCGATCGCGCAAGCGCTTACAACATTCCCGGTGTTATCGTAGACGGCAAAGATGTCCTGGAGGTCTATCGCGTCGCGGAAGAAGCGGTGAAGAGAGCCAGGAACGGAGAGGGGCCGACCCTGATCGAGTGCATTACTTATCGCAACTACGGCCATTTCGAGGGCGACGCCCAGAAGTATAAAAAGGAATCGGAAAAACAAGAGCACATCCAGGAGCGGGATGCGATCAAGCTGTTTCGGGATTATCTGACGCAAAGTCAGCTTCTTGCGGAAGATGAATTGGGGCAGATGGAGGAGGCGGTGGAACAGTCGATTCAGAACGCCATCCGTTTTGCCGAGCAGAGTCCATACCCGGAAGCTGGCGAGCTCTTGACCGATGTGTACGTCTCTTACTAATAGAAGGGAGGAGAAAGGATGGCAAGAAAGCTCAGTTTTTCCAAAGCGATCAATGAAGCGATGAAAATCGCGATGGAGCGGGACGAAAATGTCATTTTGCTGGGAGAGGACGTGGCAGGAGGGGCACAGGTCGATCATCTGCTGGATGATGAAGCATGGGGCGGCGTTCTTGGCGTGACCAAAGGCTTGGTGCAGGAATTTGGCCGGGACCGTGTGCTCGATACGCCGATCACGGAAGCCGGCTATGTGGGCGCGGCCATGGCAGCGGCCGCCACAGGCTTGCGGCCGATCGCGGAGCTGATGTTCAACGATTTTATCGGCAGCTGCCTGGACCAGGTGATGAACCAGGGGGCCAAATTCCGCTACATGTTCGGGGGCAAAGCCCAGGTGCCGATCACGATTCGCACGATGCACGGGGCCGGATTCCGCGCTGCGGCCCAGCACTCGCAAAGCTTGTACGCCATGTTTACCCACATCCCTGGCATCAAGGTGGTGGTGCCGTCGACGCCCTATGATGCGAAAGGCTTGCTCCTGACGGCCATCGCCGATAACGATCCAGTCGTTTTCTTTGAAGACAAAACCCTTTACAACATGACGGGAGAGGTACCGGAAGGACACTATACCATTCCGCTTGGAAAAGCGGACATCAAGCGAACCGGCTCTGATTTGACCATCGTCGCCATCGGCAAACAGGTGCACACAGCTCTGGAAGCGGCTGAGCTGCTTGCCAAAAAAGGCATCGAAATCGAGGTGGTAGACCCGCGCTGCCTGTCGCCGCTGGATGAAGAAACCATCCTCTCTTCCGTAGCCAAAACCAACCGGTTGATCGTCATCGATGAAGCGAACCCGCGCTGCGGCATTGCAGCCGACATCGCGGCGCTTGTCGCCGACAAAGGATTCGACACGCTCGACGCGCCGATCAAACGGATTACGGCTCCGCATACGCCTGTGCCGTTCTCGCCGCCTCTGGAAGACCTGTATTTGCCCTCTCCGAAAAAAGTGATCGAGGTGGTCTCCGAATTGATCGGCGACGCTTCCATCATGGCAGTTTCCTAAAAATCCCGGGCACTCCCCCACACACTATGGAGGAGTGCCTGCCAGCCCAATGAACGAAGGAGGGAATGGAATACATGGCAGCGGAAGTGATCATGCCCAAATTGGGAATGTCTATGGTGGAAGGAACGGTGATCGCCTGGAAAAAGAAAGTCGGTGACCAGATCGCGAAAGGCGAGGGAATTGTCGACATCAGCTCGGAAAAAATCGAGATGGAGCTGGAAGCGCCGGCGGATGGCATCTTGCTCGCGATCGCCGTCGCTGATGGCGAGGTTGTACCTTATGGAACCGTGCTCGGCTATATCGGACAATCGGGAGAGCAAATCGAACACGCTCCCCATGCGGAAGCAGAATCAACACAACGTCAGGAGGTGGCAGCAGCGGCAGTCGCGGCAGAAAAAACGCCACCGGTGCCAGCGAGGGTAGCGGCGGAAAACACCACACCGGCGCCAGCAGGGCGCAAAGGCGGCAATCTGAGAGTTTCGCCGGTCGCCAAAAAGATGGCGGAAGAAGCGGGATTGGATCTGGAGTCTATCATAGGTACAGGCCCGCAAGGCCGCATCACGAAAGAGGATGTGGAAAAGGCACTGGCGAGCGGAGCTGCTTCCCGTGCAGAAACTCTCCCTCCGCCGTCAGCCACTCTTCGGCCGTCGGCGCAGCCTGCCATGGAAACCGCAAAAACCGCTTCCATCCAGGAGGTGGTGGAGAATACAGCAGTGACCGGGATGCGAAAGGTAATCGCCACGCGGATGCTGGAAAGCCTGCGGCAGAGCGCCCAGCTAACGATGACCGCGAAGGCTGACCTGACCGAGCTGCTGGCGCTGCAAAAGCAACTGGCATCCGAACTGGAAAAACGTCAGGAAGGGAAGCTCTCCGTAACCGACTTTATCGCCCGGGCCGTTGTCCTTTCGCTGAAAAAGCATAAACGGATGAACAGCGCGTTTTTGACGGATCAGCAGGAGCCGAGAATCGAAACGTACGGACATGTCCATCTCGGAATCGCTGTCGCCCTGGAGAGGGGACTCGTGGTCCCCGTGATTCGCCACGCGGACCAACTTACGCTGCTGGAGCTTTCGAAAGCAATCAAGTCGCTTGGCGAGCGAGCCCGCAACAATCAGCTGAGCGGCGACGAGATGAAGGGATCTACTTTTACGATCAGCAATTTGGGAGCTTACGGGGTGGAGCATTTCACACCTGTGCTGAATCCTCCGGAGACCGGCATTCTCGGCGTCGGTGCAATCGAGGCGGTGCCCGTTTACCGGGGAGAAGAGCTGCATCGGCGCAGCCTGCTTCCGCTCAGCCTGACATTTGATCACCGCGTGCTGGATGGAGCGCCGGCGGCTCAATTTCTGGGTAGCGTCAAGGACTGCCTGGAGAATCCGCTGAGTCTGCTGTTGTAAGGAGGAGACCCCGTGGGAACTGTAGTCATTATCGGCGGTGGACCGGCAGGCTACGTCGCCGCCATAACAGCCGCACGCAAAGGACAGCAAGTGATTGTCATAGAGGACCGGCAATTGGGCGGAACATGTCTCAATGAAGGCTGCATCCCGACGAAGTCGCTGTTGGAAAGCGCGGAAACGTATGAAAAGGTAAAGCGCGCCGCAGTCTTCGGGATCGCCGTGCCAGCAAACGGAGTGTACGTCGACTGGCACGGAGTCCAGCAATATAAAAACAAAGTGATGAAAAAGCTTGTCCTCGGTGTAGGATATCTGATGAAGAAAAACAAAGTGCAAGTCATTCAGGGGAAGGCAGCCTTTTTGACGGATCGGGTCGTGAAAGTGGAAAAACCGGACGGAGTGGAAGAAATCGCCGCTGACCGTTTTCTCATTGCAACCGGTTCCGAGCCGATCGAGCTGCCGTTTGCTCCCTTTGACGGAAGCTGGATCATTCACAGCAGTCAGGCGATGTCGCTTTCCCGCATTCCCGCTACGCTGCTGATCGTGGGGGGAGGGGTGATTGGCTGTGAATTTGCCAGCATCTACAGCAGAATGGGAACAAAGGTCACGATGGTAGAGATGGCTGAACAACTGTTGCCGGGGGAGGACCGTGACATCGCGGAGGTGCTCAGGCGGCAGCTGGAAGCGGATGGGGCAACCATTTACACAGAGGCAGCCCTTAAAAGCGCAGATGCGGCGACGAAAACAGCTTCGGTGCAAATCAGAGACAGGGTGGAAGAAATAAGGGCGGAGCATGTATTGGTCGCGATTGGCAGAAAGCCCAGAGTAGAAGATCTGGGGTTGGACCGGATCGGCGTACAGTATTCCGTGAAAGGCATTCATGTCGACGAGAACATGCAGACAAGCGTCTCTCATATCTATGCCTGCGGAGATGTCATTGGCGGTATTCAGCTCGCCCATGCCGCTTTTCACGAGGGCGAAGTGGCGGCCCTCAATGCTAGCGGCGCAGAGAAGACAGCGTGCTATCACGCTGTCCCCCGCTGTATCTACACCTCGCCGGAGATAGCCAGTGTCGGGCTAACGGAAATGCAAGCCAGAGAGCGGTACGGGGATGTTCGCGTTGGCGAATTCGCTTTTGCGGCGAATGGAAAAGCGTTGATTCTGCATGAACAGGCGGGGAAAGTGAAAGTCATGGTCGAGCCGAAGTTCAATGAGATCGTTGGCATTTCGATTGTCGGCCCCCGGGCGACGGAAATGATCGGTCAGGGAACAATGATGCTGCATGGGGAAATGACAACAGATGCCATGGAAGGCTTTATCGCGGCCCATCCGACACTGTCGGAAACGCTGATGGAGGCCGTATTGAACGCAGCGGGGCAAGCCATACACGGCTGAGACGCGGATTGGGAGTGAATCATTCAAGTCTGTCGTGGTGATGAACGGAACGCATGGCCGAAGGTCCTTGAAAACAGCGGACGAAAAGGCGAACAAAAAAGCTGTCCGGGAATAGGAATTTCCCGGCAGCTTTTTTGCGCAGGTGCAGAAAAAGATGCGATCTTATATCTTAGTTTTGCCATCTCAGAAGGCAAATTCCTCTTCCATCAATTCCGTATTAATCGCGACAGCCGCCATACTCCCGGCTGCCGCAGCCACGATCAGCTGGGACGGCGTTCCGGAAGCGGCTTCCCCGGCAGCAAACAAGCCGGGTACCGTACTTTTTCCCGCCGCATCGGTCAGAATTCCTCCAGATTCCGTAGTCTCATAACCAAGCTCGTCGCGAAAAACAGCCTGCGGCAGCCATTGCGGCGTTACGAATCCACCCGTTCTGTCAATCCGCGAACCGTCTGCGAATTCCACCTGCCGAAGCTTCCCCTCGCTGCCGAGGAAAGCGGCTACCGTTTTTTCCGTCACGATGATATTCCGCGAAGCCAACACCTGCTTTTGCTCATCCGTCAAAACGCTGTAGCCATTTGTGCAGATAACGAGATCGCGGCTCCAATTGTAGAGCAGCTTGGCCATAAAGTAGACTTTCGGATTCTCCGACAGTATGATCAGCGGTTGGTCCCGCAGCTCCCAACCGTCGCAATAGGGGCAGTGAAACAGACTCTTTCCGTACATTTCCGCAAGCCCGGGGATAGCCGGAAAAACTTCCTTGAGACCGGCGGTGATCAGCAGCTTGCGGGATCGGAGCGTTTCGCCGCCCCCCGTGATGATCTGAAAGCCGTCTTGAAGCTTGCGGACATCCGTTACTTTGGCAGGACAGTACGTTACGGAAGGATACTGGAGCACCTCCTCGCGAGCAATGCTCCGAAATTCGGCCGGCGTTACGCCATCGCGGGTAAGAAACCCGTGAGAGGCTTGCGTCACGGCATTTCGCGGTTGATTGTTGTCGAACAGCGCCACGCTTCTTCTCGCCCTGCCGAGCACCAATGCTGCATTTAGTCCCGCCGGACCTCCACCAATAATTGTGCAATCGTACATCATGTTGATCCTCCTTCCGCAGTGCGGTATGATTATTGGAGATATTATAGATTCTAAAAATCCATAATTAAACCGAAAAAGAATCCGGATCATCCAATCCCCTTGAATTGTCCGGCCAGTTCGGATATTTTTTTGTTCCGCAAATACTGCTCCATCTTCTGTTCGGCTTCGATCACGACCTGTTGTATCAGACATTCGCTGCCGTGGTTCAGGCTGCATTCGAACAGGGAAGCGGTTCCTTCGATGGCATGGATAATGTCCAGAAACGAAATGTCTTCCTTGTTTCGTCTAAGCCGATACCCGCCATTTGCGCCTGAAACGGATTGGATAAGGCCCGCCTTGACCAGCTTCGTCAGCATCTTGGACAAATACGTTTGGGAGACGCCCAGTTTCTCGGCCAAAAGCTGGACCGGCACAGGCTTGTCCGGCGCCGCCGTCACCAGATAGAGCATGGCATGAAGCGCGTAGTCGGTCGCTTGAGAGTATTTCATGGCCCACCTCTATTCAAGACTTCATGAGTCCATAATAGCTTTATTTTGTTTTTGACGCAAGTATCTTTTCCTAGCCGTTTTTCCATCACAGATCATCAGGCAGAGTCGTTTGCCGGAAACGATGAGCAGCAGCGGCGGAAGCATCGTGATCGCTCTTCGAACATAGAAATGGAGTTGCTTTCTCCTTGCCAAAGCGCCTTTATCTGTAGAACATGGTAAGGACCAGGATTCTTTCGGGGGTATAGGATATTTTCATCCTCCCAATCGTGTTATAGGTGGAGGTGAGGAAATGGAAAAGGACGCTTTCGTCTGTTCGGATAAAGAATTGGCTGAAATCTATAAACGAAATGTTGATATGGTTTATAGACTCTGCTATATGTACTTAAAAAATACCGCTAAAACATTTTTAAGAGCAAACCTGTGGCAGATGGTAACAGTCTGCCAGCCTACGGAGCTATATGCTCTGCCGTGGGACGGGCTG
>NZ_JAUMSJ010000061.1:0-12538 GCF_037834415.1 Brevibacillus borstelensis | reverse complement strand
GAAAATAGACCCATGCTAATGGGTACGCATTTATACCACCTGATTTATTTTTTCAGTAAAAGCTATTATTGACTAAACAATATTATTAAGCTATGTCATTATACGAATAACCTCAAATGGCTCATATAAAACTATGAAAAATAGAATGATAAAAAAAGCCTATTTCTTTAATAGTTACTATTTGAGTAAAATCTATTACTGTAAGGCTTATCCAAGGAAGTGTACCAAGTCGCTGCTTAATGTGCAGGAAGAATCACCGAAAAACAAAAAGCACTCGGCCCTAATCCGACGTCAACTCCAGCAATGTCGGCTTTACCCAGCTATACTAGGGCATATTTGCCAATTTCATGCTGCGAGGGAGTTTTCTGACGTTTTATGATTTCACTATTCAAATGGACGTTCCGGGTCGAATATCATGTTACGAAGGATTAAGGAAAGCCTTATCTTCACGTTTTCACTTGCCGCCACAAATTAACAGAGACAGAGGCAATCATTTACAAGCTTTCCCGAAGAACAGCCTTTTTTGTTTTCGCTAGACGTTCAAGCAATCGTACCACTTCCGTTGCACTATCATGGGAAGCAAAATCTGACTGAATGACTTTTGCTTTGCTACGATAAGCTGGCTCTTTTAGTACCTTTAATATAGCTTCCTTTAATTGAGAACTGCTTGGGGTACTGGTTTTAAGATTAACCCCTGCACCGAAGTATTCAATACGACCACACACTTCGGGTTGATCGGATAAAATCCCTGCGGCCACAAGAGGAACGCCATGGGATAGTGCGACCTTGACACCATTAAATCCACCATTAGTGACCATGACATCAACATACGGAAGCAGGAGAGAATGTGGGATCATGCGCTCTACACGTACATTGCGCGGTATGTCCCCCAGTTTTTCTGGATTTGGCGTAGTAACGACAACAAGTACATTCTCATCCGCCATTGCCCTAATTGTCGGCAGTGTCAGTTCCTCAACATCCGTAGCAACTGTCCCTTGAGTTACATGAACGACAGGCTTGCCTGAGCTAAGCTCTGACCACCATTTGGGAGGTATGAAGTCTGTGGGCATTGGAGGTAGCATAGGTCCAACATAGTGAAGTTGAGATGGGATTTCCTTATATGGATATTCAAATGCTGCTGTTGTGCCATGTAGATGCAAGAATGGAGACATAAGACAATCAAAAGCGGTTTTACCTTTAGGGAGCTCAGGCCCTTTTATACTTCTAAGATCGTTAATCATTTTTTTAGTAACATCTTTTAACATAACGTGAGTCCCGATCCAATTTATCATACGATTGTTAAGCCTTCCAAGAGCATTTTTAGCGGGAGGTTTTCCAGATCCATGCATGGCGCTTTCTTCGG
Organism: Brevibacillus borstelensis; assembly: GCF_037834415.1. GTDB lineage: Bacteria > Bacillota > Bacilli > Brevibacillales > Brevibacillaceae > Brevibacillus > Brevibacillus borstelensis_A. The sequence goes on along the minus strand of NZ_JAUMSJ010000061.1, from coordinate 11,175 downwards.
TTCTCAAAGGAATCATTCCTATGCTTGCCCAAACCGGACCTCCTTTTTCATGAAAAAGGTAAGCTCCCAGACTACACATGTCAACAATTAATACATCTGCAGGGAAGTCTTTTATAATCTCCTGATAATCTTTCATCTGACCAAGCATGGGGTCGACGAATAAGCTTGTCACAGCAGCATTTGCTGCAGCAAGGCCCTTTTCCTGTTTATCTATCGCACTTTCAATAATATCAGGCGTATGCTTGAATGGTACAAAGCTGGCCCCGGTGGCTTTTATTTTCTCTTCCATTGCCGGTCCTGAATGCCATACTACTTGATGCCCTTCTTCAACCATTTTCGTTGCAGTTGTCAGGATTGGATTTACATGTCCAGTAGCAGGCATCGTACTGATTAAAAATTTTGCCATTACTTTACTACCTCCTATATATTCGTAATGTTTCAAACATTTAATTTAATATAGTAGCGGGTATGCAGTTCATTTTTGCAAAATTCCTTAATGTCCTGCAACATATTCTTCATCCGCATTTGCAGAAGCATCAAGCTTCGATCCTCCCATATAAAAGGAAATAAAAAATGCAAGAGCAGCGGGAATAATCGCCCATGCGAACGTAAGCGTAATCGAGTCGGAAAGCATGTTTTTAATTTGGTCCAAAATTTCGTGCGGAATGTGTTCACGCGCTTCCGGTGAAAGCAGTATATGCGGGTCTTTGATGTCAAGATCTTTTGGCAATTGTGCATCTTTATCACTCATGGATTGAAGATAATTCGCCAATTTATTCGAAAACAGCTGGCTTTGAATAATGCCAAACGTCGTTATTCCGATAGTCATGCCAAGCGAACGAATAAATGTAAGTGTGGAGTTCGCAGTTCCCCGTTGTCTCGCCACTACTCCGTGAATGACAGCATTGCCAAGCACAGAAAACGACGATCCAATACCCGATCCAATTAAAATCATGGTTAATGTAATTAACCATCGTGTCGAATCACTCTTAAGGGTCGATCCAAGTACTACACCGGCGACTAACATAAGCAAAGTTGAAATCATAACATTTCTATACGGTACTTTGGTTATCACAAAACCGCCAATCATTGCAGTCACGACAGAGGCAAGCATCATAGGGAGCAGCACAAGTCCGGAATCCGTTGCTTTCCCCCCAAAAACACCTTGAATAAAAATCGGCATGTATACTGAAGCGACGATGAACGCCGCACTGCTAAATAAGGAAATTAGGATACTTGTTGTATACAAACGGTTTTTGAACAAACTGTAAGAAATGATTGGTTCCTTTACCTTTGCCTCGATAATAAGAAACGCAATCGCTAACAAGATAAACCCTGCGAATAGTCCCAAAATAGCAGCAGAGTTCCATGCAAACTGTTTACCGCCAAGTTCCATCGCGAATATCAGGCAGACGACTGCACCAATAAGAGTAAACGCACCACCCCAATCTATTGGTTGCTTCGAATGCTCGTGCGATTCTTTGTAAAATAGCACAATCATTAATACCGCCGTTACACCCACAGGGAGGTTAATGTAAAATATCCATTGCCATTTGATATAGTCCGTAATGTACGCGCCAAGCAATGGTCCAAATATGCTCGAAAGGCCGAAAATGGAACCAAAGATGCCACCAAATTTGCCGCGCGATTCAAACGGAACAACATCAAGCATGATTGTAAAAGCGATTGGAATGATGGCTCCTGCGCCGATACCTTGAATAGCGCGGTATAGCGCCAGTTCCGTTATGGAACCCGCTGTCCCGCACAAAGCAGAACCTATCATAAATACTAAAAGACCAAAAACGAAAAATCTTTTGCGACCATACATATCTGACAGCTTGCCGAATATCGGTACGCCGGCCAATTCTGCAACCATATAGGCCGATGTAACCCAAACAAATTTGTCTAACCCTCCAAGCTCACCGACGATAGTGCCCATAGCAGTTGCGACTATTGTGTTATCCATTGACCCCATTAAAATACTAAGTAAAAGTCCTGCAATGACGATGCCTAAGTTACTCTTTTTTCGTTTCATGATAGTGCACCTCTTTTTATCGAAGTAGGCTTGTTATATGACCTTTACATGATCAAGGCTTGCTTTCCTTTTAGTATCGCTTACGTCACTTTATCCATCGTTGCACCATCAAATACGGCGTCCTCCAAGTTAATGCATTTAAAGGAGCACCCTGTTAAATCAGATTGACTAAAATCAGTTGCTTTCAGGTTACTATAGTCAAACGTTCCATATTTTAGGTCCGTTGCTTGAAGATCAGAATTTTTCAAGTCGTATTTGGTTAAATCCATTCCTTTTGCTGTTACATCTTTGTTTGTCATGCGAAACCCCATCTTAATACTTCCCTTCATTTTTTGAAATTTACTCCTCCTTGCTGGTCAATCGCTTCGCAATATCACGGAGCCACTCATCGTTCCAGAAGAGGGAGCCATTCCTGATATCCTCGCTGGCAGAACGAACCCATTCTAATTCTGCTGCTATTACCGTTTTTTGATATTCAGATTCCAGCATAAACAGTCTTGGAATGATATTCTTGTAGGTTTGGAGATTATTATCGATCTGATGTACTGTTTTTTCTAGTACATCTAACCTTTGCTCGAGTTTTTCTAGGGCATCTTGCGGAGACAATAAACTGATATACGATATTGCAACCGGGAAATTAGGAAACTCCTGTATTGGTGTAGATAGCACCTCACGAAGCCATTCTATTAATATTTCTCTTCCTTCCTTAGTTACTTCATAAACAGTTCGATCAGGTTTTCCGGTTTCTCGCAACGTCTCTTTAACAGAAATTTGTCCGTCCCGCAGTAGACGCTCAATGGTTTGGTAAATACTCGCACGCTGGCGTACGTTAATTATTTGATCCTTTCCTCTTTCTTTGATGAGCTGCTGCATTCGGTACGGGTGCATCGGTTCTTCTGCAAGAAGTGCTAGTATGGCCATGGCTAGTGGGGAGCGTTGTGTTTTTATTGTTTTTTTCATAGTCATAATATTACTAGTTATAATATTACGTTGTCAAGAGCTATACTCACATCCCCTTTAAAACATACCGAGTAGTCGGTTTGTTTTAATCGAAAACAAATGTCGGGAATAATTCGAGTGAATTTTCAGTGGTAAAGGAGGAAAATTCTCAGTCAATTTGGCGCGTCTGCATGCGTAATAATGATGCAAGAGTACAAACATCGGTTCCGTGTTCTTGACACAAAACAATCATGTTGACGAAGACGTAGAAACAGCAGCAGCCCCGGAATTAAAGTCCTAAGCTGCTGCTGTTTTTAATGCTCTTTCGTGTCCTGTTAATCCTCTGGATTTTCCCAATTCTGCTCTAAAAGGGGTACCGCCAACAAAACGCGGAAACGTAAGCAAAGTAAAAATAATGTCAGCGTTACATGAAAATGAGTTAGCTAAGATACTATGAAACATATCAGCCGGTAATTCAAATATCAACACGACTCTACTCTATACGAATACGGATAAAGCCATACTGAAACGCAAAATGGAACTTTTATAACGGAAGGTGCTTTTCGATGAGGGGTAAAGAGCTATTGACGGCAGAGGAGCCAGAGGAGCTTATGCAGATCCGGTCAAGCGGGAAAGAAGTAGAACATGCCATCCTGAAAATCACCGCTTGTATAGGTTCTCTCAAGGAAAAGATTGCTGAAAATGTAGCTGAAAAGCTGGTCATATATTTAGTCCTTAGCGTCTCCATTATGATTCGCCATATAATAAACCACGATATAATGCAAACTGCCTTGTTTAGTTGGCTCCTTTTCAAAACGATTGATGCTATACCGCTCCCCCATCTTTTCAATAAAACCCGGATTAGCGTGATAGTTTTTTTCCAGAATCTTATAATGTGAATCTGACGGTGATAGAATTTTTCTAAAAAGCTCATCATTCCCCTCAACTGCTGCATGAACATATTGCAACGCTAGGTCATCCGCTGCTTTTACATCGGCCGATGGCTTGCCGCCGGATGATCCGCATGTGGCCAACAGAACCCCGCTGCCAGCAAAATAACGCGCGGCGTTCCTCTTCTTTGATCCGCAAATACATTTCCCGATGCTCAGGTAACAGAAATCTCATTGAACCAAAAATATCGTTCTTTTTACTCCCCACGTTTTCAACCGCCTCAACTGGAACGTATGTTTCTATATTATCCTCGGTGATCCGTTTTATCACCTCCACTTTGTGTCCATAAAACATTTCCTGTAGTTAACCATGAGTATTTAATCTTTCCTTCTTGGGGCTAATACGCTTGATCTGCCACTCATCTCCTTGTTACCACTTGGCAAAGACATCGCGCATAGCATCCGAATGACGTTCAACTTCATCTCTAGCCACGGTAGGAAGACCGATTTCAAGGGCATAACATATGGCCCAGTGGGATTTAATACTTCCCTTCAAGATTTTCTGCAAAGTATGATTTCCTAGGCGATGTCTCAAATAGTATCGATATCTAAGAACTCGGCTTTGAATACAATTATACATTTCAATGATATAAGGATTTCCGGAAGCACTAACGATACAACTATGGAATTCGTGATCGCAAGTTTCAAAACCATCCAGTTCAATATTATCTACAATTTTTTCATAATCCAGCGCCAACTTTTTCAGTTTTTCGAGGTTTACACGATCAATCACTTGAGATGCAAGGTAGCTGGCATTGCTTTCAATGACAATTCTAGCTTGAGTTATTTGCAAGCAGTCTTCGGGTGTAATTAATGCAACAAAGGGATTCTTGCCACTTTCTTTGATAACCAGTCGTTCATTAATTAGTCGTTCTATCGCTGTTCGTATGGGTGAACGGCTAACTTCCAATTGTTTCGCAATCTGTGCCTCATTAATTCTCGTTCCTGGTAGCATTTTCATTGTAATAATCATTTCAAGCAAAAAATCATAAACCAAGTCACTAAGCACAGCAAATGGCTGTCCTTTGATTTTTTCATGAAATTTGTTAGTTTCCATAGACACCCTCCTATCTTCTATATTTTATCAAAATTTTATATTCTTATATGATTTTTTTCAATAAAACTGAAATTTAGATAGGTTGATGTATAAAACTATGGGAATTTTATAATTCAGCAAATTATGATAGGGGATTTTTTGCCATCTTTAGGATCGGAAGCATTTTTCCATCTATAGGAAAGGCAATAAGTGGACAGAGAAACGAATCCCTGTCCACCCATGTGAATCTTAAAAATACTGGCCTTCGTTTAGAACAATCCGTTCTGACAGGCACTCCAAGTCATTTGTTTCCCAGCCATTATCCACATTGCCCACCCACTCTATTTGCGAACAATTCGCTCCAGTGCTTCCAGAAATGCTTCAACCTCGTATTCGGTGTTGTATGGAGCGAGTCCCGCCCGAATCCAACCACCGGAGCTATTGACACCTAATTTGTCTGCAAGGGTGGTAGCATAGAAGTCTCCATCAGCGATAAAAATTCCATACTCCTTAGCCATCGTCTCACATACCTGACGCGGGCTCATGTTAGCCACTCGGAAAGCAACAGTTGGAGTCTTTTTGTACGGCTCCGGTGCTGCATACATTGTCACGCCAGGCAACACAGGTAACTCTTTGCGAATCTTATCTGCAAGATAGTTTTCATGCTCTTCTACAGTGAGCATGGAGTTAACAAGCTTCTCACGTAACGTGACACCCCGCCCGAGTGTAGAGATAAAATGAATCGCTCCATTAACTCCCGCAATACCTTCATGATTTTGGGTGCCGTTTTCTAATTTTTCAGGTATGTACGTGGGTGCGGGTTGTAGCTTGTAAGGCTCTAGGCGCTCAAACAGGTCATTTCTGATTGCCGCAATACCGACATGTGGTCCAAAGAACTTATAAGCAGAACATAGAAGGATATCCGCACCGAGTTCGTCACGGTCAATCACAATGTGAGGTGCGGCGTGAACCGCGTCTACTGCGACAACTGCGTTTACTTCCTGAGCTCTTTTGGCAACCTTGTTGACATTGGATACTGTGCCAACAGCATTAGAAGAGAGGCCAAGTGCGACTAACTTTGTTTTCTCAGTAATCACGCTGTCTAGCTCGTCCAGGTTTAAAGTCAATGTTTCCTTATCTACAATCAACCACTTCACATGTACCCCACGATCTCGAGCAGCTAACAACCACGGATCAACATTGGCGCGATGGTCAAGTTCGGAAACCACTATTTCAGATCCTGGTTCCCAGGTGCGGGACAATGCCCGGGAGATGGCTAAGTTCAGGGTAGTCATGTTTGCTCCAAATGCTATCTCTTGAGGTTTTGCGCCTAGGAAAGCGGCGACCGTTTGTCTAGTTTCAGCAATGATTGCTTCCGTTTCGTGACTGCTTGGAAATGAACCATGAAGATTTGCTCCACCACGTATCATATAGCTACTAATTGCGTCAATTGATGATTTCACCGCCTGGGAGCCGCCTGGTCCATCAAAATATACTACTCGCTGTCCCTTGTAGGTACGATTAAGTGCGGGAAAATGTTCACGAACCTTCTCAACATCAAAATGTCTTTCCATCTTTGTCAACTCCATTCCAATTTACTTTTTTGAATCACCACAGAAACTGCTCATTAAGGAAAGGCCGGCTGAACAAGGAGTGTGTACATCCATTGAAAATTTAGTAAATAGCGGAAAATAATTCACCCAAACGTTTCATGCCCTCCTCAATTGTTTCCGGAGTATTTGAAGAGAAATTTAAACGTAAGGATTTTCTGCCATCTTCAGGATTTATATAAAATGGTTTTCCTGGAACAAAGGCCACCTTATGTTGTTCTACTGCCCTTTCTAATAATGCTTGAATATTGGGCTCACCAGGCAATTCTGTCCATATGAAAAGCCCCCCTTCTGGTTGGGTATATTCGGTACCACTAGGAAAGTATTTCTTAATACCCTCTTGCATTGTATTCAATCGCGCTGCATACATTTGTGTAATCGCTTTCAGATGCTCTGATAATAACCCGCGATTTAGAAATTCTGCACACACTACCTGTGTTAAATTAGTAGTATGAGTATCAGCACACTGCTTTGCAACGGTTATTTTTTGAATGATTTCTGGCTCTGCCAAAATTGTACCGACACGCAAACCAGGTGAGATAATCTTAGAAAAACTATTTAAAAGAATGACATGCCCAGTCTGGTCAAAGGATTTAATCGGCGGTAATGCTTCACCTTTGTATCTTAAGTCGCAATAGGGATCATCCTCCATCACCATCATATTGTAGGCAGAGGCTAGCTCAGCAATTTTTTTACGTCGTTCCAAAGGTAATGTTTTTCCAGTAGGGTTTTGAAATGTGGGAATAGAATAGAGCATTTTCGGATGATGTTTTTTTATCTTTTCCTCCAAATCTTCCATTATCATGCCATGTTCATCCGTCTCAACAGGAACGCATTTGATAAAATATTTCTTGAAAACCATTAATGTACTTAAGAAAGTAGGAGATTCTACTAATACAACGTCACCTGGATCAAGAAATACATCGGTTGCTAATTGAATGCCCTGTGTTGCTCCTGTGGTGGTTATTACATTTTCTAATGAGGCTTTCACACCCTTTGGATAAGCGATGTGCTCTAAAAAGGCTTCGCGGAAAGGCTTCCAACCTTCTGTAACGCCATACTGAAGGACTTGGTGTCCATTTTCTTGCAATGCTTTATCTATGATGTCTTGAATGGTATCAATTGGAAATGACTCGTTTGCAGGACTTCCTCCACCAAAGGATATGATCTCAGGGTCTGCCATTAATTTCAAAATTTCCCGAACTGGACTTGCGGATACCTCTCCCATGCGCTTTGCAAAATTATACATAATTACGTTCCTTTCTTTTTACTGTATCAAGCTGTGTGTTTTTTTTGACAATCAACTTCGGGTTGTTTTAATGCTACTCCATTTTCCCCTTCGAAAAGTCTTCCCCACCCCGTAATTACAGCAAACAGGAAGACTAAGAAAAGGGCGATAGGATGAATCGTACCTACTGGTATTAACATTGGATTAATGGGTTGAATAAATGAGAATTCTTCCACTAAACTATTCATATTTGCATTGGTAATAATGATAAATAGACTGCTGAATGGTATTAAAACTGGAATTGTAGATGCAAATCCAGATAATAGGTTTCCTCTGCGATAAGGATGGAGATGCTTCTGTTTTCCTAACTTGTCTGTTAGGGGCCCAAACATAAGACAAGCAGGTCCGTTGGCACCACCAAGACAAATACCAGAAAGGGTTGTACCCATCATAATAATGATCTCTGTCCCTCGTGTGGTAGACGCTAGTTTACTGTTTGCCAAGCGATTAATGATTTCATTCATAGTACCGCTTTCTTCGAGAACACCCATAATCCCAAACAATGGTATTAGGAACGCGATGGTGCCTATGACGCTGCGAATGCCATTGATCAGAAATCCATCTAAATTGCCGTCTTTTATAGTAAAGATATCGGCCACCTCAAGAATACCAAGAGGCAATGCAACAGCAATTCCGGATAAAGTCCCCATCGTAACTGCTAGATATATGTTCTGACTTTTCACGGCTACGAACAACAAGATGACCACTGGTATTAACATGATTAACCCACTTGGGTCGGAATATTGTTTGATTAACTCTTGTCCAACATGATCAATCTCTTGACCTGAACCTCCAAAAATCAAGAAAAGTACAATGGAGATCAATCCCGCTACCAAAGCATAGCGTAATCGTGATAGAACCATTCCTCCAATTTCTGCAAAACCTTCTTTTCGGGTATATTTTTGGGTAGCACAAGAGGCAATCGTAACGTCTGAAATCGGGCCTATGCTATCGCCAAAAATAGCACCACTTAAAATAGCTCCTGCTAAAAAAAGCGGATCTGCGCCTAATAAAATGCCGGCAGGGTAAAGGAGTGGAAAAGCAGTAGCCAGTGTTCCAATTGAAGTTCCGGTTATGGTTGCTAACAAACTGGCAATTATAAATGTAAAAACGGTAAAAAGGGCGCCTGTTAAGTGAAGTTGCACACCCACCCAGACGAAACCTTCCGCCACACCAGCGAGGGCCATCATTTTTCCGAAAAATGAGACAACAAACAAAATTAGTATTAATGTATTAGCCATTTCGGAAGACATTCCTTTGATAACGCTTTGCCAATACCCTCCAATGTTTTTCGCAAACAAGCTACCGATGATAAGCGCCACAAACCCGCCCATAGCAAGGACGTCCATTTCATAAATACGAAATACAACAAAGAAAAGAATACAAGCTACCATAAAAATAAACAGTGGTAACAATGATAGCCATCTGCTCACTCTAAAATCAACAGAATACTCTTTTTGTGCCAGCATAGTAGATTTCTCCTTTTCTTGTTTTAAAATCCAACATTATATACCTCTTACTTCTTTGATAATCGCCTTGAATCCATTGATATATACGGCAGCATCCATGGTTATAGCAACGCCATCAAATCCATTAGCTACATATTTTTTCGCTGTGTTGGAATCGGCCGCATAAATAAAAGAAAATTTTCCCGCATCTTTACATGCCTTGAAAATTCGGTCAATGGCCATTACAAAATCTGGATGTGTAAATTGAGCAGGTATTCCCATTCCAATAGAAAGATCATACGGCCCGATAAAAATTCCATCAACTCCATCGATATTGACAATTTCTTCAATATGATCCAAGCATCCTTGCGTTTCACACTGAGGAAGAATCATTGTTTTTTCATTGCAAGTATTGAAGAATTCATCCATGTTCATTGTGAAACTTTCAAACCCATAACCGGCTGCCCTGGCATAAGTAAAACCGCGTTTACCTGTAGGGTAATATTTTCCGTATTCGACTAATTGTTTTACTTGATCAATCGTTTCAATGCAAGGCACAACGAGGCCCTTTGCACCTACATCTAACATTTTAAGAATGGAAGACCTCGAACCATCTTTTACTCTTACCAATGGTGTGATACCTCTTAGCTCTGCAACACGAATAAAATCCATAGAGCTTTCTACATCAAAAGGACCATGCTCCGTATCAATAACTAAAAAATCTAATCCGGAAATACCCAAACACTCTACTGCTGTACTACCACCAAGTTCAAAAAAAGTTCCTAGAACTGATTCGCCATGGAGCATTTTTTCTTTCATTTTGTTTTCCATTAAAATTCCCCTTTGATAGAGCATCATTTGGTAATCGTTTTTATAGGCCTATAATTGATTATGGAGTTGCCTTAAAAGTGTGTCAAAATTTCGACAAGAAATGACCTTCTTCTAAGATATTGTTTATAACAAAAGACAATATTTTAAAATCATACATAGATTGATTCATATAAAAAAACCAAGGTGCAAGCCAAGTAACAGAATAGTAAAAAAACAGGTACGAATGGGGCTCTAAACTTGATAAGATTATGTTTTCCAAACAAAAAGATCCGTACATGTTATACGGATCTTACCTACTCATTTATGCTCTTTTCATTTTTGGAGGGTTTCCCTCATAGACTGGTCTTCTATCCTTGCTGATAATGTTTCTTCAATAGTCCGACGAGCTGCCGATAATGAACTACATACATATGCCCTTGGCGATGTGAGCTGACTACGGTGCATCCACGTTGCCGCAGCCCTTGACGCAATTGGTGGTGCTGCCTCTTTGCCCAACGGTAAAGATCTTGGAATAGCCAATCAAATACCTCATGATAAGAAAGCTTCAGTCGTAAGGTACGAGCCTGACTGAGGTCCACCTATAGATTCTGCCAGATTACATGTAATCTCTTCACTATTTTCATTGGTCAATCTGTTCTGACGGAGCTAACGAGGAACCGAGCTTGTGTCCAAGATAATTAATGGCTTTAATCTGCACTTCGCTCAAAGGTATATGTCAGACTCAAGTTATACCTCCTATCTACTACCATATAGATTTCGACTATCGTGCCCGTTAGAGTAATGTTGTATGTGACCAATGCTGCTACCGATCAAGGAACATTCCAATAGGTCTTAGCAACCAGATATCATTTGCGCACGCTATCGTATACCGAATCGAGATATACGATAGCAGCTTGCTCGGCTTCTTCCTTGCGTATCAATCCTTCAGTATCTTTACGCAATCTTCTGTAGATCTCTATAGAGACCTTCATCGCATGGTAACAGCTTGTGGCGTTGTGGAGCGGAAGCGTCTCTTTAAGCTCTTCTATTTCGTGAGCG
>NZ_JAUMSJ010000060.1:0-14661 GCF_037834415.1 Brevibacillus borstelensis | reverse complement strand
CAGAATGGAAACAGGCTTCTCCCCACCGCAGCCGCTTTTCTGCGTACGGGAAAACCGACAAGAATAGCGGAGACTGCTTGTTATAAACAAAATATTCAGACTATAACTATCGCAGTTGACCGCCAGATAGCAACATGTTAATCTTCTACTAACACTTTAGTTTGCTACCATATTAGCAGAGTAAAGCGAATGGATGCGGAGGGACATGCGATGACAAAGCCGTTGGGATTTGAAAAGCCTTTGGGCATGCGGGACATACTGCCGGAATCACTGGCCAAGCAACGGCATTTGGAGCGCGAGCTGCGTGATTGCATCGAGCGTTGGGGGTACAGAGAGATCATGACCCCGTCACTGGAATACTACGATACGGTAGGAGCAGCCAGTGTCACACTTACTGACAGAATGTTTCGGCTGTTGGATAAACAGGGGCATACCGTCGTGCTTCGCCCCGACATGACATCGCCCATAGCGCGGGTAGTTTCTTCCTTGTACAAAGACGTTCCACTGCCGATTCGGCTGTTTTACCAGACCAATGTATTCCGCGCCCAGGAAAAAGAAGCGGGGCGCAATGCAGAGTTTTTCCAGACAGGAATCGAACTGATCGGCGATGCTTCCGTTGACGCAGACGCCGAGGCGATTGCACTGGCCGTCTTTTGCTTGCAAGCGGCAGGTGTCGAAACGTTTCGGATCGCAATTGGCCATGTTGACTTTGTGGAAGGCTTGCTGGAGGAGACGGTGGCAGACGAGGAAGACCGGTCCCAATTCCGTCGCTTTCTGTACGAGCGCGATTTCGTCGGATTTCGTCAATTGGCTGACCGGCTTGAGCTTTCAGCCCCGGAAAAAAAACGGCTGCATGCGCTTTTGCGCCTGCGCGGGGGCAAAGGGAAGATTGAGGAGGCGCGCCAGCTGACGGTGAACGGAAAAGCCCGCAAAGCCGTGGAGACGGTTTCCTCCCTTTGGGCGGCTCTGGAGGCATACGGAGTAACAGAGGCGCTCCTGCTTGATTTTAACCTGATCAGCAACATGGATTACTACACCGGTGTCGTTTTTGAAGGATATGCGGCCGACCTGGGCTCGCCGCTGTTGGGAGGCGGCAGGTACGATCGGCTGCTTGAACAGTTCGGCCGCCCTGCGCCGGCTACGGGCTTCGCCATCAAGGTGGATCGGCTGCTTCAGGTGACGCCTGCGCTGACATCGGCGGAAAGACAGGGCGTGCTTCTGCTTTACACGGATGAATATCGGGCACAGGCTTTCGCGGAAGCTCAGCGGATGCGAGGGGAAGGGCAGATCGTAGTGACCCGATGGGTAAAGGACCGAGCGGAAGCATTTGCGTGGGAAGAGCAGGTCCAGGAAAGCGTTATCTGTCTGACGGGACAGGAGGAATGAGAGATGAGTCTGACTGACAATGAACGAAAATTAACGATTGCCATGCCGAAGGGCAGAATTTTTGAAGAAGCCGTAGCCTTTTTGCAGCAGGCGGGCATGCAGGTGACGGCAGAATTGCAGGACTCGCGAAAACTGATTATCCCTGTAAAGAACACCAGCCTTGAGTTCATCCTGGCGAAACCGACCGACGTACCTACCTATGTGGAGTACGGCGTGGCAGACGTCGGCGTAGTGGGCAAGGACGTCCTGCTGGAAGAGGAGCGCGACGTCTACGAGCTGTTGAATTTGCAGATCGGATACTGCCGGATGGTGGTCGCGGGGCTGGCGGACTGGGCTCCCGTAGAAGCGCCCCGGGTAGCCACCAAGTACCCGCGGATCGCATCGCGGTATTTCCGCGAGCAGGGACAGCAGGTGGAAGTGATCAAGCTGAACGGTTCTGTCGAGCTTGCCCCCTTGATCGGCCTGGCCGACCGGATCGTCGATATCGTCTCCACCGGTCGGACCTTGAAGGAAAACGGGCTGGTCGAGCTGGAGCATATATGCGAGATTACGACGCGGTTGATCGCCAATCGGGCGAGCTACCGGATGAAGAGTGAAGCTGTTGACGACATTGCCCAAAAATTTCTGGAAGCGATCCCCCGGTAAGGGGCGGGGCTGGGAAAGGGAGAGGGAAGCAAAATGATACGAATCATACAAGCCGCGGAGTATGATGCCAGGCGTTCCGTCGAAGCCGGGACCCAGCAGCAGCGGCAGGCAGTCCAGGCTATATTGGCGGAGGTCCGGCAAAAGGGCGACGAAGCTGTCCGTGCTTATACAGAGCGGTTTGACAAGGTGCGTTTGGAGCAGTTTCGCGTCAGTGGGGCGGAATACCGGGAGGCGGAGGAGCTGGTCTCCTCTGAAGTGAAAGCGGCACTGGAAGAAGCGGCGGAAAACATTCGCGATTACCACCAGCGACAGGTTCGCCAATCGTGGTTTGCCGCGCGGGAAAGCGGTACGCTCCTGGGTCAAATCGTACGGCCGTTAAAGCGCGTCGGGCTCTATGTCCCGGGCGGTACAGCCGCCTATCCTTCCAGTGTGCTGATGAATGCCGTCCCGGCCAAAATTGCCGGAGTGCCCGAAGTCGTCATCACCACCCCTCCGGGCGCGGATGGAAAAATCAATCCGGCGATTCTCGTAGCGGCGCGCATCGCCGGTGTCACCGAGATGTACAAGGCGGGCGGGGCACAGGCGATTGCCGCCCTCACTTACGGGACGGAGCAAATCAAGCAGGTCGACAAGATTGTCGGCCCGGGCAACATCTTTGTGGCGCTCGCCAAGCGGGAAGTGTTCGGCCTCGTCAGCATTGACATGGTTGCAGGGCCGAGCGAGATTGTGGTGCTGGCAGACGAGACGGCCAATCCTCGCTATGTTGCGGCTGACCTGCTGTCGCAGGCGGAGCATGATCCGATGTCAGCAGCTGTGCTGGTTACTTCGTCGCAGTCATTGGCCGAGGCCACGGCACTCGAATTGGAGCGGCAGTTGGCCGATCTGCCCCGCCGTTCCATCGCAGAAGCGGCGCTGCGGGATTTTGGCGCGATTTTGCTCGTACAGGACCTGGATGAAGGCTTTGCAGTCGTCAACCGATTGGCCCCCGAGCATTTGGAAATTATGGTGGAAAACCCGTTTGACCAGCTGGGCAAGGTGGAAAACGCCGGGGCAATCTTTCTCGGGCCCTACTCGTCGGAGCCGGTTGGGGATTATTTCGCGGGCACCAACCACGTCATCCCGACCAATGGAACGGCCCGCTTTTCCTCGCCGTTGTCTGTGGATGACTTTATTAAAAAATCGAGCGTCGTTTCCTACAGCAAACAAGATTTGCGGGAAAACGGCCGCAAAATCGTCGAGCTGGCCGAGCAGGAGGGCTTGCATGCCCACGGACGCGCCATTTTGGAGCGGCTTTACGATTTTGCCAAAGAAGACCGGGAGAGTGAACAATCATGAACGAGACCAGCAAGCGAAGCGCGCAGATCGCGCGGACGACCAACGAAACCGATATCGCCCTGGCATTTGCCGTCGACGGGACCGGAGAGAGCAAACAGGATTCCGGCGTGCCGTTTCTCGACCACATGCTGGACTTGTTTACCCGGCACGGCCATTTTGACCTTACCGTCAAGGCAAAGGGAGACATCGAGATCGACTACCACCATACCGTCGAAGATATCGGCATTTGCCTCGGGCGGGCACTGCGGGAAGCGCTCGGCGACAAGCAGGGGATCAAAAGATACGGCAACGCCTTTGTGCCGATGGACGACGCCTTGGCGCAGGTCGTCATAGACATCAGCAACCGGCCCCATCTGGAGTGCCGGGCTGCGTACCCGTCTCCCGTCGTGGGGCAGTTTCCGACAGAGCTTGTGCATGAATTTCTCTGGAAGTTTGCCCTGGAAGCGAGGCTCAATCTGCACGTCATCCTTCATTACGGCCACAACACCCATCACATGATCGAGGCGATTTTCAAAGCGTTGGCGCGTGCGCTGGATGAAGCGACGAGTATTGACCCGCGGGTAAAAGGGGTCCCGTCTACAAAAGGGGTTTTGTAACATGATCGGAATCATCGACTACGGCATGGGCAATCTGTACAGCTTGGGAAAGGCGCTGGAAAGGCTCGGTCACGGCTGCGAATTCGTCTCCGGGCCGGAGCGGCTGGAAGACTTTTCGGGGGTGATCCTCCCTGGTGTCGGAGCCTTCGGGGATGCGATCAAAAACATTCGCGAGCGGGGACTTGCAGCAGGCATTCGCTCGTACGCGGCATCGGGGCGTCCCATCCTGGGAATTTGCCTCGGCATGCAGCTTTTGTTTGAACAAAGCACAGAACACGGAGTCACCGCAGGACTGGGACTGATTGGCGGAGAAGCTGTCCGGTTTGAAGGGGCGTACAAGGTGCCGCACATGGGCTGGAACCAGCTTCGTGTACGAACGGAGCATCCGCTCCTTGACGGCGTGAAAAGCGGTGATTACGTCTATTTTGTCCATTCCTACCATGTGCGGGTGAGCGATCAGAGGGTTCTGCTCGCAACGACGGAGTACCATCAGCAGGTGACGGCGATCGTCGGGCTGGATCAGGTATACGGCATGCAATTCCACCCGGAGAAGAGCGGCGAGACGGGGATGAGACTGCTGGCCAATTTTGCTGAACTGTGTAAGGGGGAAAAGGCATGAGCACGAGTTTTACCATTTATCCGGCTATCGATATTCGCGGCGGCAAATGCGTCCGCCTGTTTCAGGGTGACTACTCGCAGGAGACCGTCTATGCCGACTCGCCCCTGGAAATGGCCAGGGAGTGGGCCGCCCAAGGCGCCGCCTGGATTCACCTGGTCGATCTCGACGGAGCCAAGGAAGGGCAGCCCGTCAATGGAGAACTGATCAAAACGATCGCCCGATCTGTAAGTGTCCCCGTGCAGGTGGGCGGAGGGATTCGCAGCGAAGAACAGATTGTCGACTATTTGGATGCGGGAGTCTCCCGCGTCATTCTCGGGACAGCGGCGATCGAAGACGAACCGTTTACGGAGAGGATTCTCCGCCGCCACAAAGAGAAAATCGCCATCGGGCTCGACTGCCGGGGAGGGATGGTGGCGACGCGCGGCTGGCTCACGACGACCGACGTGAGCGGGACAGAGCTGGCAAGCCGGCTCGCCCAATACGGTGCGGAGACTTTTATTTACACGGATATCGCCCGCGATGGCACCCTGACAGGTCCTAATGTAGAGGAGATTTCCGCGCTTGCCCGCGCGACCGGAAAAATGGTGATCGCCTCGGGCGGGGTGAGCGAGCTTGACGATTTGGCTGCCCTGCGCCGTTATGCCGATGAAGGCGTCGGCGGGGCTATCGTCGGAAAGGCGCTGTATACGAAAGCCTTTACGCTGACCGAGGCTGTATCTCGGCTAAGGGAGTGTGAATAGCATGCTGGCCAAGCGAATCATTCCCTGCCTCGACGTAAAGGACGGCCGGGTGGTAAAAGGTGTTCAGTTTCTGGGGCTGCGTGACGCCGGCGATCCGGTGGAGCTGGCCAGGAAGTACAGCGAGGAAGGGGCAGACGAGCTCGTTTTCCTGGACATCTCGGCCTCCCACGAAGGGCGCAAGACGATGGTGGACGTGATCGAACAGACGGCCGCCAACATCACGATACCCTTCACGGTCGGCGGGGGGATCAACAGCGTGGATGACATGAGACGCATTTTGCGGGCGGGAGCCGACAAAATTTCGTTGAATACAGCAGCGGTGCTGCGGCCGCAGCTGATCCGCGAGGGTGCCCGGGTCTTTGGCTCTCAGTGCGTGGTCGTCGCCATCGATGCGCGGCAGGTCAGGGCAAGCAAGTGGGAAGTGTATACCCATGGTGGACGAAATGCCACGGGCAGAGATTTGATTGAGTGGGCACAGGAAGCGGAGGCTCTGGGAGCGGGGGAGATTCTTTTGACCAGCATGGATGCTGACGGTGAAAAGAAAGGCTTTGGCCTCGAGTTGACCCGGCTTGTGTCCGAAGCGGTGGGGATTCCCGTCATTGCCTCCGGAGGCGCCGGAAGTCGGGAGCACTTTTGGGAGGTGCTGACCGATGGAAAGGCTGACGCCGCTCTGGCCGCTTCCATTTTCCACTATGAGGAAACCTCGATCCAGGCAGTAAAAGAGTATTTGCTCGCGAAAGGAGTCGACATACGGCCATGACAACGACAGTGAACATAGAAGCGCTCCGTTTTGACGAAAACGGCCTGATTCCCGCCATCGTGCAGGACGCCGTGAGCAAGGAAGTACTGACGCTCGCCTATATGAACAAGGAGTCCCTGGCAAAGTCGCTGGAAACCGCAGAGACGTGGTTTTGGAGCCGTTCCCGTCAGGAGCTGTGGCACAAAGGAGCGACCTCCGGCAACACGCAGCGGATTGTTTCGATGAAATACGATTGCGATGGAGACACCCTTGTCGTGCAAGTCGTTCCCCAAGGGCCTGCTTGCCATACCGGGGCGTACAGTTGTTTTCGCGGAGCAATCGCCGGATCAGGGGATTCCCTCAAAGTGAACGCGGCCGTACCCGACCGCTTTGCGATCTTAAGCGAGCTGGAGGGGTTGATCGCCTCGCGCGAAGCGGAACGCCCGGAAGGCGCCTACACCGCCTATCTGTTTGAAAAAGGCGTCGACAAGATTCTGAAAAAGGTGGGCGAGGAAGCGGCGGAAGTGATCATCGCGGCGAAGAACCGCAGCCACGACGAACTCCGCTACGAAGCGGCTGACCTTTTGTATCACCTGCTTGTCTTGCTGCGGGAACAAAAGCTGCCGCTCGACGGCGTGCTGGCCGAGCTGCAAAAGCGGCGGTAACGGCGGCAGGGAGCGTAAAATAGAGAGTTCCTTCCGCCATTCGCTCCTCGAGAACGACTCGCGTGCTTTGTCGATTTTTACGCCGATCAGATTAACAGCATCGATTGATCGGGCGCGATTCGCTACAATTCGAAAGTGAATCGCATGGCGGTCATTCCCCATCCACATCCCCTTTTGCTTTGGCTCAATCCGCTATAGAGGTTGGAGTGGAAGCCGGGACAGCTAGAGCATAACCGGGCGGCTTACAGCCGCTTTTTTCTTTTGGATGAATGAGGCGCTCACTATTCTCTGGCAGGAGCATCCGCTATAATATAGAGGGAAAATTCCGAATCATGAAAAGAGATGTACATTTCTTGGAGAAAGGCGGGATAAGAGATGATCAAAGGAACGCGAATCGAACTGCGTGCGGTGACAAGGGAGGATCTCGCCCGGGAATTCAAATGGCGAAATGACGAGGAGTTTGCCAAACTGGCGGCAGGCTCTGGCGCAGCGCAATAACAACAACATCCTGGAGGACCAGAGGCGAGAGCGCTGCGCCGTCGGTTTTATGAAACATAGGAAGCCCCTGTCCAGGCAGGGGTTTTCGGGTCTTATCCACCTGGACAAGCGTGCGGCAAACGAACAAGAGGGAGGAAAACCTGTGTGGAATCGCTGCTTCTGGGCGGCTGTGCTGTTTCTGTTCCTATCCCTGTCCGTGTATCCCGAGTCGGCGCGGGCCGGTGACAGGGTACTGCGCGTCGCTTTCGACAAGGAGCTTCCTCCTTTTGCATACGTGGACGAAAACGGCAAGGCCAGCGGATTCAACATTGATCTGATGAAAGCCATTGCCGAAGAGAACGGCTACGAGCTGGAGTACGTGCCGCTGGAATGGGAGGACGCCCTGGCCTGCCTGAAGGACGGAAGGGTGGATCTGCTCCTCGGAATCAAGTATACGAGTCGGTACGACCTGGTTTTTGACTTTAGCGAATCGTTTTTTACCATGTCTGAGGTGCTTTTGGTACCCAGGCAGGACAGCGAAATTTTTACCCTGAATCAATTGCGGGAGAAAGTCGTCGCCGTGCAGCGGGGCAATGTTGGCATGGAGTTGCTGGAAAGTGTCCGAAGAGTCAAAATGCTTGTGTCCTTCAACCAGCGGGATGCGCTGGATAATTTGATGAGGGGGCGAGCCGACGCCTTTATCGGAAATCGCTGGACCGCGGAGTATCTGCTGAAGGAGGCGGACAAACAAGACGACTACGTGATGCGGTCAGGACTGATCAATCCGACAGATTACGCCTTTGCCGTCCGGGAAGGCAATTACGAGCTGCTGGATACGATCAACGAAGGCTTGAACAAGCTCTACCGGGACGGCACTTATACCCGGCTGTACAGCCACTATTTCGAACCGTACTCGCCGCATGTCACGGGCTGGTATCGCAAGGTAGTGATTGGTTTGTTGGTCGTCATGGCGCTCGCGACGATTACCTTGGTCACCATCTTTTTCTGGAACTACCGGCTGAAAGCGGAGGTGAAGCGCCAGACTGCCGCCCTTGCCGACGTGATGGCGTTCCAAAGACAGGTGCTGGACAACACGGAAAGCGCGATTCTCTCACTGGACGTCTTCGGTCACATTACGCTCGTCAACCAGGTGACACGGCGCCTGCTGATGACAGACGATCATGCGCTTGGATTGCATGTCAGTGTTCTGCTCCCGCAGCTGCCTTTGGAGGAAGCGCTGCAAGCGGACAAGCCTTCCTTTTATGAAGGGGAATTTCAGCTGGAGCGGTGCTCCGGACGTATTTTTCATTACTACATGGCCCCCTTTGGCAACGCAGTCTCCGAGCATGTCGGATGGATTGTCAGCTTGCAGGACCGGACCGAGCAAAAGCGTTTGCAGGCGAGGCTGATTTCACAAGAAAAAATGCATGCGCTCGGCCAATTGGCGGCGGGAATGGCGCACGAGCTGCGCAATCCGTTGACCGCGATCAAAACCTTTATCGAGCTGCTGCCGAAAAAGCTGGATGACCAGCGCTTTCGCTCCGAGCTGCTGCAATACGTTCCGGAGGAAATGGAACGAATGAACCGGATTCTGGAGGACCTGCTGGACTACTCCCGCTCCAAGCCGTTGGAAATACAGGAGACTGACCTCGGCGCGCTGGCAGAATCCGTCCTGGGCCTTTTTGCAAAGAGGGCCCTGAACGAGCAAGTGGACGTACAGATCGAAGTGCCTGAGGGAATCATAGTGTGTCTAGACCGCAGGAGAGTGAAGCAGGTGCTGATCAATCTCATCATGAATGCGCTTGAAGCCATGTCGACAAGTCCAGTCAAGCGTCTGTGTATCAGAGCTCGGGAAAGCCCGGAAGGTGTGGAGCTGACATTCAGCGATACAGGGGAAGGAATGAGCGAGGAACAGCTGCCCCATTTGTTTGAACCCTTTTTTACAACCAAGACGCAGGGCATTGGTCTGGGACTGTATGTCAGCGATAAAATCATGCGGGAACACGGTGGGCGTATCGAAGTCAGCTGTACAAAAGAAGAGGGGACGACGTTTTCCCTGTTTTTTCAGTAGGACAAAGAAGGAGGGCAGCCATGCCACGCTTGCTGATTGTAGACGACGAACCGGCGATCTGTACTTCTCTGTCGTTTGCGCTGGAGGATGATTTTGATGTATTTACAGCAAAGGATGAGGAGACGGCGCTTGTCCTCATCGAGCAGGAGGAGATCGACTGTGTCCTGCTCGATCTCAACCTCGGATCAACGAGTGGACTGGAACTGCTGCCGAGGGCCAAAAAGCTGCGTCCCGAGCTGACTGTGATCATGATGACAGCCTTCGGAACGATTGAATCGTCCGTTGCGGCCATGAAAGCGGGGGCCTATCACTACTTGACCAAGCCGCTTCATTTGGACGAGGTGAAGCTGCTGGTCAACAAAGCGCTGGAATTTCAAAAGCTGCACAAGCGGGTCGAGGTTTTGAGCGCGGCAGTCAAACAGCAGCAGTCCTACGCCGGAATGATCGGGAAGAGCCAGCAGATGCAGAGGATATACCAATTGATTGAAAAGGTCAAGGACATCCCCTCGAACATCTTGATCACTGGAGAAAGCGGAACCGGCAAAGAGCTGGTAGCCAGAGCCATTCACTATCAGGGGATTCGCGGCCAAGCGGCGTTTTCCGTAATCAACTGCGCGGCGATTCCCGAGACATTGCTGGAGAGCGAATTGTTCGGGTATGAAAAAGGAGCGTTTACCGGAGCCCTGCAGCAAAAGACGGGTTTGTTCGAGCGTTCCCACGGCGGCACAGTCTTTCTCGATGAGATCGGCGAGATGCCGCTTTCCCTGCAAGCCAAGCTGCTGCGGGTGATTCAGGAGCGAACGGTGACCCCGCTGGGCAGCTATCAGACCAAAGAGGTCGATATCCGTATCATTGCCGCGACCAATCGAAACCTGGAAGCGGAAGTCGCCAAAGGCACTTTCCGGGAGGATTTGTACTACCGGCTCAATGTCATTCCGATCCGCATTCCCTCCTTGCGGGAGCGTCAGGAGGATGTGCCTTTGCTCATTGACCACTTTCTCGATTTTTACGCCGCCAACATGGGCAGGGAAACAAAGGAGTGCAGCCCCGATGTGAAAAAAAGGCTATTTGCCTATTCGTACCCGGGCAACGTCAGGGAGCTGGCCAATATCGTCGAGTATGCCGTAGCACTCTCGGCGGGAGAAGTCATTTCCGCGGAAGACTTGCCCGCCTCGGTCGCCAGCCAGCAGCAGGCAGGCAAGCGCCATTTCCACCAAAGTCAGGAGGGAGTACTCGTGCCGGCGAATATTACGCTGGAGGAGGCCGAGCGGCTGGTAATCCTGCATGCCCTGGAAAAAAACGGTGGGCATCGCAAAAAGACAGCTGATCAATTGGGGATCAGCGAGCGGGGACTGCGTCAAAAACTAAAGCAGTATTTCGAATCGTGAATTGAATACGCGCTGGCTCTGCAACCGGAAAAAAATTCCGCCCCGTTCGGATATTTTTTCCGGTTTTTCTCTTTTCTCTCCGAGGAAGAGAGGAAAAACGGGTCATTTCTCGTCTGAACATGAAGTGGCACGGGTTTTGCTATAATTTTTGTAAACGGTTTCAAAAAAGAAAAGGGGGAGTCGCATTGTTGAAGAAAATGCTCGCCATTTTGTCGTCCACTTTGCTGGTATTGACTGTAGCTGCCTGCGGAGGCCCGTCGTCGCCGGCTGCCGGGACAGGCGGAGAAGCTTCGGGAGGTGGCGGGGGAGCCGAGCAGAAGTTCCAGACGATTGCCACCGGAGGAAGCTCGGGACCTTACTACACCATCGGCGGCGCCATGTCCAAAATCTACAAGGAAAAGCTCGGCTACAATGCGTCCGTCCAATCCACCGGCGCTTCTGTGGAAAATATCAATCTGCTGAAGACGAAAAAAGCCGATCTCGCCTTTGTCATGTCAGACGTCACCTCTTTTGCTTACGAAGGGCAAGAAAACTTCAAGGATAGCGGCGCGATCAAGGAGTTGAGGGCGATGGCAGGCCTGTACCTGAACTACGTGCAAGTGGTCACCTTGAAAGACCGCAATATCAAATCGATTACAGACCTGAAAGGAAAGCGCGTTGGCGTAGGGGCACCCAACTCCGGCGTCGAAGTAAACGCCCGCATGGTGCTGGCTGGTCACGGTATTACCTACAACGACATCAAGGCCGACTATTTGTCTTATGCGGAAGCGATTGAGCAATTGAAAAACAACGCGATTGACGCGGCTTTCGTGACTTCGGGACTGCCGAATTCAACCGTGATCGACCTGATGACGACCAAAGACGTCGAAATTGTTCCGATCAAAAAAGAGGACGTTGATAAAATGGCGGAAAAGTTCCCGTTTTTCGTCTCCACCGAGATTCCGGCAGGTCTCTATAAAAACGATCAGCCGATCCAAACAGCCGCGATTCGCAACATCATGCTCGTTCGGAGCGATTTCTCCGACGAACAGGTGTACAAGCTGACCAAAACGTTCTTTGAAAATATCGATGCGTTAAAAGAGGCGCACAGTGCCGCCAAGGACATCGACGTCAAGGAAGCGGGCAAAAACCTTGTCGTGCCGCTCCATCCGGGTGCAGAAAAATACTACAAGGAAGCAGGCGCTCTTAACTAGTCGATCCAAACGCATGTATAGAAGAAAAGGGAGAGGACACCGTGAAGAAATGGATATTCAGGCTGCTTATCCTCCTTGTGGGCCTCGCGGTTCTGGGGCCCCAGCCCTTTTTACTGTTGAACGATTTTCACCAGCATAAAACAATCGGTGCAGTACCTCTCGGAATGACCGATCGCTTTGAGATCGAGTGGCTCCATTCTGTCGAGCTTACTCCTTGGAGGGAGACGTATAGTGTGCATTGGCTTCGCGGAATGGAGTTGGCAGAGACTTCTTTTCGCTCCTTTGGAGCAGGAGTTCCGGCAGAGCTTGAGGATGCGGAAGTAACTGTTCAGGATGGCTGGATCAAGGTATCCGGCCTGCATGATAGGCGGGAATCTATTCTCTATTTGGTTACGCGAGACGATTACTTGTTGCGAGTCAGCGGCCGACAGTGGAAATTATCCGATGTATTGCCACTTGGTACGTCGTTGGAGCTTTCCGTCAGGTGGTTTCCCTGGTGGTACCGGTTTGTACACAAGCTTGAAACGAAAGGGAGTGACGGATAGATGAGTGCTTCGAACCGGATGCTTTCAGATGAAGAAGTGCGCCAAAATGAAACCAAGGCGCAGACTGTATTGCAAGAATACGACAAAGAAGCCAGGTTTCGCGTCTTTGACAAAAAGTGGATAGGTCTGCTCGTTTCCGCAATTGCCATTTGCTTTGCCCTCTATCATCTTTATGCGGCCTATGCGATACCGTTTGTAACGCTGAAGCACCGTTCGCTCCACGTGGCGGTCGTCCTTTGCCTGATCTACCTGCTGTATCCGGGATGGAAGCAGGAATCGCGCAAGAAGCTGTCTCTATCGGATGCGGCGCTGGCACTGGCGTCACTGGGGACGGCCGGCTATATATTCATTCATTATCTCGATATTGTCAATCGCGGCGGTATCCCTTCGAGGCTGGATGTTGCCTTTGCGACGATCACCTGTTTGCTCGTATTGGAGGCTTCTCGCCGTGTGGCGGGATGGGAGCTTACGGCGATGGCCGGCATTTTTGTCGCGTATGCGTACCTTGGCCCGTATTTGCCGGGAGATTTTGCCCACCGGGGCTATACGTTCGGCGACATCTTCAATTATATGTACGTCACCACTGAGGGTATTTTTGGCGATGCGACTGCGGTTTCCGCCTCCTTTATTATTTTATTCATCATTTTCGGGGCCTTTTTGTCAAAGTCGGGGATGGGGACGCTGTTTAACGATTTGTCGCTGGCTTTGGCAGGCAGCAGCAAGGGCGGGCCGGCCAAGGTTGGAGTAATCGCCAGCGCGGTACACGGCTCGATTAACGGTTCGGCAGTAGCCAGCGTTGTCACTACCGGGTCGTTTACAATTCCGATGATGAAACGGGTCGGCTACAGGCCGGATTTTGCCGCGGGTGTGGAGGCTACCGCTGCCGTCGGCGGGCAAATCCTCCCCCCGATTATGGGGGCGGCTGCTTTTATCATGGCAGAGACGCTGGGCGTCCCGTACGTTACGATTGCCATCGCCGCTTTAATACCGGCAATCATGTACTATTTCGGGTTGCTGGTACAGGTGCATCTCAGGGCTGAACGCGATAATTTGCAAGGGTTGACGAAGGAAGAGCTCCCGAAAATAAAGGACGTTTTAAAAGAACGGGGACACCTGCTGCTGCCTCTGATTTTGCTGGTCGTTTTGCTGATGATGGGCTACACGCCGACTCTTGTCGCTGTGGCTACCATTATAGCTACCATCGTGATTGCGGCTTTACGTCCTTCCAACCGAATGGGCTTTCGCGATGTTTTGCAAGCGCTGGAAGCAGGCGTGAGGGACACGCTTGGCGTAGCGGCAGCTTGTGCAGCTGTCGGAATAACAGTTGGTGTCTTCAGCCTGACCGGATTAGGCTTGAAGCTGGCCAATATCATCTTGATGATGGGATCGGGCAGCCTGTTTATGACGCTGCTGTTTACGATGATCGCTTCCATTATTCTCGGACTTGGGCTGCCGTCCATTCCCTGCTATATCATTACCGCTACGATGGCGGCACCGGCCCTTTCGACATTTGGCGTCGATCCTCTGGCAGCTCATCTGTTTGTCTTCTACTTTGGAGCGATAGCCAACCTGACGCCTCCTATTGCCTTGGCAGCTTTTGCCGGAGCTGGCATCGCCGGTTCCGATCCGCAGCGGACCGGGTG
This sequence comes from Brevibacillus borstelensis, assembly GCF_037834415.1. Classification (GTDB taxonomy): domain Bacteria; phylum Bacillota; class Bacilli; order Brevibacillales; family Brevibacillaceae; genus Brevibacillus; species Brevibacillus borstelensis_A. The sequence continues at coordinate 619 of NZ_JAUMSJ010000060.1, read as the reverse complement.
GATTTCATGCAAGCTGGCGCTGGCAGGTTTCGTTGTTCCGTTTATTTTCATTTACAAACCAGGCTTGCTGATTCTTGAATCAGGGGTCGCCGATATCGCAATTGCAACCATTGCGACATTGCTGGCGGTTCTAGCGCTGGCTGCAGCTACGGAAGGGTTTCTGTTTGCCAAATTGAATTGGCTGCTTCGGCTGGCTTTGATAGTCGCCGGAATCCTGCTGATTTTCCCCGAGGCTGTTCTGATCGGAAGCGGACTTGTCATTATAGTTGCGGTCTGTGCGTTTCAATATATGAAGAAAAGAAGCGTTATAACGACAATAGGAGTATAGAAATGGTAGCGGATAAAGAGAGGGCGAGAGAGTTCCTCTCTTTTTGCTTGGCCGATTGAGACATATCGATTATTCTGGTTTACGGTTAGATAAAAAAAGTTTTAAAATAACCCTTGATTTCATTTGCTAGATGTGATAGATTATTTTTTGTCGCCAATAAGCGACACGATCTACGAGAGAAGGTCGATGGAATCTATAAAAAAGATCTTGACTCGATAGATTGAAAGTGTTATACTGAAAAAGTTCGACACGAAATGCTCTTTGAAAACTGAACAGCGAAGCGTTTAACAA
>NZ_JAUMSJ010000059.1:0-18108 GCF_037834415.1 Brevibacillus borstelensis | reverse complement strand
CATCGGCTCCTGGGTTTAGATGGAGGGTGGTTTGGGGTGGCTTTCGACTTTGCGGGCGAAGATTGTCGCAATTTTGTCACCTTGTGATACTATGTAACATAGGTGACTTCACTTAATGGTGGAAGGGGTTGTCTTACATGAAGAAGCAGGTACACAGCAGCGAAGTCAGAAAAGCCGCATTGGATCGATTGGCAGAACGCGGTGTGCGCGTAGAGGATATTGCGGAGATCGTATATTTGATGCAATCGCCCTATCATCCTGACCTGACCATGGAACCGTGCATCGAGAGCGTAAAGGCTGTTTTGGAGAAAAGGGAAATGCAGCATGCCATCCTCGTGGGCATTGAGCTGGATACATTGGCGGAAAAGGGCTTGCTTTCCGAGCCGCTGCAGTCTATTATCGCCTCCGATGAAGGCTTGTTTGGCTGCGACGAAACCTTGGCGCTCGGTTCGGTGTTCGGGTACGGGAGCATTGCGGTAACGACGTTTGGGCATTTGGATAAGCATAAGATTGGCGTGATCAAGCGGCTGGATACGAAGACGTCCGGGGGACGGGTGCATACGTTCCTGGATGATTTAGTTGCAAGCGTGGCGGCGAACGCCTCAAGCCGGATGGCTCATCGGTTGAGAGACGAGCAGGAGCAGGCGGAGGTATTGGCTGCAGGGCAGATTCGGGTGGAAGGCAAGGCTGTGGATGAGGCTGGGTGAGCTTTAGTTGAGTCTGTTTAATGGGTAGGGTGGAGGGGCATCCCTTTCGGGATGCTCCTTTGATTTTTAAGGGTTTTTGATGGTGGTAAAAATTTTTACTAGAAATTTTGTTTTTCCTCTTGAAATCGGAAATGAAATCCTGTATATTAAAACATGTGATCGACGTCCGGTACGATTCGGGCCCTTAGCTCAGTTGGTCAGAGCGGTCGGCTCATAACCGATTGGTCGTAGGTTCGAGTCCTACAGGGCCCACCATTGAACCGTCTGTGGTGAAATCACAATATCCCATGATCCGGTAGCTCAGTTGGGAGAGCACCATCTTGACAGGGTGGGGGTCGCTGGTTCGAACCCAGTCCGGATCACCATATCGTAAAAAACCGCGCTATATCAACGTTTTGACCCGATTGACTGACCGAAGGACGTACCGGAAACTGTAACGCAAGGTGTCGGTGGTCACGTAAGGTTAAACGGTGACTGGCCGTGAACCCATACGCTCCTATTCCGTAACAAACGGAAAGGGGCGTTTTTGATTTATGGGCGCTTTGGACAAGCGTAAGGGGAAAAGACAATTAAATGAGAGGTTCGCTGTAAGCAACGATTACTCCATTGAATTGTTGTTTGAGAGGTTTTACCGCGTCAAGGTTTCGGAGGGAAGGAAGGCACGTACCCTAGAGAGTTACAATGAAAATTTCGGGTTTTTACTTCAATATTTAGACGTGCGCGGTATAGGCAGAGATGTTAGAAATATTACAGTTGAACTACTACGCGACTATATTGCGTGGATGCTTTATGAAAAGTTCGTTTCAAGGGTCATAAGTATAAATCAGAGCGTGAACAAACAGTCGGACTTACGCCTTCCTCAATAAATACCCGGTTAAAAACTCTTAGAACCTTCTTTACCTACTTAAAAGGGGAAGGAGTTATCGAGTCGGATCCTTTCAAATCTATTAAGAAACTTGAAGAAAACACAGAAGAGATAAAAATTATGTCGGTCGATCAGTTAAAGAGGTTGTTAGCGGTTCCAAATCAAAGACGGTTAAGAAGGGCATGTCGAAGTTGTCCGAAGCCGACCGCGTATCTTTTGCGGCCGATATCGTAGGGGTCGAGGCGGTAAGTTCGTTCTTGACGCTGATTGACGCGGGGCCGGAGAAACTGCGGTCGTTTACCCGCGAGTTGCAAAACAGTAACGGAGCGGCCAAAACGATTGCCGCGCGCCAGCTCGATAACTTTAACGGGAGCGTCAAGTTGCTGGATTCCCGCTCGAATCGTTGAAGATTAACGCGGTGGGGCCGTTGCTGCCGACGTTCCAAAAGATAACGTTGCTTCTCGCGGATATGGCGGAACAGTACGGACCGCAGATTGCGGAGACGTTCGAGGGGATTGGGCGGAGCCTGAACGAGTTCTTGGACCCGTATTTGAACGATCCGAAAACGTGGAAGGTGCAGGGGCAGGCCGAGCTCAAGTTCAAGCAGATGGAGATGCTCGACCGGCCGAACGGTCCGAAACCGATCCTAGATCAGATCGTCGGTAATTTCAACAACTGGTACAACAACGGCGGCAAACAGAAGATTTCCGACATGGTTACGAGGATGACAGAAAGTGTCGCCAAGTCATTGGAGGAAAACGCGTGGCCGATGACACAGGCTGCCTTCACGATTGGAACGAAAATCGTCGTTTCGATGACGGACGGGTTCCTCGATGGGATGAAGAAAAGCCCGGTCGGACAGGTAATCCTCCACGGAATGCCGAGTCTGAACGTGGTGGCCGAAACAAAGGATTACGTAGGAGCCGGGTATGAGTGGCTGGGCAAGACGTTTGGTCCAGAAGACTCGAACTACCATGGAATCGAGTACGTCCCTCGTGACGGATACCGTACCAAACTTCATAGAGGAGAAAGGGTACTCACCGCGCAGGAGAACCGGGAATACTCGGGCGGTGGCGGAAAGTCAGGCGGTAAGCCGTTCGTCATAAATATTGCGAATATGTCCGTTCGCGAAGAGGCTGACATAGAGAGGATTGCGTACCAACTGGCGAGAGCCATTAACGAAGTCCGATAACAACGAACCCCACCGGCGTTTTTCCGAGCGCTGGCGGGGTCTTTTTTTGTGCAAAAACGGGTAGTTTTAGGACTACCCGAGTGTCAGTTAGGCTACTTGTTTCGGTGGTATCAATGCAGGTAGTATTGGTAACACTGGAGGTGTATATGAGGAGTTTAAGTAACTTTTGATTTAAGTAACCAAAATCATGTTGTAAAAAGTGTCGCGCTGATACTATAATGGGGTCAAGGTTAACAAACTGCAAACTAATGAGGTATTACTCCCGTTCTTGTGACTTTCTTTACAAAAAAATCCGCAGATGCGCCAACATCTACGGGTTTTTATAACAGTTGCGACTGTGAAAATACTCACGGCGCGCTATCTTCTGAAATCCACCCCATGCCTGCAAGCTACTGGGTGGATTTTTGCATTCTTCTATATCTCCGTCGGAGCCATCGGTACAACTTACGGGATGCTAAAAATGCGCTCGGCAAGGTGATAAGCTTCAAGATCAGCCAAAAAAATGTAAGCATCCGGCATCACCTCCTTCGTACGGAGGCTACACCGCGAGACTCCCTGTCCCAACTGTTATTTCTAGTATATATATTGGAATCACTTAATTAAATAGTATTTTCTATATGTGGGTGTGTAAAAATTTCGACATACAATTTATGCTGTCATAAAATGTAATGGTTATTGTGTGTTTTATTATCTTTCCTGGAGGGCTTAGTAGAGGTAGAGGTCTTTCGCAAATGTAAAAAGTATGTAGGTCATGTGATTGCGTGGTAGCGCTCCTGTAGGATATAATAACAGATGAACGGAGTAGAGCGTATGGAAGAACGCCACGCACAAACGTTGATACATAGCGCATGGACTGCCGTAATGGACGACCGGATAACTGTCCGTAAGGCTACGGAATCCAACCGGTCAATTGACAGGGTGGGGGTCGCTGGTTCGAACCCAGTCCAGATCACCATAAATAGGATGTTGGAACCCTTGCGTAGCAAGGGTTTTTGTATTTTCGCAGTGACGGTTTGAATTGTGTAATCCAGCAAAGTACCCTTTCTAGTCAAAAATTGATCGAGAAAGAAATGTTTATTAATCAGTGTAACTGAAGTTGTTTTTAAGTATAGAAATAGACCATTCTTCTTTGGGTGAAGATACGGCCAATTTTGCATTTTCGTTGTTGTTACTGTCTGTGCTGCCGAAGAGCATCCTACTAAATTGCTTTGCCATTTCCTTCTGAATACTAGGGAGCAGATGGCTGTATGTGTCAAGTAATGCGGGGAGAGATTCGACTTGAACCAAAAGACGACATTGAGGAAATTCAGGTGTTCGATATACATTTGAAGGGGCAGACCTACTCCCTTGACTAGCTGCGAGGTATAGACAAGGCGATCCCTAATACCATTTTACACCTTCTGATGTATGAAGGTCAGGCTAAGCTTAAGCTCGCCATTGCCTACAAAGAGCGAAATCAAACGGCCGACAATCCGTCTATCGTTCGTTCCTATCACGAATCGGAATCGCAACCAGTAGAGAGGATCAAACTGGCCATTCCTTCATATGAGAACATTATCCGTCATCTACTGCCCAATTAATTCGAAGCCGGAAAATCGAGCTTTCAGCTGTTTTGAGAAGTTGACACAGAATGTCAGCGGCTAGCGTCCAAGTTACAGGTAGAAAAGCAATTCAATCGTAAAGTAGAATTAAATATTGAGTTACAACGTAAGAGAAAAGTATTGAATCAACTTCTTGATTAAGTAGCTGGAGGCAAAATTATGAAGCAACTAACAATGAAATCGGTCGATTTGATTCAAGTCAATGTTGGCAAGATTGCCGAACTATTTCCAAACGTGGTTACTGAAGTAAGAGATGAATATGGCAAAATCAAACGAGCGGTTGATTTCGATTTGCTAAAATAGGAATTGTCCGACTTTCTAGTAGAAGGTGACAAAGAACGGTATCAATTGACGTGGCCGGGGAAGAAAGAGGCCATTCTCAATGCGAATACTTCAATTGATAAAACTTTAAGACCAATCAAAGAAGATAGCGTCGAATGGGAAAATACACAAAATCTTTACATTGAAGGCGACAACCTCGAAGTGCTAAAGCTGTTGCAAGAATCGTATCTGAATAAAATACAATGTATTTATATTGATCCTCCGTACAATACAGGTAAAGACTTTATATATAAAGACAACTTTAGGATACCAGTAGATGAATATTATGAGGGATCTGGACAAATTGATGAAGAAGGCCATCAGTTGGTACTAAATCCTGAATCAAATGGCCGGTTTCATAGTGATTGGTTGACAATGATGTATTCTAGGATCAAGGTAGCAAGAAATTTGCTGAGCGAAAATGGCGTTTTTTTTCTTAGTATTGATGATAATGAAGCTGAAAATCTTAAGAAGATTTGTAATGAGATTTTTGGTGAGCATAATTTCATTGCAACATTTGTTTGGAATACTGAAGGACATACGGATAATCAATATGATGTGAAGGTAAATCACGAATATGTTTATTTGTACAGTAAGAACAACAGTTTCTCTGAGTTAGGTTATGTAATTGATCCAAATACAAGAGCAGAAAGCAATCTCTGGAAGGGATTCGCAGAAAATTCAATAACAAAGAATGGCCCTGTGAATCCCCCTAGTGAAGTAACGTTACCAGTTGGATTTCCTTGTAAGATCGAGCGGGGAATAATAGAAGCTAATATACCAGACATAGGTTTTTTTAATGATGTTAGTAATCAGGGGTACATTAGCAGAACTATAACTGAAAAATACAATGTGTCTTATCCAATTAGGTTTAATGAAATGGTTATTGATAATTTTGCTCTTGCCCAGGAAGTTAAGGTATTCAGCGGATGGGCGAACGTAAATAAACTTAGAGCTTTTATTCAAAATAAATGCAAGCCATTAATCGAAAGTGATGGTAGTGAAATTAGTTTTTATCTATCAGAAAAGGGTGTTATTTATTATTTCAAAAAGAGGGACAAGGCAAGGAACATATTGTCTGTATTGAGGAATTTAGGAACGACTGAACAAATGAGAAGTGAACTTGAAGATATAGGATTATATTTTTCATATCCAAAACCAAAGCAATTACTGCAGTATCTATTAAAAATCGGTGCAATTGATACTCAAGGTATTATTTTGGATTTCTTTTCCGGATCATCATCAACGGCACATGCTGTAATGCAACAAAACGCTGAAGACGGCGGAAAGCGTAGATATATCATGATACAACTTCCTGAACCGACGGAAGAAAAATCAGAAGCCTTCAAGGCTGGTTTCAAAAATATCTGCGAGATCGGCAAAGAACGTATCCGACGTGCGGCCAAGAAAATCAAAGAAGAAACAGGGGCAGACATAGATTACGGTTTCCGAGTGTTCCGAGTGGACTCTAGTAACATGAAAGATGTGTACTACACCCCGGACAAACTGGGTCAGATGAATCTGGATGAATTTGCATCAAACATCAAGGAAGATCGCACCGGTGAGGATTTACTCATCCAAGTGATGCTGGAATGCGGACTAGAACTTTCATTACCTATTGAATCAAGAGAGATTGAGGGCAAGACCGTCCACTATGTTGCTAAAAATTCCTTGATTGCGTGCTTTAATGAAGAAGTGTCTGAATCGATTATCAAGAAAATCGCAGCAGATCAACCGCGTCGAGTTGTTTTCCGCGATAGCTCCTTCCCGGATGACTCTGCCCGCATCAATGTGGAAGAACTGTTCAAGCTGCTCTCTCCAAGTACCGAAGTCCAAGTTCTGTAAGGGTGGTGAGTCGCGATGAAAATCAAATTCAAACATCAACAATTCCAATTAGATGCAGTCAATAGTATTGTTGACATTTTTCAAGGACAACCTAATGTGTCCTCTCGTTTCACACTTGACAAAGGTCGGCGTCAGAAAAGCGTGGAAATAGGAGATTTTTTCCAAGCTACAATCAGTGAGCCAGATTATGGGTTCAAGAATAATCCCATAAAGCTTATTGATAATGAAGTGTTGAATAATATTCAAGCAATACAACGTCAAAATGGCTTGAAATTATCGGAACGACTTAAAGGCAAATACAACCTTACAGTTGAGATGGAAACCGGTACAGGGAAAACATACACCTATATTCGGACGATGTTCGAGTTGTATAAAAAATACGGTTGGAGCAAATTTATCGTTGTTGTTCCTTCTATCGCCATTCGGGAGAGTGTCCTCAAGACGTTCCAAATCACCGAAGACCATTTTATGTCTGAGTTTGGGTCAAAGGCTCGTTACTTCGTTTATAACTCGAAACAATTGCATCACATCGAGAAATTCGCCACTGATGCCGGAATCAATGTTATGATTATTAATTCTCAGGCGTTCGCCGCAAGAGGGCAGGATGCAAGAAGAATCTATATGGAGCTGGATGATTTCAATTCCAGACGTCCGATTGATGTGATTGCCAGTACGAACCCTATTCTCATTATTGACGAACCGCAATCCGTGGAAGGTGCTAAAGGGAAGGCGACAAGGGAAGGTTTAAAGCAGTTTAATCCGCTGTTTACATTACGATATTCGGCAACACACCGGGAGAACTATAACAAAGTATATCGTCTCGATGCTCTGGATGCGTATAATATGAAGCTCGTTAAGAAGATCAGCGTCAAAGGCATCTCGGTGAAAGGAACCAGCGGAACCAATAGCTATGTGTATCTGGAAGGTATCGATGTCAGTGACAAGCACGCTCCTGTTGCCCGTCTTGAGTATGAAAAACGGACGAAGACCGGTTTAACCAAAGTTTCCAAGAAAATCGTGACGGGCGATGATCTCTATCAGTTGTCCGATCATCTGGAGCAATATAAAGGCTACAAAGTATCGGAAATTAACGGACAGAATAACAGCATCAGCTTCATAAACGGTGTTACTCTGTACGCTGGTGATATACAGGGCGATGTTAGCGAGCTTCACTTCCGTCGAATCCAGATTCGAGAGACGCTGAAATCTCACTTTGAAAAGGAGCGGGTGCTGTTCCATAAAGGAATCAAAGTGCTCTCACTCTTCTTTATCGATGAAGTCGCTAAGTACCGGCAATATGATAAGGACGGCAACGAGAAGAACGGCGAGTACGCTAATATTTTTGAGGAAGAATATAATGAGCTTATAAACGAACAGCTATCCTTGTTTACAGATGACCCATATGTTCAATATTTGAATTCGATTCGGGTACAAAGCACGCACAAAGGATACTTCTCCATCGACAAGAAAAGTAGGAGATTTATAGATTCTAAGGTGTCTGTAAGAGAGACGGATTCCGATGATGTAGATGCTTACGACTTGATCATGCGGGACAAGGAACGACTCCTCAGCTTTGAGGAGCCGACACGGTTTATTTTCTCCCACTCGGCATTGAAAGAAGGCTGGGACAACCCGAACGTGTTTCAGATATGTATGCTCAAACATAGCGACTCCACCATCAAGAAACGACAGGAAGTTGGACGTGGACTGCGATTGTGCGTAAATATGTACGGTGAACGGATCGACTCTAGCATGCCAGGTATTGATGTTCACGAGATCAATTCTCTAACTGTTGTTGCCAGCGAATCCTATGAGCAATTTGCTAAGCAGCTTCAAAGTGAAATTGCCGCAACATTGTCGGATCGGCCACGCAGGGTTAATGTGGACTTCTTCCGAGATAAAGTGCTCACCAATGCCCGCGGCGAACAATTGAAAATCGATGAGAAGCTCGCAAATAAACTTCAATTTGCCTTTATCAAGAACGGCTATGTTGATGATGAATTCCATTTGACGGATGACTATTTCGCCGCTGTAGACGGGCAAACTGTCAAACTGCCAGATGAACTGCGTGGTCATCAAGAACAGCTCATTGAACTTGTAAAATCCATTTACGTCGAAGGCAAGGCAGATATGACGGATAATGACCGGAATCGCAATATCGTATCGGTTAAGGTTAACAACAACTTTTATAAGCAAGAGTTCAAGGAGTTGTGGAACCGAATCAACAAAAAATCTGTTTACACGGTTCAATTTGACTCGCAAGAATTGGTTCGGAAGTGTGTTTTGGCGTTAGACACCAACTTACAGGTTCCTGACATCCGCTACGCAATTAAACACGGGGAAATGAAGGAAATTGAGTCCCGTGAGCAACTCAAGCAAGGCGAGGCTTTTGTAACGCGAGAAACGCAAACAGAGTATGTACAGGGACTTGCTACATCTAAGATCAAGTACGACTTGATCGGCAAGATAATGGATGAAACGCGGCTCACTCGGAAGACGATTGTCGCCATCTTGAAAGGCATTAAACCGTCTACCTTTCTGTTATTCCGGAAGAATCCCGAGGAATTTGTTATCCGGGCATCTAAGCTGATTAACGAGCAGAAGGCTACGACCATCATTGAATCCATTACTTACGACGTTATCAGTGATACGTTCCATACGGATGTGTTTACAAAGAACACACTTAAGGGAAAGCTCGGACAAAATGCCATTTCCGTTGAAAAGCATATTTTCGATTATGTTGTGACGGACTCCAAGATTGAGAGGGAATTCGCAAAAGAGCTGGATACGAGTCAGGAAGTGAAGATTTATGCCAAGCTGCCTCGCGGATTCTACATCCCTACTCCTGTAGGCGACTACAATCCGGATTGGGCTATCGTATTTAAGGAAGGGGATATAAAGTATATCTACTTCATTGCCGAAACGAAGGGCTCAATGGACTCGATGGAGCTTCGTGAAGTCGAGAAGGCAAAGATTGAATGTGCACGGAGGCATTTTGCCAAGCTTAACTCGGATCAATTGAAGTATGATGTTGTTAACAACTATGAGAAGTTGCTGGAGATCGTAAAAGGATAGTTTATAAATCCAATGAAAAGTGGAATTGCTCGATTGTGCAAATATCCATGAGTAAGGAAAATCATTATGTTGTGATACTATTAGGCTGGTCAATAATTTGGTCAAGAACCGAAAATAATACCCGGAAATTTCGGGTCACAAAGCAAAGAGGAGATAGCCGAAAACCCTTGATACGAGTGGGTTTTCGGCTATTCAAGGAAATTGAGGGAAACTCCCCATTTGATCTTGATAGGGTGGGGGTCGCTGGTTCGAACCCAGTCCGGATCACCATACATAACAAGCCGAAACCCTTGAGGAATCAAAGGTTTTTCTTTTTTTGGTGTTTTTCGCAACTGCTGAATAAGCAATAGTTTTTTCTCGTTGGGGGCGGATTGGGGTGAGTGTATAAAACGTCTCATCCTTGTTTTTCGTCAATACGCTGCTGGTATGATGCAACGAATGGGTCTAGTAAGGCCTATCCTACCCGTTAGAATTCCTGTAAACCGAATGATTTGGTCTTTGTAAAAAAACAAAGCCCCTCAGCATAAACGAGTTGACATTACTACGAAAACATATTAAATTGGATTCAAACACGTACTACGAAATCGTACTAAAAAGGAGCTCCCGGTATGCATAAGCTATATGATCTTTTTCTCAAGACCGGTTTGCGCCCTTTCGCATTCATGGCCGACATGCTGCAGCTTGAACAGAAAGTGACTCGTTCGGATCTGGCGACGCTGCTTATTCTGCTCTTCCGGGGGGACCTGACGATGACGGAATTGGCGGCCGAGATGGGAGCGCCGCTGAGTTCGATGACAAGTATTGCCAAGCGGCTTGAGCGAAAAGGCTATATCGCCCGAGCGACATCTCCAAAAGACCAACGGGTCAAGCTTGTCATGCTAACACAAGAGGGGATTCGACTTGCGAAAGAGTGGGAGCGCATCATGCTGGGGATGCTGGGCAAGTTGGAAGCGGCGTTTACGCCGGAAGAACTGGAGCAATTTACGTTACTTTCATTTAAGGCCATCAAAGTCTTCCAAGACGAGGAACCTGTAAAGCTTGAGGAAACAAAGAACCGTCCGGTAAAGATCAAGATCGATGAGTGACCGATTCAACCGGACTCTTCTATTTCACAATTACTACGAAATCGTACTAAAAGGAGCAATGGATATGAGAATCATCATCTACACGGGCAAGGGTGGCGTGGGCAAGACGAGTATAGCCGCCGCGACAGCGGTGAAAATGGCAAAGCAGGGGAAACGGACGCTCATTCTTAGCACTGACGCAGCACATAGTTTAGCGGATTCACTGGCCATGCGGATCGGGCCGGAGCCAGTCCCAATCTGCGAAAACTTATGGGGGCAGGAAGTGAACAGCCTGCGGGAGACGGAGAAAAATTGGGGAATTGTCCAAGGTTGGCTAACCGCACTGCTCGACAAAGCACAGCTTACCGATATTGCTACGGAGGAAATGCTCGTGTTTCCTGGCATGGAAGAGCTGTTCAGTTTATTGCAAATCAAGGAACACACGCAAAGCGGAAAATATGATGTGGTCGTCGTTGATTGCGCGCCGACCGGAGAGACGCTGCGGCTGCTCAGCTATCCAAATGTTTTGAATTGGTGGCTCGAAAAAATGTTTCCGAACGAACGCAGGCTGATCAAGCTCGTTCGGCCGGTCGCCAAGTTCATCAACAACGTAGAACTTCCCTCGGATGATGTGCTTGACAGCGTTGAGCAATTGGCACGGAGCTTGGAGGAGCTGCAACGGATTGTTTTGGACCCGGAGATGACATCGGTCAGAATGGTGCTGAACCCCGAGAAGATGGTGCTTGCCGAAGCGAAACGATCCTTCACGTATCTGAATTTATTCGGGTTCAATACGGACGCGGTCATCGTGAATCGGGTGCTGCCGAATGAGGCAGGAGAAGGATTCTTCGCATACTGGCGGGACCTTCAAAAGAAATATGAAGAAGAAATCGTTATGAACTTCCAGCCGCTGCCGATTCTCAAAGCACCCATGATGCCAAAGGAAGTCATCGGATTGCCTGTTCTCCAAGAATTGGCGGATATCGTTTTTAAAGATCAGAATCCTTCCACTATTCTTTACCGAGGCAGAACAGAAAAGATCCGAGAAGAGGATAGAGGAATGGTTCTGGAACTGTCGATTCCCTTTGTGGAGAAGTCGGATTTGGATTTATCGCAGACTGGCGACGAACTGACGGTAAATGCAGGTGCCTTCAAGCGGAAGGTGATCTTGCCAAGACCGCTCATTGGCCGGCAGGTTACAGGTGCGAAGTTTTCAGAGGGCCGGCTTCTCATCCGTTTTGGTGAACGAAATATGGCAGAAGGGAATGAAGAGCAATGAGAAGCGACGAGCTTCGAATGGAACGGCTGTTGGAACATTTGGAGCGACACCAGGCTGGGAAGCATGCAAGAAACGCCGTTAAGGAAGGGTTGCTGGCTTCCCGTGCGGTCATCGACAGCCTCATTGACTTGTTAGAGGAACCAAGCAGCACTCCATCCGCACGCAAAATTGATATTTCATAAATCGGGAGAGGATGAGGAATAGATGGTGAGTGGGGTCAAACGTCATGTCGGGCTGATGCTTATGCTGACCGGACTGCTTCATACGGTCTACGGACTGATTGCATACATGAAACAGCTGCAGCCGATCGTTGCTGAAGGTCTATGGAATACGGTGGCGGATGGGCAATGGGATCGCGCAACCGCTTTCTGGTTCTTGATATTCGGCTTCATGCTGATTGTTCTCGGCTATACGGTGGATTGGCTAATGAAAAAGAAAGGGATTGCCCCACCTGTTTCTCTCGGATGGATGCTATTTACCATCTGCTTGATTGGGGTTATCGTGATGCCGTCTTCGGGTTTTTGGCTTGGCTTGCCTCAGGCGTGGCTCTTAATACGAAAGTGAAAGGGACAGTCAAGTTTTCATCCAGTAACGCAAGAAAACGAATGTAATGTCTATCTGCAGACCCTATCTTCTTCGCTTCTTACTATTCGTCGGTCGCCAAATCAAATTAGAGGGTGCTATGTGGTGGAACACAATCTTGATTCGTCGTTACCTAATGGTTGGAAAGCCTACGCCCACTTTACAAAGACGTCAGGATGGGCGGCTTATGCGGGTTGCGTCTGGGCCCTCCTGTATGCGGTCTTTGTCCGATTCTATCAGGCTGCGGGAGGAACTATCGGTCTTTCGGCTCCGATTGTTGATCCCACTGGCGGCATCTACAAAGCAAGCTATGTCGTGGGTGTAATTATCATGTTGTGTGGATTTGTCTTGTTAACACTCGTTAAACCTTGGGGGAAGGTTGTCCCTTTATGGCTTCCATGGATCGGCGGAGTCAATGTCTACCGAGGATTTCTGTTATTCCCGACCCTTCTCTGCTCTGTCTTTTTAATCGCTCATGGAGCAGCCGGAATCATTACAAGAGTCCTCTTTTTGGCTGGCTTCATAAACTTGAAAATGCCGACTTTTAGCGGTGAAGTGGATATGCGTATCGATGCATTATGGGACTTGTTCGTTTACCAACCATGGTTTTTCATCATGGGAGTATTGTCTGGCTTGTCGGCAGCGCATTATGCACAAGCGAGAGACGTTTCGCTTTCTGCTTTGAAACGCGGCACACTGATTTTCTTGTTTTTAACAATTCTCGTTACTGCGATTTTTGTAGCAGCCATCGTGTTTGACTTTGTCGATAAATTAAGCTTTTTTTAAGGCGTTCCTTCCCAAGGTGTTACGTAATAGTCTTTGCTTGTTCAGACGGTGACATCTAAGCTGATCGGGAACACAAATGTTTTTATGTCCTTTTATCATAAGTTCTATGGAGGTGTATGGACATGAATTGGCATGACGCAGCCTTGGTAGTGGCTGGAATTATAGGAAGCGGCGTAGCGCTGGTTCACGGCATTCTGACCCAGCGGCTCATGGTCAGGCCGTTGGCGAGTGCGGAGTCTTTATTTGCCGAGGCAGGAGTCAGATGGATCGTGTCGTGGCTCTTGCAGTTCAGCACGTTCAACTGGTTTCTTGGCGGGCTCGCTTTAATTGCTTCCATCTGGTTCGGGCAGGACGTAAGGCTCGTGACGGGCCTGCTCGTTGGCAGCTCCTACCTGTATGGCGCTTTCATCAACTTTAAGGCAACGCGCGGTCGTCATCCGGCCTGGATGCTCTACACGGTTGCGCTCGGCTTGATTGCCTTCGGCGTCAACGGATCGGGCGGTTGAGCCGACTTTGACAAGATCCTGAAAGAGTCCCCGACCAACGCAATATTTGTCACAAATCCATCCTTTCGATTCGTCTTGTTTGTAAAAAGAATGGAAGGGAGAATGGGCATGAGAAAATATGATGCAGCGGTAATCGGCGGAGGGCTTTCCGGATTAACAAGTTCGATTTATTTGGCAAAAGCAGGTTTATCCGTAGTTCTGTTGGAAAAAGCAAAACAATTGGGCGGTCGTTCCGTTACGGTAAAAAGGAATGGTGCCATGCTGAATTTGGGTCTTCATGCGCTCTATAAAGGGGGGGCCGCCGAGGAGGTATTAAACGAACTGGGAATCCCGGTCAAAGGGGGGATCGTGCCCGCAAAAGGCGGCATGGTGTGGAATAACAAGCTTTACCAACTACCTGGAAATCCATTCGCGATCCTCACATCCAAATTGTTATCTGCTTCCGCTAAGTTGGAAATCGTCCAATTTGTGACACGACTAGCGAAAATCGATACAAAGGCTTTACCACCGATTAGTTTTCGGGAATGGGCGGAAAAGGAAATAAGCGATCCCATGATACGACACCTCATTTACGCCGTCTGTAGAACCAATACTTTTGTACCATATCCTGAAATCCTCTTGGCTGCTCCTGCAGTCAAAAGACTGCAGCTTGTATTTAAAGGCAATCAAGTCATATATGTAGATAAAGGTTGGGGTCAGCTGGTTGATAGCCTTCAGCAGGAGGCTATGCGCGTAGGTGTTACGGTTCTGTACCGTAAAAATGTATCCGAGATTGAGCATGACGGCAGGGTAAGGCAAATCCGTTTTCATGATGGCGAAACATTGGAAATCCCATATGTCGTTGTAACGGCAGGACCGGGCGAAACCTGCAAGCTCGTTAAAAACGCCGAGCACACATCGCTCAAGGAGTGGCGGGATCGGGTGAAACCAATCTATGCTGCATGTCTAGACGTCGCGCTCCGCAAGCTGCCCTACCCAGATGATCCAAAGCGCCATTTCACCTTCTTCTTGGATCAACCGATCTTTGTCAGCACCCCATCTGCCATTTCTGATGCAAGTGAGGATGGTTCCGCCATTATTCATGTGTGCAAGGATATCGGCTTTGGCTCTGATCATCCCAAAAACGATGAAAGTCATTTGGAGCGGGCTTTGGACTTCATTCAACCGGGATGGCAAAAAGAACTTGTTGCAAGGCAGTTCTTGCCAAAAATGACGGTTGCCCATGATTTTGATTCCATCGATCGCATCGGCAAAAGCTATGGCCCATCTGTCCCAGAAGTGCGTGGATTGTACGTTGCCGGGGATTGGACGGGTCAAAGTGAAGTATTAGTGGATGCGGTTTTTGCCAGTGCCAAGAGGGCTTCCGAGGAGCTCCTGCGAGAATACAACAATGTGGAGGGGCGTGCATACGGTGGAAGTGGAAGAGCTGTATAAAAGTCTGAGGCCTTCGCTGATTTCTCTTGCTTATCGAATGATGGGCAGTATGATGGATGCCGAAGATATCGTTCAAGAAACGTTCCTTTCAATAGAAAAGGTTCCCGCCGATACGGTTAGGAATGCGAAGGCTTATTTGTTCAGGAGTGTGAGCAACCGGTGCATAGATCGGTTGCGGGCGCAAAGCAAGCATCGTGAAACATACGCAGGACCTTGGCTTCCGGAACCGATTATGAGCGGGGGGAACGGACAAATCGATCCTTTGGAAGGATATATACGAAAAGAAACCATTTCGATGGCTTACTTGCTCTTGGTTCATCAGCTTTCATGGACCGAGCGGGTTGTATTTCTGTTGCGAGAGGTGCTTCAATACGAATATGAGGAAATAGCGGAGATCGTCGACAAAAGCAGTACGAACTGCAGGCAAATTTTCCGACGTGCCAAAAGGAGCTTGGGCGAAATTCCTCAAGTGAACGTCGGCATAGAGCGGGACACCACCCATTTGATTGAACAGTTCGCGCAAGCCCTTTTGAGTGGGGATATGAAAATACTGCTCGAAACGCTAACTTCGGACACGATCCTTTATATGGATGGTGGAGGCAAAGTGAAAGCCCCCTTGCGTCCGCTGTTTGGCCATGATCGAATCGCCCGTTTCTTTATCGGTATTCTCCCGGAGTTCCCTCCTGATTTCTCTTTTACGCTTCGCGAAATGAATGCCCAGCCCGGATTGGTGTTTTTTGCAGGCGAGCAGCTCTTTGCTACGATTTCTTTCGATATTCAGAATGATCGGATCGTGAACATGTATGCTGTTTTGAATCCCGAAAAGTTAAAAAGTCTCACGCGTTTTGTTAGCAATTCCATATAGAGCACCGATAAATGAGTAAATCTATCTCTGGGCTTCAATCATTAGATTACCGAGAGATATACACAGCAAAACAGAACTTACGTTCGTGTTCGTTGGAAAAATCTCTGCGTACGTTTAATTCGAGCAAAGCCTATGTAAAAGAAAAAGATCGCCCACAATGCTGCGGGACGATCTTTCCTTGTTTTAGCGGCATCGTAAGGCTATATTGATCGATCAAATGCAGAAGCACTCAGGTCATATTCCCTCAAAATATCTCCACGTGATTTGCCATTCTCATAAAGTTGGACCATTTGCTGCTTGAATTCGTCTGTAAATGCTCGACTCGACACCTCCCGTGTGGGCTGCGTCCTCCAAAATGCCTAGCCGAAAGGGGTATCTGCACCATGCGTCCGTTGAAAAGAAAGTTGATGTGTCTATCACTATTCAACAATTGAACCCGTTAGCGTAACAACATCGTTTCACCAAAAGATAATCTGCTGAAACTTTACCTTTATAATCCTTGGCTAAGTCCTAATATCTGATCTTTAACATTTACATTACTTAATCCCCCGTGATAACAAACCACGGATGCAATGTCGAGGTCTACATACTTTTTTAAAGAGAGACGAGCTGCATTCATATCCGGTGTGGTCGGGACATGAATTCCCCCGAGAATCCCGTTTACACTGTACATCGAATCCCCGGCAATGAGAGTCTTGCTTTGCCTTAAATAAAGGCTGATATGCCCGGGAGTATGCCCAGGAGTATGGATGACGCGAATCCCGCCGCAAAACGGCAGTTCCTGACCGTCAATCAAGGTATCGTCCACTCTGCCTTTCGGGGGATTCTCAAGGTGCCCGTCTTTCAAAAGCGGTATCTCCCCCTGAATATACGGCTTATCCAGTTCGTGTGCATAAACTTTAACATTATTGCCACACTCCTGCAAAATCTCAGGAAGACTGCCTATATGATCCACATCCTGATGCGTCAAAATCACAACTTTTAGTTTGTCGAACGTTACTTCTACCTTTTCCATGGCCACGCGTAAATCTTCAATTTGCCCTGGGAATCCTGTGTCTATTAAAACAGCCGTTTCTCGATCCCACAAAAGAATTGGGTGAATAATATTCCCATGAAAATCTAGATGAAGCATTTCTACTCCCTTTGAAATTTCCATAATATCGGGCCTCCGTAAAATTGAATTTTTACGCAAAGTGATATTATTATGTAGGTTTAGTTGTTGTCAACATCTTCTCTATAGATCGCTCGACATAACAGAACGGTTCCCTGCCGTTTAATTGATGTCTATTGATCCGCACTATACTGCCCGTTAGTCGAATAACTTACCTTTCTTCAACTAATACCATGTATTAATGATCTTACGCGTATAGCATGTAGCCTATTAATTGAGAGACAGAATGAATCCAAGCATTACAGTAATCGTTAGGGAGGAAAGTCGATTATGAACGATTGATACGATACCCTTGGGCGGAGGATTACGAGCGACATGAAAGACTGAAGCATTGAATGGTTTGAAAAAAGGCGGTTCAGAACACGCAAAGTGCCATCATGGCCAATGGAAGCATTTGAACGACGGGGTTGTGGGTGATATTCGTTGTCTGGTAAGTCAGTATATGTTCGGTGGTATGACGAGAACGGGAATCCGTTTCATTGGGCTAAGTATGATGCCCGGATGATCGTAAAACGAGGCTTGAAAGGATAAAAAAGGAGGAAGGAACGATGGAATTCTTTGAAATTCACTCTCCATATTATGCTCTGCTCAAAGCCGAAACGCAGGAGGAAGCCATCGCGAAGTATACCGGAATACGTCGCTGATGACGACGGGACACTGCACAAAGAGATCAGGGAAGTCGACCGGGACTACGCGATGTTTCCTTCAGCCGAGCCGCAACTGAAGACGGCGAAGAAGTCCCTATTCCAGGATTACTCCAGGAATTTCAAAGTGAAGAAAGCGCGGTACTGCTTATTGATTCGGCTGCTTTAACA
>NZ_JAUMSJ010000058.1:0-18397 GCF_037834415.1 Brevibacillus borstelensis | reverse complement strand
TGGTCCCAGATTAGAGATTGAGGATAATCGGGGCATGAAACAACGGCTTTACATGCTCATGTTCGAATTGCATACAAAATCCCCCGGTCCCATTTCGATTGGGGAAGAAAAAAGAGGGGGTTATTCATCAGCCCCTCATAATTTTTAGCAGCAGGCACATACTACATGTGTTTGTGTTTTGAATGCGGTAGTCACGCATGATCTGATTGTCAAAGCATCCTTTGCCTGACCGCAACGAAGATGAGCAAGGCTCAGCCCACGCAAGTCTCCATCTTTTGGCGCCAGGACGGAGAAAGCAGGCCTATTGTAAAAAGGAAAAATGCTCCCGAAGCTTTGTCGAGACTCCTGGGAGTCATTTAAATCGCATAGCTGGCTGCCGCCATTTGGGCCCGGGTTACTTTCGTAGCAGGGTGAAACAACCTATTTTTGTCCCATCTCCCTAAAAGTTTTATTCTATACTTTTTAACGATTCAATCATATTTATTTTTGTAACTTTTCTCCTAAGTAGTAAGTTAGATAGAATGGTAAGTGAGAACGCAAGAATAATAGAAACCAACATGATGGAGATATTTACTTTATCCGGGATTTGTTGGTGGGTACTAGACAGTGCCTTTACAATAATTGTATAAACATAGCCGCTTATCGGTAAAGCTACAATTACCGCAAATGTGGTAAGTATCATGTTTTCAAAGAATATAAGTCTGTTTATTTTATTTTTTGGATAGCCTAATACCTTAAGTGTTGCAAGCTCACGATTCCTTTCATAAATGTTTATGGAAGATATCGTATATATGGCGCCAAAGGAGAGTATGACGGCAGAAATGATAAACATGATAAATATAAAACTGTTTTGTTTCAAAATATACTGAGCTGATTTCTTTAGATCCGTCTTATCTGCAATGGCATCTACTTGAGGATCTTGTTCAAAGAAGTTGCGGATTCTGATAAGATCGGTCGAGCTATTTGCTTCAACTAAAAGCGAGGTTGGATTGTAATCTAGCTCAAAGCTCTTTAAATAATCGGGTGTGATATAAAATGATGGATTCGAATACTGTGTAGATATCTTTAAGACCTTCATGTTTACAGTTTTATTTTTAAGCTTCGGTGCAATAAACGTTATTTTGATGAGATCCCCTTCTGAGATATGATATTTGTCGGCGTAAGATTTGGGTACCAGCACACCATTATCTTCTAAAGATATCCTATTGTCATTTTCGTCAAAGAAATGAATGAGATTGTTTTCTTTTTCAGTCACAACTAAAGCAGCCTTTTCTGTTTCATTATCTTTTTTGAATTCAACAGGAAGGGTGGATAAAAAATAACTGTTTTTAATGCCGGAGGGTAGTTTAAAAGTATTCGAAGATGCTCCCATTTTATAATCTACTCTTACATCATAGGTATAAACCTCTTCAATTTGGTTCGCTACTTTTTGCAAGGCCGTTTGAGTACCGAAAGCCGTTATCAATAAAACCGTGCTTACTACAACGCCTACCGAGCTCGCTAGCGCTTTTTGTTTATTTAGGAATATATTTCTCAGAATGAGCTTGTAACTGTAAGGAATATGACTCCAAATACCCGGAATTCTTTCTATGAATATCTTTTTCATCGTTTTTGGCGGTTTAGGACGCATCGCCTGAGCCGCACGTTCCTTCAATATGGTTCTACCGCTTAAGTAACAGGATAGCATCCCAAAAACGCTAGAGATAATGATGGGAGGAATGATTGAATAAAAAGAAAGCGAGAATTGAATGCCTGGCAGGGAGTAGGCCTTTGCATTCGACGCAGCTACGAATGGAACAAATACAAAAGCGGCAATGGCACAACCTAGAATGGAGCCTATAATTCCGACCAGCACAGGGTATCCCATGTAGTGAAGCATAATGCTTCGGTTTTTCACACCCAAAGCCTTCATAATGCCTACTTGATTTCTTTGAGAATCTATCATCCTCGACATGGTAAGAAACAAGATAATCGCTTCGATCAAAAAGAGAACCAAAGGGATAACCTTACTCATCAAATGATTATTATGTATCGTGGCATTTAGCCCAGAATAACTGAAAGTCCGTTCTTTACTTACTTGGTTTAAGTAAGTCAGTTGTTTGGACTTTTCTTCAATGGATTCGCCTAATTTCTTGATATCGTAACCATCTTTCGCATCAATCATAATTTCATTATAGGAAAAGCCATCTGCGATTTCAGGTATGGTCTCTTCGCCAATATAAGCTACTCCGTAGGTTTTATGGTCTTGTATTTCGTTCTTTTTTGCATGTTCAACATTCTCGCACAAGCCGCTAATTGTAAACTTCAAATTTTTATCATCCGTACGTATACTGATTTCATCGCCGACACGATACTGATGTTCTTTGGCATAATGAGAATCTAATAAGATTTCCCCCTTTCTTGACGGGATACTACCCTCAATCATAGCAGGTGTATTGATTTCATTATCTGCAGGGATTGAATGAATTTTTAATGAGGCTTTATAATCTTCAAAGGATTGCGTGGCATCAAAGGTATAGCGGCCTTCTATTTTATTGATGCCTTCTATTTCGCTTAAGCCAGCCACCTCCCGTTTGGAAATTTGACTGTAAAATACATGCAAGTCGCTTAAATTATGCTTTTTAAAGTAAACCTTCGTATAAGCGCTAAGATTATCGCTCAAGGTCACCAGCCCCGCGTAGAAAAAAGCTCCTACTGTGATAACCAAAACAAAGGCCAAAAATTGCCCTGCAGATTGTTTAATATCTCTAAATAGTTTAATAAATAATTTCATAATCACCACTCAATCCCTTCAACGCTTTGCTTGTCATCATTAATCGTTATGCTTGCTATCTTTCCGCTTTTCACCTTAATAATTTTATCGGCCATAGGAGCAATGGCGGAATTATGCGTGACCAAGACGACGCACTTTTTTGTCTCCTTGTTCAAATCTTGAAGCAGCTTTAAGACGGACTTGCCTGTAACGTAATCCAAAGCTCCGGTTGGTTCATCGCAGAGTAAAAGTAAGGGATTTTTTGCAACAGCTCTAGCTATAGCCACTCTTTGTTGCTCTCCTCCGGAGAGCTGGGAAGGGAAGTTTTGGATACGATTCGATAATCCAACTTTATGTAGGATATCTTTCGGATCCAGATGGTTTTTACATACTTCAGTGGCAAATTCAACATTTTCTAGAGCGTTTAAATTTGGAATCAAGTTATAGAATTGAAATACAAAGCCAACTTTCTCGCCGCGATATTGTGTTAACTCTTTTTCGCCTAATCTTGTTATTTCCTGATCGCCAACAAACACTTGACCTGAGGTAGCCGTATCCATACCGCCAAGTATATTCAAGATCGTACTTTTGCCTGCGCCGCTTGCACCCAGAATAACGACGAATTCTCCCTCGGATATGGAAAAATCAACACCATCCAGGGCCTTGATTTTCACTTCCCCTACTTTGTATTCTTTCGTTACTTTTTTGAATTCGATTAACTTTTTCACGTATGACATCTCCTCTCCTCGTATCGGATTTATTGAATCTTGGTTTGACGCAATTTCCAGTTTTCCCGCAACATCATCAGCGGTCATATCAGAACACGACGACAACTTGGGCGCTACCTCTGAGATCAGCTGGTAATCCACCTACTTGCGCTTAACTTTCATAATACACCAAACGAAAAAAGTTGCATCCTGGAGCCGATGTATTTTGGCATCAGTCTCCAGAAGGAGTTTGATCTCGCCGCCGCCTCAGCGCTGAACCGCCAAGGGGCAGAAGACAAGCCAAAGATATAGTCCTGCCTATCGGAGCTTGATCGCTCCGCCATCGACCATAATCGTTTGTCCGGTAATGTAGTCCGAATCTTCGCTTGCCAGAAAAAACGCTTCACCGAGCCATCCGCTTTACCTATCGTTAAAATGAAGTGACAAAAAAAGAGCGTCCAATTGGACACTCGAAACTAGAGAAACAAAGCTGATATAGATTAAGACATACTTGCCAGATGCTCCTCAAGACGATCCATGGTCTGTTCGGCACCTGGGACGGCATATGTTTTCACCTTATCGAATACAGCGGCATTTTCTTCAAAAACTGTGCTATAAGTGAGTTTGGTCTTACCATCCAGATCCTCAAAGATTGCTCTCGCCAGAAAATGGGGAAACACAGCATGTTTGATGACGATTCGCTCGGGTTTAACGACCTCGACAAAGACGTTGGTGTTGGGATAATCAACGCCGTCAGGACCGTGCATGATAAACTGCCATGTACCGCCCGGTTTCATATCAAACTTCTGAAATGTCGTCGTAAAACCTCGAGGTCCCCACCACTTCGACAGGTGCTCCTCTTTCGTCCAAGCATCAAACACAATCTCACGTGGAGCATCAAATACGCGGGTGATCACAATCTCGCGTTCACCTACTTGCGTTGCGATTTTGTTTGTTGCGTTGTTTTGGTTCATGTCCATCCCTCCAAAATGAATTTGACTTTGACTTGTTGAAACCTTTATCACCAAGTAGCTTCCCTTGCGTTCCTTTCCATATTTAAATAAGGGGGAAGTGTTACAGTCATCATTGATCAACTCCTTTTTTCAATCATAGCAAATAAATAATGCATTGATTTCTTTCAGATTGCTCCCTTGAATAACCCCATCATTACATCGAAAACGCCCGATTTCCTTACTAATTGACCAAATAAAACTGCCCTTTAGCTCAATAAGAAAATCACCAAAGAACAATAACACCCCCCCCTTTTTCAAAGAGAGGGGATACCACCATTACTTCTCGTTATTTTTCTTTCCTCACTAACAGTGAGCAACGCTCCACATGTGTTGAGGTGATAGAAAGTACAGTCCTGGAAAAGAGGAATGACATCGGCTCAGAGAAAAATTATGTTTCCTGACCATAATTGTCAGTGAAGCTGGTTTACTATTCATTTGTACAAAACTTTACAAGGAGGGAATCACTTTGAAGGAAGTGTTGATTTTTATAACGGATGGTTTTGCCGATTGGGAGGCAAGCTACGTCAGTTCAGAGTTGAACAAGCCGGAAACAGGATATCGTGTAAAGACAATCGCGATTGATCAGGAGCCTAAGGTTTCGATGGGTGGTTTAACGGTCCTTCCAGATTATAGCGTAAAAGAATTCAATCCGAAATTCGATATCGCAATGTTAATCATACCTGGCGGAACGGGGTGGAGAGAAGCAAAGAATCAGCAAGCAAAAGTAATTGTCGGCTATTGTGTGAGCAAGGATATTCCGGTCGCAGCGATCTGCGATGCGACCACTTTTTTGGGAAACCACGGATATTTGGATAATCATCGGCATACGGGCAATACGTTACCCTATTTGAAGCAAGGAGCTCCGAATTACAGAGGAGATCAACATTATGTAGATGCGCAGTCTGTCCGTGACGAGAATCTCATCACTGCAAATGGAAGCGGTGCATTGGAGTTTTCAAGACATATCTTGGAGAGATTGGGTGTATTAGAAGGCGATGAATTGAATGAATGGTACGAAATATTTAAAAAGGGCTACTTTCCCTCATAACATTTTAGTCTGATAGGAAAGCACGAAAGCATACACGCATACCGTGCTTTCCTGATTCATTCCTGAAAATGGGGTGGTTTCTTTGTATAGAATTTATCTATTATTGAACTATCGCACCCCAACAATATCATTTATTTTCAAACCTTAAAAATGTATAACCCCGTCCTAAAATTAGGACAGGGTTAACATAAAGTTGATTAATTCTTGATAAAAAACACTTCACCAAACTTAAAACTTACCAATAAAGTCGTTAAGAACTAGCCTCTTCGTCATGAAGTTACTTCTGCACTATCTGGATAAGGTTGCCGCATGTATCGTCGAAGACAGCTATTGTGACTTCGCCCATTTCTGTCGGTTCCATAGTAAACTTCACGCCTTTTTCCATTAATCGTTTGTACTCTGTTCGAATATCTGCAACGCCAAACATTGTTGCTGGTATGCCATCGGCAAATAACTTCTGTTGATACTCTTTGGCGGCAGGGTGGTTGTTCGGTTCGAGTAAAAGCTCGGTACCGTCTTGTTCATCGGGAGAAACAAGCGTTATCCACCTAAATTCTCCTGCGGGAACATCATGCTTTTTTACAAATCCCAGCGTTTCTGAATAAAATTCCAGTGCCTTGTCTTGGTCTTCTACGAATATACTGGTAACAATGATTTTCATAATGTTTTTGCCTCCTTTGATATTTGACGCTGGTTCTCTACTAACAATCTGGCTCCGAGCAGAAACAAACAAATTCGTTTGAAGTTTCTATTATAAAGTGAGCAAGTTTGCTCCTTCGACTACCCTTCAATTATTGTTGATGCCCAAGGAAACCCTCTTGTATCAAAAGTGTTGTGACCGACAGTTTCATTATCGTTTTTCAAAATTAGCTGCCCGTGGTTGTCACAGTTAATACCATACTAGTTAAAAGAGAAGAGGGGATTTCCCCCCTCTTAATTATTCCGCCAATACATCTCCAATATTATTGTTCTTTCTCACCAACAGTGAACAGCATTCAACATGTGTGGAGTTGACAGGGAGTACAAGTTTCAAAGTCAATGGAATGGCATTTGCCCACGACTTTACAGGCGCCCATCTCGGGCGTCTTTTTTTGCGCCGGGGGGGGGTATCGGTAATGCATTAGAACGCCGTACACGGCGAATATGGGCGTCTGACAACGTAAATAAGCCCGACGTACGCTTTGCTGGGCGGGTAATATCGTTATTATTTCTGGCGGTTACTGACGCCCCTGTGCGGGCTTTTCGGGCGTCTCGTTGCGGTCGTCCTTGACGTATTCATTCCATGTAATCAAGAAGTGTCCTAACGCGAATGTCGTCTGTCTGCGTCCGTCTGGTGCCTTTACTTCGCTGATAATACGAATATGCTCATTGTCGCGCGGTATCATCGTATTACCGTCCTTTCTAATTGTTTATCAGCGTAACGCGGGATTTATCGAACGCTTCGACGGGTTGCTTCAACGATCGAAACGCGATCTTAACGGTATCGTTCCCGGTCGCCTGTTCGACAGCGTCCATTTCTTCGCGAAAGCGGTCGGACAGCTTATAACGAAAGTTTCGCCGTCATACGTCGCCGTCGTGTCCTTGAACCACGTCTAAATGGTGTGGACGGTACTTCTGCCGCTATGTATTCAAGCACCTGTATCCACGTACTGACGTCGTTTCCCGCATCGCTAGACATTCGCTAACCCCCAATCGAAAATAATAACCCGACGCGTCTTAGGGGAACGTCGGGCTTCTTGCGTACCTTCTTCCGAAAGGTTCATTCAGTATAGCGGATATTGGGCGATTATGGAACCGAACGAATCGAACTAATAATTTTAATCGTTAAGCACTTTCACCTTCTCATTTCCGATTATTTCTCGGTTTTCCTGTTTATTTGTACAAAAGAAAGCTATTGTTTTCCAAATTAAGGGTTTTTTATTAGTCGGTGATTGGCAATTTAGATTTAGTAATCCCCTTTATTTCGTTACCATAAAGATCGTATCATTTTCTTTAAGATGCTCAATTCTTTCAGAATAATCTTGTTCTGCTTGAGTTTCCGTCAGTATATTGTTGGAAACTAACAAGTCATAAAATGATTTCAACATCTGTGCTGATATAAGCATGGGGAGTCTCTCGGAAGTAACCATCATTCTTTGACCGTCAATCAGGACAGAAGCTATTTTTTCATGCTGAACGAGCTCAATCTGTACGCCGTTCTTGTCGATTACAAAATACATTTCCTTCTCGTTTTCAAGCACTAAATGTTTTACTTCTGCCCCGTTTGACAAGCGACTCTGGATTTCTTTCATTGAATAGCCCGGATTCGGATCATTTTTCAAAAGCCAGTTAGCAAAATCTTTTGCATCGACACCGTCAGTATCATATTTTTTCCAAACTGCCCCATTGTCCTTGCTAATCTGTATGCTGTTATCATTCATTACGCGCAGATATATCTCGTTGTCCATATAAACCGCCCGATATCTTGAAGCGATAAGGTTGTCGATCAACTTCGGCACATCTGATTTGGTGAATGTTAAATCGATCGGCATTAGGGCTATCGTGGATTCGCCTTGGTTTAAGGCGGGCGCACTTTCGACCGCATCGCTTTCGACACTCGGAGCCGCTTCCGTTTTGTCCAGTGCAGAAGTCGCAAAGACGGTAACGATACCGGCTGCAATCACAATAGCGAGCAGCATCGTCGTGATAGAGGTTTTCTTGGTTTTCATAATCGATATAATCCTTTCTTCGATTGAGTTTTTAGAAAAATTACTAATCATTGGGGACAACCCACTTTTCTTTTCTTCCAAACGGACAAGTGCCATAGCATAAGCAGGCTTCATGCTTTCCCCAAATATCCATATGACCGTTTCATCACAGGATAGCTCGATGTCACGGTTGGCAAGGATGTACATGATCCACACGAAAGGGTTGAACCAATGGACACACACGCCAGCGGCAAGCAACCATTTTTTAAGTGTGTCAAATCGCTTGATGTGAGTAAATTCGTGGGTAAGGATAAGCGCAAGTTGTTTTTCATCGTTATAATCTAAATTTTTCGGCAAGAGTACAACAGGCTGAAAAATACCATAGGTGAGCGGAGTCAAAATTTTATCTGATTGCCGGATTTGTACTTTTCGCCATAAAGAATTTGAATTATGCCATTTTCTTATAAAATCACTTTTAATAGGTAAAGACATTTTGTAATTATTTCGACACCTTAAATGTGGGATGATGAAAAACAAAGCGCATAACGTAAAACCAATAAGCCATGCCAATACAATAGGCGATATTTGTGAAGCCGTATGCAGTGGTTCGGTTGGTATGGTCAAATTATCTGTTATTGGTGGCATAATAACCGTACCACCATTTAAAAAGGGGGAGCTTTCCGTTATGGGAATTACCTCTTGTACTGTAAACATCCTTCTTAAATAGTTAACCGCCGTAAAAATGCTTAATTGCGAATGAACAGAAACAGGTACAAGCAGTTGGAATAACGCAACACCCCAAAGAAACATAAAAGTCATTTTGGGCAACTTGTGAATGAGCAGGGAACGAAAGAACATAATCGCAAGAATAAAGATGGAAGCCGATAAACTTATCTCAAGTAACGACATCCCCCACCTCATTCCAAGCTCTCAATAAGTCGTTTTAAGTGATTAATTTCCTCAGTCGACAGCCGTCTCTGTCCCAAAAGTGAAGCAATCAGTCTGTCGGGGGCACCATTATACATCTTATTTATAAGTTCTGTTGTTTCGTGTTCCTGCGCCTGTTCTCGTGTAACAAGCGCACGGCAAACGAAATTAGGCTCTTGCCGTTCAATCGCCCCTTTATCAAGGCACCTCTTGATGACGGTATAGGTTGTTGTCTTGCTCCAACCTATTTTTTCCTTTGTAATTTCTGCAATCCTCTTTGCGGCGGTATCGCCATCTCTCCACAAGATTTCCATAATATTAAGCTCGCTATCGAAAAGCTTCATAACCAAATGAAAGCACCTCATTTCGCCGTTGTTCTACTGTAGTAGAATTTTGTATTTACATTCTACTAAAGTAGAATTGATTTGTCGAGAGGGTTCTGCCATTTTGCTCGAACATATCATCTTATTCTTATGGGCTTTCGAAAGTCAGGAAAGATTTACTTGGAATTTTTACTAATTGCACGGAAATTGTTTTCGGTACTCGCGGCGCCGACATACCCCCGGTTCCCCCGGTGGGGGCTTCGCTGTTACTTTGAATGTTGGCGTTCAATTTCAAGTATCCAGAACACGACAAAGACGCCGATCGCTTCGATCGACGCCATCTACAAGAGAATGTAGGGAAGGGCGATGGCTACGGCGCCGCTTCCTTGTATGTATATGTCGCGGGCTACTGATCGTTTGTGACGCATTGTGCTTCGCACTCCTTCACGCGACGATCAAGACGATATTCGAAATCAACTTTTCCATTTCGCCCATACCGTTATCCTTCGGACGTGTATCCAGTACGGGCATATCAATAACGACGATATAGGCGCCGATCTCTTGCGTAATTTCCTGCCATTCTCGCTTGATCTCGTCGGCATTACGTCCAAGACGATCAAGTTCCTTGATATACAACGTATCGCCCCGGCGAAGCGTCGCCTTCGACGCTTGATACTTCGGACGGTTCAAATCTTTCCCGGATTGCTTGTCTATGTATACGTCCCGTTCGTTGATTCCAAGCGCTTCTATTGCTTCAAGTTGACGTGCTTCGGGGCGCTTTTTTCGTTCTTGGCGTCACAAACACGAAAAGACTTGCGACATAAGGACGCAACCAAAATGACAAGGGGTTGCGTAAAATGAAAATCGAAAGAACGTTTATCGGAACTGTTAAACTAGAAGATCTATTGATAACTTTGCTACGTAATCAAATTGACAGCATAGTTTCAGCTATGTACGATGAACATAGGGCAAATGCCATTCCTTCTATTTCGGAAGGAGCGGCAGAAAAATGAAATGTGCAATCTATGCTAGAGTCAGCACAAAGAGAGAAGAACAAAAAAATAGCTTATTGAACCAATTTGCTTTAGCGGAAAATATCACTAGAGAACATGGCTTTGAAGTCGTGGAACGGTACATTGACAACGGAATAAGCGGTGCAGGAATTAAAAACCGCGCAGAAATTCAGCGACTAATTGAAGACGCTAAGAAGAAGAAATTTGACGTGGTTATTACGAAGTCAGTTTCACGCTTCGGAAGAAAGACGATCAACAGTCTACAAATGGCAGACCAATTAGAGCGGATACCTGTACGCCTTATTTTACCCGAAGATAATTACGATACGGCGACAAGCGCAAGTCGCTTTATGTTTAACCTTAAAGCGATTTTGGCGGAAGAAGAAAACGCTAAGTTGTCGGAACGTATAAAGTTGGGGCTCCGGTCTAGCGTTATGAAAGGTACCCATCGACCTTCGATTCCGCCATACGGATACTCTATCAACGAGACGACAAACGCTTATGAAATTGACGAGAATACCGCCCCAATTCTGCGCGAAATATTCAAGTTATATTTACACAAAGGTTGGGGGATGTTCTCGATAAGCAATTACCTAATGCGTAGAAACATCCCGACACCACCGTACTAGCGCGGGCGTTTCAAACGCAGGTACCAAGTGGCAACAATGCACGATTAAGCTAATATTAGAAAATCCCGTGTATAAAGGTAATCGCGTGAATGGGCGTGAGGAAACGACGGGAACGCTTGCGGAATCGGAACTTTATAAAATTCGTCGCAAAGTTGGTGCAGATAAGCAAACTGTTATCGAAAACGCTCATCCTGCATTAGTGTCTGACGAAGATTTCGAAGCGGTTCAAGAACTTATGCGTAAAAAGGGTAAGAGTAAAAGCAACGGTAAAGAAAGCCTGTTTTCCTTTATTGTTGTTTGTCTTGATTGTAAGAGCGGTATGCATTTCAAGCCCGATAGGCGTAAGGGGGCGTATATTTGCGGAGGATACGTTAAATATACGTCTAGTTACTGTTCTTCGCACATCATCGCAGAAAAAGAATTGCTACAAGCGGTTAAGGACGACCTAGCGGCGTTGGTTAAGGATAACGTCAGTATGGAAAGGCTATACGGTATTGCCGAAGAAAAAGCCAATTCGGTACACGCTAATACCAAAAAGGAATTAGCGCGAATTGACAAAGAATTAGCCGAAATGGATAAACGCTTTGACAAATTGTTAAGCCTGCACATTGACGATAAGATTACGTCAGATCAATTCAAGCAACAGAACGAACGAATAGTACAGCAACAACAAGAATTAGCGAATAAAAAAGCTGAACTAATCGTATTACTTGAAGCACGGCAAGACCTAGCCGAACAGTTACACGTATTCAAAAAAGAAGTAGAACGGTTCTCGACCCTCGACATTGGCGATGCACAGGTCATGAAACACGTTCTACAGCGGTTAATACAAAAAATTGAAGTATTCGAGGGCGGAAAAATAAAAATTCACTATAACCTTTCTAACCCTCTACCACAGAACTAAGATACAGTCTAATTCGCTGTATCTTTTCTTTCAAGTCTTACTGTACACTCCACATGCGCCGTATGCGGAAACATATCCACCGGCTGCACCTGCACCAGCTCATACTTGGCCAACAGCTTGGCAATATTCTTCGCCAACGTAGACGGATTGCAGGATACATAGACGATCTTCTTCGGCTTTACCTCCAACAGAGAACGTATCAAATCGTCGTCCAGCCCCGTTCGAGGCGGGTCCACCACGACGACATCCGGCTTTACTCCTTGCCTGGCCCACTTGGGCATCAGCACCTCGGCCCGTCCTACATGAAACTGGGCGTTCTCAGCACGATTCCGCTCCGCGTTTTTCCGGGCATCCTCCACCGCCTCGGGAATCAGCTCAATACCCCGCACTTCACGCGCATAAGGGGCCAGCCAAAGCGAGATCGTTCCTGTTCCGCAGTATAAATCCAGCAAAAGCTCGCTGCCGGTTAGTCCGGCGGCTTTTTTTACTTCGTCGTACAGCTTGCGGGTCTGCTCCGGATTCAGCTGAAAAAAAGCTCGGGCGGACAAGTCAAACGAAAGCTCGCCCAGCTTTTCAGCAATGGACGGACGTCCCCACAGCTCGCGGGTAGTATCACCAAAGACGACGGATGTTTTTTTCGGATTAACGTTCTGAACGATACTGACCAGCTCCGGCAAACGAGTCCTCAGCTCCAGGATGAGCTCCTTGACTCGGGGAATGTCAGGGGTGGCCGTCACCAGCGTAAGCTGCGTTTCACCTGTTGCAAACGCCACGCGGGCCACAACCGTCCGGATCACGCCCGTCCGCTTCCGTTCATCGTAGACAGGGATTTGCAGTTCCTCGATGATCTTTTTTGCCGTGCGGACGATAGCGGTCGTCGCTTCGTGCTGCACGTGGCAAGTCTCCAAATCCACCAGCTGGTGCGTGCCAGTCTGATATAGCCCGGCCACCAGCTTTCCATCCTGTCTGCCTACCTGAAACTGCGCCTTGTTGCGGTACCCCCAAGGGTTATCCATGCCAATTGTCGGGGCAACCGGCGGGTTGTCCAGTCGGGCGTACTTGCGAAGCGATTCGATGACCAGCTCCTGCTTGGAGGCGAGCTGGGCCTGATAGTCCATATGCTGAAGGCTGCACCCGCCGCACTGTTCATAGACGGGACAGGGCGGTTCGACGCGGGCCGGCGATTTCTCGACGACACGCAGCAGCCTGGCGATTGCGTAGTTTTCCTTTACCTCGGTTACCTCCGCGTGAACTACTTCTCCGGGAAGCGCTTTTTCCACGAACACAATTTTTCGCTTGAAATAGCCGATGCCTTCTCCATTGATGCCTAAGCTTTTGATCGTCAGGGTCATCTGCTGGCCGACGGTAAGTTTTGTGTCCGGATGTTTTCCATCCCCGGAACGGGTATTTTTCTGATGCTTGCCAGGTGACTTCATGAGGTGCAGCTCTCCTTGCTTTGGAATGGTTCTATTATACCTTGATTTTCCCCTCAGACCCAAACGGAGCAGGGAGGGGGACAACACCTGGGGGAGTCTTGCCATCTAACAATTTTTATTTGAGCAAAAGAAAGTAAGAAAGATATTTCCGTTTTAGCCGTTATAGCTGATGAACAGACAAAAAGGATAAAAAACTGCGCAGTCACCTTTTTGGATGGGAGGATTTCACATGCAGGAAGATTGGGAGCTGATCGAGCAGCTTCGAAACGGAAATAAACAGGCCTACACGGAGATTGTCGAGCGCTACAAGGGGAAAATTTACGCTTTCCTATACAGAATGATTGGGCACTCGCAGGATGCTCAGGACCTGACGCAGGAGGTATTTATCAAGGCGTATTGCAAAATTGGCGATTATAAGCCGGACTTCCGCTTTTCTGCCTGGTTGTTTCGGATTGCCGCCAACCATTGCCTGGATGAGCTGCGAAAGAGAAAGCGGATGCCAGCCACAACGGGGGAAGAAAGCGAACTGGTTCACGAGAATACACCTGAACGAATTTTGCTGGTCAAAGAGCAGCAGGAAGTTCTGCACGAGAAACTGCTGGCACTGGAGGACGATCATCGGGTGATTTTGCTCCTTCGTTATGTAGAGCAGCTAAGCTACAAGGAAATTGGAGAAGTCTTGTCCATTCCGGTAACGACGGTGCAGATGCGCATTTTTCGGGCTCATAAAAAATTGCGACAGTCGATGATTCCCGTGAAAGGTGGTGGTCCTGTTGAGGTGCGTGAAATCTAGTCAACTGAAAGCATATCTGAGCGACGGCCTGCTGCCCTCGGAGAGCCTGCTGATCGAGCGTCATGTTGAGGAATGCAGTTGCTGCAAAAGCGAGTTGGAAAAGATCGAAAGTGAACTGCAAGAACTGCGGATTGTGGGGGACATCCCGCCATTGCCGGACGCATTCACGGCAGAAGTGGCAAACAAGCTGGCCCAACTTCCCTTTCCCTTTCCTGCGGAAGAAAAACAGATGCCGGTTGCCTTGAATAAACCAATCAATTGGAAGAAAAGGAGCATTGATATTATGAAGAAGACAGCGATTGCCGTAGCCGGTCTTGCGGCTGCCGTTACATTCGGAACGATGGTTTCACCGACGTTTGCCAATTACGTGAACAGTTTGTTCAATACTGTTAAAGATGTAGACGGCGGCTTGAATCAAGCGGCTGTCGAGGGCTACGTCCAGGAAGTCAACAAGCAGGTAACGGATAAGGGGATCACTATGATCGTCAAGGAAGTGCTCGCCGATCCGACTCGAATCGCGTTGATCTTTGATTTTGTCGACAAGGACGGCCAAAAGCTGGATCTCACTGATCTCCTCGAGTACGATGCGAGATTTACGCTTACAGACAATATCGGGAATGACCTGAATCCCAGGAGGGAGGGCTGGAGGCAAAGTAAATACGGAGAGTACATGCTGCTCGAAAAGGACTTGTACCCCTTGTTTGACACAGTCGAGAAAGTCCCAGACGAGCTTACGGTCGGAGTTCAATTCACACAAATCCTGGGCACTGAAGGTTCTTGGAAGCTAGATATTCCCATCGATATGAAAAAGGCAAAAAAAGTGGCAAAAACGGTAGAGATCAATAAGGAGTACACGACGCCGCAGGGGGTTGTCATCAAGCTGGACAAAATGGTGACAGTTCCCAGCGCCAGTCTACTCACCCTGGAGACGGATTGGAACGAACAGAAATACAAGGAGTATAGGAAGCTGATCGAGGAAAAAGGCTGGAGTGATGCGCCTGAGGGGCAAAATTTAACTTCTGAAGAGATAATGCAACTATACTTGTCCAAATACGGTCTCGCCTATGAAATTCTCGACGAGAATGGGAATCTGATCGCAGGCCGGGATGACACGTTTTTCGGGACTTTGAACGGCATTAGAAAAAATGAGGTAAAAACCTCTCTCCTAGGCCAAGGAATAGGCGAAGGTCAAGGAATGGCGTGGTGGGACGGATTTGTGCCGTTTACAGGCCATAAAAAGCTGACCTTCAAGCTTCACTCGATTTATATGAATGAACTGGCTTCCTTCCAAGCCAAGATCAGCCTTGATGAATTGAACAAACAGCCGGTGACAGTTGAAAACAGCGGAAGCACCTTTACGTTCAGCAAATTCCACCTGAAGACAACGGAAGAAAAGGAGAAGATCGGAAGATATGAAACGAGCGGCAAAGGCGGGATCATCGAGTTTGAGGCGACCTTGCCGAAGGACATCGTGAATATCACCGAATGGAAAGCAAAAGACGAGAAGGGCAACGTATACCGTGTGAGCATGGACAACGGTGACGGCGAGTACACCCGCGGAAAAGACGGACGCGTGAAGATCAAGAGTGCTCTTTTCATAGACGGCCTGGAGAAGCAGCCGAAGGAGCTGACCATCACCTACGGCATTCAGGAGCATCAGTACCGCGACGTCAATTGGGAGGTTCCCATCCAGCTTGACAAGTAATGTCAGCTTTCACTCTGTCTTTTAGCCCACCGACTGCTCCCAAACAAAACTACCCGATAGCACAAGCTGAAAACACTTTTTAAAAAATTTCTCCAAAACTTGAAAGAAAAAGGGAAAACGCTCGTTATACTTGATGAACACAGCTAAACCGTTCGTCAGCATCCCCCAGCATGCCAGAGTAACGGGGAAAAGATCACCCGGATGACAAAAGGGAACGGCAAAAACAGCCGGCTTCCGGAAATGTACAGGACAACGGTGCCTACTAAAAGCGACATTGCTGTTGGGGAAAAAACGGCAGACGTGGTTTGGCCAAAAAGGCAACAGCTGCGCAGCAAGCCTTTTGCATGGGAGGAAAAGAAAAACATGCAGGACGATAACGAAGGACGATAACGAGCTCGTTCGTCTGGTACTTGAGGGAAACCAGGAAGCCTATGCACGACTTGTCGACAAGTATAAAGCAAAAATACCGACGGGAAGCTCTCCCCCCACTTTACGGAGCTGGTCATGGAGGATATTGCCCGGCAGACGAAAAGCAGAGGCAGAAGAAAATTGTGGAAAAAAAGGAGTATTGATATTATGAAAAAAACAGCGATTGCCGTAGCCAGTCTTGCGGCTGCCGTTACATTCGGAACGATGGTGTCACCGACGTTTGCCAATCACGTAAACAGTTTGTTCAATACGATAGATCAAGCTGACGGCGGTATGAAAAATGCAGCGGTCGAGGGCTACGTCCAGGAAGTCAACAAGAAAGTGACGGACAAAGGCATCACCGTAATTGTCAAGGAAGTGCTCGCAGATCCGACGCGAATCGCTCTGATCTTTGATTTTGTCGATAAAGATGGAAAGAGGCTGGATTTTTATAATCCCAATACCTACGACTTCTACTACGATGGGAGATTTACGCTTACAGATAATACCGGTAAAGATCTGAATCCTCTGGGGGATGGCTGGGCACAGCGTAAATACGGAGATTACTTGCTTGTCGAACAGGACTTGTACAATATGTTCGACAGAGCAGAGAAAGCGCCAGACGGGCTCACGATCGGAGTCAATTTTAGTAATATCATGGACACCGAAGGCTCATGGAAGATCGATATCCCCATCGATATGAAAAAGGCAAAAGCAGTGGCGAAAACGGTAGAGATCAATAAGGAGTACACGTCGCCGCAGGGGATCGCCATCAAGCTGGACAACGTCATGACTGTTCCCAGCGCCAGTCTTCTAACTCTGGAGACGGATTGGAACGAACAGAGAATCAAGGAGTATATGAAGCTGATCGAGGAGAAAGGCTGGAATGATGCGCCGGAAGGGTCAAGGAAGGATATGCGGTTAACTCCTGGAGAGCTTATGCAACACTACTTGACAGATTACGGTTTGGCCTATGAAATTCTCGACGAAAAGGGAAATCTGATCGCAGGTCGGGATGATACCATGTTCGAGACCTTGAACGGCATTAGAAAAAATGAGGTAGACATGACAAGCAAAGGAGAAGGAAAAGGCGAAAATCAAGGAATGGTGTGGTGGGACGGATTTGCGCCGTTCACAGGCCATGAAAAGGTGACCTTCAAGCTCCACTCGATCTATCTGAAAGAACCGGCTTCCTTTGAAGCCAAGATTGCCCTTGATGAATTGAACAAACAGCCAG
This sequence comes from Brevibacillus borstelensis, assembly GCF_037834415.1. GTDB lineage: Bacteria > Bacillota > Bacilli > Brevibacillales > Brevibacillaceae > Brevibacillus > Brevibacillus borstelensis_A. Next base: position 815 of record NZ_JAUMSJ010000058.1, on the reverse strand, counting down.
TGACGGTCGAAAGCAGCGGAAGCACCTTTACCTTCAGCAAATTCAACCTGAAGACAACGGAAGAAAAGGAGAAGATCGGAAGGTACGAGTGGCGGGGCAAAGGCGGGATCATTGAGTTTGAAGTGACCCTGCCGAAGGACATCGTGTACATCACCGATTGGAAGGCAAAAGACGAGACAGGTAAAGAATACCGTCTCTTCATGGACAATGGCGCCGGTGAGTACACCCGCGGCAAAGACGGACGCGTGAAGATCAAGAGCGCTCTTTTCATAAGAGACTTGGTGAAGCAGCCGAAGGAGCTGACCATTACCTACGGGATTCAGGAACATCAGTACCGCGACGTCAAATGGGAGGTTCCCATTCAGCTTAACAAGTAATGCCAGCTTTCGCTCTCTCTTTTTACAATAATAGAGAAGTGAAACATGAGGTGTATTGTAGAATTTACCAACCGACTCAGTCAATATTACTATCTTTGAAACAAAAAGAGGGCATGATGTCCCTCTTTTTGTTATTTGTCCTTCCGCACCAACAAGCGAAACCGCCTCCACCCGCTGTAAATTCTCCCACTGTCCCCGAAACTTCAAAACATCAAACAGCATACTCCGTAAAGTGCATCCCTAAAAAATTTCCCCAAACCTTGAAAGAAAAGGAGGAAAATGCTCGTTATACTTTATGAACACAGCCAAACAGTCTGCCAGTACCCGCAGCATGCCTGATTATCGGCGACGATAACCCGAATGGCAAAAAGGGAGCCAAAACATCGGCTCCCGGAAACAGACGGGACAAAACGGCGTCACGAAACAGCGGCATTTCTG
>NZ_JAUMSJ010000057.1:0-20152 GCF_037834415.1 Brevibacillus borstelensis | reverse complement strand
GAAATTGTTAGGTATGTCAGATTTATCTAACAAAAATGTTCAAACAACGTTATTTTGTTTGTTCTTAGCACCCCCGTACAGGGGATGCAGGGCAAAGTGCCTTATATCCCCATAGCTAAAGCAGCACGATTGATAAATTGCGAATGTCTATCCATGTAAATGGAAAAAGGCATGCCGGATCATCCGACATGCCTTTTTGGCAATGCGCTAGCGTGTAAGCTCCGCTTAGCGGGCAGCTTCGAAGCGCTTGCTTACTTCGTCCCAGTTTACAACGTTCCAGAACGCGCCGATGTAGTCAGGGCGTTTGTTTTGATACTTCAAGTAGTAAGCATGCTCCCACACATCCAGACCGAGGATCGGCGTTTTGCCTTCCATGATCGGGCTGTCCTGGTTTGGAGTGGAGGTGATGGCCAATTTACCGCCATCTACGATCAGCCATGCCCAGCCGGAACCGAAACGTGTAGTAGCCGCTTTCGCAAACTCAGTCTTGAAGTTGTCAAAGCTGCCAAATGCTGCGTTGATTGCGTCAGCAAGTGCGCCGGCAGGCTGTCCGCCGCCGTTCGGGCTCATAATTTGCCAGAACAGAGCATGGTTGGCATGACCGCCGCCGTTGTTGCGGACAGCAGCGCGAATTCCTTCTGGAAGTGCATCCAGATTGCTGATCAGCTCTTCTACGGATTTCGCTTGCAGGTCAGCGTGGCCTTCCAAAGCGGCGTTCAGGTTGTTTACGTAAGTAGCATGGTGGCGTCCGTGGTGGATCTCCATGGTTTGCGCGTCGATGTGAGGCTCCAATGCATTGTGTGCGTAAGGCAGTTCAGGAAGTTGATGTGCCATGATAACAATCCTCCTCAATGGTATGTAATTCAAAGCTCGCTTTTATTATAATGCAAACCGATCACTTTTACAACAAATCGGTATGCAAAGTATCGTAATCTTCAAAATCCCCCTATATCAGTAAATAGTATCTTGCAATGTTCAACAGCCGTGCTAGACTTGGATTATTCATGAACCCAATTCAACAAGCAAGGTGATCGCCGTGGATCTAGACTTATCAACGATTCTTTTTCTGGCCTTATTTGGTTTTATCGCTGCCTTTATCGACAGTACGGTAGGCGGTGGAGGCTTGATCTCTCTGCCCGCGCTGCTCGGATTGGGCATCCCGCCGTATTTGGCTTTGGGAACGAACAAGCTGGCAGGCACCATCTCTTCGGCCACCAGCTCCGTCACCTTTATCCGCATGGGTAAATTCGACAAGAAAATGATGGCTATACTGTTCCCTTTTTCGCTTATAGGGGCTTACTTCGGAGCAAAGACCGTACTGTTCGTCCCGCAAGAATTTCTCAGGGTGCTGGTTATCATCATGATGGGCGTCATTTTCGTCTATACGCTGATGAACAAGCGATTTGGCGAGAACACTTCCTTTAAGGGATACACCAGTTTTACTCTCGGTCTCGGTATTCCGCTCACGTTTTTGATCGGCTTCTACGATGGCTTCTTTGGCCCCGGCACCGGATCGTTTTTCGTCTTTTTGATGGTTCTTCTCTTCGGCTATGATTTTGTCATCGCAGCCGGCAACGGACGTATTCTGAATCTGGCCAGCAACATCGCGGCTCTTCTGGTCTTTATCCTGGAAGGCAAAGTGATTTTCATCACCGGACTAACGATGGGTGTGGCGATGCTGTTGGGAGCCTCGCTGGGTGCCCGTGTCGCGATCAAAACAGGCGTCCGCTACGTTCGTCCGCTGTTTTTGCTGGTGTCCATCACCTTGATTACAAAAATGGTGTATGAGCTGTTTTTTACAAAGTAAAGCAAATGGATAGAGCAGCAGAGAACTCTCTCGCTACTCTATCCATTTTTTTGTACTGCGTATTTCGCTCCCGGCAGCCGCATGCTACTCATTTTTCCCCCTGCGCTGCCTCACTCGCAAGATGATGCCGTCAATCAGCAAACCAATCCCCGCGCCGTAAAAAGGAAACGCAAAACGAACTCCTTCGCTGATCGGAAGCGCTTTTAGATAAACAACGACGACGCCGACAATGAAGCCGATCATCGTATAACGCAGACGGGTCGGACCCACGTCGTCATCCCCTTTGCCGATTACTTTCCAAACTTTTTAGGCATCTTCATGTTCTTCATATTGCGGCTCATTTGCTTCAGCTGCTTTTGATTCAGGTTGACACCCATCGAACGGGCCATTGCCTGCAATTGTTTGTCATCCATCTGCATATTTTCCACCTGCTTGCGCAGATAGTACGTGCCGCCGAAAAATCCTCCGGCCAGGCCGATAATCAATGTCACGATCGGGATTACCCAGTTGTACCAAGCCATCAATACATTACCATCCTCTTTTGGAATTGAATCTCTCCTATTGTACCACAACTGCGTGCCCTGTACATCGCCGCCCGGGGGGGAAAATGAGCGAACAGTCCTTCGGCGTGTACGCACTCTTCGGCATATGCTGAAACAGGAGGTGACTTTCATGACCCCCATTTTGATTATCGATCCGGGACATGGCGGAATCGATCCCGGAGGCGGCTCCAATCAGCTCTTTACAGAAAAAGAGAAAAATTTGCAGATTTCGCTGTATCAATACAAAAGATTTCAAGCTCTGAACATCCCTGTAGCCATCACCCGCACAAACGACATGACCCTGACGAGCGAAGATCGCGCCACCCTGGTGCGAAACAGCGGTGCCCGCTGCTGCATCTCCAACCACATCAATGCCGGGGGAGGGCGCGGCTCTGAGGTGATCTACTCCATATACTCCCCGGCTGTGTTCCCCCGCCTGATCCTCGATGATCTGGAAGCAGAGGGGATGCCGGGACGCCGTATTTTCACCCGGACACTCCCGAATAACCCCAGCAAAGACTACTACTTCATGCACCGCGAAACCGGGAGCGTGGAGACGGTCATTATCGAATACGGCTTCGCGGACAATTCGCTGGATGCCGAAAAACTGCATCGGGACTGGAAAGAGCTGGCAGAGGGCGTGGTTCGCGCGTTTTGCGAGTATACCAACCGTCCATACAAGCCGCCGACCCAGACAAACCCGGGAGACAAAGGAGGAACCGACGTGCCTGAATGGAAGCGGGAAGCGATCGATTGGATGTTTAAAGAGGGGCTGCTTACCAATGAAGACTGGCGCCAGGATCCGGATAAACCGCTGCCGCTGTGGGCCGAAGCGATCATCCTGAAACGGCTCTACGAAAAGCTGCGCACCCCTTGAGCAAGGAGGGATTTTGATGGGCTTTGACCTCGGTCTGATCATTGCTTTGGCACTGGCTGCAGCGGCCAGCATGTCGGATTTCCTGCACATACCGAAAAAGCTGCGCGGCTGGGTCGCCATGGTGTTGATTTGCAGTTTGTACGTGGCCAATCAATGGATCTACAACCCGGGATTCGACTGGCGGCTCGCCTTGCTGGAAGGCGGAACGGCTGCTCTGGCCGCTGTCGGAATCCATTCGACCGCCAAAAACACGATCCAGCAAGTCTCCCTGCTGCGCAAGCGGAACGGACAGAGCGCTGCCCGGACAGAGGATCAGGAAGAGCCTGATGCCACGTCTCGATCGACTTCGGCTGATTGGAGAGTGTGATTCATCCAAACTCGGCCAAGTAGCGAGTCAACGGCGTGTCCGACAGACCTGAGTAGTTTTCGCGCGCAGGTACGCTCACAATTTCGTCCTCCGGGAAGCGATAGGCGGTAAGCATCCCGCCGAATACGCACCCCTGGTCGATATTAAGCGTGCCATTTTTTCTTTCCGGCTGCGGACGAGGATCATGCCCCCAGACGATGAGCGGCTCCGCTTTTACCCGTTCCGCCGCCCAATCCCTGCGGATCGGTCTCCCGTCGGCGCCTGTTCCGGCTACGTCTCCGTATCGGCAGAAGCTCTGAATAGACGGAGACTCCTTGCCGATGTATTCGTCGCGTATCCCCGCGTGAACAGCAACCAGGACAAGCCGATCCCGGTAGTGAACCATCATGTGCGAAGGGGATGAAAACAGAAGCCTCCTGCTCTGCTCCTTTAATTGATCGGCCCTCCTCGCCCCGTACTCCCGCTCGAATGCTTGAAACTCGTCCGCTACCTTTTCGTCACCGTGCGCAAGCATGACAGGCCGGCCGTCCAGCCAGCGGGCTACTTTCCAGCCGTGGTTGCTGTCCACCATCTCCGCCAGGCCAGCTGCGACATGCCGGACGAAAAACTGCAGCATCTTGATCGATTGTGGCCCGCGGCTTGTTATGTCACCGAGAGAAAGGAGCTTTCGGCCCGCAGGATGCCGATGGGTCCCGTCGTGGCAACGTTCATACCCCAAGAGCTGCAACAGTTCCATAAACTCGTCGTAGCAAGCATGGACATCGCCCACAATGTCGACGCCCTGATCGACTGCCATGATCCTGGAGCGCGTACGTGGTTTGTGCCTCATCGCCCGTTCTCCTTTCCGCATGATTCTTCTTCTATGATTGCCAAATTCAAGCAAAAAAACTCACCCAAAGGGGTGAGTCCGTATGCAGGAAAGGGGATGCAGTTGAAAAAGAGAGCGAGGCAGCTAATCCAGATTGTGCGTATGTACGTAAATGGCTGCCTGTGTCCGGTCTTCGACGCCCAGCTTGGACAAAATGTTGCTGACGTGGGTCTTTACCGTCTTGATGCCGATGATCAGTTCGTCAGCGATTTCCTGATTGGACTTGCCTTGGCCGATCAGCTTCAATACTTCCAGCTCGCGCGGCGTCAGCTGTTCATGCGGCTGGGCTTCTTGTCCATGGCGGAAACGGGCCATGATCTTGCCGGCGACGCGGGATTCCAGAACCGGTTCCCCCGCGGCCGCAGCCCGGATCGCGCGGGCAATTTCCGCCGCCCGCGACGTTTTCAGCAGATAACTGAACGCTCCCGCCTCAATGACCGGGTACACTTTTTCATCATCGATGAAGCTGGTCAAGACGATGACCTTGCAGGAGGGGCAGGTTTCGCGAACCCGCCTGGTCGCTTCCACGCCGCCGATCCCTTCCATGACGAGGTCCATCAACACCACGTCAGGCTTCAGCTCGACGGCCAGCTTCACGCCCTCTTCTCCGCTTGATGCTTCGGCTACCACCTCAATGTCGTCCTCCGTAGACAAATAGGCAGCCAATCCCATTCGGACCATTTCATGATCGTCCACAAGCAATACGCGTATCATGTCAGCTCTCTCCCTTCCGATTCCGCTTGCAGCATGATCGGGATGCGCACCTCGATTTGCGTTCCTTTCCCGACTGCCGAGTAAATATCCAGCGAGCCGCCAAGCTCCGCCACCCGCTCCCGCATGCTTCTCAAGCCATACGAAGTAAGCTTCTCTCCCTCCGGATCAAAACCAACCCCGTCGTCCACGATCCGCAGCCTGACTTGTCCCTTGAGCGTAAACAGCTTCACCCCGATGTGATTGGCGCGGGCATGCCGCAGCGTGTTCGAGAGAGATTCCTGCAGAATGCGGAACAAGTGATCCTCGATCCCGCTCGGCAGATTATTCACTTCTTCGATCTCCCAGCTAATGTCCATCGCATTTTTGCGCGTCAGCTCTTCCAGCAAATCTTCAATGGCTTCCTTGAGCGCCTTGTTCTGCAACGTCGCCGGACGGAGATGAAGCAGCAGCGCCCTCATCTCGGCCTGCGCTGCCGCTGCCATTTCTTCTACGAGTTCAATTTGCTGCGCAGCCCGCTGCGGATTTTTTTCGATCAGCCTTTTCAAGGCCGCAGTGGTCATCGCGATGGCAAACAACTGCTGGCTGACCGCATCGTGGAGTTCACGGGCCAGCCGCTGCCGCTCCTCGGTAACCGCCGTATGCTTCAATTGCTCCGCCAAAGCGGCGTTATGGTTGGACAGCCGCTGCAGCGAAGCGACCTGTTCTTCCCACTGGGCCGCCAAACGGTTCAGCTGCCAGCCCAGTTCGCCGATCTCATCCTCGCCCAGCTCCGGGACGCGGGAAGACAAGATGCCGCGTCCCAGATTGGTGGCTGCCTCCCAGAGCACCTGCAATCTCTTTTTCAGCAGATTCCCGAAAATATAGCCTCCTACCAACCCGACGATGCCGGCTGTCAGGAGCGCAAACACAAACGAGGCCAACTGCGTTTTCCAGTCGAGCTTCTCGGGCAAATAGAGATGCAGGTATCTCGCAAGCCAAGCCGTGATGTCCGGGTCCCCGGCCACCAGATAGAATAAAATCACGCTTCCCAAAAAGGAGGCGGCAGCCGCTCCTACGGCCAGCAGCAAGCCGTAGCGAACGTACTGCCATTGGATACTGGCCAATCGCTGTCGTCGCATTTGTCAGTACCCCCTAGATGTACTTGACTTTAACATCGCCGACGAGCAGCGAAATCTGTACATTGGTTTTTGGCGTTTCCTGTTCGTACTGTTCGGAGCGGATCATCACGCTGCGATTGATGCCCCCCTGCCTGTGTCCAAACACTTCCAGGTCGCCGATGCGCACCTCTGCCGATACGGCTACCGGCATGTCTACCGGAACGTAAATGGTGACGTCCCCCACCCAACCGTCGACTATCAGAAACGCTTCCTCTTCCATCAGCATCGCGCGGGACAAATCGATGACAACATCCCCGATGCCGTGCCAGATATGCAGCTGACTCAGTTCAAACCGCCCTGAAGTCAAGTGAAAATCGCCGATCAGCGAACTGCGGGAATCTTTGGTCGACAGGATATTGCCGGCTCCCCCTGGCGCTGCGGTCCATTTGCCCTGTTCTTTGCCAAATGGATTGCGATACCGCGCTCTCTGCCGCCAATGGCCCGATTGGCCGGATTGCCCGGGTTGGCCCGTAGCCGCCTTTTCTTCCGTTGAGGCAAAAATCGGATCGGCATCGGCTATCTCGGCATTCTCGTCGGGGATCAACTGCCGCATTCCTTTATTAGACGAACGTCCGCGGATCAGCCGAAATCCAAAGTATATGAGCAAAAGCGGGATGGCCAGCTGGAACACCTCGTCCATGTCGATCTCAAGCCACGTGCTCAATGCAATCATGATGCCAAGCCCGGCCAACAGTCCTCCCCGGACGCGCTTGTGATTTCCCCACATCTGCACGCCGAAATAGACGAGCACCATCGGCCACAGATCAAACAGGCCAAACGAGATGATATGCAAGCTGTCAAGAAAAAGGCCAATTCCTGTCAAAATGATCAAGACACCGACCGTCATTTTTTGTAAGCGGGACAATTTCACAAAGGTCTCCTCTCTTACGCCCCATGTCGGCTATTTTCCTACACTTCCGTCACGGCATGTATAAATAAACGCAGGCGGAATATTCAACGGCGTAAATGTGGTCTCTACCCGCTGAAAGCGCGTCCGCAGCTCAGCTTTCAGTTGAAGGGAGTATTGAAACGTGATGAACAAACCTCCCGGAGCAAGGGCAGACTGTACTTCATTCAAGATGCCCGACCGCAGTTCTGCGGGAAAATTGGCAAACGGGAGTCCGGAGATGATGGCGTCAGCCTTGCCAATCCCGGTCTCTCTGATGTATTGCTGCAGCATCAGCGCCTCGTCCCACATCGTGACTCCGGGAAATCGGCGGCTCAGCATTTCGCGAAACTGCGGATCTCTCTCCACCAAAACATACTTGGCGTCGATCCGTTTTTTCTCAAGAATGCTCTCGGTAAAGGCCCCTGTTCCAGGACCTAATTCTATAATCACATCGGACTTGTTCCAGTCTACGCTGCTCAGCATTTTTTCACATAAAAAACGAGAGCTCGGAATGATGCTTCCCACACGTCCTGGCTCCGCGAGAAATCGTCGTAAAAAGACCATAAAGTCTGCCAAGAATAGAACCTCCTAGGGGAAAAGCAGCCTGCTTGGACAGGCTGCCTGGTTGCCACTTCCTATTCTACACGAGATGCCTGATTCCTGTCGTCATTGCTCAACTTTTGCAGGCTCGGCATCCTTCTTGCCTTGCAAAGAGGCTTTGATTTGCGCCAATTCCTCATCCAGATCATTCTTTTCAAGGGACTCGAGGGATTGCTCCAAACCTGCGCTGGTCTGGCGCCATTGGCCGCTCAGATTGGCTTCCGCTTCCATCCGCAGCACTTTTTCTTCCATCCGGTAGAAGCCTTTGCCGGCCGATTGATTTCCGATGCCGACAATCGCATTGTTTACTTGCTTTTGCGTTTTCGCAACTTGCGCTCTTGCCATAAGAGTGAACTTTTTCGCTCTCATTTTATAAAATTCCTCTTTCAACTCGGCCAGCTTCTCGCGCATTTGCTGAGCCGCTTCCGAAGCTGTCAGATAAAGGGCCTCGTATTCCTGAGCGCGCAGCTCGTATTGCTTTTTGTCAGCCAGGGCTCGGCGCGCCAGCAAGTCTTCTCCTTCGGTCAGCGCCAGCTTCACCTGACGATCCCGTTTTTCCGCAAGCGCCACTGCCTCTTCCCATTGCTGGTGGAATTTTTTCTCCAGAGCTACTTGCTTGGCAACAGCCACTTCCACTTGCCCGATCTCCACTTCCATATCGCGCATATACTGGTTGAGCATGACCACCGGATCTTCCATCGAATCCAAAGCGTCATTTACAGAAGCCACCGTCAAGTCACGCAGTCGTTTAAAAATACCCATTTTTTAGTCCTCCTTATCATATCACAAGAAATTTGATTGTCATGTACCTTGCACTATTCAGGTTTGTTCCATCACTTTCATCATCGCATCAAGGCTGTTGCTTCCTGGTTACGCGATGCTCCCAGCTGTCCAGGGCATCTTCTTTCAATACTTGCCTGGCCCATTGCCTCTCCCAGGCTGCCGGCATCGAATCATCCGTCTTGTCCTTGCGCCGGATAAAGCGGTAGCCGAGGTAGATCACACCGATAGCCAGTGCGATATTGAACAGTAAATGCAGCTTGCCGATCAACATTAACAGCCCGAACAGAAAGACCAGTATCCCCCAGAAGCGGGAACCGGAGCTACCCATTACCTTGCGGGCTCCGTATAACATGATCAGCCCGGGAATCAGCACACCGAGGAAATCGCCGGCGTCGATGCCGATCAGGTCCATTAAGACGAACCCTCCGGTCAGCAGCAAAGCCAGTCCAAGGAGCACCTTGCCAGACCGCTCGCTCATGAAATGCTTCCCTCCAATCGACTATTTGTTGGTGTCAACCTTATGCCTTTATTCTAGACGGGTCCGGAGTTCGACATAACGGGCGTGCGGTTGGTTTTTGCCTCCGTCCCTGGACGGATAATGCGTCGTTCCCCAATCGGACAAGTGCCCCTCATCGCTGGGACAAGCCCATTTTGTACGAGTGGTATCGTTCGTTTCCAGAAGAAATCCGTATACCGCACGGATCATTAATAAGAAGAAAAGCATCGCTAGCATGGAAGAGCAAAAACGTTACAGCGTATGACAAAATATTGTGGCTAATTTGTGAACAAAGAAAGATATGAAAAGGATAACTGGGACAGGTGTTGAATTGTGTGGAGGTGCGTGTAAAAAAATATCGAAAAATAGCCGAATTCCGCCATGCGGAAACGGGGGACCCAATATCTTTGGGGTGAATGGCTGCGCTCCTGCAGTCTAGGGCATTCCTTTCAACCGAACCCTTCAGCTAACCTCGTAGGCTCAGGAGAGGAGCAGTATCTTTTGCGCAAGACGGTAGTTTCTTTACTAATGGCCGGATTGCTTGCGATGGGTGCCAGTGCGGCGCATGCTCAGGAGGCAGCCCCTCTGATGAATGTCGTCAATGATCTGTACGGTGTTCCATACAAGTCTTCCGGTACCACGAAAAACGGATTTGACTGCTCCGGTTTTACACGCTATGTGTTTGATGCGCTGGGTGTAGATTTGCCTCACAGTTCTTCGTCTCAGTATCAAGTCGGCGAAACGGTCAGCCGCAAAGATTTGCAGCCCGGCGATCTCGTCTTCTTCAGGACGAATGGAAGAAGCATTTCCCATGTGGGAATCTACATCGGCAACGACACGTTTGTACACTCGGAGTCCGGCAGAGGCGTCGTCAACACCAGATTGAGCGACCCTTACTACTGGAGCAAACGCTTTGTAGGAGCCAAGCGAGTCGCTGTTCCAACGCTCCAGGCGAAAGCCACCGACACTCCTCCGGCAAAGAAAGCGGTACAAGCGGCTTCCTTGCCTGAAACACAACCTGAGCAAGAGCAACAGGAGAAAGCACCAGAAGCGGCTCAACCAGAGCAACAGACTGAGCAGCAGGCGGCAGCACCCGCTGAGACACCAGCAGTGCCACAGCAGGAGCAGCAGCCGGAGGCGCAGCCCAGCAAGTAAGTGCAAGCACAAAAATGAAAGCCAGGGACGACATGTCTCTGGCTTTTTCTGACGAAATTTAGTACCTGGTGTCAATAGGTAGTAACACCCGCCATTCGGCATAGATGGCCTTTTTCCTGCCTGAACCCGCTGGTAACGTCTGGTTTCTTTGCCCTTCACCAGTCAAACCGTGTTATGATAGGAGTGAATAGAAAAATTCAGGAGATTTGAGGTTACTGGGGGAGTACCTGTGAAAGACCACATTTTGCTTGTAGATGACAATCAGGAAATCATAGAGCTTCTTGAAGATATCTTGGAAAACGAAGGGTACGAGGTGACTTCTTCGGAGAGCGGGGAGCATGCCCTCAATCTGTTGAAGCAGGGACTGAAGCCCAATCTGATTCTCTTGGACATCATGATGCCAAATATGAGCGGCTATGAACTTTGCTCACAGATTCGGCGCGAGTCGGACCTGCCGATCCTGTTTCTCAGCGCAAAGGGAAAGGCGGTCGACAAGGTCGTCGGATTTGAGATCGGGGCAGATGACTACATCACAAAGCCGTTCGATACGGAAGAGCTGCTCGCCCGCATCCGCGCTCATCTGAGAAGGTACGAGCGGATTCGGAAGCATACGGAGGATCACAGCGAAAAAGACCCCTCCGGTTCCTCCATTACCGTTTTGAAGTTTAAAGGGCTGGAAATCCACAAGGAAACGTACTCGGTTTTTGTGAACGAAGAAAAAATCGATCTGTCCACAAAGGAATTTCAGCTGCTCACCTTTCTGGCCGAAAATGCCGGCATCGTGTTTACGCGGGAACAAATCTACGATCGCGTATGGGGATACGGCTACGGCTCTCTCAATACTGTGACGGTTCATATCAAAAATCTGCGTGAAAAGCTGGAACGGGAACGGCAGTTCATCAAAACACAATGGGGGACGGGATACGTTTTCATCGGGGAGAAGGTATAGATGAGCATACGCAACAAGCTGTTCCTCTCGTTTTTCGCACTGATTGCGCTGAACCTGCTCGTTTTCAAGTTCGTCTTCGAGGATATCATTGTCGTGCAGTTGAAGACAGATCGCCACAATCAATATCGCTACGAAAAGGAAACGGCTGAGAAGGTACGCGTCAATCAGCTGCTCAGCTCCAGCAATTTCAGGGACCCGACAGACCGCCGCGAGTTGGAAAAGCAGTTGCCAGAGGATTTGGTTTACAAAATGATAGTCAAGGATGCCAACGGCAATACGATCTACAGCAAGGCGTCTCAAGCGTACAATTTGAAAAATCCGCCGCGGAAGACGAACAAGGAAAACACCGACCTGAAAGTGGTGGCGGAATACCATTTTCAACACGAGCCTCCGAAAAAAGGGGAAACCATCATCTACTTTTACACAGATGACTCCGATATTCTGGCGACAAAAGGAGTCAGCATGATGCTCTGGTACATCTACGGGAGCATAGCCCTGGTCGGGCTTGTCCTGCTCGGCTTCTTCGTCCGCTGGATTCACCGGCCGGTCAACGAGCTGTCCCGGGTGACGCAAGAAATTCGCGAGGGAAAACGGCTGGTCTCGTTTACGTACCACTCGGAAGACGAGTTTGGCCGTCTGTTTCGCTATTTTGCCGACATGGTCGACCAGCTCCGTTTTTCGGAGGAGCGGCAGTCCGAGCTGATATCCGCGATCGCTCACGACTTCCGAACGCCGCTGACAACGATAAAGGGATACGCTTCCTATATCGCTTCGGGACGGGTAAACGATCTGGAGCGGATCAAAAAGCAGATGAACAAGATCGAACAGAAGACGGACGATCTGGAAAAGCTGCTCGATGAACTGCAGGACTTTACCCAGCAAAGCACGGAACTTAAGCTGAACCTGACCCGCATCCACGTGAAGAGCTTCGCGAAAGGAATCATCGAGGACTATTTGGTCAAGATCAAGGATTCGGGGCTGACCCTCCAGTGGAAGCTGCGCATCTCCAATGAGCTGTACATCGAAGCCGATGAGACCAAGCTGCGCCGCGTGTTGGAAAATCTGTTGAACAACGCCATTTACTACAACAAGCCAAACGGATCGATCCTGCTCACCTGCGACCAGCGGGAAGGCCATGTGCTGTTTTCCGTGATCGACAAGGGAGAAGGCATCTCACAGGAGGATCTGACCAAAATCTTCACCAGATTTTATCGGGCGGAAAAATCGCGCAACCGAAACAACGGCGGAACCGGTCTGGGCCTGACGATCTGCCAAAGCATCGTCCAACGGCACGGCGGTATGATTACCGTCAGCAGCGAGCTTGGGAGAGGGAGCTCTTTTTCCTTCACGATTCCCTTTTTCCAATCATAATTTATATAGATTTATCCTCAGTTAATAGATCTTTTATAATTGTCTGGTAGATTATCTTGTATAGCATGTTGCTTTCAGTGATAAATAAACCCCAGTTCGGTATCTAACACCTTGGCGGAACAAGCATAATGGTGGGCAGATGCCCTTTTTTTATCGCAAAAAGACACGAACCAGCAAAGGTCCGTGTCTTTTTCGGCTTTCCTATCGCGAGCGGGCCTCCAGCCTCATCATCAGCCCGCCTTTCGGGCGAAGGGTGACAAGCGGCTCCGCTTCCACGGGCTTGCCCGAATCGGCGAGCCGAAAGCGGTACTTTTGCGCAAACGTGGAGAGCAGCAGCGCGGCTTCCATCAGGGCAAAGTTGTTTCCGATACAGATGCGCGGACCGCCGCCGAAGGGAAAGTAGGCGTACGTCGGGATGCGCTTCAGCAGATCGCCTTCAAACCGTTCCGGGATAAATTCATCCGGCTTGTCGTAGTACTTCTCGCTTCTATGCATGACGTACTGGCTCATCATGAGCGTTTCCCCGGGCTTGTATGTATGCCCTCCGATTTCCACTTCCTCCGCGACTTCCCGGTTGATCGTCCAGGCCGCCGGGTACATGCGCAGCGTTTCGCTGATAATCTGGTTCACATATTTCAGGTTCGGAATATCCTCTACCGCAGGCAGCCGTCCCCCCAGCACCTCGTCCAGCTCGTTCCAAAGCTTTTGCTCCGCCTCGGGGTTGGTCGCCAGCAAATACCAGATCCAGGACATCGTGTTGGCTGTCGTCTCATGGCCAGCGACGAAGATGGTCATGACCTCGTCCCTCACCTGCTCATCCGTCATTCCTTTGCCGTCATCCTCGTCCCTTGCGGCCAAAAGCATCGCCAGCAGGTCTGTGCGCCCCTGTCCGCCTTCGCGGCGGCGCTCTTCGATAATGTTGTAGATCGTCTTGTCGAGCAGCTCGGCCGACTCGCGGAACTGACGGTTGCTTGAGGTTGGAACGGTAAGCGGAATGTCAATGAAGGACGAGGCTTTCGTCGATACGTACTTCAGGCCAACATCGATGGCCCGGGCGATCTCGTCGGCCCCTTCCTTCAGTCCTTTGCCAAACATCGTCTCTGTAATAATCGCCAGCGTCACTTTCATCATGTCTTCATGGACGTCGCGGACTTCCCCATCCTTCCACTCCTCCATCAAGCTTGTCGCCTGCTGAACCATGGCGTTTCCGTAGGTGGCGATCCGTTCGCGGTGGAATGCCGGCTGCATCAGCCTGCGCTGGCGTATGTGCTTTTGCCCTTCGCTGGTGAGGATGCCGTCCCCGACGACTGCCCGGGCGACCTGCAAGCCTTTTCCCTTGCGAAAATGGGACTGCTTGCTCACCAGAATTTCCTTGATCATGTCCGGATTGTTGATCAGGTACACATGCCGGGAAGGGCCAAAGCGAAAGCGGGCTACATCGCCGTGTTCTTTTGCGGCTTCGCGCAGGAAGCGGAGCGGGTCCTTTCGAAAGGCGAGCAGGTTGCCTGAGATTGGCAGGCCTTTTGGGCCTGGTATGGTGGTTATATTCACAATCGTTCCCCCGTTCTCTGTCGTGTTTTTTCCAATGCTGTTCGTAGTATCCAACCAGTCAGGCTGTTTATACCATGGCAAGCCGTATCTGTTGGGGCGGAAAATGGAGGGAAATGCCGGTGACGAGACCAGAAAGACGGCGAAATGGAGAATGGCTCCAGGAACGATGCTCGCCCTTTGGGAAAGAGGCCGCTGCGAAAATAAAAAATCGCCCACTGCTTCGCGGGCGATGCGATTTGTCTTTTTTAAGTCAGAGGCTTGCTGCTTGTCTGCAGCAGGTTTGACGATACCAGTCGCTCGCGTACCTTGATGCCGATCCAGGCGGCGAGTACGGCTTTGACGACACCTACCAAAAGGAATGGTACAGCTCCGGCGACAAAGGCCTTGTCCCATGGAATATCCATGACGTACTTCAGTTGGACAGAGCCGCAAACGAGGGTAATAATCATTCCGGCGATATTGGCGGCCAGCGCCCATGTAAAGGTAAAGCGCGTTTTTTCGAGAATAAGACCAGTCACAAAAGCCGTGATGATAAAGCCGAAAATGTAACCGCCGGTTTTGTCTACGAGAACCTGCGGTCCGCCGCTCGCACCCGAGAATACTGGAAGCCCGACTGCCCCCAACAGGACGTAGATCACGATAGCTGCCGTTCCCCACCTGCTCCCCAAAATCGTCGCGGTAAACCCTACAGCCAGCGTCTGCCCCGTAATCGGAATGACCGGAAGCGGAATCGTAATTTGCGAAAAGACAGCCGTTACAGCGGCAAAGATGGCAGACAGCACCAGCCACTTCAATCGTTCGTTTCTCATGACACCCTCCATTTTGTTAACCAAATTATAAAGTGCGTTAACAAAATGATACTGCCTGTCTTTCCGCTTGTAAACAGGGAATTCACGATCTTTTGCCGAAGTGTGCATGCAGTTGGGTGAGCGAGGCTATCGTATGATCGACCAAATCGCGGAGATCCTCGATGTTGCCCTCGTCGATTTTCCGATGAAAATCAAGCGTGATCTGGTTCTCGTACTGCTCGGGCGGCCAATGCAGCTGATACTCGTCCAGCTTGGCTTTTATGGTTTGCGCAATATGCGGCCGGTTCCCCCAGATGTCATTCAACATCCGTGTCACTGCCTCTGTTTCCCTCTGCACGTCTGTGATTGTAATGAAAAAGTGGATACAGACCGTACAGCCGATATGCTCGGTCAAAGGCTGCTCCAATTGCTCCGCCGCGATATCCGCCAGCGACGTCCGCAGCTGCATTTGAGCGAACGGGCCCTGTCCCTCCCCGGATTCATCCGACAGACGAAATTCGATCTGAAACTGTCTGTAGAACGCAGCCATATCCATGATGTCCGAACGCCCGATAATCGTGATGCTGCCGTCGAAGTCCCGGTCGTACACAGCCCCTTCCAGCACCACTTTGATATTGTCAAAAATAAGCGGGTGAAACATGTCCGCTCCTCCTTTTCCCTTGTAC
Source organism: Brevibacillus borstelensis (assembly GCF_037834415.1). Lineage (GTDB taxonomy): Bacteria > Bacillota > Bacilli > Brevibacillales > Brevibacillaceae > Brevibacillus > Brevibacillus borstelensis_A. Next base: position 4,552 of record NZ_JAUMSJ010000057.1, on the reverse strand, counting down.
CTCTTTTCCATAGAGTGCCCCTAATCGCTTCTGATTGCAAGCGCCTTATGATCGTGGCCCATGACAGCGGCCTGCTCTGTTATAATAGCATCAGCATCCTTCACCTCTGCGATTCGCCGACAAAAAGACAATTCCAATCCAACTGTTGCGAGGAGGTTTTTTTATGACTGCATTCGATACCATGCTTGACCGCTATGCATCATTGGCCGTGAAAGTCGGCGTGAATGTGCAGCCGGGGCAGACTTTGGTCATCACCGCTTCCCTTTCCTCCACCGATCTCGTCCGAAAAATAGCGAGAAAAGCGTACGAAACAGGGGCAAAAGACGTACATATGGAATGGCGCGACGACGAACTGACGCGAATGAAGTACGATCTCGCTCCGGATGAAGCCTTTCACGAGTATCCGTTGTGGAAAGCAAAAGGGCTGGAGACGATGGCGGAAGAAGGAGCGGCCTTCCTCACCATCATCGATTCCGATCCAAACCTGCTGAAGGGCGTTCGCCCGGAGCGGCTGGCTGCGGCGAAAAAATCAGCCGGCCAGGAGCTGTACAAATACCGCGGCTATATGATGAGCGATCAAGTGAGCTGGTCTGTGATCGCCGCACCGTCCCCCGCCTGGGCAACGATGGTCTTCCCCGAACTTCCTGAGGAAGAGCGAATCCCGGCGCTTTGGCAGGCCATTTTCCGCGCCACCCGAGTCGATCAGGACGATCCTGTTCAGGCTTGGAGAGCCCATCAGGAGCAGTTGAATCAAAAAGTTGAATACTTGAATCAGAAGCAGTATCACGCTCTTCACTACAAGGCGCCCGGCACCGATCTGACCATCGAGCTGCCGCCCTCTCACATCTGGATCGGCGGAGGCGGAGTGAACGCCAAAGGCATCCGCTTCATGGCCAATATGCCGACCGAAGAGGTGTTTACCGCTCCGAAGAAAACGGGGGTATCCGGTGTCGTTCGCAGTACGAAGCCGCTCAGCTACAACGGGAACTTGATCGAGAACTTTTCCCTCACCTTTGAAAAGGGACGGATAGTCGATTTCTCCGCGGAAAATGGCTATGAGGTGTTGAAGCAGCTGATCGAAATGGACGAAGGCTCCCATTATCTGGGGGAAGTCGCTCTGGTTCCGCATCAGTCGCCGATTTCCCAGTCCAACATGATCTTCTTTGAAACGCTCTTTGACGAAAATGCTTCCAACCACCTCGCGATCGGGAACGCCTATCCCGTCTGCATCGAAGGCGGAACCAGCCTGACGCCGGAGGAGCTCGACAAGCGAGGTATCAACACCAGCCTGACTCATGTGGATTTCATGATCGGATCAGGCGAAATGGACATCGACGGAATTACTGCCGACGGTACGAGAGAGCCTGTGTTCCGAAGCGGCAATTGGGCCTTCTAGCATGTTTTTGATCGGAATATTGGTCGTGGTGGCGATCGTGGCAGAAGTCTTCCACCGGCTGAATCCGTGGAAAAAGCCGGAGCCGCCCTACGAAGAGCTCGTGGTAAAGATCAAACAGGCAGACTGGTACCAGGAGCTTTGGCGGGACGAAGCATGCCGTCACGTCCTGGAAAACGACCCGCACGTACTCGCTTATTACGCGGGAACGTATGAAGCAAAACGGCTGCTCGAAAATCGCGGTTTTCAGCTCGGCTTGATCGACTACGTCAAGGAACAGGCGCAAAACATCATTTCAAACAAAAAGTAGCTGACAGGAAGACTCTGCTTTGGCCAGCTATTGGCAAAAAAAATGGATAGAGTCGACAGAGAATTTTCTCTGCTGCTCTATCCATTTCTTTGCAAGGGCCTGGTTCTTTCTTCTGATGGGGCATTTTTCCGCATGTTTACAAGGGAAAATGCCTATTTCTTTGTGCGATAGTACAGGTAAGCATCGTGTGTGGCCTTTTCCTGACAGGTAAAGCACTCTGTCATATAGGACTCAGCCTGCTCTACCATGGTTTGGCCGCAAGCCGCGCAGCATTTCGATTCCAGATAGCGAAAGAACGATGTGATTGGTGTCATGACCGTAACCTCCCGAATTTGTTCGTTGAGGTTATTGTATTATAACAGTGATTGTTTTATAAAACTTTGTTATAAAACATTACGCTGTTTTATCACAGACTTGCTCGCTCTCGCTTCTGTTTGCTTCTGTTTTCTCTGTATTAATACTTTTTTGACTATTTTCTGCTGTGTTACAACACCGCAACTGTTCCAAGCTTGCTGATTTTTTGCTGCCTAGATCAGCAGATTAAACAGGTACGGATCGTGCGTAATTTCCACATAGCGGATACCGTGCTTTTTCATCCGCTCGATCAACGGCTGGTAATCCTCCTGAGACTTCAGTTCAATCCCGACCAGTGCAGGGCCGTTGTCCTTGTTGTTCTTTTTCGTGTACTCAAACCGGGTGATATCGTCATGCGGCCCCAGCACACCGTCGATAAACTCGCGCAGAGCTCCTGCACGCTGCGGAAAGTTGATGATGAAGTAGTGTTTCAGACCCTCGTACAACAGCGAGCGTTCCTTGATCTCCTGCATCCGGTCGATATCGTTGTTGCCGCCGCTGATGACGCAAACGACGTTTTTCCCCGCGATTTGCTCCCGGTACAGATCAAGGGCCGCGATCGGCAAAGCTCCTGCCGGTTCCACAACGATGGCATTTTCATTGTACAGCTCCAGAATGGACGTGCAGACCTTCCCCTCGGGTACCAGCACGATGTCGTCCAGCACATCCTGGCATATTTCGCGCGTGAGCTGCCCCACCTGTTTTACCGCCGCTCCATCCACGAACTTGTCGATTTCGTCAAGCGTGACCACATCGTCGTGGGCCAGCGCCTCTTTCATGGAAGCTGCTCCGGCGGGCTCCACGCCGATGATCTTCGAAGACGGACTGATTCCTTTAATGTACGTTCCTACGCCTGCGGCAAGCCCTCCGCCGCCGATGCTCATGAATACGAAATCGACAGGCTCGTCCATGTCGTTCATGATCTCCGCGCCTACCGTCCCCTGACCGGCGACGACATACGGGTCGTCAAACGGATGGACAAACGTCATGTTTTCCTGCAGGCAGAACTTCATCGCTTCCGCAAACGAGTCGTCAAACGTGTCTCCGCCCAGCACGACATCCACGTACTCTCCGCCAAACAGCTTCACCTGTGTGACCTTCTGTCTCGGCGTCGTGGCTGGCATGAAAATCGTGCCGCGAATCTGCAGAAGCTGGCAGGAGTAGGCCACACCCTGCGCGTGGTTGCCTGCGCTCGCACAGACGACGCCTCTTTGGCGCTCTTCCTCGGACAAGTGGCGGATAAGGTTGTACGCTCCTCTGATTTTGAAGGAACGGACTACCTGCAGATCCTCCCGTTTCAGATACACATGGCAGCCGTACCGCTCGGACAGCCGCTTGTTCAGCTGCAGCGGCGTCTTCTCGATCACATCTTTCAGTACGTGGTTGGCAACGATGATGTCTTCCATTTTTACCGTTTTCATGGTCTTGCTCCTCTCCTGGGGTACATCCTGTTTCTCTAACCGAAAAGAAGAAAAGCCCCCGCCGTCGGCCAGTTGTGCAACATGTGCGCACGACTGGCTGAGGCGAGGGCATCGCGGTACCACTCAGCTTCTCTGTTTTCCTCACAAAAAACAGACTTTGAGAGTCTCCGATGAAGTCTAGAGACTCCGCCGGATAACGGTGGCGGCTTCCGTTGTCCTTTACTTGCATCGCATCAGCGGCACTTTCAAGAACACAGCTCCAAGGTGATTTTCACAGCAAGCTGACGTCCATCCTTTCAGCACCGGGGGATGGCTCTCTGCGCGTCGTCTTTGCTCCTACTCTTCCTTTTCTACGCTTCTTTTCGTCCTTACGTAATATTTTAAATTAGTTAAAAATTATAGATTTTTGTCTGCTCTTTGTCAATAGGGCATGATGATTTCATGGGAGACTGTGGGGATTGTAACATTCACACTGAGAGAGACAGATTCAAAAGGTTGCATGAAAGCGGCAAACCAACCGTATGTCTGTTGAAAAAGAAGCGGAGAACGCTTTTTCGCACCCTCCGCCGTCTTGTTTGCTTCCATTTTGTTTTGGGGTTTCCCCCGGTTTGCTTATACCGCTTCGTAAATTGTTTCGTAGCGCTTGCCGATCTCTTCGTCGGTAAGTCCCGCTTCACGGAGACGATTGATCAGAGCGGTCGCCCAGATCTCGCAGCGCTGTGCCATCTTGGCGTACTTCTTGGCTTCCTTGTTCTTGCGCTTGGAACGGTCTTCCCCGTTTGACTTCAGGTTGTCGAGAATGAACAGCATATGCATGGTGTCGTCCTCGTTCAGGCTGGTCCAGCTGTCGTTTAGAAACGCTGTCACCTTTTTATAGTAACCGTCAAACTCTTCAAAGGAAATTTCCGTGTCCATGTTTAGGTATTCCTTCATTTTGTCAAACAGCTCTTGCATCCTCCGTCACAACTCCCTCGATTTTCTCTGCCCTATTATAGCAAAAAGAGAGAAAGCAAGAAAGCTGGCATTACTTGTCAAGCCGGATGGGAACCTCCCAGTTGACGTCGCGGTACTGAT
>NZ_JAUMSJ010000056.1:0-23734 GCF_037834415.1 Brevibacillus borstelensis | reverse complement strand
TTCTACGCTCTGATTCTATGGAGCGGGTGATGGGAATCGAACCCACGCCGCTTGCTTGGGAAGAAAGAAAAACAGTATTCCTACACACCCGCACATTCTAAAAAACCCTTGTACTTCAAGGGTTTTTCCTTATTATAATTGGTTACACCCCCTATAGATTACCCTGCAATCCTGCACATTCCACCCCCAATTCACCCCCAACTAGCATTGCTACTATCACTTGATCTTATCTTATCAGCTATAGCTTCTTTGCTGAATGTCAGCTGCTTCATCACTTCATTGATCTTCTTCTGAACACCCATGAGAACCAGGTTATCGTGCAGCCGAAGCATCTCCACTTGCCCACGATGTGACCATATCACAAAGTATTCCCGCTGATCGTGGAACTCCTTTACGATCCGCACGCCGCTTTGTCGCAGTTCTTTGGCCACCTCCCTCTCTTCGGTATAAAGGATACTGTCCATGGCCCTTATTCCGTTTGCCAGAATACCCGGGATTTTCAACGGGGCCGATTGGGTTAGAGCCAGATCGTCCTTTAAATACGAGACGACCTTGTTCAATATAAACCAGTTCTTCAGCAGTTCCTTTGGCTCCATCCTGCATCACCCATTAACGAACATTTGTTTGTATTTATTATATGCACAGTTGCACTCTTGGGTAAACAGGGAAACCCGAGAAGCTACTTGTTGTACTCCAGCCTGAAGCACCAGATTGTCCATCGGGTGGGAGTAAAGATGCCCCGCGGCTGGGGATGGCTCCCATGCCCATCAACCTAAAAAATCAAAATCCCCCATAACGAAAATTCTATCCATTGTTGACTAATGTTAATAAGACGTTATGTTAACTTGAAATGAACACGATATTCATCAGTCTTTTCTTTCATTGACCATGATAAAATTGTATTAAAAGGATATCGGAGGGATTTTATGAAACTAGTAGGACAACAAATATATCTTCGATTTTACAAGATTTCTGACGCCAGCGAGTTAGCTAAATTACATACTAGAAATCGCGAATTTTTTCAACGAGTTAGCCCATTACTCCCAGAAGCCTTTTATACAGAAGAACATCAAAAAATACGCATTGAACAGGTATTAAAAAAAACAGATGAAGGGCAAGTATATGCTTTTGGAATCTTTTTAAAAGCAACTGATAAACTTATCGGAGACATTTCATTAACTCAAATTGCTAGGGGAAACGTCCAAAGCTGTACTACGGGATTTATTTTAGATAAGGAGTATAATGGAAAGGGCTATACAACAGAAGCTCTACAACTTGTTGTAGACTTTGCTTTTAGAGAATTAAAACTGCATAGAATTGAAGCAGGAGCTATGCCTGACAATATAGCATCTATTCGTGTGTTAGAAAAAGTAGGGTTTAAAAAAGAAGGTATAGCTAAAGAAAATGTAAAGATTAATGGCAAATGGACAGATCATCAAATATTAGCTATCATCAACAGCTTGGATGTGTAAGCTCATTTCACTTCCACTAACGAAGATTATGTACTTATATTTTTGATAAAGAAACTCTTCAAATAACCGCAAAAAGGAGAGCGTAAAAAGTTTTGTGTAAATGGTTAAACTTTCCATTAAGGAGATGATCATTTATGCAAGACAAAAGAGACATGACGATCAAGGAGTTAGCAAAGGATTGCCGAACCATCGAGGATGTTCATGAGATGCTCAAGAACCTCTTCCGTGACACCATCCATCAGCTGTTTGAAGCAGAAATGGACGACCATCTGGGCTATGCCAAACATAGTGCTGATGGCGATCACACAGGGAATAGTCGCAACGAATATAGCAAGAAGTTCGCTTCGCCTTACGCCCTTGACTCTATTGGCTCCGAAAAAGATGTCCCAATTAGGGGGATGAAACCTGTTCATATATCGGTTGATTGAGTTTACATAAAAATCTTGACAGACCCCTATCCCCCAGAGATCCGCAAAATGATGTACACAACGAATATTATCGAAGGCTATCATCGACAACTCCGTAAGGTCACAAAGACAAAAACGGCGTATCCCACCGACGATGCCCTACGGAAAATCATCTATCTGGCTACCGTTGAGGCGTCGAAGAAGTGGACTATGCCGCTTCGGAGCTGGAAAGAATGTATATCACAACTTGCGATCCATTTTGGAGACCGCTTGCAAGGAGAACTGTCCGCATAATTCCAGCTGATATGTCAGCTTGACATGGAGCCTAGTATAGTAATGTTATCTCCCCTTCATGTTTGAGATACAATGCTCGTATAAAGGTCGGGGAGCCACGTATGGAGCCTTGGGACAAGATCCCGCGCAGAGAGTGTGGTCCCCGAACTTACGAGTATATACGAATGAGCTGGATGTGGCTTGACCACGAATATCGAACTAGGTTGTATCTCGTAAGTTTCTGCGTGTCCGACCACGAGGGGAGAAAAATAGAATGTTTTACTTGGGAATTGATATTAGTAAACGCAGTCATGAAGCTTGCTTAATTGATTCAACTGGAAAACCAGTAGGAAAAACGTTGAAATTTACAAACAGCCAAGCTGGTGGACAAAAACTTTTACAACGGCTTAGTACACATGTTTCTTCTAGTGAGGGCGTACTCATTGGCATGGAAGCAACAGGACATTACTGGCTTGCATTACATTCATTTCTACGCAAACAAGGATACACGATCGACATCTTAAACCCAATTCAATCGGATGCCATACGTAACCTGTATATTCGTCAGACCAAAACAGATTCTAAAGATGCCTTCCTTATTGCAGAACTTGTTTGTATTGGCCGGTACACAAAGACCAAAATTGCTGAGGAGGGAATCGTTGGGCTGCGTCAGCTTACACGATTTCGTTTTAGCTTAGTCGATTCGATTAGTGATTTGAAGCGCCAAGTCATTTCGGTTTTGGATACGATTTTTCCAGAATATGAGCAGTTGTTCAGTGATATATTTGGTAGAGCCTCTTCCGAGTTACTGATGACCTTTACAACTCCAGAGGAATTGCTAAACGTAGGCACCGAAGAGTTGGCTAAACTATTAGCGAAGCATAGTAAAAACCGATTGGGAAGACCAAAAGCTGAACGGATTCAGGAGGCCGCGCGGCAATCTTTTGGTGCTGATCTGGCTATTGATGCTTATTCCTTTCAATTGCAAATGATTATGCAACAAATTCGCTTTATGGAGGAACAACTTAAGCGTTTGGAGGAAGAAATCGCCGAACGGCTTTCTGAATTCGATCATCATTTGTTAACGATTCCTGGTATTGGTCCGGTGCTTGCTGCTAGCATATTGGCGGAGATTGGAGATATCACGCGCTTTCAAACACCAAAGCAATTGGCAGCCTTTGCGGGTCTTGATCCTGCTGTTCGGCAATCCGGACAGTTTACAGGAACTACTAATCATATTTCAAAGAGGGGTTCTGTCTATTTACGCCGAGCCCTGTGGCTTGGAGCTAATTCGGTACGCCTATACGATCCTGTATTTAAATCGTTTTATGATGATAAAATTTCCCGAGGTAAGCATGGCAAAACAGCTCTCGGTGCAGTTAGCCGTAAGTTATCGGCTGTAATTTTTGCAATTTTGCGGGATAATCAACCCTATGCTCCAGAATTGGCGACAAAGTAACGCTTAGAAACGTGGAGTGAGTCTGCAATGGTATGCCCCCTGCGTAGTCAATAAAAAGAATCATCCATGAAGTGTGTTGACATTGCATAGCTGGTCTCTGCAGGCATGTTTTCTTGCGATTGGGCGATGCCAGTAACCCACGCATCGCATGGCAAACGAGCCTAACATGCCCGCCCCTCCATGTAAAGCCGTTGAAGTAGCCGTTCACTTGTTAAAAACCCATTTACACAAAAAAATTTACTTTCCCTTCATTTGTCTTTTGTAATGAAACAGGGAGACCGTACTACTATACAACTCCGACCGCAACCTGGAGAAAATTTCTTAAGAAAAATGGATTCGAACACATCCGGCTGCATGATCTCCGACATACCGCTGCAACTTTATTGATTGAGGCCGGCGTGGACTTAAAAACCGTACAGGAACGTCTTGGGCACACAAAGTATCAAACAACAGCCGATTTTTATGCCCACGTAACCAAAAAAGTTTCTCGTGAGGCTGTTACCAAATTGGACAAGTTTGATCCCCGAAAACGTACTCTGTAAATTCCCCCCCAATTCACCCCCAATCGGTGATTCCCCCCTGCTTCACCCCCACTTACTTTGAAGAGACAAAAAGAAAAAACCTTGCTGCAACAAGGTTTTCAGAGACTTTACTATGGAGCGGGTGATGGGAATCGAACCCACGCCGCTAGCTTGGGAAGCTAGAGTTCTACCATTGAACTACACCCGCAAGCATCCAGTAACCATGTACAAATGATGGCGGTGAAGAGACTTGAATCCCACTCTATTACTGGAAACAGATCTGGAGTCACAATTATTATTATAACACATGCGGAAATGAAAATCAAGGAAGAAGAAGTTAGTTTGAAATAAGCCGCCGATAACGGCTATACAAATCTTGACAGACCCGAAATCATGGAACTGATCCAGTTAGCCCAACAGGGTGATCAACAGGCTGAAGCCGAACTTATCGAACGCTTTGAGCCTCTGATTAACAAATACTCTCGCTATCATGGTGTGATCAAAGAAGACTGCAAACAACAACTTGTCATTGAATTTATTTTGGCGGTTCGCCGTTTTGATCTTGATCGTTACAAGGATTAGAGAATGGCCGAGCTTTAGAATAATATGTTCTATGGCTCGGCCTTTCTCTGATCCACGAACAATTCATCTTCGCTTGACAAGACATTGCAAACTATATCCGCCTTTAAAATCTGGAGCGTCCTCACTCTGCTTAGTGGTACCAATCGTTGCTGAATTTCGGAAGCAGCAGATGGCTCATGATTTTCGCTCAACGGGGTAAGGAGTGGAAGGCACAAACGATTTCCACCTTCCTATCGCAGTTGGTGGATAAAGGGGCGCTAGAAACCACAAGGCATGGCCGAACAAACAAGTATGTTCCCCGCATATCGCCGGAAGATTACAAGCTGCGGGAAACGCAACATGTACTGGACGGGTTATACCAAGGATCGGTTAAAAACTTAATCGCTGCACCCGGACAATTTTCAGGGTTCTTTCCGGAGTCGTTCATGCAAGAACAGACCATTTCAGCAAATGTAGCCCTTTCCCTCATAAGCTTATGGGCAATCGGAGCTATAGGTTTTGCTGTATGGCAAACGTATTGTTATCGCAGATTTGTAAAGAAACTAGAACATACGCGCATCACCGTTCCGAAGAACAGCGAAGCAGCTAAACAGCTCCCCTTCATCAAGGAATCTCTTGGTCTGAAAAGCAACGTCCGGCTCGCGTACAGCTCTGCTATTCGGAGTCCTGTTCTTGTCGGCCTATGGAAACCTACCATTTATCTTCCTATGGAGAAAATCGTGAACGTGGACATGGACATGGTGATCCGTCAAGAGTTGATCCATCTGAAACGGAAAGATTTATGGGTCAAGGCGTTCACGTTGGGAGCCAGTGTCTTACATTGGTTTAATCCCTTGGTTCACATTTTTCGCAAGGACATTCATACATGGAGCGAGCTGACTTGTGATGAAGAAGTCGTAAAAGATATGTCTTATGCCGAGCGAAAACGCTATGGGGAAACAATCTTGAACGTAGTGGCAGGATCAAGGAATTTACCCGTGCAATTTTCCGCCAATTTATCTGGTGATGGCAAACAATTAAAAAGGAGATTAACGATCATGCTTAATGTGAAGAAATTGTAAAAGAAAACACTGCTGTTTCTAACGATAACAGCGGTGGTTTTGATTGCTGCGATTAGCACATCAGCAGCGGTATGGGCTTCCAACAATACGCCCAAAGTAGTTTGAAAATGAAGAAAGTCTTTCTGAAGCTCAACCAAAAGAAGCGGGCCCACCTGAAAACGATGAAAATGATATCCCCCCGGGAACATCCATAACTTTACTATCTGGAGAGATGATAAATTCCAGGCCAACGTTTGCTCCTTGCTTCCATCAACATGCTCCGCTTATCACTAAACGCGGAATATAATTTCACTTACAGATTAGCCCTTCAACCAACCAAAAAAAGAACTCACTTCCCATTTCCTCGATGTCAGCTACCCCTCTTTTCTATGGCAAGTATCTAGTAGGTTTACAGCTTCTTGTTTGTTACCTTGCTTAAGATAAGCAAGGTAGCTTGAAAGATGTCTGTATAACCAAAAAAGCTAATCTACTACATCAAACATCTATGCGCATCTGGATGTCAGTACAAAAATTTCTTCCACTCATGCAATGAGCGAATGTTTAGCTTTAAAATAAAAAAGCCCTTTAGGCTTTTTTAATCCCAAAGAACATCCTTGCAGTATTATGGTGCCGGTGAAGGGACTTGAACCCCCACTCCATTGCTGGAAACGGATTTTGAGTCCGTCGCGTCTGCCAATTCCGCCACACCGGCGCGTATGTAAAACATGTTCGTTAAAATGGTGGGGAGAGACGGATTCGAACCGCCGAACCCTTAGGGAACAGATTTACAGTCTGCCGCGTTTAGCCACTTCGCTATCTCCCCGAAAATGGTGCCGGCGATAGGACTTGAACCCACAACCCCCTGATTACAAGTCAGGTGCTCTACCAATTGAGCTACACCGGCAAATACATCGCCGTTCATCTTTCTATGTAAAAAAGAGATTGACGCTGCTAAGTCTAACATAAAAGAATTGGAATTGTCAATACATGGACATTTTTCCTAGTTTTCCTTTACTGCTCGTCCCCTAATTGGCCCAATATCTGCTCTGCCCACTCATGAAAGAGAGAGAGGGCTTGCTCCACATCAGGAAATGTCTTCCCTTCCTCACATATGTATTCGGGAAAATCGGTAATCTTGTTCTTCCTGATCCTGACCGTGTCGCCCTCGCACTTGATCTCCAGAAAATAGGGAACCGCATCGTCCAGGCCGTATTTATTTTCGAGAAACTCGTAGGTCCGCACCCATTCCAATATCCGAACCTCATTTGGACGAAGCCGGAGGACCTGCTCCAGCGACATGATCGTCTCATTTCCGTAATAATGCAAAATGTTCATTCCTTCCAGAAGAAGCGGACAGGAGTATAGCCGCTCCTGCCCCCGCTTCTATTTACAGCATTTCTCGTTAAAACTGCATGACTCTCTCGAACCAGGTGAAATTATACTACTGCTCCGCAATTCTTCCCGATTACCGAATGGTGCCGCAGTATTTCCGTAAAACTACTATTAAATGCCGGAGAGCACGTCCCGCAATTCTTTTACAATGACTTGATGATAACCGATGCCCTCTCCGTACTGGGCAAGCATCTCAGCACGGGCGACTTTAATCTTTTCGTCGTAGTCAGGCGCATTCCGATCCGGATTCTGTTGTTTAAAGGCTGTCATAACAGCTTGCACATGCTGCGGTCGCGGCCCCCATTTGGCGAGTACATGTCCACCCGTATCCGCAAAGATGACAACGGGAATGGCACGCCCTCCCATGGTCAAAAACTGATCCATGAGGTCGAGGTGGTCTTCCATGATCATGATTTCCGTAGGGATTTGCGTTTCTTCCAAAGCGCGGAGGACAACCGGCACATTGCGAACCACGTCTCCGCACCAGTCGGCCGCAATGATCAGGCAGCGAAGATCGTCGCGATGGCGCAGCGATGCGAAAAATTCGCGGTCATCCTCGCTGGCCCAGACAAACTTCTGGTACCACTCATTGAACGCTTCCTGATTTTTCGTCATTCCCTGGATAAAATCCTCCGGTTTTACACCGGTACCGTACTTGTGGGCTGCGTTTACTGACATGTGATCCCCTCCAATGTTTTTGTCGATATGCTGGTATGATTCACCACGGCGTGTGAAAATCCTGTGCCTCGTTTACAATTTGGGCTGCTTGGCACCATATTGATCCATCTTGTTTGTTTCCTATGTATCGCAGCATGATGGTGGCACGCGGGTAAAAAGGCGAGTTGAAATCCGCCTCCACCGCATGCTGGCACTCTTCCTGCAGGCGCCCGCTTAGTAGAGTAGCTCTGATTATTCCTGCTAGCCCCAGCCTCCTAGTGCAGTCGCTCCGATTACTCGCCGGATTCTTTTTTCTCCGCCTCTTCTTTGGCCAGCTCCATCATTTTTTGCATTAGTATATGCTGCGGCATGTGCATCAGGCGCTCCAATGGCACTTGCAACGCTTCTGCCAGCTTTACAGCCGTTTCCGGAGAAATGGCGAGTGGTCTCATGGCAGCCCTCTCCCTTCCTTGATATGTACACTTAGTATAATACAGCGCTGCTTGGCTTACCAGATACGCTGTCTAAAGCCTCTTGCCAGCGCCACGCGGCGGAACTTCCACAACTTGGTATTTGCCAGCTTCCCGCGCCTTGCGCTTTTGCAGCCTGAAAATAGCCGTCAGTCAAAACGGGCACTTCCTAAAAAATAACGGGATAATCCCAGCTCCCAACAATCCAGAGCAAAGGACTACCCCGCCTCCCAACTACGGCATCTCTTCCTACGCGATGTATCTGTTTCAGACACGAGGCTTGGTCAATATGCATGGCACTCCAAAACCAATGGCTCCTGGCTGCGCCATTTTCTCTACATACTCCATGCCTCTTGTACACGGCTGCTTGCAAACTATGCAGGTGCCCGAAGTGACAATCTTCAAATTCACTTGATTCGGATGCTGTTTGGCATCCTTTTTGCCTTTCTTCTTTGGTTTCGCCATCTCGATCCCTCCTCTGCCTCATGTCCGTTTATCATATGAGACGAAGGAATCGATTCTCCTTAGGCAGAGGCACAAAAACAGATTGCCGTCAGCCAAAATGGGCCGGGCTTTTGAATCTCTGTTTCCAGCGCTCTCGGGTGTCGCCATGAAAGAAGCGACCGATTAGGATTCGATTGCCAGGCATGCTATAATAGTTTTTATGTTTTGAAGAAAACCGCCTCTTGCGGCAAAAGCTTTGTAATGAGGGAGAGCGATGTATCAGACGAGAGTGGACCGCTTAAAAGCGAAGCGAAAAAGACGGCGTAAATTGCTGACCATCGTCCTGCGAACCATATTGTTTACGCTTGTCTTGTTGGGAGCATGTCTGGTTTTTTATGTGCTGCAGCTCTTCTGGGACAGTTCCCGGGAAAACCAGCCGGAGCGGGCTGCGGAGCAAACAGGGACCGACAAGCAGGCCGAACCATCTGTGAACCTGACTTTTGTCGGGGACGTAATCATGGCAGGACATGTGGAGACCAGGCTAAAAGAAAACGGCTACGATTTTCCGTATGCTTACGTGCATTCGTACTTTCAGCAGGATGACTTTACAGTTGCCAACTTGGAGACTCCTGTCACAAAAAACGGTGTACCGGCCTCCAATAAAGAGTTCGTGTACAAGTCTCCGCCAGAGGCGATTCCGGCCATGAAAAAAGCCGGCATTGATCTGGTTAATCTGGCCAACAACCACTCGATGGACCAGGGAGAAAGCGGCCTTTTGGATACCTTCCAAGTACTGGAAGGCAATGATATTGCATATGTAGGGGCCGGCCGAGATGCGGAGCAGGCCTATTCGCCCGTGTACGTCGAGCGAAATGGCATCCGAATGGCGTTTTTCGGCTTTAGCCGTGTCCTCCCTAATATCAGCTGGTACGCTGGGAAGAACAAGCCGGGAATTGCTGCCTCCTATGATCCGGCCAGGGCTGTCGACGCGATTAAGCAAGCCAGATCGCAAGCAGATCTGGTAATCGTCATCGCCCATTGGGGGAAAGAGCGGGAAGACTATCCTGTAGACCATCAGATTGAGCTGTCCCGGGCGTACATCCATGCTGGCGCCGACCTCGTGATCGGCGGTCACCCGCACGTGCTGCAAGGGTTTGAACAATATAACCAGAAGTGGATCGCCTACAGTCTCGGGAATTTCATCTTTACCCGTTCCTATGAACCCAGGACATGGGAGACGATGGTTCTGCAGGCGTCCTGCACCAAGACTGGCGATTGCGCGCTGAAAATGCTGCCTTTCCACGCGGAACTGGGACAAGCTGTTCCGATGAATGAGGAAAATGGCGATGCTTTGCGCAAGCGCATCGAATCTCTTTCAAAAGATGTCCGCATTCTTCCCGATGGCAGCGTGCAAAGAAAAAATGGTCCTGAGGAATCCGACTCACCGCAGCCAACCTCCTGACGAGGCAGAAGGTTCCTCCCTTCTTCCACGCCGTCCATGGCGAACCGCCCGTTGCCCCTTTGGAAATAAAAAGGACCGCTGCGTCTCTTATCGCAGCGGTCCTGATGTTTCTTCCAGCATTTTTTTCAATTCCATTTCCAGATAGGGCCCTTCCACCATTCCGATGATTTTCTTCCGGATAATCCCCTGCTTGTCAACGAGATAGGTGGTGGGAAACGCTTGAATCCAATAGCGGTTGGCCACATCGCCTGTCACATCCATCGGAATGGGAAACGTAAGCTTATACTGCTTAACAAATGCTTGCGCTCCCTCCAGACTGTCGTTGGAGGTCACGTTTATGCCGTAAAAATCTACCTGTTGCCCGTATTTCTCCGCGATTTTTTGCAGATCCGGAGCCTCGAGCTTGCACGGACCGCACCAGGACGCCCAAAAGTTGATAACGAGCGGTTTGTCTCGCTTGCCTGCAACTCCGTACGTCTGGTTGTCAAGGCCTCGCAACGTAAAATGCGGCGCTTCAAATCCAGCTTCCGGCTTTTGCTCCGCCATAACTGCACCCGTCTGTTGCGAAGGCTGCCAGATTACCGAGCCTAAGAGAACAGCCATAATCATTGCCAGCACTAGTCTTTTCATGTGTCACCTCGGGTCAGAATCCGGTGAAGCCTCCATACATCTTAATCAGGACTTTGGTGATGTCCGTCATCTTGTCCGTGTACAGCAGCACGCCGAACAAGATCATCAGAGCACCGCCTACTTTCATCAGCCGCTCAGAATACTTCATGATCCATTTTACCTTGCTGATGAAAAACGTCATGACGAAGAACGGAATCGCAAAGCCCGCCGTATACGCCAGAGTATAGGACAGCGCTTGCCCCGGATCGTTCATCCCCAGCACGATAATCCCGGAGAGGATCGGTCCTACGCACGGCGTCCAGCCAGCTGCATATGTAATCCCGACGAGGACAGAACCGGTATACCCGAGAGGCCGGGATTTTAGATCCACTTTCCACGTCTTCATCATCCAGTCCATCTTAAAGACTTGAAGCATCACCAAACCAATGATCACCAGTAATATGCCCCCTAATTGGCGTATCAAATCCTTTTGGGAGGCAAAAAGACTGCCGAGCCAGGAAGTGGAAAGTCCCAAGGCGACGAACACAATCGAAAACCCAAAGATAAAAAACAGGGTGTGCAGCAGCGCCTGCCGTTGAAAAACGGTTCTCCCCTTCTTCACCTCGTCCATCGTGACGCCAGTAATATAGGAAATGAAGGAGGGATACAAGGGCAAACAGCAAGGAGACACAAATGAAAGGAAGCCTGCGCCAAACGCTAAAAAAACGGAAAGATCTCCACTCATAGATACCTCCGAGGGGTAATGGTTATTCTATTGTACCGAAACTGGTCATCACTCAAAAGCGAAACCCCAACTTTGTCTTAAAACGTCCCTAATTAATTAACATAATAAATATTACGTAAACTTAATTGCGCAAAGGAGTATGTTCTTGAAAAATAGTTATGTAAGCTGGACGGGTTACCAAATATATATAAGTTCCGATTCAAAATAATGTCTCAAAAGATGATCCAGTTTGGCATCATTTCCATGACATTCTCTTTCATTTGAAGCCCTGGTTCGACTTCTTCTGAACATTTTGCCAATCCCCAAACTTCCCTTGTGCTTGCGAAAAAGCTTGCTGACATTTGTCATCGATTTCGTACACAATCCATTTTAGTAACATACGACCACCCACCCATAAAAATTTGGACGAATGTCGGTTTCCTTCCAAAAAGACCCAACTGGCTTTATTGGTAAAAGAAAAAGACAAATGGGTCATTTGTCCATGAAACATTTGTCTTTTTCTTTTATCCATTTGAGATGGGAAGCCTTGCTTCAAAGCGGGCCCCTCCCAGACGCAGGGAATTTTCCGCAAAAATTTCTCCCCCGTGATCGAGGATAATGCGCTGGGTGGTCGACAATCCAAGTCCGGTTCCATCTGGTTTGGTTGTGTAAAAAGGGACGAATAAATTCTTTAGCACTTTCTCTTCCAAACCCGGTCCGTCGTCTTCGACTGTCAAAACGACCTGGTTGATCGACGCGTAAACGGAGACTTCCACCATGGACCCCTTGGTTGTGAGCGCCTCCATCGCATTCTTGAGAATGTTGAGAACAGCTTGCTTGATGCGTGCCCTGTACCCGTAAATATACCATTCATCTC
Organism: Brevibacillus borstelensis; assembly: GCF_037834415.1. Taxonomy (GTDB): domain Bacteria; phylum Bacillota; class Bacilli; order Brevibacillales; family Brevibacillaceae; genus Brevibacillus; species Brevibacillus borstelensis_A. The sequence continues at coordinate 11,345 of NZ_JAUMSJ010000056.1, read as the reverse complement.
CGGACCAATTCAGCTCCAGCCGAATTCCCCGTCGGTTGGATTCTGGCTCCAGCAAGCGAATGACACCGAGGACTTCATCCATGATGAGGAAGCGTTCAGCGGAAATTTTATCGTCCCGGTAACGGGCAAGAACCAATACGTCGTTCAAAAGCCCATCAATTCGCTCGATTTCCGTTAAAATCACCGAAAAATAAGAAGTGTTTTGAATCGTCTCCGTCTGCTCGCGCAATAACTGGATAAATCCTTTGATCGATGTCAGCGGATTGCGGATTTCATGAGCCATGCCGGCAGCGAGCTGGCCTACCGCAGCCAATGCTTCCCGTTTGGTCAACTCCTCTTCGTAGCGCTTGGAGTCTGTAATGTTTCTGAGAACCGATATCGCTCCCCACAATTCGCCCTTGTGGTAGATCGGACTCGTACTGACGGTCGTCAGTATCCCGTTGATTTCCGCAACATAATGTCCGGACTGGCCTCTTTCGATTACCCATTGTACAAATCTTTCATTTTCTCGGGGACGAAACGTCTCATCGATGTTGGTACCAATGATCTGTTGGCGCTCCACTTGCTGCAATTCGGCAAATGAGTAGTTGGCTTCGATGATGCGAAGGTTGCGGTCGATGATCAGTACCGCTATATCCGTGGACTGCAGGACAAGCTGCACCAATTCCTGTTCCGCCACTTCAGAAAAGTGTTCGCGCGCAGCAGATGACGCTTGTAATTTGTCCTGCTCCCTTTGAAATTCTTCTGATTCAAAAATATGTATAAACAAATCAAGCAAGCTGTCGACGAATTGATATAGATCGAGCCGAACCTGATACAGTTCCAGTCTCTCTTCTTCCGTAGAAATGAAGTGATGGGCATCCCGCTCCATTTGATCCAGCAATATATCCCGGCAGAGCCGAATGCGTTCCAATACACATGCCAGGGATATACCTTGTTTCGAGCGATGGATCGCAATTTCCCTTGCTTTTTTCTCCACTTTCAGACGGTCACCAGTAAAAATGTATTCGATCAAACTCAAAATGAACCTTTCCAGCAGAGACAATGTATACGATCGATCTTCCAGAATTAATGCCGAAATTCGGTTGTGATCAGACAGAAACCCATACGTTTTGGCCGCCAGTTCAGGGGCCAGACTCGTTAAGTGCTTTCTTATCCGCTTTTTCACTTTCTACTGGCTCCTTTGTCTCTAGCATCTATATGTAAAACATTCATATCCTATTTATTCCATAAACATGAAAGAATGTAAAGCGGCGTGACTATCCATTCGGGACAATTCACGCCGCTTTTTCATCTTACTTTCCTAGTAGACGAAGTCCGTTCACAATTAACTGTCGTTGCTCCGGCTTTGCATCCTGCAGCTGTTCCAAGGCGGCATGCAGCCTGCTTTGTTCCCGCTCGGTCCCGGCCTGATTATGCACAATTTCCAGGAGCTCCAAGCGAATCAGCCAGTCTTCCGAATAGGCGCAATCGAGCTCATCGAGTATCGTCTGCATTGTCTGGCGATCAACATGTTGTCGTTTTTCCCGGATGCTGCGGACCTTCTGATAAAGCTGATGAAGTCTGATCTGCTCAGGGGAATGGTTTGCCTGTCTGGCTGAGATAGCGGATGGCTTGTGTGTGCCGGTAGCAAAAGCTTCCCGATCGGCAGCCCCGGCAAAAACCGATACGATCCGTTCTCCAACGGCCATGTCGTACGTACCCCACTCGGCGTGAAAAAGCGTTTTATCCAGATACGTAACCGTACACTCATCAAAGCCAACGAGAGCGAGACGGCCTCTTTCCCGAAGCATGTAGCGGACAATTCCTGTCACCCGGATTCCGGATGCAAATGACAGGGTGCAATGTTTCCCGAGCACAATTCCTTTTTCCTGCAATTGTTCATCGGTAAAGCTCTCCAACGGAATCGTCTCGCCAGCCAAAAGCCCGATCGGGGAGCCGAAGCCATCTTGGTGATATTCCTTGCCGTGACCTTCAAGCTGCTTGTTTTCGATTGCGAGAGCGGAAGGGCCTGTCGTTTTGAGATAAACCGCTTCTCCTGCACTGTCAAATTCGAGCTCCGACAAAATCCCGCTCACCTGAAGCCCCGAGCTGTAGACTACCGTCGTCGTCTGAGGCATGTTTCTCGCCTTAATCAAGCTTACCGTCCCGCCGACGTTCAGGGCCATCCGCTTGGAATACTCCAAAACGGCATCGATCAGCTCCTGAAAATCGCGGCATACAAACAACTGCGGCTGCGGTTTTGTGATGTCATAATCGGTTTCGATACATGCTTGAAGCGAAAACGGAATCTTCTTCACGTCATCCTGCAAGCAGCTGATGCTTTCTCCGACAGAGGAAAGAAGTCCCGCGCCGTAAATACGCGGTTTTTCACAATCGCCGATCAAGCCGTACTCGACTGTCCACCAATACAGGCGAGCCAGTTCATTTGCCTCGGAAACGTCCCGGACAGCCAATGCTCTTCGCTCCAGCTCCTCTTCCGCCTGCCTGATGACTTCCTCCGTGGATTCCGGATCCTCCTTTACAATAGAAAGGTAGCGGATCGCTTCGTACAATTCGTAATCTTCCCTGGAGGAAAGCGCGCGCGACCCGATTTCTCCGAATATTTTCAAATACGAACGGTAGGTCTCATCCAAAATGATCGGGGCGTGGCCCGCTGCCTCATGAATGATGTCCGGTGCCGGGGTATATGCGATATGATCGTATTGGCGAATATCGCACGCAATCGGCAGGATGCGGTGGGCTTGAAAATCAAAGAATGCTACTGCCGGAATAAAGCCGTCTATGGTGACGGCGCCCCAGCCGATCTTTGCCAGACACTCATTCATCTCGCGAATGTTGGGGATTCGCTCCACGCTGATTCCGGAAAGCCGCAATCCCTCAAGGTAGGCGCTGTGTGCAGTTTGCCCCAGATAATGATGATTTTGCCGCATGACATACCGCCATACCGCGTGGTCGATCGGAGTGTACTGCTCGTAATCCTGTTCCACCAGAAACTCCCTCAGGTGAACAGGAACCTGGACGAGAGAAAAATCAGGTTCTACGCGACTCATACTCACTTCCCCTTTATCAGGATAGTAACCATGTAAGCGTTTTCTAGTTCCTCCCCTTATCATATCACGATCAAGTTACAAATTGTGCAAAAAATGTTTATTAAAAAACTTATCAGAATAAAAAGAGGCATTCGCCTGCTTTATGGGCAAACGAATGCCTTCGCATTATGAAGACGCTTTGACTTGATAGGTGCGCAGCTCAGACTTGACCGGACTGTTCGGATTGCTGCCCGCATGCGATCGTTTGAACGCTTCGCTCTGTGTCCAGTTAAGGAAATCCTGCTCGCTTTCCCATTTGGTAAACACCGTGTACTCATCGCCCTGGGTAGGAGCCAGGAACAGAAACTCCAGGAAGCCCGGGACGTTTTTCATTCGCTCACCGCTCTCGCTGAAGGCTTTTTCCAGGTGAGCCTGGTAATCGGAAGGCACGGTCAAACGGTTCATCGATACGTACATGCACGCCACACCCCTTTTCCATATTTATCTTTTTCATTATACATAAAAGCGTTCCGAGAGCCAAAAAGCCGCAGAAAGCCTATTGGCGCCTGCGGTTTATTTGCTGCTCCAGCATGATATCGACCAAAAGAATATCCTGGAGCGGGTCCTTGGGATCAGTGGTCAAAAGCGATGCCACTGCGGCAATCGAGCACCGAACAGCGTGATAAGAGTAGAATGCGTCCCTTTCATCGTCATTGGACAAGGACAGATCGGACAGTTCATGAATCGGATAAGGAAAATCCGTTACTACTCCAGCCCGATCGAGCACGACCAGCGCCTGTTTGATCGCCAGAAGAGCGGCGCTGACGCTGATTCCGTACTCCCTGCGAAGCTCATCCCACACTTGAAACGCGGATCGCTCCACCCGTTCCTGATTGGACCGGGTAATGATGCCTGACTTCCGCCCTTCCTTCAGCAGCCAGTCAACCAGAATATCCTGTCTCGGCGGAAAGGCAAACACCTGCAGCTTCAGCTCAAGCTCTGTAGGCGTATCCTTCGCAAAACGCGCATGGGACAATGACATTTCATAGCGTCTGGAAGGATGGCCCGGGACCGTGACAAAAACAGTTTCTTGCCGAATAGCCGCTACTTGCAGCTTTGTTCTTGCCGCTATTCGTGCCTGGGGCGCCTTTTCCCTGCGGATATTGCCGGGGATGAGCTCAGTGCCGAACAGATGGTACTCCAGCGGCGAGTCAATCCAGGGAATAGGTTCCCGACTCAGAATCTCATACAATCCGTTAAATGTAATCCACTCACCTGGCCGCTTTTGATACCGAACCAGGGCGGCATGGCGTTCTTCCTCCGGCGTCACGCTTTCTGCGTCGGCGTGATCCTCGGCAGGGGCAAGTCTTTTATGTTCCACGAGCGCACAATCCGTAAGCTGGAGGCGCTCCAACAACTCTCTTTTGCTTACCCATTCATAGCCAATCCGGTAAATTCGATGTTTCATCTGCTCCACCTCCCTCGCCAGGTTCAACTGCCCGGTCTGTCTACGGTACCATATGTGTCAGCAAGACTGTCCGTTCCGTGTACGAGTGACGATCTCGTTCAAATCACGAGCCGCCCGCTCAGGAGAATACGCCTTGCTGATTGCACTGATCACAGCTACCCCATCCGCACCGGCAGTCAGAACGGCGTCGGCATTTTCCAGCGTAATCCCGCCTATTCCCACGATCGGCAGCGATTCACCTGCCGCCTCTCGTATTTGCCGCAGCCCTGAAGGCCCGATCGGTTCGCCCGCATCCGCCTTGGATGCCGTAGCGTACATCGCCCCGACGCCGATGCAGTCGGCACCACCCGCCAGAGCTTCCCTGGCTTCTTCAACCGTACCGGCAGATACGCCGATATACATCGCTTCTCCGACCAAGGCACGCACATCGTTCAGGCGCATGTCGTCCTGGCCGACATGGATGCCGTCTGCCTTAAGGGCAATCGCCAGGTCAACGTCGTCGTTTACGAAGAAAATCGCGCCGTATTGATGGGCGAGCCGCTTCATGTCCTCTCCTAGACGAGCTTTCTCTTCGCGGGTCAATTTGCTGCCTTTATCGCGCAGCTGCAAAGTACCCGCGCCCCCTTTCAGAGCTTGCTCGACGATTTCAAGCGTGCGTGCAGCCGAAAAGCCGCAATCCTGGGTCCCTACGACAAAATAAACCCCCATTTTTTCACGCAATCGCTCTCTGCTTCTCATCCCGTTTCCCCCTTCCACCTGTCCAGCGTCTCTCTGTAAGCACAGGCTGCTTGTTTTGCGTCTCGTGCATCTGTTATTCCGGAAAGGACCGCAATGCCCGCACAGCCTGCGGCGAGCACCTGTCCTGCATTGTCCGGTCTGATCCCGCCAAGTCCGATCACGGGAATGGACAACGCCTCGGCAACAGCTGTCAGTTCGTCCGTCCCTCTTGGCGACAGACCCGGTTTGGACCGGCTGGCAAAAATATGGCCGTACAAAACGTAATCTGCGCCTTCCTCGGCGGCTTGCACGGCCTCTTTCATGGAATGAACCGAGCTGCCGACCTTTTGCCCAGGCGCTAAGACTCTTCTGGCTGCCTTGAGCGGCAGACTGTGATAGGCAAGGTGGGCCCCGCAGCATTGAACAGCCGCTGCCACGTCAACCCGGTCGTTGATCACGATGCTCTCGCGGGGAATAATTTCCGCCAAGGCCTCCGCCCACTGCATGATTTCACGTGCTGTCCGATGCTTTTCGCGGATATGGAGCCTATCCATCCCCCCGCTGTAGGCAGCTTCGGCCATGCGCAGCACCTGATCAAGCTCGTTTCGGCCGCTCGTAATGACGTGCAGCTCAGGAGCGCGCAGCAGCATGCTCATGTCCGCCTCCCGATAGCGTCGTCAGACACTCCTGCAGCCATTTGGCCGTCTTTTCATTTTGGTCTTCAGGCATGCGGGCCACCATCTCGGCTGCCAGCCTGCGCAAAAAGAACGATTGCGGCAAGCTGAGCGGAAAAGTGACCGTCCTCGGTTTTTGCTCCTGCTCCTCGAGCTTTTGCACCCCGGCCAGCAAAATATCGGCAATCGACTCTATCAGGTCTCTCGTATGTTCCTGCTCACGCAAATCATCATAGCAGCCGTCCATTAACCGGCACAAGATCAGGAAGGCCTGCGTGGACAGCGTAAAAGGTTGTACATCCTGCAATGGTTCAGTCACGATTTTCCCCTCCACAAAACAAAGCGAAACTCTGGTTATTATAGCACATTCTGCTGACCAGACGGCACGCTTACCTGTGTCTGCAAATAAAATGCGAGCCGTTGACACTTCTTTCGGCTCGCATGGTTATGCCATTTACGGTTTGTTGCGGTCGTTGTGGTTGGACTGACGCAGATTGGTGTTTTTATCGTGCTCATCCAACGTCTTGCCGCGATGCTTGCCCAAATCCTTGCTGTTGTTGTTCTTGCCCATTTGCCCACCTCCCTTTGCCGACATCAACTGGTAGCGTCCCCAGCCAAAGGTTCTTTTATCAGGAGGACGGGCTTTCTCTTCAACGGCTTTGGGATCGCCGCTGAATCAGTGCGCAGACGACGGCAAACGGAATGCGCCAGGCCAGCAGAAAGGCGAGCATGATAAAATACGCAACGGCGGCGAACAGCCATGTGAGCGGCGTACCCAGCCAGAGTGAACGGATGACCAGTCCGATGGGAGCAGCAAGCGTCCACATGAGCAGCGTATTGAGCAGCTGCCTGCCCGCCTTCTCCCACGATTGGTGCCGGTATGGATGTAAAAGCAGCGCGACCACTATCCATGCCAAAAGGAACGGAGCCAGCGTTTCCATGATTCCTGATGCGGTTGCGGGCAGTCCGTGCGCCAGCTTTCCGTAGTAAGTAAACAGCAAAAAGGCGGCCAGATCGCCAGCGAGCAGGACATAACCGGCCGGAGCGTGTATCCGTTTCATGAACAATCCTCATCTCTTCCTATTTAAATGCTACCACGCTCATTGTACACATCCGCTCCGTCCATCCACAATCCATATGGGCTGTTATTCACCAAACAGCAACATTTTCAGCTTTTGGTCCACCTGCGGCCACTCTCTGTCCAAAATGCTGAAATATACGGAATCGCGGATAAACCCGTCGCGGACAATCATATGATTGCGGAGCGTGCCTTCGTAAACGCCCCCGATTCTTTTGATGGCCCGTTGGGAATTCACATTGCGGGCATCCGTTTTCAACTGGACGCGGATACAGCCCAGCTCTTCAAAACAGTGGCGCAAAAGCAGCCATTTGCACTCCGTATTTACTTTTGTCTTCCAGACGGAAGGCGTCAGCCACGTGAAGCCGATCTCCAGCCCGCGATCTTTTTTCGAGATGTTCAAAAACCGGGTGCTCCCGATTACGTTCCCGTTTTCCTTGCTCATGATCGCAAAGGGCAGTTCGGTTCCGCTGGCCTGTCCCTCCAGCGCCGCCTCGATAAAGCGCCGGGCGTCCTCAGGCTGTCGCATCGCCATCGACATGTAGCCCCAGATTTCTTCGTAATTTCCTGCCTTCCATATCCCTTCGGAGTGGCGAGGGTCGAGTGGTTCCAGACGAACCAGATTTCCTTCGAGGACGATCGGTTTGACTTGCAGCATACAAAGACTCGCTCCTTTACTGTTCTGCTTTATGAGTACAACAGAACAGTTCTTTGAAATTTTTCCAAGGATAATGGCGGCGTTGTCTTTTGTCAAGAGAGTGGTCGTATGCAAATGGAAAAAGTGGGCCAGCAGCGCATGGCAGAAAAGAAATCGTCACAAGACACGCGGGAAAAAGGTAGATTCAAGCGGGGCGTTCGTGTACAGTTAGAAGAGGAATTAAGGGGATGTGGAGGTTAGGAAAGATGCACGCAAACCTGCGTTCGTTTATGGAGCAACTGCGCCGGCACGGACAGTTAATCGAGATTGACGCGCCAGTAGATGCAAATCTGGAGCTGGCTGAGATACACCGCAGGGTCATCCAGGAGGAAGGGCCCGCACTTTTGTTTACCAATGTAAAAGGAAAATCGTTCCCGGTCGTGACTAACCTGTTTGGAACCGCCGAGCGCGTGGATATGGCATTTGGCCCAAAACCGGAAGCGATTGTAAAAGACTTGGTTCACGGATTGGACAAGCTGATGCCGCCATCCATTTCTGGCTTATGGGAGCTGCGCTCGCCTCTGCTGGAAGTGATGCGGACAGGCACGAAGACGGTAGCCGCCGGGCAGGCTCCCGTCACCCAGGTGAGTACCACGGACGTCGATATGACAGCGCTGCCCGCATTGACAAGCTGGCATCTGGACGGAGGTCCCTTCGTTACCCTCCCACTCGTATACACCGAGCATCCGGAGACGAAGCAGCACAATCTGGGTATGTACCGCATCCAGATTTACGATAAAAATACGACGGGCATGCACTGGCAGATTCACAAGGGGGGCGGGTTTCACTACTATGAGGCGGAAAAACAAAACCGCTCGCTGCCTGTTTCGCTGACGATCGGCGGGCCGCCCGCACTCATTTTGTCCGCGATCTCTCCTCTGCCTGAGATGGTGCCGGAATTGGTTTTCGCTTCCTTGGTCATGGGAGATAAATTGAAGATGGTCGAGGTGCCCAACCATCCGCACCGGATCGTGGCGGATGCCGAGTTCGTTTTCGCGGGAGAGGTTCCGCCGCACGTCCGCAGACCGGAAGGCCCGTTTGGCGACCACTTTGGCTATTACTCGCTGACGCATGATTTTCCGGTATTCCAGGTTAAGCAGATGTTCCGCCGCAAGGATGCGATCTACCCGGCTACAGTCGTCGGGAAGCCGCGCCAGGAGGACTACTATATCGGCGAGTATCTGCAGCGCTTGCTCTCCCCTCTGTTCCCTGTCGTCATGCCTGGGGTCAAGGCGATCTGGGCTTACTGTGAGACCGGTGTTCACGCGCTCGCGGGGGCCATCGTACGGGAAAGCTACTATAAAGAAGCGATGGCGCACGCGTTCCGGATCATGGGCGAAGGGCAATTGACACTGACCAAGTTTTTGATGGCGACAGATGTCCCTTGTGATTTGTCCAATTTCAGGAATTTTATGGAAATTATTTTGGCCCGCTTCCAGCCGGAGCGCGATCTGCTGATCGTCAACGATACATCCGGCGATACGCTGGATTATACGGGCCGGAAATTCAATCACGGTTCCAAAGGGATCATGCTGGGGATTGGAAACCCTGTTCGGGAGCTGCCCAAAGAATACACGGGAGAAGGTATCCCGAATGTTTCCCATATCAAAGCTTTTTGCGGCGGATGTCTGGTCATCTCAGGTCCGTCCTTTGCAGAAAGTCCCCAGTTTGGCGAAGAAATTTTGCCTTACGTAAATGAGTATTGCAAAGAGTGGCCGATGATCTGCATCGTGGATGACACTGCGATTGCCGGGGATCAAAGCTCGTTCTTATGGACCGTCTTTACCCGCTTCGACCCGGCTCACGACCTGTACGCAAAAGCGACCATCGCCCGCAACAAGATTCGCTATGAAGGTCCGCTCGTGGTCGATGCGCGGATGAAGCCGTTCTATCCAGACGAAGTGGAGACTCACCCGGATATCGCGAAGCTCGTCGATCAAAGATGGAAGGAATACTTTCCGAAGTAAAGCAACTGTACAAACCGTACCCGGAACAATCCGTTCCGGGTTTTCCTGCATATTAGATGTAAGAAAATTCTGTCATCTGTTGTCGTAACGTCCAATATAATGTAGCATCTTGTCTTTTGAGCAACACTTTTAACGGTCGGTTCCTATTTTCTTTACAAAGGAGGGAGTTCCCCGTGAAGACCCAGGTGGATTCTGACGGCATCGTCACCTTGACGAAAGAAGGCGAAAATCTGATCAAAGACAGTCCGCTGTTCAACGAAGGGCTGCGCCCTACCACGATGGCTGAGCACAACTGGACCTCGTACAACTTCGCAAGCCTGTGGATCGGCATGTCCATCTGCTTGCCTGCTTACTCGCTTGCGGCCGGATTGATCGCACTCGGCATGAATTGGTGGCAGGCGATCATCACCATCATCCTGGGAAACTGTATCGTCCTCATTCCTATTCTCCTTAATTCCCACGCGGGTACAAAATTCGGGATTCCGTATCCCGTTTACGCCCGTCTCTGGTTTGGCTCCAAAGGCGCGCACATCCCTGCCGTCGCCCGCGGTCTGGTGGGCGCGGGGTGGTTTGGCATCAACTGCTGGTTTGGCGGAACTGCAATCGATACCTTGCTAATGTCCATGAGCGGTTGGGGACATGTTCCCGGCCATACCTGGATCGCCTTTTTCGGCTTTTGGGCACTGAACGTCTGGATCGCCTACAGAGGACCCGAAGCCATTAAAAAGATGGAGTTCTGGGCCGCCCCTGCCTTGATCATCATGTCCCTTGCCCTGCTCATTTGGGCGTTGACAAAGGCGGGCGGATGGGGTCCGATGCTCTCGGCTCCCTCCAAATTTACAACCGCCGGAGAGTTTTTTAAAGTCTTTTTCCCTTCGCTTACGGGTGCCATCGCCTTCTGGGCGACAATGGCGCTGAATATTCCTGACTTCTGCCGATACGCCAAAAGCCAGCGGGCGCAAATCATAGGTCAATCGGTGGCACTGCCGACGACCATGGGAGGGTTCTCTTTTATCGGGGTAGCCGTGGCATCCGCTACCGTCGTCATCTTTGGCGAGGCGATCTGGGACCCCGCAGCCGTGTTGGCGAAGTTCTCCCCCCTTGCCATCTTCTTTGGAACGATCGGAATCATCCTGGCGACACTGACTACCAATGTTGCAGCCAACGTCGTAGCGCCTGCCCGAGCCATCGAAAACCTTGCCCCGCGCAAAATGAGCTTTGGCGCTGGGGCGATCATCACTGGAGTGGTCGCGCTAGTCATGCAGCCTTGGTACATTTTGGATAATTTCGGGAATTATATTTTTCTCTGGCTCGGTACCTATGCCGCTCTGCTGGGGCCCATCGACGGCATTGCTATCGCGGACTACTGGCTGGTGCGCAAACAGCGGATTCACTTGACGGAGCTGTATCGTCAAAACGGCATCTACTCCTACAAGAGCGGCTATAACTGGCATGCTGTCTGGGCCTTGCTGCTCGGGATCGCTGTCCCCTTTGTCAGCAGACTCATTCCTGGTCTTGCGTTCATCTGGGATAATGCGTGGACGATCGGATTGTTTGTCTCTCTGATCTTCTACACCTGGTTTATGAAACGCAGCTCCAGCCTGATCAACCAGTCGGACTACGAAAAAATCACCGCCAAAGCAGAGCCGCACGCTTCTTGAAGAGAATGCATGAAATATGGTCCTGCCCATCAAGTGAACAGCGTCCCGAAA
>NZ_JAUMSJ010000055.1:0-24875 GCF_037834415.1 Brevibacillus borstelensis | reverse complement strand
TTACTGGTATACGAACACGCTGGATGTTTTGGCGTCCCAGCCTACTTTGTATCCCAAATTGTCGGTTACAAAGCGGATCGGAACCATGGGCATCCCGTTTTTCAAAGTGACTGGCGCTGGAAGCGTATATTCCTGATTGCCGATATACGCCAGGGTGGAGCCGACGTTAAAGCGAATCGCCGTTTTGCCTTTTACGACCACTACCATCTGGTTGTTCCATTGAGTAGTCAACGCCATGGCTTCTTTAAAGAACTGGGCTGGAACCATCGTCGTATTTCCGCTCAAAAAAGGCGCTTCCTGCAATGGATAGACTTTTCCGCCTATCGTGAACGATTTGCCGTTCACTTTAAACAGTACAGCGTTTTGCGGAACATTTACCTGCGGCTGTTGTGACGGTTGTTGTGCCGGCTGCTTCGGCTGTTGCGGAGCAGGCTGCTGAACTGGCTGAGCCGGTTGAGGTACGCCCACTCCTACCGCACGCCCAAACAGCAAACCTCTTTCCTCAGAGCTGAAGACATTGATCGTATAGGTGTTTTTCGCTGTCGGGTTGACGATGTTGGCTGCCGCCCCGATCACGATGTTTGCTCCCGTGCCAGCGGCGATGTCTTGAGCCGGGTAAACCAGGACGTTCTGTCCGCGAACAGCTACGAAGCTGGAAGCAACGCCGTTGACAGAAACATTGCCTGGTGCAATGTATCCAGGTACTTTGTACCCAACCGGGAAGACGATTTCGATGAAGTCGCGCTGTTTCACGAGCGGAGCGCCAAACGCTTTCACCGCGATGTTGAAGCCGGTCTGCTTCCCTACGGCAGTGTTTGTCAGTGTGATTGTTGCCGTACTGTTGTTTGCCGGCGCAGTCGTTCCAGGCGTTGGCTGCGTTGGTGTCGGCGTTACAGTTCCCGTTCCGGATGCATTAATTTTGAATGATTTGGACGTAGCCGTTTTCCCGTCAACCGTCATTTTGAGCGTGTAATCCCCTGCCGCTTTCGGGTTGGTAAGCCAAGCGTTCAGGTCGATATCCACTTTCACCGTTTTGCTGGAAGAAAAATTGGACGGCGTGGCCAGCGCGATACTATTGCCGCCAAAACCGACTCTTTTTGGCGTCTTTCCGTTGATTTTGAAATCTTCCGGATTCAAATACCCCGGAATCATGTCAGACGATGGGAACTCGATAATGACATCTCTATCCGACTTCAATTCCGTCTTTCCGAAGTCAGCTTCGAAGCTGAAGCTGGTGCGAGCTCCAGCCGAACTATCCGAGAGTGACACGGTAAAGTCGCTCGCAGTGGAAGAGCTGGAAGAAGAGCCGGATTTTTTGATGTCAAATTTCTTGGATGTATAGGTGACGCCGTCCCATCTCACATCAATGGTGTATTTATCGCCAGCAGACGGGTTAGTGATTCCTGCGCTCTTGTAAAACTTGAGCGTCAACTCTTTCGTGTCTGCCGCTTTCGACGGAACCTTGATCTCAACTTTTCTGCCGGAGACTTCCACGGAATCAGGCGTGTATTTATTAATGTCGATGTCATTCTTGGTGATCTTGCTTGGCAGCATGTCCGAGCTTGGGAACGTAACGGTGATATAGTCCCCTTTGGTCAATTTGTCTTTCAGCTTAATCGGACCGATTTCATACTGGGTTTCTTTCTTTTCTGTGCTGTCGTCGATATCGACGGAGTAGTCATCGGAGCTGCCTTTTTTGCTGCTGCTGCTTCCGCTTTTAATTTTTACGCTTTCATACTCTCTATCTTCGCTCGAAGTGCTGATATCGATCGAGTATGACCCCTTGTCTTCGGGGTTCTTGATTCCATCCTTGATTTCAATGCGCAGGTCGGAACCTTTTTTCAGATTTTCGTCGACCCTGATGGTGATTTTTCTCCCGCTGGCTTTAACGCTTCTTACATCAAAGTCAGCATCGATATCGTCTTCATCGATGCCGCTGTCGATTTCAAAGCCTTTCGGAAAATCGATGTAAATACTGTCTCCGGAATCCAAAGCTTTGTCAATCGTAAAGTCAATCTTATATGTGCTTTCCTCGCCTTCCCCGTCGTCGCTTGGATCAATCGAGATACTGCTGATTGCACTGGCAGACTGCGGAGCGATGACAAACGGCGTCGACGCCAAAGCTGCAGCCAGCATAATTGGAAGTGCTTTTTTGCTCTTCTCCATGTTTTTCCTCCCATACTTCTCCTGAAATCGTATTGCTTTCCTTGCCGAAACGCTATCAGTTTACCATATTTACGAAATAGAGGGAATCTATTCGCGTAAATATTGATAATCCTGGCAGCTTCATATGGTATGACGAAACATGATGGCAAAAGGTTACAAAGCAGTTACATAAAAAAATAAAAGCCAGACCCAAGAGCATTGTCCATTCCTCTTGAATCTGGCACATCGTTGTTTTTGTTGATCAGTACAGCTTTGTATCCGGCCCAATCGCCTCCAGCTTTTGCTTCACGCTCTGCAGGAAACGGCCGCACACGAGCCCATCGAGTACCCGGTGATCCAGAGAGAGACACAGGTTTACCATTGAGCGCACGGCAATCATGTCATCGATTACTACCGGACGCTTGACAATCGACTCGACGCTGAGGATAGCCGCCTGCGACGCATTGATGATCGGCATCGACAGGACCGATCCAAACGAGCCCGTATTGTTTACCGTGAACGTTCCGCCGGACATGTCGTCCACAGACAGTTTGCCCGCTCTTGTCTTCGCCGCCAGATCCTCGATGGATTTCGCGATGCCGAGAATCGACTTCTGATCCGCATCCTTGATGACGGGCACGAAGAGCGCATCCTCGGTTGCCACGGCGATCGAGATGTTGATGTTTTTCTTGACGATGATCTTGTCTCCGGCCCAGGTGGAATTGATCATCGGGTATTCCTTGAGCGCCTCGACGACCGCCTTGATAAAGAAAGGCAGGAAAGTGAGGCTTACCCCTTCTTTTCGTTTAAATTCGTTTTTTACCTGATTGCGGAAGGCGACGAGCTTGGTCACGTCCACTTCGACCATCGTCCAGGCATGCGGTGCTTCGTGCTTGCTCTGCACCATGCGATTTGCGATCGTCCTGCGAATGGGCGTCACCGGAATCACTTGATCGCCGATGCCTACAGGTATCTCCACAGGGGCTGACGCGACAGGCAGGGAGCTTCGCACCTCCGCAGCGGCAGGCAGTACTTCTTCTACTCCAGCCGGGGCAGGCACATTTTCGGGAGCTGTCTCAGCCGGCAGTCCTCCGCGATCGATAATCGCTTGGATGTCCTTGCGTGTTACGCGTCCTTCCATGCCCGTACCCTGAACACGGGACAAATCGATTCCGTGCTCCTGGGCGAGTCGCATCACTGCCGGGGAAAAGCGTTGTTTTCCACTCTGAGCCTGTTGGCCGGTCGTGGCCGTGGCCGCCCCCGCTCCCGAGACAGTTTGCCCTGCTGGGGCAGCATGAGTGGCGAGATTGGCCGAAGAAACACTCGGTCTGCCCTCTGCCGCTTGTTCTGGAACTGCTTTTGGCTGCTGACTGATTCCAACATTTTCATGATTTACAGGGGAGTTTTTTTCGGACTGATCTGCTTCTGCTCCCTCTTCTTCGATATACAAGATCAAGGTGCCAATCGCAACCGTTTCCCCCTCGGGAACGACGATCTCCGTCACGCGTCCGGCAACAGTGGAAGGTACTTCCGCATTGACCTTATCCGTCGAAACCTCTGCGAGCGGATCGTACTTTTTGACCTGATCTCCCACTTTCACCAGCCACTTGGTAATGGTCCCCTCTGTCACGCTTTCTCCGAGCTGGGGCATTAGTACTTTTGTCGCCATGTTCAAAGGTCCTCCTTGGTTTTAAAAGTGGGCCAGGTCCCGCATTGCTTCCAAGACTTTGTCCGGATTGAGCATAAAGTACTTTTCCATTGGCGGACTGTATGGCATGGCAGGCACATCCGGACCGCACAGCCGTCTGATCGGAGCGTCGAGATCAAACAGGCAGTGCTCCGCGATGATCGCGGCCACTTCACCGCCTACGCCGCCCTCTTTGTTGTCCTCGTGGACGATCAATACTTTGCCGGTCTTGGAAGCCGCTTCGACGATCGCTTCCTTGTCGAGAGGATACAGCGTCCGCAAATCGAGCACATGCGCGCTGACGCCTTCCTGAGCCAGCTTCTCGGCTGCCTGCAGACAAAAATGAAGCGTGAGTCCGTAGGAGATGACCGTGATATCCGTACCTTCCCGCTTGACGTCTGCCTTTCCGATCGGCAGCACGTAATCCTCCTCCGGAACCTCGCCCTTGATCAGTCGATAGCAGCGCTTATGCTCAAAAAACAGGACCGGATCGTTGTCGCGGATAGCTGCCTTCAGCAAGCCTTTTGCATCGTACGGTGTGGAAGGCGCCACTACCTTTAATCCAGGTACGTTTGTAAACATCGCTTCTACCGATTGGGAATGATACAGAGCGCCGTGGACGCCTCCCCCAAACGGAGCCCGGATGGTGATCGGACATGTCCAGTCGCCATTGGAGCGGTAACGCATTTTTGCCGCTTCGCTGACGATTTGGTTTACGGCCGGCATGATGAAATCGGCAAATTGGATTTCTGCGATCGGGCGCATCCCGTACGCGGCGGCGCCAATCCCGACACCGACAATAGCCGATTCGGCGAGCGGGGTGTCAATCACGCGCTCCTCGCCAAATTCCTCGATTAGACCGACAGTGGCCCGAAAGACACCGCCCCGGACGCCGACGTCTTCCCCAAGCACAAACACATTGGAATCGCGGCGCATTTCCTCGCGCATTGCCATGGTAATCGCATCAATAAATGAGATGACTGCCATTTGGATTCCCCCCTTATTCCCCGTATACGTGGGTCAGCGTAGATTCAGGTGTCGGATAAGGCGCCTGCTCGGCATAATCCGTGGCCTCATCGACTTCCTTTTGAATACGTGCCAGAAGCTCCTGCTCCTTGGCGTCATCGAGAAGCCCTGTTTCTTTCAGATAGTTGCCAAATATGAGGATCGGATCTTTTTTCTTCGCTTCTTCCACTTCTTCGCGCGTCCGATAGGTGCGGTCATCGTCATCGCTGGAATGAGGGACGAGACGGTACATGACCGCTTCGATCAAGGTCGGCCCCTGTCCCGTGCGAGCCCGCTCCACCGCTTCCTTCGTCACGCGGTACACCTCGATCGGATCGTTTCCGTCCACGCTGACACCCGGGAATCCATACCCGATCGCACGGTCGGCCACACTCTCGCAGCCCAGCTGCTTCTTCAACGGAACCGAAATGGCGTACTTGTTGTTCTCGCAGAAAAAGATGACGGGAAGCTTATGCACGCCGGCGAAGTTTGCCCCTTCGTGAAAATCCCCCTGGTTGCTGGAGCCTTCTCCAAACGAGGTATAAACGACATGGTCTTTGTTTTGCATTTTGCCGGCCAGCGCGATCCCGACTGCATGGGGGACTTGCGTCGTCACAGGGCTGGAACCCGTAAGAATATTCCACTTTTTGCCGCCGAAGTGGCCAGGCATTTGCCGTCCTCCGCTATTCGGGTCTTCTGCCTTGGCGAATGCGGAAAGCATGCAGTCTCTTGCAGATTGGCCAAATACCAGGACTAATCCGAGATCGCGGTAGTAAGGACACAAGTAGTCCTTCCCTTTTTCCAGCGCAAAAGCAGCTCCTACCTGCGCAGCCTCCTGCCCCTGGCAGGAGATGACGAACGGCACCTTTCCCGCCCGGTTCAACAGCCACTGACGCTCATCAATTTTGCGAGCCAGCAGCATGTAATAATACATATCCAGCACTTGCGCGTCAGTCAAGCCTACTTCTTCATGCCGTTTGCTTGTCATGTTCGGATACCCTCCTCATCATTTTCGCTAGCTGTGAATTGCCTTTCCGTCTACTGCCAAAGCAGCCTCCATAATGGCCTCCGACAAAGTCGGATGGGGGTGAATGGTATGTCCGATTTCCCATGGAGTCGCGTCCAGGACGCGGGCCAGCCCCGCCTCGGAAATCATGTCAGTGACATGCGGGCCGATCATATGGACACCGAGCAAATCATTGGTCTTGGCATCAGCCACGATTTTGACAAAGCCGTCGTTTTCGCCGTGCACGAGCGCTTTTCCAAGCGGCTTGAAACTGAATTTACCCACTTTTACGTCAAAGCCCTGACTGCGGGCCTCCGCTTCGGTCAAGCCGACATTGGCAACCTCCGGACGTCCGTACGTGCATTTCGGCACCTTGGTGTAATCCAGCGGCTCCACGGCCAGACCGGCCATGTGCTCGACAGCCAGAATTCCTTCATGCGAAGCCACGTGAGCCAGCTGCAGCCCGCCGATTACATCGCCGATTGCGTAGATATGGGACTCGGCCGTCTGGAAGTGCTTGTTTACGCTGATAAAGCCGTTCTCCACCTTGATTTCCGTCGCTTCCAGACCGATATTTTCCACATTGGCCTGTCTGCCCACGGACACGAGCAGTTTTTCAGCGGAGAAGCTCTGGACGCCGCTTGCGGTTTCTGCCTGGATGGTCACCTTGCCGGCTGCCGTTTCCAGCGATTCGGACAGCACCCTGGCTCCCGTCACAATGTTTATTTTCCGTTTCTTCAACAAACGGGCCATTTCCTTGCTGATTTCCTCATCTTCAGTCGGCAAAATCCGGTCGGCGTATTCGACCACAGTGACCTCTACGCCAAAATCGCTGAGCATCGAAGCCCATTCGACACCGATCACGCCGCCGCCGACAATCACGACCGAAGTGGGAAGCTCTTCCCATTGCAGGGCCTCGTCGCTGGTGACGACGTGCTTTCCGTCAATCGTCAGACCGGGCAGTGTCCGGGGTCTGGAACCGGTAGCGAGAAGCAAGAAGCGCGGCACCAGCATTTCCTGCTCGCCAGACGGTGTTTCGATTCGAACTGCGCCTGCCTGGGGCGAAAAAATCGAGGGTCCCATGACGCGGCCAAATCCTTCGATTACCGTAATGTTGCCTTTTTTCATCAAATACTGGATGCCTTTGTGCAACTGCTCGACAATCCCTTCCTTGCGGGCCTGAATCCTCGCAAAGTCAAGGCCGATGTTGTCAGCGGTAACTCCGTATTTGTCTCCCTCTTTCAACGTGGCGAATACTTCCGCGCTTCGAAGCAGCGCCTTGGAGGGAATGCAGCCGCGATGAAGGCAGGTACCGCCCATCTTGCCCTTTTCCACGACGGCTACCTTCATTCCCAGCTGAGAAGCCCGGATGGCTGCTACGTAGCCGCCCGTTCCTCCTCCCAACACGACGAGATCATATTCCTGCGACATGTTTTCTTCCCCCTCTGATGGCAAACTGCATTGCTATTGAATCTGCCATAATCGGCAGCGGCTTGCCTGCGATAAATAACAGGCTGCTCTTAGGACTTGATCACAAAATTAGGTAAACAAAGATTATGTATACCGGAACCGCCCGCCATCCGAGCAGAAACGGTTCCGGGAAAAAGTGCTTTTGTACAAGATCGCTTACCGGTGATAAACCGTCTTTCCGTTTTGCAAAAAGGAGCTGCGCGATTTGGCAAGGCTGGCAATGCGTTCTTCGGCCATGCGATCTGCTGCCTTGTAGGAAGGCATTCCGTCGCGTTCCGCGATTTCAAACACCTTCATGATGTTGTCGTAGATCGTCTCTACCTTTTTCAGTGCGCGCTCGCGGTTGTAGCCTTGCAGCTCATCCGCCACATTGATTACGCCGCCGGCATTGATGATGTAATCGGGAGCGTAGATGATGCCCATCTCATGAATCATATCGCCATGTCGTTCTTCTTTCAACTGATTGTTGGCCGCTCCTGCAATTACTTTCGCCTTCAAAAGCGGGATCGTGTCGTCATTGATGATCGCTCCCAATGCGCATGGAGAGAAAATATCGCAATCTACGCCAAAGATCTCGTCCACGCCTACTGCCTTGGCGCCAAAATCGTTGACCGCCCGATTTACATTTTCTTCATTAATATCCGTAACGATCAAGTGTGCGCCTTCTTCGTGGAGGTGACGGCAGAGGTTGTAGGCAACATTTCCGACACCCTGAACGGCTACCACGCGGCCAGAGAGATCGTCGCTGCCGTAAGCAAGTTTCGCAGCGGCTTTCATTCCGCGATACACGCCGTAGGCAGTCACCGGAGAAGGGTTGCCGCTGGAGCCAAAGGCCGGAGATACGCCCGTCACATAATCTGTTTCAAGGTGGATCAGGTCCATATCGGCAACGGTCGTTCCTACGTCCTCGGCTGTGATATAGCGGCCATTTAACCCTTGAATGTAGCGGCCAAAAGCGCGGAACAGCTCTTCGCTCTTGTCCTTGCGCGGGTCGCCGATGATGACGGCTTTTCCGCCGCCGATGTTCAGGCCGGCCCCGGCATTTTTGTAGGTCATCCCGCGAGCGAGGCGAAGTACGTCAATGATTGCTTCTTCTTCCGTTTTGTACGGCCACATGCGCGTGCCGCCCAATGCAGGCCCCACTGTTGTATCGTGAATGCAGATGATTGCTTTCAGTCCGGAATTCTCATCCTGGCAGAAAACAAGCTGTTCGTAATCGTACTTTTGCATGTAGTCAAAGATGTTCATGAAGAAACCTCCCTAGTTTGTTCATTTGCGTCGATCGTGCTGCTTGTCTGAGGTCTCCTGTTGGAGAATTTCCCAGCAATATACCACGTTGCAATTACCGTGCCAAAAAATCCCCAGTATGAAAGCGCTTCATTTTTCTGTAGTTGCTTTTTTGGGCCTGTCCTCTATTCTGCACATTTTTGCAGGATCAAGCAATCTTTTGCATGCAAAAAATTGCAGTTATGTCTCGTTTCGACGCGATTGCTCACAATTTGATCACCGACATTCGACGGTGCTTATCTCCATCACGGATGCTCGTCGGATATCCCGCATTTGTCCAGTTTGTAGTACAAGCTGCGGATAGAGATCCCCAGCCTTTTCGCCGCCAGGGTCCGGTTGCCCTTTGCAGCGGCAAGCTCGCGCAAAATATGTGCCCGTTCCGCCTCATCCATCGCTTCCTTCAATGTCTTCCCTGTCCCTTGTTCCGTCTGCATATACGGGGATAGAGCAGTGGCCTGGGGCGTTCTTCTCTCCAAAGGCGGCAGGTGCTCGGGCAAGATGACCCTTTCTCCGAACTTCATGTGGATCATGGCCCGTCCCAGAACATTTTCCAGCTCCCTGACGTTTCCCGGCCACTGGTACGCAAGCAAAATCTGCAGAGTAGCGGTCGCAATGTCCTCCACGTTTCTGCCGTACTCCTGGTTGTACTTTCGCACCAGATGCTTGGCCAGCGGCTGAATATCCTCCAAGCGCTGGCGGAGAGGCGGTATGTAGATGGGCACGACATGAAGCCGGTAGTACAAATCTTCGCGAAAACGGCCGGACGAAATCGCGGATTCCAAATTGACATGCGTTGCCGCGATCACCCGCACATCGATTGCAATCGCCTTGGTCCCGCCGACCTTGACGACTTCCCGCTCCTGCAGAACGCGCAGCAGCTTGACCTGCATGCTCATCGACAGCTCGCCGATTTCATCGAGAAAAATCGTTCCGCCGCTGGCCTCCTCGAACAAGCCGCGCTTGCCGCCTCTTTTGGCCCCGGTAAATGCACCCTCTTCGTAGCCGAACAGCTCGCTTTCCAGCAGGTTCTCGGAAATCGCTGCGCAATTGACGCGAATAAACTGTTTATACTTGCGGCTGCTGGCATTGTGGATGGCGTGGGCAAACAGCTCCTTTCCCGTTCCGGACTCTCCTCTAAGCAGCACCGTGGCCGGAGTTAGCGCCGCTTTTTGGGCTTGTTCAAGCGCTGCCTGCATCGGCTCGCTGTACCCGATGATGTCTTCGAAGGTGTACTTAGCCTCCAGCGTCCGGATGATCCGGTGCGCTGTCTCAAGCTCTTCCGTCAAACGCTTGATTTCCGAAACGTCATGGATGACCCCGACGCTCCCCTTCAGCTCTCCGTCGACTATGACCGGGGCGACGTTTACCACCACATCCCTGCTCTTTGGTCCCAGCTTCATGTGTACGCCGCGGACCGCTTTCTTTGTTTTCAGCACCTGCATGTGCATGCTGTCCCCTTCGGAAATGTCGACGGTGGCAGGCTTGCCGATCACGTCCTGATGAGTCAAGCCAGTGATCCGCGTATACGCAGGATTGATCAGAAGACCGTTTCCTTTCGCGTCCACGACGGAAATCGCCTCGTCAGAGGAATTGATGATCGCCTGGAGCATGCTTTTTAATTCCTTCAGATCGGTTACTTCCTCCGCCAACGCCATAATATCCGTAATATCCCGGAAGATCGCGACAGCCCCTGCCACCTCGCCCCGTTCGTTTCGGACTGGTACCCGGTTGGTGATGATCCGGGTTTGATTCGGCAGGATCTGCTCCTGGTTCAGCTCCGGCTGTCCTGTCTCTAATACAATATGTAATCGGGTATTGGGTATTCGCTCTGAAACCGCAGTCCCCAATACAGCGTAGGCTTCGATGCCCATCAAGCGTTCTGCCGCTTTGTTGAAAAGAGTGACGATTCCTTGTCTGTTTACTGCGATGATGGCGTCATGGGTAGAGTTCAGCATGATTTCCCGCTCGCGCTGGTTTTGCGTCAGGGCTGCAATCAATTCGTCCCGTTCACTTATCAATTTCATGATGATGGCTGTAAATGTTCCTGGTATTAACACGGTTTTTTCCTGTTTGAGACGCAAAATTTCATCGTATGCCGCGGAGTCTCCGGTCGCCTCCAGGATCACGTCGATATCGCTCGACAAATACGGACGAAAGTCCGTTCCCACTTCAATTCCCAAAGAGCGGGCGAGGAGCAGTCCTGGCGCATCCGCCCGCTCATCCACGACAGCCACGATTTTCATCCGCTCCATGTTGCTCAGCATTTTCAAGAGCGCTGTCCCTCCCTGGCCGGCTCCAACGATGAGCAGCTTGTGCATGCAAACAAACCCTCTTTCCAGAGAATCAAACTGTTACCATTGTAACGCAAGCCGGCTGGAATGCACAGGCAGATGTTCCATTGGACAAGGAGCTACCCATCCTTTATGATGGGAAGGTAGCATGATGGAAAGGGGAGAACCACCCTTGATCGGTCAGAAACTGGTAGCATTGTTGATCATGGTCGTCCCGGCCCTGATCGCCATGTTCGGGATAAAGCTCATCCGCGATGCGTTTTTCCACTCGGCAGCATCGGAAACGGGCTTTCTCTGGGGACAGCTCGTCTTGGGCGTGCTGCTGTTTGTCATCCCGGTCCTGTTTATCGCCGGGTTCGTCCTGCATCACGACCGCAAGCGAAATCGCGTCCAACCCCGGTTTATGAAGCGCGAGCCTGAAGAGGATTAGCATGGATCGAACTACAGACGAACGCCAGAAACCGGGTGGCACCCGGTTTTTTTATTTTGTCTCCGCCGGCCGTCCCCACTCGTCCAATCGCTTGAGCCAGCGCACTTTTGCGATCACCTGCGAGAACGAAACGAACTCGGCTGCCAGATGCAGCGCCGCAAACAGCAGCAGAAGCGCTAGCTGCAAAACAAACGGAAGGGTGGTTACCAAAGCAAAGCCCGCCACAAACCCGAGGTAGTTGGCTCCCGTGTCTCCTTGCATCAGGTGGGCCCGCGCATCGTGCGGAAACAGGAGCGCGCTTGCGGTCAAGACAGGCAAAACCCAAATCCAGCAGGCCGCAGGTTTCGATGAAAGCGGCAAGCAGCAGGCAGCCACTGCGATCAGGAGCCAGAACACCTTGATCGCCCGGGCTGGCCTCAAGTCGAACAGATTCAACAAATTAGGGGTGAGAGCCAAAAGTCCAGTCCCGACAATGATGCCCGGCAGGCTGTTAAAAAGGAACAGACTGACGAGGAGGGCGGTCCCGCCTCCCCCGCATGCCTTCCACATACCGCTTGTCAAACGCCGCTCATGCCAAAGAACCCCGAGATGCCCGCGAAATCCTTTTGGCCATTTATCCGCAGAGCAGTCGTCCAGCCATCCGCACAACGCCAGGGCTAGTGACCCGGATAAAAGCAGCAAGCCTGCGAGCAATATTTCGCGGCTCCAGACCGATGCAGCACCCAAAACCAGCAGGGCGCTTTGACTGACTGCCGCGTTTGCAGCCAGCATCACGCCTCCCGCGGTAACTACCTCTTCTCCTCTGTAGTTGGTCCTGACGAGGGCCGCATTATGCAGCTTTTCCCATACGGCGCGAAAATAGAACCGATGAAACAGAAAAGGCCCGGCCATTGCCAGGACCCAGGCGCTTGTCAGGTTCGCGTCCAACGAACTCCCTCCCACCATTTTTTCCCCAATGCCTTCCCGATCTCGATGAATTCTTTTCCCCGATGCCGATAGCCTGTCCAATCATTTCCCGTTTGCCGATGAGAAAAGGGCACGGGAACTTCGGTGATGCGATACCCGCGGCGAAGCGCTTCGATCGTTAAACCGACTTCGATGCCAAAGCCTTTTTCGAATTGACCGATGCGTTCCAGCACCTGTCGTTTTACTGCCCGTTGACCGGACAACGGAGCCTCGGGAGAAAATCCGGTGAGCGCGCGTATTCCCCCTCTTGCCAGGCCCTTGGCCAGCCCCAAACCGACTTTGCGTCCAAGTGTCGGCAATACAGCGATGGCCATGTCGCACTCGTCATTTACGACGGGGGCGAGAAGCGAGTTGGCTTCCCCCGCACTCTCCCGCAAATCTCCGTCCAGAAACAAAACGACTTCTCCGCCCGACTGTCTCCATCCGGTCTGCAGCGCAGCCCCTTTCCCCAGATTGACGGGATGCCGGATTACCCGGTCAGCCCATTCCTCGGCCAGTGCCGCTGTTTGATCGCGGCTCCCGTCATCGACTACGATCAATTCGTCGCATGCAAGCCGCCGCCTTATCGCCGACAGGGTCGGTACAATCCACTCTGCCTCATTGTAAGCCGGGACGATGACACTAACTCTTTTCACGCTCCACGCTCATCTCCGCCATCAATTTTTGCACTTGATCCAAAAGCCCCCACTGCTGGGAGAAGGACTGCGGCACTTGATCCACAAACAGCCAGCGGCATTCATCCGGAAGCTGCTCCAGCCAAACCGGTTTCGTTTTTCCCAGGGCGAGAAGCGGACCATCCAGCGGAACACTCCCCTGACCGAACGGAACGATCTTAACACCTACCTGCTCGAACAATCGGACGAGCCTGCCGACCTCAAACTCCGCGGAGTGCCAAACGTAGACCTTGTTTCCCTGCATGGCGTCTGCGTAACGGACCGCCATCAGATGAGCGGCCTCTTCCTTGTTTCGTTCCATTTCGATCAACAGCCGATGCAGCTGCTGTTTCAGTTCATTGTTGCTTTTCAGCGCCTGGCTGTACCTCGTCTCCATTTTGCTCAGCACTTCCCGTTCCTCGATGGAAAACCACGAATGGCCCGTCATTCCGCCAAGCAGAATGCCGATCCCGAGACTAAAGAATACAGCCGCAAGAGAAATCAGGTGATGACGAAAAGGAATCATGCCTACCCTCCTAAAAATGCCCAGCTCCTCCACTGCATCCACCACAGCTGCATGACATGCCGGATAATGGGATGTAGAGAGAGAACGGCCATTACCGGAACAAGTGTGGCCGCAGCCAGCCACCCGGCCCAATTCCAAGACCAACGCGGCTGGTACAGTTGGCTGACTCCTTTGGCATCGATCAGCCTGGAGCCGATTTTGGTCCGTACCAGCAGCGTGCTCGCCATGCCTTTTCTTCCTTTTTCAAGAAAATCGATCATGGTCGAATGCGTTCCGATCGTCACAATCAATTTGGCTTTCTCCTCAAAGGCGAGCAGCATGGCAATGTCTTCACTCGTGCCAGGAGCAGGCAGCAAATGATAGCTAATCCCCAGTCTTTCCACACGGGCCTGCCCGGGCGCTCGTCCGTCCGGAAAAGCGTGAACAACCACCTCCGCGCCAGACAGCAATGCTTGATCTGTGACACTGTCCATATCGCCTACGATCACATCCGGGATATAGCCGTTTTCCAGCAATGCATCCGCTCCCCCGTCTACCGCAACCAGGACGGGGTTGTGATCGCGTATGTAGGAGGACAGCATGCGCAGATCTTCCCGGTAATGCCTCCCCCTGACGACAACGACGACATGGCGGTCAGCCAGCCTCGTGCGAAGGTGAGGTCTTTTCAGCGGGCGCAAAAACCACTCCTTTTCTGCACTCGCGTATCTGAGGGTATTGTCGATAAATACGGACAGGACTTCATCCAATCGGTCATTCGCTTCCTGCCACCGCTGGCTGATCTCCTTGGCGGTCATCCGTCTCAGCTCAGCTTGCCGAGACCAGCCCTTGTCGGAACAAACCCACAGCTGTTCCCTCCAGACAGCCCCAAGCCTGCCATCTATTTGATCCAATATGCTCGCGTCTCTGCTGACTGTTTCAAACAGGGGAATGCCAGCCTCCAGCAGACGTCTGGCTCCTTCCGCGGGATATGTGCCTGTCAAAAACGGGGAGAGGTTTATTACGGCTCGCACATTCGCCTTCACAAGCGCCAGAGCGGCGATCTCATCCATGTCGGCATGGTCTACGACAGCAACCTCGGATGGATTGATCCGGTTACAAAGGTTCTTCGTCTTCCGGTCTGCCGCAATCTTTGCGACGTACGAAAACCTGTGAGGCCATAGATGCTTGCCCACCTGTCCCACCTCCATGCTTAGTATGCTAAAAATTGCCGTTTGCCATGCAGCGTTTTCCAGAAAATGAAAAAGAGACCGTACGCATGCGTGCGCACAGTCTCTCGAACATATGTATCCTCTCGATTAAACGCCTTTTGTTGCAAAGTAAATGATCAAGCCATCCGCAAAGAGGAATACGGCCAGGGAAATGATTCCAAAGCCAACCGCGAATTTATTTTTCGCCCGGATCGAACGGAAAACACCCATCGCGATGAAGAACGTAAACACGAACATGAGAAAATCAAACAGATTTACCTTCATGAACTACACAACTCCTTTGGCAAAAATAAAACGTACGGGAAGACAATAGCACCTTCATTATATAGAATACCCCACACGTATACAAGTCGAATCAGGAATTGTGACGAACGATTTCACAATTATGCCATTTATCCCTTAACGCCCCTCCAAATGGTCCACCGATCCTGTTCGATGATCGGCAGCTGGCTGTCAAGCCTCTCTCTCATCAGGGAAATAAGCTCTTCCAATTCATGGTCATTCAGCTCATGAAGAATCGAGCGGCCGGTTCTGTTCCGAAGATCTCTCTCCAGCTCTCCCCAGCTGTCATACGTCTTGCGAATCTCCCATAGCTGTGTTTCAGGTGCCGGAGAAAAACCCGCTTTCTTCAATCCGGCTTGTACCTTACTCGCAGATGGGCGGTGCTTTTCTTCTTTCTTCAGCAGACGCGGAAATGCTTCAAAGAAATACCCCCGCAAATGCTCTGCCGAGGCGGGAACGATCACATCCTCCATGGTCCGATCCTGCAGGATGCATATCCCGCCCGGTGCCAAAAGCCGATACGCTTCCTCGAGAAAGCCGTCCAGGTGGTCCAGGTGGTGGATCAGGGCGCGGACGAAAACGATGTCCGCACTGCCAGCCGGAAGGCCGGTCCGGCGAGCGTCCCCAAAGTGGTAGGCGATTTGCGGCAGATGGGCGGTGTTCTCCCGGGCGGCATCCAGCATGACTTGCGAAAAATCGACTCCGATGACACTTTCTGCTCCCGACAGAGCCCAGCCGGCCGAATAGATTCCGCCTCCGCAGCCGATATCGATCACTCTTTTGCCAACGGGATTGGCCATTTGCGCCATGGTGTCCATCCAGCCTTTGTCCGCTAAACGTCCGGTATAGGAACTTCGATTTTGGGATGCGTGAAAATCAATGCTCATCGGCAGCCACCTCCATAAACTCCAGCCTGTTGCCGAAGGGATCTTCCGCAAAAAAGCGGATGACACCCGGAATTTCTTCGCTTTGTTTTACCGTCACACCTGCGTTGATCAAACGTTGACGCAGCTCCTCGCTATTTTTTACAAGAAAGGCCGGATGGGCTTTTTTGGCGGGTTGAAATGCCTCCTCCACCCCGATGTGTATCGTTTGCGGCCCGCATTGGAACCATACGCCTCCCCGCTTGCGGAGCGCTTCCGGCTTTGGCACCTCCCGCATTCCCAACAGCCCGCAAAAAAATTTGCGTGCTTCCTCTTCACAGCCGGCAGGCGCTGCCAATTGTACGTGATCGATTCCCAGCCATGTGTGCATCATCTATCTCTCCCGTCTTTGTTTGAGACTTCAGGCTTGCTTTTTGCAGGCAGCCATCCACTCATCAATTTCATGCTCGCGCACGCGGCCATTGACCAGCGCGACGCCCATATATTTCTGTATTTCCTCAGAAGCCTGCAGCAGCAGTTGTTCTACCGCTTCTTCCTGCTTCTTCGACTCCGAAGTTCGCGCTACCCATGCAGCGAACGAAAACCGTTTTTTGCGCAGCCGCTCCAGTTGGATCGCAAGACCGGACTGCTCCATGAGCGCGATCCATTCGGCCCTGGAAAGGCAGCGCACATGACTCGGGTCTCTCATCGCTTCAAAATGGTTGATAAAGCGGCCGATTTCCTCCGAGTCGGGAACGATATTGTCTATAAAGACAAAAGCACCGCCGGGGCGAAGCACACGCGATACCTCCTCGACAAAAGCAGCCGGGTTGGGAAAATGATGGGCGGCGATCCGGCAGCAGACCGCGTCAAATGACTCGCTTAGAAAAGGCAGGCGTTCGGCATCGGCCAACGTATAGCCAATGTTTCTCAAGCCCTCTTTTTGATGGGCTGCCCTCGCCGCTTCCAGCATCGGTGCGGTAAGATCCGTTGCTACCACCCACTTGCAGTGCGGAGCCAATGTCTTTGCCACATGACCTCCCCCTGTGGCGACATCCAGCACCACCCATTCCGGTTGCGGCTGAACCCATTCTATGATGAGCGGAAGATCCTCCCCTTTGGCGTGAGTCTCGCTCGTTACGTAAGCATTGGCGTTTTTGCCAAATTGCGCTTGAACTTGTTTCTTTATTTTCGCTTCCTTATCCATTACGACCACCTCCTGCCACTATCATATTCCCTTTTTTCTGCCATTTGTTATAGAATATCGATAGCAGGTTATCGACAAAACAGATAGCCAATGTTGTTCGACAGGAGGACGTCGTATGGATCTGGACAGTTTGGAGATTTTTTTGGCCATTGCCCGGCACGGCTCGCTGAATCGCGCGGCACACGCGCTTTTTTTGGCACAGTCTACGGTAACCCACAGGCTGAAGCAGCTGGAGCGGCAGGTAGGGACTCCCCTGTTTACCCGTACAAGCACCGGGGTTACCCTGACCGGTGAAGGCCGGCGCCTTTTGCCTGTCGCTGCCGGTGTGGTGGAACAGCTTCGGGCCTTTACGACTCATCGCGAGGAACGCCAGGCTCTCACGGTTGTTGCCGGAAAAGCGTTTGCCTCCTACGAACTGCCCCGCCTGCTGGGAAAGTATCGCAAGGAGCATCCGCACTTTACCTGCTACGTCCGTTCCACCTTATACGAAGAATCGATTTCTTCGCTGTTGACTGGCACCGCTGACATCGCGTTTCTCGGCCATGAGGTTTATCATCCGCACATCCATCAGGAATTTTTGCCGAGCGATCGCGTCATGCTCGTCACGTCCCCCGACCATCCATGGGTGGACTCCTTTCCCGGCCTTTCACGGTGGGGTTCGGAACCTGTGATCGCCTTTGGCAGTCAAACCGCTCCATTTCGCCAGCGGGTCGACCGGTTTCTCGCTCAGCAAGGCGTCTTCCCCAATGTAATTATGGAGCTGGACAGCTTTAGCGCCGTCATCAAGATGGTACAGCAGCAGCTCGGCGTGACCATGCTTCCCGAACGAACCGTCCAAGATGAGGTGCGTGCTGGCAGACTCGCCGCCCTCGATATTTCGAATGGCGAATTTACCCGTCCCACGCTGATTGCTTATTTGCATGCAAAAAAAGAGGACGAGGCATTCATGCCATTCGTCCAATGGATCAAACAAGTCTATTAAACAAGCGTGAGCACGGTAATTTCCGGACGGCAGAAGAGTCTCACCGGCAATATCGTCGTCCCGATCCCCCGGTTGGTGTAGACGGGCAGCTTGCCATCTCCTGCATATTGAAGCCCTTGCACGTATTTTTGCGCCATGGGCGGCGTAATCAGATGTCCCAAAAATGGCAGCCTCACTTGCCCGCCATGGCTGTGACCGGAGAGCTGCAGGGCAAAGGGATGCTTGACTGCCTCTTCGGCAAAATCAGGCTCATGGACCAGCAAAATCACTGTATCTTCCGGAGATATTCCGTTCAGTGCCTTCTGCGGATCGGGAACACCGTGCAGCGCGTTGTCCATGCCCGCCACGAACAGCGCGCCCTCTTTCTTTTGTATCTTTATGTGCTCATTTATGAGCACGGAAAAGCCGGAATCCAGCAGAGCCTGACGGACGATCAGCTGTTCTCCGTATCGCCAATCGTGATTTCCTAGAACGGCAAACTTGCCGAGAGGAGCGTGGAGTCTGGCGAGAATCGGGATGGCGGAAGACAGCAGTCTGGTGCTCTTGTCTACCAAATCTCCGGTAAAGCAGATCAGATCCGGTTGCTGCTCGTTGATCCGGTCAACGACCTTTTCCAGCTCTTCAATCCCCAGATAATGCCCCAGATGCAAATCGCTGAAATGCAGGATTCTCACACCCTTCCATTCTTCCGGCAACCCGGGAATGGCAATCGTCTGAGCGACTACCTCCATCCAGCGTCTCTCTACCTTGTAGGCATATCCAGTCGTCGCTATCCCCAGCCCGATGGCGCCGAAAAACCAGCGTATCGCTCTTTGCATAAAGGTTCTCCGGGTTACGTGCGAGTGTCTTGCATTACTTAGCCGGGTTTGCCAGCTCATATCCATCGACGACGCGATCCAGTCTTCCTGTCGTCGGGTCGATCAACAGCCCGTGAACCGGGACCTGTTTTGGCAGCAGTGGATGATTTTTAATGATTTCCACACTTTGTTTCACACTGTCCTCCACGCAGTCGAAGCCTCTCAGCCAGGAGTGCAGTCTGAGCCCGGAATTTTTAATGATACTAAACGTCTCCTCCGAGATTCCTTTTTCTTTCATCTTCGCCATCATGCGGTCGGCATTAATCACGCTCATCCCGCAATCGTAGTGTCCTACGATTACCACTTCTTCGGCATTCAGTTCGTAAATCGCGACCAAAATACTGCGCATGATACTGCCAAACGGATGGGAAACGACAGCTCCCGCGCTTTTTACGTGCTTGAAGTCTCCGTTTCGCAAATTCATCGCTTTCGGAAGCAGCTCTTCCAACCGGGTATCCATGCACGACAGCACCACTAAACGCTTGTCAGGGAATTTCGTGGTCTGAAATTTCTCGTATTCTTTATTCTCGATAAATACCCGATTGTACGCCAAAATATCGTCAATGATGCTCATTAGTCGGCACCTGCCTTTCCCAGTTTTCTCTCCATATATTTTTACATGATTTATTTCCCTGCGCAACCGTCTGGACGACAAATTCTATCTTGCTGAATGCTATTTCAACCATTCGGAAGCGAGAAAAAGACGCTCTGTACCCGGTATGAGACGCTACTTCCCGACACTTTCGATCGCACCTGTATTCCCAATATGTTTACTTTGAGGAACTGAACGGTGATGCGGGTTAGTTAATTCCGCTCATTACCTCGTACTACAAGTAATGCTTGCCTCCAAAACCGATAAAGGATGTCCGCCCAGGAGAACCCCTCCTGCAGGGCATCTTTTTCAGTTGGTTCTTTTTGCAAAGCCATTTCCAGATCATGACGAAGCCGTTTGGATCAATTTCTTATAATCGTGATACGGATATCCGGCTATTCTCAGAGCGTATTCAAACGCTTCCACATCCGGCATTTTCAAAGCTCTTGCTGTGGCGATAACAAAAAAGCGTTACCCAATCCGGGCAACGCGTTTTCATTTTCGCATTTTGCAATTCGTTCAACTCGTGGCAACGTTACTTCTTTAACATTCCCATGTACGGAGGTCATCCCACCTTTTAGGGCATAACCGTGATCAAGTTCGCGGAACGATTCCGTAAATAACGCCGTATCTGCATGAACTGAGCGGACTTGCGACCGAGTGAGCAGACAGTAGTCGTTCGGCTTAGCTTATTTTGGCCTCAATCCGCAGCTTGTCTGCGACCATCGCAATGAACTCGGAGTTCGTCGGCTCTGCCTTGGTGTTGGAAATGGTGGAGTCTGTAAAATATTCTGTGTAAACTCTCAACCTCTACACTACAATAAGGGTTAGAAAGGTTGGGAGACTTTTATGATGTCAAAAGAGCAGATCAAGCAGTGGATCAAAGAGAAAAACATGAAGTCGGTAGACGACGTGCAATCAGCGTTAAAGGATCTCTTCGCAGACACAATCCAAGAAATGCTGGAAGCTGAGATTGAGTCCTCTCTTGGATACACCAAGCATGACATGAAAAACAAGCGGACAATCAACAGCCGCAATGGGTATAGCAAGAAAACCCTCCGTTCTGAATACGGGGATATTGACATCCAAGTACCTCAAGATCGGGAGGGTGATTTTGAGCCGACCATTGTTAAAAAACATCAGTCCAATGTTACGGGGATCGAAGATCAAATTCTCGCTCTATATGCCAAAGGCGTATCCACGCGCGAGATCCAAGACCATCTGCAGCAGCTCTATGGCATTGAAGTCTCACCAACACTCATTTCCAATGTAACAAATAAAGTTGTTCCGATGATCAAAGAATGGCAAAACCGCCCCTTGCAATCGGTTTATGCTGTTGTCTTCCTAGACGCCATTCACTTTAAGGTAAAGCAAGACGGAGCTATCGTCAATAAAGCCGCTTATATGGTAATTGGTATTGACCTTGACGGTCATAAAGATGTGCTTGGGATCTGGATTGGGGAGAACGAATCGGCCGAATTCTGGCTGCATGTACTCAATGAACTGAAAAATCGTGGAGTCCAGGATATTCTCATTACGAGCGTCGATAACCTTCGCGGCTTTACGGAGGCAATTTCGGCATGCTATCCCAAGACAGAGATTCAGAAATGTATCATCCATCAAATCCGAAACTCCATCAAGTATGTTTCCTATAAGGATCTAAAAAAGATTACGTCCGAGCTGAAACCCATCTATAAGGCTCCAACAGAGCAAGCTGCCTTGGAAGAACTCGAGCAGTTTGAACAAACTTGGGGCAGTAAATATCCCTTGATGGTGCGTTCCTGGCGGAATAACTGGGACGAGATTGCCACTTTCTTTAAATACCCGCCAGAGATTCGAAAGCTGATCTATACAACCAACGTCATCGAGAGTTATCATCGACAGCTTCGAAAAGTTACAAAGGGAAAAGCCATGTTTCCCACAGACGATGCCCTTCTGAAGATGTTATATCTCGTAACCATGGATGTTCTACGAAAGTGGACGGGACGAGTCCAGAACTGGGGCCAGATTCTCTTGCAGCTATCTGTTGTCTTTGAGGATCGAGTAAAGCCGTACATCCGTTAACAAATGAAAGGCTTCATCCCCGAAGGGATTATCTTTCTTTCACCAACGTGTCAAGGGTTCGCTTCGCCTTACGCCCTTGACTCTGTTGGCTCCGAAAAAGATGTCCCAATTAGGGGGATGAAACCTTTTCATATACCGGTTGATTGAGTTTACACGAAATTCTTGACAGACCCGCAGGGTCTATACCTACACCTACCCATTTTATTTTAATGCAATACATCCAGCTTGTGCTACGTTGATACAGATGAATACTTCGCCTGTCCCAAACAAAAAATGAGGTGATTGTATCTCACCTCTGTTGCTCAAGAATCCGTTTTCTCGTATATTTTTACAATCAGTTCATAAGTCTTGTTTGCAAATTCAAGTCTATTTGGGTCTTTTTTGAAATGCTGCAATGCAAGCTTTGCGTTTTTAAGAGCTTCATCATACTGCTTGTCACAATAAAGTGTCTCCGCAAGAGCGTATTGAGTTTCTGCTAAAAGTTCATCTGTAGTGCAATCCTCTATCACCTTGTAACAAAGACGTTTTGATTCCTCTATCTGTCCTATTAAGCGATACACTTTTGCCAACTCTACTTTTGTATTGTTAATCGAATGCTTCCTGTCTGCTTCTTGGTGTAACTCAAGAGCCATTTGAAGATGTTCAAGTGCTTCTTCGTACCGACCTGTTCTTCTATAAAGTCTCCCTAAATTGAGGTCAAGAACTGCTTCTAGCTTTTCGTCTGGGATGATTTTCAGAATACCCAACACTTTCAAGAAGCTTCTCTCAGCATCCTCGAATTGTGACAACTTGTGATAACATATTCCCATTACTATGTGTATGTCTGCCCCATTATAAAGCAATTTCAACGAAACATTCAATTCTTCTGCACGTTTTAGCCATTCAATCGCTGACACATACTCATCCAGCACTCCATGCATAACACCTTTTGAATAGTATGTAAGAACCCTTTGAACTCCTCCGATTTCATGCCTATCTATCAACCGATTTGCAGTCATCAAATATGGAACTGCTTTATTGGCTTCACCAAATTGAGAGTAAAATAGCCCAATAGAGGAAAGTACCCTAACATAGTCTGTAGCATTAGATTTTTTCTCATAAGCTGTTTTAGCTAACGAAATGCTAAGAAGATACTGTTTTTCTGCTACAGCAAAGTTTTGACTTCTGTGATTAAAACGGGCATTAGCCCACCAGTAGATGCTCTTATCCTCTTCTGCAATTTGCTCTACTTCCAAACTGTCAAACTGTTTCTTAGCTTCTTCCCAATTGTTTTCCTCAATCTTGTTGACGATGTGCTGTAAGATTAGATGGGTTTCTTTCTCTGTTACATTTTCCATCAAATAATACCTCCTGACCAGTATTAGCAACTCCCTTGATTATATCCAATATTTGTCATAATTGACAAGTCATACTTTTGGAAATATAATGTAATTTACATACAAACTCTTTTACGGAGGTGTAAGAATGAGAACCCTAGCTAAAGTCCTGATTGCATCTAACATTCTGTTTACGCTCGTATTAGCTCCGCAAATATTTAATCATGATAATTCTCAGACATTAGCACCAAAGGTAATCCAGTATGGTGCTGAATGGGGAACGTAAAGAGGGAGATGAATGACATCTCCCTCTTTATCACTTCGGAACGTCATATTCATTTTCTAACGCAACGGCTTAAACACTCACTGTCAAACGCCCAATTTCGCCCCTTATGTCCTTGCAACTACAGGGGTAACCAATTTACCCTCCCCCACTATGAAACAGGCTTAGACAGCCTTTTGGAAGCCTCATGCGTTCAATTGTTTTTCCTATTCTTCCCTCAGACCTCTAAATGGTTCAATGGATTATATTTGTCGTTCTGCTCCTTCAATGCAGTTCCCCACAAGCCGGGTATTTCTTACTCTTGTCCAAATCCGTATGACGCAACATTTTTTGAAGAGTGAAAACATCCGCTCCGTTCATTATCATTCGATGAGCCATTGTGTGACGGAATGTATGTGCTGACAGTCGAACGTCCTTAAAAACCCATTCACCTTTTGAAGTCGCTTGAAAATGCACTTTATGGCGTTTGGCGTAAGCTGACTGTTGTCATGATGAATAGGCTACACTGAATTGGACAGTTCTCTTACGTTCTAGTAGATGAAAAACAAATCGATTACGAACGGAGAGAATGTCATGAGCAAAACGAGCGTCGAGCATTTACAGATGAGTTTAAGCAGCAGATGGTTCATCTCTATAAAAACGGCAAACCACGCGCGGATATTTTGAGGGAATATGATCTGAGTGCATCCGCATTTGATCGCTGGGTAAAGCAAAGCAGAACGACGGGTTCTTTTACGGAAAGGGACAATCGGACGGATGAACAGAATGAGTTCCTTCAACTTCGGAAGGAAAATCAACGTTTGAAGATGGAGAACTATTTTAAAGCAAGCAGCGCTGATCTTCGGACGAAAATAACAGTGATCCGGCAAAACGCACATAAGTACGCTGTGTCGGCCATGTGCAATATCCTTAAGGTCAATCGGAGCACCTACTATTACGAAAGTAGCCAACAGCCCTCTGCCGATGATGAAGTGGAGCAAGCGATCATCTCTATTTTTGAAGAAAATCAGCGCGTTTATGGAGCGAGAAAGATCAAAGCCATCCTCCAAGAACAAGGAATGGTGGTTTCCAGACGGCGTATGGGACGCTTGATGAAGAAAAACGGCCTTGTATCAGTCTATACGGTTGCTCCGTATAAACCACACACGTCGTCCTGTAATGATTCGCCCGTCATAGAACGAGTTGAATCGTGAGTTTGCCAAAAAAGAGCCGTTGGAAGCCATTGTGAGCGACTTGACTTGTGTTCGGGTCGCCAACAAATGGCATTATATCTGCTTGCTCGTGGACTTGTTTAATCGGGAAATCATTGGTCATAGCTGCGGAAAATACAAAGATGCCGCGCTCGTCTACCAGGCATTTGCAAGCGTAAAAGGAGACTTGCGTCGGATTCAACTTTTTCACACGGATCGTGGTAGTGAGTTTAAAAATCAAACGATTGATGAAGTGATGAACACGTTCGAAATCAAACGTTCGTTAAGTATGAAAGGCTGTCCGTATGATAATGCAGTCGCAGAGGCCACCTTTAAGCTGATCAAAGCTGAGTTCGTAAAGAATCGACAGTTTGAGTCGCTGGCACACTTAAAGCTAGAACTAGGAAAATATGTGAAGTGGTTTAACGAAACAAGAATTCACTCCACACTAGGCTATCTCAGCCCAGTAGCTTACAAAAGGCAGGCACTTAAGAAATCTGTCTAGTTTGGTGTTGACAATCCATGATTCGGAAAGACGTACTCCACCTGCCCTTTAAAGTACTTC
>NZ_JAUMSJ010000054.1:0-25148 GCF_037834415.1 Brevibacillus borstelensis | reverse complement strand
TGGTTATTGTAATTATTCGTTTGTTCATGGATAAAATCACCGGAAAACTGAAATAAAGCAATTCCAAAAAGCACAGTGAATATGGCAAAAATCCAATATCGTCTATTCATATCGCACCCCAGCAGTTAAAAGCAAACTCTATTCAAGTATATTCCGGAATCAGGCCTAACTCTTTACATCCTTCTTAGTAGAGCAATTCGGAACAAAAGTAAATCCAATCAAGCAAATACCAAATGCAACACCGGAGATGATATAGCTATACTGATGTGCTTGAAATAAGTAAACTTTCACTAAGAAAAGTGCCATGCCAAAAATGATTAATCATTTTCCGATCAGTTGTTTCGACACAATTTGTTTCCTCCACATGATATTTGTCTTCGTCTGCATCTACGAATTATTTTATCATCCATTTTTACGTTCCCTCGCTAATTTGGTTTCATTTTCCTTTTTCTTTAAGAGAATTAAGCTGGAAACCATTCTGTAATCATATTCCAACAGCCCCCGGTTTCCTGATCCTCCAACAGAATTCGTATATAGATGTCCCCGTACCCAATCTCTTTCGTACATTTTTTCCACAAAGTCGCGCCGAGGGATTATAAATTCCAGGTACTTTCTTACAGCTATCTGTCAAATCCTTTTCCGGCCGGGCAGGATAGAATGTAAAAGGCAGTGACTCCGTAAAAATTTCAATGTAGTTAAATAAGATCAGAAACAGTATAATAATGGAAAAGGCAAGAAAAACCTTAAAGATGAGTGATGTACGTTTTATCAATCCGGACGGGAAGATGACATACGCGGTTGTCACCTTTCATCCAATGAAAATCGAATGATCCGCTCAAGAAAGAGAGAATGATATGAAAAAAAATTTCCTGCTCACAATAAGCTTGCTCATCATGATGAGTGTACTGACAGGTTTCCAATCTGGATCACCCAACGCGTTGCAACAGTCATTGCAATCCAGCCTTGTTCCCGTTTCTAAAATGGAACTGCCTTCGAAAACCATCATCGGGTTTGGAGAAGCTACGCATGGCAACAAGCAATTTACAACGCTAAAGTCAGATATTTTCAAGCATCTGGTGGAAAAGCAAGGATACCGCGTATTTGCCATCGAAGGCGATTTCGGCGGAGGGCAAAAGGTCAACGAATACATTTTAGGAGGCAGCGGAACTGCGGAAGATGCTGCAAAGGCAATCGGATTTACCATTTACAATACGCAAGAAATGGCAGCCCTTCTCTCTTGGATGCGCTCCTATAACGAGCAGCGGGATGTGAAAGACAAAATTCATTTTTACGGCTTTGACATGCAGCGCTATGACCACAACAAAAACGGGCTGTTCTCCTACTTAAAAAAGGTGGACCCGCCACTTGCCTCCAAGTATGAGACTGCGCTTGCGAATCTGAATGACAATACGGTGTATGATCAAAACAAAGCCACCGTACAAGACGGGCTCTCCCATATGAAAAACCTGATGGAGCGGATGAAAGAAAACAAATCCGTTTATATCGCCAAAAGCTCCGAGAGAGAATATGAATTGGCTTTAGCCTTTGCCGAAGCTATCAAGCAAAACGCTGCTCTTCGCGGAACCAATGCCAACTATAACAATACCCGCGATTTCTATATGGCGGAAAAAGTGAAGTGGGTCTTGTCCTTTGAAAAGAAATATTACGGTCGTGATAAATTGTTCATCACCGGACATAATGGACACATTGAAAAAACCTCCACTACCGCAGGCACAGCCACTTGCATGGGGGCCCATCTCGCCAAAGCCTTTGGGGACCAGTATTACGCCATCGGCAGTGAATTTTACGAAAGCTCCTTCCTTGCCAATGACGCCTTTACCAATGAGCGAAAGGAGTTTCATGTAAAAAATAGCGGGAACGATCGGCTGGCTGTACTGTTTGCACAGACAAACATGCAGGATGGATTCCTGGATTTTGCAAAGGCCAAAAATAATGAAAGTTTCACCGCCTACCTGAATAAAACGCAGCCCATCAGTGCCATCGGAGCAGTCTTTAGCGGATTGTATGAAAAAGTGGAAAAGATGTATACGTTGCAGATGGTTCCGGTGAAAGCTTTTGATGCGCTGATTTTCGTGCGGACTGCTAGTCCTTCGGTAATGTTAAAAGAGTAACGGAGTGGGATTAGTCGGGGTCGTTGCTGATCATGCCGTAGTTTGAAGAAAGAGAATGTCCTTTTTGCTGATGCAAAAAAAGGCATTCTCTTTCCTATTTCTATCTACTTTCCGTATAAATTTGAAAGGTTACGCCAAATTTGTCAGTTACATCACCAAACCCTGGGCTAAAAGGGGTTTCTTCAAATGGCATATTCACTTGACCGCCTTGCCGCAGGGCTTCGAAAAATCGTTTTGATGTCTCCACGTCATTCGTTGAAAGGCAAATGGTTACCTGCTTCCCCTTGGGAATAGACGAACCGCTCGGAGCATCGGAAAACATGAGTTCCGCTTCACCCACACGCAGCTTTGCATGTGCCACAAGATTCTTTAGCTCATCAGTGAAAGTTTCAGGCATTTCCGGCATATCACCGTAAGTAATGATTGAGAGGACTTCGGCACCTATCGCTTGTTCATAAAACTGAATCGCTTCCCTTGCGTTCCCTTCCATATTTACATAAGGGGTAAGTTTTACTGTCATCCTAGATCAGCTCCTTTTTTTCTATCATACCTTTTACCAAATGCGTTGATTTCTTTTCAATTGCTATCTTCAATAACCCAAAATATCTATTGGTTCTCCCGCTTGTTGATCAGCCTCTTATTCAAGCAAGCTGTGCTGCAAAAAATGCTGTTGACAGGACACTCTTAACCATTCTCGGTATTTGAAAAGTGCATGCTGACGAAATATCGCCTCGTGGACACTACGTCCGAAGAGTTGCATACTGTAAGGAGGTGGCGAAATCAACGGCTGTCCCTTAGTACACCAATAGATTTCTCCTACATAAAATAATATTTTTGGAGCGGGTAGCTGTGAACGAGAACAACCAGCGGGATGTGTTTGACGCGATTGCAGATCCAACCAGGCGCCGATTGATTCGTCTGTTAGCAGAAGCAGATGAGATGCCGCTTCATGAGTTAACCACACATTTTGAAATGGGCCGTACAGCGGTATCCAAGCATTTGACAGTCCTGAAAGAGGCCGGACTGGTACTTGATCGAAAGGTCGGCAGAGAAACGCGATATAGGCTGAACGCCTCTCCACTCAGAGAAATTCAAGATTGGGTGGCTTTCTACAGCAAGTTCTGGAGTACGAATATGTTGCGCTTGAGCCAACTATTAGAGGAGGAAGAAGAATGAGTTTAACCTTATCCTTGGATTTTCAGTACAAGACATCGATGGAGAAGCTTTGGTCCGCCTTAACCGATTCAAGCAAGCTTGCCAAGTGGGTGGTCAACATCCACACCGGTCAGGCAATGGAAAATGATTTTAAACCCGTCGTGGGACACCGTTTTCAGTTTCGTACTGAACCGAACGAATATTGGGATGGAATTGTTGAAGGCGAAGTGCTTATCGTGGACCCGCCACACCGATTGTCCTATACTTGGGGCAGCGGAGAGGAGAAGCATACGATCACCTGGACGCTGCAGGATTTAG
Organism: Brevibacillus borstelensis; assembly: GCF_037834415.1. Taxonomy (GTDB): domain Bacteria; phylum Bacillota; class Bacilli; order Brevibacillales; family Brevibacillaceae; genus Brevibacillus; species Brevibacillus borstelensis_A. The sequence goes on along the minus strand of NZ_JAUMSJ010000054.1, from coordinate 21,543 downwards.
GGGACGGAAAGGTTAACCTTCATCTCGAACAAACCGGATTCTCAAATGCCCAAGCACTGGGTGGAGCTAAGTATGGCTGGACCAAATGGTGCGGCGAGCTTGAAAAGGTGTTGGAACAATAAGCGCAGTCAATACTTATGCATCAATGGCGACAGCCGTATCGAGGCGATAAACAGCAAAAACCGGAGCACGCAATCGCTCCGGTTTTTTTCTGTGCCATGCCATGGTCTATCAGACGACTCGACCACGTTGGTTCCGTTTATTCGATCTCGTTTCGCTGGACGGAAGCGACCGGCTCCACGTTTTCCGTGTACATCCGCTTCACCAGCTCGCTTTCGGCCTCTACTCGATCCCCTTGCTTTGCCAAAAAGTCCTGCGACTCCCGCTGCTGATCGTTAGGCTTTTTGTTGTTCGGTCTGGACATGTATGTCCCCCTCCTGTTCTGCGGTAAACACCCTTCTTACTATGAGTGCCGCAGAGGGATTTTATTCCGGGTCCGGGAGGTTACTCCGCCACTCTTTTTGCCCCGCGCAAGTCCGGCGTCCCGGTTACGCTGAAGCGGATGCCTTCGATCTTTTTGCTGCTTAGGTAGTTTTCGTTGTTGAAATAGATCGGGATGACCGGCATGTCCTGCATCAATACAGTTTCGGCGTCGTGCAGAAGCTTCATGCGCGCTTCCTCGTTTTGTTCGACCCTCGCTTTTTCGATCAGCTCGTCAAACTTCGGATTGGCCCAGTTGGTGAAGTTGCGGGAGCTTTTCCCCGTGTACAGCTCCAGCATCGCGAGCGGATCGAGGTAATCGCCGTTCCATCCCATACGGGCGATCTGGAAGTTTTTCTGCTTGAACGTATCGATGTAGGTTTTCCACTCCTGATTTTCCAGCTTCACCTGCACGCCCAGGTTTTTCTTGAACATTTCCTGCAGCGCTTCGGCGATCTTCTTGTGGTTTTCCGCCGTGCTGTATTTCAGCGTAATCGGCGGAAGCTCTGTCCAGCCTTCTTCCTTCAAGCCTTCCGCCAAAAGCTGCTTCGCCTTGGCCGGATCAAACTGATAGTACGGCGCCACTTCATCCCGGAAGTCCTTGCCCGAAGGAGTTTTCACCCCGAATGGCGTGTAGCCGTACGCCGGGAGCTGGCCTCCCATGGTCACGTTTGCCGTCAAGATGTCCCTGTCGATTGCGTAGGAAAAGGCCTGACGGATTTTCGCGTTGGTGAACGGCTCTTTCTCTACGTTAAACGTGTACGTATAAATGCTGTAGTCCGGGAACGATTTGTACTCTTCTTTTCCTTTTTCCTGCTCAATCACGTCGATTGGCAAAGAGTCGATCAGGTCAAGCTCTCCCGTTTTGAACATCTGGTAGTAGGTAGTCGCTTCGTTCACCATCTTGAAGTGGACGGTGTCCATCGTTACCTTGTCTTTTTCCCAGTAGCTCTGGCTTTTGGCGATGGTCAGCTGACTATTGTGGTCCCAGCTTTCCACGGTATACGGGCCGTTGGTCACGATGCCTTTCGCTTCCGCCGCCCAGTGTTTGTCCGCTTCCACGACTTTCTTGTTCACCGGCAGATAGGCGCGGCTCATCATGATTTTCGGGAAATAGGTGATGGGATCTTTCAGTCCAACGACGAGTGTTCGGTCATCCTTTGCCTTGATCTGAACGTCATCCACGCTGCCTTTGCCCGAGTTGTACGCCTCTGCGCCTTGTATGTAGTAGAGCGCGGATGGTTCATAGGCGGCTGTCTGCGGATTCAGCACGCGCTTCCAGGAGTATTCGTAGTCATGCGCCGTCACCGGATCGCCATTCGACCATTTCATCTCCGGGCGCAGGGTAAACGTGTAGGTTTTGCCGTCCGGGGAGACTTCCACCTTTTCAGCTGCGCCTTCCACGATGTCCCCGTTTTGGCCGTAGCGGTACAGTCCTTCGTACAGATGGTCAATCACCCAGTACGAGGTGGTATCGGAAGCGAATGCCGGGTCCAATGTGTACGGTTCGCCCCGCAGATTGGCGGTCATGACTTGTTTGACGGCTGCCCCCGTCTGTTGATCGGAAGACGCAGCCGGTTTATCGCTGCCGCACGCGGAGAGCGCAGGCACGGCGAGCGCCAGCAGTGCAGCAAAAGCGAGCAATCCTTTTTTCATCGATGATTTCCTCCTTGTTCTCCTCTGTCTACTGTACAAGATGGCAAGCGATCCAGTGTCCGTGCCTCACCTCCTTCCACTCCGGCGCTGATTCGGCGCAAACGCCTTGGGCCACCGGGCATCTGGTGCGAAACGGGCACCCGCTTGGCGGATGAATCGGGCTGGGCATCTCTCCGGTCAGGACAATCTGCTCCCGCTCTTCGCGCTGGGCAGGATGGGAGACCGGCATGGCGGAGATCAAAGCCTGCGTGTACGGATGCAGCGGTGCGGCAAACAACTCCTCGCTCGGTGCCAGCTCCATCATCTGCCCCAGGTACATCACGCCGATCCGGTCGCTGATGTGCTTTACCATCGCCAGGTCATGGGCGATAAACAAATAGGTGATGTGCCGCTCTGCCTGCAGATCGGCCAGCAGATTGACGATTTGCACCTGAATGGAAACATCCAGTGCGGAGATGGACTCGTCAGCCACGATAAAGCTCGGCTCCACCGCAAGGGCGCGGGCAATCCCGATGCGCTGCCGCTGTCCGCCGCTGAATTCATGCGGAAAGCGTTTGGCGTGGCTGGGGTTCAGTCCTACCAGCTCCAGCAGCCGGTAGATGCGTTCTTCCCGCTCTTTTCCTTTTGCCAATCCGTAGGCGTCGATTCCCTCGGCGATGATGTCGCCCACCCTGAGCCGCGGATTGAGCGAGGCTTGCGGGTCCTGGAAGATCAACTGCATGTGGCGGTTTGCTTCCCGCCTTTCGCGTCTGTCCATCCTGGCGAGGTCTTTTCCTTGAAAAAGGATGCGCCCCGCAGTAGCCGGGTACAGGCCCACGATCGTCCTGCCCAGCCGACTTGCCGCAGCCGCTTTCCCCGACGATTCCGAGCGTCTCCCCCCGCCTGATTTCAAAGGAAACGCGGTCAATAATACTAAGTAAATAAATGCGAATACTGCGAATTGGAAATACAGAAAGCCCCTCTCCGGAAAGAAGAGGGGCGATTGCACGGTTCCCACCTTCTTATCTCTCAGAATAACTCCGCAGGATTTGGCACCGTAAGGTCGATCAGACCAAGGTTGCCGGGTTTCATCGGGCCAGTCCCTCCACCGCTCTTGATAAGAATGTTTTATGAAATTAAATTTCATTCACTAAATTCTTTTTTATCTTATCACTTTACTTGGATATGTCAATGTAGTTTTATTGCAATTGATATTTCTTTATTTGTTGGGGGGTGATTGTATGGTTTTAGACTGCTCTCAGATAAACGGACTAAAACGAAAAATAAGAACCCAGTCTGCCACTATTAAACTATCGATACTCCCTAACTGAATGAAGCGATGATTCCTCTATATCAGTTTTCGTTACTGTAATAGGTTAGCAGTTTATGTTTTATGAAACAAAAGCATACCCCGTCAACGAAAAGACGAGAGTATGCGGATAGTTATTGTTATGAAACTATTCCTAACATGTAACAATTGAAGAAAGGTCAATTTTAAAGCATATTGGCCATGAGTTACCACAACGGCTAAGTTTTTTAACTCACGCACCCTCTATAAGTGTCATCACTGAGATGCATGGTAAGGCGGGACGTGGTAGGTTATATTCAAAGTCCACATAGTCAAAAGAAGACCTCCTTATTTGCAAGGAGGTCTTCCGGGGCTCTCCCCTAGGTCAATCCGTTACATAGCAAATGCTATGGGATCAATGTAATCATATTGTATGTAGTAAATCATAAAATATGACAAAAGAGCAACTATGAAAGTTGCTCTTTTGGGATCAATTAGGTGTACGTGATTATTCACGGGATCAATGCTTTCACTCTAAATTATTGCACTACAAAAAGCTTCTGTCAAGTAGCGGTGTGTCTTGTAGTAAACAATCTCCTAACTGCATCATCAATCTTCATTATGTCTTGATGACATACGGAAGCTACCCTTCCTTTCGCTCGTAGCGGATAGGTGATTCTCCGCAAGCTTATCGTCCGGATCTGTTCAATAAGTGCCGTGTTATTATAATGTTCCAGATCGATATGGAAAAAGTACTCGTCATGTAGTCGTTGAGTAGTAAGTGGTACAACAACAGCGATCGGAGCTTCTTTTGTGCTCCATAGAAGGACTACTGGCCGATGCTTATTTTCTTCGCTTCCAATATTTTCACCTAATTCCGCCCAATAAATTCCCTTTCGAAAAATCGGAAATTTACGGGTATTTTCCGGACCGAACGTTATGATAGCTTTCTGCTTCATCCACTTAAGAAATTTCACGGCTTTTTCTCGCTCCGGCTGAAACGTTAGGAATTCTTTAACCTCACGCCAAATTTTTTCAATATCCTCATCTTGTGATCCCTGCAACAATCACTACACCTCCGCCCCACTTGCTTCCATCCAATCATGCAACAGCTCTTCAACAAAAACTTCCTGGTGAATTTTCACACCAACCAAGAACATTTTGAAACAAAGTCGGTCATCCCAATCAACCATCATTTTCTGCAATTTCTGTTTTTCCGTATCCGACAAGGACATTCCACTTTCTGAATGCCTCTCGTAATCCGAAGAACTCATACGCCATGGCACAAAATGCTTTTTATATCTCCGAGCAAGCCCTTGTGCGATCTCCAAGCCTTTTACATCAAAATCTCCGGAATAGTGAAGACGTAGGCCATGATGGTTATTTGTCTCCAAACAGCGGTCTATAAATCGAATGGTGGCCGCACTCGGCTGACCATTTAAACAAATTAAAATCGGAAGGCTGTCGTAAGATATGCGGTTCATATGATTCTTCCATTGCAGCGTTTCATTTAGCAAAGTTGCAAATACCGAAGGGTTTTCTACCACACACAGTTTGGAAAATGTCGGGATGACAGGCAATCTGTCTACTTGCCGAAGTGTCAAAACGAGCTCATCTTGTTTTTCGGTCAGTTGCGGTGCAAAGAGGATGACCTGTGAAGAGATATCATCGTCACCGATACCCGTAAAGCGATATATTTTTCGAATTTCTAAGCTTCTGACCGGATCAGCCACGTCATTCTCGTTCGTGCTGCCAGTACGGGACAGTTTCCAATCTTCATCAGAATCCAAGGAATTAAGAGAATCACTTGACTTGTCATCGAATTCCCATGAAAAAATCTCTCGGAGACTGTACCACAGCAATCGCCCAACCGGATATTTTAAATCGAACATGTGAGCATTTTTGGCAACCTTTGCAGCAAGTACTGGAAGGCGAATCAACAACTCGGAAGGTTCACATTCAACCTGTGCATCTTTTCTTTCTTTCAACTCCCAAACAAGACAAAGCGCATCCAAGCAATAAACAAATTGTTGTTGGGCTTCTTCCGAGTTTTGCATATACATTCCACGCAAAATCCGACGGCTTCCTTGTGCGGCCCCTTTTCGCAAGCCTTCCACCCATTCCACAATCGGAACCGGCAATTTGCCACTTCTCACCTTCTGCAACGCCTCATCAATAAACTGGTTCCATTTCCTCTCTTCCTGTTGTTGTTCTTCCGCTCGAGTCAGCACTTTTTGACCATCGAGACAGGAAAGCAATTCTTGAATCGTGATTTTGTATCCACTCTTTTGTAAAATGCCATCTAATTTCTTCATCGAGAATTTCAGATCTTCCCCAGGCTTCCAAAGCTGCTCCAGCAATCCCGCAAGCGAGTCACATTCATCGGCAGATAGCTGAGGGACTCGAACGAATCCGGACACGCCACGCCGACGATACGTGTCTCGAATCGCATCAATAAGCCGTGCAAGCCCGGGCTCTGAAAAAAACGCCTGAATCTGATTGTTCTGTTGTTCATCCATCTCCACTATTCCTCACTTGTAGGAGCTGCTTCGTCCGTCTGCAATAACTCGAGGCGTTTCCCATTCCAGCGATAACGGAACAGGGTGACAAAGTCGGCATCATTAGGGCGATAGATTTCCACTACAGACAGGCTCGGGACCGTATCATAGCAGCCCCATAACACCTGCGAGGTCATCATGTAGTCGAAATCCATTTCGGTCAGGAGCTTGAACAGGTCGCGAATGTTCTCTTCGTCAACACCGGCAAACGCCTCGTCCAGAGAGATGATTTTGGGCGCTTCGGGGCTGGCGTCTGCATACCGGGAATACGTGGCGGCAAACAACGGAATATACATCGACATCGCCTTTTCGCCACCGCTCATCACGTTAAATCTCGAATCGGTCAACTCCCGATAGCCTGCCTCGCCGCCTTTTTTGTACCGAAGCATAAACTGGAACCACGTCCGGTAATCCAGGATCTCGTAGATGTGTTTGCGGAGCGACTCCCGCTCTTCCTGCGCCCCCTGTTTCGCCCACTGGATCCGCGATCGGAAATGCTGGATCATTCGTTCGACTTCGTCTTCCCGCAGCAGCCGCGCATCCCTGCGCAAAAGCTCCACCAATTGCTCAGCATTCATTTCTTTCTCAGACTGGGCCGCTTTGGGCACCCATTGCAATTGCAATTTCAAGCCGCTTGAGGTGTTTCGCTCGGCCATCAGCCGGTTCATTTCCTTAATCCATTGTTCGGCACGCATAATCCGCTGGCGAACCGTCTTGCCGACACTGCGCAAGATAATTTCTTCATAAAGCTGCCGGTCCTTTTCATCCAGCAAACCGGACTGCTCCGTAATCAGAGCGTTCATCTCCTCAAGCAGGGCGGATGGCGTTTGAGGCCGCAATCGATCACGCATGGATACAATCGTTACCCGCCCGGTCTGGTCATTCACCACGGCTTCCAAGACATAATCTATCAATAGATGGCGGACTGCGTTGAACTGATCGAGCAGCGAAGACGTCACGCTTTCTCGGTTTCTGCCTGCCGAGGAAGGCTGCAATTTCTCATAAATGGCTTTGCATAGGCGAAAGGATTCGACATCGTCCACTTTCGATTTCGATACATCCACCCAATCTCTGATAAGGCCCAAAGAGATCTCGCCATTCCATCGTTGCAATGCGCGCTCCACCGCTTGTTGAAGTTCATCAAATCGTCGCGTTCTTGTGTGTAGTCGCTCGGTTAACCTTGCTTGCTCATTTTCCTTCTCTCTGATGTCTTTATCCTTGCTTTGAATATCGCGAGTCAGTTGTTTTTTCTCCGCTTCCAACTGGGAGATACGTTCAACCAACTCATGAATGCCTAGTTCTTGCATGTGGCGGCGCAGGCTCTCGATCTTTACTTGCAGGGAGTGGTATTTCTCCTCAAGTTCCTCCGCCAGTTCTGTTTCATTGTCAATTTCCGACAGCAGTTCTACGGTCTCTTCTTGCAGCCTCCCAATGGTTTGCGACGCATGCCGATACTGTCTCCAATCCTCATGCAATTTGGAAATGCCGTCCAAGTAATGCTGGATCGTTTCTCTTGCCATTTGCAACTCTTTGAGATTTTTGAGCCGGGACCATTGCTCCGTACTCACCGCCAGCTCGATTTTCAACTGCTGCCATTGATTGTTCTTTTCCCGCACACGATTGGCCATCCTCTGGGCCTGGGCCATCACCGCATGCAGCTTGTGAACGGCTTCGGAGAGAGCATCCAATCGTTCTTGAACCAGCTTGTCATTCGGAAACGCCAGCACATCTTCCTCTACCTGAGCAATCGCTTTCTGGATTTCGCTTGCTTTCTTTTCCAATTCTCTCCATTTTTGATCGCAGACGTCTATTTCACGCTGCAATCGCTCAATCTCGGATAGCTTGAAGCGGCGTCGGGCCTCCTTGCCAATAAAACGGGCTGGTTGAGTATCCGTTACACACCCGCGAACCGGTCCCAATTGAAAAAAGGAAGAACCGATCCAGATCGACGTGGCGTCCCACTCTTCAAATTGCGGCGTGTCTGTCGTTTCTCTCCAGACAAACGTCCGGAGTACCGCATCAATCATCGCTTCATCCAGGCCGCTTTCCGGGGAGGGAACAGGCTTCAGCACGTCAGCGAGGGTATACCCCCATTCCGCTGGCGCGGGGGCAAGCCATACCTCTTCACCTTCTTCGACCCTGACCAGGCGTCCATCCGGTGCTACCCATGCGTCAAGAAGTCCGCATGCGCCAAGGGCTCCTTCGATGCGAGCCCGCTCCTCCTCCGTCCAGTGATCCAGGAAATCGCACACGGCATACAACGGAGCCCCTGCCTCAGCCCCCCGACTTGCACGGGCAGCTATTCTCCCATCGCTTCGTTCCGGCTCCGGTTCACGGCTCTCCTTCCACGCTTGCTGCTCTCGCAGGAGTGCGGTCCGCTCTTCTTCGAGCCGCTGCATGTCATGGCGTAGCTGCCATTCCTGTTCCTTCCATTGTCTCCGAATCTGTTCCGCGGATTCGATGACGGGTTGCTTCACATTGGCGAAATTCCTGTTTTCCAGAGAAATAGTGGAGACTGCCTGCAATATCCGTTGAAATGTCCCTTCTTCTACAGCAAGCTCTTTTAGCTGCTGTTTCCACTGAACAATCTCCTCTTTTAACTGCTGCAGAGCGGCTTCTGTCTGCTTTTCGGACTCAACCTTCGCGAGTTCGGCTGCGTCCCTTTCCTGCCGTATAGCTCCCAGTTCCTTCTCCAATTCCTGCAGACTGTTCCATGCATCCCGCTCCTCCTGGGCAATCTTCTCTGCATGGGCGATCGCATCACGGTGACGGGCTAAATCCTTTTTCCACTCCGGAACAAACCTGTCTTCTTCAGGAGGGTGCGGGTGCCAATAGCGATGGTAGATATCGTGCTCGGCGAATTCCATCTCTCTTGCCAGACTCTCAAGTTCCAGCAGTTGATCTTCCTGGGCATGCAAATGCTCCGACATCAGCCCCTCATTTTTCTCGATTTCCGCTTGCATCCGATCCTTGCGCTGCACGAATCCATTCAGTCGTTCGCGCGATTTACCTAAATACTGGGAGGTATCAGCAAAATTCCCTTCCAGTGTTTGTAATTCTGTCTGCTTTTCAATCGCTTCATGTCGATTCAAGATAGAAAGATCGGCATCCACTTCTTGCAACCGGACCCGATATCTTTGCAAACGCTCATGAGATTCAGACAAATCCTGTTCCATTGCCCTGTATTGAGCCTGAACTATTTCTACTTCCTTCGCTTCTTCGCCCGCTTTTGCTTTAGCATCAAGTACTTTTTCTGATGCTTGGTAGAGGAGAAAGCGATTATAGCGATCATACGAATTCTCCAGCTTTTCCAGCTCACTCTGATGCAGCTTCAACTCTTCCAGCCGATCCGCGATCTGGTCCATATCTTCCAAAACCTCGGAGAGTGGCCGCAAATCATCTTCCTGGAGCGGCGGCAGCGATTCCGTCAATATATGATAAATAGCCGATGGCTTAAAATCTTTAGACAGCTTAGGGCTCCGCAGTTGGATAATCAAGTTCATCAAGTCCGTGAATATTTCGCTGTCATAAAAGCCAAACAATGCCTTGTTCACCAGGTCTCGGTACCCTTTTTGCTCCTGTACTACTTGTCCGCCGGCCCCAATCCTGGCTTCCAGCTCACGGCGGTCCAGGGGATACTTTCCTTTCCCCTCCAACCAGGCAACCCGGTCATACAGCCAGAAATCCTGGTTTACCCGGCGGCCGTCATCCAGCAAAAATCCCCAAAAGCTTACCTGAGAAGCCCCTCTGCGCGCACGCAGTCCAATGCCGATCGTTTTGTATATGCCTTTTTGCGGCTGGTGAAATTCCATCCACAAATACCCAATCCGATCAGAATGCTTGCCATCATCACCCAGCAAATAATACTCAATGCGCCGATCCCTCGAACCAAACGGATCCAGCCGGTGCGGCCGTTTGTCGCCGTCCAGCACCAGCGGGAGGAAGCTTTGCATCGTTACGGATTTCCCGGCACCATTTGTTCCCCGCAGGATGAGACGACCTTCCTCCAAAGAAAATTCTTCATCATCGTACACCCAAAAATTGAAGATGCCTGCCCGCGACATCTCCCATCTGTTTCGCGTCTGCTTTCCTTCCTCCATACCGATGGACTCGTTTTGCAATGGATTTTCAAGATGCATAGATCTCCCTCCCTTTATGCCGGATCTTCCGTTTGATAGATACCGTTCCAACGGCTCAGCACTGGAGTAATAGCGAACAGGTTTTCATTCTGCCAACGGCCCAATCCCCATTCACTCATGTGTCTGGCCAATGCTTCCGCCAATTCTGCCGCTGTCATGTCCTGATGCTCTTTGCTCCAGTATTCCTTGTGGCGTTGGCGCAAAACAAGCAACAGATTTTCCAAATCCGTCCGCCCCAGTATCATCTCCCCATTCTCTTCCACATACCACAGTGTCGACTCGGCATGCTGCAGCCTTCTCAATTCTCCCGCTAACAGCAGTACCAGATCGGATATAGCCGACATCGTAGGAAAAAGGTCACCATTACTAGTGGCGTCTGGATGAAAAAACAACAGTCCTTCCCGGTACCGGCTGCCTTCCCAGCCAAACATGGTGCGGAGCTGCTCGATTAATGACCTGCGCTGGGTAATGACATAGTACAAATCATCCGAATCCCACTCTTTATCTAAAATAACGGGCTCCAATAAAAGCCTCCTGTAGACTCGATGCCTTCTCCTTCTCATTTCTCCGTCCGCTGTGTCTGTATACACCATCTGGGCGTTGAGCTCATGGATGTCAGTAAAGCGTGTAAGCTCCTCGGGAAATTGACGAAGCACATACCGGACATTCGGAGTACATTCATAGAGGACGTTGTTTTCATCGTTGTGGGCCCAATCCTGCTCATCACCATCCACTGCGATCAGCACTCCAAGCTGCTTGAGCTTCTTCAATGCACGCACCATCGACAAGCGGTGCGGATACTGTTCCCAATCGACATGAAGCCCCGTTCCAATCATCTGTTCCTGGATTTGCACAACCATGTCTTTCAACAGAAATTGGTCCAATTCCGTTTTTCCTTCCAAAAACCACAATCCATACGTGAAAAAGGTATAATCCCGCGGCTCACGAAATTCTTGGAACCCCATCCACGGGTATGCTCGAAGCGGAGCCTTGTCCAATTTTGCCATGGACCGAGTGAGGATCAGAGAAAACCCGGCGTATTCCGCAAACCAGTCTCGCAGTTCACGATATTGGTCGCGAATCCAGTAAAACAATTCAGGCTCTTCCTCCTTGGTAATCCACGGACGGTTGAGCAGGGCATGGGCACATGCATGGCGCCTTTCTCTCCACACGTCTTCGCCTGATCGACCTTGCATTCGCATGCGGCGCAGAGCCCATGACCGAGTTCCGCCTCTACCCATGTACCGTCTCCTCCTTATAAGGCACGTCAAACGATAGCGTATAGTCTGGCATGTCCAATTTTCCGTCTTCACATACCAACGTTGTCATCTCATCGGACTGAGCCAACTGCAGCCTTACTTTGATTCCCTCCGCCGTAACGAACGAACGGGAAGCATTGCCCGTGCAGCGACCGATCCATTGCAATAACCGCAACCTGGTTTTTGCATCTACAATACCCAATTCAGAGATACGCACCTGCTTCTTTTCGGCCATCCGCTGGACAAACTCGCCCTCCTCCTGCAGTTGCCGCTCAATGACAGCTCGTGCCGCCTGCTTTCGGCTTCCTGACTGTCTGACCGGTTCTGCCTCAGAACGCGAAAGTCTTTTCCGGCTTCGTGAACGAACAGGACGAATCTTGGGGACTTCATTCCACATGGAGATATCAGCAAGGTCAGTCGTGCGCTCATCCTCACCTTGCAGATGTCTGCTGGGAAAGAGGCCAAACACATACGCGGCGAGACAATGGGCATCGTTCAGTGAGGTCAAACGGTCAAACCACTGGGCTACATACTCCAAATCTTTCTTCCGGCTGATTCCGGCCCGCTTTCGCTCCTGCAGCCTCACTGCGCAGCGGACCACTTTCGCGATCGTCTCTTTGGTTGCACGCTCCAGCAACACAAGTTCACTCTGCTCGTTTCCTTCTCCCAGAAACCATCTCCGCAGATTTTGCCAGCCTTGTTGCAAAGAATTGGCCATCTCTTCACTTGAAAAACTCTCTTCCAACCGAGGCTTTCGTATCTCGTCCTTTATGACATGTTCCACGAACGTTCCTGCCACAATCGGTGAGATTTTAGACAGATGCCCCTCTATCTGATAAGCTTTTTTCTGCAATCCTTTGATGAAATGCTGCAAATAGTCGGTCAGTTTATCCTTCATCAGCAAAAACGCTTCCGTAGCCATCATTTGTTCCGCTTGAATCGAGTGCATGCTGGCGATAAAGTCAGCAGCATTCTCATGCATGGTTTTAAAAGCTTGATACAGCTTTTCCCAACAAATCGCAGCTTCCCCTTCCTGGAAAAACCCCCCACTATGCCGTACAGCGACTAGACACTCCGCTATCGTATCCAGATAAGTTGTCTCCAGCGAGCCGCCGTATCCCTTTATCGTTTCTAGCGTTTGCAGCATCCGTTCGATTTCGATTGAATAGGGCGTCAGTACATACTGACTCTTCTTTCTCATATACTCTTCAACAGTCTGAGCTCGGCCGCCATCGTGCCTGGATGCAAGATTGCGCCAATCCTTGAGTTGTTCCAGATCAGCCTGGCACTGTTCAACTGTGTAATCTTCCAGTATCCCCCACTGCTTCACTCCCTCGAATACCTCTTCTACTCGAAGCCAATAGCGCAGCCGCTGGTATTCCTGATAGAAATAGCGCATCACTGCCCGATAGCGAGCGACATTGTCTGCGTTTAAATAACGAAATTCGGGAACGCCTCGCAGCATCGCTGGTGACATGGAATGCTCCATGGAGATGAACCTCCCGTCCGACTTTTCTTATCGAATATGGTATAGGGGTGTTCGGAAAAAATCCATATTGGCGAAATTTATAAAAATCAACCTCTTTATTTGGTTAAGTTAATTGTGGTTTAGGCTTATCGCGCCGTGTTAGAATAAATAGGAAATAGGAATAGTGGGGAGGGAGAAATATGACACAGCGAGGATCTTGCGAGGAAGGTAGAATGTCAAAAAAACAACATTTCTGGGCCGATATTCAAAGGAACTTGGAGAAGTATAAATTATACGCCCAATACGGTGGACTTCAGTGCCAGAACCCGGAATGCAAAAGAAAAGACTCTTTTGCTGTCCATGCCAATTATCGAGGTCGTAAGCGTTATAAATGCAAATGTGGGGCTACTGTCAATGATTTTTCCCAAACTCTTTTCCACCGCAGCCGTCATCCAGAACAATGGATTGATTTTATGGATTTGGTAGTGAAGGGAGCAAGCTTAGGACAAATGTCGAAAAAATTAGGGTTAAGTAAGGTAACCCTTTGCCGCTGGCGAAAAAAGTTTATGCAACTCGCAACTGATTATTATCAGGAGCGATTACAGGGGTTAATAGTAGCCGAGGAAGTAGAGATTACCAGCCTGGAAAGACCAAAATATGTCCGGAACTCAGGAGAACTAGAGAAAGGCGATAAACAAATCTATCTTATAGTAGCCAAGGATCGACTGGACAACTTCGTATTTCAGATAAACCAGAGTCGCTCGACTCTTTGGGATGCTTTATTGAGTCAAGTTAATGACAAATCAACTATCCATTCAAATGTTCCTCTCCCACCTCTTCCGAACAACACAGTTCTTGAACATGTAAAGTTCTTCGGACCATCAGAAGGACTCAGGACAGTAGAGAAACGTGACTGGAATAGCCCTGTCTCTTTGTTCCTACGCCATTTCACTAACATCAGCTTGAATTATCGAGGCTTATCCATCAATTATTTGATAGGCTTCTTAAGCCTATTTGCGTTACAACATAAACTAAAAAAAATTACCAGGGAGCAACAAAGTACCCTTTTCAGATACACATTGCTAACGAACAATATGGGAGCTGCGAATAAACTGTTATTCAACTGATAGATACAAGACTACTGAGAATGAATTAAAAAGAAGAATTATTGTGACATTTTTGTGAACAAGCTAACTCAGTTACTTAACCACATTTAAGTTATATAGCCAGAATTTTTACTCAGTTGAATTTTATAGATTTTTTTAAATATAAATGAACTTATTCAGCTTCACTTCGACCATATCGCCATGCTTCACCCTGAGTTCGGGAGCGATTTCTCCGCTGTACGTCCAGGCATCGATGACGGCTCCGGAAGCAAGCGTTATCTTCTTCTGCTGTGCCACCAGTTCGAACTTCACATCGGCAGGATCGGAAATATCTCCTGTCAGAACAGCTACTTCAACCGTCCCCATGCCGGTTTGATGATGACCGCCATGCTGTTGATGACTATGATGCTCGGAGCCTCCGGACATCCGTGTAGCCATGCCGCCCCCTTCGTCAATCCGGTCGTCATGTCGGATGCTTCCGGCAGCTTGGAGGCCTGCACACCTACCAGTACGTTTGATACAAGGATGGCGATTGCTACTACGCTGGTAAGAACACCAGCAGCTACGAGGCTCTGCAGCCTGACAACAAGCCTACGCTGAAGCGGTTCCCCCCGTACAACCTTCGCGTACCTTCTGCTTGCAAAAATCGCCGGCACAAGCAAAAGGAGCGCAACCAGCATCATCCGTTGAACGATCTCAAACGGGCCGGGCAGAACAGGCTGGGCAAAGACGGTACTGAAAGCAGCTATGCCGGATGCGAGCGCTGCCGCATAAAAGGACAGCGGTACGGATGGATGAGCCACCGTGCGAAGCGTTTCCGTCGTCGGCGGTTCCCCACCGGAGTCCCGCAAGCTTTTTAACTGAGGCAATATCGTTACCGTCAGATACAATTGAGGAATCAACGTCAGCGGTATAAGCGCCTTGACCGTGCCCTCCACAAACAGCCAGCCGCTCGTAACGAGTTGGCCGGTGATTGTCGCGTACCATAGTACACTCAGAAGAAGCGCCGAACCACCTACCCGCAGCAAGAAGGTTCTCCTCTTTTTCAGGCTGTCGTTGGTTGGCGAGTAGGGAAGGCCTGCTGCCGCCATACTGGCGATCCCCCACAACAGGGTCATACAGACCGTAAACATGATGTTGGAAATGATTTCGAACATGGTTTCCCCTCCTCGTGATCGGATGCTTCGTCAGTTTGCTGATTCTGGCTTGGGCTTCCGGACGATCGGCTTGATTTTGCCAAACGGTTTGAAATAAGAGATCGCCGTCATAAAGATCAGCGAGATGATATTGGCAATGGCCCCGCCGATCAATGAATAGCTTGCGTTCAAAAAGGCAGCATCGCCGAGCGCAAGGACTCTCTCCTGTTTGGCGATGCGAACGATTTGAGACAACCAGTCTCCCATATACTCGATGCCGAAACCGATCAATGATAAAGTCAGAATCAGCTTGATCAAGATCCAGTAATGCTTGAAAAGCCCCCAATTCGTCCAAACGGATAAGACAATGCCGGTGAGCAGCGCGACCAAAGCAGTGTACCGGATCAAGACGACATCGATCAAATGCATATTGTCCAAGGTGTAATACAGCTGCTCACCATTCTCCGCCTTCAGCATGTACGTACCGAGCAGCAGCATGACCATCGCTCCGCCAAGCCAGCAAACGACCGAAAGCACATGAATGGTGATGATCAATTGCTTTTTCCTGATCGACAATTTGTAACCCATACTCCAACCCTCCCTAACGGCTTCTTTGTTTGCCATCCTACCAACGAAATGTTGCGAACTTGTGGTGAACCTATTTACACATTGTGAGGGCCACAGATATCCGATAAAGTGGTAATAAATGGGCAGTACTGGGAGGATGAAAATGGGGAGTAAAGTTCTGATCGTAGAGGATGAAATCAAAATCGCATCGCTCATCGAATCCTTTCTTCAAACCGAAGGATACGTTGTCCTGACAGCGATAGATGGCAAAACGGCCCTGCAGCTCTTTTCAAAACACAAACCGGATATCGTTCTCCTGGACTGGATGCTTCCGCAAATGAACGGACTGGACATATGCCGGCAGCTCAGACAGATCGGCTCTCCCGGCATCATCATGGTCACGGCCAAATCCGAGGAAACCGACAAAATCGTCGGCCTCGAAATGGGAGCCGACGATTACCTGACAAAGCCTTTCAGCTTGAGGGAGCTTTCCGCACGAATCCGTTCCCTATTGAGACGAATGAACAGAAACGACAACGACGGACCCGGCAGCGTGCTGCGAAGAGGCGATTTGACGATTCACGAGGACAGTCTGCAGGTGTTTAAAGGGGCAGAGGAGCTGCATCTCACTCCAACCGAATTCAAAATCCTGCACCTGCTGGCGTCGAAGCCCGGACGGGTATACAGCCGCATGCAGCTTCTGCAGCACGCTTTCGAGGAGGAGTTTGTCGTCGACGAACGGACGGTAGATTCCCATATCAGCAAGCTCCGCAAGAAAATAGAGAGCGGGAACCGGACCTCCGACTACATTCAGACGGTATACGGATTCGGCTACCGATTCGGAGCGGAACATGAAAATTAGAACCAAGCTGTTCCTGACGATGAGCGTAATGATCGTGCTGCTCCTGCTTTTTCTGCTCGGCGTCACGCATGCACAGTTTTATATTTCTCGTGATTTTGCTTATCTGGAGGATAAAGCTGCTTTTGAATCATTAAAGAAAGAGTTCGAACAATTCTATAGGGACCACGGCGATTCTTGGGAACATGTCGGCGACGCCAGGTTTGAGTATTCCACCCCCTTTGCCGAAATCGTTTTGTCTGCAGATGGAAAAGTCTTGTATCAGCAAGGAAAACTAAGCGCCGATGAACTTCGCAATGACGGCTACAAACTCGCGCCTACCTCAGGTGACACGAGGATCGGCAGACTGTACGTGATGAACGACAGTCAGTTCAAGACTTACGAGTTTAAAAAGATGTGGTACGGCATGCTGCCCAATATCGGCATCGCTTCCCTGCTGTTCACCTTTGTCGCGGCTCTGCTGACCATCTTTTTGTTGTCCTGGAGACTGACAAGCCCTATCCGCAAAATCATCACGGGCATCGAGGCCATCAAAAAAGGCAACGCTGCAGCCATCTTTCCCGAACAAAGGAAAGATGAATTCGGAGCGATTGCCAAGGCTCTTCAGGAAATGAACGATTCGCTGGCAGCCGCGGAACGAACCCGAAAACAGTTGATGTCCGATGTCGCCCACGAATTGAAAACGCCGCTGATGATCATTCAAGGGGAATTGGAGCTGGCACATGAGACCGGGGCCCCCCTTTCTCCGGCCAAGCAAGCTTCCCTTCTCGATGAAGTATTGCGGCTGTCGCGTTTGGTCCATGATGTACTGGATTTGTCCAGGCTTGAGGCCGGCATGACGGAACTGTACCCGCGAACGGAAAACCTGGTTGCACTGTTGGAGGATGTAACGGCGAAGACCCGGTTTATGGCAGAGGATAAGCACATACAGCTTTCCGTACACGCCGAAGAGGAGAATATTCCTGTATCGGTTGAAAAATCCCGCATTCTCCAAGCGCTGTATAACATCTTGTCGAATGCCATCTACTATACGAATCCTGACGGCCAAATCCGCCTCCATGCGGAAACCGTACACTTGCCCGACCGGCAGCAGCCATACGTCCGTATCCGGGTGGAAGACAGCGGGGTCGGCATATCCGAAGTGGATTTGCCCCATATTTTCAACCGCTTTTATCGAGCGGATCATTCCCGGGCTCGCCCGAGCGGCGGAACTGGTCTCGGGCTCGCGATCGCGCAGCAAAACATCGCTGCTCATCGGGGGTGGATTGAGGTGGAAAGCGAAGTGGGGATAGGTTCAGTGTTCAAAGTCTTTTTGCCGTTGTGATGTGTGGAGGAAATCTTGATTGACAGACTCAGAAATGTCAGGCTGTGGTTGCTTGTATTTTACTTTCAAACCTGTTAGCTCAGTGATCTTTATCAAAGGAAAAGATTGACAGAACAAAAATCAAATGATACTTTCTGATAATGCCCTTTGCAATTAGGCATCCGAAAAGGAAAGGGAGGATGAATCAGATGTCTGCGCAGAATCAGCATATAGTCAAAATCGTTCCTTACAGCTCCAAGTGGTCTCTGGAATTTGAAAAAGAGAAAAGCTGGCTGCTTGAAGCTCTGGACCCTCACATCGTTGCCATTGAACATATTGGAAGCACCTCCATCCCCAACCAAGAAGCAAAACCAATCATCGATATGTTCGCCTGTGTTGAACAATTGCTTAATGAACGGGTCTACGCGGACTTGCTTAGTCATTCGGGTTACCGCTACATCCAAACCGGCATGCCCGAGCGGCATTTATTTGTAAAAGAATTCGCAGGTCAGCGTACACATCATTTGCATATCATGCCGATCGAGGGATTCTATGAAAGAAATGAATTGCTATTTCGAGACTACCTCCGTGACCATCCCCATTTGGTAAAGGAATACGGCGAGCTTAAACGCGCCTTGGCTGAACAATATCATTCCGACAATGAGGGCTACACACGAGCAAAAACTGCCTTTATTCAGCATGTTGTCGACCTGGCTCGAACTAAGCGGGGACTCCCTCTTCAAAAAGTATGGGAATAGTTGTTGTCATCCCCCATTTCACTCCTGATCCATTAGACGTTCCTGCCCTTAGTTGAGAAAAGGCAGCCGGTCAATTCTCCGGCTGCCTTCGTGTCATTATTCAGCTATCGATACCCGTTAGATTTCTGTAAAACGAATAATTTGGCGTTTGAACAAAAACGAGCGCTAAGTCAATTGGATTCAATCTGCTAGACCTTAAGAGAATTGTCCCATTCAGTGTAGCCATTCAATGCCTCACGATCTCCCTATGGAATGTAAGGCGGCAAATCCATAACCTTAAACGACCCGTCTATGTTCTTTACCGTATACTCAATTTGCTTTCCATTTTCAAATGATGTGTTATCGGGATATAAGAACGAAAGCTTATAGATATATTCATCATCAGTAACCTTTGTTTTTTCAATGATCTTATCAATCTTTACAATATTTCCTCCATTTACAGTACAATACTCTTCCATCAGCTTTGCATAGTCATCTTGAGGAACGGAAGGGTTGTATCCAATCAGTGTTTGATATTCGCCACCATAATATGTAACGATGGTGGCATAATCCTTTTTGCTTACAGCTTCAAAATAAGCATTTAAAACCTGATCGGGATCTTTGTCATTCATTTCTGTTGCTTTGTTTACTGAAGAACAAGAACATAGCAAAACAAGAAAGAAGCAGCAGAACAATAGTGTAACGGTCTTAGTGCTTATTTTATTTGGCAAATGTGCCATCCCCTATCTCTTGCTGTAGAGTAAAATGCCAAGATACCCAATCATATGAGTATCTTAGCAAGAATTACATTCTATTCGTCAATTGTGTAAGGAGTATAAGTCTGGGCATCGTCCCAAGTTCTATAAAATCGTTTTGCCTTATCTCCAGTTCCATCAGTTGTCGCTTCAATAGTATAGAACCCTTTTGGATTATTTGTTCCTTTATTGACCTCTTCTAGCATCCAAACATGCCCTTTTCTAAGCCCGACGTCTCCAGCTTGAAATTATACCAACTAGTCTTGTTAAACCTTTCAGCCAAATTGGATATGCCATATTTTTTTCCTAGCTCATAACGCAGAAGAAATGAACCCACTGCAATCGATGCCTGTGGTGTCACCTTTAGAAATACTGCTAACAAAATTCTTTCCTGAAGAGTTAGACGTGCCAATTGCATCATATCCTCCCCAGTTATATGGGATACCAATTTCCTCAGTTCGTTTTGTCAATTTCGCCAAATGGTCGAGAGGTGTTGTATTTTTAGTTGAGGGAGTCTTCATTTTGCTAGGGTCGGGTCTGTCAAGATTTTTATGTAAACTCAATCGCCCCATATATGAAAAGGTTTCATCCCTTAAATTAGGACTTCTTTTTCGGAGCCAACAGAGTCAAGGGCGTAAGGCGAAGCGAACCCTTGACACGTTGGCAGAGAAAAAGATAACCCCTTCGGGGAGGAAGCCTTTCATTTTTTTACGGATGTACGGCTTTACTCGATCCTCGAAGAAAACTGATAGCTTCAAAAGGATCTGGCCCCGGTTCTGGACTCGTCCCGTCCACTTTCGTAGAACATCCATGGTTACGAGATATAACATCTTCAGAAGGGCATCGTCTGTGAGAAACATGGCTTTTCCCTTTGTAACTTTTCGAAGCTGTCGATGATAACTCTGGATGACGTTGGTTGTATAGATAAGCTTTCGAATCTCCGACGGGTATTTAAAAAAAATAGCAATCTCGTCCCAGTTATTCCGCCAGGAACGAACCATCAAGGGATATTTACTGCCCAGGTTTGTTCAAACTGCTCGAGTTCTTCCAGTGCAGCTTACTCCGTTGGAGCCTTATAGATGGCTTTGATTCGGCCGTAATCTTTTTTAGATCTTTATTAGGAAACATACTTGATGGAGTTTCGGATTTGATGGATAACACATTTCTGAATCTCCGTCTTCGGATAACATGCCGAAATGGCCTCGGTAAAGCCGTGAAGTTTATCAACGCTCGTAATAAGAATATCCTGGACTCCACGATTTTTCAGTTCATTGAGTACATGCAGCCAAAATTTGGCCGATTCATTCTCCCCAATCCAAATACCAAGCACATCTTTATGACCGTCAAGGTCAATACCAATTACCATATAAGTGGCTTTACACAGAATATTTTTCAGACTCGACAGATCCGATTCTGAGTTCTCTCTGCTCAACAATACGATAAATTAATTTTTTGCTTTTAAGCTCTCAATGAAGCTTTTCAACTCATCTTCCTTGTTAAAATTTGTTTGTACATGATAATAATTCAGTTCATCGTATTTAACATTATTATCCAAATGCTGTTTAGGTAGTAATACTACATCCAAAACACCTTGTTTTTTTAGTAAATCATCAATACTGATTACATAGTTTCCTACTATTTCAAACTGATTATCTATTTTTTCCGTGTTGTCTTTACTTGCATACCACTGAATCATCTGATGATAGTCATATCCTGATCTCTTTACTTGTAAAACTTCAATATATTTATCTCCGTTTACATACGATATAAGTAGAGACTCTTCTTTCAAATCCAGTACCTTTTTTTGTTCAGTAAAACCATCGGGTAAATACTCTGGTAAGAATACTTGAAAGCTAAGTTTTTTTATTTCATCATTACTTACACTATTATTTGCA
The DNA here is from genome assembly GCF_037834415.1 of Brevibacillus borstelensis. Classification (GTDB taxonomy): domain Bacteria; phylum Bacillota; class Bacilli; order Brevibacillales; family Brevibacillaceae; genus Brevibacillus; species Brevibacillus borstelensis_A. The sequence continues at coordinate 358 of NZ_JAUMSJ010000054.1, read as the reverse complement.
CACGCAACTAGCAAGAAACACATTAATAATAACGGTACCAATTTTCTTATGAACACTAATATCACCTCTAAACTCATTGTTTATTTCTCCTAATAGCCGGAGAATTAAATATCAAATCAAGATTATTACACCTAACCACTATATCCTTTAAATAAACCGCAAATAAATAATCAAGATTATGCTCTTCCTTTTTGTCTATATTATGTTGAACATTTATGGCATAGACCATTATTTCTAATGGGCTTTTATTGGTCCAATCAAAATAACTTCCTGAATATATATCACTTTTCTCACTAGATAAAATTATAGAAATTAAATATTTTTTTAAATTAGGATTAACTGAAGAGAGATATGTATC
>NZ_JAUMSJ010000053.1:0-25464 GCF_037834415.1 Brevibacillus borstelensis | reverse complement strand
GCCCGACCATACGTGAAACTCACAAACATATTTTGGGCCACCAATAAAACTAGAGTCATTGCATGTCAAGTAATCGGTGCCACTCCGAACAAGTTCGAAATTTTTTGGAGCATAGGCCCATTTTCAATTTACATAATTTTACAATAAAATCACTTAATTGTAAACAACCTTCCAATCCTTTATGATATTCATGCCAGACAGCTAGACTCAAAAAGTAAATTCAGTTTGCCTTTCTATGGAGATTCAAGCCGTCACCCGTAGGCAAAACATTATTACGGCAATAAAGGAAGCGTACTTGATTTTAAGCAATCTTTTGAACAGAATTTCCATCCTCTAAGATCTAGCAAAAAAATAAGGCTCTTACAGATTTTTAATGGACAGAGATAATACCTATCCTCCATCAAAAATCTAAGCAAAAGAAATGATTTAAAACTTCTCATATACTCTCAAGCAGATTCAAGAAATCCTACTCAATCCCTATCAGGGGTTCTTGTATAAATCCGTCCATATAACAACCTTGAAGAAGATATAATATGATAGCCAGCATGTCCCGATAGGGAAACTGTTGGGATAATTCATCATGGAGAACTTCTCTAGCCATTTCAAATCAATCAACCATGAACGTTGTCAAAAAATTAAACAACCTAAGTCCGTATGAATATCGAACTCAGGTTGTTTAATTTTGCTTTTTATTTCTTGTTTACTTGACAGGGGTTGGTTCAAAAAGGATGCATCTTTCTCCCCGACTGTTCTTAGAAGTCTACTTTAGGAATGTTTTTGTTTTTATCGATCGAAAGATTCTCGCTCACTTTATTGTTCCTTATACCAATCCTAACCGCTGAAAAATCGTATCCACATGCTTCAAATGGTAGCGGTAATCGAAGCACTCATCCAGCTCTTCCTTGCTCAGCGTGGAGTTCACCGTCTTGTCCTCCTCCAAAATCGCGCGGAAGGAGCGCTGTTCTTCCCACGCCTGCATCGCCCGCGGCTGCACGGTGTCGTAAGCCTGTTCGCGGCTCATGCCCTTTTCGATCAGCTTCAGCATCACTTGCTGCGAGTAGATCAGGCCGTAAGTGCGGTCCATGTTGCGTTTCATGTTCTCCGGGAAGACGGTCAAGTTTTTCACGATGTTCATGAAGCGGCGCAGCATGTAGTTCAAAAGCTGTGTCGCGTCCGGCAAAATGACGCGCTCGACCGACGAATGGGAGATGTCGCGCTCATGCCAGAGCGGAACGTTCTCGTAAGCCGAGAGCATATGTCCGCGAATTACGCGGGCCAGGCCGGAGATGTTCTCGCAGCCGATCGGGTTGCGCTTGTGCGGCATCGCGGAAGAGCCTTTTTGGCCTTTGGCGAAAGCCTCCTCCACCTCGCGCATCTCGCTTTTTTGCAGACCGCGAATCTCGGTGGCGAACTTGTCCAGCGAGGTGGCGATCAAAGCCAGTGTGGCCATGTACTCTGCGTGACGGTCACGCTGCAGGGTCTGCGTGGAGATCGGCGCCGGCTCCAGGCCCAGCTGCTCGCATACGTACTTCTCGACAAACGGGTCGATGTTCGCGTAGGTGCCGACAGCGCCGGAGATTTTTCCATACGCGATTTCCTTTTTCGCCGAGCGGAAGCGGGCGAGGTTCCGTTTCATTTCCTCGTGCCAGAGCGCCAGCTTCAGGCCGAACGTAGTCGGCTCCGCATGGACGCCGTGGGTGCGTCCCATCATGACGGTATCCTTGTGCTCACGGGCCTTGTCGGCCAAAATCTGAATGAAATCCTCCAGGTCCTTTTCCAGAATCTCGTTTGCCTGGCGAATCAGGTAGGAGAGAGCCGTATCGACCACATCGGTAGAGGTCAGTCCGTAGTGCACCCATTTTTTCTCGTCGCCGAGCGTCTCGGATACCGCACGGGTAAAGGCAACCACGTCATGACGGGTCTCTTCCTCGATTTCATAGATGCGCTTGATGTCAAAGCCGGCGTTTTCACGCAGCTTTTTCACGTCTTCCGCGGGGATGACGCCCAGCTTGGACCACGCTTCGCAGGCGAGGATTTCCACTTCCAGCCATGCCTTGAATTTGTTTTCCTCTGTCCAGATGGCACGCATCTCCGGTCTTGAGTAACGTTCGATCATTGTTGTCCCTCCGCTTTGTTCGTCCATATTTCCAGCCGTTCGATTTCTGCAAGCGCCTCTTCCACAGTGGGCGCCAGTACATTGATGTGTCCCATTTTCCGCTTGGGCTTGCTGTCCGCTTTGCCGTAAAGGTGCAGCTTGGCGGTTCGGGGCAGACGTTCGATCCGCTCCAATACAGGCTCCAGGTGCTCTCCCAGTATATTTGCCATGACCACCGGAGACAAGAGCTCCGTCGATCCCAGCGGCAGGTTGCAGACGGCCCGCACATGCTGCTCGAATTGCGATGTGACGCAGGCGTCCATCGTATAGTGTCCGGAATTGTGGGGGCGAGGCGCCAGTTCATTTACATAGAGTTCCCCGTTTGCCGAAAGAAACATCTCGACGGCGATCAGTCCGACCACGTCCAGCTTTTCCGCGATGGTCCGGGCGATCTCTTCCGCCCGTGCACGCGCCTCCTCCGGCACGCGAGCCGGTACGATCGAGAGGTGCAGGATATTGTCCACATGCACGTTTTCCGCCGCCGGGAAAACAGCCAGCTCGCCCGATGGATTGCGGGCGGCGATGACGGACAGCTCCATGACAAAGGGGACGAATTGCTCGACGATCAGCTCTGTCCCTGCCTTGGAAAGCGTCTCGTATGCTGTGTCCAGCTCGTCCTCGGACCGCAATACCCACTGTCCTTTCCCATCGTATCCGCCGGTCGCCGTCTTCATCACGGCTGGCAAGCCAAGTTCCTCCACGGCCTGTCGAAGGCTCTCCGTGCTGTCGACGACGCGAAACGGCGCGACTGGAATGCCCAGATCGCGGATCGCTGTCTTCTCGCGAACGCGGTGCTGCGTAATGCGCAGCAGACGGCTTCCCTGCGGAACATAGGAACGGGATTCCAGCACCTCGGCCACCTGCGCGTCCACATTCTCAAATTCGTAGCTGATGACATCGCTTGCCTGGGCCAGCTCCAAAGCCGCTTCCACGTCGTCGTAGCGGGCGACGATTTGCCGGTCAGCTGTCTGACCGCACGGCGCATCCTCTGTCGGGTCCAGCGTGACGAACCGATACCCCATGGCTCGTCCAGCAAGCGCGATCATTCGTCCCAATTGACCTCCGCCCAAAATGCCGATGGTCGCTCCAGGCTTTATCGGATTGTTCTGATTCGGTCGTGTCTCATTTCGATTGTTCATGCCAGTTCACTATCCCCCAGCACCCTGTCGCGCACAGCCTCTCTCCTGGCCACGAAGCGCTCATGAATCTCGGGGTACTTGATCCCGAGAATTTGCGCGGCCAGCAGACCCGCGTTGACAGCGCCAGCCTTGCCGATGGCGACGGTAGCCACTGGCACGCCGCCTGGCATCTGTACGATCGATAACAGAGAATCAAGTCCGTTTAAGATAGACGATTTCACCGGGACGCCAATGACAGGAAGCTCGGTCTTGGCCGCCACCATGCCAGGCAGATGGGCCGCACCCCCCGCTCCCGCGATGATGACTTCAAGCCCCTGCTGCTTCGCATTCTCTGCATAGGCAAACATCAAATCCGGTGTCCTGTGTGCGGATACCACTTTCTTTTCATACGGAACCTGCAATTCCTCCAGAATGGCGCAAGCGTCCTGCATCGTTTCCCAGTCTGACGTACTGCCCATGATGACACCAACCAACGGTTTGACCATTGTCTACTTCGCCCCTCTTCCGTCAATGTCCTATCTTATCATAGAAAACGGAGTCGCCGCTTTTCGTGCAGATGAACTTCGGCCACTCGTTTCAAGCCCAATCAACGACAAAACCCAACCGATCCTCTCACAATCGTAAACAGGAGCGCCTGGGCTTGCTATCTTTTTCAACATGTTTAGTGTAACAGGGGAAAAGCTGGACTGTCAACAGACAAACCGAACGATAAACAATGGTAAATGAAATAACATTCGCCTTTAAGGTATCCGAAACGGCCTTCCTCTTTTCATCCAGGCTTCCGCCTCGCTCTTTTTGTCCAAATCCACTCCAAGCCAATAGTCAACGAACGGCGCTGCATCCTCACCGGCAGCCTCTGTGAGCGTCTCGACCAGCTCGTCTCCCGTCGCCAGACTGTATTGATGGTTTTGGACGTACTCGCGCAAGATTTGATGCAGCCGGTCTTTTCCCCACTCCGAACGAAGCTTCCACCACATCATCCCGCCTCTGGCATAGACCAGATCGCTGTAGCTCTTCCAGTCGGGAAACCGAGCCAGCGGCTGCCAGACTGCCAATCCCCGCTTCGCGTACACGTCCGACTGCTTGGCCCGCTCCATCCGGTAGCCGAGGTAGATTCCGCCGCCGGGGACCGGACCATCCTCCAGGAAGGCATCGTGGCATAAGCGCTTTTCCTGCCCCGTTCCGGTCCGTCGCTGTGCTGACGACTTGATACCCGGCGGGGATGGTCAGCTGCACGTAATTCGCTGTTTCCGTATAAAACGGGTCGCCCACAGGGCCATATGGGTCGTGGTGCCAGCCGGAAGTGTCTGTTTGCTAACGTGCGCATTCGCCTGTCCGTCAACCCGTGCATTTTCCACTGAACTTGCTTTTGCATCTGTAAGTTCGCCCGCTTCCGCAGTGGCAGCCTTGCCATCTCCGAGCTTTACCTTCGCGACCGTGCCGTCGACCTGGTAGGCGGCAGGCTTTCCTTGGACGGACAGTTTGGTAATAGGATACGTTCCGGTCACCGCGTTTTTCCCAAAAATTTCTTGCCATAAAAGCCCTGTTTGTTTCTTGGCAAACAGAAAAGGATAGATGTGGAGATACGCATAAGCCGGGTCTGGCGGTGTGAACCGGATGTGCACCTTGCCGATTGCTGTCTTGTTTGCCGGATCGATTTTCACATCGGCCACATAAGAAGTCACGTCCTCTGTCGCTTGCTCCTCCTGCCGGGACACGGAAACGCTCTTTTCCGCGCCGCCCGCAGCATTCTCAGGCATACCGCCGTTTCGCTAATTCTCAATTTTGGATAAAAATGGAAATCCAGTCATCTTTGATTCGGATCGTCCGCTCCTCGCCGCTGATCATATTCTTGACGACCACCGTCCCGGCGGCCCGTTCATTTTCCCCGAAAATCAGCACATACGGGATTCGTTCCTTATTGGCGTAATCCAGCGCTTTTTTCAAGCGGCGTCCCATGAGCTCCACCTCTACCCGCAGACCGGCCGATTTCCGGATGAGATTGGCCAGTCCCAACGCTTCGGCTTCTGTCCCGAGCGGAATGACAAATACATCCGCACTTCGGGTTTCAATAGGGTTACTCCCCATCGTGAGCGCTGTCAAAATGACGTCGAGGCCATACGATATGCCAACGGCCGGATACTCCCGTCCGTCCCCCAGAAACTGGCCGATGATCTTGTCGTACCTCCCCCCGCTGCCGATACTGGAGGAAATTCTGCCGTCCTTCAAAAAAATCTCGTACACCGTACCCGTGTAGATGCTAAGCCCCCGGGCCAAAAAGGGAGTAAACCGAACCTCGCCGGCGACACCCGCTCCTTGCAATAGCGCAAACAGCTCCTGCAGCTCTGCCGTTCCCTCCTGCACCAATGGTTCGTCGTACCTTCTTGCCAATCCCTCCAGCGACCGCTCCCCGCTTTGCAGAAATTCGGCTATCTTCGCGATAACCCGCTCCTCGATCTGCCGCTCCCGCAAATCGTCGCACACGCCATCCACGCCGATCTTCTCCAGCTTATCGAGCGAAAGCATCACATCTGCCGCCTGCTCTTCTCCGATCCCCATCACCCGCAGCAGGCCTGACATCAGCTTGCGGTTGTTCACCTGGATGTAAACGTCCAAACCGAGCCGTTCAAAGACCTCAAAAGTCATGCTGATCAACTCGGCTTCGGCCAGCATGGACGTTGTCCCGACGATATCTACGTCACACTGGATGAACTCGCGGAATCGACCCGGCTTGACCGGACCGTCCCGAAACACCTTGCCGATTTCGTACCGTTTGAACGGCATCCGCATTTCAGGATTCATTCCGACCACTTTGGCGAGGGGGACGGTCAAATCATAGCGCAGGCCCAAATCGCGCTCCCCCTGATCGGTCAGCCGGTACACCTCTTTGAGAATTTCCGCACCTCCTCCGTATTTTGAAGCGAGCAGGTCGTAATGCTGGAGCATCGGCGTCTCCAGCGGCTTGCAGCCGTGCGAGGCGAATACCTCTTCCAGCGTCCTGCGAATCGTATTGCGAAGTCCCTGTTCCTCGGGCATAAAATCCTTTGTCCCTTTGACGTTGCGCAAAATCCCTTCCATACACCCGTTCCTCCTTTTCAGTTGCTTGCCTGTCTTGCTTACTTGCACATCCGAAAACGCAAAAAAGCCATGCGAAGACAAAACGCCCGCATGGCTTTCCTTCTGCCACCGCAGGCACCAAGCACAAACAGCGCTTGCACCTGCGGAAAAATTGCTTTTCCGTAGATACAAACGCTCTAGTGATGGTGATGCAGTTGAAGGAATGCGCGAAGACCGATCATCGGTCCATCCCTCCTGAACAGAATTTTTCCTATCATACAACACGCGGTTGCCAAAGCGCAAGCATCCATAAAAAAACCGGCTGCCGCCATTTCTCGGGCGACAACCGGTTTGCCGTTTGTCCATCTATTCTCGCAAGAAGATAAAATACGCCAGGAAGACGAAGAACAGCGCGTACATAACCGGATGAACCTCGCGTCCTTTTCCCTTCAACACCTTGATGACCGGATACATGATGAAGCCGGCAGCGATCCCGGAAGCGATGCTGTAGGTCAGCGGCATCATCAGGATTGTCAGAAACGCCGGGAATGCTTCGTCCATTTCGCTCCACGCGATCTGAGCCATGTGTGACGCCATCAGTACGCCTACGATCACTAGCGCCGGCGCTGTTACAGCTACCGTCACGACGGAGAGCAGCGGGAAAAAGAACAGAGCCAGAAGAAACATGATTCCGGTGACAACGGAGGCAAATCCGGTCCGGCCGCCCGCTGCGACGCCCGCCGTCGATTCGACGTAACTGGTGGTCGTCGACGTTCCCAGAACCGCTCCCGCCATACCGGCGATCGCGTCAGACGCCAGCGCGCTCCCCGGACGAGGCAGCTTGCCGTCCTTCAGCAAACCTGCCTGGCTCGCTACGCCGAGCAGTGTTCCCGTCGCGTCGAAAAAGTCCACGAACAGGAAGGTGAAAACGACAATCAGCATTTTCACGCTAAACAGCGAAGAAAAATCGCCAAGGTACTGGAAAGCCGCACCAAAGGTTGGAGCAAGGCTTGGCGGAGTATCGACGATTTGCTTCGGAAGTTCCACGATCCCGAAAATCATCCCCACCATCGCCGTCACAACCATCCCGACGAAAATCGCGGCGTTCACCCGGCGCGCCATCAGGACTGCCGTCAAAACCAGACCGAAAACAGCCAGCAAAGCATTTTTCACAGCCAATACCTGCGCGGCATCCATATCCGGATGGAAAGTCAGATGCCCCAGCGTAACCACCGTCGCGTCACTGGCTATGATGATTCCTGCGTTTTTCAAACCGACAAACGCTACGAACAAGCCAATCCCTGCGGACACCGCGTACTTCAGCCCCTGCGGGATTGAGTTTACGATGGCCTCCCGAATACCGGTGAGCGACAGAAGCAAGAAAATCGTACAGGAGACAAAAACCCCTGCCAACGCCTGCTGCCAAGGAATCCCCATCGTCAGCACGACGGTATACGTAAAGAACGCGTTAAGCCCCATTCCCGGCGCCTGGGCGATCGGCAAGCGGCCGACGAACGCCATGACGAGCGTACCAATCGCTGCTGCCAGCGCTGTAGCCGTAAAAATAGCGCCGAATTCCGGATAGTTGGCTTTCAGCTCGGGCGGAAGATCGGCCCCGCTGAGTATGAACGGATTGACAGCCAAAATGTAGGCCATCGCGAGAAATGTAGTGATACCAGCAATCGTTTCACGACGATAATTGGTGCCCAGCTTGTCAAATTCGAAGTACTTCCGCACCGGAATGTCCCCCCAGATTATTTTACGGCAAATAAAAAGCCGAGGCGCAACCATACACCTCGACTACCGAACAAAACAGACGGGAAACCATAAATAAAATAAGTACCTTAACGTTTCTAATCCCCGTTGACGCCTTGTTCGTAGCCAGGTCGTTTGCGGCGACCTCGTAGAAACTCCCGAGCCCTATTCCCGAGAATATACGAACCTTCCTTATTTACCTTTTCACAACGAAAAGTTTAGCAGGCAAAAAAGAAGTTGTCAACGGAAAATACGAACGTTAAAAATCCCTTGTCAATCAATATCCGGTTTTATCGCATTCAGCCGGGAGCTGCAAACCGATCTGACAGCTTGTCCCCCATTCAAAACAAAAGTCTATTCCCACTCAATGGTTGCCGGCGGTTTGGACGTGATATCGTAAACTACCCGGTTCACGTTCTCCACTTCATTGACAATCCGAGTCGAAATTTTCTCCAGCAGATCCCACGGAATCCGCGCCCAGTCTGCAGTCATTCCGTCGATGGAGGTAACGGCCCGAATCCCGACTGTGTAGGAGTACGTACGAACGTCACCCATTACCCCGACGCTTTTCATATCCGGCAGTGCCGTAAAGTATTGCCAAATTTCCCGATCCAGGCCTGCTTTTGCGATCTCTTCGCGCAGGATAGCATCCGATTCACGAACGATCTCCAGTTTTTCTTCTGTAACTTCGCCCAATACCCGAATGCCAAGACCTGGTCCGGGGAACGGCTGGCGCCATACGATTTCATCCGGCAATCCGAGCTCTGTTCCCAGCTTGCGCACTTCGTCCTTAAACAGTGTTTTCAACGGTTCAATCAAGGTGAAGGTCATATCCTCTGGCAAGCCGCCCACATTGTGGTGAGACTTGATAGTATGAGCCGTAGCCGTACCGCTTTCCACGATGTCTGTATACAGTGTGCCCTGCGCGAGGAAATCCATGTCCTTCAGCTTGCTCGCTTCTTCGTCAAATACGTAAATAAATTCGTTACCGATGATTTTCCGTTTTTGCTCCGGATCGGTTACGCCTTTCAATTTTCCGAGGAAACGTTCGCGGGCGTCAATTTTGATCACATTCATCGAGAATTTATTCGCGAATGTTTCCATAACGCCCTCTGCTTCTCCCTTGCGGAGCAGTCCATGGTCGACGAACATGCATGTCAGTTGATCGCCGATCGCCTTGTGAATCAACGCTGCCACAACCGAGGAGTCAACCCCGCCGCTCAAAGCGCACAGAACTTTTTTGTCGCCGACCGTCTCGCGGATCTTCTTGATCTCGTCGTCAATAAACGTGGTCATGCTCCAGTTGCCTTCGCAGCCGCAGATTTCGAACAGGAAGTTGGCGATGAACTCGTTACCTTTCACCGTATGGCGCACTTCCGGATGGAACTGCACCCCGTACAGCTTGCGCTCGGGATGGCTGATGGCTGCCACGGGACAGCTGTCGCTTACCGCATCGATCCGGAACCCGGCCGGAAGCTCCACGACCTTGTCGGTGTGGCTCATCCAGACGATTTCATTTTCTCCCCATTTTTCGTACAGGCTGTGCGGTTGCTGCAGACGAAGCTCGGCTTTTCCGTATTCCCGTTTGCCGGCACGCTCCACTTTTCCTTCCAGCATGTGGCTCATCAGCTGCATGCCGTAGCAAATCCCCAGCACAGGCAGACCCAGATCAAAAATTGCCGAATCTACTTTGGGTGCCCCTTCCTCGTAAACACTGGCAGGTCCACCGGAGAAAATAATCCCCTTCGGTTGCATTTCCTTGATTTTTTCCACGGGTGTATTGTAAGCGACCAGTTCGCTGTATACCCCGAGATCCCGTACGCGCCGGGCAATCAACTGGTTGTATTGCCCTCCGAAATCAAGTACGACGACCATTTCCATTGGCTTGCTCATGTGATCCTCCTTCTCCTGTTTCCGCCAGGTTATTGCCGAAAATTTCACCTTGGCCAACCGCAAGTTTTGGGAACGTATGTTATGTCCCCGTTTCCCAAACGCCCAAGGTTGTAAAAAAACCGGGACCGTCGCCTCCGACAAAACAAAGCGGAGGCAGAGTCCCAGTTTGTGTACACTTTTGCGGTTGCATGTACAAAAATCCGAAGTCCTCACCTCGTAGTCGCTCGATTTACGGTCGAGCGGTAGAAACTGTCAGGCCAATTCCTGAGACTATACGAGTATTCGAAGGAAATTCTAGCAGACTGAAGATAATAGTTCAAGGCTTCAATTGCTGGGTAAGCCGATCAATGAGTTGTTGTGCAATTGAACGGGCCTTTTCCTCTATTTCCCTGCATCCGTAATGGAAACGCTCATACAGATGAGTTAGGTACTGCAGGTCCTGGCGTTTGTCACCTGTCAAAGAGATTCGCTTCACATACTCCCGCAAGGTCTCGCCCGGTTCCCGCCGTGAATGCAAATGCTGGATCATTTGAAGCAGCAGCTTGTAGCGGTCCGAATACTGTTCGCTTGGTTGACTTCTCATTTGGCGCTGAAGCCACCAATAAGTGATCACCCGTTTTTTCCGCCAAGCCAAATAAGCGCCTGCAGCGAGCAGCACAATCCCCGCCGCTTTTGCTTGCCACGGGATTTTCCATGTTGGCCGGGCAGTACTGTCCGCTCCCTCCAGTTCGTCAAGGCGATGATCTCTCCGGTCTGTTGCCGTATTTTCCTGCAGATTCGGTACCGGCAGGGTTACGGATTGTTCCGAAGTATGCAGATCGTATTTGATGCGAACAGGTGACAAGAAGGTGCTCGTCGCTTCGAATGGAATCCAGCCCTGTCCGGGGAAGTACACCTCTACCCAGGAGTGAGCGTCCTTGTTTCGTACTTCCATAACTTCGCTGCCACCGCTGACGTTGCCCACACGGCTGCCCGGAGCAAATCCTTTGACCCAACGCGCCGGTATGCCGATCGTTCTCAGCATGACCGTCATCGAGGTAGAGAAATGATCGCAGTAGCCCCTGCGGCTTTCAAACAGAAAATGATCCACAAAGTCCTGCCCCGGTGCCGGTACGGGTACATCCTTGGTCTCGTATTTATAATCTCCTCCCGTACGGAGGTAATTCTCGATCGCACGCACTTTTTCATAAGGAGTGTTTGCGTTCTTGGTGACAGAAAGAGCCAGCTCCTTCACTCTGTCAGGCAACTCGCCAGGCAGTTGCAGGTAGCGTCGTTTGATGTCAGCCGGGTAGTCAGAGCCTGCTTGCAAGATTGCCTTTTCGCTGATAATCGGCACTTCCGCTTCCAACTGATAGACCTCCGGCTTCAGTAAAACCCTGTTCGGCGCCTCTGCAGCAGGACGTTGTTGTACCGGTTGCGTGTTTTGCCCTTCTGTCCCTTGTGCGCTCGCCCCTTCTGCCGGCTGATCAGGCTGGGTTCTTGCAGATGGAACCGTTTGAGCGTTCTTAGACTGTACCGCCGCTTCGCCTGCTTGCAGCCCGGTCCGAGCTTCTCCCGGCTGTACCGCCGTTTCGCCTGCTGACAGCCCGGACTGTTCATTCGGCGGCTCAGTAGACGCTCCCTCTCCAGACTGAGCTTCACCTTCGGGAGCTCTCATGTTGACTTTCCCCGCCCGGACTTCCAACTGCTGGTTGGACCTGTCATACACCATTGTGGCGTTATCCGGTTCGATGCTTGCGACGCGCTTCAGCTGCCCTGGATAAAACAGCGTATAGTACGGTTCCCCTTTGGAGAAGTCCAATGTAGCATGCACGTCTTTTGTTTCGGTTCCATGAAACAGCATTTGCTTCCACTGATAGGTTTGCGGGTACAAAATACGCTCATACTCCCGCTCTCCTTTTTGCCATCCCCGTCCCGTGTAAATATCCTTGGAGTCTCCTCGCCAATAAGTGCGCTCATTGGTTATCGCCACAAAGACTAATCTCTCGTCCTGTTGGAAAGGACCGCCGAGGTTTTCGTCGTTATTGTCGTAGCCCACCTTTTTCATGGTGCCGACTCCTGGCCCCTCCGTCCCTCCGGTTAAATAGGCAATCGGGTCCGGCCAAACAGGATCTTTTTTCGGGCCAGCGTAGGCGACGCTTACCACGACTGCGAGAATCAACACCGGTGCAATCAGCGTATTCCACAACGTCCAGCGCCTCTTGCCGGCGATCGGAGCCTGCTTGGAAATGGCGGTCAGATGAGCGACCGCAAGCAGCATAAACCCGTAAATCAGCGTTCGGATAATCGCTCCATCCGCTTCGTATGGCAAGAACGTATCCAACACCGCCAAATACAGCTCAGTCAAAAAAACAAACCAGAGACCCTGACGCTGCTCCAGTACAAGGTAGGTGACCATCGAGATCAATACGGTCAGCATAAGACTAAACAACAGGTTGCGAGAGATGAGCGACATGGACGTCCATTCCTGGTGAATAGCCAGCGGCACATCACGCACCAGACTGGCATACACCTCATAAAGCCACTCTGTGCTTACTAACGGCGTTGCGAAAAATTGCCAATGGATGATCCATAAAATCCCGAACAGCTTGACCGGAAAAGTCAACCAACGATAGGGAACGACCAAGTCGATCAACAGGATACCCGCCGCGATCATATAGAACGGCCAAAGTGTCCCGGTATCGGTCAGCTCGCTCAAAGGCAGCAGCCACTCCCTCAGCATCAGAAAGAGAAACAAGGCTGCCAGCCACTCTAATCCTTTGGGGCGTCTCCAAACACTCATTACGAGGCACCTCCTATCCGCTTCCCGGCTTCCACGTCATCCAGGTGCACCGATTTGCACGTAACCTTGCTCGCCGCCAGCATTTGCATAGCCTGCTTCTCCTCCGGCGTCTGAACAGCCTGTGCATGTATCCGCAGCAAATGGACATGCCGCCCTTTTTGCGACAACTGTACCAACCTGGCTATCAGCTCCTTGTCGACACGCGGTGTGATTATGACCAGCGTAACCCCTGGAGGCTGCTCCAACGCTTCCCGGCTGACGATCCGGGCAAAGCTGTCCACCCCTTCTGCCATCACACGGGCCAACTGGTCAAAAATCCGGAAAAAATGGGTGTGAGAACAGGCTGGCTGTATCGCGATACGCTCTTTTTGCTTGTACATCAATCCGTAATGATACTGGTTGCGGTTTGCGTAAGCGACGAGGCTCGCAGTCAGTTTTACGGCTGCTTCAAACAACTGCGGCGTTTGGGTCTCGTAATGCGCTTTTTCTACATCCAGAAAAAAGAGCACCTGATTCATCGCCTGGTGTTCGAATTCTTTTGTCTTGAGACCTGTCCCGCGCGCTGACGCCCGCCAATGTATCTGGCTCAGTCTGTCGCCGCGATGATACTCGCGGATACCTCGGACTGCGGCTACGTCATCCGAACGGCGATGAGCGACGTGAACCGTCCCGCTGAAGCTTCCGTCTCCCAACGCCCAATGGGTCATTTCCTGATAGGAAGGGTAAACGAGAAAATCATTAAAAAGCGAAATGGTTTTTTTCCGTTCAACGAATCCAAAGAAGTCTCCGCCGCTCACCACGCATTCGGTCATGCAATAATACCCCCGAGGCAGCCCGGGAATGACGTATTTAAACTCTATTTCTCTTTTAAACCAAGGAAAGATTAATTGCCGATGCGGTTCAAAGACGCCAGCCAACCGTTCTGGCAATGGTTCTATCACCATGTTCCAGCCCAAAGGAAACCAGAGACGGCGGCGCAAACGAACGGTGACAACGACATCCTCGCCTTCCCGGAGGCGATTCCGGTCTATTTCCCTGACGACCTCTAGCGAGTGAAACATCATGAAGAAAACGCACAATTCATAAGCCAGAAACACCAGGCTGCTGTAAAACAAAAACCAGCTGGCGAACCCGCCCTGGAACATGGCAAACACAAACGTAATGAGGACAAGTGCAGCGGTTTTGATTTTCCCGTAGCGTTGTTGTTTCATGCCCGTTCACCGCCTTAGCTCACCGGAACACGCGTTTCCGACAGAATCGCCGATAGTATCCGGTCGATCGTAGCCCCCTCCAAACGAGCCTCCGGTTTCAAAATGATTCGATGAGCAAATGTGACCGGCACCAGTTCCTTGACATCATCCGGAATCACATAATCTCTTCCCCTCACGAAAGCCAACGCCTGCACTGCCCGGAAAAGCCCAAGTGAACCGCGCGGGCTGACTCCCAGGTACACGTGATGATGTTCTCTCGTTCGCATACACAGGCGCACCAAATATTCCTGAACTGCTTCAGACACTCTGACAGCAGCTACCTGCTTCTGGATCTGAGACAGCTCTTCCGTTGTTACTACGGGCTCCAGGTTCTCAAGCGGGTTTTCCCCTGAAAAGCGGTTCAGCATCCGCACCTCTTCCTCCAAGGTCGGGTAACCGAGGCGTAGCTGCATCAAAAAGCGGTCTAGCTGGGCTTCCGGCAAAGGAAAAGTGCCCTCGTATTCCAGAGGATTTTGGGTCGCCATTACAAAAAATGGAGAGTTCAAAAGGTAAGTATGTCCGTCAACGGTAACGGACCGTTCCTCCATTGCCTCCAGCAGCGACGACTGGGTTTTCGGTGAGGTACGGTTAATCTCATCAGCCAAAATGACATTGGCAAAGATCGGGCCGGGACGGAATTCAAACTCCATCGTTTTCTGGTTAAAAATCGCCACTCCCGTTACATCTGTCGGCAGCAGGTCAGGAGTAAACTGGATTCGTTTAAATTCACCACCGATCGACCTTGCCAATGATCGGACCAGCATGGTTTTCCCTACACCTGGGACATCTTCTAATAAAACGTGGCCATTTGCCAAGATGGCTGCCACGCAAAATTCGATAATGGACCGTTTGCCAATTAATACTTTTTCAATATTAGCAATCAGCTTTTCTACTGAAGGATGTGGATGATCCAGTTTCATCGAGTTCATGGATGACACAACTCCTGTTCCAGCGTATTCTACCTCTTCGGGCAATCACGTGCATTAAGGGCCTTTTCATCGAATAGGATACGGGCCGATTGTCACTCTCTTATTTTAGCTTGTCCTTTCATCTAATAGAGAGGGAACCTATTCCTAAAGTAAGATAATGCACTTGTTGTTACAAGGAAAAAATCGTTAATGTTTGTAAAATTGTGAAAGGAACTATGAAAAAAAGGGTAGGATGCATTCCTACCCTGTTGTCGCAATGTAAACATATGGCGTGCCCTGAGAGATTCGAACTCCCGACCTTTTGATTCGTAGTCAAACGCTCTATCCAGCTGAGCTAAGGGCACAAAATGGAGCGGACGACGGGGCTCGAACCCGCGACCTTCGCCTTGGCAAGGCGACGCTCTACCAATTGAGCTACGTCCGCATAATAGTGTTGCTAGATGAAATTTGCAAACAGTCCCAAGTCACTATGGTGCGGGTGAAGGGACTTGAACCCCCACGGTCTCCCGCCAGAACCGAAATCTGGTCGAGCCCGACTGACAAAATAGAGTTTATCATGATATAACCTGATGGGTCAAGGGTTTTTAATGAAATTAAAATGGTAAATCAGACTAAAAAATATCGCGTTATGATGGCTTTGGTCCCCAACTCGTCCCCATCGTCCCCAATATTGAAGGTGTTTCTTCTATAATATATGCCTTTACTGTTTTTCTCCTAAACTCATGCCCTCCTCTTTTAATCTAGGAGGGCTCTTTCATGTTGGTTCTGTTATTTCCTTGATAAAGTCTGGCACATCGTTTTTCGGGCTTCCCACTATTGATGATTCTGGCTAAGCTACTCTAATTGCATCAATCGTTCATTTACCAATTCAATTTTTTTGTACATTGCCATTCGTGAGTCCCAGCTAATGTCCGGCCTGACGGCTTCCTCTAACAGTTGCTTCCGACGTAACTCTAAATCTATTTTATTGGTCATAGATAATATCTTCGACTGAAATGGACCATCCAAACTGGAAATCCCCCTCTATGGGATTTTCAAGGAGTGTCTGTTTGTAATCAGAGGCCACAACCGCCGCACATTTGGCTTGAATAATATGATGATTCCTTACTGCCTTTCATTTCTTTGTGATACTGGACCACTTTTTGCTCATGATAGAAATGTTTTTTGTAGTAATAACAATGCTTTTCTGGATCCATATGCTCATAGAATTTCGCCAACAAGCCATATAAGTTCGCCTTTTCCAGATGATACTTTAGCCTATCTTTCACAGATATCCCTCCCTATTGGATTCGATTCCATCGTATGTAAACAACTGGGAGGGCGTTATGGTTTGTTATCCATATTTATTAGCCTATTTATTCACATAGTATCAAATGGTAAAGCGCGATCAAATAATATTGGGGGTGCCGACACCAATAACCCTCTTCGTACGGTAGATAAAAAACAAGGTGCAGGCTTCTCCCTACAACCTAGTGTGTCAATTTATTAAACCCGACTCTTCTTAAAGTTGAGCGGTTTTTTCTTTACTCTATGTTAATTGCTTCATCATTTTATGAACGCCCATAAAATACCAGACATCCTTTAGCAAAAATTGGCCAATGGGCGAGGCAAGACCGCCCTTTATGTGCCCACGGCTTATCTAATCGAAACCAGTTCAGTGGTGGTTCATTTGGGACAATAGTCTGTACTGGTACGAGAAATTTAAAATTTCTTGTGTACGATTGGAATCATATTTATTTGATTTTTCAATATTAAACAGTATCTAGATGCGAATACACTAATTTGTGAGGTATGGTTCTATGAAAAATAAACTCTATGGTAATTTTCTTACCAAACTTTTAATGGGTCTTTGTTTGATGGTAACCTTAATTTTTGTCTCAGACGTCAGAATAAATGCTACTAGTGTATCAGAAAGTCAGAGTGATGCAGAAAGCGAACTTAAGCAATTTCGGAAAAAAGTTGATTTCCAAATTCTATTACCGGAGAATGCGTCACAAAAATGGGGGCTGGAAATAAAAACAATACCTATTGGTGGATTACTTTAGTGGATTCAAAATGGTACGTTTATCGAAATGAATAGTTCATCTTTATCAAAAGACGGGATGATAAAAATTGCCAATTCAATGAAATAACATATTTATAAATTTTAAGCCCATTCGTTTGAATGGGCTTTTACTATTACTGATTTACTTCTCCACTATCTATCGCAATCCCGTACCAACCATTCAAATCATTATTGGTATTACAACATCGCCTTTCACTCATCCGGGTCGGAAATCTTCGGCCCGTGAAGGACAGCTTTTACCCGGTAGACACCGATGGAAGGAAACAGCCGTTTGTTGAATATCTCGTTCATGAGCCAGTCCCGGTAAGACTTGAATACCTGCTCCTCGACAGGAGAATCGCTTTTTAAAGCAACAATTGGATGTCTTAAAAAAGTACAGGGAGCGGGAAAGGAGGTGTCACCAGAAGCAGCCGTCCAGTGGATGGATTCCATAAAGGGAGAGGTCTCTGTACAACAAGCGTGTCAATGGCTGGGCATGGCTCGTTCCACCTACTATCGGTGGAAAAATCAAAGGAATACACAACAGATTTCGAAACCAATCTTCACACGTATTCGTGAGTTGTGCCTAGCACATAAATTTCGCTATGGATACCGAAAAATCACAGCACTTTTACGCCTAGAGATGCAAGTGAATCATAAACGAGTGCAACGGATTATGAGAGAAGAAGGCTTGCAATGTCGAGTGAAAGTGAAAAAGCGAAAGGGAACCGGACAACCGCTCCAGGTCGCTGATCATCTTTTGAAACGTGATTTTCTTGCGGAACAACCACTGCAAAAGCTAGTTACAGATATTACTTACCTGCCTTTCGGCAGTAAAATGTTGTATTTATCTAGCATCATGGACTTGTACAACGGAGAGATCATCGCATACAGTATTGGAGACACACAAGATACAAGTTTGGTTTTAGATACATTGCACCAGCTGCCCGCAGTAGCCAACTGCATGTTACATAGTGATCAAGGGTCAGTTTATACATCCAATGCGTTTCAACAAGCTGTAAAGGAAAAGGGCATTACCATGAGTATGTCCCGTAAGGGTACACCTGCAGATAATGCCCCCATAGAATCGTTCCATTCCACGCTAAAGTCTGAAACGTTCTATCTCGAAGATTTTACCTGTACAACGACGGCAATCGTTGTACAGATTGTTCAAGACTACATTCATTACTATAACTCAATTCGCATTCAAACGAAGCTAAACAACCAGTCACCCATTGAATTTCGGCAACTGGCTGCTTAATTGGCTAAGGTGTTTTGATCCCTGTCCTACGGACGGGGGTCAGTCCCCACCCTCCTCCATTAAAAATCGTGTGTTTTTATATCCTCACTAATTGCAACTTTTTTTAACGTTTTTCGTACTATTCTTTCGAAGAGGACCTGTCCTGCATCTCCCCTGTGGATACGTTTTACATAATGAGGAGGAGCTTAACTATGGAATATACGATTTTTGGATTGCTTATTCTAGTTATTCTGTATCTTTACTTCCGAATTAACGAAATGCAATCACGCCTAGACTACTTTATTTCTCAAATAGCAAAGCACGCAGAATGGACTGAAAAAATCAATGATGATTTGCGTCTTCTTATTGCTGAAGGAAAATATGTTGAGGCGGTTAAAACAGCTAGAGTCGTTTTTGGTATGTCGTTACTGGAAGCAAAACAGTATGTGGATAGACTTTAGATGACTTTTTTCCCTGCCGCCTCCTGCTGGACCTGCTGATCCTCTACCAAAGTGATATTAGTGGAAGAATTCGTACACTTGTTTACAAAAGTAATGTTTTGTATAGCACCGCTAGGAACTTACAGCAAGCGTGCAAGGGAAGTTGATGCTTTTATCCAGCACGTCTTGCAAAGAGTCATACACGTAATCATTCAGATCGTCGCAGCGGGCGCAGCCGTCCTCGCAGCACGGGATGTCTTTTTTGACGAGTTCTTTATCTGGCACCCTGCGACATGAGATAGAGATTGTCTCCATCTCTCCCTCTGGCATCTCCCCGAACTCGATTTCGTCAATAAAATTTGTTTCCTCCAAATAGAAGTCGAGCGCTTGGTTAGCACTTTCCGCAGCAATAAAGTGTCCATTGATCTCGTACACATTCATAGAGCTTCCCCTCCATTTATCAAATCGATTGTTATGCAAAACATCAGAACGCAATCCCTATTTGAACCTCACCCCAATTGATCAATTCATGGTCTTTAGGGATGTGCCTGTGCAAGTCGCGCTCGCTCACCGCATAAACTTCTTCCGTCCTTACCCTGCGGGTAACTTTGTGAGCGTATTGTATCCAAAATACTTTCTGCATGCCTTTCCCCTTCCTTTTAACAAATCGTGTGCTAAGTTCCCATAGGCAAGAATTCCAATGGTTGATAGATCAATATTTTACAAAAATTTGAAACTGAGTTACACTATTATCAGAACTTTCTGCAAAGGAGGTGATACTTATGAAAAAGCTTTTTGCTTCTGCCCTAGCAGTCGTTATGGTAATGTCAGTTACGGCTGCTTTTGCATACAGTGAACCCAATTGTGGTGGCGGTGGCGGCGGCTGGGGTGGTGGTGGCAAAAAACCCCTTCACCAATGTGAACCCAGATAATTTGAGTAAGCCTCCCATTGGAGGCTTTATTCAATTACCGTTGTGTTTACATTACTTTTGCCAGTCCTATTCACTTTTTAAGTTTTAAAATATAGATATTTACCCTGGGTTTATTGCCCTTACTCCCCAAACATGCGCTACATAACCTAGAGATATCTGATCAAAAAGGGGATGTGTTTAATGGCGATTACCCCACTTTGTCGTAGATTTGCAGCAATTCTTAATGCAATGCCTACCGTTATAAATGGTGTTTGTACTGCTCAGGCTCTCCGTACCAACATAAGACCCACGATTTTAGGTAGAAGGTCGAGATCCGCTCTTACAATCCCACAACTGCATTCATTTGAGAGTATTGGCACAAATGGTAAAGCTCTTTGTCTAGGCGAAACCGTTATACTCACAGGAGAAATAAATCCTTTTATTTCACGACTTAGAAAGCACGGTATATTGGTTACAGCAGTTCATAATCACTGGTTGTTTACCAATCCAAACATTTGGTATATTCACTATGAAAAATTAGAGAGGCCATTAGTATTTGCAAGAGCTGTAAGAGATGCTCAAACAGTACTTACAAAAAGAATTGTTCGTCCAATTTGTCGCAAAAAGTAAATCCACGGCGGTCATGAACCGCCTTTTTTATTTTTGCGATGTAATGATTTTATAGGATTTAATTATTGTGATAAGACCTCAGCTTAACGAGATTGCAATTGAGTGTTCAGGGCATATTTTTTTCGCTTTGCGATAGTACCTCTCTCCATCCACTACTATCGAGGTTGGCTTAGAGTCCCCATAAAGTCGTGGCCAGCGATCAACCTTACTTTCCGGAATCAGCTCCCAGACTTTGATTTCATCCATAGAGTTCTCAAATTTTCCATCCAATCCTCTCGGTAAACGAAATAATACTCGTCGAAAGGGCTTTTCTGTTTTTCAATTACAGCTTTAAAGTCACGCCAGTTTGACACAGGGCTACCGCTCACATCTATCCTGTATTCGCTCATTCCTTGTTCCTCCTTATCTCCCTACACAGAATGTTAAAATGTGAATGAATTCCTCCCCGATATGAACTTGGATAGGGCTTCCATGGTCAAAGACCATTAATATCGACTTTCAATCTATCCTCCTTCAAACGCCTTTTGCCGGTTTCGTCGGATTTCGTCGCGGCCATCACCGCGCTCTTGGTTGTCTGCCAGCTCCATCTGTTCCGGTCTACCTTCAAAGAAACGTATTTATCCAGTCAGTACCATCGGAGTCCGATCGAGCTGCCATTGTTGTAGGTCAACGATTTCGACGAGACAAAGTGAGGAGAGTTTCAAAGGGGTTTTACGTAAATTTTTGAACAATAAATACTTACTCATTGACTCAAGATGGCAGACAAACACCCATTTAGCAGGATTTCCATATCTGTCATATTCACCCTAAGAAAGAAAATCATATCCTATCTGGAAAGTCGGACACTCTGGCTGACCTGTTCAGACACATATGCTTGAAACTGCTTAGCGAAAAGGAGTTGAGAAGTTGACACGTTCAGCGAAAAGCACCTTAAACAGCTCTATCAAAATTGATGTCTTGATCCCAGCTATTGAGAAAGACCTTGGCACTCTTCCCTATGTCATTGACAGTATCCGTAAGCAAGTGAAGCATCCGGTCGGTAAGATCATGGTTGTATCGCCACCAAGCAAGCGAATCCAAGCCCTTTGCCGGCGTAAAAACTGCACCTTCATCAATGAAAAACGCGTCCTACCGATTACAAAAAAAGACATTCGCTACCAAACCAAACGCACCAATCGCTCAGGCTGGCTGCTCCAACAATTGTTGAAGCTGGCGGGAGGAAACTTGACCAAGCAAAGGTATTATCTTGTGATTGACGCCGACACCATTCTCATCCGCCCTCATGTCTTTCTCGTCAACGGGAAAACCGTTTTTTACTGCCGTAACTGGAGTCGTCCCGAGTATTTTCGCACCTATAAGAAATTACTGGGGACCAAGCCAACCGCCTCGCGCTCTTTCGTTGCCCACTATATGCTGTTCGACAAATCGAAGCTCTCCCGACTGAAGCGTAAAATTGAGGCCAGGCATAAGACTAGGTGGTACTGGGCGATTATCAAGAAGACCAACAAACAGAGTTATGCCGGCTTCTCCGAATTCGAAACCTACGGTAACTTCGTGAAAGCTCACTACCCCGGTCATCTGGTTGTAAGAAGTTCCCTTAACAAAAGCTTCTCTTCATCAAAACCGGCATCACTTACTCGTAAACGAATCATCAGACTGGCCCAGAAATACAGGTCCATCTCCTTTCATAAACGCGGCTGGTATATCCGGAGGATGGGCGTGAGAAAATGAAGAGCTGCCGAGCCCAACTGCTTGTGATGTAAGATAGTCTCCAGACCTTGGCTGAATGTGTCTGCGGCAATCTTGGATTCGTTGCAGGGGGTATGCGAAGAGAGATGGGCCAAGTGCGAACTGGGTGAATCATTATACGATTCGAAAAGCTTCAGAGGGCTTGTCCCGTTATGTGAAAGCCTCCGGTCCATTTCGAGTCAACCATATGGAACTTTATCAAAATGAGCAATTTGTTACATCGCTAATTTTCTAAGTTTTTACACATTATCACCAATACCTAACCCATTGCACAGCTTACATCCCACGCTAGTGACGTTCCTGAATACTGATACGTACATTTTCGATACATGAGTACATTTGGCCAATCAAAAGGATAATTGCGTTCGTACACTATCTTAGAACGTCATCAGGAGGTGATATCACTTGAAAAAGAAAAAATCTAAGTCTAAGCGATTCAAGAAAGTAAATGGTCAATTGGTTGAATTTCGTCAACCTCCTAGTAACTATGACGAATGTATGACTGAATGTAGACGTGTAAGTCCGCCTCATGAAGATTGTGAAACGATATGTCTCCCGTATATACGACCAAGAGTACGATTGGATGAAGAGTGTTACTATCGTTGCCGTCGGTGGAGATCTCACGGGATTTGTGATCACATTTGTCAGGTGCCCTATTGAGCATGAAGTTAGGCTCAAGTTTATCGAGTTTCCCTCTTTATCCCCCATTTAACATAATTGAGAGTCTGTTAATGAATCAGGTGTGCTGCCTCTCGTTGCTCTTCTGGCTTCACCCATATCTCTTCCCAACTCAATTCAAACCCGACACCTGCCTCCGCTTTTGCTGCAGCCAACAGAATCACATTTCCCATCGCCTCTGCAGCTGTCGGCGGCACTGCGTTTCCGATGTACTCCTGAGCCTTGGCATCGTTGCAACCATCCAGTTGAAACGGTCGACCATCCGGCACATGGGTATCGAACCCCTGCAGCATCGCCAGCTCATATGTTGTGAGCGGTCTGTGCCATGTGCCATCCTCGGCAATTATGATCCAAACGCCGCGATCAGTATCAGTCGGGAAGGGTCTCGGATCAGAAACGGCGGATGTGCCGGAATGTACATCGCTGCTTCCAATTACTGTCGGAGCCGGCTGTTCCCAATATGCCACGCCCATAGTTCCTGATCTTGGGCTGCAGGTGTGTTTTGCAAGTAGAAAATGCTCAGTTTTGCAGCCAAAATTGCCTAAGCACTTGCCAGCCGTTTGGAACTACAGAGGAATCCTATCCATTGCCTGCTTGAAGCGGAAACTCTCGCCCGTGAATGAGAGGATATAATCACACTCTGTTGCTCACAGCAATCCGCAATCACGTTAAACAATAACTCAGATCCGGTTTGGCTAAACGGACGTAGCCGACTTCATCAAGAATGAGTAAATCTATTTTTTTCAATTTCTCTCGAAATCGGCTGAGTGCCCCCGCCGCAAATTTTTCCTGAAGCACAGAGACCAAATCGGAAGCCCGGTAGAACTGTACCGCCTTGCCCCGGCGACAAGCCTCCACGCCAAGTGCTGTTGCCATATGAGTTTTTCCTGTGCCTACGGCACCCATTAAGAGCAAATTCTCTTTGCGTTCGAGCCAATCCAATTCCCGGAGAAGCTCCGGACTACTGCCATTCGGGAAAGAGATATGGTCATACACGTACCCCTCGACTGTCTTACTATGTGGGAACCCAGCCTGCTGAACAAGCTTTCCCAGTTTGGCACGACGGCGACCGTCCAGTTCCGCAATAAGGATTTGCTCCACAATGCCGCGAATCTGCTCATTCTGCTGATATCGATACATAGTCCACGACATGCGCCAATCGGAGTTGTCGGCACAAATCTCCCAATTCTGTCGGCATCTCAGATCAACCCCACAAGTTGATCATAACGTTGGAGGGAACCTTCTGCGCGAGTTCCCGGAGGGGACAGCGTCTCCTCCCACGTGACGGGCAGGTCGCGACTTCCGTATTTTACGCCTAGCACGGCCGTGATGCGAGTAACCGGTGTGTCTTGGCCTAGTTGAGCAATTGTCTCCTGAATCTGTTCGATGGTGTATATGTCGAACCAATGCAACAGTGCCTGAAGACGATCTTTCCGCTGCGTCAGATCCTTCACGGTCACATACGCCTGTAAGATCTCCGGTAGCATACGGTGAAACTGCGAGTGCGACACGCTGCATGGTTTTCTCAGCCATCCGGCGCACACTTGGGACCACGGAACGTCCATCGTTCGTCCCGTATAAGGTCTGGGTATTTCCCGAATCTGCTGGTGTTGGCCGTTTAGAATGACGAAGCGATCCCAGTACGATTGGATCAGTACCTCGCTGCCGGGGGTTGCCATCCCCAGCAACGGAACCGTCATTTCATCCACCCGAATTTCTCCGTACTTGTTCACCACTGCAACTTCCCAGCGAAAGGCCTCAAATCTATACTCCGGCAAGGTAAGCAGTTTCCTGTGATCGTCCTCCCACAAATCTGCGATGCGTGAGCGCAAAATCGCTGGAGGCCTTCCGTTAATTGCCGTTCGCCATGCTTCTCGATATGAACAACGGCAGCGGAGAGATTGTCAAACCAGATTCGTTGTGGAACCCCTCCCATTTCTTCAAAGCACAACTTCATCGCCTCCAAGAAGCATTCCTGATTCTCGCTGGTGTCGGATAGACGAAAGCGGCATTGCTGTACGGAAAAGACATCACGAGCAGTTTGTATGGTGAGCAATCGGTGCTCTTTGCATACCTCAATGGTGGTAAAGTCAACTTGTGCCTCACCCGGCGGATGTTCCAGCCGTTCGTACGTTTTGGCACGCTCAAGGTCCATTTCACTCTTTCGTTTCTTCACATAGGCCAAAACCGTACGTTGTCCGCCTGTGAATTGATGTTCGTCACACAACGTTGGAAAATGCGCACACCTGTGTGTCGTTGTTTACGGGGGACCAAGGCATTTTCAGCATCCTTTCCATTCTCCTTCGCTAAGTTGTCGCAAACCTAACGGTAGGAGGAAGTGGTGATGCTGACAAGTGCCTTTTTTGTATCTGTATTGAGCATTTTTACGCTGCAATAGTAGGCATTTCTATTGTGCAATATACACCTGCGAGGGGGCTTTTCTTTTTACTCCCGAAATATTTTGTTAATCTCATAACTCGTCCCTCTATGAGTTTACAGCAAACCCCAAGTGCGTTACTGTATTTCCGAATATTCAGCAATCAAGTGAAACTATGAAAAAGTATTTAGCTATTGCTTTAGCAATCGTGATGGTTATGTCAGTCTCTAGTGCTGCTCTTGCATTTAAAGATCCTAGGGGTGGTGGTCATGGCATTCCTGTGGGGTAATCGCCCCGAGCCCCCCAGCCCCGGTGGTGGTGCTGGTGACCAATATGATCCCAATTAGTTTGAATAAGCCTCCACTTGGGGGCTTTCTTAATTTCCCTTGTGCGATTAGCAAGAACTACCCTCCTCCCGAAATATTAAGTAAATTG
>NZ_JAUMSJ010000052.1:0-25701 GCF_037834415.1 Brevibacillus borstelensis | reverse complement strand
CTGCATAGTTGGACTTTCTATCAGCTTCAGCAGTTTATCTCCTACAAAGCAAATCTTGCTGGCATTCAAATTGTGGAGGTCACTCCTGCCTACACATCCCAAACATGCCCTGCATGTGGAGACAAGAATAAGGCGAAAGATAGAAAATACGACTGTCCTTGTGGGTTCAAAACTCATCGCGATCAAGTTGGAGCTATCAATATCATGAACCAACCTGTGGCAGATGGTAACAGTCTGTCAGCCTAAGATGCTATAGGCACTGTCTTAAGACGGGCTAATGAGATAGCCCTGAACTTGGGGGAACTACGAATAGCAGAAATGCACTTCCGACTACCACCCAAGAATCCCACTGATACCGAAGGTGTCAGCTTGCCCCTTTAGGGGGGAGTCTCAAACAAGAGGAAGTTAAAGATAACGTAGAAGATGGGAGTTTTTTGCCGGTACGATTATCGATCCTGTGGATCATCCAGAAGGAGCTGGACCGATGCAGCCTGATAAAAATACGGAAATATCTTTGGCACCAACCGATCAACGGACAAGAGCGGGGCGCATCCTTGTGGTGGTCTCTGTCCTGCCTGAAAAGGAAGCGGTCCTGCGCGGCCTGGGCGGCGACGGCCGATTTGACGTCCTGGTAGGGGGCGTCGGCTCGGTGTCGGCGGCTGCCAGCACGGCCAGAAAGCTGGCAACATCAAAGCCCGGGTACAGCCTGGTCATCTGCGCGGGCATAGCCGGCGGGTTTGTCGGACAAGCGGAGGTAGGCTCGCTCGTCGTGGCTACCGACATGATCGCGGCCGATCTCGGAGCGGAGACTCCGGATGGTTTTTGCAGCGTGGACGAGCTCGGCTTCGGCTCCGCCCGTGTGCCAGTCGACTTTGAGCGCGCATCTCGCCTGACCGAAGCTTTGCGAGCAGCCGGACTCCCCGTCTGCAAGGGGCCGGTTTTGACGTTATCGACGGTGACGGGCACAGCGGCCACCGCTTCCGAACTGAAAACCCGCGTCCCGGGGGCGGCTGCCGAAGCAATGGAGGGATATGGCGTCGCTATAGCCGCAAAAGACGCGGGCTTGCCGGTCATGGAAATCCGTTCGATCTCCAATGCTGTCGGTCCACGGGACAAGGCAGCCTGGCGTATCAAAGAGGCGCTTGCGTCACTGGAAGCCGCATGCAAAGCAATTCGGGAGGTACTATGATGAAAATTGCGTTTTCTCCTTGCCCTAATGACACATTTGTCTTTCACGCCTGGGTGCACGGGCTTGTTCCCGGCGCTCCGAAGCTCGACGTGATGTATGCAGACATTGACATTACCAATGGACTTGCGGCAAGCGGACAGGGACCGGAAGTACTGAAGGTCTCCTATGCGGCCCTGCCGTGGCTGCTAGCTGACTACGCCCTTTTGCCATGCGGCGGCGCGCTTGGGCGCGGCTGCGGCCCGCTCGTCCTGACGAGAGGAAGCCTCACCGATACGAGCGATCCGTCCGTATTGTCCGGCAAGCGGGTAGCCGTCCCGAGCGAGCGCTCCACTGCGTACCTGCTGTTCAGGCTCTGGGCAGCCCAGAATGTACCCGGAGGCGTGGGCGAAATCGTAGTGATGCCGTTTCACGAGATCATGCCGGCCGTCCGCGATGGATTGATTGACGCGGGACTGGTGATTCACGAAGCCCGCTTTACGTACCAGACATATGGACTGACGCTGCTCGCCGACATGGGCAGCTGGTGGGAAGCGGACACCGGACTGCCGATCCCGCTCGGTGCGATCATTGCCCGCCGTTCGCTTGATCTGGACAAGCTGGCAGAGTGGACCCGCGCGTCTGTCGAGTACGCATGGGCACATCCCGAAGCGTCTCAAGACTACGTGATGAGCCACGCGCAGGAGATGGACCCCGAGGTAGCCAAAGCTCACATCAACCTGTATGTGAACAGCTTTACGGCGAATCTGGGCGAAGACGGCTACGCTGCGGTGACCGCGCTGCTGGGCCGGGCAGCGGAAGAAGGGCTCGTGCCGAAGTTCGATCTGGCGGCGCTGCGAGGCTAGAATAATTCATGTGACCAAAAATGCTTATAGCCCCTGTCATTTGTTCAAGGAAACAAGTGCAGGGACTTTCTTTTATGGAAAAAAAGGGGAAAGTCAAAACTTGTCGAATACCGAGAAGGGGTGAATAGCGGGACTGAGATCAACGCCTGAAGAGCAGCAAGCTGTTCGATCCATAAGCAAATAGAAAATGGATGTACGTGAAGGCGACTTTTTTTCGTGATGGGGCGATACCGATGAATCGATTTTTGATTGGCCAATACGGGAGCTTTGACGATAAAAAATACGAGCGGGATTTCCGGGACGGCTTTTACGGAATCGAGGCGTGCCTGTTTTCCGTACCGGAGGATATCGACAAACTCGTCGGAGAGTCAAAGCGCAGGGGATTTCAGATCGGGATTCACTTCCCGCTTCGGGCCGGCTTCTCCCGGCTGAGGGACGCGCTTTTCCTGTCTCCCGACGTTGAAGTCCGCACAGGCGCGTACGCCTATATCGAGAACGAGCTGGCGCATTTATCCGCTTCGGTCAAGCCCGCGTATGTGTTGTTTCATTATCCCAAACCGGTCATTTTGGACGACAGGGTGAACTGGGAGAAGTGGCGGTTTTACGATTCGGCAGAATACATGTATGAAAGCGAGTACAGCTTGGAGGAGGCAGCTGCCAAAAGCGAGGAGCTGTTTCAGTGGCTCACAGAAAAGAGCGGGCAGTACGGCTTCGTACCCGTCCTGGAGTTTGACGCCCTCAATCGGTATGTGTACGAATCGGACTTTTTGGAGAGCTTGCTTGTGCGCTATCCGGCGATCAAGCTATGCCTGGATACGGGACGGCTCTTTTTTCAAGAGAAGCTGGACCCGCACTTCCGGGCCAAAGAGGTCATCAGAAAGTACGCCAAATACGCAGCGACGATCCACCTGTGGACCCTCCAGGTGGATGAAGAACGGGAATTGAGGCACTATCATTTTCCCGTCCTTCCCGAGCTCGATCCGGCGGACGGATGGGCCCCTATCGAAGACTATTTACACATCATCGCCGAGGAAAACGACCGTGTGCGAATCATGTTCGAGCACCGCTCCGACCTGATCGACGACGAGCAATTGGAAAGATGCTACGCGTGGGTGGCCGGCATCTTCGACAAACCCGCGGGGAAGTGATCGGCAGTGGAAACACTGCAGGAGCGGGAGGAAAGGAACCAGTAGACGTGAAAAATTATTTTTGGCTATTCCTGTGCATGTGCCTGGCAGCCGGCCTGACCGGGTGTGAATCGGACGGCTCGCTGCCCAAAGTGGGGAAAGGCAATTTGGCTCGAAGTGAATATTATCAAGTATACCAGGGCGACACGCAGGCAACGTACTACCAGCCCGTTGAAATCAATCAGGTGTTTCCGCATCTGCCGGAGAAGTTGAAGCAAAATGTGAAACTCATCGACCCTGGCAAGCTTCCCTATCCGGTGGGGAAACAAACCGCTTATCTCGTCAGCTTTCTAAATGGAAAAGAGGGCGAACGTTTGCATCAGGTACAGTTTACCTATCTGAAAGATAAGGACGAATATGGCCAATATGGAAACGAGTTCTTTATTGTCCGCATGACGGAAACAGCCGAAGATCCTTTTGCGAAGTTCGTAAATCAGGAGTCGGGGACGGATGATATGGGGAACAAGATTGAAGTGGAAACCATTGGCGACAGTATCCGCCTGTATCATCGCATCATTCAGACAAACAGCGCGTACGTGTACACCTATTACGATTGGGATGAACAGAAGCGCACTGTGCAGATGGTAGTGACCAATGCCAACGAAATCGATTTCTACCACAATGGGATCATGTATCAAGTCGGTTACTTGGTAAACGAGAATCAGTTTGACGAAAATGTGCAGAAGCAGATGGTGGCTCTCGCCAAGGAATTGGTTGCGGAAAAGGAAGGATAAAAAACGAAGGGGCGGAAACCTGATTTTTACCACCAGGTTTCCGCCTCTTATATTACAGTAATTGCCGACTGAAAGCCCACGGTTTTAATCGTGGGATGAAAGACAGCTTTGCCCGAACATCCCTTCATGGGATGGGCAGGGCAAACCTGATTTGGTATAATCAGGATATGCTCTTTGAGCCGTCAAGCAAAAGACGTTAAAACAATCATCGCTCTTTGAAAACAGCATACATCTGGGGTTGCTCAAGCGAATCTTCTTGAGCGTAAAATGTATGAAGTCGTCAAGAACAAGACGCTAAAACATTTGTAAGAGCAAACCTGTGGCAGATGGTAACAGTCTGCCAGCCTACGGAGCTATATGCTCTGCCGTGGGACGGGCTGATGAGACAGCCCTGAACTTGGGGGAACTACGGATAGCAGAAATGCACTTCCGACTACCACCTAAGAATCCCACTGATACCGAAGGTGTCAGCTTGCGGCTTTAGCCGTGGGAGTCTCAATGAAAGATGGTATGCCTCGTACCCAGCAAAAACACTGCGACTCTCACGCCAGCAAATGCTGCGACTCGTATGCCAGCAAACTGCTGCGGCTCTCATGCTAGCAAAAACACTGCGGTCCATGCCCCGAGTGAGAGAAAGCCCTTTCCACAATAAGGAAAGGGCAACGAACGTCATCTCATGCTTTTTGCTTTTTCTTTTCTCCAACGTCGAATCATATCGTGGACTTGCGCTCCATTTATCAATTTGATATTGAGGGGACCTGCGATTTTTATGGCTGTCTTGGTAAAATGGCTTGTTGTCACAATCCAAGCGTCATAGCAACCGTAAACCTGCTTGCCGGCCTTTAAACGCAGCACAATGTCATTTCCCACGTTTTTCTTCCAGCGTTTGCACTGTACGGCAATCTTGTAGCCGTTTTTATCTTGGAGAATCAAATCCACCTCGTTATCACCTGAACCTCCAACCCTTTCTACTTGATACCCCTTGTCGCGGTAGTATGCTTCCATTAACCTTTCAAAGTCCGCACCGGATAGGGAATCAATATCTGCGGTTAATAAATCTTGATCTGTGAGGGGGTTGCGAGATTGTTTTTGGGTTTTGTGATTGTTCTTGGCTGGTTCTTTCTTTGCCACCATATTCTTTTTCTGCTTTGCTTTTCCCAGATTATTTACTCTGGCTAACCAACTTCCAATAACTGCTGATATAACAAGGCTAGCGCCAATAGAACCGAAGAAAAAAAAGTAACCGAGACTATAGGCAAAGCAGATCGATGCAGAGGAAATAACGAGTATGGCGCGAATAAGGTTTTCCATATTGGTTACATCTTTTTTGGACCACTTCGCCATAAGCTTTCAGCCTTTCCGGTGCCACTGAACTTGTTAACCATCTATCGTCAGGCACGATTTTTGAGGATGAACTTGCAACTGGGATAGTTTGAACATCCAATGAATTTTCCGTATTTTCCATTCCGTTCGACTAATTCTCCATTGCAAGATGGACACTTATTATTTTTTATTCGTTGATTACGGATGTGATTTTCTTGTTGTAATGTTTTGGTGTGCTTTTTTCTTGCGTCCTTATCTTGTAAATTATGGGCGGCGAGTTTTCGAATAATGGCTTCTCGATCAGCTTTTGAAAGGACAGGGTCTTTGTATGAAAGGATGTTTTGAACGAGTTGGCTCGTATAAATGACTGTTGAAGAAACGCTCACTTTTAGAGTGGCTCTGCCGCTAAAGACTACGATTGGTATGTAACGGATGTTTTCAAACTCGGATAAGAGCGCTTTAAGTGCTTCTACATGTCCTTTGTTTTGCCAGATTGGATTGAAGAGTCGTTCTTTCTTTTTGTAAATGGTTTGTGTCCAATATTGGGAATTCTCCGTACCTGTGATCCAACCCTTATAGTTTTTGGTTTCAATGACAAAAATGCCGTAAGCTGAGACAACAACGTGATCGATCTGTGTTGTTTTTCCTTTTGTACCGGGAATGAGTAGATCATTAACGAGATAATATTCTTTTGGATCGAGTTTTCTCAGGAGAAGTTGTACAGTTTTTTCTCCGACAAATCCTTTTACTGACGGATGCTTTAAAATAAAGGCAATAATCAGCAGAACGATAAGAATCGCATAAGTAAACGCCATTTTTTGCGCCTCCAACCCTTTCATTGCGTCAATGGAAAAGCTGTAGAAGTACGGCTAGGAACGGGAGTCACGGTTGTTATGCCGGATAAATTAATACGCTTGTATACCAAATTTCAGTAATTTTTTTGGAAACACGTCATCGAGGTTTTGAATATCCGAATCTGTCAGCTCAATAAGATGAAACCCATATTTTTGGTAGATGTCTAGCTTTGCTTTTTTTCTGTCGAGATACTTGGGATCATTCTCCAATCCCCAGTATTCGATATAAACCTTTCCTATGGGGAGGTAGAAATCACAATACACATCCTCTTCGATCGGCAATTTGCGTTCGTATGCATGCACGATTTCCGACATATACAGCCAATTATCGATGATCATCTCTGCTTTTGAACGTACAAAATGACCATCAGCGGTTCGATGCTTCGCTTCAAATTTTTCCCGAAAACTTACATCGTTTTGTTCCTGTACCTCGTCTATTTCTTCCATAGGCTCACCAATCAATTGTTGAAAGGTTTCTACAAGACGCTTATTCGTAAGGATGCTCTCCGGCCAGGTTACGTATGGAATTCCGGTTTTTTCGTACTCTAATTGCTTTCCTCCGATGCTTTTGCCTAAATTCGTTAATATCCATCCTTTTCTGTCTCTTTCCACCCATCCTAGTTCCGACAAAATCGGATTAATACGAAATTTTGAGATGTTAAAAATCTGACTCAGAGCAGTGGCGTTTAAAAATTTCGTTTCCGACTTTTGAAATGACTCTAGAAAATCCTTGTCTTCGTGAATGTTTTCTGGCCATACAATCCAGGTCCCTCGTATAGAATCCGATCTCAGTTGCCCATCTTTCATTTTTCCTTTTTCCGTCAAGCACCAAGTATCATTTTTTCTTTCGATCCAGCCCATTTTCATCAATTGAGAAAAAAGCTCACTGGTGGGAATGTTCATTAATTTTGAAAGAGCGGTTGTTGAAATGTACTTCGTATTACCCATTGCTTTCCTCCTGAAATACATCCCTGCAGTACCGAGGGGATTATTGTTCATAAAAAAACTAGTCCAAATTACATGGTTCGTCAAAATAATACTAATCCCTTCATTATTTGGCAAAATAACCGGAAAGAAGTAAGCTTTTTCAACTCGATTAAAATCTCGTAACCTAGTACCTTTGGTTAGTTTGACTATTTCAGGACTACTGGTGAAAAGAAAAAGGACGGACCGGATGGCCGTTGACAGCGGCCAAAGGTTCACGTCCTGCGACTTGCGGGACTTGCTTCGAAGGGTGGTTTGCCGGGTGACTTCTCTTGTCTTTCTAATTAGCGGCTATGGTTTTTTTCATTGCTATCGTTCTTATTCACAATCGCAAGTATCTGATGATCCTCCCACTTGCCGTTGATCTTCACGTTTTCCTTGGCGATGCCCTCTTTGTGAAACCCGGCCTTCTCCAGTACCCTCATGGATCTGAGGTTATGCGGCATGACTCCGGCTTCAATCCGGTGCAGCTTCAGTTCATCGAATGCGTACGACACCGCGAGACGGACGGCTTCAGTCGTATACCCTTTCCCGTTGTGCCCCTGATCGAGATAATAGCCAATCCAGCAGCTTTGCAAAGGGCCGCGGACGACCTCCGACAGAAATACCGTTCCGATCAGCTCGCCTGTTTCCAGCAAAAAGATGCCAAAGGAGTAATACTGGTCGAGGGCCATCCTTTCGTTGTTATTGACGATTCGGTCCAACTGTCCTGCCAAGGTGTAAAAATCCGGGTCGCGGAGGGCGGTGTAGGCTTGAAAAAAGTCCTGATTCCGCAATTCCAGGTCGAGCAAAGCTTCTGCATCGCCGCTTTCAAAAGGTCGCACATAAATCAGAGTGCCTGTCAACTTCATTTCGTGGGCCTCCCTTTCATGGAAAATAAAAAACACCACAGGGATTCCCTGTGATGTTCGGAAAGCAAAATATGAACACCACAGGGAAGCGACCCGTGGCGTTTTTTGGAGTAAACATGCTAATCCAAGGATGGCGAGTCGCTTGTATATCCAATTTTGGACAGACTTCTCCCTTGGTTAGCTGCAGAAAAGAAAACGGCAGTCGAGTACCCGATGCCTTTGGACAACGACAGAAGCGATCTCTTTTTCATCAGCGCACTCTCCCTTCACGTTTTCTAAATTGTATGATAACAAGTTATGGCTTGCTTGTCACGTATTCCTCCTGAAGAATGCCCATGTGGCAAATGTCGTGCCAGCTGCCGTCCCGATAGATGCTTTGACGCGAACGGCCCTCATGCTGGAAGCCAAGCTTTTCGTACAGTCTGACCGCTTTTTCGTTAAAGGAGAAAACCCGCAAGGACACCCGGCGCAAATTCAGTTCCAAAAAGGCGTAGTCGAGCAAGAGCTGGAGCGCTTCCCTCCCGTAGCCTTTGCCCCAATACTCTTTTTCTCCGATGTCAATGATGCATTCCGCGTTGCGGTTTTTGTAATCCAGATTGATCAGGGACGTAATCCCGATCGGTTTTGCCGATTCCTTGTCGACGATGATATAGCTTTTCCCGGAGGGCGACCCCAAAATCACCTGGTTAACAAAAGCGGCCGTTTCCTCGGAAGTAAACAGATCGAGGGCCGGATTGGTTGATTGCATGACGGCGAGGTCGTTTCTCCATGTGTGGTAGACGGCAGCATCGTCAGGGGTCATTTTACGCAAACGGATTCGGTCGGATTCAAACAACATCAGTCTTCTTCCTTTCTCGGAAATTTTTTTAAAGGCTCTTTGCCTCATCGGCCGGGCAAAGCATTTCCTTCAATGAAAACAAAAGCGCGTCGATCTGTGCATGCACGTTTGTCTTTTCCATGCCCAGGTGAAAGGTGTCCAGCATCAATCCATCGATGAACGAGACCAGATAAAGAGCGATCGACTCAGCTGGCAGGCGAGGCTGGAATTCCTGTCTGGCGGTACCCTTTTCGATAAAATCGACGATCGCATCGGTTATCCGTTGATAGCGGGCAGTCAAATAGCGGCGGCTTTCATTTTCAGGCTGGGCATGGGTGGACAGAAAGAACTCCGAGTTTGCCAGCAGCAGCGAATGTTCGATGGCTTCGATCTCTTGTTGCTGCTTCTGTATCCAGTTTCTCAGCTGCCGCCAGGCTGTGCGCGTATCGTCCGGATCGAAGAAGTGGAGTTCTTTTTCATCCTCGTGCCGAAGCAGCTCGCGGTAGACGTGTTCGATGTTGTCGAAGTAGGCGTACAAAGCCCCTCGGGAAACACCGGCTTCGTCCAAGATGTCTTGCATGGTGGTCCGGGTGTATCCTTTTTCCATGAAGACTTGCTTTGCGGCACGGAGCAATTCCAGCCTTTTGCGATTTTTATAGTCCTCGCTTACTCTCGGAGCCATTAGATACTTCTCCTTTCCCGGACGGATCATGTTTCGGCAAGAGGTGTTAAGGTTGCGAGATTTAAAACTATACAATTATGTCGGTTTTCGTGTTTTATTATAAACGACAATAGTGTCGTTTTTCAAGTCCATGTGTTTTTCTGCTGTTGCAAGCTGTAAAGTATCGATTATAAGAGCAAGAAAAAGGATGAATCTGAGGGTGTTCCCTGATAAAGTTGTTCGTATCTGCTGCGGCACCGTAGACCATGCCGTAAGCACAAGGCCGGGTTTGCCGGTTGCCAACGGACCCTTCAAAAAAGATAGGAGATGAACGATGACCAAGCATCTGAATCTCACGTTTGACGAGAAGTGGGAAATCATTCTCGCCTGTGACCGCTCCTATGACGGACTGTTTTTTACCGCTGTCAAAACGACGAAAATATATTGCCGCCCTTCCTGCCGGTCGAGGAAGCCGAAAAAGGTGAACGTCGAATTCTACCAAAGCATCGAGGAAGTGGAAAAGGCGGGCTTTCGCTCGTGCAAAAGATGCCAGCCCGATGTCGAGCATTCTCCGCAGGCCGGTTTGGCAATCGCCGTGAAGTCGTTTTTGGTCGGACATTACAAGCAAAAGCTCGTTTTGCGGGATATCGCGAGGCATGTCGGGGTCAGTCCGCACTATCTGGAACGGATGTTTAAACAGGCTACATCGGAAACCCCCCGCAGCTATCTGGAAAAGGTCAGAGTGGATAAAGCTGCGCATCTGCTCGCCGGCACGAAACTGACAAACCTTGAAATTTGCTATGAAGTCGGCTTTCAAAGTCCATCCAATTTCTACAAGGCGTTTCGGCACGTCAAACAGTGCTCGCCGAGTGAATATCGGAAGCTTGGAAGCAAACGCGTACCTGTGCTGCCGGAACAACCAACTTTGTAAGGGAGAGAGAGGATGAACTGGACCTGTCACGGCTCGTTCATGGAACTGTTTCCGCCTCGGGAATTCAACTTCGACGAGTGTCTCGTTTTCTTGGGCAGATCGGAACTGGAGGTTTTGCATCAGATCAAAGGAGGGTATTTGTACAAGCCGGTAAAGGTTGATCAAGAGCTTATCCTCTTGAAGATCGGGTGCTCGGCTCAGACGATTCGCGTCGAATTTCCTTTGGGCATTCCGTCCAAGCAAGTGTGTGAAAAAATGGCAAAGTACGTGTGGGAATGGTTTGATCTGGAGCAAGATGTAAGCGGCTTTTATGAAATGGCTCGCCGGGACAGGCTGTTGAGCCAGCTCGTCCGAAGCTATTACGGACTTCGGATCATTCGCATCCCGGATTTGTTTGAGGCGCTCACCTGGGCTATTATCGGCCAGCAAATCAATCTGCCTTTTGCCTATACGTTGAAAAAGCGCTTTGTGGAGCAGTTCGGGGAAAAGCTTGTGTATGACGGAATGGTCCTTTGGTCGTTTCCGGCGTTTGACAAGATCGCAGCCCTTGACACAAGCCAGCTGAGAGCCCTTCAATTTACAACGAGGAAGGCCGAGTACGTGATTGAAGTCGCGAAGGCTATGGCGAAGGGCCGATTGACCAAAGAAAGCCTGCAGCAAAAAAAGCATCGTCAGGACGTGCAGAAAAGCTTGCTGGCCATTCGCGGAGTGGGATTGTGGACGGCAGATTACGTGATGATGAAATGCTTCGGCGATCCGACTGCCTTCCCCGTTGCGGACGTCGGACTGCAAAACGCGTTAAAGGCTCGGCTCGGACTGCAGCGCAAGCCTGCCATGGAAGAAATCAAAGCGATGGGAACAAATTGGGAAGGGTGGCAAGCATACGCTACCTTTTACTTGTGGAGGTCTTTGTATGGACAAGCTGTATAAGCTGGATTGCGCATCGCCGATTGGCGTAGTGGAGATTATCGGTTCGAAAGGATATGTGCATTCGATTATGTTCAGCGAACGCAGTGCGCCGCAATATGCCGTCGGCGCTGATACTCCCGAGGCGCTCAAGGACTGCCAGCGTCAGCTGGGAGAATATTTTAACGGCGAACGCCGAGAGTTTACGTTTCCTTATGTATGGGAAGGGACCAGCTTTCAGAAAACAGTATGGGAGGCCTTAACCAGAATTCCATATGCCCAAACGGTATCGTATAAAGACATCGCAACGGACATCGGAAACGAGAAGGCGATCCGCGCTGTGGGAAATGCCAACAGCAAAAACATCATCAGCATCGTTGTTCCCTGCCATCGTGTGATCGGTTCAGACAGAACGCTGACCGGATATGCGGGAGGAATATGGAGAAAGGAATGGCTGATCCAGCATGAGAAAATGTGTAAGGCGGGCAAGTGATGCACCCGGTCTGAATGTGCCGGGTGACTGCTTGCTCCGCCTGGCCTTTCCCTATCTTACGGACTTGTCCCGATAGCTTTTTATTCGGTTCAACCCTGCTGCCGGTAGACAGTCAAAACCTGTTTTTCTGGCTGTACTTGTCGTCGTCAGTATGCATCTAAAAGTTCGTGGACTTCTTTTTGGCAGGTAAAATGCGTCCTTCCACCCTTTCATAGACCGCAAGCAACTGCTTGATGAATGAGAGCTTCGGTACAGCCCAGTAGCTGACCAAAGCAGACAGCAAGCCGAAAAGCGCCCCTACAGCGACGTCAATCGGATAGTGTACCCCTACCATAATCCGCGAGAGGGATACGCAGCAAGCGACCGCAAACCAAAGCCATCCTTCCTTTTTGCGAACCAGCAGGAAGGATATGCAAATGGAAAAGAACAAGATCGTATGGTCACTCGGAAAAGAGTTGTCGATGTCGTGTTCGATCAGCGTATGGACGTCCGACAATACAGCAAACGGCTGATTGTGGTAGTAAAACTGCCCGGCCAATTTTCCGAGGATTTCCGCCAAAACGAAGGCCGCCACTGCCTGAATCACCATCATCCGGTTTTGGCTGGATCTTGTGAACCAATACACGAGCATGCCCAACGCCAGAACATACATCATATACTCTGCGAAAAACACCGCAACCGGATCAAGCGAAGCGTAATGCTTCCCTAAATCGTTAATCCATCGAAACACTTCAATATGTAGCTCCTCAAAGGACATGACTGGATTCCTCCTGGACTCATTCGAGACATAAACTTCAGAAAGCAGCGTGTCCGCTTTTTCCCTACCGTATACTATACAGCTTAAATTTTGAATATGAAATCGAACTTTCTTACAAAATGCCGCTGTAATCTTACAATTTTGTAAGCAACTCCTTTTTTTCCAATGACGCCGCGACAAGCGGAATGAAACTCGACATCCAGAAAGAAACAGGATTCCTAAGCGCTTGTATGGAAATGAGAGGGAGGCAGTCAAGGAAAAACACGAAAAGACGGGAGCAAACGAAATGAGTCAGAAAATAGTCGGGCAAACCAAAACGGCGGGATTCCAGATCGGGGTCAGGAGAACGTTTCCCATCCCGCAGGAGAAAGCATGGGAGCTGGTCGCCTCGGCAGACGGCCTGGAATCATGGCTGGGAGCAGGTATCAGCGTTACGCTGCAGCCGGGGCAGAAATATGTTTCGACAGCGGGAGCGGGTGAAATCCGGATCGTCAAACCGTTGCAGCAGCTTCGGCTCACATGGCAAAAAGAAGCGTGGCAGCGGCCTTCCACCGTTCAGGTTCGAGTGATCGCGAAAGCGGTGGACAAGACGACGATCAGCTTCCATCAGGAGAACCTGTCCGACGGGAAGGTCAGAGAAGAAATGAAAGAGCATTGGGAAGCCGTTTTGGATAGGATCAGGGAAAAAATAGAAAGCGATCTCTCGAACGAGTAGCAGGAGGGGGAACGGGAGCGATCCTGGGCCATGCCTCATGCCTTGTGTTCATTCATATAACGGCAAGAAATTGTATTTTTCAAAATATTGGAATACGATAAAAAAGCGCCCGATTTATTTTTCGGGCATAGGAAAGCGACGGCAGTTTATTTGTGAAGGAGGGGCTTTTACATGAAAAAAGCGGCAGAAATGCGTCTATCCCGCTCCGAGGTGCCTGTGGAATTGACTTGGGATCTTACGGATTTATTCGCATCGGATCAGGACTGGGAGGCAGAACTGGCCGAGATCGAAAAAGCGGCGGCCAACATAGAAGCGTACAAAGGAAAGCTCCATGGCGGCGCAAGCATTTTGCTGGAATGCCTGCAAGCGCAGGAACAGCTGTCGATGAAGCTGATCAAGGCGTGGACGTTTGCCAGCTTGCGACAATCAGCGGATGGGACAGATCCCGTCAATCAGACCAATTCGTCCAGGCTTTCGGCAGTTCGGACAAAGGTGAGTGCGGCCTTGTCCTTTATTGATTCCGAAATCCTTCAGCTGCCGGATGGGACAATCGAAGCTTACATACAGGAAGAAGGAGGGCTTGAGCCTTTTCGGAGAAGCTTGCTTGAACTGCTGGAACGAAAAAGGCACAGGCTGTCGCCGGAGACAGAAGAAGCTCTCGCTGCTTTGGGTGAAGTCCTGGAAGCTCCCTATCATATTTTCAGCATGAGCAAATTGACGGATATGCAGTTTTCCCCGGTAGAAGACGGGAACGGGAATGAGCTTCCCGTATCGTTTGCCCTGTTTGAAACGCGATATGAATTCTCTCCCGACACGGAGCTAAGGAGAAAAGCGTACGACTCCTTTGTACATACGCTGCAGCAGTACAAAAATACATTTGCCGCCGTATACGCGACGGAAGTGAAAAAGCAGGTGGCCCTCTCCCGTCTCAGAAAGTACGAGTCGGTGACAGATATGCTGCTGGAGCCGCAAAAGGTTTCGCTGGAAATGTACAACAATCAGCTCGATATCATTGTCGGAGAACTGGCCCCGCATATGCGCCGGTACGCCCGCCTGAAGAAAAGAGTGCTCGGGCTTGAGAGCGTGCGCTTCTGCGATTTGAAAGCGCCGATGGACCCGCATTACCATCCCTCGATCACGTATGAGGAAGCGAGCAGAATGATCCTGGATGCTCTGCAAGTAATGGGGCCGGAGTACCTTCGGATCATGGAGCGGGGATTGACGGAGCGATGGGTGGACCGTTCCGATAACATCGGCAAGTCGACCGGAGCCTTTTGTTCAAGCCCGTACGGAGCGCATCCATACATTCTCATCACCTGGCAAAACACGATGCGCAATACATTCACACTGGCGCATGAGCTGGGGCATGCGGGCCACTTTTATTTGGCCAACAAGAGCCAACGAATCATGAATACCCGTCCATCGCTCTATTTTATCGAGGCCCCGTCCACATTGAATGAGCTTCTCCTGGGGCAGCATTTGCTGGCCGGGACGAATGACAGCCAAATGCGCCGCTGGATTGTGCTCCAGCTGCTCGCGACGTACTATCACAACTTTGTGACGCACGCGCTCGAAGGAGAGTATCAGCGCCGCGTCTACCGTGCGGCGGAAAAGGGCGGAGCGCTTACGGCGGCTTCCCTCTCCGAAATCAAAGGATCGGTCCTCTCCGATTTCTGGGGGGACGCGGTCGACCTGGACGAAGGAGCCCGCTTGACCTGGATGCGCCAGCCGCATTACTACAGGGGCCTTTATCCGTACACCTACTCGGCCGGATTGACAGCGTCTACGGCTGTCGCCCGGATGATCCGGGAAGAAGGCCAACCGGCCGTGGAAAGATGGCTGGACGTCCTCCGCGCGGGCGGAACGATGAAGCCGCTGGAACTGCTGCGGCATGCCGGGGTGGATATGTCGAATCAGGAACCAATCCGTCAAGCAGTCGCTTATGTCGGATCGCTTGTCGACGAGCTGGAACGCTCTTTTGAATAACGGTCTTTTCATGTAAGGCGAGCAGGGGGGCGTCCCCCCTGCGGTTCTCTGTAGCGAAGATAAAGATCGGCAGGGAAGCGGCGAGCGGCACTTTCTCCCCGAATCCTCTTGACGACCGCTCCTTACGTTTGTGTATTTCTCGGAATGAGGGGAAAAATGTGTTTAAAATGCGGCTTTTCGGGTTACAGTACATAAAAGAGAAAAAATTCGGATGAAGAGGAGCTGTTTTTCGATGACAGTGCGTTTGATCCCCTATTTGATGATGGACGGAAATGCAAAGGAAGCGATTCAATTTTACGAAACCGCCCTGGAGGCGCAACTGCTCTTCAGCCAGACATTTGGCGATATGCCGGAAAATCCGGAATTCCCGTTGCCGGCAGAGGCCAGGGATCGGGTAGCGCATGCCACACTCAAAGTCGGCGATTCGGAGCTGATGTTTTCCGATACGTTCCCGGGCCAGTCTCACAGCGCAGGCAACCAGGTCACGATCTGCATTACGGCAGATAGCCCGGAAAAAGCAAAAAAGCTTTATGAAGCGTTGCAGCAAGGCGGTCAGGTCAACATGCCTTTGCAAGAAACGCATTTCAGCCCGGCGTACGGCATCGTCACGGACAAGTTCGGCGTGGTCTTCCAGATTTACACGGAGAGCCATCGGTAATATTGTCCGGACATTTGGTGAAGGTACTTTACTTTTTCGATGAAAACAGAGCGGCCAGCTTCGCAATTTTTGCGGCTGGCCGTTCTTTCTGTCTGTTGCCGGGGGGCTTGGGCAGCGATGTCATCATTCGCGTTTAACGAGAGCAAGAGTAAAAAGGTGAAAATGCGCTGCCATGTTTTGGCTTCGGCTGAGAATCCCTTGCTCTTCAGAGTTCCGTTGATCGCGGAAGATTAAAGCTGTGCCCCGTTTTGGCGAAGAACCTCCGCGGCCAGATCATTGCCTTGGCGAATGGCAAGCGACAGGGCGGTCTCGCCGCCTTCCACCCGGGCGTTTACATCCGCTCCGTGTTCGATCAGCAAACGGATCATGGCAACGTGATCATCGTGATAGGCGGCGGAATGCAGACAGGTATGGCCGTTGCTGTCGAAAATATCCGTACGGGCATTGTTTGCCAATAACAGCTTGATGACTTCCAGACCCCTCTCTCCCGCGATTGCGGCATGAAGCGCTGTGTTCGAAGGGATGAAAGAGATTTTCGAATGGGAGAGGGCATTCACATCCGCGCCGAAATCGAGCAGCACCTGTACAGCTGCTTTGTTGCCAAAATGCGCCGCATATCCCAGCAGAGCGAGTCCATCTCCGTTTTCTATGTTTGCAAATTCGGGCCGGGACTCCAAAATGCTTTTCAGCCGCGGGCAGGACAAACCTGATTTGGTATAATCAGGATATGCTCTTTGAGCCGTCAAGCAAAAGACGTTAAAACAATCATCGCTCTTTGAAAACAGCATACATATGGGGTTGCTCAAGCGAATCTTCTTGAGCGTAAAATGTATGAAGTCGTCAAGAACAAGACGCTAAAACATTTGTAAGAGCAAACCTGTGGCAGATGGTAACAGTCTGCCAGCCTACGGAGCTATATGCTCTGCCGTGGGATGGGCTGATGAGACAGCCCTGAACTTGGGGGAACTACGGATAGCAGAAATGCACTTCCGACTACCACCCAAGAATCCCACTGATACCGAGGGTGTCAGCTTGCGGCTTTAGCCGTGGGAGTCTCAAATCGCCTCCAGATTTCAACTGGTAACGGTCATGCATGTTGACATTATCAATTCCCCTGCTCCGCAGTCAAACGAAGGGATGAAC
This sequence comes from Brevibacillus borstelensis, assembly GCF_037834415.1. Classification (GTDB taxonomy): domain Bacteria; phylum Bacillota; class Bacilli; order Brevibacillales; family Brevibacillaceae; genus Brevibacillus; species Brevibacillus borstelensis_A. The sequence continues at coordinate 8,670 of NZ_JAUMSJ010000052.1, read as the reverse complement.
GGAAATCAGGCGGCAGACTTCCCGCAAAGTTCAGCAGCCGTCATTTGTCCCGTACTCCTTCAACGGCTACCATATACATCGTTAAAGCTTGGGCATCCTTCCTCATCCATTCCCGATATTCATTTTCCGCTGTCACATACTCGTCTTCGGTTATATAGCCATCCCTTTCCATCTGGATGCCTCTGCTTGAAGCGGTATCCGCCCATATGCCAATTTTCTTTTGGAAATCCGGTTCCGTCCGCTTCATGACCTCATGTTGCGGTGTTATCGTGATATCTTTAAGACCGCTTGCTTGAAACAGTTCCGAGAGGCGGTCGGCAATCTCGTTATCCATGCCCGCATCGGAACGCCATTTCAGATAGGCCGCATAGAAGGCGAGCATACTCGCGGGCGGCTGCGGTTCCCATCGTATTTTTTCGTGATTGTAATCGGCAACCATAATCCGCCCGCCCACTTTCGCAGCCGATATCATCGATTTCAATGCCGTCAGCGGATCAGACAGCCATATCAATACGCGAGCCGAAGTGACAATATCAAATTCCTGCTCATAGGCAAGCGCGTAGATGTCTCCTGTTTCAAAGGTCAATCCCGACGTATTGGCATGAGCTTGACGGGCTCTTTCAATGAGGGCTGGATTGCTGTCGATTCCGACAACACGTCCATTCGGGCCTACCGCTTCTGCGATTCCGCGCGTAATTGCACCGGTGCCGCAACCGACATCGAGTACCGTCATTCCTTCCGCCAAAATTTCCGCAAGCCTTCTGTAGGATGCTGCCAACGATCGCGAATCTAAAACGTTGGTTAGCTTTCCCGACAATTCCGCTCGGTTTCTAGCAGTACTTTCGTTCATAAGGAATCCTCCATGGGCGATCAGATTTTTCTAATTATTCATCATGCGAGAGGTATAGGTCGAATATTTATCTTTTATGATTTTAATAGGTATTAACTATAACGATTCGTAAGTCTATCTTTCTATGGGCGTTTAGAGATAACCAGAGAGGAAACCGTTATCCCCGCTAGATGTATGAGAGGAGGCCCCCCTAAAGTTCCCTTTCCCTAATCCATAGTGCCCACTGGATTTTCATACTTTTGCTGGATGTAGACTCTTTATCCAAATACTACCATATGAAAAAGAGACGATTGCGGAATAAGAATGTCCGGCAGGGATAAGGAGGGGCATTGGTGATTCGGAAGCACTATTTGTTACTTATTCTGGCGATAATCCTTTGTTTGCCATTGGCCACCTATGCGGCAGACAAGCCAAAGCCAAACATGCTGCGAGCAGATGAACGAAATGATTATATTTCGGGCGGAACCGGAGGAACTGGCGCACGTTCCGACGAGCTGATGAATTTCAAGATTATCTATTCTACATATGCGGAAGCAACGTGGGACGGACGGATACCGGGCCATTTGCACGGGAGCGGAGACGACTTGGGCAGAGGCGGAGACGACTTGGGCAGAGACGGGGGTGACCTGGGTGGAGATGGAGACGACCTCCGCGGAGACAACTTGGGTAAAGGCGGAGACCGCCAACGCGGTACCCCAACCCATGAAAATACCCCCAAGGATTTTGATCCCACAGGCGGGGAATATGACCCGAATAGCAGCGACTCCGATGGGAAAAGCGAGGAACTGAAAGCAAAAGAGGGCGAGCGGGGCTTTTGGGACTGGCTAATCGGCGGAGCCTCCGAAGCGCTCGACAAAGGCTGGGAGCTTTGGGAGTCTGCCGTAGACAGCGTAAAAGAAACGGTGGAGGACGCGTTTGACACCGTTGTAGATACCGTGCAGGACGTCGCAAATACCGTCGTAGACGCGGTCGTCGATGGAGCCAAGTGGGTCGCGGACCACTGGGAAGTCGTGTTGGTCACGACAGCGGGTGTCGCACTCACCGTGGGAGGCGTGTTCTTTCCGCCGCTGCTGCCGTTTGGCGTTTCGATCCTGGTCGGCGAAGGGATTTCCGGTGCGATCGGATACGCCTTTGGCATGCGCGGCGACGAGTTGCTTCGGGAAATGGCGCTGGGAGGCGTGCTGTCGGCAGCTGGCTTCGGCGCGGGAGCATTAATCGGCAAGGCGGCTTCGGCAGTGGCCCGCTTGAAACCGGTCGCAAATGCCCTTGGCAAGGCCTCCGCTTTGACCAGTCGGGCTACTGGCGCTGTCCGGGCCGCAGTTGACAAAGGAGCGCAAGCGGTAAGGGCAGCAGCCAGATGGGCGCGGCAGACATCGGTCGGCCGTGCTGTTGCCCGCATGGGAACACAGGCGGGAAATGCGCTGCGTACGCTAACGAGCGCGGCAGGCAAGGCGGGAAATGCTCTCCGCAGCGCTTTGGCGAGCACCGCGAAGCAAGCGGGTGGCGCCCTGCGGGCTGTTGCGTCCCGCATCGGGCAAACGCGTCTGGCTCAGAGTGCAGCGGCAGTGGCGAGAAATGGAAGAAGTGCTGCCAGCAGCGTAGGAAAGGCCGTGAAAAACAGCAGTGTGTACCGGAAAGTAGCCAGCCTTGGACGAAATACGGGGAAAGGCAACGGGAATGTTGCCAGCAAAGTGGGCGGCGGCCTGCGAACAGTGGCGATGACGACGCGCAGCAAAATGCAATCCGTCGTCCAGACCTTGAAAAATACGGCTCCCGTCCGGGCTGTCGGAGGGTTCACGAGGAAAGCGGGCACGCAAATCAGCCAGAGCTTCCGGCAAATCGGCAGCGCGGTCTCCCGCAGTTTGGCGACGACCGTCATGCGGAGCAAAGCAGCCGGGGCAGGCGAAGGCTTTGCGGTGAGTGTGATGGATGACCGGGCACGCGGGAAAAAGGTGGACTACCGCAAGGCGACGATTGCGGCGGTCATTGGGGCGGTGCTGGTTACCGGCGGGTCGATTGGACTGAAGCAAGCCCATTCAACCGGGCAGGAAACGGTGAAGGCTGTGGTGAAGAACAGTGCTGAGCAGGCTAGGGATAATCTGGGGGTTATGCTGCGGGGTAAGGGGACAGGTGACCCTTACGATCTTCTGAGACAACACGGTATACCTGCTGCATTGACGGATGAAGAGATTGCGGCAGCAAAAGCCTTGGATTTGAGGATGGAGCTTAAGGAGACGGGAAATGTTGAAAGCAAGATTAAACTGACTGAGCCTTCTTTGCCAAAGGGTAGTAAACCTGAGGGAAATTATGGGGTAGGAGATTCCCATGGAATAAAGAAACAAAATGAAACAGCCGATTTTTTGGCTGATCAAGGCTATGACATTAAGATGCTGGATGAAGTTGATGGTGGAAATGGTTATGGGATTAAAGTAGGATCAAATCCTGATTTTCTTATCGAAGGGAAAGTATTTGATTGTTATGCGCCAAAACCCGATGGTAAGGTACAAAGTATAATAAAAGAAATTGCAGGAAAGACAAAAAATCAGTCTGGAAGCATTGTTCTCAACTTAGATAACTTTTCAGATGAAAAAGTTACCGAAATTACCGAAACAATTCTAAGGAAAGCAAATTCTAATGGTGATTTAAAAAGACTAGAAGAATTATTAATGGTAAGGAATGGCACAATTACAAGAGTATTTGGAGGGGAGAAGTGAGATGGATTGTGCATTATTATTAGTTTCAAATTTGGATCCTAAAACGTTTAAGACCACAATTTATAATATAGTAGTTGAGACAGTTGAAGATAAAGTAACTAGTTACGAAAATTTTACTCGTCTCAGCTGTAAGTATTTCACAATTGATATTGAAACGGAAGATATTGCTTGCCTCTCTTTTTTAAGAGAGGAGTACAAAATGGAAATAAACGCAGAAATTAGAATCCAATTGTTTGGTAAAACATTTCAAGAGGGATTGGAAGCCCTATTTCAGGTTTTTGGAAAGATTTTGATGACGTTTAACCCTGATATGGTGTTTTTGGAAAATGGTACAGATCAATTATTCAGAAAAGAAAATGATATGGTAGTCGTAAATGTAAATCTAGATCAGTACCAGAAAAAGTATTTATCAAATAAATTGCTTAGTTTACTGAGCTTTCCCTATATTCATAGGGAAATATCAAACTAAAATGGGTTGTATTACTACCAATACCAAGTTGATTATATTCGTAATTGTTATGGTGTGTCGCGGTACCTCAAAGAAACTTGTCCAGTACTGGAGGAAGCGATTCAGCTTCCGGCAAATCGGCAGCGAGATCTCCCGCAGCTTGGCCACGACGGTCATGCTGAGCAAAACAGTGAGAGCAGGGAGAAAGCTATACGGTAAGTATGCTAGTTGACCGAACATAGATGATCGAACGCAAGAGGTAGACTACCGCCAAGGCGACGATCGCGGCGGCTATTGGAGTGCTGCTCGTTACCAGAATATCGATTGGACGGACGAAGACCGATTCCTAATATATAGACCTAGTTTAAGTCTTCCTTCTTAACTCCAAGACAAGTTTCAAGCCCATCAAACAGATAGTAAGCCAAGCTCCTCCAGCGGCAAAGCCAGCCAGGACATCACTCGGATAATGAACGCCAAGATAAATGCGGCTTATCCCGATTGACAAAACAAGAACAATGGCGGCAGCAGTAATGATGATTTTGGGCGTTCTTTTCCTTGCAAACATAAAAAATAACATGCCCAGCATGCCATAAAAAATAATGGAACTCATGGAATGGCCGCTTGGAAAGCTATACCCTGTTTCTTCGATCAAGCGGTGCAGGTTTGGCCTTTGGCGATGAAATATCCATTTTAACAACTGATTAAATACGACTCCTCCTGAAAGGGCAAGGACTAAAAACAAAGCTTCCCATCGTTTCTTTTGCCAGATCATGAGAACGGCAGAAGTGACAAGAAGAGCAAGCAATGCAGCGGTAGAGCCAAGAAAGGTGAAAAACTTCATGATCGCAGTAAGCTGTGGGCTTATGAGAGATTGTATCCAGTGAATGACAGCATGATCAAAGCTGGTTAGCTCCTGCTCCATTACCTCATCCGCAAACCTTGTGAAAATAAAAATGAAAACTGATAACGCCAGAATCGACTTTATCAGATACTTTTTGGTGAGCGATGTAATCTGCAATTTTTTCATTCGGCAAGCGTCCTTTTCAAGATGTAGCCTTTGGCCTTACTTGAGTTTTTGGTGCGCAAAAGATAGTATGATCAGAAATATGGGATTATAACCGCTGTGATTGTTGGCTCTACTAGATCAATTGGTACACGAAGAGGGAAAGCCACACCGCAGCTGAAATCCAGATGAGTATAATGAACGCACCGGCAAACCAGTTGTCGGTTTTTTTTTGCCCGATTCCTGCTCAACCTGCAGCCGACAATCTTCCAGCACTTCCTTTGATATCAGTTTCAGTGCGATCACAATACCCAGCGGAACGATAATGAGACTCAACTTGGATGCGAGCCATCCGCAGTCAAGCTCCTCGGAGGCTATAGCAACAATGTGTTTGAGATCAATAGTGGGAAGAGCATAGTTGTGAAGATACTGGAGAAGTCACCAGCTGGCGAGCAGAATATCCTGTCAGAGTTTGAATGGTTAGAGTATTTGTTAGCGAATGGTCTACATGTGGTAAAGCCTTTATGTTTGACAAGGGGCAGTTACGTAAATGAAATTTCGGAAACATTCTTTTTTGTCGCTTATGAAAAAATAAATGGCATTCCTGTCAACCCCCGAGATCAGCATGTTTGGAATCGAGCATTATTTGAAAAATGGGGAGAGGCTATGGGAAAAATGCATGCTCTCTCAAAAAACTATAAAGCGCAAAACGAGCGTCCGCAATGGTTTGAACACGCTTTGTTCAATGAGAAAAAAATATCATTAGATCCTCGTATAAAGAGCAAGCTGGAGCAATATTACGAGGATTTCAGAAAACTTCCAACATCAAATAGCTGTTTTGGATTGATCCATGGTGACCTTACTCATCACAACTTTTTGTATCATGATAACCGGTTAACTTTGATTGACTTCGGTGACAGTGAATATCATTGGTTTGCATACGATGTTGCCATTGCTGTCTACCATGCAGCTCAAACAGCTCAAAAGGGGAGGGAGAGGAGCGAGTTTGCCAAAGCCTTTTTCGATTCTTTCATGAAGGGATACACCCGAGAGAATCCAAACATTGAGTTTATTTCTCAGATTGACTCCTTTATTGACTATAGACATCTATTTTCATTCTCCTATCATGCTGCCTTCTCTGACAAGAGCCAATTGACAGAACAACAAATCCGCTACCTCAACGACTGCGCTCTTCTCTCCCCCGCTTTTGGGCTGATGCTTCTTTACAGTGGCCGACCTTCGAATAGTTATAAACGCAACAAAAGCGGGAAGGGCATCGGGATGAAGCTGATGCCCCCAAAATGGTTAGCGTACCCATTCCGTTACTTCTTCGAGAGGTCTGCGTGTTTTTTCGCGTGGCTGCTGAACGCGGTAACCGAAAGCCACCATGCATGCGATATAGTTTTTTCCTGGAAAATCGTCATACCTAAGTGAGCAAACAAAAAGGCAGAAGCTGCGCGGCGCAACCTTTTTGGATGGGAGGTTCATGATGCAGGACGACAGGGAAATCGTTGAACGTGTTCTGCAAGGAGATAAACAGGCTTTTGGTGTGATTATCGACAGATATCGAAGCAGGGTTTTTTCTCTTCTGCGAAAAATGCTGTGCTATTCGCAGGACACGCAGGATATTGCACAAGGGGTGTTTATCAGGGCATACAGCCACTTGCCGGAATACAACCCGGAGCGAAGCTTCTCCGCTTGGCTATACCGGATCGCAGCCAATCGTTGTCTCGATGAACTGCGCAAGCGCAAACGAACCCCGGGTATAACTGGCTTCGATTTTGAGCCGGTTCACAAGGACACGCCGGAAACCGTCTATCTGCAAAAGGAACGTGAAATTGCTCTGCAGGAACTGATTTCCGTACTGGATAAGGATTACCGGACTGTGCTTGTGATGAGATATCTGCAATTTTTAAGCTACCAGGAAATCGGAGAGCGTTTGTCGATCCCGGTCAGCACCGTGCAGATGCGTCTGTACCGCGCTCGAAAAAAGCTGCGGGAATGCATGAGCGATCCCAAAGGAACGGTCAAATCTCGTTTGGCTCGGGGAAGAAATCGACTCTGTCAAATAATCGTGAAGGAGGGCAGATATGGAAAAGAAGTTGAGAGAAGCTGGACGTGAGTATGAGCTGCACAAGGTGGACATGGATTCGTTCAAGATGAGGCTGTTTCAAAAAATAGAACCTGGGAAAAGGGAGGGACTATCCCCGAAAAGGGATGGGTGGACATTGAAAAAAATCATGCTTGTCACCGCTTCTGTCGTTACGATCGGGTTTTCTGCCAGTTTCGTGGTATCTCCGTCGTTTGCCAACTATATTTCTTCGTTTATAAAAGCCCCGCCTGATCTTGGCACGCAGAATGCGGCTACGCAGGGATATTCCAACCTAGCCGAAGCAAGCGCCACCGATCAAGGCATTACCGTCATCATGTCAGAAGTGCTGGCTGATCCGGCTCGCCTGATTGTCTCCACTACTTTGAAAAGTGAAAGTGTGGACGTTAGTTCGGAATATGGCCTTTTATTACCGAGCACCAAAATGTATCTGACTGACGAAAAGGGCAATGTGATTGCTAACAGATATGACTCTTACCGTCGGAAAGGAGAATACGGATACTATCAATTTGTACTGAATGACTTCACACCGAAAAAACTGCAGCTTCATCTGGAAGCGAAAGAGATTCGTCTCAAAGGCGACAAGAGGAAGGATGGAACATGGAATGTATCAGTGCCAATTGACATGGAAAAAAGCATAGCCGCAACTAAGATCGTTCCGCTCAGTCAAACCCATACGACTGAAAATGGGCTAATCATTCAGGCGAAATCAATTGCCTATACACCCAGTGCCATTCGACTCACGCTGGAGTCATCATGGACACAAGAGGCGCAAAATCGGATTAACCAGTTTGCCGAAGAGATTCAGGCTACAGAAGAAGAGCGTGATCTACTTCACTTGGCCGAACTGGATTTTAACATTTTAGACCAAAGCGGAAAGGTGTTAGCTTCCAACCTATACGAAGAGCAAATTGTGTCAGAAGTTTCATTTCCTCCCCTCTATCAGTCGCAGAAAAAAGTAATAGAGGATGGCAAGACAAAAAATATTTACGAAATTGTATTTATTCCCGACAAGACGACTGAAGGGGCGATTACGTTTGAAATGCTCGGCTCTCGCTTGTTTGAACCAGCTCGTTTTCAAATCGAGATTGATCCGCTGAAAATCAAGAAGAATTCGATGACGAAAAAGTTAGGCGATGCCACGGTAACAGTCACCGACCTATCTGTACAAAAGAATCCGGAAACCGGGGAGAACGGAGTTGCTATCGATATGACAGTAGCAACGGGAACCCTCAAGGAATGGGATTGGGTGCTCGTCGATGAGGCTAACAAGACATACAATCTAAGCGAGAATCGCGACTACGGGAAATGCAGTTTTTCAGGACAGGTTGAAACGTGCAATACGCGGCACTTTGTGGAAGGAATGACTCAGCTTCCTAAAAAAGCTATACTGGGGATCCGTCTGGATAAAAATAAGTATAAAGAGGAGAAGTGGGACATCCAGCTTCCCGCGAATCCAGCACAAAAATAAACCAATCAGGTTTCCAATAAGCAACGTAACAGGGTCATTTCCATAACAACCAAACCTTCACATGATTCGTGGTG
>NZ_JAUMSJ010000051.1:0-27011 GCF_037834415.1 Brevibacillus borstelensis | reverse complement strand
CAAATTAATAATGATGACTGGATACTGCACAAAGCGGATGGTGGGATGGTCACAACGAAAAGTCCCTTGAAGCAAGCGAGGGACAATGCCCGTTTGCTTGCTGACCACTTGAAAAAAGATCGGAATTTGCTGCAGGACAACAGCTCATATTTAAAATTTTCCTACGGCTATGGTACGGTCTTTACCCGCTTAAAACAGGAGTATTTTTTGAAGCATAATCTTTATCATGTGATTGAACCGCAGTTTGTTCTTTGCCAAGACGAGATTGACCCTGATGAGGAGGGATTTTCTCCTGAAATATTATTGGAGAAAATACAGGAAATGTTCACTGTTCGCAACACGAAAAGGTATATCTTGACGAATGAAGACATTCAGGCATTTCGCTTCCACCTGTTTCCAGAGGTTCGGATTAGCGCGGAGTTTACATCACCGGTTCGCCATCAGGATCAATTGCTCCTGTCTCTGCACAACATCAAAACGATGGATTTGCATCAGGAGAATTTAGCGAAGCAGCTGGGAGACAAGCATCGATTAATCCGAGGGGTAGCCGGCAGCGGCAAGACGCTTATATTGGCCAGCAGGGCCAGACTGCTTGCGAAAGCACACCCAGATTGGCGTATTCTCGTTCTCTGTTATGGAATTACCTTGTCAAAAAGTCTGAAGCAAATGATTGAAAAAATGATGAATGAACCGGAAGATCTGTTTGAGATGATGAATGCACCAGTGTCTTCTTCCGCATCCAATGTAGAGGTTTACAATTTTCATGAATGGCTCGCCCAGCATCTGAAGATGAACGATACAGATATTCCAGCTCTTTTGGAAAAAGCCAATCGGAAAGAAGCGGTCCTTCCGATGTACGATGCAATATTAATTGATGAGGGGCAAGATTTTGAACCGGATTGGCTGAAGTTGTTGAGCCAATGCTTGAACCCGAATACGCAGTCGTTGCTGCTGGTAGAGGATCGAGCCCAATCTATATTCAAGAGAAAAACAAGTTTGGTTCAGGATATTGGCCTTGATTTTCGTGGACGCTCCAAAATACTTACGATCAATTATCGAAATACAGCTCAAATTATACAATTTGCTTGGGATTTTTTTCAGGCGCATTCCCAACTGAAAAATAAAGTAAAAAGCGGGACGGTAGAAGGAGTGGAAATCATTCCTCCGCAGTCAACCAAAAGGAGAGGTCCTGTTCCGATTATTCAACGATTTCAAAGCATTCAAGAAGAGATGAACTTTGTCTCCAAATCGATAAACTTTCTAACCAGAGAGAAAAAAATACCGTATAGCGATATCGCCATATTGTACCGTGTTAAAAATACCCATCGAGTGTCCTATATCGATGAGATCAAAGACAGTTTGGAAAAACACGAGTTGCCGTACACATGGGTGACAGAAAATGCGGAATCGAAAAGAAGCTTCTCACGTGAAGAAAACAAAGTGAAAATATCTACAATTGACAGTGCAAAGGGTCTCGATTTCCGAGCGGTGTTCATTGTGTCAGTCGAAAACATGCCATTCCCTCTGGAAGAAATAGAAGAGAGAGAGGTTTCGCTGCTTTACATAGCCATGACCCGAGCTTTGGAATGGCTATTTCTAACGTACAGTGGTCATTCAACTTTTACACAATATTTGGATGGAGTGGTGGAGAAAAAGAAGCTGTCAAACACGAAGGTGAAAGAGCTTGGATAACGAAACGACGAGCTACTCGGAGGTTCCGCAATGAAAACGATCAAAACAACCAAACGAGCGCTCCGGCGTTTTCTGCTGGAGACACAAATGCTGCTAGACAGCCCGGAAGCGGAGAAGGGATCTGGAGTTATTCCAGGGGAAACCAGCCTTAGCCCGACCAGCTTCGGTTCGAAAGACGGTTTCAAAAACGGTTTCAATAAGGATTTCCATAACCCAATGGACTCGTCACAAATCCTGCAAGACCGAGTGCGGAACGCAATCCGGCGGCTCGAATGCGTGCAGATCGATCCGGTCAATGCCGTCCGTCCCAACCAGCATCTGGTTCTGGCTGCACGGATTCCCGGCTACCGGCCGGAGATTCTGGATGAACTGCTTCGAGCCGGAGCTTTTTTCGAGTACCTGGCGAACGCCGCCTGCGTCATTCCGATGGAGGACTACCCAATCTTCGAACCGACTCGCCAGCGGCTGCGCGAACGCGTGCAGCCTCAGCTCGACCAGCTCGAAGCGATCGCGGATGGGGTAAGGCAAAAGCTGGGGGAGGAAGGCCCGCTGCCGTCCAAAGCCTTTGAATCCAATCTGCGTGTCCGCGGATACTGGGACAATGTCAGCGCCAAAACAAAGGCGACATCCCATGCCCTGAATCTGCTTTTGGATGCGGCCGAGATCTCGGTCGTCGGCCGCGAGGGAAACCAGCGCCTGTTTGATCTGTCCAGCCGCATCGTCCCCGCAGAGCTAATGCAGAGAGGCAGGGAAATGGAAACGGGTGAAGCCTTGAACGCGCTTTTGGACAAGTACCTCCGGGCGTACCGGGTATTTGAGCCGAGCGACCCGAGACTGGGCTGGCAGCGGATGAGCGCGAGCGAGCGGCGCTCGGCGATTGAGCGGTGCATCGATGCGGGCGAGGTGGTGCAGGTAGAGCTGGAGGACACAGGCAAGCCGTATTTCATCCTCGCATCTGACAGCGAGCGTCTGCATGCGCACATCGACAAGGAACAAGCACAGGCAGGGGAGGAAGCCCCGGCCATTCGCTTCCTCCCGCCCCTGGACAATTTGTTGTGGAGCCGCAAGCGGTTGGAAGACCTGTTTGCCTTTGAGTACCGCTGGGAAATTTACACGCCGGCCGCAAAGCGCAAGTACGGTTATTACGCGATGCCGATACTGGCGGGAGATAGGCTGATTGGCCGCATGGACCCCCGGCTGGATAAAAAAAGCCGCCATTTGTCGGTCCAATTGCTGCAAATCGAACCGCAGGTAAAATTTACGGGACCGCTGAAAAAACAGGTGTTGAACGCTTTGCAGACTTTCGCCGCCAACCATGGCGCAGATACGCTCTCAATTGAACAGACCAAGCTGAAGTAGACAAGCATCATTTAGTCATGCTTGTATCGCCGTTCTGAGAAGAAAACAGCCCTGCTCTGATCAACCTGCAAACTGGAAATTGATTTCATCGGTGGAAATAAAATCTGAAAAACCATGACAAATGTCATATCCTCGAGTTGACGTTTATGACTACAGTGAACAGGATGCGCTTATTATAATCAAAGAAAGAAAAGTTTGCGCCCTGCGTTCCAAAACGTTCCCTATGCGTCAAATCGAGGAGGCAATACGCGATGCACGAATCCAACATAGCTCGTCTGAAAAAAAATGTCGCCCCCTATGAGAAAAACGATACAAAGTCGAGTATTAGACAGCTTCTCAACACCCTGGTTCCTTTTTTGTTGTTATGGTTTGCGGCCTATCAAAGCCTGGCCGTCTCGTATTGGCTGACGCTTCCTCTTTTGATTATCGCGGCCGGATTTGTAATCCGGACGTTCATTATCTTCCATGACTGTTGTCACCAGTCGTTCTTTAGGAATCGCCTGGCTAACGATATACTTGGCACGATTACAGGCGTGATCACGCTCTGTCCGTATGAGCAGTGGAAGCACAGTCATTCGATCCACCATGCGACGAGCAGCAACCTCGACAAACGGGGCGTCGGCGACATCTGGATTCTGACCGTCGAGGAATACCTGTCTTCCCCGCTGTGGCTTCGGATTGCTTACCGGATCTACCGCAATCCGCTTGTCATGTTTGGGCTCGGTCCGATCTATGTCTTCGTGCTTCAGTACCGTTTTAACCGCAAAGGAGCGAGAACCAGGGAGCGGATGAACACGTATCTGACCAATGTCGCCATCGTCGTACTGTATGCGCTGATGATTTGGGCGGTGGGCTGGCAAGCGTTCCTGCTCATCCAAGGTCCGATCTTCTTCATCTCCGGCTTGCTCGGCATCTGGCTGTTTTACGTACAGCATCAGTTCGAGGATTCCTACTTTGAAAACGAAGAAGAGTGGAGCTACGTGAAAGCGGCCGTGGAGGGAAGCTCCTATTACAAGCTGCCCAAGCCTCTGCAATGGATCACCGGAAACATCGGGTTTCACCATGTCCATCATTTAAGCCCAAAAGTTCCGAACTACAATTTGGAGAAGGCGCATAATGCGACGCCTCCGCTGCAGAAGGCAACAACGATTACCCTCGCCACGAGCTTGAAGTCGCTTCGTTTCCGGCTATGGGATGAGCGCAACAAGACGTTTGTCAGCTTTAAAGAGATCAAGGATTTGCTGGACAAGACAGAATCCGCTCCAGAGCCGTTGCAGAGACGAAGTCCCAGTCTGGAAGGAAAATAAACCTGCACAAACCCTTCTCTTCATATACACTTAATGTAGACAGCGAAGCGGAAAGGGTGGGCGATCATGCAAAAGTGGTATCAAATTCTTCACAAAAACACCGGTCTTAGCCCTTATGTGTGGGTCGTCTTTTATATCCTTCCGTTCTATTTCATCTTCCGCTCCTCCTCTACACTTGAGGTTGTGAGCGGGATTGTGATGATTCTCGTGTTCTTTGTCTGTTACGTGTTCTCGTTTCTTTCCAAGGGATGGCTGATTTACTTCTGGACGAGTGTGCAAATCGTCATTTCCATCACGATGACGCTGCTGTTCGGCTATGTGTATTTCTCGCTGTTCCTGGCGTTTTTTATCGGAACTATTCAAAACAAGGTCGGTTTTTACACGCTGTACTCGATTCATCTCGTTAGTACCGTGGTCACGATCAATCTCGGGTTTATCATGAAGAACGCGCAGATGATCAATCAGCTGCCGTTTGTGCTTGTCAGCATGATCGCTGTCATCCTCCTTCCGGTCACCACCTACAACCGGAACAAACGGGAAAAGCTGGAGGGGCAGCTGGAGGACGCAAACAAGCGGATCTCGGAGCTGGTCAAGCTGGAGGAACGTCAGCGGATCGCCAGGGATTTGCATGATACGCTCGGACAGAAGCTCTCCCTGATTGGGTTGAAATGCGATTTGGCTGGCAAGTTGATCAGCAAGGACCCGGACCAGGCGAAAATTGAAATAAAAGAAGTCCGCCAGACAGCACGGATCGCTTTAAAGGAAGTCAGGGAAATGGTTACCCAGATGCGCGGTACGCGGCTTGAGGAAGAGATGTTTCGCATCAAACAGATTCTCGAAGCGGCGCAAATCGATTTCAAGCTGGAGGGTGACCCCAACCTGACCAAAACCTCCCTGATGACCGAGACCGTGCTCTCGATGTGCATAAAGGAAGCGGCGACGAATGTGGTCAAGCACAGCAACGCGTCGGTCTGTTCGGTCGTAATCGAGCCATCCCGGACCGATCTGGTTGTCAAAGTGAAGGACAACGGGATTGGCATTGCCGACGAATCAGCTTGCTATCGCGGAAACGGCCTGCGCGGCATGCGGGAACGGCTTGAATTTGTAAACGGGAGCATGGAAATTGTCTCCGACGAGGGGACGACAATCGTCCTGCGCGTGCCAAACGTCTTCAAACAACCGGAAAAGGAGGCGGTGGTATGATTCGAATCGTCATTGCCGAGGACCAGCGGATGCTGTTGGGCGCTCTTGCTTCCCTGCTCGATTTGGAAGAGGATATGAAGGTCGTTGGCAGAGCAAGCAACGGCGAGGATGCCGTAAAGCTCGTCCATCAGCATCAGCCGGATATTTGCATCATGGATATTGAGATGCCGGTGAAGAGCGGTCTGGATGCGGCAGAGGAGCTGAAGACATCCAGCTGCAAGGTCATGATCCTCACCACGTTTGCCAGAGCGGGGTATTTTGAACGGGCGTTAAAAGCGGGAGCGGATGGCTACTTGTTAAAGGACAGTCCCAGCGAGGAGCTGGCCAGCTCGATTCGCAGCATCATGGCTGGTCGGCGCATCTACGCGCCGGAGCTGATGGATGAGGCGTACGGTCAAGAAAACCCGTTGACTGAGCGGGAAAAGGAAGTCCTGCTGCTGATCGCCGACGGCAAAAATACGAAGCAAATCGCCAGCCAGCTGTATCTCACAACCGGGACGGTCCGCAACTACATCTCCGTCATCCTGGATAAGCTGGGGGTCAGCAACCGGATCGAAGCGATCATGCATTTCAAGGAGAAGGGCTGGTTTAAATAGCTGTATACGGATACGACGAGTAACTATAGAGTTGCGTTTTTCCCAGACACCGGATCAAGAACCGGTGTCTTTTTCAACTGTTTGCAAAAGAGAACGCGGCTTCCTCCCATATACGATGGGACTGGTATCTTTCGTAAAAGGGCAGGGCATTATAAAAAATATTTATGGGCAAGGCCCTTGCTTAGAGCTGGAGGATGTATTGAATTCATCTGCAGCCATCAGATCAGTCAAAGGAGCAAAAGCATGAACCTGACACCAGAGCAGCGCGTCACTTTGCATGGCTTCAATAATCTCACCAAGTCTTTGAGCTTCAACATGTACGATATTTGCTATACAGAAACAAAAGAAGAGCGCGAAGCGTACCTGGCCTATATCGATGAACAGTACAATGCCGACAGGCTGACGGCGATCTTGAAACATGTCGCGGAGATCATCGGGGCGCACGTACTGAATATTGCAAAACAGGATTACGTTCCCCAAGGGGCCAGCGTGACCTTGCTCGTATCGGAAGGGCCTGTCGTCGAAGTCCCGGACGAGTCATTCGAGGAATCCCCCGGCCCCCTCCCTGAATCCGTAGTCATGGCGTTGGACAAGAGCCATATTACCGTTCATACGTACCCGGAGTACCACCCAGATGAGGGGATCAGCACGTTTCGCGCCGATATCGACGTATCTACCTGCGGAGAAATATCGCCGTTGAAGGCGCTCAATTACTTGATCCATTCGTTTGATACGGACATTATGACGATTGATTACCGGGTCAGAGGCTTTACCAGAGACATTTGCGGCCACAAGCTGTTTATTGACCACGAGATCAGCTCGATCCAAAACTACATACCGGATGAAGTCAAAAGCCAGTACCATATGATCGACGTCAATGTCTACCAGGAGAATATCTTTCATACCAAGTGCAAGCTGAAAAACTTTGACCTGAACAACTATCTGTTCGGACGGACAAAAGAGAAGCTTAGCGAGCGGGAACAGCAGGAAATAACCGATCGATTGACCATTGAGATGGACGAAATCTTTTACGGAAAAAACATCGCGATGAATGGAACATAAGTTAATGAGAGGAATGATGTAAAAACTCCCAACCTGTTTTCGATCCGGCAATGGAGCAGGTTGGGAGTTTCAGCAGCCGCGGTACTTTTGCATATTGCGTTGAGCAAGCACAATGTACTTGTCCAGTTGCTGACTCAGTTCAACAACGGTTTCATCCTGAAAACCCTTGTTTTTGACCAAATGATGCAGCTGTTTCTTCAAGTCCTCAATGATCTGGCATTTCATGATCTCCTTCAGTGCGTGAATCTTTTCAAACGCTTTTAAGCTGTTGATGTAGCTTTCCATTCCTTCGTCAATCTGTCCGGTTCTTACTTGATAGTAGCCCTTTCTTTGGTAATACATTCCGATCGAAAGATGCTTATAGGGTGTCCCCGCCCTTTTCGGCAATAGCTCCTCTTCTTTTTCGATTAACTCGGTGATTTTATCCATGTTCCCGGTCTCTAAATAAATGTCCAGCAGTTCGTTCACCACGTGGATTCTGTTTTCTTGCCCAAGCTCCCGCAGGTACGTATTCAACATCGGGATCGCATCGTCGTACTGTTTCTTTGCAACCTTGATAGCGGCGCGGTTGATCTTGGTAGAGTCGCTAACAAAGTCATACGTAAACCTTCCGAATACATCGAGGTGTTTTTCTGCTTCATCAAACCGATCCAGGAAGTAATAGCAGTTGATCATAGCCAAATAAGCTCTGGCTTTGAGCTCCGTATCTGCTGTTTCCAGTGCGAGTCCCGATTGGCACAATTCGATACAGTGCTCGTATTTTTGGATTGCAAAGGCTTGAAGCGCCATTCTGAAGTAAAAAATAATTTTTTGATCCTTGGAAAGAAAATCAATGTAGTATAATATCTCTTCTCCATCCTTAAAAGATTCTTCCATGCGCTTCAAATCAAGTCGCTCGATCAAATAGGCCTGTAGCAAACCTTTCGCGATAAATTGCGGGATGTTTTGTTCTCTTGCGAACTTTACAATCAATTTGAACAGCACTAACTTCGACTCAGTATCGGTAAGCGTATCCGCGAGGTCGTACAGCTGCTCTATAGCTGTATACGTTTCTTCGAGAGGCGATTCGAGGAGCTTTAGAGCCACTTTTAAAGTCAATGTCTGGTTGGAAAAATGAATGGCTTCCTGCAAAAGCTCGCGCAGCGTGTCGACCCGCTGCTCGGCTTCGATGTAATGCTCGACTATTTCCAGAAAGGAGATTCCCAGCACATTTGCGATAGGTTTGATCGTTCCGAGTTCAGGGCATTTCATGTCTCCGAATTCTATCTTTGAAATTACGTCTTTGTGTACGCCGGATATATTGGTAAGCTGGGTGATTGTCAAATTTTCTCGCTCCCGGTATCTCTTGATGATATCGCCGATGGTCATATTGTGAAGTTCGTCCGCACTGCCCCCCATGATTCTCACCTTCCAATAATATCTCGAAATTCCCGAACTCCATTTATTGTTAAACAATGCACATTACCCATAGTTTGTAAATTTTTTGAAATTGAAAATGTCCTATTCCAATCTCCAATCCCTCTACCGCTTGATCCACAATTTCGAAAAGTCAACCCAGCCAAACGACTCAATGGACAATCCCTTCAGCGCAGGGTGATAACGCGCCTTTTTCTGCATATGAAAGCCGTACAAGAGCCAATTCTCCTCCCGGATCAGCTGTTCAATTTGATCGATCACCTGTGCACGTTCGGCTTCCTCCGGGAGACGGACGAAGTCCCGCAAATGCCGTTCCAGCCGCTCGTGCTGCTCAGAATGGAAAAACCGGTGCAAAAAGGTGCCTTCATCCCTAAACAGACGCAGCAAGCCCCATTCCACATCCTTCTCCAGCACCTCGGCCGCGATTATCATGTCCGCTTCATCCTCCAGCCGTCTAGTCAAGGTTTCGTGGAGGTCAAAGCTGTGGAGCGAAAGCCGCAGGCCGATCGCTTCACAACGCTGCTGCAGCCAGCTCGCATTCTCGCTTTCTTCCTTTTTGTCGCAAAAGTATAGCCGCATCGTTTCGCCTGCATATCCGCTTTCATCTAGCAGCGCTTTGGCATCTGCCAGGGAAGTTTCCGGGTAACGAGCCCGTTTGCTTTTTTCCGGCAAGAAGCTGTCAGCCGGTGCCGCACATGAGCCTTTCCGCTGATTCAGCAAAAGCCGCCGGTCAAACAGAAGCCGCATCGCCTTGCGGAAGGACGGATGGTGTTGGATGCCGGGGCGGCGAAAATTGAAGATCAGAAAGCGGCAGCCAAACTCTTGGTAGGCGAGCTGATTGCCTGTGTGTTCCTCTTGGGTGCTGACTTCCTCCAGCGCAGGGAGCTGGTATTGGCGCTCGCTCGAACCGATATCCGGAATCAGCCACAGCTCTACCCGATCCAACCATGCTCTCTCCCGGAAGTAGTCGTCAAAGGCTTCCAGAACGAGCACCTGATCCGTGCAGGAGGCCATCCGGAACGGTCCCGTACCGACGATAGCCCGCTCGGAAAACTCGACGTCCCATGGTAGGACAGACATTGTCACGGAGCTGAAAAAGTGCAGAAAAAAACGGTTGGGCCGGCGAAGGTGAAAGGTGACGGCATAGTCGCTAACCGGCTCTGCCCGTTCGATATCTTCATACTGCCAGCGGGAGGGAGAGCGCACCTCCCAAATCCGCTGCAGCGTGTGGAGCACATCTCTGGAAGTCATCGTTCGCCCATGGTGAAACCGCACCCCTTTGCGCAGATAGAACGTCCACACAGTCCATTCCCGATTGCTCTCCCATGCATGGGCCAAGGACGGCAGGAAGCGCTTTGTCTCCGGGTCAAAGGCGACCAGCGTCGAGCACAGCTGCTCCAGAAAATAGGCTTCGGATGCGGAAAAGACGAAAGCCGGGTCCAGTGAGGCCAGCTTTCGATGCCGTGTCACCCGCAGCACGTCCAGCCGGGAGGATTCGGTCTGCTCCACCTGAAAACCGAGCTTTGTTTCCAGCAAGCCGCGCAGCTTGTCTCGAAGCAGCACAGGCAGGTCTTTTTGCGAAATGAAATCGACAGCGTCCTTCATGCGTCCTTTCGCCAGCAATTCGTGAAAGTATTCCTCGACTGTCTCATTCAGCGTGCGAAGGATCGTCAGCCGTGAAACGTTTCCCCGGCCTACCCCCGCCCGCCATTCGATGAGCCCTTCTGCCGCCAGTCTGCGCAAGATCAGCTTGACGTTGCGCGGGGTGCAGTAAAGCGCCTTCGCCAAGGCTTCTACGGTAACAGGGAGGACAAGCCCTTTTTCCGACGTGGCCTGAAGCGACAGCAAAATACGAATGAAATGTTCCTTGTAGTGCAAGGCTGTTCCCCTCGATCTCCGTGAAAAGGTGAAGTTTTGTTTTCAATCTTACCCTTTTTCTTCTCCTTTTCCCAGCTAGAATGAATCATACAAAACAAAACAGTCACACTCCGGAGGTGAACAGCTTTGGGCTTTCTACAACTTCATCCCGCTATTCGAATCCGCATTCTCACTTCGTTTTTGACCAGGGCTGTAGGAACGATGATTTTCCCATTCATGGCGATTTATTTTTCGGAAAAGCTGGGACAGGGGCTGGCTGGCGTACTGATGCTGGCGAACGTCGCCGCACAGATTGTGACCAGCTTTTACGGCGGGTATTTTGCCGATCGTTGGGGCAGGAAAAAAGTGATGGTGTACGCCCAAGCTGTTCAATTGTTCGCGTTCGCCACGATGACGCTCGCCAATTCGCCGCTTGTCGAGTCCGCTTGGCTGACCTTTGCCATGATGCTTGTGCAGGGCGCTTGCAACGGAATGATCAATCCGGCAGCGGATGCCATGCTCATTGACGTCAGCACGGCGGAAAATCGCGGCTTGATGTACAGCATCAACTACTGGTCGGTGAATCTGTCGATCGCGATCGGGGCGATGTTTGGCGGATTGCTGTTTGCCACGCATCGATTCGAGCTGTTTTTCAGCCTGACCTTGGTCGGTCTGTTGACATTGGCGCTGACGGCTTTTTTTATCGAGGAGACCTATCGTCCCGATCCGAAGCATGATTCGCAGAAAAAGGGGACGGGCATTCTGCGGGGGATGGCGAATAATTACAGCCTGGTCATGAAGGACAAGCTCTTTGTGCTCTACAGCCTGGGGGGACTGCTCCTGTTGTCGCTGGAGTTGCAGACCGCCAATTACGTCGGCGTGCGGCTGCAGCAGGAATTTGTCGCGCAGCAATTTTATTTTCCGGGCGGGTTTTCCCTGGAAATAACAGGTATCAAGGTGTTGAGCATGATTCAACTTCTCAATACGGTAACCGTGATCAGCTTGGCCATGTATGTGACGAAGCTGATCAAAAGGTTCGACGACAAGCGAGTTCTCTACGCCGGCTTTTTCTTGTACACGGTCGGCTACAGCATCATCGGCTGCAGCAATACGCTGTGGCTGATCGCCGCGGCAGTGCTGGTCGCCACGGTCGGGGAACTGATGTACGTGCCAGTCAGACAAACCTATTTGGCAGAGATTGTAAAGGCGGAAGCCAGAAGCTCCTACATGGCCGTCAACGGGCTGGTCATTCAGGGAGCCAAAGCGTTTGGGGCGCTGGGCATCAGCGTGGGGGCGGTGCTTCCTTCGGGCGCAATGGCGGCGCTGTATTTCCTGATGGGAATGGCAGGTCTTCTCCTGACCCGGTTCGTCCTGATCCGTTACGGCCGGGAGAAGAGCAGCCGCACCCATCGGGGGCAGGTCTCTCTGGAGGCGTAGACAGACAAAAAAGACGCAATTATCCGATGGGGTGGCTGCGTCTTTTTTCGTATTGATTCAACCGGCCAGCGTCACAGGTTCCACAAGACTTCGGCAAAATTGGAGACGGCGGTTCGCAAATGCCGGTTAAAGGTTGCCCGGCTCATGCTGCACGCTTCGCAAGTTGCCACAGCATGATAGAGGAGTTTTTCCTTTGTCGGACTTCCGTGTTTAGGCGAAAACAAACGAAAACGGAAGCAATCACGAGAATGATGGAATGAAACTGACGAAAAAAAGATATTTTAGTATATTATCGAATTAGCAATTTACCGTAATAAAGTATACACTCTAGTACGTGAAGTACTTAAAAATATTTATAACCATTAAACATGGTTTATCATTCAGGAGGGTATACAAGATGAAGAAAATAGGCGCACTGTGGATGGTATGCGGGATCATCCTCTCGCTGATTACCGGATGTTCCGGCGCCAATTCCGCCAATGGAGACGACAAAACATTGGTGATCGGGATTGACGATAAATTCGCGCCGATGGGATTCCGCGATGAGAATAACGAAATCGTCGGCTTTGATATCGATTATGCGCGGTCGGCAGCCGAAAAGATGGGTTACAAGGCGACCTTTCAGCCGATCGACTGGAATGCAAAGGAATCCGAGCTCCACAGCGGACGCATTGATTTGATCTGGAATGGATATACAATTACCGACGAGAGAGAGCAGAAGGTACTGTTTACCAAGCCGTACCTGAAAAATTCGCAAGTGGTGGCGGTTCTGGCGAATTCGAATATCAGCAAGCTGGACGATCTGACCGGAAAAGTGCTCGGTCTGCAGGCCCAGTCTTCCGCAGCTAACGCACTGAATGCCAGCGTGTTGAAAGACAAGGTGAAAAGCGTCACAGAGTTTAAAGACAATGTACTGGCGCTGAGCGATTTGAAAATCGGCCGCATCGATGCGGTCGTGATCGACGAGGTAGTGGCACGGTATTACATGTCCAAGGAAAAAGACACCTTCAAGCTGTTGGATGAAAGCCTTGCGCCTGAAGAGTACGGAATCGGCGTGAAAAAAGGAAACGAACAGCTGCTGGAGCAGCTTCAAAAAGCGCTCGACGCGATGAACCAGGACGGCACGGCGGCAAAGATTTCCGAGAAGTGGTTTGGCGAGGACAAGGTTTTAAAGTAATAGAGAAAACCGGATTGTTTTTCAAATCCGGTTTTGCCTTTTGTACGATCGGAAGATTTCGCGCAGTCTCATTTTTGGAAAGCGACCGAGAGTGAGCTGCGTGTCGTAAGGAGCCAATCAAGTATGGATATGAATTATTTGCTCAGAATTACGGGTCCCATGCTGGAAGGGGCGCAGATGACGGTTCTGCTGTTTTTTATCGCCATCATCGCTTCTTTGCCGCTAGGCTTTGTGCTTACGCTGATGGCAAACAGCAAGAGCAAGCCGCTTGCCTGGTTTGCCCACACCTATATATACGTGGTGAGAGGAACGCCGCTGCTTTTGCAGCTTCTGTTTATCTGCTTTGGGCTGCCGATCATTCCCGTCATCGGCGACTACCTCGTCATGGATCGCTTCATCGCGGCCTGTCTCGGCTTTATCCTCAACTATGCGGCCTATTTTGCCGAGATTTTCAGAGGAGGACTGCTGGCGATTGACAAGGGGCAGTACGAGGCTGCCCAGGTGCTCGGCTTGAACAGATGGCAAACGACCACGAAAGTTATCGTTCCGCAGATGATTCGCGTCGCACTGCCGGCGATCGCCAACGAGTCGATCACGCTCGTCAAGGATACGGCGCTTCTGTACGCCGTGGCTGTCCCTGAGCTGCTGTATTTCGCGCAGACCGCAGTCAACCGTGATTTTACGATTGCTCCCTTTTTCATAGCCGGCATCATTTATTTGCTCATGGCTTTCGTATTGACGCTGTTTTTCAAAGCGCTGGAGCGACGGTTCAAATTTGAGTAAGGGACTGGAGACGAATGGGAATCATCGAAGTAACCAATTTGAAAAAATCTTTTGGTACGCTGGATGTGCTAAAGGATGTCACCTTTAAGGTCGGCAAAGGCGAGGTCGTCGCGGTGATCGGTCCGTCGGGCTCGGGCAAAAGCACTATGCTCAGAAGCCTTGTGCATCTGGAGCAGGTGAGTGGCGGCAGCATCGCTGTGGAGGGCGATTACCTCGTAAAGGACGGCGTCTATGCAAATTCGCAAGGGATCAAGCGCATCACATCGAAAATGGGAATGGTGTTTCAGCACTTCCATCTCTTTCCCCATCTCACGGTGCAGGAGAACCTTGAGCTGGCACCCAGACTCGTCAGGGGGGCGTCGGCAGGGGAAATTCGGCAGAAAAGGGACGAGCTGCTGCAAAAGGTAGGCTTGACCGACAAGAAGGAGGCATATCCGGCCAGGCTCTCAGGCGGCCAGAAGCAGCGGGTGGCGATCGCCCGGGCGCTGATGATGAACCCGGCGATCATGCTGTTTGACGAGCCTACCTCTGCACTGGACCCGGAGCTGACAGGCGAGGTGCTGCAGGTGATCAAGCAGCTGGCCGAAGAACATATGACGATGGTCGTGGTCACGCACGAAATGGGCTTTGCCAGAGAGGTGGCGGACAAAATCGTCTTTATGGACAATGGCGAGATCGTCGAATCAGGCTCGCCGGATCAGCTCTTCCACGACGCCAAGCACGAGCGGACAAAAGCGTTTCTGCACCGTTCCCTGAAGTAGCGGGGGCATTGAAAAATCCGCTCCAAATCGCAGCAATACAGCTGGAACTTTTCACTCGGAGATGGTAAAATCCAGACATATAATGGCACAAGAACCATGAGGTGAAAAGTAGATGGAGCAAAACAAATCGAGCGTTGCCGGAGCAGGGGAAGAAGCGAAAAAAGTAAGTCTGGCCGAAGCCGCTAAGCGCATGCTGGAACAGAAGAAGCAATCTCAGCAGGGAGCGAAAGCCCAGCAGAAGCATCAAGCGGCGGGCAATCAGATGATGAAGAGCCAGCAGACAAAGAAGATCAGCAATCAGCGCAGAAAAATGGGCGTGTAAAACAGCATAGCGATTGACAAGGCCAGTTGGACATAACCAGCTGGCTTTTTTTATTTGCTATTCCGGGGAGCGAAACAAAAAACCGAGAAGAATTGCAAGTGCTGGAAGGATTCACTAATGTGATAGAGAAGAATAGAAAATTGTCAAAACCTTTACACATTTGAACCGAAAGAGGAATCTTCCATGAAATATAAAACGAAGCTGCTGATTGGCTTTGGCATCCTGCTGGTGCTCATGCTGGTGCTCCTCGGCACGATTTCCAATGCGCTGACGCACTTGACCAAAAACATCAACGAGATTGTCGATGACAGGTACATGAAGCTGAAAGCGGCCAACAGCATGCAAAATCACGTCAACAACATGAGCAGACTGGTGGCCGGGATCGTCCTGGATGAAACGCCCCAGGGCATCAACAAGGACAAGAGGTCTCTGGAAGAATCGATCAGCAAGGCTTCTGCCGCTCTGGCCGTCCTGACGCAAAAAACGGACCATGACCGCACCAAAGTGCTGCTCGGCAATATTGCTTCCGAATACCAAATCTACACGCAAATGTCCAGAAGGATCAGCGAACTGGCGGAGGCTGGGCAAAAGACTGAAGCGATCAACCTGATCAATGCGCAGATGAAAGATCAGAAGGATGAGTTATTCTACATGATCGACAACGTCAAGGCCTTGCAGGAATCGCTTTTGGACGACGCTTACGACCGATCCATGGAGCAGTACGGGTTCGTCAAAACGCTGTCCTTGTACCTGATGATCTTCGGGCTTTTGGTGGGGAGCGCCGTAACGGCCTGGGTCATCCGGGGGATCAGCAAAAACTTGACGGGCATTACTTCGATTATTTCGACAGTCGGGTACAGGTCGACGGACAAGTTCCCGCGCATTCCGATCACAAGTCGGGATGAGATCGGAGACATAGCCAGAGCTTTTAATGAAATGGCCCAGACGCTGGAGGAGCATGCCGAGCAGGAGAAAGAGTTCACGCTGGCCATGCAGGAGCACAGCTGGCTGAAGACCCAGCTCGCCGAGATCACATCGACTTATCAAGGGGTGCAGGACATCAACAAGCTGGCGGAGCTGCTAATCCGTAAAATTACCCCTTTGGTTGGGGCGAGCTACGGCGTCTTTTACGTCAGGGAAGGGAATTCCGGCGGTACGCGGTTTTTGAAGGCAGGCACCTATGCTGGAGAATCGCAGGAAATCGGGGTGCTCGCGATCGAGGAAGGCGAGGGCTTGGTAGGGCAGTGCGCAGTGGAGAACAAAATCATCCAGCTGTCCAGGCTGCCGGAGCAGTACGTGAAGATCTCTTCCGGGCTGGGCAGCTCGCCGCCTACCTCTCTGATCCTGTTGCCGATCTCGCATGAAGGACAAGTGCTGGCCGTGCTGGAGCTTGCCTCGTTTCTCCCGTTAACGGAGCTGCAAAAAAATTTGCTGGAGGAAGTCGCCGCCACCATGGGAACGGCCATCAACAGCATTTTCGTCCACATGCAGGTGCGCAAGCTGCTGAAGGAATCGCAGACATTGACAGAGGAACTGCAAAGCCAGTCCGAGGAGCTGCAGCTGCAGCAGGAAGAGCTACGCAGCATCAACGAGAAGCTGGAGGAGCAGTACAAAAACTCCGAGTTGAAGGCCAAAGAGCTGGAAAAGGTGAAGGAAGAGCTCGAAAAGCAAGCCGAGCAGGTACAGAAGGCATCCCAGTACAAATCGGAATTCCTCGCCAACATGTCTCATGAGCTTCGCACGCCGTTAAACAGCTTGCTGATCCTGTCGCAAATCCTGTCAGAGAACAAAGAGAAGAATCTGACGGAGAAGCAAGTGGAATATGCCACCACCATTTTGACTTCAGGGAAAAACCTGCTTTCCCTGATCAACGAAATTTTGGACCTGACCAAGGTCGAATCAGGCAAAATGGAGATCAACAGGAGCGAGGTTTCGATCAAGTCCATCGGCATTTTTGCCGAACGCGGCTTTCGCCCGCTCGCGATTCAAAAAGGGTTGGGATTTTCCGTGGAAATCGCAGACGACGTGCCGGACAAAATTTGGGCGGATGAGCAGCGGCTGCGGCAGATTATCACCAATCTGCTGTCGAATGCGTTTAAATTTACGTCTCAGGGCGGGATTCGGCTCAAGGTATCCCGGGAGGAAATCGACCACGCTCCGTACGTCTCGATCGCCGTGCAGGACACAGGAATCGGGATACCGGCGGAGAAGCAGGAAATCATTTTCGAGGCGTTCCAACAAGCGGACGGGACTACCAGCCGCAAGTACGGGGGAACGGGATTGGGGCTTTCCATCAGCCGGGAAATGGCGAAGCTGTTGGGCGGCTTTATCCAGGTGGAAAGCGTCGAGGGAGTCGGAAGTACGTTTACCTTGTATTTGCCGATTGAAGAGGACTACAGCATCGGCTCTGATCCCTACTCCTTGTCGCCGGTTGCAGCAGGCTTGTCTGCGGCTGAGGATCAACCGCCCGTCATCGTGGACAGCGAAGGGCTGATCGGGAAGAAGGTACTGGTGGTCGACGATGACATGCGAAATATATTTGCGTTGACCGCCGCTCTGGAAGAGCGCAATATGACGGTCATCTATGCGGAAAATGGAAGGGAAGGCATCCAGGCCCTGGAGGAGAATCCCGACGTCGAGATCGTGCTGATGGATATCATGATGCCGGAGATGGACGGCTATGAAGCCATCGAAGCAATCCGCAGGATGCCTTCCATGGAAAAGCTCCCGATCATCGCGCTGACAGCCAAGGCGATGAAGCACGACAGGGAGAGATGCATCGAAGCCGGGGCCTCCGACTACATCAGCAAGCCGGTCGAAATGGAACAGCTGATCTCGCTCATGCGGGTCTGGCTGTACAGTCAAAGGGGAAAGGAGTGAGTATCCATTCTTGGCGACAGTCACCCTGAGCGAAAACCGGAAGAGCTCGATGAATTGGAGAAGATCGAGATTAACCTGCTGCTGGAAGGAATTTACCGTCAGTATGGATACGATTTCCGAAATTATAACTACTCATCGATCCGGCGCCGCGTCCGGCACCGGATCCGCATCGAACAGCTCCCCACGATCTCAGCCCTGCAGGAAAAGGTGCTGCATAACCCAAAGGTGATGGAAAAGCTGTTTTCGGACTTTTCCATTAACGTCACCGAGATGTTTCGCGATCCGCTGTTTTTTCTGGCGTTTCGGCAGCATGCTGTGCCTGAGCTGCAGAAGCTTCCCTTTATTCGGATATGGCATGCGGGCTGCTCCACAGGGCAAGAGGTTTTCTCGATGGCGATTCTGCTGCATGAGGAAGGACTGTTGTCCAAAACCAGGCTCTATGGGACCGACATCAATGAGCAGGTGCTGCAAAAAGCGAAAAAAGGCGTTTTTCCGTTGCAAAAAATGCAGCAGTACACGAAAAACTACATGCGGGCCGGGGGGAAGAGAGCCTTCTCCGAGTATTACAACGTGATCAACGGTTCCGTCCAGTTTAAGCCGTTTTTGTCGGACAACATGGTATTTGCCCAGCATAATCTCGTCACAGACCGTTCCTTCAATGAATTTCACGTCATTATTTGCCGGAATGTCATGATCTATTTCAATGAAGCCCTGCAGAACCACGTTCACAGGTTATTGTACGAAAGTCTTTGCGCCAATGGTTTTCTCGGTCTTGGGGATAAGGAAGGAGTTGTGTTTACAACCCATGCGAGCTGCTACGAGGAAGTTGACAGAACCGAAAAGCTTTATCGCAAACTGCCATGACCCTTTGGCAAGCATGCTTGTCACGCAAAGTGAGGGAGCGGGGGAAGCGGAAAACAAGGTAAACATCCTGCTCGTGGATGACCGGAGGGAGAACTTGCTGTCGCTTGAGGCAGTGCTCGATTCTCCCCAGTATCGCCTCGTCTCCGTTCAGTCGGGAGAAGAGGCCCTTCGCTGGGTTCTGAAGGAGGACTTTGCCTGCATTCTCCTCGATGTTCAGATGCCGGGAATCAACGGCTTCGAGACAGCGAAGCTGATCAAGCAGCGGGAGCTGTCGAGGCATATTCCCATTTTGTTCATCACGGCGATCAGCAAGGCGACCGAGCATGTCGTACAGGGATATGAAGCCGGAGCGATCGACTACATTTTCAAACCGTTTCATCCGGACACCCTGCGTATGAAGGTAGAAGGATTTATCCAGCTGTACCGGAAGCAGAAGCAGATCGAGTACCAGCGGGAAATGCTCCGCATCCGCACGCTGGAACTGCAGGAAGCGAACCGAAACCACATGCACACCATGCTGGAGCTGCAAAAAAGCGAAGCGCTCTCCAGGACCATCGTGGAAACGTCCGCAGATACCATCCTTACCTTTGACCAGGAGAGGGTGGTTTTATCTGCCAACCCGATTATCGAAAGCATGTTTGGCTATCGGGTCGAGGAGGTCGTCGGGAAGCCGATCGGCATGCTGCTGTCTTCGCTTGGCAGGGCCGATGAGATCCCGGTGGACAAAATCGTGGAGACAGTCGCGGGCAGAAAGGATGAAAGCGTCTTTCCGGTCGATGTGCAGATCAGAAAGGCGACCATCCAGCAGAGGCACGTCTACGTGTGCTCGATCCGGGATATTACGGAGAGAAAGCAATTGGAGATTGAGCGGAAACAGCACTACCAGCACCTGGAGATGCTGGTGAGCGAACGGACACAGGAGCTGGTGCTCTCGCAGGAGCTGTTTCAAAAGATTTTTCAGTCGAGTCCCTGTCTGATCGCGATCCGGTCATGCGAAGATCGCAGGTACATCGATGTCAACAAAAGCTGGCTTGCTTACACAGGCTACGATTATCAGGAAGTAAAGAACTTCTCTCAAGACCGCCTTGTTCTGACCAAGGACACGTGCAGACAGGAGCGGGCTATCGATCTGGAAGACGCGATCCGAAATGAAAAAATTACGTATGTGACGAAAACGGGCGACATCCGGGAAGGCCTGCTGTCTACGGAGACGATCAAAATTCAGGGCGAGCGATGCATACTGAGCGTGGTTACCGATATTACCGAGAGAGTGTATTTGGAGAAAGAGATTGCTCGCCTGGATCGCTTGCATCTGATCGGCGAGATGGCAGCCGGGATCGCCCACGAAATCCGCAATCCGATGACGACGGTCCGCGGCTTTTTGCAGCTGGAAAAAGGCAATCAGGAGCAGCGGTCTCTGCAATACGTGGATATCATGATCACCGAGCTGGATCGAGCGAATACGATCATTACCGAATTTCTGACTCTCGCCAAAAACAAGACAAGCGATTTGAAAAGGCAGCACCTGTTCCATACGATTGAGCCGCTGCTGCCGCTCGTTCAGGCAGAAGCGGCCCTAAGCGGAAAGAACATGTACACGAAACTGGAGGATTGTCCCGAGCTCTATCTGGACGGCAAGGAAATCCGTCAGCTTTTCCTCAATCTGGCGCTGAACGGACTGGAAGCGATGGAGCGCGGCGGAACCTTGACCGTCAAAACGTACGTCAAGGGCGGAGAAGTCGTTTTGGAGGTAGCGGATCAAGGGCCGGGAATTCGGGAAGATTTGCTCGACAAAATCTGGACCCCGTTCTTTACCACCAAGGCGGAAGGCACCGGACTGGGGTTGGCTGTCTGCTACAGCATCGCCAACCGGCATAGGGCGCGAATCGATGTAGAGACAAGCGCGGCGGGCAGCACGTTCTTTGTGTACTTTCCGATACCGGAAATACGTGAAAACGAGGCTGAAGGATGACCGGGACTGTTCCAGTCTTCCTTTCGTCCGCCTCCCGCAGGTGAAAACCGTCCCTGGACAAAGGGACGGTTTTTCATCAGGTGGGGCGGACCGGCAGGTGGGACAGAGCTTGCTCCTTTAGCACATGTTTCATCACTTTGCCCAAGCCGTTTTTCGGAAGTTCGGCGACAAACACGACCTCCGGAATTTTGTACGCCGCCAGTTTTTCCTCGCAAGCGCGAACGATGTCCGCCTCCGTCAGCGGACTATTTTCGTTCTTGATAACGTACGCCCGCGGCGCCTCGCCCATCGTCTCATGCGGGACGCCAATGACGGCCACTTCCATCACGCCGTCGATCCGGTGAATCACTTCCTCGATTTCGGCCGGATATACATTGTCTCCTCCGTAGAGAATCATCTCTTTGTACCGTCCGGAAATGTACAAAAATCCATTCTCATCGAGCCTGCCGGCATCCCCCATGCGTACCCAGCCGTCGACCAATACCTTCTTCGTAGCCTCGGGATTGTTGAGATAGCCCTTGAAAATATAAGGACTTTTGACAAGCAGTTCACCGGTTTGCCCCGGCGAAAGCTCTTCTCCTGAATCCGGATGGACGACTTTTACCTGGACGCCGGGAAAGAGCTTGCCCACGGACTCTGCCGTATCCAGCCCCATCTGAAGGTTCCAGTGACTGACGAAGGAGGCTTCCGTGCTCCCGTAGCCTTGCCCCATAGGGATGCCCAGCTCGGCGTAGCTGCGGATCAGCGAAGCGGGGACGCGGGTGCCTCCCGACGCTACGTGAACAAGCGAAGAAAGGTCCCGCTTGTTTTGCCTGATCTCCTCCAGCAGGTAGGTGTAAACAGCGGGGAAGGCAAACATCGAGTTGATCTTTTCGCGCTTGATTGTTTTCAATATGGAAACCGGGGCGTCGTCATCGAGAAACACCATCGTATTCCCCAAGTAAACGTTGAACAGGATCATGGATGTGCTGCTCATGTGAAACAGCGGATGAACCGCCAAAAAGCGAAAGCCGGAACGCAGATCGGGATCGATGCAGCGCAGGTATGCGTCGTAGCACCCGTGAGAGATCATGCAGCCCTTGGAAACCCCGGTCGTTCCCGAAGTGAACAGGATCAAGGCGAGATCTTCGTCCGTGACGGCAGCCGCCGGCGGCAGGGAAGGGAGAGGAGCTGCAAAAATGGAGGCGAACGCCTCTGTCAGCTCTCCGTCGGCCTCGACGGCTATCGGGTGTTCGACCAAGTCTTTCACACGAGACAGGGAATGGGCAAAGTCCTCGTCGTAAAACAACACCCTGGGAGCTCCCGTCTGAATGATCCCTTCCATCTCGTAGGCAGTGAGGCGCCAATTGATCGGCATGGCAACGGCGCCCGCCTGCAATACGGCGAACAGGATTGTCGGGAAAGGGTGGCTGTTTTTACACAGGATTCCAACGCGGTCTCCTTTTTGTACCCCGATCGTCTGCAGGTACAGTGAAAGCTGGTTCACACGCTCAAAAAATGTTTGATAGGTAAACCGCTTGTCGCCGGAAACGACTGCCTCCGCATCAGGCGTCCGCTCGGCCCGATCGCGTAAATAAACGTGCAAGCCCGCCATTACGAAACCTCCTGAAAGCTAAAATGGTGTGACAATCTCTGTTTATTCCTATGCGATTAACATTTTATGGAATTCCTGTTTGTTTGCGGCGCCAAGCTTTTGAACCGGCTGGACCCGGTATTGCTCGCTCAGGCGTCAATTGCCGAGGTGAAAGACCCTTGACGGGCGTTCGCGAGAGCCCGTAGGTGCTTGATCATATGCCTTAGCAATTATTTTCCTCTGTGCAGGGGAAATCATGCACGATGGAAAAAGGAGTTGCCGGCAGGAGTGATTCGCTTTCCTTCCGCTGTGCAGCGAGCCCCACAGCTCCATTCGGCCGTTTGTCTGCAGGGTGGCGATGACGGTCTCTACGTGGTTAGGCTGGATGACGGAATGGTACGGAATCCCGGCGGGCCCCACCTGATGCTGGCCTTGCGTAACATCGTCGTCCGACATGAAATAAAGGGGTTCATTCATTCTGTGGACATGTCGCTGTCAAACGCCGATTTTGCCGCTCCGGATGTCTGGGTACGCCGTGGAGAGAGGGATACTGTCCCGTAAAGAGAGTCGCTCTGCTCGGGCAGCATGCCGTAGAACCGACGTAATAGCGCTTGCATTCTACGCCAGTGGAGCGTAAAAACTCCTGGGCGAGTAAATGCTCCGCCCGCCATTTTTGTACCTCTGGACTTTCGTAAACAGGGGGGAAGCGTTCCTCATCGACGATAAAGATGAGAAAGTTGGGGCTGGTCCGGACAGGGGAAGAGCCGTTTAGCATGGAATCACTCCTCGCCTTGGCAAGTAAATAAATTCTTTCTATTTTACGATGGAAAAACTCTATTAGAATGCGCATTGACGCCGAAAAAAGGTGGATGTATAGTTACAAACATAATTCCTATATAAAGGATAGGAATTGTTTGTTTAAAACTGCACGGCTTTCAATCGGAGTCTTTTTATTCATAGGGCCTTGTTTCGTTTTTCCAACAAAAGAAGGGTGGGCGCGTAAGATGGGTGTCACAAGTCAAATTCGTGTTCGCATGGCTGCTCCCGAAGATCGGGAAGCGATCCAAAAGCTGTTGGTGGAAGCGTATGAGGAGTATGAGCATCTTTTGCCTGAAGGAAGATGGGCGGAGTATCGGGAAGAGCTACGCGAGTCGGCCATGGATGACCGACCGCTCGCGCGGATCATTGCCGAATGCGCCGGAGAGATTGTCGGCGCCGTGCAATTGTATGTGTCGGCCGAAGCCGCCTATGGAATGCCGGAGCTTGATATCCACACTCCGATTGTCCGCTATTTGTCGGTATTGCCCAAGGCGAGAGGAAAAGGGGTCGCCACCGGGCTGATCAAGGAGAGCGTCAGGCTTTCGCGCGAGCTCGGTGCATCCGCTTTGCATTTGCATACGACAGACATCATGGCGTCTGCCATCAAACTGTATGAACGCCTTGGATTTGAGCGCGTTCCGGAAAAGGATATCCAGAGCGGCCCGACCTTGGTGAAAAGCTACCGGCTGTATTTGGATCACGCGGGTATTCTGCAGCGTTGCAAGAATCCCGTCCCGGCAATCGTGTTCCGACCGCCGCCATGCAGCGCCGCAACGTGTGCCGGAAGAGGCACACGTCCGAAATAGGCAAATCTGTTATCCGCTCAACATCAAGCGGTTTGCTGCTGCTGACTCTTTTTTTCTTTTCTCTCCCGCATGAACTGGCGAACCATCGTCGCAATGGCAAACGGCGAGTACACAATGCAGATCATGAACCAATGCGAGTAAACGGCGAACGTAAATCCTTTCGGTACCGACACGCTGACGAGAGCCCAGAGCAGGCCAATGGTCAAACAGACAAGGAGAAGCAGCACCTCGGCCAACGGATCAAACCATCGGCCCGACTGTGAAAAGAACCTGATCACGAGCAGGATGACCAAAGTGAAAAACCAAGCCAGGCTGTCGTCCGCATCATCGCTGAAGACAAAGTCGTCAACACGCCAATCGACGAACCAAAAACGGACCATCAAAATTTGCAAAATCCCCAAGCCGATGAGAAGGCCGCGCATTCTCTTGCGGTTTTTTTTCTTTTTCTCCTCCTGTTGTTTCTGCTGCTCTTCTGTCAGGAAAAAGTTGTCGAGCTGATCTGCTTCCGATCCGACCCGAAACGGGAGGGTGCCCTGATACGGCGCTTTCGGTATCGCGTCGATCCCTTCTTTGGCATAAGGGACAGCGCTCAATGCTTTATCCGTAAAAAGGACGGGGACCTGATTGGCTTGAAACACATTCACCCATTCATCAACCGTAGGCTGATCGCCCAAGGTAAAGCTGACCACCTCGTGCTTCCCGTCTGAACTGATGCCGCTCATCATGACTTTGACGACGCGGTAGAAAACAATTTTGCCGCCGGGGCCGTTTGCGTAGGTAGTCGCTTTAACCGAACGCTGATAGTCCATGCCCAGCAAAACGTACTCCATTCCGGCAAACGGGAGAAACACGGTTTGCGCCTCGTTTGTTTTTTTATTGAAAAAAGACGTAAAGTACCCGTCCTGCCGCAACTCCACGATCAGCCGCAGCTCTGTATATTGAAGCAAATTTTTGTAGGAAAAGCGCCCGAGCCAGAAAAACAGCCCGCCGATGCCGGCAATGAACAGAAAGGCAAACAGGTTGTCCCCGGAAATAGCGGCAGCCAGGCCGAACACAGCACAGGCGGCGGCAATCAGAAAGAAAAGGGAAATCATCACCTTATGTGCGATGAGCGCCCAGTTCGGAAGTTCATTGGTAAACAGGCGGTTTGTTTTTCGCTGCATTTCGATCAAGGAAATCACCTCTTTGTGACGACTTGCGAGTAAAAATCGGCAGTGACGATGCGCGTGAACAGTTCGCGTTACCATGAAGTATACGGGCTCGCTTCAGCGAAAATCATCAATTTTTTCCTGAATCTGATGAAAATTGGGAAATAAGTAGCATGTTTGGTTCCATTTTGACCGATTTCGCGATTTCTCTACACTTTTTTGGACAATTTCAAGCAACAAAATCTTCCTTGCTGCGTCTACTAGTATTGATAGAGAAAACTGACAAGCTCGTATAGTACATATCGGGGAACTTTTTTGGCTGTTAGGAGGATTCGAAATTGAAGAAACAAGGCTTTCTCATGGGTTTGTTCGTACTGCTGTTAGGCCTTACGCCGGTCGTCGCAGCAGCCCAGGCGCAAACGGCGTCCAGCGCGTCCGCCGTCGCTTCTGCAGCAGGCAGCGTACAGCTGGGTCTGACGACAGCGCCGCCTGACATCGTGAGCAATGGTTCTGTAGTTGCTCCGACCCCTGCGATCAACGCGGGTTCTGACGCTCCGGCGAACGGAACAAACACGGCACCAATCAACACAGCAGGTCAGCAGCAAGAAATGCGTGCGGCATGGGTAAGCACGGTGTTCAACATCGATTGGCCGTCAAAAGCAGGCCTTCCTGTGGAGCAGCAAAAAGCGGAGTACATCCGCATGCTGGACGAGCTGAAAGCGACCGGAATGAACGCCATTATCGTCCAGGTCAGACCGGAATCGGACGCGATTTACCCGTCCAAGCTCGTTCCGTGGTCCAAGTGGCTGACCGGCACGCAGGGGAAAGACCCCGGCTACGATCCGCTCGCATTCATGATCGAAGAGACGCATAAGCGGGGCATGAAGTTCCACGCCTGGTTCAATCCGTTTCGCGCCAGCACGACAGCAGCAAAGGAAACCCTGGCGCCGCAGCATCCGGCCAAGCTTCATCCGAACTGGGTCGTCGCTCACAACAACTTGCTCATTTACAACCCGGGCATGCCAGAGGTTAGGCAGCATATCGTCGACACCATTATGGAGGTCGTGAACAACTATAATATTGACGGCGTTCATCTGGACGACTATTTCTATCCGTACGGAAAAGAAGACTTCAAGGACGACGCCGCTTTTTCCGCCTACAACCAGGGGCGCTTTGCCACCAAAGGCGATTGGCGCCGCGATAATGTCAACGCCTTCGTCAGAGATCTGTATACGTCGATCAAAAGCGTAAAGCCGCAGGTAGAGTTCGGAATCAGTCCGTTTGGCATCTGGCGCAACGCGAAAGACGATCCGACCGGCTCGGATACGAACGGCCAAAGCTCCTACGACAACCTGTATGCCGACGTGCGGACGTGGATTCGCAGCGGCTGGCTTGATTATGTAGCTCCGCAGCTCTATTGGAGCATCGGCTACAAACCGGCGGCCTACGACAAGCTGGTGCAATGGTGGTCCTTGGAGACGAACGGGACGCCGGTCAAGCTCTACATCGGACAAGGCGCGTACAAGGTCGGCACCAACGCGACGGATTGGGCGTCGAGCAGCGCCATCATCCAGCAGCTCCAGTTCAACAAGTCCTTCCCGCAGGTGCAGGGCAGCATTTTCTTCAGTGCCAAAACGCTGTTGAAGGACACCGCCGGAATTCGCTCCAGCCTGAAGCAATACTATTCGGCAGAGAACCAATGACGATGCGGGCTCGGATGCCGTCGTAATCAACGACAGCCAAACAAAAGTATGCTTCTTGGTCGAAACCGGCGAAACGAAACGCTGAGCCAAGAAGCATTTTTTTATCAATCGTGCCGTAAAACCCCTTGCTTTAGCTATGGGGATATAAGGCACTTTGCTCTGCATCCCCTGTACGGGGGTGCTAAGAGCAAACAAAATAACGTTGTTTGAACATTTTTGTTAGATAAATCTGATACACCTAACAATTTGTGGTATAATTAACCATAGGTGATGG
>NZ_JAUMSJ010000050.1:0-27773 GCF_037834415.1 Brevibacillus borstelensis | reverse complement strand
AAGCAGAAAGCCGCCCGAATGCCCAGGCTGCCCTCTATTTTATGGTTATGAACGCGATTTCGAATCTATCGGTTGGCGCTACGAACGGGAAGATTGTCAACGGGGGTTTCGAATCATCCTGCCTGTTTTTTCTTACGTCGTGCCCGCTCCTTTTGCTTCCTCCCGCAGCGTCCGCCGCAAAATCTTGCCGACGGCGGTTTTGGGCAGGGCGTCGCGGAACTCGATGATTCTCGGCACCTTGTAGGCAGACATGTTCTCCCGGCAAAAACCGGTGATTTCCTCTTCCGTCAGGGCAGCTCCCTTTTTTGGAACCACGAACGCTTTGATCGTCTCCCCCCGATACGGATCGGGGATGCCGATGACGACTGCCTCTTGTATAGCCGGATGCTGGTAGAGAACCTCCTCCACCTCGCGCGGATATATATTGAAGCCGCCCGCGATGATCATGTCCTTTTTCCGGTCGATGATGTAGTAATATCCCTCTTCGTCCTTGTAGGCGATATCTCCCGTGAACAGCCAGCCGTCTTTGAGCGTCGCCGCCGTCTCTTCCGGCATTCCCCAGTATCCGCTCATCACTTGCGGCCCCCGCACGACCAGCTCTCCCGCTTCGTTCGGCCCGAGCTCTGTCTCTCCGTCCTGCAGACTGACGATTTTGGATTTTGTAAAGGGAATGGCTGTGCCGATCGACCCTGCCTTTCGCTTATCCCTCGGGTTGAAGTGCGTGACCGGAGAAGCCTCGGTGAGGCCGAAGCCTTCGAGAATCATGCCTTGGGTCTTGGCTTCAAAGCCTTTGATGACTTCCACAGGCAGCGGAGCGGAGCCGCTTGCGCACAGGCGGATGGACGAGATGCCGTACTCTTCCGCCTTCGGATGGGCGTTGACCGCCACGTACATCGTGGGCACGCCTGGAAATACCGTCGGCTCCGTATCCTTGATCGTTTCCAGCACTTCCTCCAGGTCAAACCGGGGCAGCATGACCTGCTGCGAACCGCCGAAAATCGCCATGTTCATGCAAACGGTCATACCGTAGACGTGAAAGAGCGGGATCACGGTCAAGATCCGGTCGGGATTGTCGATGTCTCCCCCCATGATCAGGTGGGACTGATAGGCGTTGGCATACAGGTTTTGATGAGTCAGCATCGCCCCTTTGGAGCGCCCGGTCGTGCCGCCCGTATACTGAAGAACGGCAATGTCATCCGGGGAGACCGGCACCTCTGGCAGCTCTTCGGCAAGCGCCAGAACGTTTTCAAAACGGAGGAACCCGGCTGGAAGCTCCGAATCCGAGGGAGGAAGCTCGACGATGATCCTCGCCGCCAAGCCTTCGGCGTTTTTTGCCTTTTCGACAACCGGCAAAAACGGAGCAAAGACGATCAAGGCCTTGGCCCCCGAGTCGGTCAGATAGTGCTCCAGCTCGGCCGGGACAGCCATGGGATTGATCTGTACGACGATTCCGCCCAGCTGCAAAATGCCGTAGTAGGCTGCCACGTAGTGCGGGCAGTTGGGCAGCATGACCGCCACCCGGTCTCCCTTCTCGATGCCGAGACTGTGCAGTCCGGCGGCAAACTTCTTGACCATCGTTCCCAGTGTTCCATAATTCCATTGCTGTCCTTTGAAATAAACGGCACAGCGCCAAGGAAAGCGCTTACAACTTTGCTCCAGCATGTGCGGCAAGGTGCTTTGCAGAAGGTCGTTTGTGCTCAATCGTCCCACACTCCCTCATCATTTTGATTCGAAAGCTTTCTGTTCAGACATGTGCTGCCGATGCCAAAAGATTTGCGTACTTTATCCTATTGCCTCTCTCCTATTTTTACAGCTTGTCCCCCGTTTTTCCTGCCTGTTTTCAGAAGAAAAGAAAAAAATCGGCAAAAAATGCCCTATTTCTGACAGTTGTTACCCTCCTGTAACGAAATCTTGTCGAAAATCGTCTACAATCAGTGTACATCCTATCGAGGTGAAATCCATTGTGAAAAATAACCAAAGACGAAAACGAAAAAGCAAACGTCGCATCGTTTTTTTGCTCATTCCGATTCTGGTCCTGCTGTTCGTCTCCACCGGGTATGCGGTCGATTTGTACCGCAAGGCAGCCATTATGGAGGAAAAAGCCCACCAGGAGCTGCAGCGGGGAACGGTTTCTCCAAAGCGCACCGAAAAGAAAGACGCCTTGGCCGACAGCTTTTCTGTCCTGCTGATGGGTGTCGACGACAGCGAGCAAAGACATAAGCTGTACGGGGAAGCTGTCCGTACAGACGCCCTCCTGCTCGCCACCTTCAATAAAAAAGACCGCTCTGTGAAGCTGCTCAGCATTCCGCGCGATTCATACGTATACGTGCCTGTCGAGAAGAAAAAGGACAAGATCAATCACGCGCATGCCTTCGGCGGCGTGGATGGAACTGTAGAAACAGTGGAAGGGCTGCTCGATGTCCCTGTCGATTACTACGTAAAATTAAACTTCACTGGGTTTATGCAAATTGTCGATGCCCTGGACGGGATCGAGGTGGATGTCCCGATCTCGTTTACGGAACAGGACAGCAATGACAGGCCGCGTGCGATCAAGCTGAAAAAAGGGCTGCAGACGCTAAACGGCGAAGAAGCGCTGGCGCTTGTCCGCACACGAAAAATAGACAGCGACATGGAGCGCGGAAAACGCCAGCAGCTCGTGCTGGAAGCGATCTTTCACAAAACCCTGTCGTTTGGCTCGGTCACGAAGTACGGGGCGCTTCTGGAAGCGCTGGGCGACAACGTGAAGACGAACCTGCGCCTGTCTGATCTGGAGGCGTTCTATCAATTCGCCAAGGGAAGCAGCGTCGATATTGAGAAAATGCAGCTGAAGGGAAGCAACTTGTACCTCAATAACATCTATTACTACAAGCTGGACGAACAGGACTTGGCCGAGATTCGCAAGACGTTGCAGGAGCATTTGGGACTCGGAAAAAGCAATACGCTGTCTCAGGCTTCGTAAGATCAATAAAAAACCGGAGGGGGAATACCTCCGGTTTTTTCGCGACTTTTTTCCTATATCAGCAGGCATCCCCTCTACACAAACACAAACCCGATCACCAGATACAGCACAGCCGAAATGGCTGCGACCGTCAGCGCGTACGGAAGCTGCGTCTTGACGTGATCGATGTGGTCGGAGGCCGCGCCTGTGGAAGCGAGGACCGACGTGTCGGACAGCGGCGAGCAGTGATCTCCGAAGACGCCTCCCCCCGCTACTGCGGCAATCGTGGCGACGACCAGAATGGAAACCTCGCCTCCGGAAAAGGTGAAGGCGAGCGGAGCGGCCAGCGGCATGACGATGGCGAAGGTGCCCCACGACGTTCCCGTGGCAAAGGAAATAACGGCGCACATGATAAAAATCAGAAACGGCAGCAGATGAGGCGTCAGCCAGCCTTCCGTGACGGATATGATGTAGTGGGCTGTCCCCATGTCTTTGCTGAGCTGATTGAGCGCATAGGCAAAGGCCAGCACAAGAATGGCCGGCATGACGCCTTTCATGCCTGCTGTCGCCGTCTTCATGATGTCGGCAAACGGTACTCCCTGAATACGCATGATGATGCCGAGTATGACCGATGCCGCCAAAAAGGCTTCCATCGTTTTGGCCGACTTCATGGTGATAAAGGTGCCGATGGCGATAGAGATGACAATGATCACCGGCAGGATAAAGTTCAAAAAGACATTGGTCTTGATTCCCTCGTAAGGAGGGGTGTCGGTCAGCTCCGATCCCATCAGCGGATCAGCGCCGTCGCGGAGCACCTTCCCTTCTTCCAATGCCCGTTTCTCCGCCTTTTTCATCGGGCCGAATTCCGGAATGACGCGCATCGCCAGCAACCCAACGAACAGCACCGACAGAATGGCGTAAAAGTTGAACGGGATGGTCTTTAAAAACAGGGACATGGCTTGCGATTCATTGGCGATGGTCCCCACCCCGATCAACAGGCCGGTAAAATAGGCCGCCCAGCCCGTAATCGGCACCAGCACGCTGACCGGCGCCGATGTGGAGTCGGCGATATAGGCCAGCTTTTCCCGGGAGATTCTCGCCTTGTCAGCCAGATTGCGCATGGTCGAGCCGACGAACAGCGGACTGAAATAATCGCTAAAAAATACGAACATGCCCAAAAACCAGGCGACAAGCTGTGTTTTCACCCGTGTGAACCGCCTGCGCTCCAGCATGAGCGTCACGTTCTGGATCGCTCCGGTCCTCTGGAAAAACGCGATCATCACGCCGATAAACAGCTCCAGGAGCAACAGTCCGGAAAAGCTCGTCGTACCGAGCGCCGTTTTCAGCAAGGCGGGAAAGCCCATCAGGCCTTTCCCGGACAACAGGATGCCGAGAAAACAGGCCACTGCGAGCGAGAACACGGTATTTCTGGTCCAAAACGCGAGAATGACGGAGACCGTCGCCGGAACCAGCGAAATGATTCCGAGATGAACTGCTTCAGTCGCTTCCATAAATAGCTCTTCCCCCTTTTTCCTCTTTGTTTGTGATCGCTATTTCGCCTGCAAGCCGAGCAGTTCTTCCGGGGCAGTCCGTTCGCGCTGCTGGATCAAAGCAGTCTCCTCATGGGTCAGAATTCCTCTGTACGACGTCAATCCCCGGCGGAGATACGGATTGCGCCGAGCCGCCTCGTCCGGTCCGTGGTCGGCAATCGACTTGATGTGCGGAAATACAGAGGCCGCATAAGCAATCGAAGTGGTGTGGGGGGCCGCGCCCGGAATGTTGTCGACGCCGAAGTGAATAATGCCGTCGACTTCGTATGTAGGCTCATCGTAAGTAGTCGGTCTGTATGTCTCCACCGCTCCGCCCACGTCGGCGCTGATATCGACGATGACAGCCTTTTTGCGCATCAGCTGCAGCATGTCGCGGGTGATCAGATGGTCTTTGCGGTGCTTCGGCCATTTGACGCAGTTCATTACCAAATCGACGTGCGGCAGCACCTGGCGGATATTGCTCTGGTTGGAAAACATCGTGTCTACCCCTTTTGGCAGCAGATACTGCGCTTCCCGCAGGACGCCGATATTCACGTCCATCATCGTGACGCGAGCTCCGAGCGAGGAGAGGACATTGGCTGCGCTGCGGCCGACAATTCCGGCACCGATGACGAGCGCCTGAATTCCCGGTACGCCTCCAATGCCGCTGACCAGCTTGCCCATCCCGCCATTTACGCTCAGCAGGTAGTGGGCGCCCCAGAGCGCTCCCAGCTTTCCGGCTACTTCCCCGTTGGGAGAGCCGTACTGATGCGTATCCTCAGCGGTAAAGGCGATGACCTTTTTGTCCAGCAGCACATCCACCTCTTTCCGGTTGGCCGCGGGATGGAGACATGTAAACAGGATCTGCCCCTCCCGCAGCAGGTGGTATTCCTCCGGCAAAATCTCTTTTACCTTTGCGATCAACTCCGCTTCGGCGTAGATTTCCTCCATGCTGTCTCTCAGCTCGGCCCCGGCTTCCGCATAGGCCTGGTCGGAAAACCCGGCGTTTTCGCCTGTCCCTTTGCCGATCAGGACGGTGTGGCCTACGCCGGTCAACTCGGCCACTTCCGTCGGGGTAAGCACGACGCGCGACTCTCCCGGCTTCAATTCTTTAAACGTTCCGATAATCATGGCAAGCATCCTCCTCGTTTGCAAAAGCAGTGATGCCGTCTTCTCAAAGCAAGGACCATGCCAGCCATTTTATGGAATATTCTCAAAAAAAAGACGGGTATCTCTCCTTTTCCGCGAGGATACACCATCTCTTCAAAGGCACATTCCTGGTTCGCCCGCATTTTTTGTTATTTTTCGGGCACTGTTTTGTACGTTTTTGGGCAGATGTATGAAATGGCAAAAAATAGGTTCCAGCCTCGTTTTTGCTGTTATTTTAATCCATAGTCGCGAATTTTATTTTGCAGCGACTGCCGGGGAATGTTCAGCAAAAGAGCCGCTTTCGAGACATTTCCCCCTGTCTTCGCCAGCGCTCGTCGGATCAGCCGTTTTTCCAGACAGGCGACCGCTTCCTTGAGCGGAACGAGCTCCTCCCTTTCTCCCTGCCCTTCCTCTTCTCCTTCTTGCTCCCCTGCTGCTGCCCCCCTCGCTTTTCCTTCCGAAACGGGTGCCTGCTCGTCCCTTAGATGGTTCATGATTGTCTCCAAATCGCGGCGGTGCAGCGTTTCGTCTCCGTCCTCCTTGAGCTGCAGGGCAAATTCGACGACGTATTCGAATTCCCGGATATTCCCCGGCCAATCGTGCATTTGCAAATACTCATACACGCCTTTGGCGATATGCCGGACGCTTTTGCCCATGAGATGGTTGTACTTGTTGATGAAATAAGGCAGCAGCAGCTCGATATCCTCAGGCCGCTGGCGAAGCGGGGGCAGATGCAGCGCCATCACGCAAAGCCGGTAGTACAGGTCCGGGCGAAGCTGTCCTTCCCTGACGCACTGACGCGGATGCTTGTTGGTGGCGGCGATCACCCGCACGTCCACCTTGCGGACATGCTTGTCCCCCAGCCTTCGGATGAGACCGTCCTCCAGCACACGCAGCAATTTTGCCTGCAGGGAATGGGGCATCGAGTTGAATTCGTCGAGAAAAATCGTGCCGCCATCGGCCAGCTCGAACAGCCCCGGATTGTCCTCCGCCCCGGTAAAGCTGCCTTTCTTCGTCCCGAACAGAATGCTCTCCATCAGGCTTTCGGGAATGGCCGCGCAGTTCTGGGCGATAAAGGGCTTGTGCGAGCGGTCGCTTGCATGGTGCAGCGCCTGAGCAAACAGCTCCTTCCCCGTTCCCGTCTCTCCGAACAGACAGAGCGGCGAGCGTCCGCGGGCCATTTTCTGCGCTTGCCGCTTCAGCTCCAGCATCTGCTCGTTGCCCGTGACGATGTCGTCCAGCGTGTATCTGGCCCCTTCCGGCTGGATATTTGTTTGTACCGTTTTGCTTGGTATGAACAGGCTGGCGTCCAGCTCGATCAGCTCGTCTATTGGCTGCCCGCGCTTGCTTATATCCTTGGACAGCTCAATCGCCCCGATCACCCGTCCGTTTGTCTTGATCGGCAGCGTGACATTGGTCGTCTCGATTTTTTTGCCGGTAAAATCAATGATTTCCTGGCGCTTGCGAAAAGTGGGACGGCCCGTTTTCAGCGCATGATAGAGTGTACTTGTTTGCTCGCTTAGCATAGGAAAGGAAGTAAACAGATTTTCCCCGACGATTTCATCCGTCTTCTCGTTCCCGGATACAAAACGGGGGTTGAATTTCACCGAAAAGAGGATCGTTCCCGACGTATCGATGATCGTGATTCCGTCAATATACGTGATCTCTTGCAGCAGCTCATCCCGATGCATGGGGTCCGCCTCCCTTGTTCACAAAGTTTATCTCCCATCTTATCAACACTGATCGGGTTCTACAATCATTTCAATTCATTCGTTTAATTGATTTAAAGCTACTTCTTTTTTTGAAACTATGTTACGATTTTGATGAAAGTAAACAACGTTGTTTAACGTCAAAAATATCCTGTAGGAGTTGTATACACATGGATGCGGCAGTAACCAAGCGGGTAGAGAAAGACTTCCTCGGTGAAAAGGAAGTGCCCAAACACGCCTACTACGGCGTGCAAACGCTTCGGGCCCTGGAAAACTTCCCGATTACCGGATACCGAATTCACGAATCGCTGATCAAGGCGATGGCGATGGTGAAAAAAGCGGCAGCACTCGCCAATATGGAAACAGGCCAGCTCAACCGCCGCATCGGGGAAGCGATCGTTCAGGCGGCACAAGAGATTATCGATGGCAGCCTGCATGATCAGTTTATCGTCGATCCGATTCAGGGCGGCGCCGGAACCTCGATCAATATGAATGCCAACGAAGTCATTGCCAACCGTGCATTGGAAATTCTCGGCTTTGAGAAAGGCGACTACTTCCAGGTCAGCCCGAATACGCACGTGAACATGTCCCAGTCAACGAATGACGCTTTCCCGACAGCGATCCACATCGCCGTGCTGATGATGCTGGACCAGCTGCTCGCCACGATGGACAGCCTGCAAGAGTCGTTCTCCCAAAAAGCGAAAGAGTTTGACAGCGTTATCAAAATGGGCAGAACGCATCTGCAGGATGCCGTTCCGATCCGTCTGGGCCAGGAATTCGAAGCGTACCGCAAAGTGCTTTCCCGGGACATCCTGCGGATCTCCGGCTCCCGCCAGCATCTGTACGAAGTAAACATGGGCGCGACTGCCGTAGGAACTGGCTTGAACGCGGAGCCGCGCTACATCGAGAGCGTCGTCAAGCATCTGGCTGCGATCA
The DNA here is from genome assembly GCF_037834415.1 of Brevibacillus borstelensis. GTDB lineage: Bacteria > Bacillota > Bacilli > Brevibacillales > Brevibacillaceae > Brevibacillus > Brevibacillus borstelensis_A. The sequence continues at coordinate 19,512 of NZ_JAUMSJ010000050.1, read as the reverse complement.
CCAGCCTGCCGATCAAAGGCGCATCCGATCTGGTCGACGCCACGCAAAACACGGATGCCTACACAGAAGTGTCCGCGGCTCTCAAGGTGTGCATGATCAACATGTCCAAAATCGCCAACGACCTGCGCCTGATGGCTTCCGGACCGCGCGCCGGACTCGGGGAAATCTCCCTGCCAGCCCGTCAGCCAGGCTCCTCCATCATGCCGGGGAAAGTCAATCCGGTCATGGCCGAGGTGGTCAATCAGGTGGCGTTCCAGGTGATCGGCAACGACCACACCATCTGCCTCGCTTCCGAAGCGGGACAGCTCGAGCTGAACGTCATGGAGCCGGTGCTCGTCTTTAACCTGCTGCAATCGATCAGCATCATGAACAACGTCTTCCGCGTGTTCAAGGAAAACTGCCTCAACGGTATCCGCGCCAATGAAGAAGTAATGAAGGCTTACGTCGAGAAGAGCGTTGGCGTTATTACCGCCGTCAACCCTCACCTCGGGTACGAAGTAGCGGCACGCATTGCCCGCGAGGCGATTTTGACCGGAAAATCGGTGCGGGAGCTGTGCCTTGAGCACAATGTCCTGACCGAGGAAGAGCTCGATCTGATCCTCGATCCGTACGAGATGACCCATCCGGGAATCGCCGGCGCTTCGCTGTTGTTTAAAGACTAGAGCGAGTGCCGTGTGCAAGCAAATAAGGCGACCTTGTCGATTAGCATATCGCTTAGAAATAGAAAGCCGGCTCCGCCCTTTATCAAGGCTGAGCCGGCTTTTCTGTTGACCTGAACCTCCCCGCAGACTTGCGCATCATCCTCAACCGGACGTTTGTTTAGCCTGAAGGTCGGGGTGAATTTGCAGGATCAGCAGCTTCTCCTTTCCCTCTTCCCGGCTGACCATGTAATTGACGAAGGTTCCATTGTAAAGCTTGCTAAACTGTTCTTCCTTAAAGATTCGATCATACGTTTTCTGTGCGCCGTTTACAGTGACAAGGATGGTTTCTCCATTAAAGGTTAGCTTAGTTTCAATCGCGGCTCCTTCTTTGTCTTCGGTCAGAACCTTTACTTCATCTTTTATTTTTTGACTGACATGATCCATAAACGTATTCAATCTCGGCAAGTTGCGAATTTCCTGCCGGCTCCAATAAATTTCGTTATTGTCTGCGGGGACTTTCTCCGCAACCGCTATTGCGCTCCCACTCGCCGCTTGGCTTTCATCGGCACCGGCGGTTTTACTTGTTGAACTGCTCCCTGTCTGATCTGTCAAGGCTTCACTGAATTGTGAATAGGAATACCCGCCAAGAACGACAATGCTCACCATCAGAACAGCCAATATCTTCCCCATTTCCGTTTCCCTCCTTTTATTAAAGGACGTCATAATCGCTGAAATGTTACAACCGGCAGTCTGGCTCTTCATATACCTTGCAGATGGCGGGGGGTGCTGTGGTTTCGAGAGTAGTTGGCATGCTTTCCTGAAGCAGCCCGGACATAGAGCAAAAAAAGGAAGCCGGTTCCGCCCTAATTACGGGCGGAGCCAGCTTATGTCTGCATATTCCTGATTCTTGCCTTACTGCTTGATCGGTACCTCAAATTGTACATTACGGATCTGCTTTTGCATGATTCCGTAGGAAACTGTGATTTTTTGCGGATCGCCAGTCACTTTGCGAATTTTTAATACGCCGCTGACCGTTACTCGGCCGTCCTCTCCCCAAACTGCGCGATCCTTTTCAAAGGTAATCTCTGTACGCTTTCCGTCTTGACCGACAACGGACCAGTATTCTGCGGCGACGATTCCTTTGGCGAGCTTGGCATCCACCTTGATGCGATAGGTGTAGCTTCCATCGGCTTCTTTTTCCTTTTCCAGTTCTTGGAACGTAAAGGTTCCGCCCAGCAGATCCTTTGCCGTAAACGGTTTGGTCGCAAGCGATGCTGCATCCAGCTCTGCTTTGAAATCGGCAAACTCGTTTAGGTAAATGGCGTACAGTTTAAAGGTGAGCTTTTCGCTGTTATTGAGCGGCTCAAATATATGGGCATTGATCATTTTTTTATCGATACTCAGGTCCTTGTAGCCAAGAAGCTCATCCCAGGCTGCGACTACTTCCTGCTTCTCGTTTATCAATTGGTAGGCCGTTCCGGCCTGGCCAAGCTCGTATCCGATAAATTCGGCAAAAGAGCTCTTTCCGTCTTTCTTTTCCAAGCCAATCTCTTTGACCGTTTTCTCAATCCGCTTACGCGCCTCCTCCGTCAGGCTGGTATCCAGCGTCAGACGGCTTGCGCTTGGCGCGAATTCCATCTTCTTGAGGCTGATCTGCACTCCTTCCGGCGACGTATATGTTTTGTTGATGTCTGCCGTTACGCTTGCTGCCTTCGCTTTCGCCATGTCGACCGGAATTTCCAGATGCCACTTCCCTTTCTTTCCATTCAGCTCTTTGTGTTCCAAAACAATTACCACGTCGTCAGGGAGTGTGATTCCCTTCTCTGCCAGTTGATTCAGGTCATATACGAGCATCATATAATCCCCATTCTTCTCCATGTGGAAATTATCTACACCATCTGGGAAAATGTCTTTCCCTGCCTTGTCGACCAGGCGGAAACCGAGATTGCTTACGTGCGGACCCGTATTTAAATCAAGCTGTTTTCCTGCTTGGTCGACCGCCTCGATAATGACGGCAATCCGCATCGTATCCGCCAGTACCTCTTTTGCCGCAAATGCGATTCCCTGATCGGTCGACTTCTGATCCGGCTTTTGGACAAAGCCTTGATCAACGGCATGGCTCATCCCTTTGTCGCTATCCTCGGATTTAAACAGGCTTTGCACATATTCAGCAAACGTAGGGGAGACAAAAGTACCGAGTGAAATAACGACAGTCAGCCCCGCTACCGCGATCATGCTCTTTTTCATAATATCCAGACTCCTTTTTTTCCAATTGGTATGTTTTTTCTTCATGGGAAAGGACGCTTGATTTCGCATTCCGGTCCTCGGCCGAAGCGACGCGTCCCGCTTCGGTTGAAGAGGCGCTAACTGCTTCATGATGTCGCTTGTAAAAGGATCGGTAGTGGACACTTCTTCCGGCCAATGATCGAAATCGTCCAGTTCTTCCATGTACGATTCCCACTGCTGCCTGCATAAAAGACACTCGCTTAGATGCTGCTCCAGCTGACGACTCTCATGGGGCTTCAACTGGTCATCCAGATAAGACTCCAGCTGCTTCGATTTCATACACTTCAAAACAGGTCCCTCCCTTCCTTGACGGATGGCTGCGGCTGGCTCAGGCTGATTTTCAGCTTTTTTCGTGCCCGATACAGTCGCATTTGCACTGCTTCTACCGTGATTGACAATCGTTCCGCAATCTCCAGATAGCTTAACGACTGGGAGTATCGCAACAGCAAAACGGACCGGTAGTCCTTATCAAGCGCCATCAGCTGCCGAAAAAACAAAGCATGCTGCTCCTTCTCCAAATAGGCCGCTTCCGGCGTAAGAAAACACGCCAGCTCTGTCTCCAGCGAAGCGTTGACCGGGGCCCGCTTGCGCTTTCGCAGCTCGTCGATGCAGCGATTGGAAGCAATCCGAAACAGCCAAGTGGAAAATTTGCATTCCCCCCTGTAATCCGGTAAACAGGTATAGGCTCTCATAAAAATCTCTTGAGCGATATCCTCTGCTTCGGAATGCCCCAGCATCCGTCTCACGAGAGAAAGCACCTTTCCCTTATATTTGTCGATCAGTTGAGCATAGGCTTCCTTGTCACCTTGCAGAACCTGCTCAATGACCGCTTGATCGTCTTGCATGCATTGTCCTCCCATCCAAAAAGGTGCGCTGCGCAGCTTCGCCTTTTTTGAACACACCGTAACGTGTTCCGTAGCGGTCCACGTCAAAGTCCCCGGTGCAAGGAACGGTCATGACCATTTATGTCTGTTCACTGTGTATTGACGCCGAACTTTGAGAATCCTTTCTCACTTATCAAAAAAAAGCCTGGGAAAAATCCCGAGGCTTTTGTATACGCTCCGCAACAGATTGCGTCCTTTTGCTGGGCCGGGAAAAAATCGCCTTCAGTCCCTTTTCTGCTGATTCAATCATGATACCTTTTTCGCTTGCGAAGCGCTCATTCTCATCTTACCCGGCTCCGGCAGCAACAGATTCAACACCGCAGCTCCGCCGAGCAAAACAACTGCAATGTAGAATGATATATGATAGGTTTCCGTCTGGCTAAACAGAAGTCCTGGCAAATAAGCGCCCAGCGCAGAGCCCATCTGGTGGCTAAGAAACAGCCAACCGACAATGAAACCGAGCGACTGCTTGCTGAAGTACTGCGTCGCCAGCATTTGCGTAGGAGCGACCGTCGCAAAGTCGACAAGGCCAAAGGATATGGAAAACAAAAACAAGAGAGACGGATGCGCGACAAATACCATCAGAAGCTCGGGATCGCTGACGAACACGAGCAGCAAAACGATGGTTGCCGCTCTCGCCGCATACAGGAACGCCAGCAATTTTTTATTGCTCCAGCGGTCCGCGACCACCCCCGACAACAGCGTTCCCAGGGTGTTGAAGGCCGCGAGGAGGCTGACGGCCGAGCCGGTTACGACCGCGGAAAAGCCGCACAGCTGGGCGAACGGAATCAGGTGGGTATCCATCAAACCCGTCGTCGTAAAGCCGCAGATAAAAAACGGCAGGATCAGAAACCAGAATTTCCGCGTGCGAAACACGCTTTCCGTCAAATGGCCGCCAGGGGTCTCGTCCGTCTCGTTTTCCGTCCCTTCCGCTTTGGAGCCCCCGATCGGCTCGGTTCCTTTTTCGGAAGGTTGATTCCGGAGCAAAAGCAGCAGGACCGGAAAGACAATGAGAATCAGAAAGGCTCCCAAAACCGCAACAGCCATCTGCCAGTCGTACCAGTGAATCAAAAATAGCGAGGCTGGGACCACGATCATTTGCCCGACGCTGAAGCCGGCTTCCATCAACCCGAAAGCAAGCCCCCGCCGTTCCTGGAACCAGTTTGTCACAACAACGGCGGCTGCCACATTCGACGCTCCGCCTACTCCAAGCGAAGCGACTACGCCGTACAGAAAAAACAGCTGCCAGGGCGCGGTGACAAAGTACGTCAGGGCGATGCTTATCCCGACCAGCAGCGCACTGGCTGACAAAATCATCCGCGCGCCAAAGCGGTCGACCAGCTTGCCCACCACCGGCTGGGACATGCCGTAAACGATGAAGCTCAACGTAGAAATGAGCGAAATCGTGCCCCTGTCGATCGAGAATTCGGTTTCCCACGGCTCGATAAAGGCGCCGAAGGAAAGGCGAACGCCCTGGACAGCCAGCAAAGCCAAAAACGTGACAAACAATACAATCCAAGCATAGTGAATCTGTCTCTTCATCCGCTTCTCCCCACTTGTAAATATGACTCCTTGTCATTCAGGCGATCGACCTTGGAGCAGCCCATTGCCTTTCCGTCAGGCCGGCAGGCCAGTCCGCTCGGCGAACATGCCATGCCAAGCGGCGGCCTACGCTTCTTGCTCCAATCCGAGCCTGGTCAGCATGCTTTTCAACACGGCAATCTCTTCTTCCCGAAAAATGGACATCGCCTCTCGGTTTACCTCGTCGCTGATCTCGTTCAGCGGCTTTTCCAATTCACGTCCACGAGGCGTCAGGTAAATCAGATTCGTCCGGCGGTCGTTCAAAGACGGCCTGCGCTCGATCAAGCCCATCTGCTCCAGCCGATCCAAAAGGCCTGTAATCGTCGCTCCATCCAGGCGAAGCCGGCTGCCCAATTCCACGCCTTTCTGTCCATCCTTCTCCCAAAGCACGTGCAGCAAAACAAACTGCACCGGCGTGACCCCGTAGGCGCTCAAGCGCGCTTTTTCCAGCTGGAAAACCTTCTGGTACGCCTTTCCCAACAAAAAGCCAAAGCAGTCTTCGATTCGCTCCATGATAACCTCCCGTTCATTCCCGAAACTTTTTGAAAAGAATAACATACGCCCATACGATTTGTACACAAAAAGTTTGTATACAAATTATTTATACACAAATAAAAAGCTTGTTCCTTATGGAAACAAGCTGTCGCATGACTGAGCAGTGCCTCTATCTATCCTCTCTCATATCCAGTCGATAACCCTTTCTTGCCGCAGGGCCTGCTTTTGCAAAAGCGCATGTACACCCTCGGCGATCAGGCGGATACCCCTGACAATCTGTGTTTCATCCGTTCGGATAATGCTGAGCCGTATCCCATTCACCCGGGGGAAAGTCCGTAGGAAACACCTCTCGGAGGGGGTAACCAGTATTTTCTGCTGCTTTAACGAATGTACGAGATCGTCCAGCGGAAAGTCCGCAGGAAACGTCACATGCAGGAAAATGCCGCTCTCCGAGACGCTGTAGCCGCAGCTTTCCGGCAAGTAGCGTTCGCATGCCTGGCGCAAAGCCCTCATCCGCTCGTGGTAGATGTGGCGGACATGGGCCGCGTGGCGGTCGTACATGCCGCAGCTCAGATAGATTTCCAAAGCGGCCTGCGACATCGTTGCCGTGCTGGAATCGCAGGAGGCTTTAAACAGCCGAAACGTCTCCAGCAGAGCTTCGGGCAGGACTGCTGTCGCCAGGCGAAGTCCCGGCAGCATGATTTTGGAAAAGCTCTTGAGGTAGACGGTATGCCCGGAGGAGTCGAAGCTATACAGCGGGTCTTCCTTTCGCTTTATCTCCATGTCCGCCAAATAGTCGTCCTCGACGACATAGACGTCATACTTTTCTGCGAGCCGGGCGATCTTTCTCTTCTGCTCTTGCGACAGACTAGTCCCAAGCGGATTGTGATAACGCGGTACCGTATAAAAAAACTTGAGGTTGTTGCTGCGGAAATGGCACTCCAGCTCCTGCATGGCCCGAATCGCCGTATTTTTTCCGCAGGCGTAGCATACAGCCGTCTCCCTGATCGAAGGGAGCTTGCCGCCTGGCTTGATTTGGCCCGTCTGTAATTGGCGTTTGATGGCTGCAACCACCTGTTCATACCTCGTCGACATTCTCTTCCCCCCTGGTCTGTATGGGCACAGATGAGAAAACTCCCCGTTTTCCGTCTATTGTATATCTATTATAGTATGGAAACGAACCAATCCACACCGGCAGGAGAGATACAAAATGGAATGGACGCGCGACAGCTTCCCCTATGCAATTTGCGATCAGAAAGCTTTCATCGAGATCGACACTGTTTTTGCCCTGCTGAAGACCAGCTATTGGGCGAATGAAAGAAGCCGCGAAACCGTTGCTCGAAGCATCGAATCCCCGGCTTCCCTGTGCCTGGGTGTTTATCTGGAAGGACGTCAGGTCGGCTTTTTGCGGGCAGTGACAGACGGGGCCACCTTTACCTGGGTCTGCGATGTCATCATTCACCCGGAGCACCGCGGCAAAGGTCTGGGCAAATGGCTGATGGAGGTGCTGGTCGATCACCCCGCCGTCCGGCACACCAATATGTTGCTGGGTACCCGGGACGCCCACAGTCTTTATGAGCAGTACGGGTTTGAACGTCGGGAAATGATGCGAAGGCCGGCGCACCAGGTTGACAGCCAATAGCCATTCTCGTCAGCTGTGTCTGGCCGGCAGCCAGACGGTAAAGGCGGTCCCTTTGCCTTCCTCGCTCTCTGCGCGGATTCTCCCGCCGTGGGCGTCGACGATCCACTTGGCGATGGACAGTCCCAGTCCCGTTCCGTCCGTTTGGCGGGAGCGCATCTTGTCCGCGCGGAAAAAGCGGTCGAAGACGTACGGAATGTCTTCCTTGGCGATCCCGATCCCGTTGTCTTTCACGATAAGGCTTATGCCCTGCCCCTCCCGTTTGCAGCTCACTGTAATCCTTCCTTGCTCGTTGGAGTATTTGAGCGCGTTGTCGAGCAAAATGACGAGCAGCTGCTGAATCCGCTCTTGGTCCCCGCTCAGCTCCAGCGGATGCTGAATGTCCGTCTCGATCTCGATGCCGCGGACAACAGCCAGCTGCCGGAACGTGTGGACGCTATTTTTGACCAGCTCGTCCATGGCTACCTTCTGCTTTAGGATTTGCAGCTCATTAGAGTCGGAACGGGCCAGGGTCAGGAGATCGCCGACTAGCTTGTTCAGGCGTTTGGTCTCCTGGATGCTGACCATAATGTGCTCGCTCTCCTCCTCAATCGTCCGCTCCGGAGAGCGAAACAGCCTCTCCAGATTAACCAGGATCACGGAAAGCGGCGTCCGCAGCTCATGCGAGGCGTCCGCAATAAACTGCTGCTGCTTTTCCCAGGACAGCTGGATCGGGACAAGCGCCCGCTTGGCCAAAAACAGACCCGCAAACAGCGCGATCAGGATGCCGGCAAGTCCGCCAATCCCGAGCACGTAGAGGAGCGTATCCAGCATCTTCATCTCCGGCTCCAGGTTGTAGATCAGCTGGATGTGGCTGACGCTTCGGATGAAGCCGCGGTCGATGACGCGCTTGTCCGAAGACATCGTATAAACCCGGTACATCTGCCCGCCGACCGTTACATTTTCGATCTCCTTGCGCCGGTCAGCGGGGCGAAACAGGTTCAGCTCATCGTTTTCCAGCGATTCGCCGTAATCCTTGCTGATCAGCCCCCCACGGTCGTCCCACAGCAAAAAGACGATGCGCCTGTCGACATCGGCCAGCCGTTTGCGCTCCGGCTTCAGGAACGGAGGAGGCGCCTGCGCGAACCATTTACCTGATCGGACCAGCTCTCTGTCCACCTGCGAAAACAGGCGGTACTGGATGGAGAAGTAGAGTGCGCTTCCGAGTGCGTTCAAGAGCAGCACAAACACAATCGTATTCAAAATAACCAGGCGAATCCTAGTCTTTTTAAACATTCTCCTTTTGTCCCTTCAAAATGTAGCCGACATTGCGGATCGTCCGGATGTAGTTGTCGCACCTGTGTTCAGCCAGCTTCTTGCGCAAATAGTGCACGTACAGGTCGACGATTCCGTAGTTTGCCTCCGAATCGATCCCCCAAATTCTGTCGAATATTTGATCGCGGGTCAAAATTTGCTCCCGGTTGTGGAGAAAGTACTGCAGCAAATCGTACTCCTTTCCGGTCAGCTTCAACGGATGCTCGCCCACGTAGCCGTCATGTTCATTTGTCTTCAGCGAAATCGGACCGTAGGTTACTTCCCCGTCGGCCGTATACTTTCCGTTCCTTCTCAGCAGCGCTCGCGTACGCGCCAGCAATTCCTCCACGGCAAAAGGCTTGACCAGGTAGTCATCGGCCCCCGCGTCCAGGCCTTCGACCCGCGACTCTACGCTGTCTTTTGCTGTGAGAAGCAGAACCGGCGTCAGCTGTCCCTTTGCCCGCAGCCTTTTCACGAGCGATACGCCATCCAGTCCGGGCATCATGATGTCCAAAATGAGCAAGTCGTAGATGCCGCGCTCGGCAAGCAGCAGCCCTTCGTCTCCCCGCTCGGCCGTGTCCACCTGATAGCCCTCCTCTTGCAGAACGCCGCACACCGCTTCCAGCAACGCGCGTTCATCTTCTACTGCCAGAATCCGCATCGTCACACCTCCTGATGCTTCAGAAAGGTGGCACCCGAAGAATGCCACCCCTCTCCACGTTATCTATTCATTATACTATTCTATTTTTCAATGCCCGCTGTTTTCAGCTTCCACGAAGGCCGGAAGATGTTGGAGAGCTTTTTCAGCCTGCCCGAAAAATCCCTGTCTCTTCCAATTCGATCTTTGGGTCTAATGAAAGCACGTCTTTTTTTGAAAAAGATTTGAAAAAGGCAGGTGATCGATTCACCTGCCCGAAACTGCTCATGTTGTATAGAGAGAAGAACGCTTAGTCTTCTACAACGACTTTCTTCGGCTCGTCGCCCCGTTTGTGATCAAGCTGTTTTTGGATGGATTGTTCCAGATCAGCCTGAAGCTTGTCTGCCTGCTCCTGGGTGATTTTACCCGCCTTGACTGCCTCGGACAGCTGGTTAGCGCGCTGTTTTGTCAAAAGAGCGGCCACTTCATCCGTATCCACTCCCTGCGCTTCGGCGATTTCCGCCAGCGATTTGCCTGCTTTCAGCTCTGTCTGAAGCTCCTCGGCAGTGAGATCGAGCAGCTTCAGCAGCTCTTCGCTTTTGAAGAAACCGAAGACGCGCGGGCCGAAGCCTTTGTCCTGATGCGTGCTTTCCACCATTTTTTGTACGCGCTCAGCCGCGTTTTCACTCATTTTGTCCGCCTGCTGCTGAGTCAGCTTGCCTGCCTTCACGGCCGCAGCCAGCTGCTCCTCCTGCTGTTTGACGATCAGGCTGACGACATCCTCTACGGATACGCCCTGGGCTTTGGCTACATCTGCGAGAGATTTGCCGGCCTTCAGCTCTGTTTCCAGCTCTTCTTGAGAGAGATCAAGCAGCTTCAGCAGCTCTTCGCTTTTGAAGAAGACGAAGCCGCGGGGCCCAAAGCCTTTGTCCTGATGCGTGCTTTCCACCATTTTTTGAATGCGCTCAGCGGCGTTTTCCTTCATCTTATCCGCCTGCTGCTGAGTCAGCTTGCCTACCTTCACAGCCTCAGCCAGCTGCGCTTCCTCCTGCTCCGCGATCAGTTTGACGACATTCTCTACGGACACGCCTTGTTCTTTGGCAACGTCTGCGAGAGATTTGCCGGCCTTCAGCTCTGCTTTCAATTCGTCAGCGGAAAGGTCCAGAAGCTTCAACAGGTCTTCGTTCTGATCCAGCCCTTTTACCTTGAAAAAGCCTTTTCCTTCGCCTCCCTTGAAGCTTTTGATCCATACCATGTTTCCTTTATGTTGATCAGCTTTTTTGACAGCTTCCACAGACGTTGCCTGATCGTTGGTTGCAGCGTATACACCGTTCATCGTTCCTGCACTCAGTACGGCAGCCAGCGCTCCCAGTGCGATTCCCACTTTTGCTTTGTTAAACATAGTCATCCACCCTTCTCGATTTCTTGTCTTGTACCTAGGCACAGCTTTAGTGTAGTCGGGGAAATTTTGATTTGTTTTTGAGAACTGTGGAAAAGTGGGGGAAAAACTGTGGAGGTTTACGGAAAACAGGTGGAACGCAAAAGGACACTCTCGGTTGAGTGCCCTGGAGCGCCCTGCCTTTTTCAGCGGCTGCGGGGAAGAGACGCCTGTCCATCCACTAACAAGGAAGCGGCTGCGGTGGGGAGAAGCCTGTTTCCATTCTACGCTCCGGTCTTCGTCCTGCACGGGAGCGCAGACTGTCCGCTCCGCAGCGACCCCGAGGGAATCGCAAAACGGCGCGCAGCTCCGAAGGGAATTCATAGGTTGCGATTCTGTTCCCTCGGGGTCGCTGCGGAGCTGGGCTGGACTTCGCTAGTCGCTCCGAATGGAAACAGGCTTCTCCGGCGAACCGGAGATGAATCATCGAGCTTTAAAAAGCGTGCGGGATAATCAGGTTGTCTAAGGTTCACGGCAAACCTTATCGCAGGAAGCTGAGAAGGGATTCTTTCGCTATGAAACGTTAGCCCTCTTCGCTAGCAAGAACTCTCTTAACCGCTCGGGCTATGTCCGAACGGTTTTTTCGTTTGATGGAAACCAGCAGCTGTAGAGATGAAAAAGGAGAAAACGGCGAAGGTCTTTGGGACACCTCCCAGGCGGAATGGAAAAAGCAAAACACGCTTTTAGCGTCCAACTCTGAAACGCTTCTCCGAGCCAGCTGCTTTTGGACGCGGTTTTGCTTTTGGAATGCAGCCGGACAGTCCAGCCCCCTCGCAGTGGCCCACCGAACCTGGAGCCGTTTTCTCCTTTTTCATCTCCTCCACCAAAGCCTGTCCATCCACTGACAAGGAAGCGGCTGCGGTGGGGAGAAGCCTGTTTCCATTCTACGCTCCGGTCTTCGTCCTGCACGGGAGCCGAGACTGTCCGCTGGGCTGGACTTCGCTAGTCGCTCCGACTGGAAACAGACTTCTCTGGCGAACCGGAGATGAATCATCGAGCTTTAAAAAGCGTGCGGGATAACTCAGGTTGTCTAAGGTTCACGGCAAACCTTATCCCAGGAAGCTGAGAAGGGATTCTTTCGCTATGAAACGTAAGCCTTCTTTGCTAGCAAGGCTCTCTCAACTGTTCGGGCATAGCCCAAACGTTTTTTTTGGGGGGAACACCAACAGCTGTAGAGATGAAAAAGGAGAAAACGGCGAAGGTCTTTGGGACACCTCCCAGGCGGAATGGAAAAAGCAAAACACGCTTTTAGCGTCCAACTCTGAAACGCTTCTCCGAGCCAGCTGCTTTTGGACGCGGTTTTGCTTTTGGAATGCAGCCGGACAGTCCAGCCCCCATGCAGTGTCCCACCGAACCTGGAGCCGTTTTCTCCTTTTTCATCTCCTCCACCAAAGCCTGTCCATCCACTAACAAGGAAGCGGCTGCGGTGGGGAGAAGCCTGTTTCCATTCTACGCTCCGGTCTTCGTCCTGCACGGGAGCCGAGACTGCCCGCTCCGCAGCGACCCCGAGGGAATCGCAAAACGGCGCGCAGCTACGGAGTGAATTCATAGGTTGCGATTCTGTTCCCTCGGGCTCACTGCGGAGCTGGGCTGGACTTCGCTAGTCGCTCCGAATGGAAACAGGCTTCTCTGGCGAGCAGGACTGCTTCTGCGAGCTTTTAAAAACATGCGGATAACTCAGGGTGTCTTAGGCTCACGGCAAACCTTATCACAGGAAGCTGAGAAGGGATTCTTTCGCTATGAAACGTAAGCCAAGCCCTCTCCGCTAAGCAAGGCTCACTCAACCGTTCGGGCTATTCCAAACGTTTTTTTGGGGGGGGGGAACACCAACAGCTGTAGAGATGAAAAAGGAGAAAACGACGAAGGTCTTTGGGACACTTCCCAGGCTGCATTCCAAAAGCAAAACACGCCTTTAGCGTCCAACTCTGAGACGCTTCCTCGAGCAGGCTGCTTTTGGAATGCAGCCGGACAGTCCAGCCCCCATGCAGTGTCCCACCGAACCTGGAGCCGTTTTCTCCTTTTTCATCTCCTCCACCAGAAGCCTGTCCATCCACTAACAAGAAAGCGGCTGCGGTGAAGAGGAGTCTGTTAGACTGCTTTGCCGTTTTTCCCGAAAACAACGCACAGCCTATGCATTGAAACGGATCAAGCTGCTGTCGCCAGCAGCGTTGATTCATTTTCTGATATTGCTCTTTGTTGCCAGATCAGTGTAATACCGCGTCTCCTTCTCGACATCAGCGGTAAACCGGGCCGAATCCGCGTAGGCTGGCTCCACCTGCAGGTCGTGCAGCTTCTTCACGAAATCGGCGTCGCTGGTCATCTTGGCGACAGCAGTCTCCCACTTCTTGATGACTGCTTCCGGAGTTCCTTTAGGGAAGGACACACCCGTCCACCAGAAAACATTTAAGCCGTCGATGCCTTGCTCCTTTGCGGTGGGAACATCGGGTAGAAATGGACTTCTCTCCGTACCGCCGACGGCGAGAATCTTCACTTTCTTCGCTTGCAGCATGGGATTGATTTCTCCGATCGTATGGATAGCCACGACAGCGTGGCCGCCCGCTACCTTTGGTACAGAGTCGGACGCCCCTTTTGTCACGATCATGCGCGTCTTGGAAAAGTCCGCCTTGATTGTATCAAGCCATTGGGCTGCGGCAAAGGCGGAAAAGCCTGCTGGACCCACTGATGTCCAGGTCAATTGATCGGGATGTTCCTTCGCCCATTGGGAGAAGGAATGAAAATCGTTCCATGGGGCATCTTCCTTCACCGCAAAGGCCATCGTCCCTTTCCCGATACGAGCGGTATAGATTTGGTCCTCGCTGGTGATCAGGGCGCGCTTCATCCCGGCAGTCAGCATCGTCGTGTTGGAAACATTGACGGCCAACACGGTATAGCCGTCCGGCTTTGCCTGTTTCAACGCGTATTCCGCTCCTACTGTTCCGCCGCCGCCCGGCTTGTTGACCACGACGATCGGCTGGCCCCACTCCCTGCTCAAGTAATCGGCAGCGGCGCGGGCCACCAGGTCTACCCCGCCGCCTGCCGAATAAGGGACGATGTATTCCACCTGTCTCGTCGGGTAGGCCGTTTCCGTCTGGCCAGCTGATTGTTCGGCGGCTGAGGACTGGAGAGTGGCCGGGGGCGAGGCTGCGGGCTGCTGAGCCTTCCCGGCGCCGCAAGCCGCTGTGGCAACTGCGATCAAGAGGGAAAAAGCGACGCGAAACCAAATGTGGGCTGTTTTCAAACAAGATTCCTCCCGTACATGTGTATCTAGCTGACGTCTATTCCCCGCTCCCGCTCTTCCCGCACCCTTTTTTGCGTCCGCCGATTCAGCAAGAGAGAAATGACGAGCAAACCTGCCGCCGCAAACAGGATCACCGATGAGATCGGGCGCTGAAGGACAATCGCCAGCCCTTGCTCTGACATGGCCGTCGTCTGAATGAGGGACTCCTCCAGGAGCGGTCCGAGGATAAAGCAGAGCACGAGCGGGACCACAGGCCATTTATATTTGGAAAACAAGTACCCGAGCCCGCCGAAAAGAAAGGCGACAAAGACGTCAAACATGCTGTTTCTGACCGAATAAGCCCCGATGGTGCAAAAGATCAAAATGATCGGAGCCATAATTCCATACGGCACTCTCGTCAATTTGACCCATAGCCAGACCATGGGCAAATTGAGCACGAGGAGCATTGCATTTCCGATGAACATGGAGGCGATCACGGCCCAGACGAAGCCGGAGTTTTGCTCAAACAGCACTGGTCCCGGCGTGAGACCGTAAATCATCAACCCCGCCAACAGAATGGCGAGCGGCGGTGAAGAAGGGATCCCCAGCGAGAACAGGGGAATAAAACCGGCACTGCTCGTCGCGTTGTTTGCCGCTTCCGGCGCCGCTACCCCCTCCATCGCCCCATGGCCAAACCGTTCCGGATGTTTCGATACCTTTTTTTCCAGATCATAGGCGAGAAATGACGTAATGGCGGCTGAGCATCCCGGCAGAAGCCCGAGGAAAAAGCCCACGAGTCCTCCCCGCACCATCGGTTTCGCGCTTTCCCGCAGATCGGCCTTGGACGGGTAAACGCTCCCCGGTTTGCCGATCACGGTCGTCACCCGCTTTTCCTCGATTCCCTTCAATACTTCCGTGATCGCAAACAGCCCGATGATGATGCTGATCATATCGAGGCCGCCGACCAGCTTCGCGCTTCCGTAGTCAAACCGGGGAACTCCCGTGGAAGGACCCAGCCCGATCAGTGACAACGCGTAGCCGAACGCACCCATCATAAACGCCTTGAGAAAGGAACCTCCGGAGAGGCTGACCATCAATGTCAACGCCAGCACCATCAAGGCCAGGTATTCGGGCGGACCAAACTTGAGCGCTTGATCCGCCAGTACGGGAGCGAAAAAGGCGAGCCCGATCACGCCCATGGTTCCGGCCACAAACGAACCGATCGCCGAGATGCCCAGCGCCGGTCCGCCTTTCCCCTGCTTCGCCAGGGGGTACCCGTCCAGACAGGTCGGCACAGACGAAAGCTCTCCGGGAATGTTCAGCAAAATCGCTGTTGTGGAGCCTCCGTACATTGCTCCGTAGTAGATGCCGGCCAGCATGATGATTCCCTGTGTAGGTTCGAGAACAGCCGTCACCGGAAGCAGGATGGCGATGGCCGATGTAGGCCCCAGTCCCGGCAGCACGCCCACGAAAGTGCCCACCAGGGCTCCGATGGCAGCCATCAGCACATTTTCCAGCGTCAAGGCCTCCGCAAAGCCGGAAAGCAGAAGATGCAAGGTATCCATAAGCAGCAACCTTTCAAAAGAAGAATCCGGTCGGAAACGCAATCTTCAGCCAAACGATGAAAACCGCGTACAAGCACCCCGTCAGGACAATTGCCATCGCGATGGAGCTGCTCCACTTGTACGAGCCGATGATGCGGAACAGGGCAATAGACGCCAGAAAGGTCGCCAGCACATAGCCCAGCAAGTCAATTGCCAGCCCGTATCCAAGCAGCACAAGAAGACAGGGGAGCACGCTCTTTCGCTGGAAGCCTCCCTCTGCATCGGTCTTCCTCTCTTCTTTTTTGTCTCGAAAGGAATGAAACAGCAATCCCGCCCCAAGCACAATGAGCAATATCCCCAGGACAGCAGGCAGCGTGTGGTCCCCGACATACGTCGAAGGGGAATACGCTTGCAGGCGGCAGGCCTCCAGGCTGACGGCGATTCCGATCGCGATGGATAGCAAGGCCCCAAGGAAGTCAGGCATGTTATACGGAAGTCTCACATCATCACCTCAGCTTCTGAACCATACAACAGCCTATGGCACAGACGCCCATAGTGTTACGTCAGCAAAACGAAAACCCGCCATTGTATGGCGAACTGGCGAATTTGCCAGGAGCCCATCAGGTTTGCTTGCGGACATCCTGTACCGGATTTTGACCGGAATGTTTTTCTTTTTGCCCAGGGAAGATGGGCTATAATGGGAATAACCGAAATACTCGGGGTTTTCGTCCATGTTGACGCTTGGAAAAACATTTGCATGGAGGGAACATGCTTAATCCTGCCGATGTGCTGTTAAAAACAAAGATCAACCTGCCTGTTTACAAGGATAAAGCCGTGAACAGAGAACACTTGCTGGAGATGCTCCATGCCGGTCAAAAATGCCGCCTGACATCCATCTGCGCTCCCGCCGGTTTTGGCAAAACAACGCTTTTGGGACAGTGGCTTTTCACTCAACATGTCCGCGCGGCATGGGTATCCCTTGATGAAAAAGACAATGACCTCAGCAGATTTTGGCGATACGTGGTCTTCTCGCTCTCCACTGTCTGTTGCTCGCAACTGACCGAGCGCATGACTCCCTTGCTCGATTCGTCTTCGACCGGCTCTGTCTATACAATGATTGACGCCATGATCAACGAGCTTGACTCGCTGCCGCATGACGCCAGTCTGATTCTGGACGATTTGCATGTGATCGCCAATCGGCAAATCCATGATAGTCTCGCGTATTTCATTGAATACCTGCCTGGCAACATCCATCTGTACCTGTCCAGCCGCGCTGCCCTGCCTTTTTCCACGGCAAAGTGGAAACTTCGCGGCGAATACAACGAGCTTGACGCGCCCAGTCTCCTCTTCAACTCAGAAGAAGCTGATCATTTTTACAAAGATACAGCGCAGTTGTCCCTCTCTCCCAGCGAGCTGGAAAAATTGCTCGGTTTTACCGAAGGCTGGGTGGCCGGGCTGCAGCTGTTCGCCATATCGCTCAAGACCAGCTCCAACTCCGATCGCCTGCTGCAGCGACTATCGGGGTGCGACCGAAACATCTCCGAGTACTTGCTGCACGAGGTCATCTCCGGGCTCCCGGAGGACATTCACGACTTTTTGCTGAAAACCTCTGTTCTTCAGCGGCTGGACTACCAAAGCTGCAATGCTGTGCTGCAAAGGACTGACAGCCATGCCATGCTGGAGAGCATTGTTAAAATGAGCCTGTTTATTCTCCCGCTGAACGAAGAGCGCAGCTGGTATCGGTATCACCATTTGTTTTCGGAATTTCTCCAAAGCGAACTGCTCATCAAGCATCCGCAGACATGGAGCGATCTTCACCGGAGGGCAAGCTCGCATTTTGCCGAACGCGCTATGATGGACGAGGCGATCGAGCACGCCTTGCTCGCCAAGGACTATGCGCTGGCGGTCACGTGGCTGGAGAAGCATATCGTCACAGTGCTGAGGCGAGGCGAATTTTCCACCCTGTATCGCTGGTTCGAAGCGTTTCCCGACCCCGTCAGGACGCTTTCCCCTGTCCTGTCTCTGCTCTACGCCTTCACCTTGAATGTCATCGGGCAATTCGACCGCGTCGATCCGTTGCTGGCCGATTTGGAACAGAGCGTAAAGGATGTCACAGCAGAGCAGCGGCAGGAAATTCTGAGCGGCATCTTTTTTGTCAAAGCCAATCTCGTGTTCTCCACGCGGCGCTTTGAGGAATGGTTCGCCCATGCCGATCTCATCTACGACGTCTTGCCGGAAAGTCCGCTTTTTTACAATCTGAATTTCAATACGAGCGAACCGCTGATCAGGCGCACATCATTTGGCCTCAAGGGTCTTCTCTCCCCGCAAACAAAAAAAGTGGGAACGCGATTCGTCGACATTCTCCAGTCTCATGGCTGGCAGGATTCCCTGATCAATCTGTATGTCGTCCAGGCTCTCGCCGAAGGGTACTACGAATGGGACCAGCAGGAGGACAGCGCTGCGCTCCTGAAACAGGTGGAACGGACCGCTTCTCAAAAGCAGGTAGGCGGATTGCTCGTCCCCAATCGGATTACGCTGGCCCGCTTGCGGATTGTGAAAGGCGAATTCGAGTCGGCGAAGGAAGCGATCGACGAAGCGATTGCCACGGTGAGAGACTGGGCGGAATATCACTGGCTCCAGCCTCTGTACGCTTTTCGGGCGCGGATCGATCTGTTGGAAGGAAATCTATCGGGAGCGGAGCGCATCATGCAGTTGCTTCAGCTGTCCGCACAGGATAAACCGACGTTGGATAAAGAGCTGGAGTATCTGACTCTGGTTCGCCTGCTGGAGGAAAAAGGGAACACTGCCGATGCGCTGCGCATTTTGGAAACCCTTAAGCCTTTGGGCAAGCGCGAAGGCTGCCTGTTGAGCATGGTGGAAATCCCGGTTCTCCAGGCGCTGGTCCATCATAAGCTGGGGCACCGCCTGCAAGCTTTCGCCCACCTGCATGAAGCGCTGATTCTCGGGGAGCAAAACGGCTATATCCGAAGCTTTCTGGACGAAGGAGAAAGAATGGCCCGCTTGCTGCGGGATTACGGGAAACAGCGGAGAATCGTAGCGAATCGTCAGGAGTGGGAGGGGGTCTCCTGGGATTATGTAAACAATCTGCTTGATCGGTTCGCCACCGGGAAACCGCAAGCTGGCAGCCTTCAAGCCCCCGGGTTCCCGGAGCCGCTGACCCAGCGGGAGATCGTCATTCTCGGACTGGTGGGACAGGGGGCAACGAATCAACAAATCGCGGCAGAGCTTGATTTAACCGTGGGGACGGTGAAGGTATATTTGAATCGCATTTACGGAAAGCTGGGGGTTTCTTCCCGTACGCAGGCTTTGCTGAAAGCGCAGGATTTGGGGTTGATTGTTTCTTAGCCGGCGTTTGCTTTTTGACTTGTATGGCGGTTCGTTTGCTGAAAATGTTAGCCAGACTGGGATGACTTGAAAGCGGCTGCGGTGGAGAGAAGCCTGTTTCCATTCTACGCTCCGGTCTTCGTCCTGCACGGAAGCGGGGACTGTCCGCTCCGCAATGATCCCGAGGGAATCGCAAAACGGTGCGCAGCTACGGAGTGAATTCATAGGTTGCGATTCTGTTTCCTCGGGATCACTGCTCCGCTGGGTGGGACTTCGCTAGTCGCTCCGAATGGAAACAGGCTTCTCTGGCGAGCAGGATTGCTTCTCCGAGCTTTGAAAGCATCCGGGAGGTTTCAGGTTGTCTAAAGAATCAAGGCAAGCTGATAGGGGGGTCCTTCACTAATAAAAAAAGGCCCTCTTCTCAAGCAAGACTCTCTCAAACCGTTTGGGCGCATGTCCAAACGGTTTTTTGATGGAAACCAGCAGCTGTAGAGATGAAAAAGGAGAAAACG
>NZ_JAUMSJ010000049.1:0-28059 GCF_037834415.1 Brevibacillus borstelensis | reverse complement strand
TGCATATATTGCGTTAGTGCCTTTATCATTGTTCCTCGGTAGCTCAGTTGGTAGAGCAATCGGCTGTTAACCGATCGGTCGGGGGTTCGAGTCCCTCCCGAGGAGCCATATGGATGGATGTCCGAGCGGCCGAAGGAGCACGATTGGAAATCGTGTAGACGGGGATAACTCGTCTCGTGGGTTCAAATCCCACTCCATCCGCCATATATGGCCCGTTGGTGAAGCGGTTTAACACAGCAGCCTTTCACGCTGTCATACAGGGGTTCGAATCCCCTACGGGTCACCATACAAGCACCTCGCAAGGCTTCATCTGGAACTTTGCGAAGGATTTTCGGAGGCTTAGCTCAGCTGGGAGAGCATCTGCCTTACAAGCAGAGGGTCGGCGGTTCGATCCCGTCAGCCTCCACCATATGCTTTGTTCGTAGGTATCGGTTACGGGATCTCACCGTTCCGGTTCACCCTCGGAGAAGTGTTCAAAGGAGCATTGCTCGGGTACTTCAGATCTTGCTCGCTTGTGAAGAGTAATCGACGCAGCGTCGCAAGTGGAAGCGTTCCCGTCAGCCTCCACCATATGCTTTGTTATCGTAACGTCGCGGGATGGAGCAGTCTGGCAGCTCGTCGGGCTCATAACCCGAAGGTCGCAGGTTCAAATCCTGCTCCCGCAACCAAATTTTCTACTTGAACTAGCTTGTTATAAGACATTGCCCAAGTAGATCGGCAGGTACCCGCAGAGGTGCAGCCAAACATATTCATCCTATATATGCATGGAGCTGTGGTGAAGTTGGAGTTCACGCCGGTCTGTCACACCGGAGGTCGCGGGTTCGAGTCCCGTCAGCTCCGCCATTTTTGTTATCATGGCATAAAAATAAATTGGCTCGGTAGCTCAGTCGGTAGAGCAGAGGACTGAAAATCCTCGTGTCGGCGGTTCGATTCCGTCCCGAGCCACCATATTATAGGGGCATAGTTTAACGGTAGAACGAAGGTCTCCAAAACCTTTGGTGTGGGTTCGATTCCTACTGCCCCTGCCAAACTATGTGGCGGTCGTGGCGAAGTGGTTAACGCATCGGATTGTGGCTCCGACATTCGTGGGTTCGATTCCCATCGATCGCCCCATTTTCAACCACATATTGGGGCATAGCCAAGCGGTAAGGCAACGGACTTTGACTCCGTCATGCCTAGGTTCGAATCCTAGTGCCCCAGCCATTTTGCGGACGTAGCTCAATTGGTAGAGCGTCGCCTTGCCAAGGCGAAGGTCGCGGGTTCGAGACCCGTCGTCCGCTCCATTGAAACAACATTGCATACAATATGGAGGCATAGCCAAGTGGTAAGGCACGGGTCTGCAAAACCCTTACCCCCGGTTCAAATCCGGGTGCCTCCTCCATAGAACAGTGCCGGTATGGCGGAATTGGCAGACGCGCGCGACTCAAAATCGTGAGGGAAACCGTGGGGGTTCAAGTCCCTCTACCGGCACCATAAAACTCCAATGAAGTTCTTTGGGATTAAAGCCCAAAGAGCTTTTTTCTTTTGGAAAACAGTTAGATCCTCAAGTTTCTGAAGTTTTCCTCTCCAATCACTGGAGCTGCTTTCCCTCCATTTCATAATGAAACTTGTCCGGAACCTGATTTAATTGAGAACAATTAGGTTGCAATTTGTTTTTTTCTGTGGTAGTATTTGGATAATTTTAATTGAAAGCAGGCAATTATAATGACAGTCAGCTCTTTCCAACTAACCGCTACATTAGAGGTGCGGAAGGCATAATATCGGTCAACCGTATATTACAAATCTTCCGTGCCTTACAAAACGGGGGAGAAAACGAATGTTCAGTTACTACAGTAATTTGTGTACGGAAGTATATGATCTTACCAAACCTGTTGGGCACTCGATTGGTGGCGATATCGAATATTACCTCCAAAGACTCAAATCCTGCCGAGGGCGAATTTTGGAAGCGGCGGTAGGCTCCGGTCGCATGCTCATCCCGCTTCTCGAGGCAGGCTTGCTTGTTGATGGGATTGATTATTCCCCGGAAATGTTGGCATCTTGCCGTAAGCGCTGTGAGGAGCGAAACCTGGAGGCGGTGTTGTACGAAGGAGAATTACAAAATTTCTCATTGCCTCATAAATACGAAGCCATCATTATTCCAACAGGGTCTTTTTGTTTGATTGAGAATCGTAAAGACTCGATTAACGCTCTACAATGTTTTTATGAGCATCTGGTTCCTGGAGGACGGGTAATCATTGACCTCATTTTGCCCGAAAGCCTAGAGGTAGGAAAGATATCTACGTCGACCTTTACTTTGCCCACAGGAGATGTCATTACCGTAGAAGATAAGGTAGTAGAGGTTAATATGCTCCACAATTATAAGGTTTCCTACCTAAAATACGAAAAATGGCGCAAAGGAAAGTTCATTGAATCCGAGTTGCAGCGTTTTGCGTTGCGCTGGTACGGTATTGACGAATTCAAGCTTGTATTAGAAAACATCGGTTTCTCAGACATTGTATGCTCAACCAATTATGAGTACGGCAAGCAACCTACAAACGAAAATCAGATATTCACTTTTGAAGCTGTTCGAAAGTAAAGTTTCACATTCATGAGGTCTTGGAGCTATATGCCAAGACCTTTTTACTTGACCTTCTATTGTACCGGCTCTCACATTCCGGAAAGACATCCTTACGAAATGGCCTTAGAGTCTGATGAACTCATCCATGGCATGGGTGGGCATCGAATGCACGAGATGTTTGTTATAGAGCTGGCGGTAAATAGCAAAACCTACGATTAAACGTAACCGTATACTGCGATGTAGGTGTTTTTAAACCGTTCTTCATTTTAAGTAACGAAGCAGGGCGGAGAATCGTCTTCAAGATGAATACCAAAAAGGGAAAGAATGGGGTAAGCAAATGGAGAAAGGAAAGAGAATTGCAATTGGCTGCAAGGCCTTGCTCATAGCTAGTTTGTCTGTCGCAGCAGCGGGTTGTTCCCCAGGACCACAAACAGCATCGCAGGACGAAAAGCCTCGCCAGATTACCGCGGCAGCTACGCAGAATGATTCATCAGTATCCAATAAGGAAAGCATACCTGAAAAACAACTTGTTTCGTTTATGGCTGAGGAGGGACAAGTATCCTTTCAAGGCCAAACTGGCGGACCGATCGTAACGCTTCCGCTGCGAGTAATTAAGGCTGAATTTTACGTCGATGTGGACCAGCCGCCAACCGCCGGGCCGAAAAAACCATACCCGGTGATTCCGCTATCCATTCCACAAACATACAAGGATGAGCTCGGCGCCTATTGGATGGATTTGTTGGGCGGGGGAAGTGTATTTTTTATCGGGCCACGTGATTGGAATCTGGGAAAAGCAGGCGTTGGCGCAAATGGTTCGATTGATATCGAACTGATTAATCCGCGGGACGCAGCCCAGAAACTCAACTACTCCGACAACGCCGGCGGATGCCAAGGATGTGCCATTACCTCGGTTGGAACATACTTTCCGGACAAGGAGAAGTGGGCAGAGGACCAAGGATTTCCGATCTCTGCCAAAGTGGCATTCAAAGAGAGAAAGCTGGTCTCCCCTACAACTGTGAAATATTCCCTCAATGATTCTCCGGCAGGATATAACATCTCCGGTGTTGCTCATCAACTATCCCTGGACGGCAGCCTGAGGTTTCTGAAAATGGAACTTTCGTATCCAAAGGAAAATGCAAAAACAGCTGATGTCATTCTCGATTTATTTGTGATCACAGGTGCGTCAGCTGCTTCCCTGTTAGAGTAAAGCAGAGCAAAGGGCAAAGGATACCAGCTCATAAATGTGCGGCCGGGAGCAGATTCACAGATACATATTCCGTTCTCTTATGTTAAAATAACTAAGTTACGAAAAGGATTCCCTGACACCCATCTGTGAATGCTATCCTTATGAAGGCATAGATACATGCACGCTTATGGCGTGCTTTCTCTTTTCTTTTGGTGGACCGATGTCGTCATAAGAATAGGATTTTACAATGCGGTTCATAAGGGAATCGAGATAAGAGGTGTGAAAAGTGGGATATGGGTTACATGAGAAGCCGCCGTTTGGAACGACCATCCTGTCTGCTCTGCAATGGATGATCGTTACCGTCTCCAGCAGTGTCGCTGTGCCGTTGGCAATTGGCGACATTTACGGACTGTCTTCCGATGAGGTCGGTCTTCTGATGCAGCAGACTATGTTTTTCGTCGGACTGGCTTCCTTCCTGCAAGCATGGATCGGCCATCGCTATCCGATGATTGAAGGGCCAGCGGGATTATGGTGGGGAATATTTATCATATTGGCGCAAATCGGAACCAGCGTTGGAATTGCTCCACGAGAAATCGGGCAGTCGTTCCAGCTTGGCCTGCTGTTAGCTGGGGTCATGTTCTTTTTATTTGGTCTCCTCGGGTGGATCGGAAAAATTCAACGCTGGTTTACTCCTCTCGTTTCAGGCACCTATATGGTGCTGCTGGCTGTGTCCTTATGCAGCAGCATCGTGTCGGGGATGCTCGGCATTGGCTATCAGCATGCGAAAGAAGTGAATCCGGGAGTCGCGCTGGTTTCTGTATTGATCGTTGCCTTGGTGTTGATTTTTCTGCGAACAAAGCGATTTGCCAGCTTTGCCGTTTTGCTGGGGATGTCAGCCGGCTGGATCATATTTGCTGTGCTAGGATGGACGGAACCGGTTCGCCACACGGAACAAATCATCGTGCTGCCAACCCTGTTTTTCTGGGGTGAACTAAGATGGGATTGGGGCGTGGTGTTGACCAGTCTGTTGACAGGCTTTGTGCTCCTGACCAATCTGGTCACCAGTATGAATGTGATGGGCAAAGCGACTCAAACGCCGCCGACAGTCAGCCAGTATAACCGGGGCGGGGTATTTACAGGCGTTTCCCATATGCTGTCGGGCGTTTCCGGTGTTGTCGGAATGATTCCGCTCTCCATCGCTGCCGCAGTGATTGAGACTACCAAAATGGCAGCCCGCCTCCCGTTTTTGGTGGCGATGGCAGGGATGATGCTGATTGGTCTCTTGCCGGCTGTATCTCAATTCCTGGCCGCATTGCCTACGCCTGTCGCATATGCGGGCATGTTTATTACGTACACGCAGCTTCTCGGCTTCGGTTTGAAGGACATTGCCTCCGTCCAGCTGGACACTCGGGCAATTACAGTGGTCGGCAGTTCGATCCTCGTCGGTATCGGCGTCATGTTTGTTCCGGCGACAGCCTGGCAGCATCTTCCATCCTTAGCCAGCTTTCTGTTTGGAAACGGCTTGCTTCTCGGCGTGTTGGTCAGCCTGGTCCTGGAGCATTTGGTGTTCCGGCAGAAAATAGAAGCAAAAGCGACAAAAGACGGCCAGTCAGAGTGACGAGCCGTCTTTTTCCTGAGTAGATTCCTTAACGATATGGTACGCAGAGGCGTTTCCTGATCAGCCGGAGACAACGTAAGAGGATGAAACGTGCCCGCCGTTGATTTCTGTACACATTCTGGCTGTGGTTCCGATGATTTCCTCTCGTTCGGACGCTGTTGCTTGCTCATGGAAAAAGATAACCTGCATCAGTTGCTTGCTTTGCTCCGAAACGGGGGTCCGCTGCGAATCGACGATTGGGCTCCCAAATGCCCCTTGTTCGTCTGCCAGCACCAATTTGCCTTCCATATGTACTTCCCTGCCGTTTAACCCCTGATAAACATCCCCGGCCTGTCCCAAGCGGCAAACAACGTCTCCCTGGATCCGGGCTTCATCATAGATTCCATATGGCAGGGCGTGCAGGATGGAGAGAAAATTGTTTACGTCGACAGCGCTGTTGATCCAGAAGAAAGCGTTTCCTTGCAGGAGCCGCCTCAGTAGAGCTTCCGAGGAAGGGCGATAACGGCCGGGATCGATGCCGAGGCGTTTAAATGCCAAGCGCCAGTGCTGAACCCCTTCGATTTCAGTAATTCGCGGCAGTTCTCGTTCGAGCCGCAGCGATTCCACAAACAGATTGATCCTCCCCTGAAGCATCTTGGGAGAAGGACTTACGGTAACATCCGTATAATGAATAACTCCCAGCGCAAACGAAGGAAGGATCGCGGCTATCTCCGGGGCAAGCCGTACCTTCATAGCAGGTCACTCCTTACGAATCAGTATTTTTGGGTAGTATAGCAAAAAAATTTTGTGATCGCGACTATCCTTCGATACAATAAGAAGAAGACAGGAGGGATTCCCCGACGATGCGTGAAGTTACGATTTATACCGACGGAGCATGTTCCGGCAATCCCGGCCCGGGAGGCTGGGGAGCCGTGCTGATGTATGGTGAACATAAAAAAGAGATGTCCGGTGCCGAGCAGGGGACGACCAACAACCGGATGGAGCTGAAGGCTGCGATCGAAGCTCTGTCTGTCCTCAAGGAACCCTGCAAGGTCACTCTCTATAGCGATAGCGCCTATCTGGTGAATTGCTTTCAACAGGGATGGTACAAGGGATGGCTGCGAAACGGGTGGAAAAACAGCAAAAACCAGCCAGTCGAAAATCAAGATTTATGGAAGGAATTGCTGCGTCTGATGGAGATCCATACGGTCCAGTATGTCAAGGTAAAAGGGCATGCTGACAATGAATGGAACAACCGATGCGATGAACTGGCGACGGGAGCGATCAAGAAGCTGTGAGCGACCGCCGCTACTGGGAAGACACGAAGCAAGCGATCATCCGTTTTGCCAAGGAAATTGGGATAGACAAGATCGGGTTTGCCAGCGCTGATCCCTTTCTGACATTGAAGCAGCGCCTTGTAGAGCATCGGGAAAAAGGCTATGAATCAGGCTTTGAGGAGCCGGATTTGGAAAAACGGACCGAGCCTTCTCTCATTCTGGAAGGCGCTCGCTCCCTAATCTCGATCGCACTGGCTTATCCGTCCAAGCTGACCAATCCGCCAAAGTCCGAGCCAGGGGCGTATCGGGGCATTATGTGCCGGGCTGCCTGGGGGACAGACTACCACCATGTCCTCAGGGAGAAGCTGGACAAGCTTGCTGACTTTATTCGGCAGCTGGAGCCGCATGCACAGATTGAGTCCATGGTCGATACCGGAGCGCTTTCGGATCGGGCAGTGGCGGAAAGAGCCGGCTTAGGCTGGGTAGGGAAAAATTGTGCGCTCATCACTCCGGAATTCGGTTCCTGGGTTTATCTCGGCGAGCTTCTGACCAATCTCCCCTTGCCACCGGATACTCCGGTAGAAGAAGGCTGCGGCGACTGTAATATTTGTGTGGAGGCTTGTCCGACCGGGGCGCTGGTTCAGGGAGGACAGCTGGATTCAAAAAAATGCGTTGCTTTTTTGACGCAGGTAAAGGGGTTCATCCCGGATCAGTACAGAAGCAAGATCGGTAATCGACTGTATGGCTGCGATACTTGCCAGACAGTATGTCCCAAGAACCGAGGCTTGCATTTTCAGCACCATCCTGAATTTCAGCCCGACCCGGAGCTGGCAAAACCGTTGCTGCTGCCCCTCCTGCAGATGAGCAACAAGGAGTTCAAGCAGAAGTATGGCCTGTCTTCTTCTTCCTGGAGAGGGAAAAAGCCAATCCAGAGGAATGCCATTCTCGCCTTGGCGCACTTTCGAGATCGATCTGCTGTACCAGACCTGATTCGATTAATGCAAAGCGATCCGCGGGAAGTGATCAGAGGGACCGCAGCATGGGCTTTGGGCAAAATTGGCGGTCAGGAAGCAGTGGAGGCCCTTTACAAGGCTCTGGAACAGGAGCAATCGGAAGAGGTCATTGCCGAGGTACGGAAAGGAATCTCGTTGCTGCAACAGGCCAGTTCTTCGCGGAAGGGGACAGTTTCCCGGGAAAAAAGCGAGGATAAAGGGATCGGTTAGCACACGTTTGCGGGAGAAGAAAAAACGGCTAGGGAGGAATGCATTAGTGGGACAAACGATAGGTTACACCACCATGGACTCGCCGATCGGACCGTTGTTATTGGCTTCTACGGATGAAGGGCTGTGCTATATTGAATTTGGGGACGAGGAGCACGCGCTGCCTATATTGCAGCGATGGGCCCGCAAAACCTTTCTCGGAGCGACCCTGGAGAAAAACGCGGCTTTGAATCAGGCTGCGCAAACCGAGCTGGAGGAGTATTTCGCGGGCAAGCGGACCCGGTTTGACATTCCGATTGTTCTGTACGGCACCCCTTTCCAAAAGGCTGTTTGGAATGAGCTTACGCGGATCGGATACGGGGAAACAAAATCGTACAAAGAAATCGCCTTGGCCATCGGTCAGGCAAAAGCCGTGCGGGCTATTGGCGGCGCGAATAACCGCAATCCGATCCCGATCGTTGTGCCTTGCCATCGGGTGATTGGTTCAAATGGAGCGCTTGTCGGGTACGGCGGAGGGTTATCCATTAAAGAGCATTTATTGGCGTTGGAAGGAGTGGGAAAGCCAGCAGCCTCATTGTGACGGAGAAAAGCTATCAGTTGAATCAAGGCAAAAGCTGTCCGCTGAATCGGCAAAAGCTGTCGGTTGAATCGTTAAGAGCTATCCAGCTATCCGTTAGTCGGACAGCTTTTTTTGTGTTATGCAAGCATCTTTATCGAGAAGAGAAGCAAGCGACAGCACTTGACCCGGTTGCGTCAGTCTTGACTAAAGTCGCCCCGGCGATACGTTTCTGTTGGATATATTTTCCTTCTGAACTTATGCGTCAGCTCATATTTTAACAGCATGGGAAGCGTGAGAATAAGGTGCCTGACAGGACATGCATGGAAGAGGGGAGGAAGCGTATTGGCGGACCGGCACGATTCAGCAGGAGCTGCAAATCAAGAAGAATGGCAGCAGTTCCTCAAGGACTATTTGGATGACGTTCACCGCTATGAAGTTGATCAGGGATATGAACGTATATGGCCGTTCTGGAAAGAAGGAAAAGAACGTGAATCGCTTATCTGGAGACAGTGGCAACGTTGGGAAGAGCAGCTTCAGGAGAGAGGGGCGCTTACAACAGCTGTGCGCGGGCGTGCCATCCCCCTCTTCTGGATGGAAAAGGGCAGGGAAGTCCAGCTTTGTATGGCCTGGAAGGTGCAGCGTTGGTACAACTTGAAGGGAGAGACCGGGGTAGAGGAAGTCCGGAAAATTTTGCGTGTCACTTTGACTCGAACCGACGCGGGATGGTGTGTTGAGAATGTCGAGGAATCCAACGGTGACGGTGCCTTGCCTGACGAGACGGAAGAGGAGACGATAACACTCGCCGAAGCAGAGGGGAATCCGCTTCCGACACTCATCGTACATGGGGCAGGCGGATACGATACGGAGCGGGCCATTGCCTATGCCGAGCGATATTGGGATTCTGCCAATCCCGCCTACCCGCTCTTTACGGATAACTGTACCAACTTTATCTCGCAATGCTTGCATGCCGGCGGAATCCCCATGCTTTTTTCGCGGGAAATGGGAAAGGGCTGGTGGATGCGCGGCAGCGGAAAAGGTGCAAGCTGGAGCTATAGCTGGTCGGTGGCGCACAGCTTATATTTGTTGTTGAAGTCTGGTGGACCGCCGATGCGAGCGGTGGCCATCCCTTCTGTCGATCAGCTGGAGCCGGGAGACATCATCTGCTACGACTTTGACGGAGACGGACGGTATCAGCACAATACGATCGTTGTGGCAAAAGACGCGAACAACATGCCTTTGGTCAATGCAAATACGACGAACAGCCGGCTGCGCTACTGGGACTACCGCGATTCGACGGCCTATACACCGCAAATCCGCTACGCTTTCTTCCGCATCCGTGGAACGTAAAGGATAAAGACAACGAAACGAAGCAGTGCCTCTCGTACAGAGAGGCCCTGATCATTTCGCCCGGCGCGAGACGACGGTTTTTACAAAGGCGATGAGACGAATGGCCACAACGACAGCAGCGATCCACAAGAAATCGCCCGGGGTATGGGGCTCACCTTTGATCGAATTGATATAGATGAGTGCGTGAAACACGACCAGGACGAATACGAGCAAATTGCTCATGTGGATACGCTTCCAGCTTGCGCCGCCAAGCAGCTTTTCGGCGTAGCGGGAAGACGTGATCCAGAGAGTAAACAGGATGAGAAAAGCGATCAGTCCCATATAGTTCGACAGGCCGGTAAAAGTAAGATTGGGAAATAGTCCCCCGCCGTACATGCCGTCATCGAGGAAGAAAAGGCCTAGCCACCCTTTCGCTGTCATATCGCTTTGCAGGAAATGCAGCCGGGGCCCCTTTTCGAAAATAAACAGGACCAATGCGACGTGGATCAGCGCACAACCGCCGCCTAAAATCCCCAAGTCCCTCCGCAGCAACAGCAGCTGGGGGGCAAGGCGAGGCAGCCACTGCTTTATCGGTCCGAGCAGCAAAGTAAGGCCAATCAACAGGAAAGCCACATATCCGGAGAGCATGCTCAGTGCTTCCGGTGTAGGAAAAAAGGAAAACTGCGGCCACTTGATCCAAAAAACAGCAAAAAGGAGAAGCAGGCTGACAGCAAAGGCAAGGACACGAAACCGACTCATTGCAAGGCCACTTCCTTTCAGTGCGATACATATTTCTTTTTGGATGCAGATCACCTGTGTTTTGTTACAGGAAGCGGCGGCTTAAAAGCGGCAGACTTTTCGTTGAGCTTGCGAAGGGAAACGCACTGGTTCGAGAGGGGACAAAACAGGATGGCTGAAAGGGGCGGATTTGCAGGATGACGGGTCGTCAAAGAGTGACGTGGGTGTACTGGAAAACAGGCAAACGGTGGCTTTCCTTATGTCTGTTTATGTATAATAGAGGATGTTTGATAGTCCGGTAACCAAGGAGATTTTTAAACATGCCGTTACACATCGTTCTTCATGAGCCGCTCATTCCTGCAAATACGGGAAATATTGCCCGTTCCTGCGCTGCGACGGGGGCCCATCTGCACTTGATCCATCCACTTGGCTTTTCCACCGATGACCGCTATCTGAAGCGAGCGGGTCTGGATTACTGGCACGCGGTGCAGGTTCATCACTATGATGACTTTGACCGCTTCGTCCAGATGCAGGGAGAAAACGCAGGCACGTTTTACTTTGTAGAAACGTGGGGAGAGAAGCTGTACACCGAGATTTCGTTTCGCGATGGCGATTATATCATTTTGGGCAAAGAAACGACCGGTCTTCCGGAGGAATTGACAGACCGGTACCGGGAACAGACGATCCGCATTCCGATGAGCGGCGCCACCCGTTCCGTAAATTTGTCCAACTGCGCCGCCATTGTACTGTTTGAGGGGCTTAGACAACTGGGTTTCCCTGGACTCAAATAAGCATGGTGAGCCGAAATCTGCCAATCATCCGACAAGGGAGAGAACGTACATGAACGTTACAACGATCCTATTTGACCTCGATGGAACGCTGCTGGAAATGAGAACGGATCCGTTCGTAAAAGGCTATCTGCAAGAGTTGGGAAAGTATATGGGGGATAGCTACGACAGTCAGGCGCTGATCGGTGTCATCTGGGAAGCGACCAAGAGGATGATCATGAATCAGGACCCCGAAAAAACGAATGAGCAAGTCTTTATCGAATACTTTACAGAGCACAGTCCGTGGCCAAAGGAAGAGCTGTGGCCGCTGTTTGACAAGTTTTATCAGGAAGTGTTTCCGTCGCTCTCGCATCTGACGCATCCGTCCCCTTGGGCGAAAAAAATTATTGAAGCGGCCAAACAGCAAGGATACCGCGTGGCAGTGGCGACAAATCCGGTTTTTCCCCGTGACGCCATTCACAGCCGTCTGGCCTGGATTGAATTGTCACCTGACGATTTCGAACTGGTGACGGTCTACGAGGAATCCCATTTTACCAAGCCGAATCCGGGCTACTTCCAGGAAATCTGCAGCAAGCTGGGAGTGGAGCCTGCAGAATGTGTGATGGTCGGCAATCACATGCAGGAAGATATGGTCGCGAGCAAAGTCGGGATGAAGACATTTCTTGTCACGAATTGGCTGGAAGACCGTGGAGAGCCGCAATATCCGGTCGATCAACAAGGAACGCTGGAGGAGCTTTACACGGCGATCACAGATCGGACAGGCCTGTTTGCCAAATAAATACAAAAATCGGAGGGGCTGGTTCCCCCCTCATAGAATCAATTGCTGAGCAGGCACGAGGTGCCTGCTCTTTTTGCGCATTTGACAGTATAGTCCGCCATGCTGTAGTCCACAATCTTTCACTGTTATCCCATCATTTTCACATACTTCTTGGCTACTCTATTTTTTGTACCAGGAAATCTGGGGATGGCAAGAGTGAAGGAGAGGATTTAAATGAAAAAATGTATGACTTCCATTTTGTCATTGAGCCTGCTTTTAGGAGGCGTATCCGTTGTTAATGCAGCGGAAGTGCCATCCGTCGACACGGCAGTCCATGCAAAAGCGGACAAACCTGCAAAAGCCGAGAAGCAGGCAAAGGCTGAGGTGAGTCAGCAGAAACTTGAGAAGATCAAGGCGCTCGCCGAAAAATGGGGCATTGACACGACGAATTTGACGGCAGAGCAAATAAAGGAAGCCTACAAAGCGAAGCGTGCAGAGGTTCATGGCGAGAAAATGGCCAACCTTAAGGAAAAAGCCGAGAAGTGGGGCGTTGAGGTTGATGGAAAGACAGCAAAAGAAGTGAAGGCAGCTGTCAAGGCCAAGCAAGCGGAAAAACATGAGCAGCAGCTGGCAAAGCTTGTGGAAAAAGCCGAAAAAGCGGGGGTGGAAACGTCCGCTGACCAGACTGTGAAGGAAATCAAACAGGCGATCCAGGCCAAAAAAGCCGAAAGCAAACAGCAGCGTCAAGCAAAGCAGGCCGAGCATGTCGCCAAGCTTCAGGAAAAGGCGGATCAACTGGGAATTGATACAACAGGTAAAACGGCAAAAGAGCTGAAGGAAGCAATCCGAACCAAAATTGCTGAAAATAAGGCCGCTAGCAAGGCTGAAAAAAAGGCTGAGAAGCAAGCGGAAAAGCAGGCGAAAAAAGAAGCAAAACAACAAGCAAAACAACAAGCAAAACAACAAGCAAAACAACAAAATCGGGTGTAGTTGCCCTCGAAGTGGATCTTGGGGAATTGAGTCATCGTCTGGCGATGGCTCTTTTTTTGCGAAAAAAACCTCATGGCTGCTGGTATGAAAGCAAAAGAAGGCTTCGATAAAAAGCTTGAGGCGAGTCAGACTTGTCCTATCAAAAAAACAGGATGCCCATCAAAGGCAGCCTGTTTTTTTCCTGGGAGCGGTGTGAAAAGGAAAGCCGAGAACCGGCTTGGCCTTACAAATTCCAGGTTTTGTCTTCGTTATATCCTGCCGTCAGTATGAAAAACAGAAAAGCGGCAAAGACCAATCCTACGATAAACGTACCCATGTTGGACTGCTCCTTTCGTTACCAAACTACTCCCATTATAACCTAGCCTTCCCTGTTTGCAAGGGAAATAAGGAGAGCGCTTTCTGTCATTCTCATGAATTTTTTCACTCGATTTGCCGCAGAGGAAGCAAAAATTATCTGAATCTTATGGGAAATTATGAACAGGGAAAGAGGAGGCGCTAGTGATTCTGGAGGAGGGAAGTTCCGGTAGGGAAGATCCCAAGTAAAACGGGAGCCGTTGCCGCTAAAACAGCTCATCGGGTTTGAAGCGACAGAGTAGAACAGGTCATGCCAAATCGAGCTTCCGATCTTGAAGTTCACTGAAACATGTGGGGTCTTCGCGCATACAGATAGGAAAAGGCAGCATACGTGCAATGTCTTCACTTGAGAACAACTTCGATGTGAATGCGTGGCCGCTGGCGGACATATACATGAAAGTACATGGTCGTTCGCGAAGAGAGAGGGCTTAAGAGGGAGGAGAGACGAGCATGGACATTTTAAAGCGCATCGCAGAGCACCGGGCCCGAGAAGAAAAAATGATGTGGAAAGGCACATTTGCCGAATATTTGGAACTCGTTCGTAAAAATCCGCAGATTGCCCAGACTGCTCACTCGCGTGTCTATAATATGATCAAAGGCGCCGGCGTAGAGGAAAACGAGGATGGCAGCCGTTCCTATCGTTTTTTCAGCCGGGAGATCTTTGGTCTGGACCGCGCTATTGAACGATTGGTGGAGGAGTATTTTCATTCCGCCGCCAGACGACTGGACGTACGTAAGCGGATTCTGTTATTAATGGGCCCGGTCAGCGGGGGAAAATCGACGATCGTAACGATGCTCAAAAAGGGTCTGGAGGAGTATTCCCGAACGGATGAGGGCGCGCTTTACGCTCTGGACGGCTGCCCGATGCAGGAAGAACCGAACATACCGTAAGTACACCTTAAATTTATAACAATTCGTAATCGGAAATCTGTATTTTCGCCTTTTTTTTGGGTGGTACAGCTGGTTCGATCAAGTCTAAAGTGATACTTTTAAAGAGTGAGTGTACAGCACTTTTTTTCGCCTCATATGAAAGCGAAGACCATTCGTTTTTTATTCCTTTTAACATTTGTTTGGTCATTTCTAAAGCGTCAGCAGAGATGCTTTCGGAAGACATCGCTACTAAAGATGATTCCTCTTTGCGAATATCCTCAAGTAATTTATTATACCTCTCCTTTGTGATGTCTCCTTCAAGATATAACTCCTCAGCTCGTTCCCTTTTTCTTCTAAGGTGTGCTTGTTGGCGTTGTACATCTTCAATTGTCATTATCTCTTCAGGATTATTAACTTCAATATCTGTTTCGGACAATACCAGGAGTTGCAAGAAGGCATTTTCAATAACGTCTTCAGATATTGCTTGTACATCACAGACTCCGAAATTAAATTTACCTCTACATTTATAAAAACGATGTATTTTTCCGCTTTTTAGTTTTTTGAATGATCCAGAAAAACTATACCCACATTTTTTGCATTTTGCTACAGAGCTAAACGGATAAGCGTTGTCAGAACGAAATGCAATTACGCTTCTGCGTTGAAGGGTTTGTTGAACTAATTCAAACTGCTCCCTATCAACCAACGCTTCAAACCCATCTTGCTCATATTCCTGGACGATCTCTTTGCCGGTACGTTTTCTAATTCCATTTGATGTGGTTTCGTAGTTCCACCTGATAAGTCCTGTATAAATGGGGTTACGCAGAATATACCGGATAGAAAAATCGCTCCAATTATCCCCTTTTTTAGTTTTTAAGCCTTTGCTATTCAAATCTTTAGCAAGTGACTGTGATCCAACGTTTAAATAACGATTAAATATATAGCGCACCCATTTCGCTTCTTGGTCGTTCACGACTAGTTTACCTTCAATTAAGTCATAGCCGTAGGGGGCTACTCCGCCGTTTCGCATCCCTTGTTCAGCTTTCTTGGTCATAGCCATGTGAACTCGCTCGGCGATTGTCTCGCGCTCCCATTGTGCTAGGGTTGCAATGAGAGTAATAAAAAGTCGTCCTGTCGCAGATGTGGTGTCAAATATCTCTGTGGCAGACTTAAATTTAACGTCATGCTTGTCCATTAGTTGAAGGAGGTCGTGAAGATCAGTTACAGATCTGACAAAACGATCCAACCTATACACCAGAACAACATCAAATTTCTTCGCGTGAATATCATCCACTAACCTATGCATTTCAGGACGATCAATATTTTTCGCTGAAAAACCATCGTCACAATAATCATCAACAATAGTCCAGCCTTGAGAGGATGCATACGATTCCAAACGGACCCTTTGTGCTTCTAAAGAAAACCCCTCTTCTGCCTGCATGTCAGTTGATACTCGACGATAAATAACGCAACGCATAAATTGTATCACCTCTATAAACTTATGACGATCTTCTTTAGTTTGCCAAGAATCTCCACATTTTTTTGGGAACACACAATCGGTGGGTAAGTTGGATTTTCGGATTGTAGAACCATCGAGTCGCCATTTTTATATACACGCTTCAAGACGGCTTCTTCATCGATGAGTATAGCTGCAATTTCTCCGTTTTCAACTTCTGGTTGTTTGCGAATCAAAAGCAAGTCTCCATCGTGTATACGGGCATTAATCATACTATCTCCCTTTGCACGAAGATAAAAATGTTCGCCGCCGTTAAGCCACGCCTTTGGAGTATCCTCATAACCTTCTACATTTTCGAATGCCAAGGCTCCTGTACCGCATGAAATTCTCCCTACGATTGGCAATTTAACCATTTGAGGTTCGTAGTTCGAAATATCGACAGGTTTTAGGGATGGCGAAATACTTCCAGCAGGTACCTCTAAGGATTCAGCAACAATTTGAATGATGTTTGGAGCCATTAATGTTTTAGCATTGATGTAATCAGAGATTGCACTCGTAGACAGTCCGGTCATCTCGCTAAGGTCTTTTTGAGTCAATCCTTTTCTCACGAGGATGGATTTCAAGTTGTAAGCAATGTCCTGCATTATTTTCTTTTCAACATCGGTAATTCTACGTCTAGACATGTTAACTCTCCGTTTCTTATTGATATTAATCCGATTATAACGGATAAACAAAACTTTTGTAAACAAAAAATCCGAAAAACTCGGTTGACAGTCCGGGAAACCCGGATTATGATAGGGATAAGAAAGGTGGTGATTCGCTCGATGAACTTCAAAATGACGCTTAGAGCAGCTCGAGTCAACCGAGGATTAACCATTAAGGATGTGGCGAAGCGTACAGGTAAATGCGTTGACACCATTAGTAAGTATGAATCTGATTCGACAAGCATTCCGCAGGACTTGATGATTGAACTACTTGGCATCTACAGAGTCCCTTTCGAGTTTATTTTTTTCGGAAAAGAATCCGAGTTTCACGGATTTTTGGACCGGAAAAAAATTACGGCTTGATAATAGGGTCGTCCACTTTGATTCGCTACATACATTGTTAGAAGGAGGGGATAAAAATGGCGTCCGTAAAAGCGATCAAATTAAACGAGGAACAAACCAAAAGGTTCCTTAGTTTCTTTATACCCGAGCTTATTGAGCTTGCGAAAAAGAGAATAGCTGAAAAGGACCCAGAAAAATGTTTAAGCAAAGCAAGCGGCTCTTAGAGCTGCTGCAGTGGACAAGCAGAGAGGGGATGAAAGGTTGAACAACCCACAAATTTTCAATCATCCAATGTTCGGAGATGTCCGAATGGTCGAAATCAACGACAAACCTTATTTTGTAGGCAACGATATTGCGAAATCCCTTCAGTACGCAAGACCTTATGAAGCTGTTTCGACTCACTGCAAGGGGGCGGTAAATTACCGTATCCTTACGAACGGCGGAGAACAGGAAACAAAAGTGATTCCCGAAGGAGACGTTTACCGCCTTATCGTAAAGGCTTCTGATCAAAGTCGGAATGAAGAGATCCGCAAAAAGGCAGAACAGTTTGAGGTCTGGATATTTGATCAAGTACTCCCGACTATTCGTAGAACAGGCGGTTATATCAATAATGACGACTTGTTTATCCAGACATACTTACCTCACGCGGATGAACAAACAAAAACGACGTTTCGGGCAACACTATCGCTGGTTCGGAAGCAAAACGAGCAGATCGCGGTGATGCAACCCAAGGCAGACTATTTCGATGCGCTGGTTGATCGGAATCTCCTAACAAACTTCCGAGACACCGCCAAGGAGTTAAAGGTTAAGGAACGTGAATTTATCTCCTGGTTGATTGAAAAAGGTTATGTATATCGCGACCAAAAAGGAAAGATCAAGCCATATGCTCAGTATGTCCCGGAGTTGTTCAATCTGAAAGAGTGGGAGCGAAACGGAAAAGCAGATGTTCAGACACTGATCACTCCAAAAGGGAAGGAGACATTCCGGTTGTTGTTGGAAAAGAACATCGCTTAGGAGTCGCTTTGGTGGACAAGCATGAGAGGAGGTGAGTAGGGATGGATATTAAAAAAACCGTTGAGGAACAAGTAATATCAATTCAGGATCGTCTGAAAAAAGACTCCAACGACCTCAGCATTGAAGAATACATCATGCTTCATCAGCAGTTGGAGAATTACATCAGTCTTTTACTTCGAGTGTAGTTCAGTTCGTAATCGCCTGATTTCTCTTTCTAGTTCGCTATTATTTTTGTGAATTGCTTCGGCAACAGCTATTGATATTGCCCGGATGTCATCGTGGCTTAAATTTCTCGATAGACGATTGATCTCGCTTCGGATGACTGATTCCAAACTGCTTCTACTTTTTCCAACAGTCATAACCTAAACCCTCCCTTCTTCGAAAATTGTTAGTTCGGACAACTTCCAATATTCGACAGAGAGGGATAAAGTCCTACAAAAAGGAGATGAAAGAATGAGTCAGTTGCAAATCATTCAACAAAACGGGCGGTTGCTGGTGGACAGTAGAGAAGTAGCCGAGTTGATAGACAGGCCGCATAACGATCTGATGAAAAGTATCCGGAACTATTCAGAATATCTTACTAAGGGAAATTTCTCCCTCAGTGACTTCTTCATCGAAAGCACGTATCAAGACAGCACCGGCAGAACTCTCAAATGCTATCTCCTCACACGCAAAGGCTGCGACATGGTAGCCAACAAACTAACAGGCGAAAAAGGCGTTCTCTTCACGGCTGCATACGTCACCAAATTTGAAGAGATGGAGCAGCAACATCTCGGATTGAGCCCAGAAGTCAAAGCAATCTTCTTCCTGGATAAAAAGACACAAGAAATCGAAACCCGCGTCGAGAAGCTCGAAACCAACATGACTATCGACTACGGCCAGCAGCTGGCACTTCAACGAACAGCAAAAGCACAAATCCTCCAGCTGGTCGGTGGAAAAGACGCTCCGGCATATCAAAACAAGCCACTACGGGACAAGCTGTTTAGTTCCATCTGGAGTGACTATAAGGATTACTTCAATGTAGGGTCCTACAAAGACACTCCGGTCAAAGATTGCGAAAAGGCAAAAGAATACCTCAAAAAGTGGGCACCTCAAGGAAAGCTTTTGCGAGAGGTAGAGGAAGCAAACCGGCAGCTTACATTTGTTAGTTGAAAGGGGAATGTGAAATGGAAAAAACAGTTCGTGCAAAAGCGCAAGAAACATTCGTGAAAGTGTGCGACGAAGTACAACGTATGATTACTAATCGCGGACTTATTGATGAGGAAAACCTGCAATCTGCTGCCAGACTGATCGAAGTGCTCAGCATGACTGGAATGCTCTACGATGGTGAGCCTAGACTTGATATAGACGAAGCATACAGGACATTAAGGCTCTTTAAAACAAGGGGAGAAGGAGTTGAATAAATCGTGCCAAGCAAAACCTTGGAGGTAATCCAGAAGAACATTGACCGCAAAGTCATAGAGATTGCCTCTCGTTTCGGAGGAAAAGAAAACGTTGAGGTTGCGCTTGAGCAAATGATGGCGCATTTGCCCAAGCATTGTACCCCCGGGATATTCGGGATTGTGGTTGAGCTATTGTGGTTACGGTTTACAGTGAATCAATTTTTGTCCGATCTGGAACAAAACCAACAGAGACTTGAAAAATCGGCTCTTTACTCTCCATTGCGTATCTCTGAAAATCCCGATTCAAATCATCTAGTTGGCCCATAACAGCGATTACTTTCGACTTCATTTGATGGTCCATTTCGGTAAGGCAGCTCGGACAATCCAACGATTTTTCATCACGTAGAGGAGCTTCGCCAAAAACGGAATATTCGTAACCGCATGTCATGCATTGAATTACGGCCTTTGTATGCATACTCACAACCTCCCTTCTAAAGAGTGTAGAACATAGCACTAACAATTCGACAGAAGGTTGGAAAATCCTACAAAATTTGTTGAAAGGAGGCGAAACCATGAGCATCAACCGTTACCCACGGTACGTAAGCGCAGCTGACGAATTAAAAGGGGCGCTAGTGACATACGTACATGAAGTGAAGATGACGGCACCAGAACTAGCACCACAGGTAGAGAAGCTTATGCGTTCTGTACTTGAGCAAGATGTTGAAATCTTCAATTTTCTGCGCAGCCGACGTGCGACGAACAACTGAGGGGAGTGATGATGGAAATGAGTAAACGCGAAGAGAAAGTGCATCTATCCAATGGTCCAACAACCGGAGCCTACATCTGGTCCTGCCCGGGTTGCAATGGAACATACAGTTGGTCGAAACAAATCAATGCAATGTGGGGGCATCCTGATGATAAGGCGTTCTGCGCGGTGTGCTTCAAATATTATGAAATCACCAATCTTGACCAATATGGGCGTGTAATTTAACGAACTTTCAGGGGGCAAAAACAGCGATTTGTCAAAGGTGGTAAAGAGATGAAAATTCCAAAACAGTACGAGTGCTTGGACTGCGGATTTATTAGCAGCAGATCAAAAACAATAAAAGTAACATACGGAAACATGACCGTCCTTGGATTTGCAATCTGTTTCAAATGTCGAGGCCGAGTCAAAGAACGTGAAGAATGGCTGGAATGGCACCGGAGAGAATACGAGAAGGCAGAAGCCAAATGGCTTGAGGAACGAGCTAGAAAAGCTTTGGAAGGGAGGGAAACGAATGGAAACCTATCTACTTCGTAGGCTGTTGCGGTTTTACCAACAAAGGATGGTCGAGGCCAGGACAGCAGGGAACTTGAGAGCATACAACATTTATCGACAAACAACCAGAGAACTATCGGAAACCATCCATAGAAAAGAAAAAAGCGCCTAAAAACAGCGCTCAAAATACACCAAAGCCAGTATAAATAAAAAGCTATCGGAGGTCAACCATGAAACCGATAAGCGCACGAATAGATGATCTGCGAAAAGAAGTGGACAACCTCACGGCCCTGCGCGATGAAGCAAGGTCTGAATGGCATCGCTATGCAGACGAGTCGATATATTACCGCAATAAATCTGTAGACGCTGAAGTACGGATGCATGATCTGAATAATGAAATTGAATACCGGTTGACGGAAATCGCTGAATTGGAGGGGTCTAGTAAATGAGAGTTTGCTGCTGTTGCGAAGAAGAAGACATATACAAACAGTTGATTACTTTGCCTGTGACGATTGTGTTTGAGAGGAAGAGATATACTCGTCCAGCGTTCGAACCAACTGACAATTTCATATGCTTCGACTGCTTGCAAGAAGAAGCAGAAAACATATTCGCGTTATAGGAGGAATGATTATGAACGCACTGGAGCAAATGGAACTTGATGAATTGCGTGATCTGGTTTTTCAGTTACCTGAAGCTGAAGTAAAGCAGCGCTTTCGTATAGAAAGTTTGGACTCCCTTAACTGGGCGCTTCGTAAACTTGCCGCTCTCGAGGCTAAACGCAAAGAGAATGAAGCATTGGCGAAAAAGGAGTACGAACGGATTAAGGCGTGGGAAGAAAAGATGACACAGGATATTGAGGGGCACAAACAGTTCTTTACCGCGCTGATCGAAGAATACGCAAGATCGCAACGAGCAGCTGATCCGAAATGGAAGGCATCCACGCCTTACGGGAAAGTCGGTTTCCGAAAGCAGCAGCCAAAATGGACCTACGACGAACAGAAGGCCCTGGAATCGGTAGAAACGGCTGGGCTAGATAAGTTTGTCCGAGTGAAAAAAGAGTTGGATAAGAAGGCTCTAAAGGCGTCTGTGAAGGTTCTGGAAGATGGGAGGGTGCTGGATACAGAAACCGGTCTGTTCATCGAGGGAATCACCGTTTCAGAGCAGCCAGAAGCGTTGAAAGTGGAGGTTGTGGAATGAGCGAACAGCGAACCTTAGTCAAAAAATTGGCTAAAGTCATGCAAGAAGTCAAGTACATCCAAAAGCGCGGGTACAACAAGTTTCATCAGTATAAGTATGCTACGGAAGCAGATGTCGCTGAAAAAGTTCGTGAGATTTTAGCCGAGCAGAACGTCATCATGATTCCGAACATGACTTCACATTCGATTCGTGAACACACCACGAACAAAGGGAATCGGGAGTACATTGTGACTGCAAACATGGAATTCAAGTTCATCGATGGGGATAGCGGAGAAGAGATTACATTCAACATGACGGGGGAAGGGCAGGACCCTGGAGACAAAGCCACTTATAAGGCGGTTACAGGCGCTCAGAAATACGCTCTGATGAAAGTCTTTATGATCCCGACCGGAGATGACCCGGAAGCAGACGAAGGTGTTGATCAGCGAAACAATGAGCAGCGATCAGGCCAAAAACCAGCGCCAAATGTTTCGGCCCCAAAAGAGGCGACGCTCAAAGCCAAATATCAAATGGGGAAAGGCTCGTTGGATGGCTTTGACGATTGGTACAAGCAGCAGAAAGCAACAGGGCTTACAGATGAACAGATTGACGCAATCCTCACAAAGAGGCTCAAGGAAACGGGAGTGGCTTAGATGAATAAAGTGATCCTCATTGGCAACCTGACCAAAGATCCGGAATTACGGTATACCCCCAATGGAGTGGCTGTTTGCACCTTCACAATCGCGGTAAACAAGCGAGTTAACGGAGAGAATCAAGCTGACTTTATCGGCATCGTGGCATGGCAAAAGACAGCCGATCTATGCGCTACCTATCTCCACAAAGGCAGACAAGCAGCCATTGAGGGCCGCATCCAGACGCGCTCTTACGACAACAAAGAAGGCAAGAAAGTATACGTCACTGAGGTAGTGGCTGAAAAGGTTGAATTTATTGGCGGCAGAACAGGTGACGAAGGGGCTGCAAGTAAAAACGCTGACTCGTTTGGTGATCCGTTCGCGAATCCTGGTACACCGATTAATATTTCGGATGACATGCTCCCATTTTGAGGTGATGAACGATGAAAAACTCGGGTTATGGACGCATCTGGTCTGAAGAACGTGTAAAAGATGAAATTCTTGAGTGCATGAGAATTCTACTAATCGATCGGATGCCAACTGCTCAAGAGCTTGTATCAATAGGCAGAAATGATCTTCACTGCAAAATTTCCAAGACCAAACGATACTCGGGGTGGGCTGAAGAATTGGGAATTCTCCTTAAATCATGCGATACAAGAACCGGACAATCTTATGAAGCGGTGGTAAAGGATCTGCTGGAACAGCGAGGTTATCAAGCGGAACGTATGAGTACCAAATACCCTTACGACTTACTTGTAAATGGGCATCTAAAGGTAGATGTCAAAGTTGCTAAACCTCATATGTTACGCGGCGAGTCAAGGGTACACACATTTGCAATTCGCAAGGTCAAACAAACCTGTGATCTATATGTATTGATGGCGCTGGATGAAGAGGATCA
Organism: Brevibacillus borstelensis; assembly: GCF_037834415.1. Lineage (GTDB taxonomy): Bacteria > Bacillota > Bacilli > Brevibacillales > Brevibacillaceae > Brevibacillus > Brevibacillus borstelensis_A. The sequence goes on along the minus strand of NZ_JAUMSJ010000049.1, from coordinate 4,981 downwards.
TTTCGAGAGGATTTTCATTATCCCAAGTCATGTCCTTAACGTTGTAACCCTTTGTGTAGGGCAGGAAAGCAAGTGGAACGCCTACGTTGATCGTTGGGATCTTGTCAAAACGTATGATGATTTCTTTCGGGGAGTTGGTTAACTATGTTCGAAGAAGTTAAGGCAGCTCCGAAACCTTCCTATAAGCGGCGCACTCCTAAGCGTCGAGAACGCGGCAGAATCAAGCCGAAAACTTACACTAGGGTGTTTGATCGGGACAATGGACAATGCATCCTATGCGGGCGTGGAGACACCCTACAATGCCATCATCATGTATACCGATCGCAACTCGGCAAAGGAACAGAAGACAATCTAGTCATGCTATGTGTCAGATGCCATGAATTGGCGCATAGCAGCAAGGAAACAAGGGAACGGATTGGGATGTATTTGAAAAATCTGTATCCAGTATGAATGCGTTTAGGTAAGGGAGGCGATTAAAAATGAGAAAGATCATGAAAAAGTCGGCATTTGCTCGATATTTGCGTGAACAAGCAGAGCTTTTGGAGGAATTTGCACAAAACATCGAGGATGGAGAAGTTCCTCACGAAAACCCCATCATACTTCACATAGATCTACACCCCTATCTCCAGTGGGAAGAATGTCAACTTGAATTAGTGGATGGGTAATAAATGATCAACCCAACAACACCATCCACAAGGAGGCATCATGGATCTCGTTAAGATAGTCGAAGACATTCGCCGCGTCTCTCAACGACTGGACAAGCTACCTGCAGAATTGCGCAAACAAGCGATAGCATACGCCGAGAAGGAACGCACTTACCGACTGGCATTGAGCCAAGAAATGATGAAGCTGCGGGCGGAAAACATGCCCGCAACTCTCATCAACGATGTGGCGCGAGGCAATGTAGCCAATTTGAAGTTTGAACGGGATCTGGCTGAGGCGTTGTTCAAAGCAACTGTGGAATCCTCAAGAGCAATCCAGGCTGAAATGAGCGGTCTGCAGTCGATTTACAGAAGACAAGATGAGGTGTAGCTAACTTGAAACAATAACGAAACACCTTGAAGCATTGATACATCAACGTTCACGGCACCACCTAATCGCTAACTTGAAACAGCAACGAAACAGCAATTTAGGTAGGAAGTGGGGTAATGGGAGGAGCTTTTTTAACCAGTAGGGAGATATTCTCTAACCCGATTTGGACAAACGTTGTTGAGTTCCGCCTGTTCTTCCTCATCTACGGGAATGCCGTATTTTCTGAGGAAGGGGTGAGAGTCGGGGACATCCTCTTGCAGCGCGGGCAGTGGTTACGGTCGATTCGAAATCTTCAAAAAGACCTGGAGTATATGGAGAATCGGGCCGTGAAATCCTACTCAACAGCAACGATAAAAAGAGCAATCGACAGCTTAGTAAAACAGAATCGAATAAAAATTGAAACAGTCGAACTTGGAACACTATTTACGGTCGTGAATTACGCGGTGTATCAAGGTTTTGATCACTACGAATCTGTTATACCGAAACAACAACGAAACAGTGACGAAACAGCAACGAAACAGCAACGAAACAATAATAAGAATGTAAATAAGGATATGAATGTTATTAAGGATAAAGAAGAAAAGATTAGGCTGCTCGATTCGGTTTTGCTAACGCAAAAGCAAATCGATACGTTGATCAAAAAATATGGTCAAGAAGGATACGAACGAATTGTTTGGCTACTGAATGATTACAAGACCAGGACGGGGAAGCAGTACGATTCAGATTACCAAGCTATCAATCGGTGGGTGTCCAAGCGTTACCTTGAGGACCTTCAAAAAGCTGCAAAGGGAGGGAAACCATTTGCAGGGGTTAGACAAAATGCTGGAGGGCATCAAAGCAAGGGCGGAACAACAAGCCCGTTTGATGGCTTCAAAGTCCCAACCAAAAAACGAGACATCGCCCCAGTTGAATCAGACGGTTTGTTCTAAATGCAATGGAGCGCAGGGGGTATTACGAACATGGTATGAGGACAAAGACTTTACAAAGCTAGTCGATGGCGAATGGATTACTGAAACAAGACAAATAAAGTGCGAGAGTTGGGAATGGTGCACTTGCTATTTGCAAAAGCGCACATTGGCAGCCAGTAAGATCACTGAGGATTTTAAAGAGAAAGGGTTTAAAAACTTCTCTTTAAATGGTCGTCCAGACATCGTGAAGGAACTGTTCCAAGTAGCCAGAGATTACGCCCTTAAATTTAAGGAGATACGCAAAGAACGGCGGAATTCCATTGCGTTCCTGGGTAATCCTGGCGTTGGAAAAACGCATCTACTCATGGCCGTTTGTAACAACCTGATGCATCAAAACATTCCGGTTATATACTTCCCATGGGTAGAAGGATGGAATGAGATCAAAGACGATTTCGACTTGCTGAATAAGCGTGTGAACATGCTGAAAGAATGTGACCTGCTATTCATAGACGACTTGTTCAAAGGTAGACCAATGGACGAACAAGGGCGCGGAGGACCTACACCCTTTCAACTCGAGCAACTGTTCGGGATTGTGAACTATCGGTATCTGGAGAAAAAGCCCATCATGATTTCGTCCGAATGGTCATTTGAGAAAATCGTCAAATTGGATGAGGGTATCGGGTCGCGTTTGGTGCAGATGTGCAAAGATTACACGGTCGAAGTTGAAGGAAATCCATTTGAATTGAACTATCGGTTGGTGGAAGGTGATTAATTTGCAGGTTGATTATCTCGGAAAACAATATACCGCAATCGGATTCGCCAGAAGCACGGTATTACCAGAAGAGTTTGTATTATTGCAAGGGCATGGCGAATACCTCGTAGCGCCAACGCATGATTTGAGTGGGTTGAGTTGGCGCAATGACAATGCGGCTGAGCAAGTGGATAACGCAAATGGGGGGTGAAGACAATGCTCATTTGTCCGGTTTGCTCTCATGAGATGAGACGGAGACGCAGAAACATCTACTTTTGCGGGGAATGCGAATATGAGCTGGAGCAAATGACCATCGACGACATTGAGAACAAAGAAAGACAGAAGCTAATTGCGGCCAGATTAAAGGCGGGATTTGAAACGGTGCATGAAGCAGCTGAGGTTACTGGGTACAGCGCGAAGTATTTACGGGGGATGGAAAGAGGGAAATTTCCACTCACACCAAAGTCAGCTGGTCGGTTGGCAGTTGTTTATGGATGCGGGATCAGCGATTTGATTGACCATTAAAAAGCAAGAAAGGGAGAGGGAAGATGAGCTATCAACGCGATGATCAGGAAACTATATTGCGCTATGACAGATCAGAGGGCCGCTGGTTTGCCTACAGTTCTTATGGGCCGCACGTGCAGAAGATTGAGCGATTGGCTGACAAAGTCGTCTCGGTTGAAGCTGATGCCAATGGGAAGCTCATTCAGATCGAAGCGTTTCTGGGAAAGAAATGCGTGAAAATCGGTAAGCCGAATGGCACGGATGAATGGCAGGCCGTAGGAGTACTGGAGGAATGATGGAACCATGAATGAATTACGAATCGTTATTCCAGGAAATCCTCCGTCCATCAACCATGTATACCGAAATGTAGCCATCAACCGAAGAATCACCACGGCAGACGGTCAGAAATGGCGTCAGAACGTTCAGGCGATAGCAGCTAGGGTAATTGCCACCCAGGGATGGAAAACGAGCACAGAAGAGAAGCTGGTGGCTGAGGTAATGATCTATTGGCCTACCAAACGTAAACGTGACGTTGAGAACGTCGGAAAACTCCTATGGGACGCATTGGAAGGGATCGTGTACGAAAACGACAGGTGGCTACTCCCAAGGTATATGGACTTCACGGTAGACAAGCATAACCCAAGGGTAGAAATTAGGTTTTACCGTATGGAGGAGGCGACGGATGTATTACATCGCTTGTGAAGACTGCGATTTTATCTGGACTAAAGAACAGGTGCAAACCTTCCGGCATCTTTGGCGACAAGGCTTACATCTGGTAGACATTGCGAAGGAGCTTAAACGGCACCAAAACGAAGTGGTTATTCTCGCAATGGACCAGGCAGACCTTGGATACATCAAGCTTAGATACGGCGGAATCTACGGTCAGGAATGGAAAAAAGGGAGGAGAAGCAATGGAAAGAAACGACCTCGTTACAGGCTACGAAGGTATTTTGAACCGAAACAAGCTCAAGGGTAGTCCTCCGGGAGAGGTAATAACCTACAAGCTGTCAGAGGAAGAACGCTTGAAGGTGATTAAGCAATACGGGCCGCCACTTAGGTATCAGGTAAACGGCAGCACAATCAAACGAGCAAACTAAACCGAATATCAGATCAAACAGGCGCGTGGTTACGCGAAAATATCCAAGTATACCGATGTGTTCATGTTAAATTCTACTGCATCAGTGGAAGGTTGATTCTCCTTTTGAAACGCAAATAGAGGGGAGAGGATCGCATGAATATCGTTGAACCAATTCGTGACGCCGGGAAGATCGAGGAAATGAAGCAGCTGCTTAAAAAACAGTCTAATCGTAACTACTTCCTATTCGTGATGGGTATCAACACAGGATTGCGTATCTCAGACCTATTGCCCTTGAAAGTGCGGGATGTAAAAGGGAAAAGTCATCTGCTGATTCATGAGAAGAAGACAAAGAAACGCAAGAAATTTAAGCTGAACGCAGATTTGCGCAAAGAAATCGCCCAGTATGTCGCGGGAAAAGGGAATGACGACTTTCTGTTTGCGTCAACCAAACGGCCACAGCCAATCACTCGGGTGCGATCGTACCAGATCATCAACGGAGCAGCGAAGAAAATCGGACTGACTGAGATTGGCTGCCATACGATGCGAAAGACATTTGGTTATCACTTCTACCAGCGCACACGAGATATTGCCACTCTTCAGATGATTCTGAATCACAGTCATCCACAAATCACGCTTCGGTATATCGGGATCAACCAAGACCTGATGGATGACGCTGTAGACCGGTTCAGCTTATAGGATACAAACTCT
>NZ_JAUMSJ010000048.1:0-36542 GCF_037834415.1 Brevibacillus borstelensis | reverse complement strand
TATTTGTTGGTCGGTCATTTTACGTTCTCCTTCTCTTCAAATGTGATACAATCATTTTGAGGTGTTCACATGATGAAAACAAAAATGAGACTAATTTTCCTATTGATCTGCGGCTTAACTGTATTTATCAATGGCATTTATCGCCTTTTAACAGAACCAGTATCATTCGTCAATATCTGGTTTGCTTTGTGCGGCTTAGGAACACTTGTGCTAATTAAACGTAAGAAGATGTTTTCTGATTAAGTATCTTACCGTTGTGTTACCTATGAATCACTTTCAGCATCGGTTCAACCGGCTGCGAAAAATCACCAACAATACGAGACTGAATCTTTCCCGATGGTCTTATCACGTATCCGTCACAGCCAGGAGAGTCACATTTAACACCGTGCTTGAAAGACCATCTTGTTATGTCATATTCTCTGTTGCAGGACCAGCAGTAGGCTAATACCATGGCGTTTCAATGATCTGCTGTTCGGTCATAAAATCCCCACCCCTCGCATTCTCCCTCACACTCTTCGTCACTAAGTTTGTTGAGCGCCCTTTCAGGATAGCCATGATTTCGAAGCAGCTGGCGATATTCGTTGTTTTCTGAGCTGATAGACAGGCTGTTGTGCATACGTGGCGGGAAATACTGCTTCGCCTCCTCCAGCGCTTGTTCTGGCGATTCCGATGACAAGGTAATGACCTGCTCGACAGTTCCAGATTGACCCTTGATTTTGTAGGTTGTCATCGATGTTTCCCCCTCACCTGTTTATTCATTTTTCGAGCGTACTCCTTCACCATTCGTGGTTGTTGTTTCATTAAGCAATAGACATGGGCGGCAACCTTTCTGATCCACTCAGCATTGAGCGTTACTTCTTCGTCAGACATATCCCTTATACGGTCCAGCCTTTGTACTACCTCGCCACGTTTCAAGTTGTTTACCTCCCATTCATGAATCTGGCTCCGATCTGGTGGGTACCATCTTACCTCGCCGAAATAGTTGCATATTTGGGCTACGTCCACATAACACCCGTCCGAAACGAGGTACTCTTTCAATAACTATGGAGGATTTTCCCGATCATACTTTTTCCAAGGAATCACGATATTACCTCCCTACTCACTGTGCTGATTCACTTGTTTTGGAGCCCTGCGCTGCTCTTTTTCCTTCTGGCGACGTTCGGACGTTCGGCCTCAATTTCATTGACACAGCGAACGTGCAGCCTTCTAAAGCCATCCACGTAGTGCGTCCGGCCCCTATCTACTCGTTTTCCGCACCGACTACAAATCCATAGGGTCTGCACCTCTTTTCACAATGAGCACTTTGTTCTCAAATACTTTGAAACCAAATTCTACAACTTTCGTACGGGCCTTGTCCGCGATCATCATAGCGAAGTTGGAAGCGTCAGCTGCTTCTTTAATGACGAGGTTAACCAGATTCTCTACATCGATTCCGCTACGCTCTACTGTCAGGAATTGGAGTAATTCGCTTCTAAGCTCCGCTATTTCTCCATACATCCGATTAAGCAACCATCATACCGGCAATCATCCCACCCGCCTTTGTGGTTGTTCTCCTGAAGCTTAGATTACATCTGACCAGCAAACCATCTGACTTGTTCCCGAGGGTGAATACCACCCTCCAATTCCTTCAGAAGTCGTTTGGCATCCGTTGCAGTTCCTTCGCCGTTCAGGACACGGTAGCGTAGCTCGTCGTCGATCGGACCCCACAACACAAGCTTTCCATTTCTGTATTCGTCTGCGTAGCCTTCGTTGAAAGCCAACGCCAGGATGCAAAAGGCTTCATCATCGCCATATCGCGTGATTGTTTCGTCAGAAATACCAACAGCGTTCAGCTTCTTACGGTTTTCCCCGTCATTGGCGACCAGGATATTTGCGTCTTCCCCACCGTTCAATCGCGTCTAGGCTGTTCAGAACGTCCAAAACTGCTCGTCTATTCATGCCTCTTTCCTCCCTTTTCTGAGTAACTATTGTGATAAACCCGTTTCTGTTGTTTTGCCCTAAGGAACAGACGCCTTTGGAGTTTTCATGGCAAAATTTAAAGAGAGGTGATGATCAATGCAAGTTGGAAATGAAATAATCACTTGGGATAACTTTCATTGGGTTAGGCTATTCATGTGGACACTTGTTTTTATGTCTCTTCTCTCGTTAATCCTTGGGATTATAAAACAATCTGGATGGCTAATGTTATTTAGTGCCTTAACCGTTTTCCCGATGGCATTTTATTTGTTTGGAGCGGAAAACTGGATTAAGTTAGCGATATTGGTTCCTGTCGTTGAAGTGATTTTAGCTTTTGTATTTTGGTTTCGACCAAACAAAAGTAAAGGAGAATCGTGAACTTCAAATTTTCAGGTACACAGTACACAATGTGATAAATTACGGTTTCACAGTGATGTAGATGTATGATACCAAGTGATTATAATTTTGTTATAATATGGATAAATCAGAATCGAAAGGAGAATAATATGAATCAATTTAAAGAAAATTTATTCAAAACCAGAGAGCAGTTGTTAAATGAGATTTCTTCTCTAAGTTTTGATGAATTCAATCAACGATCTGAGGTGGATAAATGGAGTATTGCTCAGGTTTGTCATCATTTGTTTATTACGGAAACGTTGTTCGTAAAAGCAATTGTGTTTGGGCTTGATCAAAAGAATTCAACCGCCGCAGAACACATACCGATTCAGGTTGTGTCAGATAGGTCCAAAAAGATTCAAGCTCCTAAGATTTCAGAACCAAGTTCCGACCCTTTTCAAGTTCCACAAATCATTCAACTTTTAAGCGATTCAAGAACTAAATTCATGGATGTTCTTAGTAAGATAGATGACGTGTCGGTTTTGAAGGAAATAGCGGTAAAGCATCCTGTTTTTGGTAACTTGCCATTAGATCAATGGGTCGAACTATTGTATTTACACGAGCAGCGACATATAGAGCAAATTAAAGATCTGAAAGCAATGAGTTAACGGAAAAGTTAGATCTACGGGAAATTAAGGAGAGAGATAGGGAAGATTTTACGGGGGTTATGTGAACGAAAAGGAATGGAGATCATCGAAGCGGAAGCCTGCGTGGATCATATTCACATGTTGGTGAGCATTCGGCCCAAGTTAAGCGTGTCCGAGTTCATGGGTTACTTAAAGGGAAAAAGCTCATTGATGATCTTTGATAAGTTTGCAAATATGAAATACCGATATGGAAACCGTCAATTCTGGTGCAGAGGGTACTACGTAGATACAGTAGGAAGAAATAAAAAGGTAATTGAGGAATATATTCGTAACCAGTTAGTGGAGGACAAGAATTACGAGCAAGTAACAATGAAAGAACTGATCGACCCGTTTACGGGTGAGTCGGTAAAAAAGGGCAGGTAAAGGAGCCCCTTTTCAGGGGCCGCCCGAGGCAACACGCGGTTGGCAGACTTTCAGCGAGCCTTTGAGGCGCTTGCTTGCAACATGCCCTTATAGGGCTAATGGAAGCCACCGGCTAAGCCGGTGGTTATGACTTTGCAACAAAAAACCGCCCGCAGGCGGCTGGTGATTCAATTTCCATGCTATAACTATACACCGGAAAAAGCGTCTCGTTCTATGCTGTTCCTTTGAGTTCTCTTATAAATCACATTGGTTCATAGGGCTATTTGATAGTGCCAGTTGTCTTAATAAGGGAGTCAAGTCCAGCAGCTGCGTCCTCTTGCATGTTCGGCATCAGGTGGCCGTATGTGTCCATTGTAATCGAAACGGAAGAATGGCCAAGGCGTTCAGAAATGACTTTGATATGAACGCCTTGTTTGATCAGCAGGCTTGCGTGCGTATGTCTCAGATCATGGAATGTGATTTTTGGAGCTCCGGTCTGCTTCAGAAAGCTGTCCCATACCTTCTGGATTGCTCTGCAGGTTACGGGTCCACCAAAATTTGTGCAAACAACCAGATCGTTTTTTTGATAATCCGGCCCCAACTTTACCATCTCGGGTACGATTACGTTTTTTCGATGCTCTTTAAGTACCTCAATGGTTTCTGGAGAAAGTGCAACAGATCGCATACTCAATTTTGTTTTTGCCCCGGGCTTGATTTGACGTTTTTTTGTAATGGTCTGCTGGATGGTTAAATTACGCCTTTCAAAATCGATGTCGCCCCAACGTAACCCCAATATCTCGCCTTGACGCATTCCCGTCATAATGGCCAAGTAAACCGCTATCCAATATCTACTCTTACCTTTCGTTTTTTGAAGGAAATCACTGACAAACTCCGGCTCCCAAACAATTAGTTCTCTTCTGGTTGAAACCTGGGGCTTTTCTACTTTATTCGCTACGTTTTTCCTAATGAGCTCTTTCTTCTCGGCGCTGTGAAGTGAGGCATGGATAACGCTGAAAACCCGTTTAACAGTGGCCGGCGCAAGCCCTTTTTTCTGCATGGAATCAACAAACAGTTCTATGTCATGGGCCGTGATTTTGGCGAGCGGGATATGGCCTATCCCCTGCTGTATGTGAGTCCGAAAGTAAGAATCGTACTGATCAATGGTCGACTCAGCAAGGTTTCGTTTCGACTTCAGCCATTCCAAGAAATATTCGCCGTACAGTTTTTTGCTCGGCTCTATATATTCACCTTTTTGATATGCAGCCATAGCCTCGACCATGGCCTTCTCAGCTTCTTTTTTTGTTTTGAAGCCGCGCTTGGTGATCCGTTCTCGCACTCCGTTTTTGATTTCGCCAGTATAGAATTGGTACCACCATTTATTGTCGCCCTTCGCCTTCTCGTTTTTATAAACCGGCATATGTATCCCTCCTACTAACATCAAATGCCTAACAGCATCAAATTAGCATCAAAATCGTATTTTCAGAATAAAAAAAGCGGTAAAACCCTTATTTAATAAGGGTTCTACCACTATGTACGCTCCCCTTCAATCGTGCCACCCCTCCTTGTGGGCTCTACAGGAACAAGGTTGAGGGATTACAGAGTCACCTTATCCTATGTAGGGGGGTGGGTGGTGGTGCCGGAATTACGGGGATTTTAGGCTTTTGCCTTATATCCTATTCAAAAAATGGGCGATGGGTTCCGCCGGTAAGATGACTGCCCCGCTAAATAAACGGCGTCCGGTGATACGTTTCCTGAAACCGCTCGCGAAGCCCCTTCGCCAGCAGCGAAAAGGACCCGACGGCAAAAATAAACGCAGCCAGAGGAATCATAAACATCCACGCGTTGTTTCCGTAGACAAACCCTCTGTACGAGCCGAGCAGACCGGCCCACTCGTTTGTAACGGAGTGGTAGAGGACCGGATCGAAGGTCATGTACGTCCCGCCGACAAACAGGTCAAACATGCCCAACAGCCCCATCAAAGTCATGACCGCGATCATTTCGGTTACGGCGATCAGAACGAGCTGTTCTTTTAACTGGGGCAAGATATGGCGAAAAATGATCTGCTCGCGGCCGGCCCCCAGAGAAGTCGCAGCGAGCACATACTGCGTTTCCTTGATTTGCTCTGTCTTTTGCCGGATCGAAGACGCGACGCTGGGAGCGCCAAGCAACCCGACAAGGCCGATGAACAGCAGCACGAGCGTCCCTATGGTCAGCTCCGAATTTCTGTTCAGCCCCACGAGCATAAAGTACACCGGCAAAAAGATAGGCATGTATCCCCAGGCGTTTTCGATCGACAGCCACCACTTCTGAGGCTTGTCCTGGATGCCGATATACAGGCCGATGATGGTCCCGATCAAAAGACGGAGAACGGCGGCAATGATCGTAACGAATACCGTGTAGGGCGCCCCGTACAGAAGCTTTGTCAACAGATCGTAGCCCCATTTGTCAGTGCCCAGCCAATGCTCATTGGAGGGGGGCAGCGGCGGGGAGACAATGACGGTTTTCCCGTTTACTTCAACATTTTTCACTTTCTCTTGAAAGTCCAAATCGTAAGGGGCTATGTATGGGCCAATGATCCCAAGGATGATCAGGAGCATGACAAGCACAGCTCCGACCCACAGGGACACATTCACTCGACGCTTCTGCATGGCAAAACCTCACTCTTTTTACGCGCTTCTTTATTTGTAGACAGCAATCCGTTCAAACAGATACAAAATAGCCCGAATCAACAGGTACACCAAAATCGAAAGCAAAATGATGCTCATCAGGCCCACAACGGCAGGGTTAAACTGGTAAAAGCCTTCTTTGGAAAAAATGAACCGGGTCAAGCCGACGACGTTCAGAAGATATTCGACGACGAACAGGTTGGCCACTGTAAGGGCGATGGTCTTCTTCAGATCGGCCAACAGAAACGGCTTTACATTTTTGTACACGTGATGAATGAGAATATGCCAGATGCCCATCCCTTTTGCCAAAGCAGTCTTGATGTAGTCCTCGCCGCCGATTTGCCTGTATTTGAGACTGACCACCTTCATTAAAAAAATAGTCGGTCCGATCGCCAGCATCGTGAGCGGGAACCACATATTGTTCGAATCACTTGTCGGAGAAAGGGTAATAATCCGAATATTCGTCCACTTGTAGAACTGAATCGCCGCTAATACGGATAATAAAATCAGTACGAAATCAGGAATGGCAGAAATTAGATTCAGCAGCTTCTGAAAGTGGCGGGCAAAGGCAAAGCGCTGCAGGAACAGCCCGAATAACAGACTGGCCAAAACAGCGATCAACACGCTGTAAAACATCAGTTCAAAAGAGTTGAGAGCAAATGGAACAATATCCTGGGCGATGCTGCGTTCGCTATTTCCCGAATAATAGGTACCGAGTGAGCCCTCCCCGATCTGTTGCAGCAAATAGACAGTGTAAGTCACTACGCTTTCCGGTGCAAAATGCACTTCCTCTTTGATGGAGTAGAGCATGTAGGGACCGCCGCAGACAATCACAACTAGGAAAAACATCCCGATTAGCTGCCTGATATATGACAAACATTCATTCCCCCTTACTATCTCACACAATACACGATCTGGAAAAAAACAGCCAGAACAATCAAAAATATTTTATCTTTTTTTATTATTCCAACTCTTGCATGGTTTCGTCAACCCTTGCCGAAGAGAAAAAAGGCGTTCTGCCAGTGCAGAGCGCCTTCCTCCCTATTTTGCTACCAGGACTTGAATTTCCATACGGCCCATATCGCTTAAGTCGAGCGGAACGGTATATGCCGTCCGCGAACCCCATGAATGTTCCTGCGACAGAATAAACTGCGGCGGAGTAATATCGATCACGACTCCTTGATTGTAGAGCATCGTGCTGGCATTTCCGGAGATCATATTCCCGAGTTCCGATATAGCGCTTTTTCCCATTTCATCCAGCTCATTTACGGGAAAGCCTCCCATCATGGCTGATACAAGACGCAGAGCGAGATCGTTTTGCAAGCCGAAAAACACGTCGCCTTCCAACTGGCCGGTCATTCCAATGCGGATCCAGGTATGATCGTCCCGATAGTACCACTCAGTCATCTCCAACTCTCCCCGCTTGATCGTCACGTTGCAAAGCTGCTCAATCACTAAGGAAGCCGAATCCAGAAACGGATTGAGGTACTGGACGTTCATCTTTTTTCCTTCCTTCCCGTACGAATTTCTCCTCATGAGGCCCATTATAATGTCGAAAAATGGCAGAGACAAGTCATTATCCGAAATTTTTAAGGACTTTCGGTGCAGAAAACAGGCGCATCCGGAAACAAAACCTGTACATTAGCACTAGTTTCTCTTGTGAAAATAAGACTGCATTTCCGCAAGTCAAGCATCTCTACGCCCACTTCATGACAGCTCAGCTGCCACATGGGGCTGCTTAATCGCTCGAACGCAAAGACTGTATCTCCAAAAGCCAGACATTCGTTAATGCAGCGCTCAGCCGGATAATCCGGCCCTTCCTCCAGCAAATGAACGGGCTCCACCCCGAACTGCTGCAACAAATGAACTCTGTCGGCAAGCTGCTCGGGGCGCTTTCGCGATACGTTCCTTCGCGGAGAAAGCAACGGATACTCCTTTGTTACATATACCCAATCAATTCCATGATAAAACACGCCCAGTCCTCCCCGATCGCATTCCTTGCGAACCCATACATATGAGAAAAAAGGATGCCGGCTGGCACCCTCTTATCTCTTTTTGCCTACGATGACGATTTCTGCTTTTGTTTCCCGCCCGAGTGCATCGACTGCCACGACCGACAGCTTCTGCTTTCCTTCCTTGACGCTGTTTACCTCGGCGCGGAATTCTCCCTTGTCGTTCACATCGACGAACACCCGCTGCTCGGCATAGTCCAGATGCATCCGGACTGTTCCTGGGGCATTTACCCTGCCGGAAATCTGTATGCTCTCGCCAGTGTGCGCTTCCCTGTTCTTGTCATCCAGGTAAAGGGCAGGTGCAGGCAAAGGCTTTGCCTGGTATGTGTACCGCTGTTCTCCGTGATGGAGCACGAGCGAACCGGCCTGAGCATCCACATAAACATAGACGGTCATGGAGGACTCATTCCCGGCGGCGTCCTTTCCCTCAAGCAAAATACGGTTTTCGCCGTGCTGAAGGGCAAGGGTCTGCATGAAATTCTTGTGCACCGCTTTCTCCAGATGATCTTCCTCCCAACTGGAGACGATCTGTCCATTGATGCTGACCTGCCCCTTGTGCGTTTGGTCTCGATACGCAAACTTCACAGGAACGAGCATCCGTTTGGCCCCGGCGTCAAACCAGATCGCCTCCGTGCCATCATTGGTTAGCTGAAGCAGCGGGGGAGTGGTGTCTACGATGATCCGTTGCGTAAACTGTCTGCTGTTGCCGTGCATGTCCTGTGCTTGATAGGGAACGTAATTTAGTCCCTCCGGCAGCTTCAGGATCGTTTGAAATGAACCGTCGGTCTCTACCGGCACCGGTTGTTTGTTGATTTGCAGCCGCACTCTGTCGAGCATGTCTTCGCCGGTAATCCTTCCGCTCACCGCAACCTCAGGCTGACGGGAAATCAGCACAGAGTTGTACAGGTCATGGGGAAACTGGACAAAAGGCGGTACAATATCGCTTTTTCCGTTGACGTTGACGACACTCATATTTCCCGCATAGTCATACGCCACCAGGGAGATTCGTTTGTCCGGCTGACTGACGATGGTGCTGGTGATGCTCGCCGAATAAGGTCCCCCCACTTTTTTTCCGCCGACATACAGCAGATAGCCCTGGATGTCCTTGTCCCGCGAGCTCCACTGCAGCTTGTTTCCGGACAGCGAAGCGGAGACGACCGGCGGTTTTGTGTCTACTTTGATCGGAAGCGTCAGCGTATGCCAATTGGCATGGCGGCTGTCGATGCGGGCGCGCACGACGAAGCGGTATGCGCCATCCGGAACGGTTTCGTAGACGCCCTTTTCGGGATTGTACCTTTTTCCGTCCCAGCTCCACTCTTCCCGTTCCGTGTAGTAATAAGCGGTACCGAGCTTGGATTGATCAAATTTGCTGATCTTCTCGTCGCGCGACAGAGAACGGATAACCGCACCGCTATTGTCCACTACATCTACCGTCACTTGACGGGCATTCCGCAAAAAAGTAACCGAAGGAGCCGCCACGTCATAATGTCCGTCCCCATTTGGCGAAAACGCGATTTTGGCCGGATCCACCTGAACCCTTCCGTCTTCGCTCACCCCTGTGACCCCGAGATAGTCCCGATATTTCCACTTGTCATTTTGCTTGTCGTGGTACCAGGTGGTCTTGACGCCTGTCCGATGCTCCTGGCTCCCCGGCTCCCACATCGGCTGATCCATTACACGCGGTTCATCCCAGTTTCCATAAAACCCGTAATAAGGGACCCGCAGGGCGGGAATATCGGGATCGGTCGGCTGAAAAAGGACATATCCTTCGGCAAAGATATTGCGGGGGGCGTTCTTGGGGATCTGCAGCGTCACCTTTACCTCCGCCCGCTGTCCCGGCTGGACGGTAACCTGCTGGGCAGAAAACCGCAATCCGGCACCCGGCAGCGCCGTATCGGCAAGCATGTTGATCCCGTCCTGCCGTTTGTCCGTCAAGACGCCGAACTCATCCTTGACCTGATAAGTAACCGGTTTTTTCCCGAACTTGTTTTCGACATACAGGGTAAACGTTGTCGTTTCGCCCACTTCTCCAAGCGATACGCCTGCTTTGCCCTTGGCGTCGGTAATGATGCCCGGCGTTTGAATCGCTTTGGCGATCTGCATCAAGCCTGCGCCCTGCACCCGTGGACTGTAAGGGACTTTGCCCGCCGGCCTGCCGCTCGCCGTACTTGCAGCATCACGCGGGTCCAGGATCGGCCTTGCCGTATTCATCGCCGCAGCCTTCATCGTTTCTACCAGTTGTCTGCCGGACAGACTGTAGCCTTGTTTTTGGTAAGCCTGCTTCAAGAGAGCCATTCCTCCTGCCACATGCGGAGTAGCCATGGAGGTCCCGCTTTTGACGGCGTAATCGTTTTCGCGGACAAGCGACAGAATCCCGCCGCCTGGAGCTGCGATTTCCGGCTTGAACTGAAGATCTGGAGTCGGCCCCCAGGAGGTGAAAGCCGAGACCGTTCCTCCATCCGGGTAAGGCATGGCGTTTTGGGCATATTGACCATCAAAATTGATTTTGACCTTTTTTCCTTTTTTTAGCGCCTGCGCCAGTTTCTCTCCCGTCTGCTTCAGAATCGAAACAGCCGGCAGGGAAGTGGTGCTCTCGGCGGAAATAATCAGCGGTCCTGGCTGATTGTTGTAAATAACAACACCGGCCGCTCCTTTCTCCTTGGCCAAACGCAGCTTCTCCTCAAAGGAGATATCGCCCCTCTCCAAAAGAACCACTTTTCCCTTTACTGAGACGTTGTAGTCCTCCTTTTTTCCTTTCCCCATGTAAACCAGCTCGTACTGCTTCATCAAGGCCTGGACCGGATTCAACGCTTGCCCGCTGGCGGCGTGCCCATGGAGATACACGGCCCTCGTAAGGTCAGGCGCTCCCTCGACGGCAAAGCTTAGACCGGCAAGTGTCGTTGCGTTCACAGAAGCTACGGAGAAGGCATCAGGGGCAAGGCCGGGTGAGCCGATCATCGCGACATCCGGATTTTGCGCCTTTACCTTGTCGCTGCCGAAGTAGGCGTCATTTCCCGCTGCAGCCACGACGATTACTCCGTTGTCAACAGCCCTTTTGACAGCGTACTGCTCGGTGTTGGTCTCATCTACATAGCCTGCTGATGAACCCAGGCTCAGATTGATCACATCCGCTTTTTTTGCAATGGAATCATTCATCGCAAACAAGATAGACTCGCTCAGCCCGGGGACCTCGCCTTGATAATTGCTGAATACCTTTTGGCTCAGCAGCTGCGCCTCGGGGGCAACCCCCTTTACTTTTCCGTTGGCCGCCGCAATTCCGGCGACATGAACGCCGTGCTGGGATTCGCCGACATCTTCTGTGATTAGGTTGCGATCTGCCCAGTTATATCCAGGGATTACCTTTTGTGTCGCTCCTGATTTTTGCTGGGCGGACCGCTTGTCACGCGGGGTAGGCAAATCGGGATGCTTTCCATTGATTCCCGTATCGATCACAGAGATGAGCATCCCTTCTCCCTTGACCCCGTTTTCCCCCCAAGCCTTCGTCGCTTCGATCATATCCAGATTGGAGGTGGGGGATTCTGCTACTTGCTCCCCCTTCAGCACATGCTCTGCACGGGTCCATTCGTCCGCTGACGCAGACTGGACAACGCCGCCTTGGGAAACACTCTGTCCGGCAGCACCTGTCTGGCTGAGATCGGGCTGCAAGTCCGTCCAGACCTGCTGCTTTGTAATTGTTGCGGCTACGGCTTCAGGAAAGTCGCCCTTTAGGCTCCAGTTGCCTGCCGTCGTTGACGGAAGCAAAACCAACGATAACCCGATGTAAAAGACCTGTTTTTTCATCGTTTGCCCCCTTCCAGAAAAACATCGAATATCATAAGTCTTCCATGGAAGGCAAGCACCTATTCTCAAAAGGGAGATTTCCCCTGTCAGGAAAAGGTGAGATCGAAGGACATACTACCTGGAAGAAAAGAAAGTAGCTTCTGCAGTACGCCGTAGGACAGGAGAGATGATCAATGGATAAACAGAAGAATAGAGGTTTGCTGATCTCTGGCCTGCTCGTCGCCATGTTGTTCGCTTCTCTGGACAATACGATTGTAGGGACAGCGATGCCGCGAATCGTCGGCGAACTCGGGGGCCTTGGAATCATGACGTGGTTGACGACGGCCTACATGCTGAGCTCTACCTCGGTTGTGCCAATCGCCGGCAAAATGGCCGATCTAATCGGACGGAAGACTGTATATGTCACAGGCTTGATTATTTTCATGCTCGGCTCGGCGCTTTGCGGTATGGCACAGTCCATGACCCAGTTGATCTTCTTTCGCGCTTTGCAAGGCATCGGCGGCGGCGTGATGATGCCGATGGCGATGATTATTATCGGGGATATTTTTACCGGGGAACAACGCGCCAAATGGCAAGGCGTGTTTGGTGCCGTATTTGGCCTTTCCTCCATCATCGGTCCGCAGGTCGGGGGATGGATCGTCGACGCCTCCAACTGGCGGTGGGTGTTTTACATCAACATGCCGGTCGGCATACTGGCTGCAATCCTGATCGCCATTTCACTCAAAAACCGCCAGCAAACAGGGCCGGTCACCTTCGATATCTGGGGCATGTTTACGATGGTCGCCGGAGTTGTCAGCCTCCTGCTGGCACTCACCTTCGGAGGCAAAAATTACCCCTGGCTCTCTTGGCAGATCCTTTCTCTGTTCGCCTTGTCGGCTGTTTTCATCACCGGCTTTATCTTGATCGAAGGACGAACAAAAGAGCCAATCCTGCCGCTGCGCCTGTTTCAAAACAAGACCTTTTCTCTCTTGAGCGCAATCGGCTTTCTGATGTCGGTTGGCATGTTTGGTGCGATTATGTTCGTGCCGCTGTTTATGCAAGGCGTTGTAGGCATCAGTCCTTCGGAATCGGGAACGGTCATGGTGCCGATGATGCTTTCGATGATGGCGGCTAGCATGCTCGGCGGGAGGCTCGTCAAGATGCTGGGCGTGCGAATCCAAATGATTATGGGCATGGTCGCCATGGGCGTAGGCTTTTGGCTTTTGTCGACCATGGTGATGGAAACGACCAAATATACGACGATGGGCTATATGGTCATTTTGGGGCTGGGGATCGGACTGGTGATGCCGCTGATTACCATCGCCCTGCAAGAGTCGTTTCCCAAATCAGAGCTCGGGGTGGTGACCTCGTCCAGCCAGTTTTTCCGCCAAATTGGCGGGACGTTCGGGATGACGATTCTCGGAGCTGTGATGAACTATCATTCGACCATTCTGCTTTCGCAAAGTCTGGTGCCTTATCTTGAACAGCTTCCACCCCAGGCTCACGACATGGTTGTCCATTTTGAATCGATGATCGAGACAAATCCGCAAGGGATGTATTCCATGCTGCTCAGCCCTGAAGCCTTGGCTCAAATCCCCGCAGCCATTTCGCAAACGCTGCTGCCGATCCTGAAAGTCTCGATGGTCGAGTCTTTGCACTACGTATACCGGTTCGGGCTGCTTTTCGTCCTTTTGGGAGCGATCTGCACGCTTTTCCTCGGCACCATCAAGCTGTCCACTGGACAGGAGAGCGACGAAAAAAAGCGAGCAGGCGTCCACAGCCGGAAACGCAGCAGTGATGGAGAAATCCGTTTCACGGCAACAAGGCCCCTGTCGAAGCGCCGGTGACACCGACTCGCGGCAAGGGCCATTTGTCAAAGGCCGCGACAATCTACTCGCGGCGGCACTCGTTTTACAGCTCGACTAGCTCACCGGAAAGACCATCATACATCCAGTCACAATCAATCACCCAGACGGGAATTGCTTTTTTTCTCCCGAGACCGTCGGGGTCCGAGTAATGCGGATCGAACATATACCTTTGTTTGACTGTTATTTTGCTTTTCAGCGCATTCCATGCTTCCGCCCTGGTTCGCAGAGCTTTTCTGAAATTTCCTTGTGTTTCTCTTGCTTCCTGTCCAATCGCCACAGCTTTTTCCGCTTTTGCTTTGTTCCAGAAATCCAGGGCATCAAAGGTCTGAACAAGCTCCCAGGTGTCTCTGTCAAAAAAGAAACGGATCCCGCCCCCCATCATCAACGGGATACGATGAATCATACGATAAACGTGCACGACAACCCGATTTTCGGAAAAGCCTTCCACGCAGTCTTGATCCGGTTTGCGAATGTACATGTACTCGAAAGGCTCGTCCGCGTAGTGAGTGGACAAGTATGAACGAACAAGTTCCTTTGCACGGTTTTTTTCCTCTTCCGTAAGAGCAGGATGGAACGGATGAGGCGAGTCAATGTCTACTTCTTTCACATGATCGTCCAAACGCAATTGTTCATAGCGTCCCTCTGTAAAAATGGGCTGCTCATTCCATTTTACTTCTGGCATTGGCTCGCAATCATCCCGGCATAACGCGATCTCATCCAGTACCTCGATCTCATCAGAGCTCAGAATCTCGCCTGTCCGTGCATGAATGACAATTTCATTGCAGACATAGAAAGGCTTCTCTAGCGACAGGACCGGCAGATAGTATAAGGATACTTGATTTTCCGTGAACCCTGCCAAAAGCTCCTCAGCCGGAATCAAGGCTGCTTCCTTCTCACATGTACAATCGTCCCATCTGCAAAATAGATGAAGCAGCGCAAAATCAGTCGAAAGCCGAATATCGAAGGTTTGATAGCTTCGAAAGGGAATCCCTGCATACTGCCTGGAAAAACTGAGCTCGTACCACTTCTCGTTGCAAATCAGCTTTTTTCGGACCGCAAGCTCTGCAGGTGTAATTGGCAATCCCAGTTTTTCAATCCATTTTCGGACCTGCTCATATACCTTTTCGTACAGTCTGTCGTCTATGTCCTTCTCGTGCATCTCTTCATCCGTACGATAATCATGTCTGTAGTATGCGATTACATGACCTGTTAACGCGTCAAGCTCGGCCCGGATCGTATGTTTGCTTACCAGACCTTCTTCATCCAACTCCGGCTCTCCTCTTTTGTTCCATTCCACTTCCACCCTGAAGAGAGGAGTTTGATTTCGCTCGCTATTTCGGAAAATGCCGCTTTTTATTACTTCGTGAGTATCCGGAATCTGTGCACACTGCTCGATTCTCTTCATCGCGTCCTGAACAGATATAAGCTTCACGTCAGTTCCTCCAATGTGAAAAAGTTGTCCTTATAGAACAATACGTTTGGCATTCAGAGTGGTTTCCAGACAAAAAAAGCGTCCATCCACTCCGGGATGCACGCTTTTTTGCGGCTGTGCTTCTTCTTCTTAGGAGAAGAAGAAACGTTTTACAGCGTATTTCGTTGTTTCCTTGTTCATGTGAGCGATCGAAGTAGTGAGCGGAATTCCTTTCGGGCAAGCCTGCACGCAGTTTTGCGAGTTTCCGCAGTCACCGATGCCGCCGTCCTCCATCAGAGCTTCCAGACGCTCATGCTTGTTCATCGCGCCAGTCGGGTGCTGGTTGAACAGACGAACCTGCGAGATGGCGAACGGACCGATGAAGTCGGATTTTTGGTTGACGTTCGGGCACGCTTCCAGGCAAACGCCGCACGTCATGCACTTGGACAGCTCATAAGCCCATTGACGCTCTACCTCCGGCATGCGCGGACCTGGTCCCAGATCGTGGGTACCATCGATCGGAACCCACGCTTTGACGCGCTTCAGGGCGTCAAACATGCGGCTGCGGTCGATAGAGAGATCGCGCTGAACCGGGAAGGTGCTCATCGGCTCGAGACGGATCGGCTGCTCCAGCTTGTCGATCAGAGCGGAGCACGCCTGACGCGGCTTGCCGTTAATCACCATGGAACAAGCGCCGCACACTTCCTCCAAACAGTTGGACTCCCAGTTGACCGGGGAAGTCTTTTGGCCTTGCGCGTTTACAGGGTTGCGCTGAATCTCCATCAACGCACCGATCACGTTCATGTTCGGACGGTACGGGATTTTAAATTCTTCCACATACGGAGCGCTGTTAGGGCTGTCTTGACGAGTGATTTTCAGATGAATAAGCTTTTCTGCCATGATCAGTTCCCTCCCCTCTTACTTCTTCTTCTTGTCAGACGTATAGTCACGTTTACGCGGCGCAATCAGGGAAACATCCACGTCTTCGTAGTAAATTTCCGGAGCAGTCGTTTCCGGATTGTACTTGGCCATCGTTGTTTTCATGAAGTTTTCGTCGTCGCGCTCTGGGAATTCAGGCTTGTAGTGGGCGCCGCGGCTCTCGTCGCGTTTCAGCGCGCCGAGCGTGATGACGCGGGCGAGCACCAGCATGTTCCACAGGTGGCGAGTGAAGGAAGCTCCGGAGTTGCTCCATTTGTTCGTGTCGTTGATGTTGATCTTCTTGTAGCGCTCCATCAATTCCTGAATCTTTTCATCCGTTTTTTGCAGACGGTCGTTGTAGCGCACTACCGTTACGTTATCCGTCATCCACTCGCCCAGTTCCTTGTGAATGAGGTACGCGTTTTCGGTGCCGTCCATTTTGAGGATGTTGTCGTATTTCTCTTGGTTTTGCTTAGTGCAGCTGTCGAAGATCGCAGAAGACAGATCGTCGGCAGACTCATCCAAGCCGTTGATGTACTCGATCGCTTTCGGACCGGCCACCATACCGCCAAAGATTGCGGACAGAAGCGAGTTTGCACCCAGGCGGTTTGCGCCGTGCTGGGAGTAATCGCACTCACCCGCAGCGAACAGACCAGGGATGTTGGTCATTTGGTTGTAGTCTACCCACATGCCGCCCATCGAGTAGTGAACAGCCGGGAAGATTTTCATCGGAACCTTGCGCGGGTCATCCCCGACGAATTTCTCGTAGATCTCGATGATACCGCCCAGTTTTACGTCCAGCTCTTTCGGGTCTTTGTGAGACAGGTCCAAATAAACCATGTTCTCGCCGTTGATACCCAGCTTCATGTCTACGCAGACGTGGAAGATTTCGCGGGTAGCAATGTCGCGCGGAACGAGGTTTCCGTACGCCGGGTATTTTTCCTCGAGGAAATACCACGGTTTGCCGTCTTTGTATGTCCAAACGCGGCCGCCTTCACCACGAGCGGATTCGGACATCAGGCGCAGCTTGTCGTCGCCCGGAATCGCGGTCGGGTGGATTTGGATCATTTCGCCGTTCGCGTAAATGACGCCTTGCTGGTAAGCCGCAGAAGCTGCTGTACCGGTATTGATGATGGAGTTGGTGGATTTTCCGAAGATAATTCCAGGTCCACCGGTAGCCATGATTACGGCATCTGCACGGAACGAGCGAATCTCGGAGGAGCGCAGGTTTTGTGCCGTAATCCCCTTACAGGTGCCTTTCTCATCCAGCACAGCACCGAGGAAATCCCAATATTCGTACTTGGTCACAAGACCTTCCGCTTCAAAACGGCGCACTTGCTCGTCCAGAGCGTACAGAAGCTGCTGGCCGGTTGTCGCGCCCGCAAAAGCTGTACGGTGATGCTTGGTTCCCCCGAAACGGCGGAAGTCCAGAAGTCCTTCTGGTGTGCGGTTGAACATGACGCCCATCCGGTCCAGCATGTAAATGATGCCGGGAGCGGCGTCACACATCGCTTTTACAGGCGGCTGGTTTGCCAGGAAGTCTCCGCCGTAAACAGTGTCGTCAAAGTGTTCCCAAGTGGAGTCGCCTTCCCCTTTTGTATTAACGGCACCGTTAATACCGCCTTGCGCACATACGGAGTGGGATCGCTTCACCGGAACCAGGGAGAACAACTCGACGGGAACGCCTTTTTCTGCTGCTTTAATGGTAGCCATCAAGCCGGCCAAGCCACCACCGACAATGATCAGTTTACCTTTTGCCATGTATGAGTCCCCCTATCCCTATTGAATAAACGCTGCCATCGCGCTTAAGCCGACGAACGAAACGATAACGAAAATACCCATGGTTACGTAAGTGGCAATGCGCTGGGAACGCGGGCCGACAGTAATTCCCCAGTGAACGAGGAAAGACCAGATACCGTTGGAAAAGTGGAATACGGTGCTGAGAATCCCGATCGCGTAGAACACGACCATTACAGGACTGCTCAGGATATTGGCCATCATGTCATAGTTGACTTCGGCACCCATCGCTTTTGGAATGCGTGTCTCAAATACGTGCCATGCGATAAAGATGAGCGTGATAATGCCTGTCAGGCGCTGCCACAGGAACAGCTGGTTCCGGAAATGACTGAAGCTGCCGACGTTGTGTTTTGCTTGGAAAGCGATGTAGATCCCATACACAGCGTGAAACAGGATGGGAATGTAGATGAATACAAATTCCAAGACAAGCAAAAACGGAACGTGCTCAATCAATCCTACGACCTCATTGAACGCTTCCGGTCCTCGGGTTGCCTGGTAGTTCGCTGTCAGGTGGAACAAGAGAAACAGCCCAACTGGGAACAAACCGAGTAAAGAGTGAAGCCTGTGACTCAAAAAGCTATGGCCTTTCGCCATACAGTGGTCCCCCTTTCAATTATATGTCGCGTCCTTTTCATAGAGCTTTTCTCCACTATCCTAACCCATTGCCACCATGGTTACACATAATCGAAGGGTGACTTTCTCCCAGGCACGTGGCAAATTGTGTCGGAATACGGAAAAAAGTTGGGCAAAACGTTGACCAAAACCAATTGTACTCCTGTCTGTATAGAGCGTCAAGACAATGAATAGACTAATTCTATTTTTAGAATGGCCTAAAAAAATTTGCTATTTTCTATGAATCTGTCATATCTCGTTTCTCCTTCTCATACTCCTATAACAAGTATCCAATCAGACAGCATCCCCTCACAGTTTTCGGCGCAAAGCCCGTATCGCATGGGACGAGCCCCGGACAGCTGTGATCGAAAAGGAGGCACCCTGATGAAAGAACAGGAACAGCTCGAGGCGCTGCTCCCTTCCCGCGTCATTACCGACATCGAGCGCATCAACATGCCCTACCTGGGCTATCATTTATTGCGAGAGAGAATGACAAGCACTCTTTTGGGGGAAAGCGAGCAAGCCATTCTTCACTGGCTGGGAAAAGACATCGGCCGTCAAATTCCGATCCAGTCGGCTGCCGGTCTTGTCTTGCCTTTTATCCGGCTCGGGCTGGGTCAGCTGGATGTCCTGGAGGAGAGAGAGCGGCATTATCGGTACCGTCTGACGCACACGATTTTTTCATACATGCCGCCTGAGCGAATGCTTCGTTCTCTTGCCCTCGAATGCGGAATCATCGCCGGAGCCGTCAACCGTTGGCAGGGCAGGGAGGCGGAGGTGAGAATGGAGCTGGAGGAGAAGGGAAGCGTCTTGATCTCTTTGGCTGTTTGACTGCGTGGTCGTTCTCGTGCCATCGCCAAACATAAGTCCCCGGATCGCCTGCGTATTTAAATAGAAGAAACAGGAAAAAAGAATCAAATGAGTTTTCCTGCCATGAACGGTCATGGAAGAACCCCCCTCTTCGGGGAAAGGGGGGAGGAGACGCTTGTATGTTGTGCTGTTCGTTGTTCTGCTTGTTTGCTCTTCTTACCGACTGTGCACGACAGCTTCTTCGCTTACGTCCAGGCCGTAGGCCGTATGCAAGCTGCGAACGGCCAGGTCTGTGAGTTCTGCCGGAATCACGCAGGAAACCTTGATATCGGAAGTGGTGACCATTTTGATCGTGATGTCCTGTTCGGCCAAGACACGGAACATTTCGGCGGCAACCCCCGGATTGTTTACCATTCCGGCGCCGACGATCGATACCTTTGTCAGCCCCTCTTCGTAATCCACTTTTTCAAAACCGAGCTCTGCCTGATTGCCGGAGAGGGTTTCCCGCGCTTTTTGCAGGTCGCTGGCAGCCACGGTGAACGAGATGTTCGTCACTTCCGCATCGTAAGAGCTTTGGATAATAATGTCTACGTTTACCTGGTTGTCGGCCAGTGTATTGAAGAGGCGGGACAGCGTTCCCACTCGCGCAGGCATGCCCACAACCGTCAGTTTTGCCACATCTTCATCATATGCGACGCCGCTTACTACTCTTCCTGTTTCCATATTGGCAACCTCCTCTACGTACGTACCTTCTTCCGCCGTAAAGCTGGATCGGACGACGAGCCGAACTTTGTATTTTTTAGCCGCTTCCACGGAGCGGGGGTGAAGAACACCGGCCCCCAGATTGGCCAGCTCCAGCATTTCGTCATACGAGATGCTGGCCAGCTTTTGCGCGGACGGAACAACCCGCGGATCGGCCGTATACACGCCCGCTACATCCGTGAAAATCTCGCATTTATCGGCATTCAGGCTAGCCGCAAGCGCTACGGCAGACGTATCAGATCCGCCCCGTCCCAGGGTGGTAATCTCTCCTTCGGCACTGACCCCTTGAAAACCTGCCACGATAACGACGCGGCCCCGGGCGAGTTCCTTCTGAATGCGCTCGGTTTTGATCTCCGTGATCCGCGCCTTGCTGTGGAGGGATTCTGTCGTAACGCCAGCCTGCCAGCCGGTCAGCGAAATGGCGTCGTAGCCTCTCTGGTGCAGAGCCACGGAAAGCAATGCGATCGACACCTGTTCTCCTGTAGACAGGAGCATATCCATCTCGCGCTCCGACGGATATGGGGAAATTTGCTTGGCCATGTCCACCAGTACATCTGTCGACTTGCCCATCGCGGATACGACGATGACCATATCGTAACCCGCTTCTTTATATTCAATAATCCGGTCCGCTACTCGAAAAATGCGTTCAATGGTACCAACGGAGGTCCCTCCGTATTTCTGAACGATCAACCCCATGCGGCTTCTCTCCCTTTTCCTTGAATAGACGAATGTCTCTATGGATAGTCTCTGTCGAAACAAAACGATGCATGAGTGCTTTCCTATCAAAAAAGGCAACGACAAGGAAAACACCTGCCGTTGCCTAAGTAGTAGACAATATCGGTTCCTCCTTCCCTGGACCACGCAAGCCGCCAGCATAAGCATGACAGGACATTCCCCTGTCATCACACGCGGCTGACTCGTGAGATAGCTCTCCATCTGGCAATGGGGTCTTGCACAGATGACAGTCCTGTATTTGTTCAACACAGGCCCAGCACGCAGGAAGCGGGTCTTCCTTTCGTACTTCGGCGAATCCCCCTTTCCGCAACCCGTCAACGATCCCGATCTCAGGGTGGTACTCATGGTTTTCGCGCCTCTACCTCACTCCAATAAAGGGAAGTGAGGTTACATATTCTGTTTGAAAGGGATTATATCACGCAAAAGGCAACTGTTCAAATATTATTTTGAACTTTCTCCCGCTTACATCTTCCGGAGATGGGCGATAATTTCCCGGGCCAGCTTGTCGCCGATGCCCAGCTGTCTGAAATCTTCAACCGTCGCTTCCTTCATTTTTTTCAGGGAGCCAAAGTGCTGAAACAAGAGCTTGCGGCGTTTTTCACCGATGCCGGGAATGTCGTCCAGCTGGGAAGAAAGCAGCGTCTTGGTCCGTGCCTGCCGATGGAAGGTGATCGCAAATCGGTGGACTTCATCCTGCACGCGTTGGAGCAAGTAAAACTCATAGCTGTCCCGTTTCAGCTCGACCGGTTCCGGCGGGTTTCCGTAAAGAAGCTGGGCGGTCTTGTGCTTTTCATCCTTGGCAAGGCCGCATACCGGGATATACAGCCCCAGTTCATTTTCCAGCACGTCCATCGCCGCGCTGATCTGCCCTTTGCCGCCGTCGATTACGATCAGATCGGGCAGCGGCTGGTTTTCTTTCAGCAGGCGCGTGTACCGGCGGCGCACGACCTCTCGCATCGAGCCGTAGTCATCCTGTCCCTCTACGCTTTTGATTTTGAATTTCCGGTACTCCTTTTTGTCGGGGCGTCCATCCGTAAAGACGACCATCGCGGATACCGGCTCTGTTCCCTGGATGTTGGAGTTGTCGAACGCTTCGATCCGGTGCGGCGTCCCGATCCCGAGAATATGGCCCAGGTTGTGCACAGCCTGAATCGTCCGGGCATCGTCCTTGGACATGAGCGCAAATTTCTCCTGCAGGGCGATCCGCGCATTTTCGCTTGCCATCTGCACCAGTTCCCGTTTTTTGCCCCGCTTCGGGACGGATACCTTCACTCCGAGCCATTCCGCGAGCAGCTCCGGGTCGCTGTCCTCCGGCAGCAAAATCTCCCGCGGCAGCGCATTTTGCTTGTCGAAGTAAAACTGGCTGACATAGGACATGAAATCTTCCTTCTCGCCGCCGTAGTAGGGAAAGGAGGTCGTTTCCCGCTCGATCATTTTGCCCTGTCTCATGTAAAAAACCTGGACGCACATCCAGCCCTTCTCGACGGAAAATCCGATGATGTCCCGGTCAACCGTATCGCTGAAGGTGACCTTCTGCTTCTCCATGACCGCTTCGATGCTACGGATCTGATCACGATACTCCTTGGCCCGTTCGAACTCCATATTCTCCGCAGCCTGCTGCATTTTCTCCGTCAGCTGCTTTTTCATTTCCTCGTGGCCGCCGTCGAGAAAACGGGCGATCTCCTCGACCAGCCGCTGGTTTTCCGCCGACTCGACCTCGTACACACAAGGCGCGAGGCATTGTCCCAAATGGTAGTAGAGGCAAACCTGCTTGGGCATCGTTTTGCACTTGCGCAGCGGATACAGGCGGTCCAGCAGCTTTTTCACCTCGGAAGCGGCACCCGCATTGGCGTAAGGTCCAAAGTAGCGCGCCTTGTCTTTCAGCACCTTGCGCGTAATCTCCAGCCGCGGCTGCTCTTCGTTGGTGATCTTGATGTAGGGGTACGTCTTGTCGTCCATCAGTTTGACGTTGTAGCGCGGGTTGTGCTTTTTGATCAGGTTGCACTCCAGGATGAGCGCCTCGATCGCTGACGAGACGACGATGTATTCAAAGTCGGCAATCTCGCTGACCAGAAGCTGCGTCTTGCCGTCATGGCTTCCCGTAAAATAGGAGCGGACGCGGTTTTTCAGCACTTTCGCCTTGCCCACGTAAATAATTTCGTCCTCTTTGTTCTTCATCAGGTAGCAGCCTGGCTTTTCCGGCAGGACTGCCAGCTTGTCTTTCAAGGAGCTGTTCACGGCTGCTCCCTCCTCCTCATGTACTCTCTATCCTCAAAGCCCGCTTCTCCGGTGCTGGCCGAGCGGCTGCTCCAGGGTGTAAAAATCATCCTCAAGAGCGCTCATGCGTTCCAGCATGAGCTTGCGGCAATCCTCCACCGCCTGATTGTAGACCACAGGCCCCAGCGTCTTCATAAAGAAGTCAAGCATCTGTTCCGCGGCCAGATGTCCCAGCTCTTCTCCCCGCTCATCCTGAAAATACTGCTGAATCTGGCCGATGACATACTCCCTCTGCTCGCGCGGAAATTTTGTCAGTTTCACGCGATTTCCTCCTCCCTCCCGTTTGTCACACGTTTTCTTTCCAAAAAGCATGTGCAAAAAAATCATGTATGGCAACTCGGTACATCGAGGTGACTGGCTTACATATGAAATACGCACCGATCTCTCCCGCTCCCGCATCTGTGGTTAAAGCAGATCGAGGGAACATACGTTGTCCTTCCATGTTACCATGTTTTCGCTCAAAACTCGACGGAATCTCTCCCCATCGGCATGAAAAAGCCCAATGATCCATTCTCCCACGAACCTAAAAAAGCAGCACCCGCCATTGGCGAATGCTGCCCTTCAGCCTCAAAGACTGTTGTGCAAGTCTTACAGATGCTTGCCGACTGTTCCCATGAGGGCTTCCTTCGGTTGGAAGCCGATGACTTTGTCTACCGGTTGACCGTCCTTGAACACGATTAGAGTAGGGATGGACATGACGCCAAAACGGCCTGCAGACTCCGGATTGTCATCGACGTTTACTTTGACGATTTTGAGCTTGCTGCCTACTTCGCTGTCGATTTGCTCCAGCACAGGTGCGATCATTTTGCAAGGGCCGCACCAAGGAGCCCAGAAGTCAACTAGGACAGTTCCGCCTTGCTCTACTTCCTGGGAAAAGGTCTGATCGGTTGCATTCACGATAGCCATGGAATATTACCTCCTTAAATTCGGTACGGAAAAAGGTTCCACACGCCACTCAGTATACCATCCCCCGTAAAAAAAGACTACGTGCGGCGACACTTTCTGACGTGTCAAAGTATAGTTTGTCCGAAGCTCTCGCTCCCTATCGCTGTTTCAGACCCTGTTCGCAAAAACAGCCCTGCTTCTCGTGAAGCAAGGCTGCGAAGGAACATACATGGCGATGTTACACCAAAACCTTTTTGAATTCGGCGGTCAGCAGCGGAACGACCTCAAACAGGTCTCCCACGATACCGTAATCAGCCACCTGGAAAATAGGCGCTTCCGGATCTTTGTTGATCGCGACGATCACTTTGGAGTTGGACATTCCCGCCAGGTGCTGAATCGCGCCGGAAATGCCGCAGGCGATATACAGGTCTGGCGTCACCACTTTTCCTGTCTGGCCGATTTGCATGGAGTAATCGCAGTATTCGGCATCGCAGGCCCCGCGGGAAGCGCCTACCGCTGCGCCCAGCACGTCCGCCAGCTCATTGAGCGGCTGGAAACCTTCTGCGCTCTTCACGCCGCGGCCGCCGGAAACAATGATCTTTGCTTCCGAGAGGTCTACCTTGCCGCTCGTTTTGCGAACAACGTCGCGCACGATGGAACGAAGGTCCTTGATCTCGGCTTCAAACGGTACGACAGTCGCCGTTTTGCCTGTGTCGGCAGCACCGGCGGCAATATTGTTCGGGCGAATCGTGACCATGATCTTTCCGTCTGCAAAACGGCGCTTTTGAAACGCCTTCCCTGCGTAAATCGGACGGACGAAAACCGGACCCGCTTCCAGGGCGGTAACGTCCGAAACAAGCCCCAGGCCAAGGCGGGCGGCTACGCGAGGAGCCACGTCGCGGCCGATCGCCGTATGTCCGAGGACCACCGCGTCCGGACCTACAAACTCGATCAGTTGTTTTAACGCCTGGCTGTAGGCGTCTGGCGTATATTGTCCAAGGTCGGCGTGGTCAGCCACATAAACCGTTCCCGCTCCGTGGTGACCCAATACCGCTGCATGCGAAGCCGTATTCGGCCCGAGCAGCGCCGCGACCACTTCTCCGCCCTCCGCAAGCGTCCCTGCTGCAGCGAGTGCTTCCAGAGAGACATTGCGCAATTGTCCGTCACGTACTTCAGCTACTACCAGTACTTTTTTCATCCGAAATCTCTCCCTCTCGCTTAGATTACTTTCGCTTCATTTCGCAGCAATTGCACCAATTCGGACACTTGTGCCGGGATCTCGCCCGCCAGGATGCGCCCTGCTTCCTTTTTCGGCGGCAGTACCTGATCGACGACCTGCGTCTTGGGAGCAACATCTGCGGCAGTCAGGCCAAGATCGTCGGCAGACAGGCGCTCCAACGGCTTTTTCTTTGCCTTCATGATGCCTGGGAGAGAAGGATAGCGAGGTTCGTTCAGTCCTTGCTGCGCCGTAATCAGTACCGGCAAGCTTGTTTCCACCACTTCTGTATCCCCTTCGACATCGCGCTCTACGCGAACGGAGGTGCCATTGATCTCCAGCTTGACCGCCGTGGACACATGATTGATGCCCAGCTCCTCCGCGAGACGAGGACCGCCTTGTCCGGCACCCGAGTCGACCGCCATTTGTCCGCCGAGGATCAGGTCATAGCCGGTTTTCCGCGCTACAGCGGCCAATGCCTTTGCTGTCGTGTACTCGTCGCCGAACAGCGATTCGTCATCCACCAAAATGGCTTTGTCAGCCCCCATCGCCAATGCCGTGCGGAGTTCTTTTTCCACGCGGTCCGGACCGATCGAGACGACGGTCACTTCGCCGCCGTGCTCTTCCTTCAGCTTGATCGCCTCTTCGATGGCGTACTCATCGTAAGGATTGATGATAAACTCCACCCCGTCATCCTGGATTTTGCCGTCTTGAATCACGATTTTTTCCTCGGTATCAAACGTTTGCTTCATGACAACCAGAATATTCACAAGAATACCTCCCTCATAGTGACGCTGCCGCCTCCCGCATGCATCTGTGACCAGCGGCGAGCTGAGCTGCATCCTGGTGCCCCTCGAAAAGCCCGGGCGACGAATACCTTTACCGTGTCTGTTATTTGGCTTCTAGCGATCGGCGAATTGCGGCTTGCGCTTTTCCAGAAAAGCCGCAACGCCCTCTTTTATGTCCTCCGTGCCAAAGGCTTGGCCAAACAGCTTTGCCTCCCGGTCCAAGCCGGCAGCAAACCCGTCAGTTGCACCCGCGTGAATGGCATGCAAGGCGAGTCTCATCGTGACAGCGCTCTTCTGGGCGATGACCGCAGCCAACTCCTTTGCTTTCGCCAGCAGCTGGTCGAGCGGGTACACCTCCTCTACCAAGCCGATCCGCAGCGCCTCCTCGCCGCCGATCATCTCCGAGGCGAGAATCATCTGTGTCGCTTTTCCGCGTCCTACCAGACGGGGCAGTCGTTGGGTGCCGCCGTAGCCCGGGATGAGCCCGAGGTTCAACTCCGGCAGACCCAGCTTCGCTTCCGGCGCAGCCAGCCTGATGTGGCAAGCCATCGCCAGCTCAAGACCTCCGCCGAGGCAGGCTCCGTTGATGGCCGCGATGACCGGCTTAGGGAAGCTCTCCAGACGGTCAAACAGCTTCTGTCCCCGCCTCGCCATTTCTTCCGCGTCTGCCGGCGAAAGCTCGGTAAACTCTTTAATGTCCGCGCCGGCAATAAAGAAGCGGCCTTCCCCGGTCACCACAATCGCCTTTACGAGCGCGTCATTTTCCAGTTCATCCAGGAGCCCTTCCAATTCCTTCAACGTCTCGTGGCTGAGAGCGTTGGCCGGCGGACGATTCACGGAAAGGACCGCGATCCGGTCTTCCTTATGAACATTCCAATGAGAATACATCCTTCTCTCCCCCTCTTCCTTTTCCCAAAACTGAAGGGTACTGCCATCTGAGCGAACGCTCAGTCTTGCTATTCCCATTGTAACAAACGGACTGGCTCAACAAAAGCGTTTTCTTTCTCATTTGCCCTTCATGCCAAATTGGAAGAGGTTATGAATGGGATCGACATGAGAAAGCAGGTCGTACTTGCATTGTTTCATGACCCAGGACGTCGTCACTTCATCCAGCGTGCCAAAAATCATTTTTCGAGCCAGCCGAACATCGATATCGGAACGGAACACGCCCTTTTCGATGCCTTCCCTGATCAACTCTTCGATCAGGTTGAAATACTGCTTCATGACCGCGCCGATGCCTTCGCTGATTTCCTGATTGGATTGGCGCAATTCGATCTGCGTCACTTTTGCCAAATCCTGGTCACGCGACAGCTGGCTCAGGTGAGCGTGAACAAGGATGTACAATTTTTGTTCGATGGATTCTGCCTGTGCCAGGCGTCCTCGGCCTTCCTCGATAAAAGCGCCCATCTTCTCGTTGAAGAGCGAGATGAGGATGTCATCCTTGTTCTCAAAGTAGAGGTAGATCGTTCCGTCCGCTAC
This sequence comes from Brevibacillus borstelensis, assembly GCF_037834415.1. Lineage (GTDB taxonomy): Bacteria > Bacillota > Bacilli > Brevibacillales > Brevibacillaceae > Brevibacillus > Brevibacillus borstelensis_A. The sequence continues at coordinate 9,185 of NZ_JAUMSJ010000048.1, read as the reverse complement.
CTTCGCCTCTTTTGCAATTCTGGATACCTGGGCGTTGTGATAGCCCTGCCGAGCGATGACGCGGACAGCCGCATCAATGATGGCTTGATACTTTTCCCCCGTTTTTTTCGCCATGATTCCCTCCACATTGATAGACAAGTCATTGAAACTGAATGACTATTCATTCATAAATAGTGTATGACACATCCCCATTTCTGTCAATCCAAAAGAAATGGCCTTCCTTCCTGGAAGACCGCCAATTTGTCAGCTTGTTTTTTCCTGTTCTTTCCTCTCCTGCCGCCCTCTGTCCTCTTCCTGGAGCTGGCGGCGCAGAACCTTGCCGACGATCGTTTTTGGCAGCTCGGGACGCACTTCGTATTGCCTCGGTATTTTATAGGCGGCCAGGCGCTGGCGGCAATGCTGCTCCAGCTCGCTTTCGGCTACCTCCTGTCCTTCTTTGAATACGACAAATGCCTTCACCGTCTCCCCGCGGTAAGGATCGGGCACTCCGATGACGGCCGCTTCCTGTATCGCCGGGTGCTCAAACAGCACTTCCTCCACCTCGCGCGGATAAATGTTGAACCCTCCGGCGATGATCATGTCTTTTTTCCGGTCGACAATATAAAAATAGCCCTCTTCATCCATATACGCCATATCGCCTGTCAACAGCCAGCCTTCGCGCAGGACAGCCGCCGTTTCTTCCGGCCTGTTCCAGTAGCCTGCCATGACTTGCGGGCCTTTGACAGCCAGCTCGCCGATTTCTCCCTGCGGCAGTTCCTCTCCCGTAGCCGGGTCGAGAATCCGGCAGTCCGTGTCAGGCCACGGCAGGCCGATGCTGCCGTTCATCCTTTTTCCCCAGATCGGATTGGAATGGGTGACAGGCGATGCCTCCGTCAACCCGTATCCTTCGACCAGCTTTCCTCCGGTGAGCTCTTCGAACCGGGTCTGGACCTCTACCGGCAAGGCCGCGGAACCGCTGACACATGCCTCGATCGACTTCAGATCGTATTTGGGCAAGTCCGGGTGATTGATCAATCCGATATACATCGTCGGGGCGCCGGGAAAAAGGGTCGGCTTCTTCCTGTCGATCAGTCCGAGGATCTCCTTGACGTTGAATTTCGGCACGAGAATCAGCTCCGCCGCGATTGAAATCCCTTGGTTCATCACGGTTGTCATCCCGTACACGTGGAACAGGGGGAGGGCTCCCAGAATCCGCTCTTTTCCCCGTTTCGTTTTATACAGCACAGCCTGGCACTGAACTGTATTGGCAATCAGATTTTTATGGGTCAGCATAACTCCTTTGGCCACCCCGGTCGTTCCCCCGGTGTACTGCAGCAAAGCCAGATCATGCTCCGGGTCGATATCAGGTGCGACAGGCGTGGCAGCGCTTTCTTTCAATACAGAAAGAAAAGCCTCAACATCGCTCCCATAGGTGACTTGCGGATTGTGGCCTTGTTTTTTCTGTACGAATGGGTATATCCATTTTTTCAATGTAGGTAAAAAGTCGCCAATACTCGTAATAATCAGACGTTTCAGTGGCGTGGAAGGTCTAACGCCGAGGACGCGCTTGTACAATAGGTCCAATGCAATGATCGTCTCGGCGCCTGAATCATGCAGCTGGTGAATCAGCTCCCGCTCCGTGTACAGCGGATTGGTCATGACGACAGTGGCCCCCGCAAACAACGCGCCGTAATAGGAAATGACGGCTTGCGGGCAATTGGGAAGCATGATGGCCACTCTGTCCCCTTTTTTTACGCCCCGCTTGATCAAGGCGTTGGCGAACTGATAGGACATCGTCAGCAGCTCACGGTAGGTGATCCGTTTTCCCATAAAAAAAAGGGCGTTTCTCTCGGGAAACTCTGCTGCCGCCTGCTCCAGAAAATACGTCAGCGGAACACGGGGGTATTCCAGTGACGGTGCGGTTTCGGGCGGGTAACTTGCAATCCAAGGCTTGGCAATAGACATGGGCATTCCCTCCAGTCCCATATTGACCTTACCTCTCCCGTGCGATCCACATTCATAACCTCTTCCACCTCCATTCTATTCGAAAGATAAGTAATTTTCCAACAAAAATTACAAAAGCCGTCCATATTCTCAAAGAAAATAGCAAGAGATGTATCCTCCGTGCTGATCAGATACATCTCCTCTCTTCATTTTCCCCAAGGCTTTCCCGACAGTACTTTAAGGAGCGAGCTCGGAGAGTATTGCCTGCTTGGCCCGCTGCCGCTCCTGTTTGGGAACAAGGTGGTACCAGCCCAGCACGCCGTTGTGCCAGATCCGCTCGTCGGAGCCTGTCAGCGTATCCGACTGGATCGCATTGGGCGTGGTGTCGCTGTATGAGAGCAGCAGGGACGCGATCTCTTTCTCCGTCAGATCGGTTTTGACATGCTCGCCGAGTATTTCCATCAGGGTAAACGCCTTGGCAAATGCCTCCGCCGACGTCCCTTTCTCCGCCAATGCCTGGACAAGCTCCTGCTGCCTGGCGATGCGCTCGTAGTCGCTGTCCTCTTTGCCCAAATCGTTTTTGCGGTAGCGCGCGTAATCCAAGGCCTGATCGCCGTTTAATGTCTGCAGGCCGGGCGTGAGGTCGATATGGGTATCATCGCTCGGATCGGTATACTTCATCCGCTTTTTCACCTGGATCGGCACCCCGCCGAGCTCGTCCACCACTTTGCGGAAGCCGTCAAAGTCGATGGTCACGTAACGGTCGATCCTGACGTCGAGGAACTTTTCCAAGGACTGCACGACCAGCTTGGGACCTCCATATGCCATGGCATGGTTCAGCTTGTCGTGGCCTTTTCCCGGGAGCTCCATGTAGCTGTCCCGCGGGATGGACAATAGATAGACGCGCTGCTTTTCAGGGTGGATGGCAGCCAGCATCATCGTATCCGACCGTGCCCGTTCGCCGTCCCGGCTGTCGATCCCCATCACGAGCAAAAGAAAAGGCTTCAGCGGTTTCGTCCCGGCAAGCAATTCAAGGGGGGCGGCAGCGGAAGCGGGCCGTTCGACGGTCACTCCCGGTTTTGCTTCCAGTGGCGCATACCACCCTTTGGCCATTTGCCTGAACTGGTAAGCACTGTACCCGATCGAAGCAACCAGCAGTACAGCTAAGCCGAAAACCGTATAGCGGAGCAGCTTCTTCCCGTGCTTTTGAAAGAAGGAAAAGAACATCATCGCATGCGTACCCCCTTTGACGTATCCACAGCGGTCAGCAGGCGTGCCTTGGCAAATGGAAATCACTGCAGCCATGGCCGCCGATTCATGGAAAGCATCTTTTGATTGTTAAAATAAATTGCGGCAAGCGCTGAAATTGCCAGCCGACATTGCCAGCCGGGATGAATGATGGCGCCAGCAGACTGTCGTGTACGAAAAAACCCCATCTTCGCGGCGCTTGGATGGGGTCTTGCTTTCCATTTTTAACAGGGGATGCGGCTTTTAAACCTGCAGCAACCGCATTTTCCCAATTTCAAAAGGTCAGGAATGACTCTTCTTGTCCAGCAGTCAAGCTCGTTCCACAATCATTGCCATGCCCATGCCGCCGCCGACGCACAGCGTAGCCAATCCGTATCTGGCCCCTCTGCGCTTCATCTCGTGAAGAAGCGTGACAACAATCCGGCAGCCTGTGGAACCGACCGGGTGACCGAGGGAAATGCCGCTGCCGTTTACGTTTGTGACGGCACGGGGCAGCTCCAGAAGCTTTTCCACCGCCAAATACTGGGCTGCAAACGCTTCGTTCACCTCGATCAGGTCGATGTCGGCCAGCGTCAGGCCCGCTTTCGCCAGCGCTTTTTTCACCGCCGGGACGGGGCCGTATCCCATCAGATCCGGCTCTACACCGGCCCATGCGTAGGAAACGATGCGGCCGAGGGGCGCAAGTCCACATTCGTTTGCCTTGCGCCCGCTCATCAGGATCACTGCGGAAGCGCCGTCGTTCAAGCCCGAGGCATTCCCCGCTGTCACCGTCCCGTTTTCGCGGAAGCCCGGCTTTAGCTTGGCCAGACCCTCTCTCGTCACATCCCGTCTTGGATGTTCATCCGTTTCCACCAGCTGGGTTTCCCCGCGTTTTTTTACCGCAACGGGAATAATCTCCTCCTGAAAACGACCTTCGTCGATGGCGCGGATGGCGTTCTGTTGGCTTCTCAGCGCGATTTCGTCCTGCTCTTCCCGCGTGATGCCATAGCGGTCGACCAGTCGTTCGGCTGTCTCGCCCATCAGGATGCCGTGATGCGGGTCCGTCAGCAGCTCCCACATGGAGTCTGTCATCTCTCCGTGGGTCAGCCGCTTGCCCCAACGGGCGTTCTTCAGCACGTACGGAGCGTTGCTCATGCTCTCCACTCCGCCTGCGATGACTATGTCCGTCTCGCCGAGCATGATTTGAGCCGACCCGCTGGCGATGGCCTGCATCCCTGAAGCGCACTGGCGCTGCACCGTAAATCCGGTCACTTCTTTGCCAAGTCCCGCATCCAGGGCAGCTACGCGGGCGATGTTGGCCTCATCCGAACGCTGGATGCAATTGCCGAGGATGACTTCATTGATCTGTGCCGGGTCGATGTTCGCCCTGTCGATGACACCTCTGATAACAGTCTCAGCCAATTTGCGAGCGCTTACATCTTTTAGCGCGCCGCCAAACGCACCGATAGGTGTACGCCCGGCAGCCACAATGACTACTTGATCCATCCGACCTCTCCTCCTTTGCCGATGGCATTTGCTCTGGCCTTCTCCCTCATTTTGACACAGACCTGTTACACGCGTGAACGTGGTTTTATCGTCAGGTGGCTCTCTGGTTGATTTTCTCCATCATCACCGTCACCCACTCATCGCTGGTCGATTCCTCCACGCATCGGAAGCCGGCCTGCTCATAGGCGGCGATCACCTTCTCCCTGTTCCATTCCACGATCCCGGAGAGGATCACATGTCCGCCTGTCGCAAGATGCTTGTCCACTACGGGCAATATGGAAACGTCCTCGTCCCCGCCGATATTCAGCAAGATCAGATCCACCTCATCCGGCAGCTCCGCTTCGACTCCGGGGTCAACGATATCACCGATTACAATTGTTACATCCTCTTCTTGCAATTGATTGTTGGCGGCATTGACGCGAATCTGATAATTGCTCTGCTGATTGATGTCCACAGCCCAAACCGGCTTGGCGGCTCCGTTTTTCACGCAAAACAGGGAGAGGATGCCCGAGCCTGCACCGATGTCCAGCACCCGTTTTCCCGCGGGAGACCACTTCTGCAGCATTCTGAGGATATCCTGGGTCGTCCCGTGATAGCCTGTTCCAAAAGCCGCCCCGGGATCAATCCAAAGCACGTTTTCCGCTGTCAGCACCTCTTCGTTCGTATTCCAGGACGGCGCGATCCACCACTCTCCGACACGCACCTCGCGAAACTCATCCTTCCACGAATCGTTTTCCTCGGCGACCTGCTCCACATGCTGGAGCCGTACAGCATCTCCCCAGCGGCTGATATAGGCGCGCAGCCGCTCCACTAGCCTGTCCTCGCTGTCCCCGATCGGTTCAAACAAATAGACGATCACCGGGCCATCGGCGTTTTCCGCGTAGTCATACCCGTTTTCCGTGGTCAGGACTTCGATTTGCGGCTCGACCCAGCCCAGCGTATACGAGCTTTCCAACACCTCCCCGACGAACAAATCTTCCATTTCTCTGTCTACCAAAAGCGTGTACTTGTTCCATGTCAGTTCCATGATTTTTCAAGCTTGCTCCTTCCTCGTATTTCGGCCCCGCTTGTCTCTTCAAATAGCCAGAAACGGTAGTTTAATGATATGATACAATAATGGACTCATTTCCACTCTGGAGGTATTCAGATGTTTGATGAATTTTTCTACCGTCGCCGCAAAAACAAAGCGATGCTTGTGTTGATGATAGGCTTGATTATTCTAGGGGTTGGCCTGTTTGCGATGGGTTTTCTGTATATCTTCTAAGGCCGCTTTACTTCCCCTTGTTTACTCGATTATACTTGAGAATGTGTTTTTCCTGTACGTTTGATATAGAAAGAAGGTTCACACCATGTCGCGTATACTCATCTCCGGGTATTACGGTTTCAACAATGCCGGAGACGATGTAGTCCTGTACGGCATCATCAGCGCGCTCAGGCGGGAACAACCGAATATATCGCTGGCCGTGTTGTCCAATCAGCCGGATCGGACAACCTCCCTGTTTGGGATCCCGGCGTACAACCGCTGGAGCCTGCCTGTCATCATGCGCGAATTGATGAAAAGCGACATGCTGGTGATGGGCGGCGGAACCCTGATGCAGGACGTAACGAGTCCCCGCAGCGTTCTCTATTATCTGGGCATCGTGACGATCGCCAAGATGCTAGGCAAGCCGGTTGTTTTTTACGCCCAAGGGTTTGGCCCAATCTTGAAGAGAATAAGCCGCACCCTGATCAAACGAGTAGTGAATCACGTAGACGTGATTACGGTTCGCGACTACGAGTCAGGCGACGACTTCAAAGCCTGCGGGGTGACCAAAGCTCCGATATACGTGACGGCCGATCCAGCCATGACGATCTCGCCGAGCGATGTATCCGACGAGCGGGGACGAGAACTGCTTTCCGGTTTGTTTTCCGATCTGACCAAGCCGCTGGTCGCCGTCTCCGTTCGCGATTGGAAGCAGGAGCAAGCGTTCAAGCAGGCAATCGCCCGGGCTTCCGACATGTTCGTCGAAAAAGGATGGAACGTGCTGTTTTTGCCCATGCATTTTCCCAGCGATCTTGCTCCTTCGCGCGAGATTATCGGCATGATGCAAAGCTCTGGGGCACAGCTTCTGGACGAGTCTGTCACCTTTCACGATATCATGTCCGTGCTGAAACAATGTGACTATGTCGTCGGCATGCGCCTGCACTCACTCATTCTGGCCTGCATGCTGCAAACGCCGTTTACCGGCATTTCCTATGACCCGAAAATCGACCGTTTTGTGGAACGCGCAGGCATGCCGAGCGCCGGACATATTACCCAGCTGGACGAATCCAGCCTTTTGTCCCTGCTGAAGGAGCGCATCTCCCGGCTGGACCGGGAACGGGAAATGATCAGGGAGCATTCTCTGATTCTCGCCCGGGAAGCCTCCAAAAGCAGCGAACTGGTGCTCAAAGCGTTGCAACGTTCATAACGATTCGGGCCCTGCCGGGACTTTCAGTCTTTGCGGGGCTCTTTTCCGAATGTACGAAAGGAGGACTTTCCATGTCCCTATCCTCTCAGCTGCTGCTTTCACTGAATAAGTTATTTCCCCTTCCCGTCCATCCGTTCAATCTCGCCAATTACGGACAGATGAGCTACACCGAATGGCAGTTTCAAAAAGGAGAGCAGACGATTCAGTTTTTTCTCGACTACCACACACAGGATCAGATGTTCCAGGGCAAGACCGTATTGGACATCGGCTGCGGCGGCGGCGGAAAGACCTGCTATTACGGCACCTTTGGACCGAAAGAGATGATCGGCATCGATATCGTGCCCCACTATGCGGAGGAAGGAAATGCGTTTGCCCGCGAAAAAGGACTGGCTGACCGCGTCCGCTTCATGACAGCCGACTCTGCCGAGCTGCCCTTTGCCGACAACACCTTTGACACGATTATCATGAACGACGCGATGGAGCATGTCGACCGGCCCGAGCTCACGCTGGAGGAGTGCTTCCGCGTGCTCAAGCCCGGAGGCCATCTCTACATCAATTTTCCGCCCTACTACCATCCCTATGGCGCGCATTTGTCCGATGCGATCGGCATTCCATGGGTGCACGCGTTTTTCTCCGAGCAGGCGTTAATCGACGCGTACAAGCAGCTGGTGCGCGATTTGCCGGACGGCAAAGACCGGATCTCTTTCCGCTTTGGCAAAAAACCGGATGGCAGCGATACGATCGCCTACATCAACCAGATGACGATCAAGCGCTTCCGTCGAATCCAGCAAGGCATCCTGCACCCTGCCGTCTACCAGCGCGAGGTGCCGCTGCGGGACATCACCGCAGGTTTGGCAAAAATGCCGTTCTTCCGGGAGTTTTTCGTCAAGATGGTCGTCTGCGTGTACAAAAAGCAGGGATAGCCTCCGCGCTTGGAGGAATTGCCCAAATAGAGGATTTGATCGGCACGCGCGAGAAATGTTCTCGCGTTCTTTTTTTGTCCGGGCTGGGCCATCGCAAAGAAAAACAGCGCAGCCTGCAAACTTGTGCACGAATTGTCGGATGGGTCCATCCCGCTTTTGCTATGCTCTGATCAGATGGGAGGTCATGAAAGATGGATTGGCTTGAAAAAATGAATGGAGCTATGGATTACATCGAGGAAAATCTGGCAAGCGAGATCGATTTGGCCGAGGTCGCCAGGCTGGCTTGCTGCTCCCAGTATCATTTTACAAGAATGTTCGCGTTTATCGCAGGCGTTACGCTGTCGGAATACATCCGGCGAAGACGCCTTACGCTGGCTGCTTTCGAGCTTGCCGACCGCGATGTTAGGATCATCGATGTGGCGGTCAAATACAGATACAGCTCGGCGGACTCTTTTGCCCGAGCTTTTCAAAGCTTGCACGGCGTCACGCCGTCAGAAGCCAGAAGCAGCGGCCCTTCGCTCAAGGCTTATCCTCCGATGACCTTCCATATTTCGATCAAAGGAGGAAGCAGCATGAACTATCGCATCGTAGAAAAAGAGGCATTTCGCATAGTCGGATTCACGAAAAGGGTTCCGTTGATTTATGAGGGGGTGAATCCGGAAATTGCCTCCATGTGGGAGGCTCTGGATGAAAGCACGATCCACCTGCTGAAGCAGCTTTCAAATGTCGAGCCGAAGGGCCTGATTAGCGCATCGACGAATTTTTCCGAAGGGCGGCAGGAGTACGGGGAGCTTGATCATTACATCGGCGCGGCAACGACGATGGACTGTCCGGACCACCTGGCCCGGCTTGAGGTACCTGCCTCCACATGGGCTGTATTCGAATCTGTCGGACCGTTTCCAGGCACCCTGCAAAACATCTGGGGCCGCATCTATACCGAATGGTTTCCGTCCGCAAGCTATGAACTGGCAGAGGGGCCGGAAATGCTGTGGAATGAGCATAAGGACGTCTCTTCTCCCACGTTTAAAAGCGAAATATGGATTCCTGTCGTCAAAAAGAAGGCTGATTCGAACGGATAAGCAGGGAACAGTCCAGTCGGTCAAAGCGAATGAAGCGGCTCGATCTGTCGAGGGAAGCCTCGGCCGCATACAGCAAA
>NZ_JAUMSJ010000047.1:0-37020 GCF_037834415.1 Brevibacillus borstelensis | reverse complement strand
TCTGCACATTTTCAACTATGGCTTCTACAAGAGGAGGAAAAATTAACGAAACAGATTGGAGGGGATGACCTTGATGGTACAACGTTTTTTGAGAAGAGATAACCTCCGGCGTAGTCGTTGTTGTCCCCTCTGATAACCCATGCCACTTTTCCAATTATAAATCCGAATGTCACCCTAAAAAGTAGCCTCTGGCGAAAACATCCATGTCATTCACATCCACGGGAGCGATCCCTTCCATATAAGAGCCGCTTACATTCTTTGTGCCGTATTTGAAAAATAGAGCTCCTGTTGATTTGTCGACGAGGATTTCATAAGGTCCACTCAGTATCCAGTATCCCGCTGTCTCACCCTGGTAGGAAATACGATTTATTTTTTGTTTGATTTCAGCTAATGTCTGAATGGAAGCATAGCTGCTATCCGCATATGTTCCATTTTTTAAAAATGTGCTGAATGCCTGGAGCATGGCGTTGGTGGCTACTCGGATTGCCTGTTCCTTGGTCACATTTTTCAATCTGGTATCAATCGAGATTAATGGATTTTTGAAAGGCATGATCCCGATAGTATAGCCGATGTCCGCACCAAATGCTTCTGCGACGGTTCGTAAAGGGACGTACACTCTGGTGTCAACCAATTGGGCAGCTAATGGCAAAACGACCGCTTTGCCATTGATGACAGCATTTGTATCCCCTGCTTTCAGTACTATTTCTTTGTCCTTATAATCAATGACTACCGTATTGGTTTTCGCATCCCAGTTCGTCCGGCCTCCTAATTCCTCGGTGATAAGTCTGATCGGAACCAGGGAATGGCCATTTTTGATGAAGATATCCGCGTTGGGAATAAAATTATTGTTTATCATCAGAAATGGAAAGGTATCCACCTCATTAATCGTTGTCGTTGCCCCATTTTGATACGTGATTTTCTCGACCCAATGCTTGGCGTTTTCAAAATCGGTAAGGCTTGAATCAATCGTACATTGATACCCATAGTTGTTTTGAGTTTGCCCAAAAGCTGTAAGTGGCACAAGCAAACTGAACGCTACAACAAGAAGACTTGTTAGCTTTCTCATCAGCCTTTCCCCCTCTTTAAGGATTCTTTTTCTTTTGTCAAGTATACACTTACTACCTGACATAATACGAATGTCGAATCATGCATGTCACCCGATTTGTTTGAACCTGCCTTTCATATATTCTGTGTATGAGTACTTTCCCGCTTCAGGTAAGTATAACCAAGGGGACTCCATAATGGTGTACTGAAATAAAATTCCCTTGTTCAACTGTCCCGATTTTTATCCTTCCCGATACGAGCCAAGGGCGAGCATACCCTAGATCGGAAAGGCAGGAAGTTCCTGAGTGAATATACTAGAGTGTTTACAGGAATAGTACTGAACCGGCATGAAAAGCCCTTTCTTTCTAAAACGGAAGGGCTTTTCCCAATTTTGCTCAAGACGAGTGAAGGCGTTTTTTCATGGGGAGCTGCATCTCTCTCCCATTTTTATGCCGAAAGGAAGGATGATTCGCATGAAAGAAGCAATCGTTTCCGGTACAGCTGTAATACCCTGTACCAAAATCGCCATCCGATCAAGGGTATCTCCAAAAGGGAGTCTCTTTTTTGCCTGTTCGGGCCGTTTCGGAATCGGCAGGAGTTGCTCCTGAATGGCTTGCGGCGACGAAGCAAGCTCGCGTAAACGGAATTGATTTAAACGTAAAGATTGTGTCCGGAACGGCATTTGCTCCGGCTCGCGAGCTCGCCAAGGCACTGGGCCTGGAAGTGGAGTGGGATGGAGCCGCCAAAATCGTAAAACTGACGAAAGGTTGCATTTGTTGATCCGTTGCAGGATACTGGGGAGATTCCCGGCTCACAATCATTCCTGTCTAAAATGCCCCCCCTCCCGCGGAGCCATCCGGGGAGGGGGGGTTTGCCTGTTTTCCGCCACCTACACAGCTTTTGCCGGGCAAGCTCAGATGAAATTGCTCTTGCAAACAGGCTTCTGAAATATTCCGTCCCCAACACTTTCGTAAAACGTTTTGTTAATGCTTTTCACCTGATCGCGTATTAACATACGTAAATTCCCTTGATCAGGCCGACAAATGCCGAAGGGAGAAAGGAGGAAAGGAGTTGGAGAGTGTTCAAGTAAGCATGGAAATTTACCACAATCAAAAAGACAGGCTCCGTGGAGACGTTTTATCCACAGAACAATTTTCCCGGATATACGAAATGTACTTCGACCGCGTATACAAGTATATCTGCTACCGGATTCACAATCAGTACGAGGCTGAAGATATTTGCAGCCAGGTTTTTGAAACGGTCATTTCCAAATACCACAGCTTCTCGGCGGAAAAAGCCAAATTTGACGTATGGCTGTTCGCGATTGTCAGAAACACTGTGACAGATTACTTTCGCGCTCGGAAAAAAAGATTCTATTTTTCGCTGGATTCCATTACCGAGTTGATCCTGCCCAAGCCGTCTCCCGAAGATCTGGCCATCCGGGGCGATGATCATCAGGCGCTGTTTCAAGCACTGGCAAAGCTGCGCGACAAAGAGCGAAATATCATCGCAATGAAATTCGCTGCCGGTCTGAAAAACGCAGAAATTGCCGAACTAATGGGTGTCAGCGAGTCCAACATCGGTGTCGTTGTCTACAGGAGTTTAAAAAAATTACAAAAAATCTTGGAGGCAGGTAGGTTCAAGGATGAGTGAAAAACATGATCCGAAAGCATACGGGAATGTCGTTGATCTGCTAGAAAATACGGAAATCGATAACACCTTGGCCAAAGAACGCATTTTCAGGCGTCTGGCAAACAAAATCGAGACGGGAGCCATTCAACCCCAAAATACGAAAAAGGATGGGGTCGCTATGATGAAAAGAAAATGGAAAACGGCCGCTGCGGCTGCTGCTGTTGTAGTTCTTGTTGGCGGTGCGCTTTCAACGACTTCATACGCGCAAGGAATGATCCAATCGATTCTGGCACGTTTTCAGGTTGGCAATATGGAAATTGTCCAATACAAAGAGCTGCCGGTTCCTGAAAAGAGCGTATCAGCCGGTCAGGACAAAGGTGCAGAATCCTATACGGTTGAAGTGCCGGCAGCTCCAAAGCCTCCAAAGCTGACTCTGCAAGAAGCTCGTTCCGCAACAGGGATGAATTTCCCCAGCCCCTCCTGGGTAGCTGATTTTGAATACGTCAATACGGTCATTCACGGCAAAACGATGGTGGAAGTGCAATACAGCAAAGGCGATAAAACAGTTGACTTCTTGATTTCACAGGGTGGTGAAAATGGCATCGGAACCACTGACCCGGTCAAAACAGAGGTTATTGAAGGGACCAAGGTCTATTTTGCGAACGGCATCGTTCTTTGGGAGGATGAGGGATTCACAGTAGAGTTGTACGCTCAGGACGATTTTGACACGGCAACGCTTGGAAAAATAATCGACAGCTTCAAGGTTGGAACACCGTTGACGCAAGAAGAAATCGATAAAGCGAAATCAAATTTGGACAGCCTGCTGCAAACAGAAAAAGCCGGTCCCGCTCCTGCCGCCGGGAATTGACGGGGGTATAACAGTTCGTTCAGAGAAAGGGTGCTCAAAGCTTATAGGGCTGTTGGGCACCCTCCTTCTCTTGGCGACGAAGACTGCCTCCGTTAGAGATAGTGTCCGTGCACTAATATGCGAAACGCACGGCTTTCATTATGCGGGGAAGCGGTTCACTGGCGTTTTTATCAGATGATGGCGCAAGAGAACGATTTGTCTGATGTATCAGAGAACGAACACTGACCTGCTCCATAAATAATTAAAGAAATCTTCTATTTTTCAAAGCTTCGTCAATCCACTCAACAACAAAGTTTTGGCATTCTTCGAAATTGTCAAATTTCCTTCGGAACAGATCTGACTTTACGACAATCCCATTTGGTGTTCTAATTTTGAACCGGTAAAGCCCAAAGTCTGGATGATTTTCACTAGCTGGTTTTTCAATCAAGACACTGTATTTCTGTTTCCTCCCGCTCCAAACCCAATAATCTTTACGCATACTGCTTAATTGCAATCGAAACTTCATCACAGACCACCACTTCGCTTTATGCTTTTTTACTGATTTACTATTTTCCATTTGCACCCTTCTATTATGTAATATCGGCAATTATGGATGGAAAAGGAAGTGAATATAATCTGAATTTTAGCGTCCTCCCAATACTGACTATGGCCTGCTCCGCCTCCGGTTGAAGAAAAAGCATCATGTACATTTTGTAAAACCGCACGTTGCTAGCCATGACCTCCAGAATGTGTCAGATCAGATAACGGAGTTTTTCTTTGCTGTTTCATGCCGGTATTTGATGAGGATTTGTTTTACGATCCCTCCAATGTTCATGATTTTGCGTACGAAACGATCCTTTCTACGGTTCTCTGATTTTTAGGGGAACCGTATTTTTATTTTTTTGGAAGTTGTAACCTTTTGTCGCTTTTTCCGAATAAGTCAGTGTGCAAAACAGGAGGGAAGAGAAGATGGGACCTTACAACAAAGTCGTATTTGTGCTGGCAATTGCCGGCGCATTAGCTTCCGCCCCAGTCAGTTCAGTAAAACTGGGAGCGAAGGAGGGGATTGCGCGGGAGACAAAGCAAGAAAAAGCCCAAGGCAACATCCAGGACGATATCCCGGAAAACACCCGGAAGACAAATGAGCAAGCAGTCCAGACGACAGGCAACAAATCCACAGTGGCGGCAGAGCTCATGAAAAAGATCGAGAGTTCGCTGGCCAAAACAAAAAAACTGCTGCCGTCCCTTGAAGATTACCCCTATATGACGGTAACCGTCGATGAGAAGAGAGCTGATTCGGCGTTTGTCCGGCTGACCAAACAGAAAGATCAGGAGAATGTCGATTCTTACGTCGCCCTCCGGTTTGACACAAAAACGGGAGAGTTGATCAGTTTTCAACTAGGGACGGAAGGAAAGCGTGACAACCTGGCAAAGGGAGAGGACGCCAAAGCGAGAGCCACCGCGTTTTTGAAAGAATGGTATGGAACAGATTTGCGCGGTTATAAGCTAAATCCAAAAATAACGGGTGGTGGGGAAGTCGTTTTTTCCAAAGAGGTGAACGGACTGTTTTACCCCAATCTGAGCGTCCGGATTGTAGTAGATGGAGACGGGCAAATCATCAATGGTGGACCAGCGACATTGCCTAACTTCAAATACGAGATTCCAAGTTTTGAGGATACTTTGTTTCCAGATCCGGAAGAAGCCCTGCCCCGAGAACAATTGGAAAAAAACGTGGCTTCCCATATGTCTTTAGCCTATTGGGCGGACTACGGGCTTCTCGTATACAGACCCGCGTTTTCCGGATATCTTGACGCGAGAACGGGAAAAGTGCTCGATGTTCCTCAAATAGAGTACGAACACCGGGAACGGTGATTCAGGTAAAGTCGAATGACAAAAAGCTGACAGCCAAAACAAAGGAGGAAGCTGCCACTTACGTCAAACAGGAACACGGTATAGAGGCGAACGCGGCCGAATGGAGAGAAGAGCTGTCCGATGATAAACAGCGAAAGTATTACTGGTGGAAGGAAGGAACCCCGCAGGAAATCTTTGTGGGGACAGTCGCGGCAACAGGAGAGATAACCGCGTTCTTTACGGAATGGAGAAAGGACGAGAAGAAGACGTTTACGCGTGAAAAGGCGCGTGAGATTGCCATCCGGGAGATGGAAAAATATCTGCCCGCGGGTACAACCGAGATGATGGAGATCGTCAACACCCGAAATAAGTACAATGACAAGAATGGTAAATACAGCTTCATATTCGCAAGGGTTCATCAGGGGATGCCGGTTATGGACCGGAAATTTTCCATCTACGTAGAAGGGGACCAAATTACCGATTTTATTGGTACGAGCAGGGCGGAGCTTTCCGACAAGCTTCCTGATGCAACACCGAAAGTGTCTGCCGAAGAGGCGGCAAAAGAATTCTTGGTGCATTATCCGTTGCAGCTTGAGTATTTCTACCCGGAAGACAACGGCAAGCAAGCGCTTCTTGTCTACAGACCAGGCGGCAAAAAAAGTATTTTTAAGAACATTAAAATTGACGCCGTTACCGGAAATCTGCATGAAAACAAATAGCCTCCTGCGGGTAAATCCAATGAAAAACAAAACAGAGAACGTTATGAAAACATTCAATTATGAAAGAATGGTATGGAGCGGATATGGGCGGATACCAGCTGAACCCGAATTACAAAATATTTGGGGTGGCTTTCTCCAAACAGGTCAACGGACTGTTTTATCCTAACCTCAGCGTTCTGGTAACAGTCAACAAAGAGGGACAGATCGTTGACGCCGGCCCGGCGCCTATGCCTGATTCCAGCTTTGATTATGAGTTGCCTGCATTTGAACAAACATCGTTTCCAGACCCCGAGAAAGCAGGTTCCAAAGAACAGGGTGTAAAGGCTGTAGCAGCTCAAATGACTTTGGCCTACTGGGCGGATAAAAAGCTCATCACCTATGAACCCATGTTGTGTGGAAGGAGGATACCGAAGAGGAGACCTCGATCCGCGTAGACGCGGCAGCAAACAAAACCAGTGCTCCTAAACACAGAGGAAAGGAGGAAACGTGTTGTATGACGACCTCAATCAAAAGATCGGGACCATTTACGAACAGCACTACCTTGCCGTTTACTGCTTCTTGCTGCACTTTACCGGGAACCAGAGCGATACGGAAGATTTAACGCAGGAGGTATTTATCCGGGTGGTAAAAGCCTTGCCCAAGTTTGACGGGCGTGTGGCCATCAAGACTTGGCTGTTCTCTATCGCCAAACACATCGCGATTGATCATTACCGCAAACGAAAGCTGCAGGAGCTGGTAACCGATAATTGGCTCTTCCGGTTGACGGCGAAAGACGGATTGCCCGAAGTAGAGCTTGATTACAAAGAAGGGATGCGGGAGTTAAAAAAGGCGCTGCAAAAGCTGAAACCGCAGTATCGGATGGTCGTCATACTGCGCAGCATCGAGGGGTACAACATCAAGGAGACGGCAGAGCTGCTGGATATTTCGGAAACAAAGGTGAAGGTGGACTATCACCGGGCGCTGAAAAAACTGCAGGGTTACTTGACGGAATCGGTGAAGGGAGGGATTCAAAATGAACTCGTATGAAGAAGAGCTGGAAAGACAATTGAGAAGGCTTAAAGAAACGGAGCCCCCGCCAAGACTTGAATATGTGAAAGAAATGGATCGACGCTTGCAAAGGGAAACGGATAAATTGAAGCGGCGCCTGCTCTTTCGTCGCATTCGAAATCGTGCGGCAAGCATAGGAGCGGTTGTATTTCTGGGATGTTGGGCGGCTACCGATCAAGGACAGCAAGCATTGCGAGCTGTATTTGTCCCGGGAACTCATATGGTGCCGCTATCCGCCGTTCCTGCCCCTGTGTCTTCCCCCTCTCCCGGGCCCGTTCCTTTTCTTGCTCCTACTCAGCAGTCAGCCCAGACTTCCGAACCGCTTCAGCAGACGCCTGACATGCCGGAGACAGGAAGGACTGCTGAGAAAAAAGCGATTCGCCCGGCTCCCCAGGTAGAGCAGCAGCGGACAGAAACTCAAGCCAAACCGGTCAAAATAGAAGCGGAAAGGAAGCAAAT
Organism: Brevibacillus borstelensis; assembly: GCF_037834415.1. Lineage (GTDB taxonomy): Bacteria > Bacillota > Bacilli > Brevibacillales > Brevibacillaceae > Brevibacillus > Brevibacillus borstelensis_A. Next base: position 29,421 of record NZ_JAUMSJ010000047.1, on the reverse strand, counting down.
CGCAGCGAAGGAACAGCCACGTACGAGGGAACTCTCTTTGCCGGTGAAAAAAGCGGAGGCGTATCTCCGGGACATGCTGGGAGAAGAAGGGGAGGACTACCGATACAGTCCGTCTCTGTCCAATCTGGCCGAGGGAGAAATTGCATTTAGCCGAATGATCCATGGCATCCCGGTTTACGAAAGCAGTTATACAGTAGAGGTGGAAGGCGATCGGGTCACGAGTTTCAAGGTTCATAGGCGGGTAAAGCAGCAGGAAGATTTTTTGCAAATGCCCAAGCCGGCGGATATCCTTCCCCCAGAGAAGGCACAAGAGGCCATTTCCGCTACGTTGCGTCTGGTGTACCGGGAAAATGAGGGAGAAGAGGCTTCCCTACGCTATGAGCCGGCATTTTCCGGTTTCCTGGATGCAAAGACGGGAGAGCCTTTAACGGGGCTGGAGAACAAAGCAGACGTGGACGGGGAAAAGCGGGTTGTTTCTGTGAATGCGGAGGGCAGGAAGCTGGAAGCGGGTTCATCGGCGGAGGTGATATCCCTTCTGCGACAGGAATTCGCTCTACCGCTAGAGGAAATTACCGGCCCATCGACGATTACCTACGGGGGAGACGAAGGAATTCGGGAATTTGAATGGGAGAGAGGCGGGAAGACAATTGCCGCTCGTGTCGACAAGAACGGACGCCTGCTCTCTTATCGTGCAGATGGAGGCCACGCTGAGTCGAGCAGGGTGAAAAAGGCTTCTCCAGAAGCATTTTTGTCACCCGCCGTCCAATCTCTTCAACGCTATTTGGACCCGGCGGTAAAAGAACTGGAGCTGGCTGGGGCCGAGCAGACCGGAGCGGAAGTCCACTTCCGCTTTCGCAAGCTCCATCAAGGCATCCCTGTGATTAACAGTGTGTATGAGGTAATCGTCGATACAGGTACAGGGGATGTGGTCGGCATGTCAGGAGCATTCGGACAGCAAGGGCAATCTTATCCCGACCCTGCCCAAGCGATATCCAGAGAGGCTGCCGCTGCCGCCTTCCAAAAACACCTGAAACCGGAGCTTGCCTATATCGCACCCAACGAACATGGCGAATCAGGCAACCCCCTTGTACTCGCATACCATATGAACCGGGTTCATGGAAAAGAAATAGCCATCGACGCGATTTCCGGAGCGGTCATCGAAAGACAACGTTAGGCTGGGTGCCCTGAAGTAGATCAAACTACTTGGAGGGCACCCTCTCTTTTTTTATTTGAGCGATATTTCCATCTCAGCAAAGGCTTTGAAAAAGACTTGCGTTCTCGGCAATGGCGGATGGTACGGATCCCTTTGCCGAAGCCTTTGCGGAATTGTTTCAAAGCGAGTATCTATTGAGGTTCTCCCCACATAAGGTATGTATAGGCGATCATCCAGAAGGGGAGAAATCGTGATGGGCTATTACATTAGCGTTGAACAAAATGTAAATCTTTACGTCGAGGATCTCGATCCGGGGAACGGAAAACCGGTTTTGTTTATCCACGGATGGCCGGTTAATCATAGAATGTATGAATACCAGTTCAATCAGCTTCCGCAAATGGGGTACAGGTGCATTGCGGTAGACCTTCGCGGGTTTGGAAAGTCTGATCGTCCGTGGAGGGGATATTCCTATGATCGGCTGGCGGATGACATACGGGTGGTCATCGATACCTTGGAGCTAAAGGATATCGCACTTGCCGGATTTTCGATGGGAGGAGCCATCGCGATCAGGTATTTGGCTCGGTACGGAGCAGATAAGGTTTCCAAACTGGCGTTGTTTGCGGCAGCAGCGCCTCTGTTCACCAGACGACCGGATTTCCCGTATGGCATGACAAGGGAGCAGGTCAACAATCTCATCCAGACAACCTATACAGATCGGCCGAAAATGCTGGATGACTTCGGGGACATGTTTTTCGCAAGCTATGTCACAGAAGGCATCAAAGATTGGATGCATGAAATGGGCATGGAGGCGTCTGGCCACGCAACCGCGATGAGCGCCGCCTCTCTGCGCGACGAGGACTTGCGCCGGGATTTGTGTTCTGTCTGTGTACCGACCGCTATTTTCCATGGCGTTCACGACAAAGTATGTCCGTTCCCGCTCGCTGAGTTTATGCATGCCGGTATTCAGGGATCGGAACTGGTTCCGTTTTTGTATAGCGGACATGGAGTGTTTTACGATGAATTAGACAAGTTTAATCGGGAGCTTGTGCGTTTTTTGGGGTAGACGCGGTTTCTTTACAGATCGAGTTGTCCTCTGCGAGGTTTGGTCAATCTCGGACATACGGTTGACTGAGGGTATATAAACAAAAAAGGAGCCATCTGGTATGCCTGCCCAGATGGCTCGCTTATTACAACTCGCTAAACAAAAATCTCACTGGATTCTTTCACCGATATCACATTCTTCGGAGTTCCCAGCCCATTCAGATTCGCATTGTGATGGGCGATGATATCCGCTGCCTTGAGTACAGCGTCATCCGTCGTAGAGTGACAATCCGCGGCCAGGGTGACGCCAAAGCCGTGCGAGACTGCAGCTCTGCACGTCGTATCGATACAGTACTGGGTCTGGAAGCCGACGATCACCAGATGATTGATGTTGCGAGCCTTCAATTCGTCCTGCAAGGATGTTTCGTAGAACGAATCGCACGCCGTTTTTTGAATAATCGGTTCATCCGGATGCGGGCAAAGGGAGGGGTGGATTTGCCACCCGGGCGTGCCGGTTGCGATCGGGCTGCCTTCAGGGTCATTATGCTGGACAAAAAGGACGGGGATGTTGATCTGGCGCGCTTTTTCGAGAAGCGTTTGAATCCGTTCCACCACTTCATTTCCCTGATAGGAGTATCCCACAATAACAGATTGAACGTCTACGATAACCAAAGCCGTTTGTTTATCCATTCAACCAAGCCCCTTCCCGTGAGTATAAACTCTCACTATCATCATACAAGAATGGAAAGGGGATAGCGATGCTGATTTTGGAAAAATTTTGAATGATTTGCTTGTGACAAACCTCAGCCTATACCTGACGAATCTGTACCGGCGTTCCGATGGGAACCAGCCTGGCCAAGCTTTCAACATCGCGGTTATGCATGCGAATACAGCCGCGTGAGACATAACGGCCGATTGACGATGGGTTATTGGTGCCATGTATGCCGTAATGAGGCTTGCTAAGTCCCATCCAATAGGTGCCGAAAACGGACAAAGGACCGCCGGGGTATGAGTTCGGGTATGGAACCTTGTTGACAATCGTGAAGTTGCCGCGCGGGGTAGAGGTTGCAATTTTACCCAGACCGACGGGATAGGAGCGGACAAGGCGATTGCCGTCAAAAAGATCAAGGCGAAGCTTATTGATCGAGATGCGTATGCGGTATGCCGGGATGAAGATCACCTCCCTTTTTCAAAAAACACGAGGGTTCACTACTATTGCATCGTATGCGATAGGAAAAAAGCGGTACCGGCGGCAAATGATGACAAACAAAAAACCTGCCGGGCAGAGTGCGGCGGCAGGTCTTCATGATCATGCATTCTGTTTTGGCGACAGGAAATTGGCATCAGGGAACAGGGTGCGGAAAAGTCGGACGGAGGTGTTCAAGACTTTTAAATTCGTACCCCTGTCCTCGCGCCGCGTCGATAATCTTGCCAAGCGCCTCCGCATTATCCCTCGAAACCGAGTGCAGCAGGATGACAGCCCCCGGATGAAGCTGGGCCAGCACACTGTCGTAAGCGAACTTCCAGCCCTTCTGCGCTTTCGTGTCCCAATCCTTGTAGGCAATGGACCAAAAAACATTGGTATATCCCAGTTCCTTGCTGACAGCCAGCGTACGATCGCTAAAAATTCCTCTTGGCGGACGCAAAAAGGTCATCTCTTTTTGCCCGGTAATCTCGGCTACAGCTTTTTTGACCTTATCCAATTCTTCCTTGATACGTTCATTGGACACCTGCGTCATGTCCGGGTGACTCCAGGAGTGATTTCCGATGATATGCCCTTCTGCAGCCATTCGCTTTAGCAGCTCAGGTTGATCCTTGACAAAATGTCCGGTAACGAAAAAAACGGCAGGTACCTTTTTTTCCTTGAGGATATCCAGGATGCGGGGAGTAAATCCGTTTTCATAGCCATTGTCAAACGTAAGAAACAGCTCTTTTTTGGAGGTATCTCCGAGAAAAATGGCTTCATGCTTGTCGACGATGCCCTTAAAGCCTTCCTGGTCAATCGAGGGAAGCTGTCCGCCCTTGCTCTTCTTGAATCCGAAGTGATAGGGGACATCCTGGTAGGCTGCGGCATGTACGGTGAACAAAGACAAAAGCAGGACAAAAACAGTGAAAAAGGTTATGCGTTTCACAGCGATCGGCCCTCCTACTTATAGATGGTTTTCCTAAAAATCAGGAAGAACGTTTTATGGCATCCGGCAAAATGGTATGTAAGGCTCCTCAATCCTCTTGCCAAGGAACGGGGTTTGCGCGAGGAATCGGATACTGTTCATCTGGCAGGGATCTGACCGCTTTCCGCTTGTCAATCGAACCGGCGGGCACTTCGGTTTCGGGGCGGTAAATAATGTGGCTGCGTTTGTTTTGGCTTGGCACGGAAGACTCACCTCCTCGTCGTTAGCATGTGTCGGAGGGCAGAAGAACATGCTGTTTGCAAACAAATTCCGGGTCAAAAGCCGTGTGAATGATCACAAAAAAACCGAATGCATCGGACAATCCGATAGCATTCGGTTTCTCAACACCGTATTTCGGTTATCGGTCGGAGCGGCGTTGAAACAACAGACGGTCGAGGGAATAGAAGGACCGCCCGGAAAGCGCGAGAAGCAGCAGCATGGCGAACAGAAGGAGCTCCAACTCAAAGCCAGGGCCGTTTTCTCCCCCCAAAAAGCCATTGGCGACTTTCACCTTGAGGGTGGCGACGACCATGACTGCTGCCAAAAGAGCTGCCCAGATCCGGGTGCCCAATCCCAGAATCAAGCCGATACCGCCCACTAGTTCAAGAAACGCCACGAGATAAGCGAGAAAACCGGGGATACCCATACTGCCAAACCAACCGGCAACCTGATCGAGTCCCATTTGGAATTTTGACATTCCGTGCATGACGAAGGATATGCCGGCAACGACTCGCACGAGCAAAAGCCCCCACTCGGTGCGTTGATCGAGTTGTCTTTCCATAAAATGACCTCCTAATGAATCATTTATATAGTAATTTGGTTACATTTCGTCAGTAAGTATAAATTAATAATTTACGAGAGTCAATACTTTGAAGGATTTTAAAAAGAGCGGTATACTGGAAATGAATCGAGGTGATTACTATGAAGCAGTCCTCTCTCTGTCCGAAGTTTGAAAAGGGAATGCAGCTCTTGGGCAAGCGGTGGACTGGTTTGATCTTATACCAGCTGCTTTCCGGACCGCAGCGATTCTGTGCCATCGAAGAGGCGCTTCCGATCAGCGGAAGGCTTTTGTCTGAGCGGCTAAAGGATTTGGAGAAAGAAGGCTTGGTGCATCGTCACGTGTATACAGATTCGGCACCGGTACGGGTGGAATATTCGCTAACCGAAAAAGGGCTTGCGCTGGAACCTGTCATCCTGGGGATTGAGAAGTGGTCGCAAACCTGGATCGAACTTGAATAAAAAAAGTGTCGGATTATTTTGTCCGGCACTTTTTATTTGGTGTGTGTACTGTTTTGCTTGCTCACTGGGCACTTTTCCGCCTTCTCGTTTTCCCGCCCTTTCTCATTCGCTCGGAAATAATTCGCCGTTTAATCTGGGCGACCCGCTTGTCAGCCAATTCCCTTGTCACGCCAAATTCCTGTGACAACACCGAGGAGGCTGCCCAATCATGATGGGAAAGAAGCAGAGGAGCCAACAGAAAAAAAGGCATGGCCGCATAGAGAACAAATTGCTCCGCCTGTGCCTCCTGCAGCTGACGAAAAGCGGGATTCATCTGGTGCTGCTTCCCGGTATGCCCCCTTAAAATATGGCCGAGCTCATGAAAAAAATGCTCGCGTTGGACCGGCCTCGGCAGAGTGGAATTGACAGTGATGCAGCGGTAGTTCCCCGACTCATACCGCATCGAGGGGCAGGGACGATAGTACAGCTCGATCCCGAGCATCTCAGCCAGCGGTCCCTCCTGCAGGTCGCTGGAGTGGTTGATGCCAACCTCCGCGTATACACGGCTCAACCAACGCTCCAAATCCGTTTGCCGGTAATCAGAGATCATTTGTTAATTCCCCCTATCTAAGCCTGAAATAGAACATATGTTCCTTTATGTGGTGTGAAAAATACCGCAACAATGGTGTCAGGGCACAATAATTGTGCAAAGACAACCATAAACGCTTGCGGCTTCTCCATCTATATGTCACCAGCCCTGCTGTCATGCGCTGCTTGGTCCATCATGACCGGTTTTATCTGTTTTTGTCTTTGTTTCCGTGCAAAGCTTTCCACCTGAGGTACTCGATGTGCTTCCTCACTTCGTCAATTTCCGATTCGGAAAGCCCGTCCAGATCGAAAAAGGAGATGTGTTCTTCCGATTCCGTATGGTGCGGTTTCCCACTGCGTCCGGGGTTGTCCGATTTTCCGAGCAGAAAATCGGTCGTAACCATGAATACATCAGCAGCTTTGGATAACAGGTGGCTATCCACGGTCTTTTTCTCACCCGACTCAATCCGGGAAAGAACGGTATTGTGAATGCCCAACTTTTCGGCCAATTGGATTTGGGACCATTTATTCTTTTCCCGAAGGTATCTGATCCGTTGACCGACGATTGACATACTTTCACAACCTTTCCATCATAGCAATACCATTCTACCAATTTTCCATTACGGAAAACAGCTGTTTGTTGAATTAACAAGTATAAGCTTGACTTTGCTGAAATCGAAAAGGTAAGATATGGATAATAACATTTTGCTTATTTGGCAAATAAAGGGGGTTTACCGTTGGAGAGGATAAACCTGGAGTTCATCGCGCGAAGGAGGATGGAATTCGGCATTACACTGCAGGATATGGCTTTTGCACTAGGGTTTAAAAATGCGTCAACGTATCTCAAGTATGAAAAGGGAGAGTACGATTTTAAAGCCAAACACCTTCCAATGCTGACTCGCATGTTGAGCTGCGAGCTTCGTGACCTGTTCATCTGTCTGGTTTTGGTTTTGCTGTTATAGCAAAAATGGAAAGTATTTTCGTAAGCAGATGTCGTTAACGATGTGGCGAGGGGTGGGAGAGGTGAATGCACAAGAAGCGAATCGAAGACAGCTAGATATTTGGAAACGAACGATTGCGTACGAAGTGGCTATGATGGCGCCCAGGAGTGTATCGGCCTGCGGCGAATTTCTCAGCCGTCTGGAACGATTTGAACAGCAGATCGCTGAAACGGATACAAATGCAGATTGCCCAAACACCGAGCGGGAACGAGCGCGTACCGAACCTAAAAACATATGCGTTCAATATTGAAGGCAGCTTGCGAGACTATGTTTGTCTTCAATACTTTTCATCGATCTAATCCATTTTTTCAGAGAAATCAATGCTTCCTTCATGATCTGGCAATAGGCATGAAACCTCAACAGTTTAGAGAACATCGGCAGTTCCCGGAAAAAAAGCGGTTCTCCCGGTGGAAGAACCGCTTCTACATGCAAGCTGAACAACTTTTGCATACCCGTAACGCTGTATTCGTTTTAGAACGTACATTCGCATTACAAATCACCGCAATACAGAAGAAGCCATGCGGACGTACGTGTGGCGCTTGCCGCGGATGGTGATGGAGTAGTGCATGATATTTTCCGGGACGGCGATTCCGTTGTACCCGGCATCCCCGATGTGATACAGGTCGGCGCCAGCCATTTTGCTGTTGAGCGCGATTTGCCGGATCGTCGCTTCGTCGGAGCCTTCCTGACTGGTTCCCGTCGCCAGCAGAGCCAAAGCTCCGTGGGCATGAACGGCATCGACCATGGCTTTCGCCGATTCGAGAGTCATGCCGGGAACCGTGCCTGGGGAAGGGAGCAGGATCATGTCCGCTCCCGCTTCGATAAAGCCGATGACTTCCTGCTTCGCGACGAGATCTCTGCCAGCTTCTCCTTCCACACCGGCTCCGTGCATTTTTCCCGCGATGATCAGCGCTTCTGTTCCCATTACATCTCTGGCTGTTCGGACGGCTTCCTGAATTTCCTTGTTGGTTACTCCCGTTTTGGGGTTTCCGGTGAGACAGATGAAATCAAAACCGAGCTCTTTGGCCGCGGCAAACGTTTCGGCTGAAGCAAGTCTGCCCGGAGGCAGGGCGTGCAGCTGCTCCGCTTGTCTGGCGCCTGGATCGACCGGCTCCAGATTCAGCCCTACGGGTCTTCCGATCAGTCGCTTGAGATCCCGTACTGCATCTGCCGGATTCGAGTCTGTCAATCCCTCGACTCGTGGAGCGAAAACGTCAAAGAAATTGAGCAGAATCATGTCGGCGCCAAAAGAAGCAGCCAGTTCGGCATTGGTTACGCTCGGATAAAGCGGGGTGACAGCGGCAACGACCTCGGCCACCAGCACGCGCCCTTCTGAGGCCTTGATCGCTTGTTTCAACTCTTTTCCGGTCATCCGTACGAAGTCGGACGCTGTGCAATCCAGCAAACGTTTCATCGGCAAGTCCCCAGCCCTTCCTTTGTTTTACAGCTTCCTGATTTCGTCCTTCAGCACCTCGGACTGCGTGCCGAATACCACTTGCACGCTGCCCTGGCCCAGCTTCATGACCCCGGCTGCCCCCAGGTCCTTCAGCCCTTTTTCATTGACGATTTTGTCATTCTTCAGGACAAGACGCAGGCGCGTGATGCACGCGTCGACGCTGACGATGTTTTCCTTGCCGCCGATCAGGGAGAGCACGGCTTGGGCTTTCTCATGCATGGACGTATTCCCCGCCTTTGTCACGGTCTCTTCTTCGTCATCTTCGCGTCCCGGCGTTTTCAGGTTGAATGTGACGATAATGAAGCGGAACAGGAAGTAGTAGACGACTGCAAAGGCAAGACCGATCGGAATGATCAACCACGCGTTCGTAGAGAAGTGGAAATTGACCAGATAGTCGATGAGGCCGGCCGAGAAGCCAAATCCGTGCTTGATCCCCAGAGACGTCACGATGAAGCCGGATATTCCGGTCAAGACAGCATGCACAACGTACAGCAGCGGTGCCGCAAACATGAAAGCAAACTCAAGCGGTTCCGTGATTCCCGTGAGGAAAGAAGCAAGCGCCGCACTCATGAAAACCGAGGCGATCAGTTTGCGCTTCTCTTTTTTAGCCGTATGAATGATAGCTAACGCCGCGCCGGGAAGGGCAAACATCATAATCGGGAAGAAACCAGCCATGAACATGCCAGCTGTTTTGTCTCCGGCAAAATAGCGGTGCAAATCCCCGTGAGCCACGTTGCCGGCTGCATCGGTAAACGAGCCGATCTGGAACCAGGCAATGGCGTTGAGTACGTGATGCAGGCCAAACGGGATGAGCAAGCGGTTGAAGAACATGAAGAGTCCGGAACCGATCGCGCCCAGACCGACGACCCAGTTCCCAAACATATCCAGGACGTTTTGGATCGGAGCCCAGATCATTCCGAGCACAAGGCCGATCACGACCATGCTCAGCGAGGTGACGATCGGTACAAAGCGTTTGCCGCTAAAAAATCCGAGCCAATCCGGCATCTTGATGTCGTGATACCTGTTGTAGAAGAAAGCAGCAATCCCACCGGCCAAAATACCGCCGAGCACGCCCATTTTCAACTCGACGTTATCGTCGATGAAAGGCATCGCAGCCGGCACTTTTGCCAAAATTCCAATCAGCACCTGATACGCCATGACCGCCGCCAGCGCAGCAACCGCGTCGCCAGCAAGGCCGATGGCTACGCCCACAGCGAAAATCAGGGCCAGGTTGTCGAGGATGGCCAAACCGCCAGCGTGGAGAAAAGGAGCGACGTAATGATTCAGAAAGCCTCCCACGGCCGGTCCGAGCGGGATGTTCTTCTCGTAGTCGAGAAGCCCGAAGGAAACCAGTAGGGCGGCCGCGGGCAGTGCGGCGACCGGGAGCATGAGCGCTTTCCCGATTCGTTGCAGAAAAGCAAGCATAAAAATACCTCCTTGTTTGAATGTTGTATATCAGAAAGCCGCTCTCTGGCGAAAAAGAGAAAAGGAATGGACAAAGGCAGATGGACCAGAGAAGGCCTTCCTGACATCAATAGATTGCAAGCGCTTACAAGCGACTGGGACAAAACAGCTATTCTGTTTTGTCGTGAAGATAGCGGTAGACATCCCCCGCGCTCGAAAGCGAAAGTGCGTACCGGGCTACCTTTCTTGCCTGATCTATCGTGGTGCTGCGGATGCGTGCCTTTACCTTCGGCATGACTGCCGCCGCTCCGCTAAACTCATCCAGCCCCATGCCCAATAGCAGCTCCGTCGCCAGCGGATCGCCGGCCATTTCTCCGCAAAGCCCGGTCCAGATACCTGCCCGGTGGGAGGCGTCGATGACGTGAGCGATCAATCTCAGAACCGCCGGATGATAGTAGCTGTACAAATGAGCGATGCTCTCATTCATCCGGTCGACAGCCAGCGTGTATTGCACGAGATCGTTTGTCCCGATACTGAAAAACTGCACTTCCTTGGCAAAGGCATCGGCCTGCAGGCAAGCGCTGGGAATTTCCATCATCATCCCAACGGCGAGCTGCTCGTCAAACGGGGCTTTGCTCATCCGCAGTTCCTCTTTGGCTTCTTCCAGAAGGCGCTTGGCCTCGCGCAGCTGCTCCACATGCGAAATCATCGGGAACATGATCAAAAGGCGTCCAAATGCGCTCGCTCGCAACAGTGCTCTTAGCTGGGTGCGGAACAGTTCCGGCCGGGCAAGCGAGATGCGGATGGCCCGAAAGCCCAGAAAAGGGTTTTCCTCCTTCGGCAGGGCCATGGCCGGCAGATGTTTGTCTCCCCCTGCATCCAGCGTCCGAATGATGACAGGCTTTCCCTGAAATGCGGAGACCACGCGCTTATAAGCATCAAACTGCTCTTCTTCATCCGGCAGACTGTCGCGGTCCATGAACAGAAATTCGGACCGGAACAGCCCGACGCCATCGAGCCCTGACGCAACCAGTGCCTCCGCTTCCTCGGGAACGGCCATGTTGGCCGCGACATGCACGCGATGACCGTCGAGCGTCACAGCCGGCAAATCCTTCAAGGCATCCAGCGCTTCCCGATCATCCGCTTCCTGCCGCGCTTTTTCCCGGAAAATGGACAGCTGCTCTTCGGATGGGGCGATCCAAAGCTCTCCCGTAGTGCCGTCGAGGATCATCATTTGGCTTGTTTCCGCCGCAGCCAAGAATGCTTCTCCACCCCCCATCACCGCAGGGATACCAAGTGAACGGGCCAGGATCGCCGCATGGGAGGTGGGACCGCCCTTTGCGGTAGCGATTCCTTTGACATAGGCGAGCGGCAGCTGAAGCGTTTCCGAAGGCGTGACGTCTTCGCCTGCGAGGATGAACGGCTCTTCGGGGAAACCGGCGAAATGGCTGTCGCCAGACGATAAATTTCGCAGCAGACGGCGGCTGACGTCCCGGATATCGTCCGCCCGTTCCCGCATATATTCGTTGTCCATGCCTTCAAACAAAGCGATAAACTGCTCGGCTACCGCCTGGACGGCTGCCGGGGCTGAGCAGAGCTGATTCTCGATGCGAGCTTTCATTTCTCCCGCAAACGAGGGATCATCCAGAAACGCGATATGGGCCGAGAGGATGGCCGCTTTTTCGGGACCTAGCTGATCCATGGCTTTTTCTTTCAAGCCCGAGAGCTGTTCTCGGGCCAGCGCAATACTTCGCTCCAGGCTTTGCAGCTCTTCAGCGATTCGGTTTGCGTCAATTTTTTCGCCGGCAGCCGCGACCGGAGGCTGGGCCGCCAGTCTGACGATCGGGGCTATCGCGATGCCGGCCGAGACCGGAATTCCTTTGAACATCACTGGTTCACCGTCCTGGCTCATCAATTAGCTTTCGAATCGTTTATCGAACAGTTCCTTGAGGGCGGCAGCCGCTTGTTTTTCGTCCGCACCTTCGATTTCTATCGTCAGCCGGTCTCCTTGGGAAGCTCCCAGCGTCATGATGCCGAGAATGCTTTTCCCGTCCGCCTGCTTTTGATCCTTGACCAGCGTGACTCTGGATTGATACTGTCCTGCGCAGTTGACCAAGAGGGCCGCAGGACGGGCGTGCAGGCCGCCCTCCGCTGCGACATGTACGTCAAACCGAATCATGACGCTCCCCCTTTTACCACAACAAGCATAAGAGGCTCCTGACCTGCCCGCACGCTTCCGGTTGACACGACCCTTTTGTCGGCGACCAGATCGCCGTTGGTAATGACCACCGGCGTAACGATGGGACAGCCCGCCTTTTTGAGGACGCCCAGGTCAAAGCTGATCAGCTTGTCGCCAGGTTTTACTTGATCGCCGACCTTGACGTGGGGGGTAAATCCCTCTCCTTTCAGCTTGACGGTATCGATGCCGATATGAAGCAAAATTTCCAAACCGCTTTCGCTTGTCAGCGCAATGGCATGGTGAGTCGGGAACAAGTGAGTGACACTGCCTGCCAAAGGCGATACGAGCACACCCTCGGTCGGGGAAATGGCTGTGCCGTCGCCTACCACCTTTTGGGCGAAAACGGGATCGGGCACTTCAGACAAAGCGACGACCTCGCCCGTCAAAGGGGCCAGTAGCGTCACTTCCTGCTGCTGTTTTTTACGAGAGAACAAACCGCGTAACATAAGCTCCTCCTTTTGCGTCTGGAAGTACGAAAAAAGGCATGAGTCGGGAAACATGCGGCATCCTTACTATGCCGTACGATATCACCGCTCATGCCTAGTCAAACTAGTAACACGCTGGTTTTTCATGCTATGTTGTTTACCCTGCAAGACAAAGGCTTATTCGATCGGCTGATTGGTCAGCCGGAATACATGCATCGCCATGTAGCCGACCTCGTCTTCCGGCACGGCAGAATCCAATCTGGAAGCGATATGCCGGGCAAGCTCTTCCGCCAGCCGGTAGGACTCGGGAATGGTGGCCTTGACCCGATCCAGCAGGGGATTCTGGATCGATTTTTGCTGGCGAATGCGTTCACAGGCATAACGCAGATGCGTGATCAACCGGACGTAATCGACCGTGTGTCGCTCTATCGTTTTTCCCGTTCGCTCTTCGATCATGCCGACAAGCTCCGTAATCAGATTGGTAAACTGGACGGCTTTTTTTACCGGCATGTAGCTGATCGCGGAATGAATGTGCAAGGCCAGAAAGCCGATCTCGCTCTCGGGAATATCCAGCGAGAACGAGGCTTTGATCATGTCGGCAGCCCTTTTGGCCAGCGCAAACTCCTTGCTGTAAAGCGTTTGGATTTCAAACAAAAACGGGTTGACGATTTCCATGCCGTTGCGCAGGCGGTAGATGGCAAACTGGATGTGGTCGGGCAGGGCGACATGGATATGCTCGTTCAACTTCGGTGTAATTTCCTTGGCGATCAGCGCAATGATCTCCTCGGCAATGCCGACGACAGCCGGGTCTACTTGACTCAGCACCGTTTGATATTGCTGCTGGTGACTTTCATTTTCCAACCGGAAGCGTTTTTCCACACGTGCATCATGGGGAAGAATGGTGTTCCCGGGTTTGGCGCCAAATCCGATCCCTTTGCCGAACAAGACAATTTCCTGCCGGGAAACCGGATCTTCGGCAAGCACGACGTTATGATTCAAAACGCGTGTGATTGTATGAGGTTTTTCCTGTTCACGGGACAACATCCACCACCTACCTTACTAAGACAAAAAGAGCCGAAAAAACCTTTTGTAGAAAAAGATCTTCTCGGCTCATGCCTGCTTGACCAGTAACACGCCTGTTTGAAAACGCTTCAATTTATCCTTATCATAATGCACGAAAAAACGAATGTCAATTCATTTGCAAATGTGCACACCGTAACGGAACGGGGCAGGAATGAATAGGCGGAAAAACGAATATGTCAAAACAGGAAGGGTTCAGGGATCCGTAAAAAAGAGCGGAACGCATAAAAGCGAACCGCGCTGAAGTACAGGGGCTTTTCCTATTTGGTAAACTTGTCGGCAATCGTAGAGGCGCAAAAGGAGTACGGCTTGATTTCCGCCCGGAAATGATTCGTTTCCGCAAGGCTTAGCAGTGACTGGATAAACTTTCGGGTAGGGCCGTTTTTTCCAATGTCAAAATGGAGGCGAATCGGTAAGTCTATCTCGTGCTCACGCAGGTATTGGCGCAGCTCGGAGGCAAGGTTCACAGCGTACATCGCTTCCTGAAAAATGCGCTGCTGCAGCGACGTATACCGCCGCTCCTGAAATTTGTGGTAGAAGAACATGCCGCCGCGCCCCTGTTCAATCAACGTGATGACAATCGCAAAAAACGTCCCCCGGCTGCGCAGCTGGGAGTCCGCTCCGACAATCAATTCGTAGGTTCCGCTATTCGTGGATACGGTTTGCTCGATGTTGGAAAACACGTCAGCCTTATCCAGAAGCCCCCGCGAAGGACTGTGAAACCGGTCGAACAGGACGGGGCTTTCATAGGTTAATCCCACTCACATCCCCCCTCGTAGAGGTAAGATTACATTCGCTGGCTTACACTGTTAATGTATGTAATCATACGGAGAGTATGTGAGTGAGGATGACCAAACTGTCAGCGGTATAAAAATGCAATGGAGGGATAGGCAATGACGAAATCTTATCTGCCTGGGGTTGCGGAAAACCGAAAAGCCGCATATGAGATTGACCCTGTTTTCCTCAACAGGTGGTCACCGCGGTCTTTCAAGGAAGAGCCGGTACCGGATGACGTTTTATTCAGCTTGTTTGAGGCGGCGCGCTGGGCGCCATCGGGAAGCAATGAACAGCCATGGAGATTTATTATTGCCCGAACGCCGGAAGACAAACAACGCTTTTATCCATTTATTGCAGACGGGAACCGCATTTGGTGCGAAAAGGCTCCAGTACTAGCTCTCGTCCTGTCCAAGACTGTAAACGGACGGGGTGATTTCAATCGCGCCCATGCTTTTGATGCGGGTGCAGCCTGGGGCTACTTGGCGCTGCAGGCGACCAAACAAGGGCTGATTACTCACGCGATGGGCGGCTTTGACCCGGAAAAAGCGAGAGCGGCATTGGGCGTGCCGGATGACTATGAGCTTCACGCCGTTATCGCCATCGGCTATCAGGGGGAAAAAGAAGCGCTGCCTGAGCAGCTGCAGGAGCGGGAAAAGCCGTCCGGCCGCCGGGAGCTTGTGCAAACCGTTTTCGAAGGAGTATTTGAAGAAAAGTGACGGAAGAGCTGAACATACACGAAGGCGATCATGAGAAATACATGAGAGCCGCCATGCAGGAAGCGGAAAAAGCGGCGGCGCTGGGGGAGGTGCCGATTGGAGCGGTCATCGTGCGCAATGGAGAAATTGTCGGACGCGGCTTTAATTTGCGCGAGACACAAAAGGATCCGACGCTCCATGCCGAGATGATCGCGATCCGGGAGGCGAGCGCCCGCCTGGGAGGATGGCGGCTCATCGGATGCACATTGTACGTCACGCTGGAGCCGTGCCCGATGTGTGCGGGAGCGATTGTCCAAAGCCGGATGGAGCAGGTCGTGTACGGAGCCAAGGACCCCAAAGCGGGCTGCGCGGGGACCTTGATGAACCTCCTCGACGAGCAAAGATTCAACCATCAGGTTCCTGTTATCGAAGGGGTACTGGCAGAAGAATGCGGCCAAATGCTCAAGGACTTTTTCCGTGGATTGCGCAAAAAAAGGGGGCTCCCTCAAGATTGAGCGGGCCCCTCTTTCTGTGTATATCCTTGCAGGAATTCCATTTCCTGCTCGGTTAATTCCCGGTACTCGCCTGGCTTGAGCGACTCGTCCAAGCGGATGGGTCCCATGCGGGTGCGCTGCAGGTAAATAACCTCCAGGTCAAAGGCGGCAAACATCCGTTTCACCTGATGGAATTTGCCCTCCATGATCGTGACGCGGATTTCGGAGATTTCCCCGGAGGAAAGAATTTCCAGCTTGGCGGGAAGCGTCGTAAAATCCTCCAGCTCCACTCCGCGGGCGAATTCCTGGACATGGGTCTCGGTCACGCGTCCTTGGATGCGAGCGAAGTACTCCTTGTCTACTTTCTTTTTCGGCGAGAGCAGATTGTGCGAGAGCTGCCCGTCGTTGGTAAGCAGCAATAGCCCTTCTGTATCGATGTCCAGACGGCCAACCGGGAAAACCTTGATGGCCCATTCGTACGGAAGCAGATCGACGACCGTCTCATGCAGATTGTCTTCCGTCGCGGATACGACGCCCGGGGGCTTGTTCAGCATGATGTAGAGCCAGCGCTTGTAGTTGATGGGTTCGCCGTCTACGATGATTTCCTGTTCCTCCGGTACGACATGCATGCCGGGATCGGTCGCTACGGTGCCGTCGACGACAACGAGCTTTTGTTTGACCAATTGCTTGACTTCCTTGCGGGTACCAATGCCCATGTTGGCCAGTACCTTATCTAAACGTTCCCGCTTCATGCGAATTCCCCGTTTCTGTTCGTGATCAACCGTGCTTTTCTTATATTGGCCTAATGACCACGGCAAATCAAGGGGTGCCAATGATTTACTCTTGCGCTTCAAAAAAAATTCTGCTATATTTATTTTTGTTTCCTGACATAGTGGAGAGATACCCAAGTGGTCATAAGGGGACGCACTCGAAATGCGTTAGGCGTCGTGAGGCGTGCGTGGGTTCGAATCCCACTCTCTCCGCCTTATCTTACAAGTAGAATCGATCAGTGGATCGATCGCATAGATTGTAGTAGATAGCATAAAATGGTCATAATGGCCGTTTTATGCTTTTTATTTTTTACGGCTGCAAATAAACAAAACTGCTTCTGGTGGCCCGTTTGTAAAAATATGGTTGGAAATAAAATTCCAACAATGGTAGAGTCAACTATTGAAGAAGTAGAATTTGGACGGTTTTGTTTACAGGTTTTTTCAAATGCAAGCCTGTTTCTTCAACCAAGTCCATGATGATAGGTGAGCATTGTGAAAGCGATCTTGATAGACGATGAGCCAATGGCATTACACTTCTTGGAGCGGCAATTGTCTGGCATTGAGGATTTGCAAATCGTGGGCAAGTTCCGGGATCCGTTTGTGGGCAAACAGGCAGTAGAAACAAGTGACGTTGATCTTGTATTTCTGGACATACAAATCCCTGAATTGAACGGAATGAAGTTAGCCGAACAGTTGCTCGCATGCAAACCCGGGCTTCACATTGTGTTCGTGACTGCGCACGACGATTACGCGATTCGGGCCTTCGAGCTTAACGCTCTGGACTATGTTTTAAAACCGGTTGTCCGGGAGCGACTGCTCAACACCGTTCAACGCATCCGTTCCGAAGCTCCCGCCAGGAACATTCCGCAGGCGGAGATCTTGAAAATGAGCTTGTTCCAACAAGTTGCGATTGCCGATGGAGAGGGCCAACCTCTGGAGCTTCGGTGGCGTACGACCAAGGTGCAGCAGTTGTTTTTGTACTTGGTTCAATATCGAGGACAGATTGTCCCAAAAACTGCGCTGGTTGACTTGCTATGGAGCGACCTTGAACCGGGCAAGGCCCTTCAACAGTTGTATACTGCTGTTTACTATATCCGCAAAACATTGGGGCCGTATGAAAAACACTTTACAATCAGCAGCACATCAGAAGGGTATCTGATGAAACTGGAACATGTCCAACTGGACGTAGATCAGTTTGATAAGTTTATTCAATCGGAAGTAGCAATACGTGAAGATACGATTCAGGATTATGAATCGGCACTAGGATTGGTGAAGGGAGATTATTTGCAGGAGCATGATTACGTTTGGGCGGAAAGTGAGCGTCAACGGCTGCAAGCGTATTGGGTTCAACTCTCTTTGCAAGTAGTCAATTGGTATTATTCGAATCATCAGATGGAAAAAGCACTGGTGCGCTGTCTGGACATCTGTCACCGCTTTCCACTGGAGGAAGAAGCCAACCTGCTGCTCATGAAAATATTTGCTGCCCAGGGCAAGCATGTTGCTGTCCATCAACAATACAATCGAATCAAGGAATTGCTGCAGGCGGAATTGCAGGAGCAGCCAAGCCCGTTTCTTGGGGAATGGTACGAGCAGTGGAAAGAGGATAACAAGGAGTGAATCTGAAAAGGTTCACTCTTTGTTTGTTTTGTTTGTACTGATAAGGATTTACACTTTTTTCGGAAATTTTCCGCATTTTCTCACAGGTTTTATCGAATTGTGAAGAAGTTTGTAGAGTTTTTGTGGAGGCTGATTTGCTAACATCTGGTTCATTGTGGCTGCAAAGATAATTGCGGCAGGGAATATCTTACATGACGGAGGCGATCAAAAATTGGGCCCTTTTCATCTAAATAAGCCATGCAGGAATGGTGTGACAAGCTGAAGCGGGCGGAAGGAGTGGAGAGAGGTTGTTTTTGTTGTCGGCAGCTATTTCATGGTAGGTTGCCGACAAAGCACGGGGAGTGAGCAACGCAGCTCCTGCCGGCGTAAGACGGATGTAATGGAGGTATAAAATGAACAGGAGGATGAGAAAGCATGTTTGTTCGAAGTAGCAATTTTTACTGGAAGAAGCAGCTTATTATGTTGCTTGTGCTTGTTGTCATAGCAAGCGGCTTCCCTGCTGCGTTCGCGCCGAAAGTAGCGAAGGCGGAAGGAGTCAATTCAGCTCCTGGTGGGGTAGAAACAGGGTTGATTTCATGGGTTGACGTGGAAAACAGCATGGAAGACAAGGGAAAAGTAGCGGAGATTTCCTCTAAAACAATGAATGACCTAAGAGGGAGTCGGCTGTGGAAGGGAACTGGTAAATATTTGGCCAGTGCTTTAAACTTTAACGCTGGAATTGAAGTTCCTAAGACTGGGCTGTTTACTACATCGGCATCTTCATTTAACCAAGCTGATTCTGAGCGAGAAGTATTTTCTGTTCAGGCTAATAACGGGATTGAAAATAATAGGTTCCCGTGGGAATTTGGTACAGGGCAAGCGGGGAAAATCTTTTCTTCCTATGGGCCTGATAAGATTATAACGATGTTCGGCAGAAATGCTTTGGTGGAAACCGAAGCAGGCATTGATTTGAAAAATGCCACCATGATGAATATCTGGAGCGCATCAAATGACTGGAGACTTTCACTTAATGGTGTACAGAAAAGCAGTCTAGTTTCTAACGATCCTAAATTTACTGCGAATACTTCGAGTGCAAACTACTACATCGGAGCAGGACATGAAAGTGTCTTTGATGGAAAAATTTCAGAAGTCATTCTCTACAACAGGAAATTGGAGCTTGTAGAACGTCAAAAAGTTAACAGCTACCTCGCACTGAAGTACGGTTTGACACTGAAAGATGAAAATGGTAACCCGACGGATTATATCGCGAGTGACAGCACAGATGGCACTGATGGTACAAAGATGTGGACAGCGAACAAGAACGTTGGATACGGCAATCGCATTACAGGCATTGGACTCGATAAAGCTGGCAACCTGAATCAAAAGCAGTCGAAGTCGCAGGAACCTGGTGCGAATGTAACGATTGCAGTAGGAAATGCGATTCAAGAGACGAATGGCTTGAATACCAACGAAATTGCAAACGATAAATCATTCTTTGTTTTTAGTGATACTGGTGGAGACGCCAAGTTTGTGGCTCCAACAACGAAAGATGCAGAAAATCTAAAACGTATTGAACGCATCTATAAAGTAGAGAAAACGAATTGGCAAGATACAGAGATTACGCTGCAAGTAGACAAAGTAGAAGGCGCTTCTGAATGGCCTTTGTATCTGGTTGTGAGTACTGATGAGCAATTCGATCAGAACGATACATTCCATCCACTAACAGACGGCAAAGCAACGTTTAATAGTGCTGAATTTGCTGATGGACGTTATTTTACAATTGCCGCAGCAGTACCTGTACCAACAGCTGCTACAATTGAACAAACAGTGGCTGATGGCAATAAAATCACGGTGACGTTTGACCGAGGAGTGGCGTTAACCGATTCAACTGGATTTGCAATTACAGTTGATGGTACACCGATAGCGAATGGCGATCTCATTTTCAAAGTTGACGAAAACGATGCTACAAAGCTAGTGATCACCTTGCCAGCAGGTACGGATGTTACCGATAAAACAGTAAACATTGCCTATGATGGCTCGGGTAACTTAAAAGGTACAAATGGTGTTCCAGTGGGTCAATTTGACAAAAATGGAACAACTCCCGCTGGGAAAGCAACGCCAGGCGGGGTGAGTGAAGGCTTACTCTCTTGGGTTGATGTAGAACGCAGTGCTGTACTTTCGGGGAAAAAAATCGATCAATTAACAGACTTGGCAGATGGCGGAGCATGGATGCCTAGCGGTACTGCCAATGACAACGTGCCTAACGCTCTAAATTTTAATGGCGGAATCCAAATTGACGCTACCAAAGGGTACTACACTCGCTCTTCCAATGATTTTAATAATGCTGTTTCGGCTCGGGAACTATTCTCCGTCCAGGCAAGTGACGATTATAGAGGATTTCCATGGGAGTTTGGAGGAAAATATAGTACTCCAGTTGTTTATGGAGCCTCAAATGGAAAAGCTATAAGCACCTATTTTGGTAGAAACGAAGGCAGCTTGAGCGTAAATGTCGGTGACTATCAATTAAAAAATGGAGCGATGTTAAACATCTGGAGTGCACCAAGTGATTGGGCGCTTTCACTAAACGGTAAAATACTACAGACCCAAAACACTAATACTCCCAACTTTGCATCTCCTATAACAAGCGGAAGTAAATCTTATTATTTTGGTGCAGGTCATATGAGTCGCTTTTACGGGAAAATGTCTGAAACGATCCTTTATAACCGTAAATTGACTGAGGAAGACCGAAACAAAGTCAATAGCTACCTTGCTTTAAAATACGGATTGACATTGAAAGATGAAAATAATGCTCCGATTGATTATGTTGCCAGCGATGGCACAACAATGTGGACAGCTGGCAACAACACTGGCTACGGCAACCACATAACAGGTATTGGTCTTGATGAAGCCGGTGCTTTGTATCAAAAGCAATCGAAATCTCAGGTTGACGGCGCCAATGTCACGATTGCACTTGGAAACGAAATAAAAGAGACGAATGGCTTGAATACCAATACGATTGCAAACGATAAATCATTCTTTGTCTTTAGCGATAATGGTAAAGACGCTAAGTTTGCGGCTCCAACAACAAAAGATGCAGAAAATCTAAAACGTATAGAACGCACCTATAAAGTAGAGAAAACGAATTGGCAAGATACGGAGATTACGCTGCAAGTAGACAAAGTAGAAGGCGCTTCTGAGTGGCCATTGTATCTGGTTGTGAGTGCAGATGAGCAATTCGATCAGAACGATGCATTCCATCCACTAACAGATGGCAAAGTAACGCTTAACAGTGCGGAATTTGCTAATGGCGATCATTTCACGATTGCCGCAGCTGTACCCGTACCAACAGGCGCCACAATTGAGCAAACAATAGCGGATGGCAATAAAATCACGCTGACGTTTGATCGAGGGGTGCAGGTAACCGATCTAACTGGATTTACAATCACAGTTGATGGTACACCTGTAGCGAATGGTGGTCTAACTTTCAAAGTTGACGAAAACGATGCTACAAAGCTGGTGATTACCTTGCCAGCAGGTACGGATGTTACCGATAAAACAGTAAACATTTCCTATGATGGCTTGGGTAACTTAAAAGGCACAAACGGTGTTCCCGTAGATTCATTTACCAAAAATGTGGGGGATTCTGGGGCGACACTTACCATTATTGAACCAAGTGCCGATCCAGTCACTGTAACGAAGCCAGAGATTAAAGGAACAGCTGAAGCTGGTTCTAAAGTCAAGGTAGTCATTAAAAATCAAGGTCAAGAAGTAGACGTTTCCGATGAAATTACCGTAGATGAAAACGGCAACTGGACGTTTACACCAAATAAAAACTTGACCGATGGCACATACACCATCGAAGTAACGGCTACAAAAGATGGAAAAATAACTACAAAGACAAAAGACATCAATGTGGTTATTCCGGTACCGACTGTAGAGGTCACAAAACCAGAAGGTAAAGTCACTACCAGCAAGCCAGAGTTTTCCGGTACAGCGACACCGGGTGCAACGGTAACGGTAAAAATTTCAGATGACATTATGCTAACGACAACAGCAGATGAGAATGGCAACTGGAGTGTAACGCCAGATGTAGATTTGCCAGATGGCACTTACAATGTGGAAGTCACAGCGACAAAAGACGGCAAGTCAGCCAAAGTGACAAAGTCTATTACAGTAGATACAGCACCAACAGTACCTTCTGTCGATAAAACAGCACTTCAAGCCAAAAAGGAACAAATCAAATCCGAGAATCTCAAGGCTGAAGATTACACAAGCGAGAGCTGGGAAAAACTGCAAAAGGCATTGCAAAATGCGGATGCGGTTCTGGCAGATCCAAATGCAACCCAAGAAGAAGTAGATGAAGCACTCTCGACGTTGACAAAGGCTAGGGAAGGTTTGAAAAAACCAGGCACGCCTACGCCTACAGTCGATAAATCGAAGCTGCAAGCGAAAGTAGATCAAATCAATGACGAGAATCTGAAGGCCGACGACTACACAAGCGAGAGCTGGGTAGAACTGCAAAAGGCATTGCAAAATGCAGATGCGGTTCTGGCAGATCCAAATGCAACTCAAGAAGAAGTAGATGAAGCACTCTCGACGTTGACAAAGGCTAGGGAAGGTTTGAAAAAACCAGGCACGCCTACGCCTACAGTCGATAAATCGAAGCTGCAGGCGAAAGTAGATCAAATCAACGACGAGAATCTGAAGGCCGACGACTACACAAGCGAGAGCTGGGTAGAACTGCAAAAGGCATTGCAAAAAGCGGAAGCAGTGCTGGCAGATCCGAACGCAACGCAAGCAGAAGTAGACGAAGCGCTCTCCACATTGACAAAGGCTAGGGAAGGTTTGAAAAAACCAGGCACGCCTACGCCAACAGTCGATAAATCGAAGCTGCAGGCGAAAGTAGATCAAATCAACGACGAGAATCTGAAGGCCGACGACTACACGAGCGAGAGCTGGAGAGAATTGCAAAAGGCATTGCAAAAAGCGGAAGCAGTGCTGGCAGATCCGAACGCAACGCAAGCAGAAGTAGACGAAGCGCTCTCCACATTGACAAAGGCTAGAGAAGGTCTGAAAAAACCAGGCACGCCTACGCCAACAGTCGATAAATCGAAGCTGCAGGCGAAAGTAGATCAAATTAACAGCGAGAATCTGAAGGCTGAAGATTACACGAGCGAGAGCTGGGTAGAACTGCAAAAGGCATTGCAAAAAGCGGAAGCAGTGCTGGCAGATCCGAACGCAACGCAAGCAGAAGTAGACGAAGCGCTCTCCACATTGACAAAGGCTAGAGAAGGTCTGAAAAAACCAGGCACGCCTACGCCTACAGTCGATAAATCGAAGCTGCAAGCAAAAGCGGACCAAATCAAATCCGAGAATTTGAAGGCAGACGACTACACGAGCGAGAGCTGGAAAGAACTGCAAAAGGCATTGCAAAAAGCGGAAGCAGTTCTGGCAGATCCAAATGCAACCCAAAAAGAAGTAGATGAAGCGCTCTCCGCGTTGACAAAGGCCAGAGAAGGTCTGAAAAAGCCAGGCGAGCCTACAGTCGACAAGAGCAAGCTGAAAGCGAAAGTAAAAGAAATCAACGATGAAGATTTGGATGAAGATGACTACACAGGATCAAGCTGGAGAAGCTTTGAAAAAGCATTGAAGCGTGCGGAAGACGTATTGGCAGATCCGCGTGCAACGCAGAAAGAGGTAGACAATGCACTGGCTGATCTGAAAAAAGCCAGAAGAGATTTGGTTACCGTTGGAAAACGTGACAGAGACAGAGACCGGGAAAAAGACCGCGAAAAAACGAATGAAAGTCCTTTCTCCTTCTTCGGAAGTGGAGGCGGAAGCAGCTCCGGCCAGAAGTCTAGCGAGCCAGTAAAGGGCGGACAAACTGCCGACCGGACTGGCTACATGAACGGCTATCCAAGCGGCAACTTCGAGCCGAATCGCCAAGTGACCCGTGCTGAAATGGCCATGATCCTGGTAAACACGGGAATGGTCAAGACTACATCCGCAAGCGGAACGTTCTATGACGTAGCTAACCAACATTGGGCGGCAGACGCGATTAAACGGGCGAATGCAGCAGGCCTGATGAATGGATATACGAATGGCACGTTCAATCCGGGAGGCGGAATCACACGCGCGGAAATGGCGACTATTGTATACAAATACATGGGGCTGAGCGGTGATGGACTGTCGAACAATTACTTCGATGTACCGGCAGATCACTGGGCTGCCCAGATCATCGCGGCTGTAAGCAAAGCAGGCTTGATGGCAGGGTATCCGGATGGCACATTCCATCCTCAACAGACATTGACGCGGGCGGAGACCGTTACGATCATCAACCGACTGGTGAACAATTCACTGTTAAGCTCGGTAAACGGACAAAGCTGGCCGGATGTACCTCCAAGTCATTGGGCGTACAAGGATATTGAAGCAGCAACCAAAAAGTAGCGGGAGCTTTTATTTAAAAAAAGAAAGTTCCTGAATTTGTACATGGGTATGATCCCCTCATGTTTGGCAAAGGAAAAAGGCTGTATGATCGATTGTCTTGCTATTGTTGACTAGAGGGGCTTACCTTCACACAAAAACCAAAAAAGACCGGGGCATATTTTGTATGCTTCCCCGGTCTTTTTCTACTAATACAAGTCAAACATATTGACGTCGTGTCCGAGCAGCTTCAAATAAGTGAACAGCTGCCCACGGTGATGCTGGGCGTGCGTTACAATTTCAATCAGCCATTTTGCTTGCACAGAGCCGTGCTCCAGGTAAAACGGCTTCGTTTTTTTCTGTAAAAACTCCTCGTCTGACAGTCCTTGCATGTATGCTTTTAGATCGTCCAAACCAGTCGTCATTTGTTCAATCAGCTTTTCGGGATCAGAGAGTTTGGATATTTCCGCTTCCCGATGGCGGATAACTTCCTGGGGCTCCTCTTGGAGAATCAACAGATCGACAGAGGGAACAGCTGCCAGATGTTCAACCAGTTCTCTTACTGTTCTCATCTGATCGGCAGGCTTGTACTCCCATTGATCTTGTCCGATGCGGCGGATGAGATTTGAAGTCGTTCTGACGATCAGTTCCAATTCCTCAAATAACAGTCCTTTAATCTCGTTAACTCCGTTCATTTTTACTTCCTCCAATCGTGAATATTCTATGTTTTGACGCCTATGCCTGAAAAAATTCCATGCAGAGAAAGTGTAACGTATAATAGTGACAGGTTTTGTCACGATTGCGATTTTTGATGCCGAATCTGACTGGCACGGGGAGGACAGCATGCCCAAACCCAAACGGCTTATGGAACTGATGATGACAGTTAACCGCAAACGCAAGTTTACCGTAAGGGAGCTTGCTGATCAGTTTGAAGTATCGACGCGGACGATCTTGCGGGACCTGCAGGAGCTTAGCGAATTAGGCGTTCCGCTTTATTCCGAGGTAGGCCCTCATGGGGGCTATCAGGTGCTGAATGAGCGCGTGCTTCCTCCGATTGCATTTAAGGAGGAGGAGGCAGTAGCGATGTTCTTCGCCAGTCATGCCCTCCGTCACTATTCTTCTCTTCCTTTTGAGACACAGGCTGAGTCTGCCCTAAGCAAGTTTTATTTGTACATGCCCGGGGATGTCAGAGATCGCATCGACCAGATGAAAAACCGCGTTGATATCGTGGCTCCTACCCGGCAAAAACCCGCCCAGCATCTGACTATCCTCCTGGATGGGGCGATTCAGCAGAAAGTGCTTTGCATCGACTATGAATCGCGGGAAGGCGGCTCTGTCCGACATATTCAACCAGTGGGAATATACGCGCGAAACGGCTATTGGTATTGCCCGGCGTACTGCTTTCTGCGGGAAGATTTTCGTCTGTTTCGAGGAGACCGCATCCGCTCCGCCCAGTACAGTTCGGCAGATGTTGCACCGCTAGAATTGAATCATGTGCATCTGGGCAATTGGGAGGCTTTTACCCGGCAAAAACCGGAGTGGGTACGGATGCATGTGGTTTTGAGCAAAGAGGGCGTTCAGAGGTGTGAAGCGGAGTTGTGGAAAGCACCGAAACTGCACATAGGCGAGGATGGTTCCGGTGCGATCGACGGAATGATTCCGACGAGTGAAATCTCTTATTTTGCCGATTTCTTTCTCGGTCTAGGCAAGAATGCCGTAGTGAAGGAACCGGCAGAAATGGTCCAGCTGATTAGAAAAAGGCTGCAAGAGATGATAGAGATGTACGACCCCGATCTTCAATAAGGAATGTAGATGGACAGTATCAAGGCGGAAAGTCTTGTTTTCTTTGACTTTCCAGCTATTTTGTCTTGCTTTGTAGGGTTTGAATTTGTATAATGAGAAAGTTCACGTTCACATGAGCTTTAATCTTTAAATTTCGTTTAAAAAACTATTGATTTTTGACTAAAAGTATGCTAACATAGGAATTCCGTGAGGGCTTAACGAATGCGAACGAATTCACCTTGCCCCCGGTTTTGAAATCTCTTTTTTATAATAGATTTGGATGGATGTCCGAGTGGCCGAAGGAGCACGATTGGAAATCGTGTAGACGGGGATGACTCGTCTCGTGGGTTCAAATCCCACTCCATCCGCCATCATGGCCCGTTGGTGAAGCGGTTTAACACAGCAGCCTTTCACGCTGTCATACAGGGGTTCGAATCCCCTACGGGTCACCTAAAACCCAACTAGTTGTTGGGGCTCCCGCAAAGTACTCGGAATATGCTGCGAAGCATACTCGTCACTTTGTGGGGATGACGGAGGCTTAGCTCAGCTGGGAGAGCATCTGCCTTACAAGCAGAGGGTCGGCGGTTCGATCCCGTCAGCCTCCACCATATGCTTCTTTCGCAGGTATCGGTTGCGGGATCTCACCGTTCCGGTTCACCCTCGAAGAAGTTCAAAGGAGTATTGCTCGGGCACTTCAGATCTTGCTCGCTTGCGGAGAATAATCGACGCGGTGTCGCAAGTGGAAGCGATCCCGTCAGCCTCCACCATACACTTTGTTATAGTAACGTCGCGGGATGGAGCAGTCTGGCAGCTCGTCGGGCTCATAACCCGAAGGTCGCAGGTTCAAATCCTGCTCCCGCAACCAAATTTTCTGCTTGAACTACCTCGATTACTCTCGGTTCAAGTGGTGGGCGCAACCAAATATGGAGCTGTGGTGAAGTTGGAGTTCACGCCGGTCTGTCACACCGGAGGTCGCGGGTTCGAGTCCCGTCAGCTCCGCCAGTTTACTCAAGATGAAACGGGTCTCTCACCCGTAAACGGGTTTACCCTCGTAGAGTGAACAAAGAAGAATTGCACGGGTACTTCAGATCTGGCTCGCAGGAAGCCTCGCGAGGTTGAATCGCCAGTGGAAGCGAGTCCCGTCAGCTCCGCCATTTTATCCCTTTGCGGATAATAATCATCTGTGGCTCGGTAGCTCAGTCGGTAGAGCAGAGGACTGAAAATCCTCGTGTCGGCGGTTCGATTCCGTCCCGAGCCACCATGTTAAATACAACGCCATGCCGGTGTAGCTCAATTGGTAGAGCACCTGACTTGTAATCAGGGGGTTGTGGGTTCAAGTCCTATCGCCGGCACCATTTTTCGGGGAGATAGCGAAGAGGCTAAACGCGGCAGACTGTAAATCTGCTCCCTATGGGTTCGGCGGTTCGAATCCGTCTCTCCCCACCATTTTAGTGGGAGCCATTAGCTCAGTTGGTAGAGCATCTGACTTTTAATCAGAGGGTCGAAGGTTCGAGTCCTTCATGGCTCACCAGTTTTTACATTTTCATATTGACATGCGGTCGTGGCGGAATTGGCAGACGCGCTAGATTCAGGTTCTAGTGGTGGCAACACCGTGGAGGTTCAAGTCCTCTCGACCGCACCATTTCAAAAACGCGGACGTAGCTCAATTGGTAGAGCGTCGCCTTGCCAAGGCGAAGGTCGCGGGTTCGAGCCCCGTCGTCCGCTCCATGATGCGTATGCAGGTCTCTCACCCGTGCCGGGTTTGCCCTCGAGGTCATACACGAGGAATTGCTCGGGGACTTCAGATCTGGCTGCGCAAAGAAGAAATGTTCGACGAGGTATTGCCAGTGGAAGCGAGCCCCGTCGTCCGCTCCATATATGTGCCCTTAGCTCAGCTGGATAGAGCGTTTGACTACGAATCAAAAGGTCGGGAGTTCGAATCTCTCAGGGCACGCCATTTCACCACAATGTCGGGAAGTAGCTCAGCTTGGTAGAGTACTTGGCTTGGGACCAAGGGGTCGCAGGTTCGAATCCTGTCTTCCCGACCATGAAATTTCATACAATGCCGGTATGGCGGAATTGGCAGACGCGCGCGACTCAAAATCGTGAGGGAAACCGTGGGGGTTCAAGTCCCTCTACCGGCACCATTCTTATGCGGGTGTAGTTCAATGGTAGAACTCCAGCCTTCCAAGCTGGTCGCGTGGGTTCGATTCCCATCACCCGCTCCATTTTTATGCGGAGGGATACCGAAGTGGTCATAACGGGGCGGTCTTGAAAACCGTTAGGGTGCAAGCCCACGGGGGTTCGAATCCCTCTCCCTCCGCCACAAAGTTTCTTTATTTAATATAAGTTTTTATGGCGGTGTAGCTCAGCTGGCTAGAGCGTTCGGTTCATACCCGAAAGGTCGGGGGTTCGAGCCCCTCCGCCGCTACCATAGGGGCATAGTTTAACGGTAGAACGAAGGTCTCCAAAACCTTTGGTGTGGGTTCGATTCCTACTGCCCCTGCCAGACAGTTTAATGGAATACGTTTGTTTGTGGCGGTCGTGGCGAAGGGGTTAACGCACCGGATTGTGGCTCCGGCATTCGTGGGTTCGAGTCCCATCGATCGCCCCATGCATTTGAGCCTATAGCTCAGAGGATAGAGCACTGGTCTCCGGAACCAGGTGCCCAGGTTCGAGTCCTGGTAGGCTCGCCATAATTATTCGCGGTCGTGGTGGAATTGGCAGACACACCATCTTGAGGGGGTGGCGGGGCGACCCGTGCGAGTTCGAGTCTCGCCGACCGCACCAATTTCCATTAACTTCATTTGACGCAAGCTGCGAGTATGTGGTAGATTAGTATTCTGCTCATTCGCACTAATATATAGACAAGAGTTAAAACAAACTCTTGACTCGTTGAGTCGAATGTGTTAATATGAAACTCTGTCTCTCGTTAGAGGGATTGATAGAAATAGCGCGTTAAAAAAGTTGAAAATAAGCATTGACTTTTTCTGAGGGATGCGCTATGCTAGAGTAGTTGTGAAAATGCTCTTTGAAAACTGAACAGCGAAGCGTTTAACAAGTGAGTAAATCACAAGCCTAGCAATTTCTTTCTTGAAGTCAAAGATA
>NZ_JAUMSJ010000046.1:0-37986 GCF_037834415.1 Brevibacillus borstelensis | reverse complement strand
TTCCTCGTGCTGTTAATCAAAGGGTGAGAATCAGCTTACGCGAACTCGGCTACCAGTTTCGCGAAGTCGTCTTCGCTCAGACGAATGTCTTGGCTAGCCAAGGCTTCCTCTTTAAAGCCAGTAACGAGCTGCTCGTAAGATTTTTGCTCCGTGTTTTGGTAGATCAGACCAGTCAACAGACCTTTGTATTGCATGGATGTAGCCATGGCCTTGATGCGGTCGTGCGGGTCATAGCCTTCAATAGTGTCTACCGGCACAATGTTTTCTTTAAACCAGTCATAGGTGTTTACCTTGTTGTAGGTTACACAAGGGCTGAATACGTTGATCAGGGAGAAGCCCTCATGCTTGATACCCATTTCGATCAGTTCGGTCAACCCTTTCAGGTCGCTGGAGAAAGATTGAGCGACAAAGGTAGCACCGACAGACAGAGCCAATTCAACAGGAGAAATGGCAGATTCAATCGATCCGGCCGGAGTCGACTTGGTTATGAAACCGGTCGCGGAACGTGGAGACGTTTGCCCTTTTGTCAGACCGTAGATTTGGTTGTCCATTACGATATAGGTGATGTTCATATTGCGGCGGATCGCATGAACAGTGTGGCCCATACCGATCGCGAAACCGTCACCGTCACCACCCGCAGCGATAACAGTCAGCTCGCGGTTTGCCATTTTCAAGCCTTGTGCAATTGGAAGTGCACGACCGTGCACGCCGTGGAAGCCGTAGCAATTGATGTAACCGGAAATACGTCCGGAGCACCCGATACCGGATACGACTGCCAATTGTTCAGGTTCGAGACCTACGTTAGCAGCAGCGCGTTGAATCGATGCCTGTACGGAGAAGTCTCCACAGCCCGGGCACCAGTTTGGCTTTACGTTATTGCGAAACTCTTTCAAAGTCGCCATGTTTAATCAGCCCCTTAACTTCGCTATAGATTTCCTTCGGCAAGAACGGGTTTCCGTCGTATTTCAGCACGGATTGGATTTTTTCAGCGTGTCCGATGTGCTGTTTGAGCAGATTGGTTACTTGCGCCTGTGCGTTGTGTTCCACTACGATCACTTGTTTTGCTTTCTCAACATGCGCTTTCAGCTGTTCAGCCGGGAACGGATGAATCAGACGGATTTGCGCATGGTTCACTTTCACGCCTTCGCTTTCGAGGCGAGCTTTCGCTTCCTGGATGGTACCGATCGTGGAGTTGATCCCTACGATCAATACATCGGCATCATCATGCTTCGCGTCGAATACTACAGGGTTTTTGAAGGTTTTCAGTACGCCTTCCAGCTTGCGCATACGCTTATCCATTTGAGCGACACGGTTCGCCGCATTCTCGGAAGGACGACCGGTTTGGTCATGCTCTACGCCGGTAACGTGGTGCAAACCGTATTTTTGTCCCGGAATGACGCGCGGGGAAACGCCGTCTTCCGTTACTTCATAGCGCTTGAACAGATCGTTCTGCTCTTTTTCCGGCAGTTCTTGTCCAGCCAGCAGTTTTCCGCGGCGGATTTCCACCTTGCTATAGTCAAATGGGTCAACTGTTTGTTTGCCCAAGGAGAGTGTCAGGTCAGTCATAACAATGACAGGGAGTTGGTATTCTTCCGCGATATTGAACGCTTCGACGGTATCGTAGAAGCACTCTTCGACCGTGCTCGGCGCGATAACGACTTTCGGGATATCGCCGTGAGTACCGTAGATCATAGCGTTCACGTCGGATTGTTCCTGCTTGGTTGGCATACCGGTAGACGGGCCGCCACGTTGTGTATCGACGATCACAACCGGTGTCTCCGTAATACCTGCCAGACCGATTGCTTCCATCATCAGGGACAGACCCGGACCTGCAGAAGCAGTCATGGTGCGGACACCGCCAAAGTTAGCGCCGATCGCCATCGTAATGGCAGCGATTTCGTCTTCAGTCTGAATAACAGTACCGCCAAACTTCGGCAGCTTTTTGATCAGATATTCCATAATTTCGGAAGCCGGCGTAATCGGGTAAGCTGGCATGAAACGGCAGCCAGCGGCTACTGCGCCGAGGGCGATTGCGTCGTTTCCGATCAAAAACAGCTGTTTTTGACCGTCAGCCTTCTCCAGTTGGAATTCAGGGAGTTGTCCACCCGTCAATTCGTTGACAAAGTCAAATCCGCGGCGAATAGCTTCCATATTCTTTTCCACTACTTTTTCGCCTTTGCGGAGGAACATATCTTCAACAATGTTGCGGTAGCTTTCCGCTGGAATGCCGAGGATCGCGCTGGATGCACCAATAGACACCATGTTTTTCATCAGGGACGTACCGAGCTCGTCGGCAATTTCGGTCAACGGAACGGTAAAGAATCGAACCGCTTTCAGACCTTCCGGCAGTTTCGGGTTGAATTTCGCGTCCGCAATGATGATACCGCCTTCGCGCAGCTCGTGAGCGTTAAAATCAATGGTCTCCTGGTCGAATGCAACGAGGATGTCCAGATCGTCGGAGATTGCGCGCATCGGCTTGGTGCTCACACGAATTTTGTTGTTGGTGTGTCCACCCTTAATCCGGGAAGAGAAGTGGCGATAGCTGTACAAATGGTATCCCATCCGATTCATGGCCATCGAGAAGATTTCACCAGTACTCTCGATACCCTCCCCTTGCTGTCCTCCAACTTTCCAGGAAAGTTGACTAATCATTCAGATTCCACCCTTTCAGTGACTGTGAGAAAAAGCTGTCCCACCTTACACGACAGGTTCCGATAAGATGTGACAAAATTGTGCATAGACTGTACCAATTGTAGTCCGAGCTATGCAAAAAAGCAAGTGCTTTCACTCAACTTAACTTTGACCTGAATTAAACGTTGAACTTGGTACATTAATGTTCTCAATGACTATTGTAGCACGTTTCGGAAAACAAGCAACCAGTTTTCGCGCATAAAATTCTGTACTTCTGCCTCTTTATAACGCTTCAGAAGAGTATTCACCAGATTGTGGTAATCCCCTGCTCTCGAAAGGTCTCCGAAGGTTGTCGTGATACCGTCGAAATCGGACCCGAAAGCAATTTTGACAGCTCCAGCGTATCCCAAAAACCAGGCTCGGCCACATGTGAAAGATCGATCACCATTCATTTCCGTGATCACGCTTCTGCCTAACATCGTCAAGCCGCCTGGATTCGGTTCCTGGCAGCCCGCCGCCACGGCATTTCCGTGATTCAGGTCAAGGTCATGCCCCGTAAACCCAAACGGTGCCATGTTCTCAGCTGGACCAGGCTCTCTTCCAGTGCATGCGCGCCTTCTACAAACAGAATAGCCCCTTTGGTTCCCTTTAATACACACTCCTCCAAATCGGCCCTGCCCAGAATCGGCCGGAACCGTTCGCTCGCCACGCGTTCATGAAACAGATCGAGCATCTCCAGCACTGCCTGAAAGCGCCTGCCAAACGGTACATGACGAGGCACGTAGCACGCGAGTACTTGTATATCTACATTCCCTTTTTCAAGCTCGGGGAAACTTGCCTGCAGTTCTTTATGTCCGTAATAAAAATCCAGCTCCGGTTTTTCCCACGGCTTGGACAACGCATCACAATGCGCATCGAAAATCCTCATCGCCAGCCCTCCCTTTCCATGGAAGTTCTAGCAGTACGTACGACTCCCAATTCAAACCGTACCATACCAGCCTGCTTTCGCATACATGAAAAAAACCTGTTCATTCTAGGAACAAACAGGCACTTCAAAGCATGTTCAGTTAGGAATTATCTGGGCTCTACGATCAGCTTGATTGCTGTGCGCTCTTCTCCATCAATCACGATGTCGGTAAAGGCTGGAATACAAATGAGGTCAACACCACTCGGCGCTACGAACCCTCGTGCGATTGCTACTGCTTTGACAGCTTGATTAAGTGCCCCGGCGCCAATGGCTTGGATTTCGGCCGCTCCGCGTTCGCGAAGCACACCTGCTAGGGCACCAGCAACGGAGTTGGGGTTAGACTTTGCTGAAACTTTTAATACTTCCATCCTTTTGAACCTCCCGTCTGATAGGAATCCTCTCATCATTAGAATGATATTCGCATAACCCCTAAAAATTCCTGCAACTGCGCATGAAAGATTCAAAAAATTCAAATCTTATTCTTATTATTCCATAAATGGATGCTCGGCGTCAATTCGGATTCTCTCTACTCTCCTGGCGCTCCCCGTCGTCTTGTCGATGGTTATGAGCACGGCGTTCAATTGAGCCGGTTCCCCGGCTACCTCGAATCGTGCCGGAAGCTGGGTCATGAACTTCCGGATGACGGCCTCGCGCTCCATTCCCAAAATGCCGTTCATCGGTCCGCACATCCCGACGTCACACAGGAAGCCTGTGCCCTGCGGGAGAACCCGCTCGTCCGCCGTCTGCACATGCGTATGTGTTCCGACTACCGCGGTAACCCTGCCGTCCAGATACCAGGCTAGCGCTTGCTTTTCCGAGGTCGCTTCCGCGTGAAAGTCGACAAAGATATATTTGGTCCGCTTTCGCGCCTGCTCGACAAGCTTGTCAGCCGTTTGAAACGGACAATCCAGCGGCGGCAGGAAAGTCCGGCCCTGAAGATTGATGACTGCCAGCTCTCCTTCTGATTGCTTGACATACGTGATCCCGCTGCCCGGAGCTCCTTCCGGGAAATTGGCCGGACGGATCAGGCGAGGCTCCCCGTCGATGTAATCGAATATCTCCTTGTTGTCCCACGTGTGATTCCCCATTGTAATCGCGTGGACACCTAAGCCAAACAGCTCTTTGGCGATCTTCTCTGTGATGCCTCTTCCGTGGGCTGAGTTCTCCCCGTTTACAACCACAAAAGTAGGTTGGTACTTTCGTTTCAATAATGGAAGATACGTTTTGACGATATCTCGTCCGGGAGATCCCATGATGTCTCCGATAAACAGCAGTTTCATTTGGCCTTCACCTCGAGTTCTAGTATAGCACTTCTTGCCTGCGAAAAAAAAAAGCGGCCTTCTTCCCTTTGCTACAGGCACTGCCGGACCTTGGCCTGCCCGCCCAAAAAAAGCTTCCATCGAGGCCCCATCAAAGCAGGTTTTCTTCGTTGGCGGAAGCTTTCTATGCGTTCCGGAACGTTCTGTATGAAAAGCAATTGCAAGTCCTTAGACGATAAAAATTGCATATCCCTTGACGAAAAAAAGTAAAGTGGCAGACGCCACTTTACTTTGCATACTCGACAGCTCGGGTCTCACGGATAACGGTAACCTTGATGTGACCTGGATAGTCGAGTTCATTTTCAATTCGCTTCGTAATCTCACGTGCCAGACGAGTCGCTTCGGCATCGTCGATTTTCTCAGGCTGCACCATGACGCGAATCTCGCGTCCAGCCTGAATGGCATAAGACTTTTCCACGCCATCGAACGACTCCGAGATCTCCTCCAGCTTTTCCAAACGCTTGATATAGGTTTCCAGCGTTTCGCGGCGAGCCCCCGGCCGTGCGGCAGAAAGAGCATCCGCGGCTCCAACCAGCATCGCGATCACAGAGGTCGGCTCCGTATCCCCATGGTGGGAAGCAATACTGTTGATAACCACGGGATGTTCGTTATACTTCTTAGCCAGCTCGACGCCAATTTCCACGTGGGAACCTTCCACTTCGTGGTCGATCGCTTTGCCGATGTCGTGCAAGAGGCCGGCCCGCTTTGCAAGCTTCACGTCCTCTTTCAATTCCGCAGCCATCAAACCGGCGAGATGAGCGACTTCCATCGAGTGCTTCAGCACGTTTTGACCGTAGCTGGTCCGATAGCGCAGGCGTCCCAAAATCTTGATCAGATCCGGATGGAGGCCGTGAACGCCCGTTTCAAAAGTAGCCTGTTCCCCGTACTCGCGAATTCTCTCATCCACTTCCCGACGAGCTTTTTCAACCATTTCCTCGATACGAGCCGGATGGATTCGCCCGTCAGCGACAAGCTTGTCCAGTGCGGTTTTCGCAATCTCCCTGCGAATCGGGTCAAACCCAGACAAAATAACGGCTTCAGGAGTATCGTCGATGATAAGATCAATCCCGGTAAGTGTCTCCAACGCGCGAATGTTTCGTCCTTCTCGACCGATAATTCGCCCTTTCATTTCATCGTTTGGCAACGTGACTACCGAGACGGTTGTTTCCGCCACATGGTCAGCAGCACAACGCTGAATGGAGGTTGTGATGATTTCGCGAGCACGTTTGTCCGCCTCTTCTTTGGCCTGCGTTTCGATCTCTTTGATCATAACAGCCATCTCGTGGCGTACAGTGTGTTCTACATCGGTCAGAATGATGGTTTTGGCTTCTTCTTGCGTCAAGCCGGAGATGCGCTCCAGCTCTGAAACCTGCTCTTTATATAAGTGCTCCACCTTGCTTTGCATGTCCGCAATGGTTCTGTCGCGCTCGGCCAGTTCTTCCTCCTTGCGCTCCAGCTGTTCCATTTTGCGATCCAACGCCTCTTCTTTTTGCAGAATACGGCGTTCCTGACGCTGGATTTCATTGCGCCGCTCGCGCAGTTCCGTCTCCGCTTCGGAGCGAAGTTTGAATACCTCATCCTTCGCTTCCAGCACTTTTTCCTTCTTGACGGCTTCCGCGTCCCGTTTGGCTTCTTCCACGATCTGCCTGGCCGCTTCCTCGGCACTGGAGATCTTTGCCTCCGCGATCGATTTGCGTACGAAGTAGCCAATGGCAAGTCCGACAAGCAGCACGGCAACAAGCACAATCATCATAACTATTGAGTTTTCAAAAATGGCACTCATAGGCTTTCTTGTTTCACCTCCTTGTGGTAAGACATCTCCCCGCTTTCCAAGCATTCGTTATCCCACGGCGTACTGCTGTTGTATCGCTCCATGAAAGGCTAAAAAACAGGACCGATTTTACTCGGTCCGCTGAATCCGTACATCCCGTACGGTTCTTCAGTTGTTCACTGGGTACGAGCGATCAAATCAGCGAAAAGGTATGATACAGCTAGTAAATACATATCTATTTTATTATTTGTGAACAAGAATTGTCAAGAACATGCAAAAGCTCCCCCGTTAGCCTGGATCGCTCTCCTTCAGCTCTCGACGAATCTCCTGAATAACGGATTGTGAGAATCCCTTTCTGTACAGCATGGCCAGAATCTTCTGCTCTTCATTCCAATCCAGTCGACCTTTGAAACGGCGCAATTTTTTTTGCACCAGCCCACGAGCGGCAGCGAGCTCATCGTCTCTGGTGACCGTACTCATCGCTCCTTCGGCTGTCTCCTTGTCGATGCCCCGCTGCTTTAACTCCATCCGCAGCATCATCGGGCTTCTCGGCTTTAGCCGGAGCCGCTCGCTTACCCACTGCTTCGCGAAAGCCTGGTCATCGAGATACCCCATTTGCTTGCACCGATTCACGATATTCTCCGCTGCTTCCTGCGGAAACCCTTTTTCTTGCAAATAGGTGATGACCTGCCTGGATGTGCGAGGTCTGATTCCCAGATAGCGCAGGGCAAGCAAAAACGCTCTGTGCTCCTCCTCAGCCAAAAGAATTTCCCGTACAAACCCGTCGTCGATTTCCATCCCTTTTGCCAGCTGGTATTTTACCAATATATCTTCATGGACCGAAAAAATCAGTTCATCTCCGATATAAAAATGATAGCGATGCTTGTTTTTTACATCTCGGTGAACAGCGGTAATCTTTCCGCTCTTCATCGGCTTCGCCCCTCTCGCCAAAACAGGAACAGCCTGTCAAGAACGACAGGCTGCCACTTTTTCAATTACTCCAGATCAAAGGCTGGTTCCTCATCTTGCTCGGGATCGATGACCGGATCAGTTGCCGGGATGGAACCAGGATGCAGGCTGTAGTATTCTCGTACCTTGGCTTCGATCTGCGCTGCAATTGCTGGATTTTCCTTCAAGTAGATCTTGGCGTTTTCACGGCCTTGGCCCAAACGCTCTTCGTTGAAAGAATACCATGCTCCACTCTTTTGCACCACGTCGATTTCCGCACCGATATCGAGAATGCTGCCTTCCTTGGAAATCCCTTCGCCGTACATGATGTCCACTTCCGCGGTCTTGAACGGCGGCGCAACCTTGTTTTTGACGACCTTCACCTTGGTTTTGGAACCGATCACGTCGTTGCCTACCTTGATCGACTCGGCCTTCCGCACATCGAGGCGGACACTGGCGTAGAACTTCAAAGCTCGTCCACCAGGCGTTGTTTCAGGGTTTCCAAACATAACCCCTACTTTCTCGCGCAGCTGGTTAATAAAGATCGCAATCGTCTTGGACTTGTTGATTGCACCGGAGAGCTTGCGCAGAGCCTGTGACATCAGACGGGCCTGCAAACCGACGTGCGAATCGCCCATCTCACCCTCGATCTCAGCCTTCGGTACGAGTGCCGCGACGGAGTCGACTACGATGATATCTACCGCGCCTGAACGAACCAGCGCTTCCGCGATTTCCAGAGCCTGCTCGCCTGTATCCGGCTGTGACAGCAGCAGCTCCTCGATGTTGACGCCCAGCTTGGCGGCGTACACAGGATCCAGGGCGTGCTCGGCATCGATAAACGCTGCCTGTCCTCCCTGACGCTGGACCTCTGCGATCGCATGGAGAGCGACAGTCGTTTTACCGGAAGATTCCGGTCCATAAATTTCAATAATTCGGCCACGCGGGAATCCTCCCACGCCGAGGGCAATATCAATGGCAAGCGCGCCAGTGGATACGGTGGAAACTTGAACGTTCGCCATATCCCCCAGCTTCATGATGGAACCCTTGCCAAACTGTTTTTCTATTTGACGCAATGCACTTTCCAAAGCGGCGCGGCGGTCTGACAAATACGACACTCCCTTTCCAAATCGTTACTGTTATCTTCTTGTCTTCATCATACATCGAGACAGAAGGGTTTGCCAAGTATTTTTTGCGAACAAATATTCGCATAGAAAAACCACCTGTCCCGAATGCGGGACGCGGTGGCATTTTCTGTGTCGGGAAATGATCTAGGAGCGCTTGCCGCGCGGTTTGGCAGGCTCCAGGTTGATCCGCTTGCCGTTGATCCGCGTTTGGCGCAGCGACTCGTACACGAACGGCGCGACTTCCTCCGGCACCTCGACAAACGTGAAGTTTTCGAAAATGTCGATGCGGCCGACAGCCTTGCCGGGAATTCCGACAGTCTCGGAGATTTCACGAACCAGGTCTTGCGGGCGAACGTTCGCGTTGCGCCCTACATTCAGGAAGAAGCGAACCATGCCTTTTGCCGCGCCCGTTTCACCGAAGTTGTAGGCTTCAGCCTCTTCCGTCTCGCCGATTTCGCTGTGGAAGGCGAGATGCAGAGCGGCAGCTGCCACTTTTTCCGGCGGATATTGTTCTGTGAGCGACTCTGCAACCTTCGCGTACATATCCGCGATCGTATCGTTTTCCAAAAGCGAGACTAATTGCTCGCGGAGCTGCTCCTGCTTGCGCTCCGCCACTTCCTCCAGAGACGGAACATTGCGGGAGACGATCTGCGCTTTTGTCTGCTTCTGGATGAACATCATCTGTCTCATTTCGCGAGGGGTCACCAGCGTCATGGCGATTCCTTTGCGTCCGGCACGGCCCGTACGTCCAATCCGGTGCACGTAGCTCTCGGAGTCTTGTGGAATGTCGTAGTTGATGACGTGGGAGACATTTCCGACGTCAATTCCGCGCGCAGCTACATCAGTCGCGATCAAGAACTCGATCGAGCCTTCGCGAAACGCATTCATGACCTTGTCCCGCTGCGCCTGGGAGAGGTCTCCGTGCAAGCCGTCCGCGAGGTATCCGCGGGTCTGGAGTACCTCTGTCAGCTCGTCGACGCCTCTCTTCGTCCGGCAGAAAATGATTCCAAGCTCGACGTCTTCGCTGTCCAGAATGCGGCAAAGGCTCTCTACCTTGTTGCGGTCAAAGACTTTGTAGTAGACCTGTTCGATTAGCGGGGCTGTCACTTCTTCGCGGCTCACAGCGATCGTTTCCGGCTGTTTCATGTAACGGCTGGCAAGACGCTTGATCTCAGGAGGCATGGTTGCGGAGAAGAGCAGGGTTTGTCTCTCTTCCGGGAGGTGGTTGATAATCGTTTCGATGTCATCCACGAAGCCCATGTCAAGCATTTCGTCTGCTTCATCAAGTACGAGCGTATGGACATGATCCAGCTTGAGCGTTTTCCGGCGCAAGTGGTCGAGCACGCGGCCCGGAGTCCCCACGATCACTTGCACGCCTTGACGAAGGGCTCGGATTTGATGGCCGATCGATTGACCGCCGTAGATCGGCAGGGTGCGGATTTTTTTGTACTTGGCAATTCGCAATAGCTCCCCCGCTACCTGAATGGCTAATTCGCGCGTAGGCGTCAATACAATCGCCTGCACCCGGTTTCCTTGCGTCACTTTTTCCACGAGCGGAATCCCGAATGCTGCCGTTTTCCCCGTACCTGTCTGGGCTTGACCGATCAGGTCTCCGCCTTCAAGCACTTTTGGAATACACGCTGCCTGGATCGGCGACGGCTCCTCGAAGCCCATGTCATAGATCGCTTGAACAATTGATTTATGTAAAGGAAAATCAGAAAAAATCGTCATATACGTTCACCTTTCTTTTGTCGCTGAAGCGCGTAGAATAAAGCAAATTTGGCGGCACGTCCAACGATGGCGTGTCTTCTGCCGGCCAGCCGGAGCTCTTTGACAACCGTCGGCATTCCCTCAACCGCCACCCCGATGTAAACAAGTCCCACCGGCTTGCCCTCGGAAGGGTCCGGTCCCGCAACACCTGTAACCGAAATGCCGCAGGTCGCGCGCAGTTTCTTGCGCACGTTCTCGGCAAGCAGCTGGGCTGTGTGCCTGCTGACCGCCCCGTCAGTGTCGAGTACGTCCTGAGGAATATCGACGAGCTCGCGCTTGGCGTCGTTCGTGTAGCATACGATTCCCCCTCGCAATACCGACGAGCTGCCGGGGACTGAGGTGATCAGCGAAGCGACTTTTCCGCCTGTGCAGCTTTCGGCGCAAGCGATGGTTCGCCCGCTCTGTTTCAACTCATTTACGAGGACCTCGTGGAGAGAGGTTTCCCCATTGGCATAAATAAATTCACCCAAGCGGTTGTGAATCTCCCGTTCGACCGGCTCGATCAGCTTCTCCGCTTCGGCCACCGTTTTTGCCCGTGCCGTAATCCGCAGTGTAACCTCAAACTCCTTGGCATAAGGGGCAATCGTCGGATTCTCCTGGCTTTCGATCAGGTCCAGCAGCTGTTCTTCCAATGCGGATTCGCCAATCCCGTAAAAACGCAGGACATGGGAGTGAAACACTTGCTGCTCAGGCAGCAAGCCGATCAAATAAGGCATGACGTACCGATCGACCATCGGATACAGTTCGCTCGGCGGCCCTGGCAAAAGTACAAATGTACAGCCATTGTGCTCTGCAGCCATCCCGGGAGCCATTCCGGCGTCGTTGGGAAACACCTGCCCGCGGTCAAAAACGAGCGCCTGCTTCCGATTGTTTTCCGTCATGACGATGCCGCGCTGAAGAAAAAACGATTCAATGCGTTCCATGGCCACAGGATCAGTGACAAGCTGGGCGTCAATAAGTGCTGCCACCGTTTCCTTGGTCAGGTCATCCTGGGTCGGGCCCAGACCGCCAGTAAAAATGATCAGGTCGGAGCGCTCGGAAGCCTGTTTGGCAACCTGCTTCAGACGTTCCGCGTTGTCGCCCACCACCGTATGAAAATAGACCCCAACGCCTATCTCCGCCAATTTTTGCGACAAAAACTGCGCGTTCGTATTGGCGATCTGCCCCAGTAAAAGCTCTGTTCCAACTGCAATAATCTCCGCTTTCATGCCCCTCATCCATTCTCTTTGAGGATTGAAAAAAGAGTCCAATACCCGTTTCCTTACGAGTATTGGATTACATTGCGATTCTTGGCGAAATAGTCATAGCCCGAGTAGAGCGTGATTACTACCATGGCCCAGATCGCTACTGTATCAAATGGAATTCCAAAAATAGCAAACGGGAAGTTGCGGATCATCACCGCGGTGATCGCCACGATCTGAATCCACGTCTTTATTTTGCCCAAGGCGCTGGCTGCAATTACCTGTCCTTCTGCTGCTGCGACGAGACGCAAACCGGTTACAGCAAACTCCCGGCTGATGATGATAATCGCAATCCAAGCCTCGAGCCTTTGCATTTCCACCAGAGAAATCAAGGCCGCGGAGATCAGCAATTTATCAGCCAGCGGGTCGAGGAACTTCCCCAAATTGGTAACGATTTTTCTTTTACGGGCAATGTAGCCGTCTAGACCGTCCGTACTGGCCGCTAGGATAAAAACCAATGCCGCAATCAGCTCGTTGTAGGTCATCGTCAGGCTGCCGATGGTAAAACTCCCGATATTGTAACGCACCAGCAGAAAAAACATGACTACGGGCACCAGGAAAATCCTGGCAAGGGTGATGCGGTTGGCGAGATTCACCTAGACTACCTCCCCGGCGAAGTCATATTCATAGGAGTGCGTAATCTTTACTTTCACGATCTTGCCCAGTTCGCCTTTGTATCCGGTAACAAACACCTCACCGTCAATTTCAGGCGCATCGTACTGGGTGCGGCCGACAAAAATGTCGTTGCGCCCTTCGTAACGCTCGATCAAGACATCCAGTTCGCGGCCGACAAAACGTCCGTTCCGCTCAGCGGCAATCTCCCGCTGGATCTCCATCAGCATGTTAGCTCGCTTTTCCTTTGTTTCTTCATCGACATGGTCAGGAAGCCGTGTTGCTGGTGTATCGTCCTCATTGGAGTAGGTAAACACACCCAATCGATCGAATTTCACGTCCTTTACGAACTCGCAAAGACGCTCGAAATCCTCTTCGGTCTCGCCCGGAAAACCGACGATCAAAGATGTGCGGAGAGCCACGTCCGGCACCTGCGCCCGGATTTTGGCCACCAGTTCACGTGTATCCCGCTGGCGTCCTGGGCGGCGCATTTTTTTGAGGACATGGTCCTCGGAATGCTGCAGGGGCATATCCACGTATTTACATACCTTTGAATTGGTGGCGAAAACTTCAATCAGCTCGTCCGTGAAGAAACCCGGATAAGCGTAGTGAAGCCTGAGCCACTGTATGCCTTCCACCTCTGCCAAACGATTCAGCAATTCGGGAAGCATGTGTTTTCCATCGTAAATATCGGTGCCGTAATTGGTTGAGTCTTGCGCAATCAGACTGATTTCGACAACGCCTTGGTCGGCCAGGTGCCTTGCTTCTTCCACAATAGATTCGATCGTCCGGCTGCGAAATCCTCCGCGCATGATCGGAATGCTGCAAAACGTACAGGCGTTGTCGCAGCCCTCCGCGATTTTCACATAAGCGGAGTAGGTGCCTGCTTTTACTTTCCGCTTGACTACTTCCTCGTACGTAAAAATGGGATTGCCCACATAAATCGGACGTTTTCCTGCAAGCGATTCCTCGATAATGCCGGTGATCGACATAAAATCGCCGGTCCCGACAATCCCGTCCACTTCGGGAATCTCATTCAGAATGTCCTCTTTGTATCGTTGCGTGAGACAGCCAGCCACTACCAGCGATTTCAGCTTGCCGGAGTCTTTCAGCTCAGCCATATCGAGAATCTTGTTGACTGATTCCTCCTTGGCCGCATCAATAAACCCGCAGGTATTGACAATGACGACAGTCGCTTCATCAGGATTGTCGACCAGCTCGTAGCCTTTCTCATCTATCAAATGGGCCATCATATCCGAGTCGACCAGATTTTTTTCACAGCCCAATGTTACGATCGCAACTTTTTCTCGTGAGCCTACCTTCTCTGTCATCCTTCTTTTCCTCCAATTGGTCACACCAGCCCAGATTACACCTATACAGTATAATATAAGCCACGACGGGGTGTCAAAGTTGAAGAACGCACAAAAGGCAAGCAAAATGCTTGCCTATTGGGTGACCGGCTGCTCCAACGTAATGCTTACATTGGATGGCATGAACTTTAGTTTTGATGTATCCAGAGGTGTTCCGTTGACAGTAACTTGTACGGCACTCGGTTTGCCAAGGCGGATGTACGCTGTTTTTCCCAGTTCAATTTCCGCCTCCTGATCCTTGGACAGCGTGCCTTGCTTCGGGAATTTTTTTACCTGGGTCTCTGCCGCGCCATACCAGCAGCTGTCGCTAACCGCTTTGATCTTGACGATGATCTTGTCGCCGCCGGTCAGGGTGTACTTGTACAGAGAACCTTGCTGGGACTCGAACGTCAGTACCGACTGCGGCGTCTCTCCCGGTGCCGTCGCGCCATTTTCCGGAGTCGTTTCCGGGGTTACAGCCGGCGGACTGGGGGTTTGGGCTTGGGGTACCTGCGGCACCGGCGTCGGCGTCCCTCCCTGCCCCGGACCTACAACCTCCGCTCCCGGATTCAAATTGCCTCCGGGTACAGGCTGGGTAGTAAACCCGTCGCTGTTGACGGCAGCCACGTAAATAACTCCAATGATCAGCCCGACAAAGAGCACGAGCAGTGTTTTTGTAACCCACTTGCCTGCTTGCAGCGGATTGCTTGTTGTCGCGACTCGCCGTCGGCGGAGCCGTTCCAGTTGTTCCTGTGGAGGTTGGGCTGGCAGGTCCGACTGGAAATGGCTCATGATATGGTTTGGATCGAGCCCA
The DNA here is from genome assembly GCF_037834415.1 of Brevibacillus borstelensis. Classification (GTDB taxonomy): domain Bacteria; phylum Bacillota; class Bacilli; order Brevibacillales; family Brevibacillaceae; genus Brevibacillus; species Brevibacillus borstelensis_A. Next base: position 23,440 of record NZ_JAUMSJ010000046.1, on the reverse strand, counting down.
ACAGCTTCCGCATAGCTCTTGATGAACGCACGCGCGTAAAAATGGCCGGGCAGTACGTGAAAATGGCCCCTTTCAATGGCTTCTAAGTAACGCCGTTGAATTTTTGTAATCCGCTGAATGTCGTCGAGCGTGATACCTTTTTCTTCGCGGGCCTCTTTTAGTACTTGACCTAGCTCAGACACAGCTTACCCTCCTTCATCTTATGTCATGTCGAAATTGTCGAACCCGCGGTTGTTGATCAGATCGTATGTAATTTCTTCATCAGGGTGCTGCCGCAGCTCGATAATGTAATGGAACTCTGACAGTTCGTATTCTGACTCCCGCACGAAGATGTCGGGATGTTCGATAATTTTGGCTGCCGGAAAGCTCATGACTTCCCGCAGAAGAGAATGATGCTTCTCCGTCGAGCGCATCGTGGAAACAATCCCGTCAATCAAATATACATGATCAGCGGACATCTCATCAATGGCGAGAGAGCTGCGGACGGTTTGCCTGAGCAGGGTCGAGGAAAGAAAGGTCCAGCGTTTGTTGGCCGAAACGCTTGCGGCAATCATGGATTCTGTCTTGCCGACGCGAGGCATTCCACGGATGCCGATAAGCTGATGTCCTTCCCGTTTCAAAATCTCCGCCATGAAATCGACGAGCAGTCCCAGCTCATCCCGAACGAAGCGAAATGTTTTTTTGTCTTCGCTGTCTCGTTCGATGTACCGGCCGTGGCGAACCGCCAGCCTGTCGAGCATGGTGGGCGGGCGCAACCGCGTTATCGTTATCTTGTCCATCTTTTGGATAACATTGCGCAGTACTTCCATTTTCTCGTCATCATCCGTCGTAAGCAGCATTCCCCTTCGCATATCGTCAACACCGTTGATCGTCACGATGTTGATTCCGAGCATCCCTAGAATGGATGCGACATCTCCCAACAAGCCAGGGCGATTCTTTGAAATTTCGTATTCCATATACCACTCTTTTTGCGCTTCCATGCCCGATCCTCTCCGACACCCAATTTTCTCTTCCTAAGTAGTATAACACGTTCCGAATAATCGACAATGATGGAAAAGAAAAATCCCCAAAAGACGGGGATTTTTGACTTATGAACGACCCTGTTTAATTGCCGCGATTTACATTGTTTGGATCTTGGACCAACTTCACCATCAGAGAAGCAAGCGCCTTCTGCTGCTCCTCGTCGCCGGCATCCCACAGCTGCTTCAGCAGGCGTTCCTGATCGTTTTTCGGATCGACCTGTTCAGCCAGGTAGCCCCCGATTTGATAGGCTACATTTTGCAGCGTGTCGCTCTCCATCCCAGCTTGCTTCGCCTGCTCCACCCGCTCGCCGAGAAATGTTTTCCAGTCACGAAAATTGTCAAGAACTGACATTTGTTTTCCCTCCTCCTATGCATTGCGGCCCCCTATTCGACCGTCACATTGGTAGAGTTCCATCAAGAAGGGAAAAATATGCATGATTTTCTATGCGTACCAACCGCCGTTCGGACTGATGATCTGGCCGGTCACGTAACTGGCTTCCGCAGAAAGCAAAAACCTCGCGACAGCCGCGACCTCCTCGGGCATGCCCAGTCGTCCCGCGGGAATTTCGCTGGCGAGCATGCTCACTTCCTCGGGAGAAAAGCGGTCCATCATGCCTCCCTGTATGGCACCGGGAGCCACCGCGTTTACCGTAATCCCGTTCGGCGCCAGCTCTTTTGCCAGCGCTTTGGTAAACGAGTTGACCGCTCCCTTGGCCAGCGAGTACAGCACTTCGCAGGATGCCCCCGTCATTCCCCAGAGGGAGGAGATGTTGACAATCCGCCCGAACCGCTCGCGGAGCATCGCAGGAAGCGCTGCCTGGCTGACAAAAAATGCGGAACGGACATTTGTCGCGATCAACTCGTCGAACTGCGCGGGCGACACGTCTGAAAAAAGACCTACATGATCCACGGAGGCATTGTTGACGACGAGCAGAGGTTGGACGATCATCGCAGCGAACATGGCGGTGATCTGCTCGGTCTGGCGAAGATCGGCTTGCAAGGCGTAAGCCGCAACCCCTTTTTCCCGGCATGCCTGCAGAATCGGCTCTACTTTATGCGGTGATTGATGATAATGCAAGTATAGCGGGATGCCTCTCTCGGCGAGCGCCAGGCTGATGGCCCGCCCGATCTCGCCGGAAGCTCCCGTGACCAATGCCCATGGCGGCGTGCTGTACATAAACCTTCACCTACTCCTGTGGCGAAGCGGAACGAACAATCGAAACAGCCATTTGCTCGGGTACAAAATGCTCCTTCATGCGCGCTTCTACATCTTCGCGGGTGATCGACTCAAGCGTCGGCACCACGGAGAACAGCTCATTTCCATTGAACTTGTAGCTGGTAAACTGGTTGGCGATAAATTCGACCGAATTGAGAGAACGGAGGAACAGCCCGATTTTTTTCCGTTTCGCCCGTTCAAAATCCTCCTGGTTGATTCCAGCCTGCTTCAATTGATGAATGCCTTCCTTGATTTCTGCCACCAGCTTGTCGGGATCGGGCGTGTCTCCCCCGATAATGGAGTAGCCGTACTCCTTTTCCCCGCTGTAGTCGAAATCAAAGCTCTCCGTTATCAGCCCCTGGTCGTACCATTTTTGATAGAGGGAGGAGCTTGTGCCAAACGCGATGTCCAATACCAGTTTAGTGGTCAGGTCACGCTTTAACAAGGCCTCCCCCGTTAAGCCGTCTGCCTTTTCCTTATACCCGATCAGGCACTTGGGCAGACCGACCGGCAGCTGAAACTCCACGCGCTCCTTGGCGACTGCCGACGGCTCCTGCGGAAACAGGCGCTCAATGACCGGTGTCGGAGAAAATTGTTTTGCCGCCTGATTGTCCCTCACCCACTTCATCACCGTTTCCGGATCAAAGGAGCCAACAACGAGCAGCACCATGTTGGCAGGATGATAGAAGGTTTCGTAGCACTGATACAGGGTGTCCTTGGTGATATGGGAAATGGACTCGATCGTCCCGGCAATCTCGATGTTGATCGGGAACTTCTGGTACATGGCTTTCAACAGGTTCATGTAGACCTTCCAATCCGGATTGTCGTCGTACATCGTAATTTCCTGACCGATAATGCCCTTTTCCTTTTCTACGCTGGCCTCGGTAAAATACGGCTCTTGCACGTAGTCCAGCAGCAGGTTGAGGTTGCGGTCGAGGTTTTCCGTGCAAGAGAACAGGTACGCCGTCCGGTTGAAGCTCGTAAACGCGTTGCAAGACGCTCCATTTCTGCTGAACTCATGCATGACATCCATGTCCTTTTTCTCAAACATCTTGTGCTCCAGAAAATGGGCGATCCCGTCCGGAACATGCACTTCTTCGCCGTTTTTCAAGCGAAAGTGACTGTCAATCGAGCCGTAACGAGTCGTAAATACCGCATAGGTCTTGCTGAATCCCTGTTTGGGCACCAGATAGACAGCCAGTCCGTTGGGTAGCTTCTCTTCGTATACAGTCTCATGGAGCTGTTCAAATACGGTCGTCTGCATATCAGGCATCTCCCTTCTTGTCCCGCAGCAAGTAGATCGTGTCAATGACCACCTTGGACGCCACCCGCTTCAAATCCTCGACGCCAATTCCGTCGATCTGGGCGAGCAGCTCCCCCAAATTTCGTTTGCGTCCGCTAATCACGCCGTTGTAGGAAAAGTCGATCATCATGCGGGCGCTGTCCAACAGCTCGCGAAACTGGTTGGACAACGTCGCCTTTGTCTGCGCCAGCTCCTCCTGGCCGACATTTCCCTGCTTCATGCTCTCCAGCTGCTCCTTGATGATCGTGACAGCCCGGTCGTAGTTTTTCACATCGATTCCGGACATCATCATCATGATCCCCTTGTGACTCTCCAGCCTGGAAACGGCGTAATAGGCCAGGCTTGCCTTTTCGCGCACATTGACAAACAGCTTGGAGTGCGGGAAGCCGCCCAGCACGCCGTTGTACACGAGCAGCGCCGGATAGTCTTCATCCGCGTAGCCGATCTGCGTGCGGCAGCCAATGTTCAGCTTCGCCTGATTTACTTCCAGCTTGTCGATCACGACACGTTCCTGGGAAACCTGTTTTTTGGCCATGGTCGGCCCGATCTGCCGGACATCCCCGCGGTCCAGCTGAATAAACTTCCCGATAGCCGCCTCGACCTCCGATCGCTCCACGTCTCCGACGACAAACATGTCGACAGGACTGCGGCTCGTCAGTTCCTGAAAATGGGTGTACAGCTTTTCGCCGCTGATCCCGGCAAGATCCTGAGTCCGCCCTTGAACCAGCAGGGCAAACGGCTCGCCGTTGCACATTTCTTCCGTGACGCGCTGATTGGCGTATTTCATCTTGTCGTCGATCAGGCTTTCGATCCGCTTTCGCAGCGTCTCTTTTTCCTGTGCGACGTATTTATCCGCAAAAGCGTTCCCTTCCAGATAGGGCCTGCTCAGCACATCGCCGACAAAGCGTATGGCGGATTCCAAAAGAGCGTTTTCCTGCGACAGATACTTTTCGTTTGGAACCTCCATGTAGATCTGGAGGATTTGGCGCTCCCCTTTTTTGACGACATCCACATCAAAAATGGCTCCGTACAGAAAATCAAGGTGCTCGCGCAGCTGCTTGGTCTCCGGGAAACGGGCCGTAGCCCGCTTCATCACCATCGCCAGCAGAGCCGTCTTCGTGACGTTTTCCTCCGAAAGCTCCTGTTCGATCATGGTGACGATTGTCGTCGTCTTAAATTTGGCTGTTGGCATGATATGTACGTTGATACCGTTTACGGCGGAGGTATGAAATGAAATTTCTTTCACGCTTTCGCTCATGGCCAAACTCCCTTCTCGTCTTACTCCCCTCTATTGTAACCAATTGGAAGGGGGTTCAGCAAAGATGACTGCCAGAAAATAGCCCGCCCGGCCATAGCTTGGTGCTACGCCGGGCAGTTTGCCCTGCAAAAAGCGGCATGCAGCGCATTTCCGCCTTTTTGCTCCTATTACATTATGCTCCGAGATAGGTGCGTACGACTTTTTCGTCATGCAACAGCTCATCGGCCGCCCCGCTTATCTCTACTTGACCGGAGGAGAGGACATAGGCCCGGTCAGAAATAGCCAGAGCTGCCGCCGCCAGCTGTTCCACCAAAAGGATCGTCTTGCCTTCGCTGCGCAGCTGCTTTACGGTATCCAAAATGAGCTTGACGTACAAAGGGGACAACCCCATCGACGGCTCATCCAGGACGAGCAAGTCGGGATCGGACATCAGCGCACGGGACAGCGCCAGCATTTGCTGCTCGCCGCCGGACAGGGTACCCGCCGTCTGCCTTGCCCGTTCCTTTAACCGGGGAAAGCGGTTGTACTCGCGCTCCAGCCACTCGCGGACCTGACGGGGCTGCTGCTTGACTTTTGTGTATGCGCCCAGGATGAGGTTGTCTTCCACTGTCTGATCGCCGAATACTTGACGCCCCTGCGGCACATGACCTATGCCCAGCCGCGTGATCGTGTGAGCCGGCATTCCGGAAATCCGTTTGCCTTGGAAGTGGATTTCTCCCTCGCGAAGTTTTACCAGGCCCGTTATTGCCTTTAACAGCGTTGTCTTGCCCGCGCCGTTGCGTCCGATCAAAGCGACGATTTCCCCTTTTTCTACCTCGAGATTGACGCCCCGCAGCGCTTCGGCCATCCCGTAATGGACCCGGACGTTATTTACCGACAACAAGCTTCGTCACCTCCTCGCCGCCCAGATAGGCTTCAATGACTTGCGGATGGTTCTTGATAAAAACGGGATCGCCCTCGGCGATCTTCTTCCCGAAGTCAAGGACGGTGATCGTATCGCAGACGTTCATCACAATTTCCATATGGTGCTCCACCAGCAGGATGGCAATCCCCGAGTCCTTCACCTTGCGAATGACCCGTACGATATTGTCCACTTCATACAGACTGGCTCCTGCCGCCGGTTCGTCGAGGATCAGAAGATCGGGCCTGGTCGCGAGTGCGCGGGCAATTTCGACCAAGCGCTGCTGACCATAGGAGAGCGAAGCTGCCTGCTCGCCCGCTTTTTCAGCCAAGCCGACGAACTGGAGCAGGCGCATGGACTCGTCCCGGAAACGGCTCTCTTCTCTCCAAAACCCGGGGGTATGCAGGACATTTGCGGCAAAGCCTTTCCGGTAGTGGAGGTGAAAGCCGAGCATCACGTTTTCGAGTACGGTCAACTCGTGAAATAGCTGAAGGTTTTGGAAGGTGCGGGTGATTCCGGCCGCTGCCATCCTGTGCGGAGGAAAGCTGGTTGCGTCCATCCCCTTCCACGTCAGAGTCCCTTTCGTGGGAACATAGACCCCGGAGAGCATGTTGACTGTTGTGCTCTTGCCGGACCCGTTCGGTCCGATCAATCCTCTTACCTCCGATCCTTTTATCGACAAGTTGATCTCGTCCACCGCACGGAACCCGTCAAACTCCATGACCGCCGCCTGTACACGCAAATCGGCTCCAGCCGGACTGCTCATCCGGCTTGGCTCCTCTGGACCGGCAGCAGATGCCAAAGGTGAGGCAGCACGCTGGCTCCTGTTCTTGAGGATGCGCTGTACTCCCCCGACGATCCCTTCGGGCAGGGCGATCAGACTAAGCAGGAGAATCCCGCCAAAAATCAGCAGATGGTAGTCGTACAGGCTTTGCACCCATTGAGGCAGGAGGAAAATGACAATGGTTCCGACCAACGGGCCAAGCCTCGTGCCGGCGCCGCCTACGATGACCCCGACGAGAAACAGAATGGACTTGTCAAAGGTAAAGGTGTCGCTGTTGAAATACGCGTTCTGAAAAGCGAACAGCGCTCCTCCGAGACCAGCCGTGCAGGCGCTGATCGCAAACGCCAGCACCTTCCAATTGCGGACGTTCACGCCTACCGTCGCCGCCGCCACCTCGCTGTTTCCCATCGCCCGGAATGTTCTGCCGTATCGCGAGGTAAAGAGATTGTCGATCAGTACGGTGACGACGATTGCGATGACAGCTATGAACCAGTAGTAGGAGACCGTTCCGAGGCCAAGCCCGAACAGCTGTGCTTCCGGCAAGTACAAGCCTGCCGGCCCGCCCGTCACCTCCACCCAGCGATTGGCGACAATTTCGACCAGCAAGCCGAAGGCGATCGTGACCATGGCGAGATAAGGACCCTTGGCCCTGAGCGACAGCATCGCCACGAGTCCGCCCGCTCCGGCGCAAATCAGGACGCCAAGCAGCAGACTGAGCAAAAACGGCACCCCTGCAGCGGTGCACAGGCCGGTGACATAAGCCCCGATGGCATAGAACCCGGCATGCCCCAGAGAAAGCTGTCCCGACAAGCCGACAAGCAGATTGAGGCCTGCTACAACGATGTAGGTGTAGAGAAAGCCTTGCGCCAGATGCACGTAATACGAACTTGGAAACACCCAGGGAAAGGCGTACAAAGCGAGCGCAATCAAGAGATAAAGGAGCCACTTTTTCATATCAGAATTTCTCCTTTACTTTCTTTCCGAGCAGTCCCTGGGGCATGAAGATCAGAACGATCAAAATCAGCAAAAACGCGCTCGCATCCTTGTAGGCTGAGCTGTACAGCGAGAACATCTGCTCGATGACCCCAAGCAGCAGACCGCCGATCAAAATGCCGAGCGGATTGGTCAATCCCCCGATAATAGCGGCAGCAAAAGCTTTTAATCCAAGCGTTGCGCCCATGAAAAACGCCGTGTTGGTGATCGGGCCGACGAGAATGCCTCCGATCCCGGCCAGCGCGGACGAGAGGGCGAAAGCCAGGACTGCCATCCGCTTTGGGTTGATTCCCATCAGCGAAGCCGCTTCCGGGTTGAAGGCTACAGCAGCCAAAGCCTTTCCGAGCAGCGATCTGTTCAAGAAGAAAAACAGACAGACCATGATGACGACGGCACTCACCCCGACGAAAAACTCGTGCCTGGTAATCCCAACCGAGCCGAATCGATACACCTCGCTCCCAAACGGCGAAGGAAACGGAATGACATTTCTTCCCCAGATCAGCATGGCGAGATTGCGAATCATCAAAGAAACGGCAACAGTGCTGAGTATCCAGCCCACGGACAATACGTGGCCGAGGGGCCGAATCGCTCCCCTCTCGAGTACCCAGCCAAGCATGCCCAAAGCCGCCGCCACGACCACGATCGTAACGAGCGCGGATCCATACAGGTTCATTCCCGCAGACGTCATTGTCCCCAATGTCGTCAACCCCACCAAGGCTCCTAGCATCAAAAAGTCTCCCTGGCCAAAATTCATCGTTCGCGTTGTCACAAACGTGATGTAATAGCCCTGGGCAATAATGGCGTAAATGCTTCCCAGAATCAATCCGCTCACCAAGGCTTGCAGCAATGGCCTTACCTCCTCTCCAGATCTCCATGGGTGCGACGCGATCATCGTTTCGCGCTTTCGTAAGCAAAGCTACGGTTTCACAATGCCTCCATCCCTGTAGGTCGCAAGGAACATGTTGGAGCTGGTCAACGCCTCGTGGTTCTCTTTGGTGAAGGGCTGCTCGCCAATGGCGGTGATGCCGGTAAAGCCGTTCATGTTCTCGATGGCGTCGCGAATTGCCTTCGGATCCGTTCCCGCTTTCTTGACGGCTTCCAGGATCAGCCGCATACAGTCATACCCTTGCGCTGACGCGATCGGGAAAATGTCTTCCCCGTATTTGGCTACCACCTTTTCGTGAAAAGCCTTCGATTCCGCACTTTGATCGATCGTAAAGGACTGCACCATGTAAACGTCCTTGTTCACCAAATCCCCAACCAGTTCTTTTACAGTCGGGTCCCCCATCGCCCAAGATGCGACTGTCAGCGGATAGTAGTTCAGTTTTTGCCGGGATTTCAAATATTGGGCCGCCTCCGGAGCAAGGCCGTAAAAGATCACGACTTCAACCTGGGCGTCTCGCATTTTGCTAAGCTGCGCTTCCATGTTTGTATCGTTTACCTGGAACGATTCCGTAGCTGTCAACGCCATGTTGTACTTGTCTTTCAGAACGCCTTCCACATCGGTCTTGCCGCCCTGTCCGTAGCCTGTCGTATCGTGCAGCAGACCAATTTTGGTCAGTTTCTTTTCTTCCACGATCCACTTCAGGATCGTTTCTACCTGCCCCTTGTCGTATGGAGCCACTCGAAAGATGTAGTTCTTGTCTTCTTTTTCATAGGTCTGGATAATAGTAGTGCCTGTCGCAACCGGAATAATCTCCGGTACGCCGGCTTCCTGGGCAAACTTGATGTGCGCTTTTGCATTGCCGGAGTTGGCTGGCCCCACAAATCCGACGACCTTGTCTTGCTGGATCAGCCTTTGTACAATCTCAACCGATTTTTCCGGCTTGGCCTCGTCGTCGTACACGATTAGCTTCGCTTTTTTTCCGTCAGCGCCACCTGCCTCGTTAAACTCATCCACCGCCATTTGCGCAGCGCGCTTTACCGCTTCTCCAAACTTGGCTGTCCCCCCGCTGAGCGAGATCGCCAATCCGACGTTAAACTCGCCGCCGGCGCTCTGCCTGCCAGATGATCCTCCCGTCTGCTCCTGCCCGCCGGATTTACCGCCAGAAGCCTGATCGAGCTGCGGGCCGCATCCCGCTACTCCCATGGTCAGAACCATCGCCAATGCAAACCACCATCTTGCCTTTTTCACTGCTTCCAGCCCCCTTTTCTCAACAATTCCGTCAATGCATCACATAGCCGCCAGAGACGTTGATGGCCTGCCCGGTGATCGCCGCTGCCCGGTCAGATGTGAGAAATACCGCAAAATCCCCGATCTCCCCCGCCTCCAGTAAGCGGCGCTGAGGTACGTTCCGGAGGATCGCCTCATCCAGAACTTCCGTTTCCTCCAACCGGTAGCTCTTCGCCAGATCGGCCAATTGATTGCGAACGAGCGGCGTATCCACATAACCGGGGCATATGGCATTGCAGGTCACACCTGAATCTGCCGCCTCCAGCGCGGTAACTCTTGTCAGCCCGATAATGCCGTGTTTGGCCGAGCAATAACCGGCTTTAAAAGGAGCGCCGATTTTTCCGTTTATGGAGGAAATGTTGATAATCCTTCCCCAGCCCCGCTGCTTCATCTGGGCAAAAACAGCTTGGGTCGCTACAAACGGTCCCACCAGCATGACTTCAATCAGCTTTTGAAACGTGGCAGGATCGCAGCTCTCGATTGGCGCGACGTGCTGGAAGCCGGCATTGTTGACGAGGATATCGACCGCCCCAAGCTCTTCCTCGCAAGTTGCGACCATCTGCCGGATCGATAAGAAATCGGACAAATCCACCTGAACGGCCATTTTCTTTTGACCTTCTCTCGTTTCGATGGAATCGATGGCAGACTGCGCCTTCTGCTCGTCGATATCGGCGATGGCGACCTGACATCCCGCCATGTACAGCTTCTCTGCGATGGCCAGACCGATCCCGCTTGCTCCCCCTGTGATCAAAGCAACCTTGTCGAGTTTCATCTTTGTTTGCATAGGTCCTCCTTCCGCTTTTGTAAACGTTTACAACACGGAATATTTGCAACGTTTATGCCAAGTGGAAAAGAGCAGCAAAAATCGTGGCATCGTACAATGTTGTCTCCTTTTTGCGACATAACCATGATTCATTCCTGCAACATGTCGCATATTTGCTACAGTCAATAGGGAGCGTGCAGTCGATATTTCTCCAGCTTTCGGTACAAGCTCGCCCGGTGTATGCCCAAGAGCTCGGCAGCCTTGACTTTGTTCCCCTTACAATGATTGAGTACGGCTTCGATGACTCGTCTTTCCGTCTTCGCCAGCTCCGCTTCCAGGTCAAACGAAACGCCGTCACTTTCACGGCAAGCCTTTTTATCCAGCAAATAGGGGGGCAGATGCTCCAGCTCCAGCTCCCCCTGTTCGGCGAGTTGTACGGCCCTCTCCAGCACATTGTTCATCTCGCGCAGATTGCCGGGCCAACGATGGGCCAAAAAAATCTCCTGCACCTGCTGGCTCATGCCTGTCACGTCGGTATACAGCTCGTTGTTCAGCTTCTTGATCAGCTCATGGGCCAGTGTAATGACGGAGTTCCCCTGTACTCGCAGCGGGGGCAGATTAATCGTGAAGACGTTCAGGCGATAATACAAATCCTCGCGAAAGCTTCCCTCCTGAATCAACTTTTCCAAAGGCCGATGCGTTGCCGCGATGACCCGAATATCGACGCTGAGCGGTCTGGTCGCACCGATCCGCTCCACTTCTTTCTCTTGCAGGACGCGAAGCAGCTTCGCTTGCATGTCCAACGGCATATCTCCGATTTCATCAAGAAAGAGTGTACCGTTGTTTGCCAGTTCAATCTTGCCGGGCTTCCCCCCTTTTTTCGCACCGGTAAACGCTCCGTCTTCATACCCGAACAGCTCCGCTTCCATCAGATCTTTCGGTATAGCCGCACAGTTCACCCGGACGAACGCTCCGTCCGCTCTGCTGCTTGCTTCGTGAATAGCGTGCGCAAACAACTCCTTCCCGGTCCCGCTCTCGCCCAGTATCAATACCGAGGATCTGGTTTGGGCGATTCGCTTGGCCAGCTGTACGGCTTCCCTCATCAAGGGATGCTCGGCAAAAATATGGGCGAACGAGTATTTTGCGCCCATCATCCGTTTTAGCTCCTGACGGTAAAAGTCCAGCTTGCGTTCCATAATGTTGTATCGCTCAACGATGCTGCGCAGCTCGCGCAAATCGCTGAATACGACTTTGCCAAGAGCCCCTACCGTCTCTTCCCCTTCCTTCAGCGGCATGCGGCTGACGATAATCTCCCTGTCTCCGATCCGCATCAGCTGGTCTATTTCGGGCTTGCCGCTCTTGACGACGAGATGCATCCGTGTATTTTCGATGACTTCCGTAATATGCCGGCCGATGGCCTCCTCGATCGTCGTGCCCAAAAAATCGCAATAGCTCTGATTGATCATCGTAATGATCCCGTCTTTGTCACACATGACAATTCCGTCATACAGCTGTTCGACCAGCTCTTTAAACTGATGCAGCTCCCGCTCTTGCTCCGTCCAGCTTCCAAGCCTGCCATCCATGCCGTCCAGGGCCTGAAAAATGGAAATCCCCCCTACCACCTCTTCGCCAACCGCAAAGGGCAAGCGATCGACCAGGAAGAGCTTTTCGCCATAGCGAATCTCACGGCGTAAACTTGGTTTTCCCTGGCTCATGACCTGAAGCATGTCAGAACCGGGCGCAATACTGCTGATCGGTCTCTCCACGATCTCTTCCCTCTTCAAACCGAGCAGGTGGGAACCGGTCGCGTTGACAAAGGTAATCATGCCCTCCCGATCAACAAGAACAATCCCGTATGGAATCAAGTCTAAAAATTCGGTCAATTGAAGCTGCATCGGACCACCTCCTTTATCCTTCCACTTTACCGAAAAAAAGGAAAAGAAAAAAGGAGCGGTTCACGCTCCTTTCCAGGCTGCACTAAAAATCAGTGGCGTCCCATTCGCTCAGATCGTCGTGGTCTGAAACACTTTCCGCAAATCGCCCGCAATCGGGTTCCAGACAAAGCATGCCGTCCAGCTGACTGTCATGGAACGGCAAGCCGTGATTTCCGCCGCAGTAGGGACATGTCCACATATGGTTTCCTCCTTCTGGTTGAAATCTTCCATACGTGTAGTCTGCCCCAAATGCTTCCTCTGCTAGTCAGCCTTGTTGCTTTCCCAGTATTGCAGGTAATAGTAGGGATTGATTGCCCCACCGCCTGCAGTCCGATAAAGGCCAAAGTGCAGGTGAGGCGGAAACATTCCTTTCGTGCCGGGTGGTCCGTAGCCTGTCGTGCCGACAAATCCGATCAGCTGTCCAGTTCTGACGGTGGAGCCTACTTGCAGAGCGGGAGGATAGGCTTCCAGATGGGCATAGTACATCCGGTATGTTCCGTTTTCATCGGTGATGTTTACCCGCCATCCTCCGTATGTGTTCCAGCCGATCCGGTTAATTACGCCGTCTCCTACGCTGTAGACCGGCGTTCCCTGAGGAGCCATGATGTCAATGCCTTCATGGGATCGGACCATTCCCGAGTTTGTTTCTGTCCATTCCCTTCCAAAGCCAAAGCTGTCGCCGAACTCCTCATACTCACTTCTACTGTCAAATGGAAACACGTATCGCTCGGCAAGCAGTACCGGATTATCCACAACGGAAGCGAGCGGGTTCACTGCCTTTCTGGCATCCTCCGGCAAAAACAGCAGCTGACCCGCTTGCAGAAAATTGGCCCTTGCTACGTTGTTGCGCTGAATCGCAGAGATGCTAGTAGCATGGCGTTTGGCAATGGCCTCCATTGTGTCCCCCGCTTGCACGATATACGGATTGCCTCTCTCCAGAGGCTCCCTGTCTTTTTCCACAGCCGGTTTTGTCCAAATCTTTGCCACTTTTCCGCGCTGATCCCAGATGACATTATATCCCAAGGATTCAGAAATAAAACGAATAGGAACGAGCGTTCTTTTCTTGATGACGACAGGTGCCGCATCCAGCGTTTTGCGACTCCCATTCACATACCCTATCCTGCTGTCAGGAAAGACGGCCACCTGATGGGCCCCGTCGCGCAAAGTTACTCGGCGCGTATCCGCCTCATAAGCAACGGCTGCACCGGAACGCTCGGCAAGCACACGGATCGGAACGAGAATACGGCCATTTTGATAAAGGGGCTGTACATCGGAGATTACCCCCTTGCCATCGATCATTAATGAGATGATCGGGCGTGCCGTCTGAGCAAACACATGATCGCTGTGAATCATTGTGAAAAAGGTCACAAGCAAAAATGCGCCTAGAATCCTGCTGATTAGACGAGGGCTGTTTCTATGTAAACAGCGAATCATCTTGTCCCCCCCTCTGCGATGAAAACTCGTACACATTATCGCACAGGGGGGAAAGCAGGTTCCAGACGCAAAAAATGTTAATCAGCGGGACCCGGTATCATACACTTTACCCAATGCCGCTGGAGCGCTGGAGCGTCCAACCACACCGGCGAGCACCAGAATGGTGAGAATGTATGGAAGCATGAAGATCACTTCCGTCGGGACGTATTTGGTGAGACCAAAGATTTGCACCAGCGACTTGATCGCTTGTGCTACCCCGAAAAACAAGGCGGCTCCCATCGCACCAGCCGGATGCCATTTCCCGAAAATGAGGGCGGCCAGGGCGATAAACCCTTGTCCGGAAACGGTGTTGTGAGAAAAGTTGCTAGTGGTAGTCAGTGCAATCGTCGCTCCGCCCATGGCTGCCAACGCGCCACTGATCATAACGGCTGTGTAGCGCATGCGCTTGACATTAATCCCCACTGTATCTGCTGCCCGCGGATGCTCACCGACAGCGCGAAGGCGAAGTCCGAATGACGTTTTAAACAGCAGATACCAGGAAAGCGCAACGAGGGCGAAGGCGATGTAGCTCGTCGGATAGCCTTCAAATATGGCATGTCCCAAAATCGGAATGTCGCTGAGCAACGGAATATGCCATTTACTGAACACTTGCTGCAATGTCGTTGTTTGTCCGGCACCGTTGAAAATGATTTTGGTCAGGTAGACAGACAAGCCTGTTGCCAAAAAGTTGAGAGCGACACCGCTGACGACCTGGTCTGCTTTAAACGTAATGGAGGCGACCGCGTGCGGCGTAGCGAAGAGCGCTCCGGCAATGCACGCTCCCACCAAACCGATCCACGGAGCCAGGGCGCCGAATGAATCCTGAGCAAAGAAAGTAAACACAGCACCCGTAAAGGCGCCGATGACCATCATCCCTTCCAGCGCGATGTTCACCACGCCGGATCGCTCCGAATACATACCGCCCAGAGCGGCAAATATCAAGGCAGTGGAAAACACGATGGTATCATGAATAAGGTTGCTGATAATCACGCCCCAATCCATCAGTTTCCACCCTCCTTCTTCTGTAAAAATGGCTTAATGAAAAACTTGACGATACCATGGGCGGCTACGAAGAAGATGACAGAGGAGATAACCACCCGAATCAGCTCGACCGGAACCCCTGCACCGAACTTCATCCCCGCTGCGCCGAATGTCAGCATTCCAAACAGAATGGCGCCCATAATGACTCCGAGCGGCGTATTTCCCCCGATCAGCGCAACCGCGATACCGTCAAAGCCGTATCCGGGCTGTGCTGCCATAATCGATTGGTAATGGAATACACCCAAAATCTCGCACGCTCCGCCGATCCCTGCAAACATGCCCCCGACGAACATGGCGTTGACCACATTGCGATTCACATTCATCCCGGCGTATTCCGAAGCGTGCGGGTTTAACCCTACAGCGCGCAGTTCGAAGCCGGACTTTGTCTTCCAGAGGAGGATATAAAAGAATACCGCGGCCAAAATCGCAAGCAGCGTCCCCCAGTGCAGGCGGGCACTGTCAAACATTTGGGAAAGCCATTCAAACGATATAGATGCAGAATCCTTGATCATCTCAGAGCGCTGTTGGCCTTCTTGCAAGTAAAACGCTTTAACTATGTAGTTGGCAAAATACAAGGCAACCCAGTTTAACATGATGGTCGTAATGACCTCGTTCACGCCACGTGCGGCTTTCAGCCATCCGGCGATGGCCCCCCACAGTCCTCCTGCGAGAGCCCCTGCGATGACAGCCAACGGAGCGTGAATATACGCCGGAAGGTCGAAGGAGATTCCGACGGCCGTAGAAGCGATCATCCCGATGATAAACTGCCCTTCGGCACCGATATTGAAAAGCCCGGTACGGAACGCAAACGCTACAGAAAGACCTGTGAAAATAAGCGGGGTTATCTGACGGACCGCTTCTCCAAAGTTATAAGAATTCCCAAATACCTTTTCAACCAAGGAAGCGTATGCCTTGATCGGATCGAATCCGCCCGCAAGCATGGCGATTGCGCCTGTCAGCAGGCCGAGAATAATCGCAGCAACCGGTACGAGAAACGATTCCTTGGTAAAGATGGCAATGACTCTATTCACCGTTGCCGCCTCCTTGCATGCGTTTTCCGCCTGACATCATCAAGCCGAGCTCTTGCTCGTCCGTCTCTTTCGCGTCGACAATGCCGACGATCTGGCCTTCGTAGATGACCGCGATCCGGTCGGAGACATTAAGAATCTCATCGAGCTCCAGCGAGAGCAGCAAGACGGCTTTTCCCTTGTCCCGCTGCTCAATGAGGCGTCTGTGGATAAATTCAATCGCCCCTACGTCCAGACCGCGGGTGGGCTGAGCTGCAATCAACAAATCCGGGTCCTTGTTGACTTCGCGGGCAATAATCGCTTTTTGTTGATTCCCTCCGGAAAGGGCGCGCGCAGGCGTGTAAATACTGGGAGTCCGCACATCAAACTCCTCGATCAGCTTTGCCGCATGCTTGTCGATGGCCTTATAATCCAGAAAGCCGTTTTTGTTGAATTCCGGATGAAAATACGTTTCCAGCACCATGTTTTCGCTCATGGAATAATCAAGTACCAGACCGTGTTTGTGCCGGTCTTCGGGAATATGGGACAAGCCCGCCTCCGAAATCACGCGCGGCGTCTTGTTGGTAATCTCTTGCCCCTTGAGCAGAACTCGGCCACTCGATGCTTTACGCAGTCCAGTCAAAACTTCGATGAGTTCGCTCTGTCCGTTGCCGTCCACTCCGGCAATCCCGAGAATTTCGCCCCCTCTTACCTCCAAAGAGATGTTATTGAGAGCATTGACTCCGCGATTTCCCATCGCTGTAACGTCTTCCACAGACAAAATAACTTCTCTCGGATTCGACTCTATCTTGTCTACTCGGAAATTGACTTCGCGACCCACCATTTTGGCCGCCAGATCGTCCGGATTCGTGTCTTTTACACGTACGGAATCAATTACTTTTCCCCGCCGGATGATGGTAACCGCATCACAAACTGCCATGATTTCCTTCAACTTGTGCGTGATCAGGATAATCGTTTTGCCTTCTTTGACAAGGTTTTGCATAATCTCGATCAGCTCGACGATTTCCTGAGGGGTTAACACTGCTGTTGGCTCGTCAAAAATCAAAATATCGGTTCCGCGATAAAGCGTTTTCAAAATCTCAACACGCTGTTGCATCCCTACAGAAATATCTTGAATCTTTGCTCGCGGATCTACCTTCAAGCCGTACTGATTGGACAGCCTTTCGACTGCTCTGATAGCGCTTTGCATATCTATCTTCAACCCGGATTTCGGTTCATTTCCCAACACTATATTTTCCGTAACAGTAAAATTTTCTACAAGCATGAAATGCTGATGAACCATTCCAATACCAAGTTCATTTGCTACGTTAGGACCAGTAATTTTCACCGGCTTCTCGTTAATGAGAATTTCGCCTTCTTCAGGCTGATACAAACCAAACAAAACGTTCATCAATGTGGACTTGCCAGCGCCATTCTCTCCCAGGAGGGCGTGGATTTCCCCTTTTTTCACAACAAGGTTGATGTTGTCATTGGCAACAATGCCGGGGAAGCGCTTCGTGATACCGCGCATTTCAACAACAGTCTGTACAGGTTTCAACCATGTTCCCCCCGTTTTTGTGGGTCTAGTGTAGAAGGTAAAGAACAAGGCTAGTCGCTCGAACTAGCCTTGTCCGTATGCAGTCTCAGAAGCTCACTTACTTTTTGGATTCTACCTTGTCAGGTACTGTGATTTCGCCTTTTACGATCTTTTCCTTGAACTCGTCAGCCAGCTTCAATACGTCTTCAGGTACATTCTTCTTGGAAGTGTCCGCCAGACCTACGCCATTTTCCGCGAGACCGAGCCAAACGATTTTTCCGCCTTCAAATTTGCCGTCGATTACGTTTTTAGACACACTGTAAACAGCTTCATCCACGCGTTTTACCATGGAAGTCAGGGTTACTTTGTCACCGAAAGTCAAGGATTGGTCTTTGTCAACGCCGATTACCCAAACATTTTCGCCTTTGGATTTACGGTCTATTGCTTCGTTGAACACACCGTCGCCAGTAGCTCCGGAAGCGTGGAAGATGATGTCTACGCCTTGCCCATACATTTGGGAAGCGGTGGATTTGCCCAGATCCGGCTTATCGAATGCACCCGTGTAAACAGTCACAACCTCTACGCTCGGATCGGCCGCTTTAACACCGGCTTTAAAGCCTGCTTCAAAGCGCTCAATTACTGGGAGCTCCATTCCGCCTACGAAGCCAACTTTTTTGCCTTTGGTCATCTTCGCCGCGACGACACCAGCCAGGAAAGAACCTTCATGTTCTTTGAAAAGTACAGATTCAACGTTTGGCGCGTCTACTTCCGCATCGATGATCGCAAGCTTGCTGTCAGGGTTTTCGCTAGCTACTTTCTTGACGTGGTCACCAATAACGGCGCCAATGCCCCAAGTGAGATCCCACTTATCTTTTACAAATTGGGTCAGGTTAGGGATGTAGTCGGAGTCAGTTGTGGATTGCAGGTAGCTTACGTTGTCCTTCGGCATGTTCAGGTCTTTCTGCAGCTTTTGCAGACCTTCCCATGCGCTTTGGTTAAAGGAGTTGTCGTTTACCCCGCCCACGTCGGTAACCATACCGATTCGTGCAGTAGGCGCTGCTCCGCCTTGGGCTCCCCCTTCAGCTCCACCTTGGTTAGCACCACCTGGTTGTCCTTCCGGTTTGCTTCCACAGCCGGCCAAAACCAAAGACAGGCTAAGGGTTGCCACGGACAGGACAGAAAGTACCTTTTTCATGTCAGAATACCCCCTATTTTTAATGAGATGAAATTGTTGAGTGAGGTTTCCCTCACATGCTACAACCGTCTGCGCACAACATGAAAGTGAAACTTGTCGGCCCGGAAGTAATTGTGTGAGTACAAGACAGGCCTCTCACTTTCGTCGTAGTGAATCTGCTTCAAGAGCAATAGCGGAGTCGTCTTGCTGCATCGCAGCAGAGGAGATACTTTTTCGCAATGTCCAAGCGGTTCCATATTGGCAATCGCATAAGCAATGCGTATCCCGGTAACGGACTCCAGCCACTTGAAAATAGATTCTCCACCCTCCGTATAGCCTCCAGGAACCAGATGGGCGGGTATGCGGTCATAACAGTAGACCACCGGTTCCCCATCTGCTGTGCGAATCCGTTCTACCATGAGAACGCCTTCTCCCGGATTGAGAGAAAGCCGTTTGCGCTCTTCCTCCGCAGGTTCGCCGTAAGCCGTGCGCAAAATGGTTGTGCCGGCAACATAGCCTTGGCGTTCGATTGCATCCGTCACACTAAAGAGTTCCCCAATTCCTCCCGAAAAAACAGGTCGAGAGTTAATGAAGGTCCCGACTCCGTGTCTCCGGATGACAATCTTCTCCTCTTCAAGCAAGCGAAGAGCTTCCCGCAGCGTCGCTCGACTCACACCCAATTGCTTGGAAAGATCGGCTTCGGAAGGTAGACGTTCACCGGGTTTTAACTTCCCGGAATCGATGTCGCTTTTGATCTTGTCCATTACCAAGAGACAAAGCGAACGGAAATTCCCCTTGATGCTCATCTTCCTCCACTCCTGCTTCCTCAGCTATTCGAATAGGTAGGACGTCAGACCTCTTGATTTCAAGAGAGGATAACAACAATTTCCTTGAATCCCGTAAAAATTGTACCCTAGGGGCGAACATCATGCAAGCCAATTTTTTTGACTAGATGACAGTTTTCTGACACTCGGTATGTCACGTCGCCCCAAGGCACTTTTGAAAAGCTTCCTTTAGGAAATATTGCTTTCGGGAGTAGGTCTTGGCAAGCGTACTTCTCGAGGCTTGCTTCCCTCATAAGGCCCTACTACGCCTTGGGCCTCCATCATGTCGATCAGACGCGCCGCACGCGTGTATCCGACCCGCAGTCTGCGCTGCAAAAGCGAAGCCGATGCGGTCTGGGCCTCTACTACAACCTGAACGGCCTGCTCGTACATATCGTCGTCTGCCACCGGCTGCGCATCTTCGGTTGTCTCTTCGGGGATCATGTCTTCCTGGTAACGTGCCTCTTGCTGCTGCTTGACAAAGCTCACTACTTCTTCTACTTCCTTGTCTGACACATACGCCCCTTGGACACGCGTCGGCTTGGAAGCGCCCATCGGCAAATAGAGCATGTCCCCCCGGCCAAGGAGCTTCTCCGCCCCGCCCATATCCAGAATGGTCCGGGAATCGGCCATGGAAGATACACCGAACGCAATCCGGGACGGAATATTTGCCTTGATCAATCCGGTGATGACGTCTACGGACGGCCGCTGCGTTGCAATGATCAAATGGATGCCCGCGGCACGGGCCATCTGGGCCAGGCGGCAAATCGCATCCTCCACTTCTCCGGGAGCGACCATCATCAGGTCCGCCAGCTCGTCCACGATGACAACGATATAGGGCAGTGGTGTCCCTTCAGCCTGCTGATTGTACATCTCAATATTCCTGCTGCCCGTCTTGGCGAACAAATTATACCGCCGCTCCATCTCCGCGACGACCTTTTTCAGCGCAACGGATGCCCTCCGCGGATCGGTCACTACTGGCGCCAAAAGATGCGGTATGCCGTTGTAAACGTTCAGCTCGACCATTTTGGGGTCGACCATCATCAGCTTTACTTCATCCGGGCTGGCCTTGAACAAAATGCTCATGATCAATCCGTTGATGCATACCGACTTGCCGCTGCCCGTAGCACCCGCGACGAGCAAATGCGGCATTTTCGTCAAATCGGCAACGATCGGCTCCCCGGAGATATCGCGGCCGAGGGCAACCGTCAGTTTTGCGGACGCATCCTGATAGGAGGCTGACTCCAGCACCTCCCGAAGCGAAACAACCGCAACCTCGGAATTCGGTATTTCGATCCCGATTGCGGATTTGCCCGGAATAGGAGCCTCGATGCGGATGTCCTTGGCAGCGAGCGCCAGCGCCAAATCATCTGTCAGACTGACAATCCTGCTTACCTTCACGCCAGTCGCAGGCTGTACTTCATAACGAGTCACGGCCGGACCGCGGTGTACTTCAGAGACAATCGCGTTGACTCCAAAGCTTTTCAGCGTTTGCACCAGCTTGTTGGCGTTGGAGGTGTGGTCGACATCCTTGCCAGGCGTATAGCTTTTTGGACGGGTCAGCATTTGGATGCTGGGCAGCACATAGGGGACGCTCGGCTGCACTCCTTCGGCTTCCAGCGTTCCGAAGATCTCCTCTTCCCCTTCCAGCGAGAAGGTGATTTCCCGTTCCACGGATGGCTTACGCGGCGCTACATTCGCCGCTTCCTCGGGTTCGCTGCCTTGCTCGGTGACGAGTCTCTCTGCAAAATCCCGAATAAGCGGCGCGTTTGCGAGCGCTTGTTCTTCCCCGTCTGTTCCATCCTGACTGTTTGCCGACGTTTCTGCACTTGCCAAATCAAGCGGCTGTGTTCCACTCACGGCAGATGCCTGCTCCGCTTCTCCGGCTTTTTTTGCTTCTCGCTGCGCTTCGGCCTGCTGCTTCCGCTTTTCGCTTTCATTTTGCAGCATCTGAACGGAGTCCTTGACCGAATCTTTCATCTTGGCATACAGCAGGGCCATTTTGTCCCGCGCAAAAATAGCGATGTCCACATAAGAGAGGTTGAACAGAAACATGATGCCCGCCAAAATGAGGAAGCCAATGATCAACCCGGTTCCGATCAGTCCGACGAGACCGTTGCAAAGAGCAAAGAATACTGCTCCGACCATCCCGCCGCCTACACCGGTCGTCGAAACCTTCTGGCTGTGGTCAAGCCAGATCCGATCCCAGGTCACGCGGATGATGCTCTGTTCGGAAAACGTTCCGCCAGCTGTTACCTGCTTGTACAAAAACATGTGATCCCAGGTCAAAACGGCGATAAGTATGAGCAGCACCCCTGCAACGCGCAGCGACATCCGCGGCGGTTTTCGGGTAAACATCATATGTACGGCCAGCCCCATGATCAAGAGCGGGATGGTAAAATCCCAAGACCCGGCCAAAAAGCGAAATAAAAAGGCTAGAATGTTCTTTCCAAGCCAGCCGCTTTCCAAAAGCCCAATCAGACAAAGCACGATTACGACCAGTCCGAGCAGCTCCAGTTTCACAACAGAGGCAACTGCCGTTTGCGACTGTCTTTTAGCTCTTCTACTCAGGTGGCATGCCTCCCTTCCTTCATTCCCGTCACACAAAAAGGTCCGGACGTATAAAAAGGCAGCCGTTTGTAGTTCGGCTGCTGTTTGTCCACGTATAGTATAACACAGGAAATTCATAGAAATACAGGACTTATTGCCCGAAACCTTCCGGACGAAATCGGATGAGCTGGCCGGGAGCGTAGGCCGGATTGAGGTAGTCCTGCGGATTGGGACTGATCAGCCGGACCAGCTTTCCTTCATAGGGTCCTGTTTGCTCTACCACCATTGTCGCCTCGCCGATCGGAAGCTCGCGCAGGACTTGCTTTTCGACCTGCTCCATCCCTTCGAAAACGACTTCCATCGGGATCACCGAATAGAAAATCACTGCAGCACCTTCTCTCCGTTCCGGGCTTTTTCTATCAGCTCGTTCAGCTTTTGCAACGCCTTGCCAAGTCCTCCTACCTCGTCGATCAGCCCGTACTTGACGGCATCCGCTCCGATTACGTTGGTGCCGATATCCCGCGTCAATTCCCCTGTCTTCAGCATCAGCTCACGGAACTGGTCTTCCGTAATTTTGGAGTGGCGGGCGATAAAGCTGACCACCCGATCTTGCATTTTATCCAGATATTCAAACGTTTGGGGAACGCCGATCACAAGGCCGGTCAAGCGGATCGGATGAATGGTCATGGTCGCCGTTTCCGCGATGAAGGAATAGTCACCCGCGACAGCGATCGGCACGCCTATACTGTGTCCGCCCCCGAGCACGAGCGTAACAACCGGTTTGGAAAGCGACGCGACCATCTCCGCGATCGCCAAGCCCGCCTCGACATCGCCTCCAACCGTATTCAAGATGACCATGACTCCCTCGATCTTGCTGTTTTGTTCTGCGGCAACCAACTGAGGGATCAGATGCTCGTACTTCGTCGTCTTGTTTTGTGGCGGCAGCTGGATGTGCCCCTCTACCTGACCGATGACCGTCAGGCAGTAAATATTGCTTTCCAATTGAGGAACATTGGTCTGTCCCAATTGCGTGATTGAGTCGAGCAAACGCTTTTTGGGATCATCGGCACCCGGAGTCTCCACCGGAGGCTGGACAGGCTGCTGCGGTTCTGCCGGAGGGGTTTGGGGCGCCTCCTGACTGCTCCCAAAAGGGGGGCGATTCAAATAATCGGGCCTCTGTTTGCTATGCATGAATCCTCCTCCTTCACTGTCTGTGATAGTATGGGTCGGAAGAGGAGAAAAGATGCAAGCTTGGGAAGGCAATCCGTTTATTTGCCGTTCGCCAGCTTTGTCAGCTTGGCGATTGCCTGATCGTACTCCGCCTTGCTTTCCGGATTTTTTTCTTCCTTGAGTTTTGCCAGTAGTTGTTTGGCCAGCAGTTTTCGTTCATTCGGAAATTTTTGAGAAACCAAAGACCTCGTTGTCTCTGTCTGTTCAACATGCCTCTTTTTTTACTGTGGAGAGCCTGTTTGCCGGAAGACAGGAAA
>NZ_JAUMSJ010000045.1:0-41435 GCF_037834415.1 Brevibacillus borstelensis | reverse complement strand
ATGTTTGATACATATGGTGATTACAGATGATCAGAAGCGTTCCTGAAACGCTCCTGTGCGGAAAGGGCACATCGGATAAGCCCGGAGCGTATTCTAAAGGGCAATGGGAAAGAGAGGTGATGGCATCATGAACGGCTGGCTCTCGCTTCTTCTTGTGTCCCTGGCGACTAGCATGGACAGCGTCACTGTTGGACTGACATACGGTCTTCGGAATATGCGGATTCCTCTGGTATCCCTTGCGGTCGTCGCAGGTTGTTCCTTTGCCGTGGTGTATACAGTAATGGCAGTAGGTTCGACGCTTTTATTCTGGCTGTCACCGGAGTGGGGCAAACAGATCGGAGCGGCTGTACTGATCGGGATGGGCACGTTTACCTTATGGCGGCTTGTCAGCGCCCGCTCAGAAGAAAAGGTCCGGGAAAATGCCGACGACAATGAACAAAGCGACGGTCCGGCCCTTGTATCCCAGTTCCGCGTGTTTGGTCTGATTATTCAGATCCTCCGGGATCCCTCCTATGCGGATGCCGACAAATCGGGGCATATTACGGGCAGGGAAGCGGTTATGCTGGGGCTCGCGCTGTCGCTGGATGCTTTTGGCGCGGGAATCAGTTTGACCTTTCTGGGCTACTCTCCGCTGATTGTAGCCGTGTGCATCGCTCTGATGAGCGGCGGTCTGCTGTTTCTCGGCGTGGTGTTGGGCCGACAGGCGGGGAAATGGAAGTGGCTGTCGCGGCTGACCTGGTTTCCTCCCATTCTGCTCATCTGTATCGGTTTGTTCAAAAGCTTCACGTAATAGGAAATCGACCCGTCCGATCGGTACAAAGGACGGGTTGTTTGCATGTTCGCCGGACAAGTGGGTTATTTTGAGGCCTGTCTGCATACATATGAGATGAAGTGTGAACGGGATGGAGGAGATTTAAGGTGGACACAAGGCCTAATCGAAAATGGTACACGCTTGCGGCTGCTGAAGTGACGAGAGCCTTGGAAAGCGACGACAGACAGGGTCTGTCGCAGAGCGAAGCGGAGCGCAGACTCGCCAAGATCGGCGCCAACCAGCTGGCGGCCCGCAAGCGCAAGCCGCTGTATACGGTCTTGCTCGACCAGTTTAAAGATTTCATGGTGCTGATTCTGTTCGTTGCCACGTTGATTTCTTATTTTCTCGGAGAGTATCTCGATGCCATCACGATTATCGCCATCATTTTCATTAACGGGGTGCTGGGCTTTATCCAGGAGGCCAAGGCAGAACGCTCCCTGCAGGCGCTGAAGGATTTGGCCTCCCCGATGGCCCGCGTGATGCGCGACGGCCAGCTTTTTCTCATCCCGGCATCCCGGCTTGTTCCCGGCGATCTGGTGCTGCTGGAGGCGGGGGATCGGGTTCCGGCTGACCTGCGCCTGTTTTCAGCCAACCGGCTTGAGATCGAAGAGTCCGCACTGACAGGGGAATCCGTGCCGGTCTCCAAAACCGCCATGCCGCTGTCAGCGGTATCCGACGACGCGGTGCCGCTCGGGGACCAGAAAAACCTCGCCTTCATGGGCACGATGGTGACCGGAGGGACCGGGCAAGGGCTGGTCGTTTCCACCGGCATGGACACGGAGATCGGAAAGATCGCCCACATGATGAACCAGGCTGAAATGGCGGAGACTCCCTTGCAGATTCGCTTGGAGCAAATGGGAAAAATTCTTGTGGTCGTGGCCGTCCTGCTCACGCTGGTGGTCATCGGAGCCGGAGTGTGGCACGGACATGAACTGTTTACGATGTTTCTCGCCGGGGTTAGTTTGGCTGTCGCTGCCATCCCGGAGGGTTTGCCAGCCATCGTGACTGTTGCCCTGGCTTTAGGCGTACAGCGGATGATCAGGCGAAACGCGATTGTCCGCAAGCTGCCTTCTGTAGAAACGCTTGGCTGCGCTTCGGTCATTTGCTCCGACAAGACGGGGACCTTGACCCAGAACAAAATGACCGTCACCCACATCTGGCACGGCAATACGACCTATGAGGTAACGGGAAGCGGCTACGAGCCGCACGGCGCTTTTCTCCTGCAGGGCAAGCAGATCGCTCCCGAGCGCGATCAGGCGCTGCTGCAGCTTTTGCAGATCGCTGAGCGCTGCAACAACGCCCAGCTTTCCTGCGAAGAAGAAAAGGCGCGCAGACTGCTCGGCATGGGGAAAACGGTAAAACGCTGGCAGGTAGTAGGAGACCCGACGGAAGGGGCTTTGAAGGTACTTGCGGCCAAGGGCCTCGGCTTTGATCCGGAGACAGGCAAAGGGCGTCAGGAGGGCGTTCGCGTAGACGAAATTCCGTTTGACTCCGACCGCAAAATGATGTCGGTCGTAGAGCAAAAGAGCGACGGAAGCTACGCGCTGCTGACCAAAGGGGCGGCGGAAGCGCTTCTCTCCAGATGCACCCACATCATGTGGAACGGCCAAGTGCAGCCTCTGTCCGCCACGATGCGCCACCGGATTTTGGACCAGACCGAGGAAATGGCGGCCCAGGCCTTGCGTGTACTGGCGTTCGCCTACAAACCGCTGCAAGGCTATCGCAAGGGACAATCAACCGAAATAAAGGAAAGCGACCTGATCTTTGTCGGCCTTGCGGGGATGATCGATCCGCCGCGCGAAGAAGTGCGTCCGGCGATCAACCTGTGTCACCAGGCGGGCATCAAAACGGTGATGATTACTGGCGACCACCGGATCACCGCCGAGGCGATCGCCCGACAAATCGGGCTGATGCGGGGTTACGGAGAGATCATGGAGGGCCGCGAGCTGGATCGATTGACCGACGAGGAGCTGGCCGAGCGTGCGGAGCGGGTGGCGGTCTACGCCAGGGTCTCGCCGGAGCACAAGCTGCGGATCGTTCGGGCCCTGCAAAGCAAGGGACATGTGGTCGCGATGACAGGCGACGGGGTAAACGACGCCCCGGCGATCAAGACGGCAGACATCGGGATTGCCATGGGGATTGCCGGTACCGACGTGACCAAGGAAGCAGCCGATCTGGTTCTGCGGGATGACAACTTTGCCACCATCGTCGCTGCCGTCGAGGAAGGCCGCAACATTTACGACAACATTCGCAAGTTCATCCGCTATTTGCTCGCTTCCAATGTGGGCGAGATTCTGGTCATGTTTTTCGCCATGATTTTGGGGATGCCGCTGCCCTTGGTGCCGATCCAGATTCTCTGGGTGAACCTGGTGACGGATGGGCTTCCGGCAATGGCGCTCGGGGTCGATCCGCCCGAGGCAGACACGATGTACCAGCGGCCGCGCAACAAGCACGAAAACATTTTTGCCAGAGGGCTGGGGTGGAAGATTGTTAGCCGCGGCTTTTTGATCGGCTTGATGACGCTTCTGGCCTTCTGGCTGACCTGGCGGGAGAACCCGGATGACCTCGTCCACGCACAGACGGTCGCCTTTGTCACGCTCGTCATGGCCCAGCTGATTCACGTCTTTGACTGCCGCAGCCAGCACAGCGTTTTCCATCGCAATATTTTCGAGAACAAATACCTGGTGTGGGCCGTGCTGTCTTCGATCGTGCTCGTTTTGGGCGTCGTCTATCTGGATGCGCTCCAGCCGATCTTCAAAACGACCGATCTGTACTTCCGCGACTGGGCATTGATTATCGTGGCGGCGGGCATCCCCACATTCGTCGCGGGCATGGGCGGCGTGCTGCGGCGCGGCCGTTCAAGGACCGCGGACAGATCGACTGCCGGGACGGTACGTTCCTGATCCTTTCGCAAGGCAGATGTCAAAAAGCCGGGAGAGAGCGATATCGTGGCTCGCTATCGTAAAGGAGGCTGGCGGCGGAGGGGGAGACGACTCTTTCTGACGCTTGTCGCGCTGCTCATCGCGTTCATGATTCTGTTCGTGGCCGTGGAGAAACGGATAGAGCCGACCCTGCTGCTGATTGCGGCGCAAAAAGCGGATCAGGTGGCAAAGCTCGCGATCACCGATGTGGTCACCAAGCGGCTGACCCAGCAGGGAGTGGACTTCAACGACATTATCGTGATGGAAAAGGACAACCAAGGAAACGTCAAGGCGATGAATTTTAATTTTGAACAATATGCGCGGATTGTAGGGGAGACGACGACCCGGATTCAAAACCGGATGAAGGAGTTCGAGGAGGACAACGTAAAAATCGCCGTTCCGCTCGGGCTGGCGACGAAAAGCGTGTTTCTCGAGCGCTACGGGCCAGAAATTCCCGTCTCGTTTGTTCCGGTCGGTTCGGTAAAGACCAGGCTGGAGACCGGCATGAAGCAGGCCGGAATCAACATGGTGCTGGTCACGGTCTACATTCAGGCGGAGGTCACGCTCCGGATCGTCATTCCATTTGCCACCGAGGAAAAGACGGTAGTCACCCAGATTCCGATCACCGAAGCGCTCGTCGTGGGCAAAGTGCCCGACTATTTGTACAACAATCCCGCCGGCAAGCCGGATGTGCCGTATCCGCGGACTCCACAGGCTCCGCAAGGCGTGGCCAACCCGTAATCACCGGGGAGGACCCGGACCGCGATCCTGCCGTTTGAGAAAATCGTGAAACGTTTTTTTCGTTGCTGTCGTCCCAATACCAGGACAACATACAAACAAGAGAAGAAGAGGAGATGACAGCATGAAAAAAATGAAATCCGTGTCCATGACTTTGCTGGCAGCCGCCGTCCTGACGATGAATGGCGTCAGCGCACTCGCGACATCCGAGCCCGTACGCGAGTTGTCCGTACAGATAAAAGGGCAGGAACTCGGCAAGCACGCTATTGACGATAAACAGCAACAGACGATTCTGGTACCGCTTCGGGAAGTGGCGGAGTCGCTTGGATATGAAGTAAGCTGGAACAGCCAGACCAAAGCGGCAGAGGTGAAAAAGGGAGCCGTTTGGAGCTACGCCAAAGCCGGCGAAGACCGCTATCCCTTTGCTCGCATGTACAAAACAGTGGGAGCGGCGCCAAAGCTGATCAACGGCAATACGTATGTGCCGGTTGCCTTTGTGGAGCAAATCCTGCAAACGCCGGTGCAGGTGTCCGGGAATTCGGTCACCGTAGCGGCGGAAGAGAATCAGGATCATGTAAAGAAGGCGGGAACGATCACGAGCATCCGCAACACGGACGGCAAAGTATCGATCTTGCTGAATGGCTATCAGCGGGGCATCCTGCTGCACGTGGCGGACGAAACGAAAATCGTGACGGCAGACGGCAAGGCGGCAAAGGCTCAAGACCTGAAGCTGGGCATGGAAATCGAGGTTGTCCACGAGAGATTCATGGCGATGAGCTTGCCGCCGCAAACGCTGGCAAAAGAGATCGTCATCAAGAACAGCATGCAGACTGAGGACGTTCTCGGAACATTCGGCTCTCTTGCAAGTGTCGAAGAAAACAAGGATGGCGGAGTGCGAATCGCTGTCGAGGGCGAGCGTTTGACGGACAACTCGTTCGAAAAGATTCATCTGCTCGTAAACGACCAAACGAAGATTGTCGGCACAGACGGAAACAAAACGCTGACAATCACTGATCTGAAGAAGGATGCGAAAGTATTTGCTTTCTACAGCCCGAAGCTGACTCGCAGCGCGATACCGCAGGGCGTGGCGGAAAAAATCGTCGTGGAGCCTGCTGACAACGCGATCGCTGTGGAGCCAGCGGCCCATGAGGAAGCGAAAAAATAAGAGCGAGACAAAGAAGCGGTCCAGTGTATGCTGGGCCGCTTTTTTGGCGCAAAGGAAAGCAGGTTCCATGATGCGGGTTTGAATCACGATGGCTGGTATTTTCATTCAGTCGGCTGCTGTTTGAAAGACTTTGACTAAGCACGGTCTTTGCTGAGGAGAGCGCCGACGATATTGCCGATACATTCAAAAACGAAGATAAACAGCTCCATGCATTCCACTCCGTTTTTTCCATTTGAAACGAAGTACGAAAAACGCAGAGAAAAGTTTCAGAAAACAGTGTCAAATGCAAGGGCAGTGATCTCCCTACAGGGCCAATGCCATGTAATCCTCATCGGAGTAAACGCCGTTGTGCTTGAGGGCATTCTTTTCCGTGCCGAATACTTGAAACCCCAGGGAGAGGTAAAGCTGGCGGGCCGCCATATTTTCGCTGGCTACGGTCAGATTGATCTGCTCAAGACCGTCCAGCTCTCTTGCTTTCTCGATCATGGCTGAAATGAGTTTTTTGGCTATCCCTTTCCCGCGCTGGGCAGGGGTGGAGTAGACGCCTACCAGGGATGCCTTGTGCCTCAATTTTACATGGCTCTCCCGTATGAGCGTGGCTACAGCGACTAAGGAATCTCCGATGAATGCGCCCATCGTGAATGCGCTCGGGGTGGGGGTCAAGCGGGTTTTCCATGTATCGAGCAGGTTTTTGTCCTGGATGGTTTCTTCATAGGTAGTCAGGAAAGCTTCCGGATTTAGTTTCAGAGCGTCGAGGCGCAGGGCTATGTATTGCTCGGCATCTTTCGGACTCAAAGTCTTGATGGTAAGAGACTTGTCATTGTTCAAGGGTCTGCCCTCCTCATTTAAACGAGATTTTATTTTCGCTCGGCCTTGAATATTGCAAATGGCCAGCCTGGCAACGACGCATTTTTATCTTACACTGGAATCCACGGGGCGGAAAGTGCATGACAGTACGATTGCGGGAAGAGGATGACTAATCTGTAAAGGTAAACGATTGACCCAATATAAAATATTCAGTATAATCACTTTATAAAGTCATTGGAAAAACAAAGGACGGGCTTAATCGATGCGCAGGACTGGAGATCTGAAATTGATTCAAGAACTTAACCGTTTTATCATTCTTGACACAATCCGTCAGCATGGGCCCATCTCACGCAGCGACATTGCCAAAAAGCAGGGCATCAGCCCGACGACTGTCACGTCTGCTGTCAACGAGCTAATCCGCGACGGCCTTGTCGTGGAGGATGGAACGGGAGCGTCCAAAGGCGGGCGCAAGCCGATCCTGGTACGGTTTTGTCCGGACGGGCAGTTCTTGATCGGCGTCTCGATTACCAATACGGCGATTACGATCGCCGAGTTGAATCTGGAGGCGGCGATTCGCCAAAAAAGCGTCTACCCGGTGGGGCCGGGAATGCAAGGCGAATCCGTGGTCGGGCACGTGATTGACGCAATTGGAGATTTCCTCGGCCGTGTCGGAGATGTCTCCAAGTGTCTGGGAATTTCCGTGATTTCGCCGGGAATCGTCGACGCCTACAGCGGCGTGATCCGCTTTAATTCCAAGCTTCAGCTAAAGGACGTTCCGTTGAAGGACAAGGTGGAAGCGAGATTCGGCTTGAAAACCTGGCTGGACAACGACGCGAATGCGATCGTTCTGGCCGAGAAAAATTTTGGCGTCGGCATGGGCGCCGAAAATCTGCTGTTTGTAACCATTGGCGAAGGCGTCGGCTCGGGGCTTGTTGTAAACGGTTCCATTTTCCGCGGCAGCCGCGGCGGGGCCGGCGAATTGGGGCATACAACAGTAGACAGGGCGGGGATGCGCTGTGATTGCGGCAACGTCGGATGCCTGGAAAACTACGTGGGCTGGCCCGCCGTCTACACAAGCGTCCTCTCCGCGATCACGCGGGGCAAGGAGACACTGGCCCTCGAGCTGGCCGGGGGGGACATGAGCCGAATTTCTCCCGAGGTTTTCCGTACCGCATTGCAACAAGGCGATCAGGTTTGCCAGGACATCGTGGAAGAGATGGCCTCGTACTTGTCGATCGGAATCGTCAATCTTGTCAATCTGTTCAATCCCAGCTTGATTATCCTTGGCGGAGAATTGATGCGAGACAACCAGTTGTTGTTTGCCCGCATTCAAAAGCAGGTCAAGGAACAGGCGATGAGCATTATGACAGAGGGGCTGGAGTTCCGTTCGACAGCGCTTGGAGCCGATTTTGAGGTTAAGGCTGCCGCCGCCGTCCTGTTGCAAGAGGTCTTTCACTTCAGCTTATAACCTCTTTTTTTCAAAACTTAGTTTTGTCGCTGGAAAAAGAAAGAAAAACTGGTGTGAGTAAAGGGGGCTGGAAAGAAAAGTGTGAAGGCAAGTGTAGAGGCAGCGGTGCGCGGAAAACAGAAAAACGGGACGTACGCTAAGGAGGGGTTTTCATGAAAAAATGGGTTTCGGCTGCAATGGCTGCCTTGATGGTAGCAGTCGCCGGTTGTTCCGGCGGCGGCAGCGATACGG
The DNA here is from genome assembly GCF_037834415.1 of Brevibacillus borstelensis. Lineage (GTDB taxonomy): Bacteria > Bacillota > Bacilli > Brevibacillales > Brevibacillaceae > Brevibacillus > Brevibacillus borstelensis_A. The sequence goes on along the minus strand of NZ_JAUMSJ010000045.1, from coordinate 33,294 downwards.
CGCCAAACGGCGGAAGCACTGCCAACCAAAGCGGGAGCGCTACCTCTGGCGAAAAGGTAACGCTCACCTACGGGGTTTGGGACAAAAACCAAATGCCGGCGATGGAAGAGATCGCGAAGACATTTACCCAAGCTTATCCCAACATCGAGGTTAAGATCGAATTAACCCCGCATAAACAGTATTTTACCAAAATGGATGCGGCGGCGACAGGCGACAGCCTGCCGGATGTATTTTGGATGAATGGTCCGAACATCGTCAAGTACGCGTCCAACGGGATGCTTTTGCCGCTGGACGATAAGATCACGGCGGATGGCGTTGACATGAACAACTATCCAAAGGCGCTGGTTGACTTGTACACAGTCGATGGCGTTCGCTACGGCTTTCCCAAGGACTATGACACCATCGGCCTCTGGTACAACAAAAAGCTGTTCGACGAGGCAAAAGTGGCCTACCCGGACGAGACCTGGGATTGGACGAAGCTTCGCGAGGCAGCCAAGAAGCTGACAGATCCGCAAAAAGGCGTTTATGGAATCGCGGCGAGACCATGGGGGCAGGAGAACTTTTACAATACGATTGTGCAAAGCGGAGGCTACGTGATCTCGGAAGACAAGAAAACCGCCGGCTTTGACAAGCCCGAAACGATCGAAGGCATCAAATTTTGGGTCGATTTGATCAATGAAAAAGTCTCTCCGACTGTTGCCCAGATGGAGGAAACGGACGCCTCCCAGTTGTTTGAATCCGGCAAGCTGGCGATGCTGTACGATGGGGCATGGATGGCAAGCCAATTTGCCCAAAACGAATACACCAAGGACAAGGTAGATGTCGCCGTATTGCCAAAAGGCAAGGAGGCCACGAGCGTAATCCACGGACTGGCCAATGTGATCGCGGCCAATACGAAGCATCCAAATGAAGCGTGGACGTTTGTCAAATACCTCGGCTCCAAGGAAGCCGCCGAGATCCAGGCCAAAGCGGGAGCGGCGATTCCCGCCTTCAATGGAACGCAGGAGCTGTGGGTCAAATCCATCCCGCAGTTCAACCTGAAGGTGTATATCGACCAGGCTGCCGCCGCCAAGCCGTACCCGGTCTCCAAAGAAACCTCCAAGTGGGTGCAGTTGGAAAAAGAATACATGACAAAAGCTTTTACTGGCGAAATGAATGTCGAAGAGGCTGCCAAGGCGCTGGCTGCAAAAATGAACGAGCTGCTTGCGCAGGAGTAAGGGCAATTGCCAGAGCGGTGGTCCTGCTGATATCAATCCTCAGCGGACCGCCCTCCATTTCTACGACCTGGTGAGGGGGATGAGGCGTGAATACTGCAGATAGTCAACTGCAAACAAACAGTCCAGCTGCCGTTCGACCTGGTGCAGGAAGTTCCTTTACTCGCATGAAACGGACAAACTGGATGTGGGCCTATGCAATGATTGCCCCAACGCTGGTCGGTTTGGCCGTATTCTACATTTGGCCGATGATTCAGACGGTCTACTACAGCTTTACCAAGTGGGGGGCTTTCGGCAAACACAAGTGGATCGGTCTGGAAAACTACAAAAACCTGATGCAAGATTCCAACATGCTGATCGCGCTGAAAAATACAGTGATCTACACTGTCTTGGCTGTTCCGGCCAGCATTGCCCTGTCCATTTTCGTGGCAGTCCTCCTGAATCAAAAGATCAAAGGCTTGTCTATTTACCGCACGCTCTATTTCCTGCCCGTGGTCACCATGACGGCGGCAGTCGCGATGGTGTGGCGGTGGCTGTTCAACTCTGATTACGGGCTGATCAATTACCTGCTCAAACTGCTCAGCATCGACGGCCCGCGCTGGATTTCCGATCCGGATGTGGCGCTCTACTCCGTCATTATCGTGGCGGTCTGGAGTTCCATCGGCTACAACATGGTGATTTTTTTGGCCGGATTGCAGGGGATCCCGAAAATGTACTACGAAGCGGCGGAATTAGACGGCGCAGGCCCCGTGCGCCAGTTCTTCACCATTACGCTGCCGCTTCTGACGCCATCTATTTTCTTCGTCAGCATCACCTCGCTGATCGGCGCTTTCCAGGTGTTCGACCTGATCTTCATGATGGTGGGCAACTCGGCGCTTGAGCAGACGCAGACCGTGGCATACCTGTTCTACAAAAACGCGTTTTTGACCGGGGACGGAGGCTATGCAGCGGCGATTGCAGTCGTTCTGTTAATCCTGATCCTTTTGGTCACTGTCGTGCAGATCAGGTTACAGCGCAAATGGGTGCATTATGAATAGCACAAGAGGAAGGGATGGCGCAATGAGCACATATTCAGCACAGCGAAAGAAGCGGTCCAAATGGCTAATCCACCTCCTTTTAATCATAGGGGCGCTGTTCATGATCGGCCCGTTTCTCTGGATGATTCTCACTTCGTTGAAAACGTTGGGCGAGTCCACCCAGGTCCCTCCGGTGATCTTCCCGGAGAGCATGCAGTGGAAAAACTACTCTGACGTGGTGGCGACTCTGCCGTTTACGAAATTTTACTGGAACACGATTTTCACTACGATTATTAAAGTAGTCGGCCAAGTCTTTCTCTGCTCGCTGGCGGCGTATGCGTTTGCCCGCATCGAGTTCCCGGGACGAAATGCACTGTTTGTTCTTTTTCTGACAGTACTGATGGTCCCCGGCCAAGTCTTTCTGCTGCCGCAGTTCATGATCATGAAGGAGCTGGGCTGGCTCAACACCCTGACTGCGCTGATCGTTCCCGGACTGTTCAGCGCCTTTGGAACATTCCTGCTGCGGCAATTCTTCATGTCGCTGCCAAAGGAACTGGAGGAAGCGGCCATGCTGGACGGCTGCAACCACTTCCAGATCTACTGGAGGATCATGCTGCCGCTTGCCCGCCCCGGTCTGATCGCGCTGGCGATATTCGTCGCGCTCTGGTCTTGGAACGATCTGATGTGGCCGTTGATCGTCAACAGTTCTCCCGACAAGATGCCGCTGTCAGCGGGTCTCGCCTCTCTGCAGGGACAGCATACGACCAACTTTCCCGTCCTGATGGCCGGGTCTGTTCTCGCCATCTGGCCGATGATCATCGTCTTTATTTTCCTGCAGAAACATTTTGTCGAAGGCATCTCCCTAAGCGGGTCCAAATAGCATTTTCCCTATAAAGGAGTGGAACGAATATGCATCATGTTCTGGTAATCGGAGCAGGAACCATGGGTACTGTTCACGCAAGGTCATACGCAGCGATGGAAAACGTCAAGCTTGTCGGGATCGTCGACATCCGCCGCGAGCGGGGAAGCGAACTGGCGGCGGAGACAAAGACAGAGTGGTTCGCCAGCTACGAGGAAGCGATGGAGGTCCTCGAGCGAGTAGACATCGTCGACGTCTGCCTGCCCACCTATCTTCACAAGACTTATGTGCAAAAGGCAGCCGACGCGGGCAAGCACGTCATCTGCGAAAAGCCGCTGGCGCGCAGCAAGGAAGAGGCCCGCGCCATTGTCGATTACTGCCGGGAGAAAAATGTCAAGCTGTTTGTGGGACATGTGCTGCGTTTCTTTCCGGAGTACGAAAAGTCCCGGCAACTGGTGCGCGAAGGAGCGATCGGGGAGGTCGGCGTGGCTCGCACATTCCGGGGAGGCATTTTCCCGACAGCCTGGAACGACTGGTACGCCGACTATCCCAACAGCGGGGGACTTGTCCTGGACATGATCATCCATGATTTTGACTTCTTGCGCTGGTGCTTCGGGGACGTGGAGCGCGTGTACGCCAAAAGCCTGCTGGGCAGAGGCTTCGCCCGCATGGATTACGCGCTGGTTACCCTGCGCTTCAAGAACGGCATGATCGCGCATGTGGAAGGCTCCTGGGCCCATGAAGGCTTCTCGATGAAAATGGAGCTGGCGGGGAAGCACGGAATCATCCAGTACGACAGTGCAAAGGAAAAGCCGCTGGTGGCAGTCAATCGGGCGAAACAGGCTGGCGTAAGCGGCGTCGCCGTTCCAGAAAGCCCGTTGCGGGAAAATCCGTATTTCCGCGAGCTGAAGCATTTTATCGAGTGCATCGACCTTGATCAAGAGCCGATCGTGACCGTCGAGGACGCCGTCAAAGCGGTGGAAATCGCACGCGCCGCGCTTGAGTCCGTCGAGACGGGCAAGCCCGTCACGCTAGTGTAGGAGGGGACTGGATATGAAACTGGGAATCATCAGTGTCGCACATATGCATGCGTACAGCTATGCGGATGCGATCCGGAAAATCGAAGGCGTGCAGCTGGCGGGGGTGGCCGATGAAGATGTGGCCCGCGGCAAGGCAGCCGCGGAGAAATGGGGCGTTCCGTTTTATCAGGACTGCCGGGAGTTGCTGGCTTCCGACGTAGACGCCGTCATCATCACCTCGGAAAATGCCAAACACCATGAGCATGCCGTGGCCGCAGCGAATGCGGGCAAGCACATCTTGTGCGAAAAGCCGCTGGCGACCACGGAAGCCGCAGCCCGGGAGATGATCGAGATCTGCCGCGAGCAAGGCGTGATTTTGCAGACAGCTTTTCCTGTGCGTTTCCACCCCGCTGTCGTTCGGGCCAAACAGCTGGTGGACCAGGGCAAGGTAGGCCGCATCATGGCGATTCGGGGGACAAATCGCGGACAGAATCCCGGCGGCTGGTTCATCGATCGGGAAAAATCGGGCGGCGGGGCTGTGATCGATCACACCGTCCATGTCGCTGATTTGATGCGCTGGTTCATGGGATCGGAGGTGCGCGAGGTATACGCGGAAGTGGACAGCAAATTTTCCGATTCTGCGATTGACGATTGCGGCATTTTGACCATGGAATTTGAAAACAGCGTCTTCGCTACGCTGGATTGCAGCTGGTCCCGCAACAAGTCGTTTCCGGTCTGGGGGGATGTCACGATGGAGATTGTCGGCACGGAAGGCACCCTCTCGCTGGATGTCTTTTCCCAAAAGCTGGACCTCTATTCCGAGGACAAGGGCTTGAAATGGGTCAACTGGGGCGATGACATGGATACCCAGCTGATCAAGGACTTTGTCGCCAGCGTCCGCGAGCGCAAAACGCCGTCCGTTACGGGAGAAGACGGTCTGCGGGCGGTGGAAGTGGCGCTGGCCGCCTATCAATCAGCCCAGCAGAAACAGCCTGTTACATTACGCTAAGGCGGTGACTCTCCATGAGTATTCGTGTAGGAATGATCGGCGCGGGCGGCATCGGACGATATCATCTGGAAAGGCTGACGGCGGACGAGCGGGTGGAGGTTGTTGCGGTATGCGACGTAAATCACGCGGCCGCCGAAGAAGCAGCCGGACGGATTGGCGCTGTCAGCTACGCTTCCTGGCGCGATCTGCTGGCAAAAGAGAAGCTGGATGCGCTGTTCATCTGCGTGCCCCCTTTTGCTCATGAGGAGATCGAGGAACAGGCTGCGGCCAAAGAGATTCATCTGTTCGTGGAAAAGCCGACAGGTTTGGACTTGGAAACCGTCGCCCGCAAGCAAGCCGTGATCCGGCAAGCAGGCATCATGACGTCGACTGGCTATTGTTTGCGTTACCTTGACACCGTGCAACAAGCCAAGGAATATCTGGCCGACAAGAAGATTGCCATGGTTCGCGGCCACTACCTGACAAAATTCGTTGAGACCGGCTGGTGGCGGCAAATGGCGAAGTCGGGAGGACAGCTGGTGGAGCAGGCGACCCATACGCTGGACACCATGCGCTACCTCGCGGGAGATATCGGGCAGGTATACGCCCAGATGCAACTGCTCGTCTCCCGTGATCTGCCGGGAACCGATATTCCCGATGTCTCATCGGTTGCCCTGTCATTTCGCTCAGGGGCGGTGGGCCATCTGGATGCCTGCTTCATCCAGCCGGACCATCGCACCGGCGTGGAAGTCCTGGGCAAGAACTTCCGCGTTGCGATTGACGGCAGGCATTTGACGATCGTTGACGAGCAGGGAAGCCGTACCATAGAGAGTGGAATCGACATGTACCTGGAGCAAGACCGCGCGTTTATCACAGCGATTCTGACGGGAGACCGAAGCTTGATCCTGTCTCCTTATGAATCCGCAAGCAAAACGCTGGAGGTGACGCTGGCGGCCAATCAGTCGGCGCGACTGGGGACGCCTGTCGCCGTGCACCATTAACGGGAGAGTGAACAGTATGTCTTTTCAAAAGGGAATCAACGCGTGGTGCTTTCCGGCTGACATCAGCATTCAAGAAATGCTTCGGCAGGCGAAAACACACGGCTACCAAGGTGTGGAGCTAAATCTGGGAGAGGGAGAGGCTCCTTTTCACCTGGAAATGACGGAAGCCGAGCTGCAGGCGGTAGCCGCGCAGGCGCGAGAACTCGGCCTGGAGCTTCCCAGCGTATCAACCGCGCTGTTGTGGAAATACCCGCTCACGGACAATGACGAATCGGTACGGGAAAAAGGCATCCGCATCGTCGAGAAAATGCTGGAGGCGGCAAGCGTCTTCGGCTCGAAAACCGTTCTCGTCGTACCGGGACTGGTGACGCCGGAGGTTTCGTATGACATCGCATACGAGCGGGCGCGGGAAGCGCTGAAGCGCCTAGCAAAAACAGCGGAAGAAAAGCGGGTTTCCATCGGGATCGAAAACGTGTGGAACAAGTTTTTGCTCAGCCCGCTGGAGATGGCGAGGCTGATCGACGAAGTGGACAGCCCGTGGGTCGGCGCGTACTTTGATGTGGGCAACGTTTTGCAATTCGGTTTTCCCGAACAGTGGATCCGGATTTTGGGCAAACGGCTGCTGGCGGTTCACGTCAAGGATTTCAAGACAGCGACCGGCAATATTACCGGATTTGTTCCGCTGCTGGCAGGCGATATTCCGTGGGAACGTGTCGTTGAAGCCTTGAACGAGGTTGGCTACCAAGGGTATGTGATCCCGGAAATTTCTCCGTTCAGCCGTTTGCCGGAGCAATTGATCGCGCAAACCTCCCAAGCGCTTGATGCGATTTTCCAGTGAAAGCAAGGATGTGAGAGCAGGGATGACCCAAGACAAACAATATGCCGTCGGAATTGACCTGGGTGGTACGAAAATCCTTGCCGCAATCGTGGACCAGGATGGCGATATCCACAGTCAAGGAAAGATCGCCACGCAACCGCAGGACGGTGATCAGGCTGTCATCAGGCGCATCGGCGATCTTGTGCAGGATGTATGGGAGCAAAGCGGCATCGGCACTGACCGCATTTGCGGAATCGGGATTGCTACAGCCGGGATTATCGATACCGTTCGCCAAAAGGTCATCTATGCAAGCAACCTTAATTGGAACGACGTCCGGATTGGCGACAGGATGAACGAGCGTTTCGGCGTTCCGGTCGAATTGATCAATGATGCCAACGCGGCTGCGGTAGCGGAACGGACCTTTGGAAATGCTCGTGGAACCGACGACCTGATTTATGTGACTGTCAGCACCGGGGTTGGCGCCGGCATCATTTGCGGCGGTCGGCTGATCACTGGCGTAGGAGACAGTGCGGGAGAGTTCGGACATATTTCGATTCATCCGGAAGGACCGTTCTGCGCCTGCGGGAACAGAGGCTGTCTGGAGAATTACGTGTCCGGGCTTGCATTGGCAAAAAAGGCTCAGGCATTGCTGAAGGCTGGAGCGGAAAGCTCGTTGTCCGCTGTCGGCGGCGGAGAGCGAGATGCGATCACAGCGAGGGATATCGGAGAAGCAGCGGAGAACGGCGACAAGCTCAGCATAGAGCTTTTGACGCAGGCGGGCTATTTTCTCGGTATCGGACTGACGAATCTGATCCATCTCTTTAATCCGCAGGTGTTGGTATTTGGAGGCGGTGTGATAAAAAACGGACGTCTGCTGGTGGAGGCGGCGGAGCAGGTGATCCGGGAACGCTGCATTTCTCGGATGGCCAAACAGGCGAGTATACAAATTTCCACGATGGAAGACACGGCAGGGGTGCTTGGTGCAGCCGGCATGTTTTTTCAAGCAGAGCGGAAAAAGCTCGCCATTTGAAGGGAGTGGGAAGCCCGATGTTGACCAAACGTCGGGTTTTTTCTGTTTTGCCGACACCGCGAGCGGATGGAACATGTCACAAGCGCACCTCTCCCCTCTTTACGATCCCTCTTCCGAGACTCCAGCTCAACACCCCCGCCCCCAGCGCAAAGCCCCCGCAGATTAGCGCCAGCGCGGCAAATCCCCAAAGCTGGTAAACCGGTCCGCCCAAATACGAGCCGAGCGTCATCCCGATGTACATGCCGGTGATGTTCCAGGACATGATTCTGCCCGTCTCGCCAGGAAACTCATTCGACAAGCGGGACTGGTAGGAGGGAACAAAGGCATACCCGACAAATGCCCACAGAAATAACAACGGATAAAGCCAGTTTGACGAGGGAAGCGTACCGACCAGGGACAGAAAAGGGACGAGCACAAGCAGGCTGGCAGTAGCGACAGGACGATTCCCCAGCCAATCGGCTAGCCTCCCGCCGCTCAAGCTCCCCAGCATCGCTCCAACTCCGTATGCCGTCAGCGATGCTGCAAGCTGGGCGGGCGTAAACTGATTCAGCTGGGCGAGGGCTGTTCCCAAAAAGGTATACATTCCGTACATCGCCATCGACCACAATATGGTTACCAGGACTGAACGCAGAATATCGCCGAGGGGGCGACGTTCCGCGATGGGCCGCTGAGCGTTTTTTCGTTTCTTCGGCCATACCTGCCCATTCAGGAAAGCAAGCAGCAGGCTCCCGGCGGCAATACAGAGGAACGGCAGCCGCCAGCCCCCCCATCCGGCAAGCAGGGTACCGAACGGCGTGCCGACCCACAGCCCCGTAAGATTGCCGGAGACGATAACGGACAGCCAAGCCCCGCGCCGGTGGGCGGGAGCGAGATCGCCGATGAAAGCGTAGACAGAAGGGGCGATGGCGGCCAGCGAGAGGCCAGCCGCCAATCTACTGCCGAGCAGAAAAAGATAGCTGCCGGCAAGCGCTGTCCCCAGATTGGCAAGCGCAAAACAGATCAATCCGATTACCAGAACGCGGCTGCGCCGTTCCTGGAGTTTGTCAAAAAGCGTGCCTGCCCAAGGAGAGCCGCAGGCGTACATGACAGCCATGACCGTTACCAGCCAACCGGCGGCGGCCGGAGTCGCTTTGAATTCCGCGGAAATAGCGGGCAGCAGCGGTGAAACAATAAAGACATCGGTTCCGACCAGAAACAAAGTAGCCGCTCCTGTAAACAGCCAGATTCCAGGATTTCCCGACATAGACAGCTCCCCCGAATGAGTTTTTTCTATCAGCTATATGGCGCGCGGAGGAGGAGGTGCCTTCTTGCGCCTGATTTCCTGCGATAAGGTTTCCTTATTTTTCCATAGATCGTTAGTCTGTCTGTTTCTTCGTTCGCATCCATGCCTCCAGTCCCAATAACCGGTGGCAGGAGGGCGGAGGTTAAGGGAATTCCCCGATACACTTTCCCTGGTCCACAGCCTACAATAGCAATAGGAATGTTTGTCTGCGAGGAGGGGCAAGGGTGAACGCGTGGAGAGAAGAACTGGTTGCATCTCCGGAGACTGTCACGCTGCTGCAGTCGATCTTTACCAACATCAGCGATGCTGTTCTTGTCATCGATCATAGCGGGAGGATCGTGACCGTCAATACCGCTATGGAGCGGATGTCCGGATGGTCGCAGGAAGAACTGGTCGGAAAAAAACATATATGCGAAATCTGTCTGGGCATGGCGACGTGCCAGGAGGAAACCACCTGTACAGACTGCTTTTTCAAACGCTCGCAATTGCCTTCCTTTGAAATGCGGCTCAAGACAAAAGAGGGACGGGAATATCCCGTGGCAGCCAGTTCGACCAGCCTGCCGGAAGGATCGCCCGGCAAGCTGGTCATGATTCTCCGCGACATGTCTGACCAGCAGCGGGCGGAAAAAGAACGGTACCAGCACAAGCTGACGAATTTCGTGATACAGGCTCAGGAGGAAGAGCGGAAGCGCATCTCCCGGGAGCTCCATGACGGCGTGGGGCAGGCTTTGTACAGCATTCTTGTCGGATTGAACGTCCTCGGACAGGGCAAGCTGAGCGCCCAGATGAAACGGCATGTGGCGGATGTCCAGCAAATGACCGCAAAAGCGATGGAGGAGGTAAAGCGCATGGCTTTGGAGCTGCGCCCTTCGGCTCTGGACGACCTCGGGCTTCTGCCGGCGCTGCGTTCGCTTATCAAGCGGGTGGAAAAAAGCTTTGGCATCGGGGTCGATCTCCATGTACAGGGAGCAAGGCGCCGCTACTCGGCACCGGTGGAGACGGCTCTCTACCGCATCACCCAGGAAGCGATGACGAATACAGCCAAATACGCTCAGGCCGAAAAACTGGGTATTGTTTTTGAAGACAGGGAAAAAGAAGTGGTGGTCACCATCGTGGACGACGGGGTCGGCTTTGACGTGGAAGCAGCCGAGCACAAAGGCTCCGGGCTGGGGCTGTTCGGGATGAAGGAAAGGGCCCAGCTGCTCGGAGGAACCGTCGATGTCCGTTCGGCGATCGGTGAGGGCACCACTGTGATTGTTCGTATACCATTGCCAAAGGGGGAAGCAGAACATGGGGATACGCGTCCTGATCGCTGATGACCATGCCGTGGTCCGTTCCGGTCTGGGCATGCTGATCGACGCCCAGCCTGATCTGGAAGTCGTAGGTTATGCCGCGGATGGGAAAGAGGCTTTTGACAAGGCCTTGGAAATCAAGCCGGATGTGGTTTTGATGGATCTCAGCATGCCGCCAGGGGAGAACGGGCTTTCCGCCACCGGACGCTTGAAGGAAGCCGCTCCCGACATCCAGGTGCTCGTCCTGACGATGCACGACGATGAAGAGTACTTGTTCCGGGTGCTCCAGGCGGGGGCAGCCGGCTACATTTTAAAGAGCGCTCCCGATCTCGACCTGATCGCCGCCATTCGCACCGTGTCCAAAGGAATGGCCTATCTTTATCCATCGGCGACCAAGTCGCTGATCGAGGAATTTCTGCAAATGGTGAAAAACGGGGAAGAGCAGGCGAAGTACGAGATTCTCACTGAGCGGGAAAAGGAAGTCCTGATCCTGATCGCCAAGGGCTTCAGCAACAAGGAGATCGCCGAGCAATTGACGGTCTCGGTCAAGACTGTGGAATCCCACAAGTCGCACATCATGGAGAAGCTTCATCTTCGCACTCGTCCGGACCTGGTCCGGTATGCGATCAAAAAGGGATGGCTTGATTTTGAATGAGGTCGAGCCTATGGTTAACAATAGTAGCTTTAACTGAAGGGACAGGATCTCTGAATGCTTAATAGAGGAGACAGGGTGAAGAAAAGCCCCCTGTTTTAGACAGCCAAAAGATAACTTCTGAATGCTAACAGGAGTTATCTTTTTTTAAAAAATCTTCCAGAGGTATAAAATACCTGTTTTTTAATTTTACCAACTTTTGTATAATAAGGAATTTGCAACGATTAATCCAACTTTCTTATGTCGAAGAATCCTTAAGCATTATTCCCACAAAAAGTGAATGTTTGAAGTCTTTTTTTGCTGACTGTAGGGAAAAGTTCGGTACCCTTCTGCTTCGAAATTATGAAAAAGTTGTGCTGAAAAAAATTAGTATAATCGACAAAAAAAGACAATATTTTCATTTTGATTAATTTATAATATTGTTATAAAAAAAGGTAGGGGTGGAATTATTAGGAGAATTCTTTTGGTTATAGTTCTGGGGCTTCTGGTATTCAGTTTTTTTGATCTTGACATCAGCTTAGGCATAAGCAGGAAGGTCTCCGTTGGAATCACAGTCGCGTTGGTTTTTTGGCTTACTTATCTTGAATATAGGGTTGGAGGAACTAAAAGTGAAAAAAAATAAGTTAGCGCATTAGTTCTTATCCGTTGCTGTAACGACTGCTTTCCTTTTTACCGGGTATTCCCAAGTGTTAGTCCCCAGTGCCCATGCTGAACAACAAGAAACTGATTATGATTTAGAGTTGCTTCTGGAAATTGCCCAATCTAATTTAGAAGAGAAGACTACTGTTCAAAACGGTGTAATTGTAAATGGCTTTAAAAATCATAAAGAAGCCGGTGTGAGCAAAGAAGCTTTTGAGAAATTTGAAAAAATCTTGAGTTTCACAAATGACGAGATTAAAAGAGGAAATATCCCTATCGGAAAAAACATTTTAGATATAAAAGCGGATATACTAACAACGACTTCGAATACTACAGAACGATTCCTGTTGGACCCGTTCCAGTAATAGGGTACTGTGTTCCAGATTAATTAGTCATACAACGCAAAAAAATTGAACGGTATGAGGATTTTACCAGATAGTACTTAAATGGCTAAGAAGAGCCGGGGTGGGGCCTTGGATAGATGCTAAAAAACGTTAGGGCGGTTCAAAAGAGTTAAAAAGAATACTGATTAGTGGTCAACTCTGGGCATTCCATATACAAGTCCAGAAGCCGGCGCCGGGAATTCAACCGGCGCCAGCTTTTTTGTTGTGTTGGAAATTGAGACGGATTTTAACGACATGCAAGGGAACTGGTGTCGAATTCTGCACCCACCTTAGCGCTTTATTGTACAAATTGTGTCAAAAAATGGGGAATATCAGGAGGTTCCCGGAGCATTTTAGGGGTTTTCCCTGAATTACACCGCAACGGACTGGGGGGTAGAATGAAGGCGTGAAAAGGAATAACGCCGGTCACGGTTTCAGGAAAGGAGGAGTGAGCCGTGGAGACGAGAACAGAATCGCAGCGCCAGATCGACAATACAAAAAAGACGCAGCCGGAGCAAAATTTGAAAGGAACATTTGTCGCTGTATTGCTGGTAGGCGCAATCATACTCCTAAGCTGGTTTGGTGTGTTCGGACTATTCCTTGGTCGTGCATAGAAGAGCAAGTTCAAAGAGAAGGGAGAGGACAAGATGCATCTGCACCGTTATGAAAAAATCTGGCTGATTTTGGGATCGGGCGGCCTGGCGCTGTTTATCGTGCTGCTGTGCGTGAATGCGTTCGCGATGGGAATGGCTCCCCCGAGCAACATGGAAATGATCGATCCGGCCAAAGTGACCGAAACTCCTCCGTTCGACAACCCCGGCCTGAAAAAGCTGAATGACAACGAGTACGACGCGTACATGACGGCGTTTGCCTTTGGCTTTGCGCCCAATAAAATGGAGGTTCCGGTCGGAGCGAAGGTAAACTTTCACGTGACCAGCCCCGACGTCGTCCACGGATTTCAAATACCGGGAACCAACGTCAACTTCATGGTGATGCCGGGCCATATCAACTCTGCCACGTACACCTTTGACAAACCGGGCGAATACCTGATTTTGTGCAACGAATACTGCGGCGCCGGGCATCAGGTGATGGCGACTACGATTATTGTGAAATAGAGGGCAGGTGAAAAAAATGAATCCAACAACAATGGGGCAGGCACAGGTCGACAGGCCTACGGCTCGTCTCAGCCTTGCATACGTGTGGGTCGCATACGCGGCTTTTGGCTTGGCTGCACTGGCCGGGATGCTGCAAGGAATGGTGAGAGGCGGGCTTATCGAACTGCCTAGCTGGACGAATTACTATCAAATTTTGACTGCGCATGGCGTACTTATGGCACTTATTTTTACGACGTATTTCATCATCGGGTTCCTTTTGTCCGGAGTAGCCAAAACGACGGGTGGCTCTCTGCACGGCACTGCTCGCGGTCTAGGCTGGATCGGGTGGATCCTGATGACCATCGGAACGGCGATGGCGGTCGTGACGATCGTCATGAACGACGCGTCCGTTCTGTACACCTTTTACGCGCCGCTGAAGGCATCGCCGTTCTTTTACATCGGGTCTGCGCTTCTGGTCGTGGGAAGCTGGTTTGGCGGGTTTGCCATCTTCAGCAGCTACCGCAAATGGAGACGGGAAAACAGAGGCAAGCTGTCTCCGCTGTTCGTCTTCATGTCGGTGACGACTTTCATTCTGTGGCTGATCGCAACCGTTCCGGTTGCCGTGGAAGTTCTGTTCCAGCTCATTCCCTGGTCTTTGGGCTGGACGCCGAGCATCAACATCATGCTGAGCCGCACCCTGTTCTGGTTCTTCGGCCATCCTCTCGTGTACTTCTGGCTGATGCCTGCGTATATCGCCTGGTACGTTTGCGTGCCGCGCGTCATCGGCGGCCATATATTCAGTGACTCTCTGGCGCGTCTGTCCTTTATTCTGCTGCTGTTGTTCTCGATGCCTGTCGGCTTTCACCACCAGCTGATGGAGCCGGGCATTTCCCCCGGCTGGAAAATGATTCACGTCATTCTGACGCTGATCGTCGTCGTGCCGTCGCTGATGACTGCTTTCTCGATGTTTGCGACCTTTGAGACAACGGGACGGAAAAAAGGGGGAGTGGGACTGTTCGGCTGGTTTAAAAAGCTGCCGTGGTCCGATGTTCGCTTCTTCGCGCCGTTCGTCGGCATGCTCTTCTTTATCCCGGCAGGAGCCGGGGGGATTATCAATGCCAGCAACCAGATGAACGCTGTCGTACACAATACGATCTTTGTCACCGGTCACTTCCACATTACGATAGGTGCCGCTGTCGCCCTCACTTTCTTCGGTGTCAGCTACTGGCTCATCCCTGTTCTGACCGGCCGGACACTGACCCGTACGGCCAATCGCATGGGGATGGTGCAAACCGTATTCTGGTCGGTCGGCATGTTCCTGATGTCGTTTGCCATGCACTATCTGGGCCTGCAAGGAACGCCTCGCCGGACGGATTACACCACGTACATGGATCATCCGACGGCGCTCGGATGGATGGATTACCAACGCGTCATGGGATTTGGCGGCGGACTGTTGTTCGTGGCGGCTGTGCTGCTGATCCTGATCCTGGGTTACCTGACCTTCTACGCTCCGAAAGGAAAAACCGAATACCCGATCGCGGAACCGGAAACCGAACAGCATACGCCCCGGATTCTGGAACGCTGGCCGGTATGGGTGGGCGTACTGCTCTTCCTGATCGTAATGGCCTACGGCATTCCGATCGCAGATCAGCTGACCCACAATCCGCCAGGCTCTCCGCCAATCCGCACCTGGTAATAAAGAAAGCCACTCGGCCCAAAACCGAGTGGCTCATTTCATTTAAGCCAGATACATCATTTTCCGCGTCATGCCTCCGTCGAGTACAAGCTCGGTACCGGTAACAAAGTCGTTTTCGTCGTCGGTCAAAAACAGACAGGCTCGGGCGACATCTTCCGGACGTCCCACGCGACCGACAGGATGCTGCTCATGATCTTCCGGACGGAGAGCTTCCTCATCGCCGGTTTCGATCCAGCCCGGGGAAATGGCATTGACCCGAATCCGGTCCGGACCGAGTGAAAGCGCCAGCGTATGGGTCAGAGCTAGAATGCCGCCCTTGGAGGCTGCGTAGGCCTCGGAATGGGGCTCGGACATGTGGGCACGCGTGGAGGAGAGATTGACAATAGCGCCTCCGCCTGTTCTCCGCATCAACAAAGCGGCCTCACGAGAGCAGAGAAAGACACTGCGCAGATTGGTATTGATCACCTGGTCCCATTCCTCTACGGACAGTTCATACGGGGACCTCCATTTGGACACACCGGCGTTATTGATGAGGATATCCAATTGCCCCCAGCGCTCTGCGACTACCTCCATCAGCCGAATGATTTCCGCAGGAGAGCTTACATCGACCGGCTGAAAAAAGGCATTGCCTCCTGCCTGGCTGATCTTTGCCGCAGCGCGTTCTCCCAATTCCCGTTTTTTTTCGGCAATGCAGACCCTTGCCCCCCGGGTAGCATACATGGCCGCAACGGCGTAGCCGATGCCTTGTCCTGCTCCGGTAACGACGACAACTTTTTCTGAAAACGGCATAACGGAACCCTCCTAAAGAAGTAGATATGGCTGTGCATGAAATAGCAAGGATAACCGAAAACTGAAAGCGACAGCTTTACTGGCGCAAACTGCAAGGAAACAAAAATAGGCTGGAAATGCAGTATGTAACTATAGTAAAGTAAGTATTGTCTTTGCTACTTGAACAAACAAAGGAGGATGTATCATGCAAACAGACATGAAACTTACAGCTGAGCAAGCCATGGAAGCGCGCCATAGCGTCCGAAAGTACGATTCGAACGAAGAGATACCGAGAGGAGTGCTGAACGAAATTCTGCGGTTGGCAGCTACGGCTCCATCCTCCTGGAATCTGCAGCACTGGCGCTTTCTGGTCGTGACGGATCAGGCTCAGAAGGAACGCCTGCTCCCGATCGCCTACGGACAGGAGCAAGTCGTGAAAGCCCATGCTTCGATCGTCATTCTGGCTGATCTGGAGGCCGGCAAGTCGGCTCGTCCCGTCTACGATGAGGCCCTGGCAAAAGGGTACGTGAGCGAGCAGGTTCGCGATACGATGATCAGTCAAATCGAGAACGCGTACCGAGACAATCCGCAGCTCGCCCGCGATGAAGCGATTCGCAACTCTTCCCTGGCCGCCATGCAGCTGATGCTGGCCGCCAAGGCAAAAGGATACGACACTTGCCCGATGGGAGGATTCGACAGAGAGAAGCTGATCCAGGCCTTCAATATTCCAAGCCGCTACTTGCCGTCCATGATCATAACGTTGGGCAAGGCGAGCACTCCTGCCTACCCGACACATCGCTTCGGACTGGACCAATTGGTGATTGAAAACAGCTTTTAATAAGAAGCAGAGAGAAGAAAAACGCTCGCGGTGGTCGGGCGTTTTTTTGTTGGACAAACTTCGGCTATACGTTTTTCTCCTCTTGGCTCAGATTTTGTGCCAACGGCAGTTCAACCGTTACAGTCGTCCCTTTGCCCAGAGCGCTGGAGACGGAAAATTGGCCGCCGTGCAGGTGAACGATCTCCTTGCAGATGGCAAGGCCGAGACCGCTGCCCGATCGTTTGGACTGTCCCTTGAAAAACCTTTCGGTAATATGAGGCAAATCTTTTGGGGCGATCCCTTCTCCCGTATCGCTCACCAGTACTTTCACATGCGTCTCGTCCGCCTGGCAGGAAATCTGGATAGAGCCTCCGGCGGGAGTGAATTTAAAAGCATTGTCCAGCAGGTTTACGAAAATTTGCTTCATTCGATTGGGGTCCACCAGTACGGGGATCGGCGAGGGCGGGATATGGACGAGAAAGTCTATGCTCTCGTCCTGGGCCCGAAGGCCGAATTGAATCCGCACATCCTCAACAATATCGCGCAGATCGAGACGTTCCGTGGACAATTTCAGTTCGCCAGACTGAAATTTCGAGAAGTCGAGCAATTCTTCGACCAGCCCGATCAACCGGTCCGTCTCTTTGGAGATGACCTCCAGCCCCAGCATGGTCTCTTCCTTGTCTTCCAGACCGCCTGAGATCAGTGTTTCCCCCCAGCCTTTGATCGAGGTAAGAGGCGTGCGCAGCTCGTGAGAAACCGATGAGATAAAGTTGTTTTTCATTTGCTCGTTTTTGCTTATTTCCGCAGCCATGTAGTTAAACGCCTCGGCAAGAGTGCCGACCTCGTCTTCAAATTGCTTTTTTGCCCGTGCGGAGAAATTTCCGGTCGCCATCTGCGTGGCAGCCCGGGTCAGCTCCTGTATCGGACCGACGATGCGTTTAGCGATGATCAGGCTCAAGCTAAAGGCGAACAATACGACAATCGCCCCGACTCCAGCCCCGTAGATCGCGATCCTGTACACGGCCGTATACAGCGGCTCCGCCGAAATGGAGTAGCGCAGGACGCCTACCTGCTCTCCCAGGTGGAAAAGCGGGTTGGATACAGCGATCACCCTCTCTCGCGTATACGGAGACTTGCCGACGTACAACCCCATGCCGTCCTGCAGGGCACTGGGAACGTCCGGTGTTTGAATGACTTCCGCTGTCTGAAAGCCGTAGGAATTCAGAATGACCTTCCCGCTCAAATCCAGAACTTCCACCTTGGCGCTTTCTTCCTTTGAGAAGTTTTCCAGTATATAGCGGGCTTTGTCTTTCAGATGATAGCTGCCTGCGTACTTGTTGATAAAGTTGGTGAAGGTGGTCGACTTCGTCACGAGGGTCTCTGTCGCGGTGCCAAAGTAGTAGGTATGCACAGCCCAGTAAAACAGACTCTCCAGGACAAGGACGATCAGCAGCAGGATCAGGCCGAAATGGATGACGAGCCGCGCCCTAATTCCCCTCATCAGCCGTTTCCTTTCGCCACAAATAGCCGTAGCCCCAGACCGTCTCGACATAGGCGGGATGCGCCGGATCGTCTTCGATTTTCTGCCGGATGCGGCGGATGTTCACGTCCACTACCTTCAAATCTCCGATATAAAACTGCCCCCAGACTTCAGTCAAAATGTCGTCACGGCTAATCGCTTTGTTGGCGTTCTCCGCAAGCAGCTTGATGATGGCAAACTCTTTTGGCGTCAGATCGATTTCCTTCTTGTGCTTGATCAGCTTCCGCTCGTCGAGGAGCAGCTGAAAAGGAGGGATGTCAATGACATGGAAATCTTCCTCCCGCACGTCGATCGCGGTAAGCCGGCGGTGCAGGGCTTTTACCCGGGCGAGCAGCTCGGCCGGACTGAACGGCTTGACGACGTAGTCATCCGCGCCAAACTCCAGCCCCATCACTTTGTCGAGCTCCTGGCTCTTCGCCGTCAGCATGATAATCCCCATCCGGGGAAATTTTCGGCGGAGCTGTCCGCATACCTCAAATCCGTCGATTCCCGGCAGCATAACGTCCAGGATGGCAATCTCTATATTCGGTTGGCTATCCGCAATGGCCAGCGCCTCTTCGCCGGTAGCGGCCTCGATGACGTCGCATCCCTCGCGCTTGAGATTGATGCGGACAAAATCGCGGATTGATTTTTCGTCTTCCAACAACAGCACTTTCATGTTCTCGTCTCCTTACGAAACCGAACCGGCCGATACTTAGATCGGCATTTTATACGGTCGGAACAACTGTCTGATTTCGTCCGAGGTCAGCAGCATGGCGTTGTATTCGCGCAATGCGGAGCTGCCCAGATTGTCGGGCTTCCGCGGCTGGATGGCTACGAGCACCTGCTTGCCCTGTTCTGACAATACCAGATACGGCGTCTGTTTGCCTTCCGCAGACTTTTCCATTTTTGCCCATTCCTGTTGAGGGATCGACTGGAAGGTGAGGAGCGTTGCTTTCTTTTCTCCGTTCTGACCGAAGTAGACCATGTGGGCCACGGTTGAATTGGAGTCGGGACTTCGCTCGACGGTGAACTTGTCCTTCCATTTATCCGGGATATGGAAATCGATGCCAAGCGTTGTACTTTGGAAATGATCCTCCACATGCTTTAGGCCGCTGCCGCCATCCCACTGGTAATAGGAAGCGATCCAGGGGATGTCCACCATGGGCAGCTCATCCGTTCCTGGCGGCTGCATATGAATCCCGATCTCGATAATTCCGTCATTGTTGATATCTTCACTATACAGACTGTACGGCTTAAAGGTCAGTTCCATTTGTTCCCTGCTGCCAGCCAATGGCCGCTTCAGCTGGCCATTTTCCAGGATCAGCAGCTCGGTCATAGCGGAATGGGCACCGAGACCGGCTTCGATGAAGATGCCCTTTTTCTCCGCGGACGCTTTGCCGATGATCGCCTTTTCATAGCCGTTTACGTTGCCGTCCAGCTGGATCTCCGTCCATTTTGACACTGTCCCGTCCGAAGCGCCATACACTTCTGCTTTGGAAGCCAGATTGTTGCTGTCATGAACGACGAGGGCCAGCTCTTGATCTTCATCTCCGTCAAGATCGCCTACCGCCATGACGGAATAAGGCTGCTTCAGCAGCTCTACGGGCTGGTTTTCCTTTAGGGAATAAACGGACAGCTCTTTGTTCAGGCCGTCTCCGCCGCCCCAACCGATCAACATCTCCGGAACCCCGTCTCCCGTCACGTCGACGTAATCGACGTAGTCCAATTCACGACCGATTCCAGTGAACGAAGCGGTCTTTTTCCAGTTTCCGCCGCTCTGCGACAAGACGAGGACGCCAATTTCATAATCGGTTTTTTCCGTTTTGTAAAAAGCGATCACTTCCGGCGAACCGTTCCCCGTCAAGTCATGGAGGGCGACAGCGCTGGACTCATCCGGGTTCAACGGCACCGTCAGCTGCGAGCCGGGGGGGAGAAACTGCATGACTGCCTGATTGATCGACTGCTGATTGACATCGGCTGCAGGCGCACGCATCAGCTCGTTGGGAGTGTCGGTAAAGCCGCAGCCGCCGGTCAGCGCGACAGACAAGACAGCCAAATACAGCCAGATTTTTTTCATCTGTCTTTTCGTTCCTTTCTGTTGTTGCTCAAATAGACGCATGATTTCATTCTCTACCTATTGTAGCTTGCCCTTGAGGCAAATTTGTTGCAAACCGGTAAAAAAACAGGGGCAGCCAAAAAAAGGACGAGCACTAAAGAAACATGGCTGCAACAATTTGCGAAGATTCACCGTTTATGTTTACAGAGAAATGAAAGCCATCCATTGCGAATAATGGCAGAAAAGTGGATGGGGCGCAGGCATGAGCCTGGAGCCAGCTTCCGATAACAGCGGGAGAAGCAGACATAAGCTTGCAGAATAAGGGAGGATAAGAAGGAAATGAAAGCATGGCAACGAGCGTTATGTACAGCCGTTTTGGGAGGAGCAGTCACATTGACCTCTACATGGGCGGGCGCCCCCGTCCAGGCACAAGCCAGCAGCTTGCAGACGGCTGTTACGGTTGTGCGGATCGCGCCGGAGGAGACCATCTTGTTCAGTATACAATTTATCGACGGATTCCGCGCGAAGGTAGTGGACAACAAGACGAGAGCAACGACCTATATCGATATCAAGGCAAACAAGGACGAGTACTTGCGCCTAGGGATTTACGACAAGCAGGGGAGGGTGACGCAGCCGACCAACGGGTTTTCCGACAAGCTGGCTGAGCTGGTGCCCTATGTCACCGAGAACGGGTCGATTCAATATGTGGGGCGGCAAAGGCTGTGGGGACTGCACGGAAACGACCGGATCGCTCACGCCACAAGCATCTGGACGCTGGAAAACCAGAAGCCGCAGCTTGTCAGCCTGACTGTAAGCCAGGGCGAATCAGACAACTTTCCGTCTCCTGAAGTGTTCATCAATAGCGGAATTTCACTGGATAAAGACATCACATTTGTACTCGACACCAAGTATGCCGATGTTACCGGTGACGGCATAAAAGACCATGTCATGCTGGTCGGGCACAAAGAGGGGGATGAGCTTGGCCTGCCGGTGGATGACCTGCGCATCGTCGTCCGCGACGGGAGAAGAAACCAGCATTTCTTCGCTTCCGTAGGCAAGATGGATGCTGGATACTTGCCGAAGCTCAGCATCGGCTATATCAATTCGGACAAAGTAAAAGACATCCTCGTGACCATTCCGACCAAAAATGGCCGGGTGTAC
This sequence comes from Brevibacillus borstelensis, assembly GCF_037834415.1. Lineage (GTDB taxonomy): Bacteria > Bacillota > Bacilli > Brevibacillales > Brevibacillaceae > Brevibacillus > Brevibacillus borstelensis_A. The sequence goes on along the minus strand of NZ_JAUMSJ010000045.1, from coordinate 11,988 downwards.
AGCGCACTGACGTGGAGATATACCAAGTTTGTTCCCTTGATCGATCAAGCAGCGCTCAATAACCCGGGACAGTACAAGGTAACGTTAGACGGGCAAGGAGTCGGGACGACGGTTCAGAGCGTTCGGCCTGCAAAGAAATAAACGTGTGAGCTTGCAAGAAAGCCGCGGACAGGAATCTGCTCCTGTCCAGCGCTTTTGAATCGAATACTGGCAGTCAGGGCTGATCCTTGTCTTTCGTGGACGGGGTCAGCTCTTTTTGCTTTCAACTGCTGAAGAAGAAAAAATGAAATGGTGCTGCTCATTAAATCGTAATCAATACGATTTATCTTGACAACTTTCGTTTGCGGGCTGTAGGATAGCTTATAAATCGTATTTATTACGATTTGTGTAGATTCATTCATTACAATCCGCAAACAGGGAGTTGTACATAAGCATGGTCGACAATCGGATACCCGTAACAGTGCTGAGCGGCTATTTGGGAGCAGGGAAAACGACGCTGCTTAACCACGTGTTGAACAATCGGGAAGGAATGCGAGTCGCGGTCATCGTCAACGATTTAAGCGAAGTGAATGTGGACGGGGAGCTGATTGCCCAGGGCGGCGGGCTGTCCCGCGTCGAGGAAAAGGTAGTCGAGATGTCCAATGGGTGCATTTGCTGCACATTGCGGGAGGATTTGCTTACAGAAGTTGAGCGGCTGGCGACAGAGGGCAAGTACGATTACATCCTGATCGAATCGACCGGGATTGGCGAGCCGGTGCCGATCGCGCAGACGTTTACGTATGTCGATGAAGAAATGGGCATTGATCTGTCCCGCTATTGCCGGTTGGATACGATGGTTACGGTAGTCGATGCCAATCGGTTTTGGCACGACTTTTCATCCGGAGAAAGCTTGCTGGAGCGCGGGCAGGCTGCTGGCGGAGAAGATCGCCGGGATGTCGTGGATCTGTTGATCAGCCAGATCGAATTTTGCGATGTGCTTATCGTAAGCAAGTGCGACCTGGTAGAGCCGGAACAGCTGGATGAGCTGGAGGCGGTCCTGCGGAAATTGCAGCCTGATGCCAGGCTGATCCGGACCAGCCGCGGCTACATTCACCCGGGGGACATCCTGAATACCGGCTTGTTTGATTTTGAAAAAGCGAGCCGTTCTGCCGGCTGGATCAAAGAGCTGGAGCAAGGAGAGCATACGCCGGAAACGGATGAATACGGCATCTCCTCGTTCGTCTATCGCCGCAGAAGCCCGTTTCACCCGGAGCGGTTTGCGAGCTGGCTCCAGGACTGGCCGGAAGAGGTGGTGCGGGCCAAGGGCTTTGTCTGGATCGCGACGCGCAATGACCTGGCGATGACGCTCAGCCAGGCGGGGACCTCGATTGAAATCGGCGCAGCGGGGTACTGGGTTGCCGCGCTGCCTGCTGCGGAGCGGGAGGCTATTTTGGCGGAAGATCCGGAATGGGCAAAAACATGGGATGCCGACCATGGAGATCGCCAAACCGAATTGGTGTTTATCGGCATCGGGATGGACAGGGAAGAGATTGAGCGGAAGCTGGATCGGTGCTTGCTGACGGAGGAGGAATACCGCGGAGATTGGTCCGCCATCCCGGATCCGCTCCCCACATCCGACACGGTTGTGGAAACAGCGCTGCCGGCCACGTAATCGAGACAAACGAATCGGAAAAAATCAAGTCAGGAGGAGCAAACATGCGCGTACAGGTGATTTTGCAATGCACGGAGTCAGGCGACCGGAATTACAGTAATTGCCGACTGAAAGCCCACGGTTTTCATCGTGGGATGAAAGACGGCTTTGCCCGAACATCCCTTCATGGGATGGGCAGGGCAAACCTGATTTGGTATAATCAGGATATGCTCTTTGAGCCGTCAAGCAAAAGACGTTAAAACAATCATCGCTCTTTGAAAACAGCATACATATGGGGTTGCTCAAGCGAATCTTCTTGAGCGTAAAATGTATGAAGTCGTCAAGAACAAGACGCTAAAACATTTGTAAGAGCAAACCTGTGGCAGATGGTAACAGTCTGCCAGCCTACGGAGCTATATGCTCTGCCGTGGGACGGGCTGATGAGACAGCCCTGAACTTGGGGGAACTACGGATAGCAGAAATGCACTTCCGACTACCACCTAAGAATCCCACTGATACCGAAGGTGTCAGCTTGCGGCTTTAGCCGTGGGAGTCTCAAATTACGACGAAATACAAACGGAATCACCCCGAGCGGCTCGAATTAAAAAAGTATTCGCCCCGCTTGAAAAAGCATACGTTGCACCGCGAAACCAAATAAGCGGACTTTCGCCGTTTTTATGACAGGCAAAAACGCAAAAACTCTCCGCCGGATCGGTCCGGGCGCAGAGTTTTTGCGTTGCCGACTATTTTCCCGATAGCGGCCGCTTTTTCTTGGACGTTACGCTTCCTTTCTCAAAGCGATCTGCTCGCGTCCCTCCGCTTTCTCGGAGAAGAAAATCTTCATCAGCGGCGGCGTCACGATCGTGGTAGCAAGGACGACGACGATCAATACGGTAAACATGCTGTCAGCCAAAAGTCCTGCCTCAAGTCCAATCGATGCGATGATCAGCGCGACCTCGCCGCGTGAGACCATCGCGGACCCGATGCCCCAGGAGCTGCGCCAGCCAAATCCGGACATTTTGGCCCCCAGTGCCCCGCCGATAAACTTCGTCAGGACGGCTAAAACGCTGAGGCCGACAATGAGCCAAAAATGGTCGAGAATGCCTGTAAATTGGGCAGATACCCCGATCGAGGTGAAGAACACCGGCACGAAAATGGAGTAGCTGATGGTTTCCACTTTTTCCACGACTTCATGCCGATAATTGGTCAGGCTGATGGCAATGCCGGCGATATACGCGCCAATAATGGCAGCGACACCGGTGTATTCCGCCAGGTAGGCGAACAGGAAACAGATAATCAGGGCGGCAGTCACGACTGCTTCCGTCACTTTTAACGGAGCAAACTTCCGCAAGACCCACGGAACGACCTTCCAAGAGAGCAGGATGACGACCGCAAAGAAGGCTACTTTCTTGAGGACAACCATTCCCAGATTGACATCGCCGCCCGCAAAGCTCATGACAAATGCCAGCGCGATGATGACCAGCACGTCGTCAATGACGGCGGCGCCCAGGATTGTTGCGCCTTCCTTCGATTTCAGCTTGCCCAGCTCTTTCAAAGCCTGGACGGAGATGCTCACGCTAGTGGCGGAAAGCAGCAGACCAAGGAATACAGACTCCAGCGCAGGCAGTCCCATAGCAGCTCCGGCGGCATATCCGAGAGCCAGCGGAACGATGATGCCGATCACGCCGACATTCATGGAGGATTTTCCGCTGCGTTTGAATTCGTCGATATCGGTCTCCAACCCGGCAATAAACATCAGGAGGATGACACCGATCTGGCTGATTTCCTTAAGGATCTCCGTATTGGTGATCAGTCCGAGCACAGAGGGCCCCAGAATAATCCCGATCAGCAATTTGCCGAGGACGGAGGGCTGTCCAAGCTTGGAGCTCACTTCTCCGGCAATTTTGGAGGCGAGCAGGATGACAGCCAGTTGAAAGATTAGCATACAGTATCCCCACCTTTTTCTAAATTGTTTGCAAATGGTAAACAAGCAAAAAAAGCCTGCCACCACTGGCTCTTTTGCGAAAAAAGGCAAAAGAAAGCCACTGGTGACAGGCTCCTCCTAAAAGTTCGTGCTGTTCAAATTATGTAATGATTATATCCTAATAAAGGGTGGAATGTAAATACGTATGTCTCATTTTTTAAATGGGAAAACGTGGGATTTACGAGCGTGAAAGCCAAAGACAAAAACAAAAAACAGCCTGACCTATTGCTGCGGCCAAGCTGTTAGTCTATTGTCAAAAAAGTGTTTATTTGAAGTAATCGGACATTTGGGCAAACACATCAGCGAGAGCGTGCAGGCTTTCAGCTGTCTGATAAGCAAACAGCGGAAGCGCGACCACAAACAACATAGCTTCTCCGATATACTTGGCGATCATACATACCAGCCTCCTTATTTGCGACAGATTCTCTCATCATGCCGGAAACAGGAGTGCGGAGCCGTCATCGTCGCTGTCTACATACCGCAAGCGACGCAACATACGTCTGCGCTGCGGCTGCCTTGCCGCCGTCGGATACGTCTCGACCAAGCAACGATTGATAGAGGGTTCGTAAGTATCGTTCGTACGCCAGCCAGTTGGCAATGTTTGCGGATGACACCACTTCTGTATGTAAAAAACAGAGGTGTAGCAGCCCGCGAACAAGGCGAGCAAGGCGAAGAAATCATCCAGCGAAATCAGAAGAACAAGATCTTCCATCGGTGATTTCCCCCCTTTTTATTGGCGTTTGCAAGAACCTCGGTTCTTGGTACCGATTATTGTAAACTTGAAAACAGGGAAAAGGCAACCTGTAAAGTGTTGGATAAGCACGTTTTTCGCTGTCTTTTGCAGTTCACTGCCGTATTGACAATAGGAACGGTTTTGCCCCTTTTCTGATGCAGGCCCGCAGGATGCTGTTACCGGTGATCAGAAAAACGCTCGTTCAATCGAATCGCCTGATGCGGACGCGAGACAAGCTCTCGCGTTTTTTGGCTTTTCCACCATTTGACAACGGGAGGATTACGTAATAAAATGTTTTTACGTGAATACAAAGTTTCTTGAGGTGTATAAGATGGATCAACAAGTGTTGGAAACGTATGTCGTCGAGTCGCCGGAGCAGGCCATGGCTCTCCTCAATCCGCTGCGAGCCGAAATCCTTGGCCGACTGGCCGAGCCTGCGTCCGCAGCCGAGCTGGCGCGCGGAATCAATGATATTCCCCAGCGGGTCAATTACCATCTCAAGGCACTGGAAAAGGTCGGGTTGGTCCGACGGGTCGGCACTCGTCAGGTGCGAAATCTGGTAGAGGTGCTGTACCAGGCGATCGCCCGCACGTACATTTTGTCGGAAACGCTCAACTGGCCCAAGGAGACCGTCGACCGGATCAAGGACCAAGGCTCGCTGTCCCACCTGATCACCGCTGCGGAACGGATCAAGCGGGATGCGCTTGCGCTCCTTGAGAGGTCGGACCAGCAGGAAGAGGTCCCCAGTGCGACGCTCGATACCAGCATCCGGCTGGCAACAAAGGAGCAGCGCAGCGCTTTTGTGCAGGAGTACGTGCAGTTGGTAAGCCAGCTTGTCGAGAAATACCAGGCAAGCGAGGAGACAGAAGAATCGTATAAAGTCGTTCTGGCCGTTTATCCGCAAATCGCTCAAGGAGGAGAAGAGTCATGACGCCGATGGTGAAAAAGCAAGCCGTTGTCATTTGGGAAAGGGATGGCAGACAGCAAGATCGTACGGTCATCCCCTTTCCGCAGCGAGAGCGCAGCCATGGAAATGTGAAGCAGGAAGCTACGGTGACCAGCTGGACAGTCGGGCCGCAAGAGCGTCCGGCCACTGTCACCGTCGTGTCGTCCGGCTTTGACGCGGCCGAGCGCAAGCAGGCTGCTCCCCAAGCCATGCTGGGCACAGGAGCGGCTGCATAACTTCGTTGTAATCTAACGATGAATAGGCGATAGGAGGAATGAGCATGAATCTGATACCGGTAGTAGTGGAGCAAACCAGTTACGGAGAGCGTTCTTACGATATTTACTCCCGTTTGCTAAAGGACCGCATCATCTTCTTGGGCAGCGCAATCGACGATCAGGTAGCCAATGCGGTGGTCGCTCAGATGCTGTTTTTGACAGCGGAGGACCCGGAAAAGGACATCCACTTGTACATCAACTCCCCGGGCGGCTCCATCACGGCGGGAATGGCCATTTACGACACGATGCACTTCATCAAGCCGGAAGTCTCGACGATATGCATCGGGTCCGCGGCTTCGATGGGCTCTTTCCTGCTGCTGGCAGGGGCTCCGGGTAAACGCTACGCCCTGCCCAATGCGGAGATCATGATTCACCAGCCGTGGGGCGGGAGCCAGGGACAGGCGAGCGACATCAAAATTCAGGCTGACCGGATCCTGAATCATCGCCGTCTGCTGTTTGAGATTATGGCAAAGCGGACCGGGCAGCCGGTAGAAAAGGTCGAGCGGGATGCGGACCGCGATTATTTCATGACCGCAGAGGAAGCGAAAGCGTACGGGATTGTCGACAAGGTCATCGAAAAACTGTAACATACGGGAAAAATTCGCCGCCGGCTCGGCTTTTCCGAAAAAGTTACCCGTACAGAAGCCTTTGCACGCACGATAAAATGGGAATCCTCCCATCCACCGGCAAGGGGAGGGCCGGATGCTCGCACATATGCCATGGAAGATGAAATTTTGGCAGCTCTGGGATTGCACATGGAAAAACATACGTAGCGATTTCCTACAGCCTGACTCTTCGGGCTGTATTTTTTCTGCAACTTGTGGCGAAGGGATCTTTGTCACATGAAAGTTTCGGGAAAAACCGGATCGGGTAATGGTTAAGTCATGAGGGATTCAACTACGATACTTACATCAGGAGGGCAATGTGAAAATAAGTACAAAGCTTGTGGCTACCTTTGCTGTCATGTTGATTTTGCTGATCGGATCGGGCGTTTACAGCCACGTGATGAAGCTCAAGGAGCTAGAGGGCAACCGGGAGCTGATGGAAGATACGAAAATGCTCACTGTGGTTCGTGAAATGCAGTACGTTATCGCCGGTCTCAGCAACGATGAACGCGGTTCTTTATTGACCGGAGAAGAGAGGTTTTACGACTCGCTTTCCCAGAGGACGGAAAAGCTTGACGAAACGCTGGCCAAAGTAAAGGCATTTGAACACATCCCAGCTGAGCAGGAGACGCAGCTGCAAAAAATCGAGGAGCTGGTTTCCGCTTATTCGGTTGAGAGCAAAAAACTGATGGATGCAAATCGAAGCGGGAACCGGGAGGGTGCGTTGCAAATTCATCTCGGTTCAGAGCGGGAGGTCCGCCTGCAGCTAAACGAGCATGTAGAACAACTGGTCACACAGGTTGAGGAAGAAAGAGAAACGGATGTAGTCCGTCTGGAGGCCGAGAGCGCCAGAGTCGGATGGATTCAGGGGGTCATTGCCCTCGTGGTCATCCTGTTTTCCATCGCGATGGCTGTCTACATCGTCCGTTCCATCGTCGTTCCGCTGAACAAGGTGAATGCCCAGCTTCGCGCCATCGCTGACGGAGAAGGCGACTTGACACAGCAGCTTACCGTCGCCTCAAGGGATGAGATCGGGGAATTGGCCACAGCGTTCAACCGCATGATCGGCAATCTTCGCGTGATCATTCAGCAAGTGCGCGGTCACGCTGAGCAGGTCGCCGCCTCCGCCGAAGAGCTCTCGGCCAGCTCGCAGCAAACGAGCAAGGCGACGGAACAAATCGCCACATCCATTCAAAGGGTCGCCGCCGGGGCGGACAAGCAGGTAGAGGGTGTCGAAACGGGCAACCGGGAAGTAAAAGAGATGACGTCCGGCATTCATCAGATCGCCAACCAGGCCGAGATCGTCTCCACTGCGGCTGTGGAAGCTTCCGAGCTTGCTGCGGAAGGCAACCAGACGATCCAGACGACTGTCGAACAGATGAACAAGATGAATGAAACGTTCACAGCGCTTTCCCGTGTCGTTGGCGGTCTGGACGAGCGCTCGCAGGAGATCGTACATATTGTCGAGGTGATCACGGATATTGCCGGACAAACCAATCTCCTGGCTCTAAACGCAGCGATCGAAGCGGCGCGTGCCGGTGAGCAAGGCAGAGGCTTTGCTGTCGTAGCCGATGAAGTGCGCAAGCTGGCGGAGCAAGCCTCTCGGTCCGCACGGCAGATTGCCGAGCTGGTGCAATCGATTCAGGGAGAGACAGGGGAAGCCGTATTGTCCATGGAACGCGGCACGGAAGAGGTCGTCACAGGCATGGCGGGTGTCGTGCGGACTGGCGATTCGTTTGCCCGGATTCGGGAAGCGGTCCAGGAGGTGGCGTCACAAGCCCAGGAGGTGTCTGCGGCCTCCCGCACGCTGTCTGTCAGTACGGACAAAATGGCTCGCTCGATGGACGACATCGCGAGGATCACGGAAGAAACGGCGGCCCAAACCATGGATGTCTCCTCTGCAGCCGAGGAACAGTTGGCCTCGATGGAGGAGATCCACTCGTCAGCCGCGTCGCTGGCCCAGTTGGCGGAAGAGCTGGAAAAACTGCTGGGCAGATTCAAGGTGTAGAATTTTGTATTCGGCAGGTTGAGACTACGCATATGCAGGTAACTTCAAGAAATACAGACGCACATAACCTGGACAAATGAAGGAGAGGATGGCTTGAAGCTGTTCCGTTTTGATCAAGAAGCAGGACGCCCCATCGATAAGTTTGATTCGGTTCACGCCACCATTTCCCGTATCATTCGTACGCCGGGATCCGTACAGATCGGCTGCATCCATCTCGGACCAGGCGGAGTGGTGGGCTATCACCCCGCTGTCGTCGCTCAACTGTTCCTCGTGGTTCAGGGAGAGGGCTGGGTTCGAGGCGAGGAGGAAGAGCGTACGCCGATTCGCGCGGGTCAAGCCGCTTTCTAGGTCGCTGGCGAGGGACATGAGTCGGGCACCGATTCGGGAATGATGGTGATTGTCATAGAGGGTGAAGATCTCAACCCCTCCGTATGACGGCAGGAAATAGACTGTTTCCTCCAAAGAGAAGGGCTGCCCCGCAGCAGGTTTTCTGCTTTTTAGGACAGCCCATTTTACAGTGGCGGCTCTATTCGTCTTCAGCTTCCAGCTTCACTTTTACTTTCACTTTTTCGGTCTTGTCAGGGTCCTCTTTGGATGTAATCGTGACCGAGAGTGTAACGGTTTCCTTGCCATCCTCCGGCAATGCGAGCAGTACGCCCTCATTGTCGATCAGCTCGGGATGGGAGCTCTCGGTGACGGCATAGGTCACTGCATCGGAGTCCTCCGGCAGCTTCAGAACGGCTTCGCCAACCTTGTCTGTATTGACGACATTGGCTTCAAAATCCTCAGCGGCCTGTTTCAGACCATCGGCGTTCTTCTCTGTGCTGCGCTTTCCTTTTTCCGTTTCGTTGATCTCCAGCTTGAACGATTTCCAGGCCTCATACGTTTGGACAACCTGCTCGCCTCTCGGCAGGTCAGGGTCGATCACCTGCGCCACCAGACGCAGCTTGTAGACGCCCGGTTCCAGCTTCTTCGGTATGAGGGAACCGTTGACGTACGTGCCGTCGATGTTGGAGAAGACGATCGGGCCTGGCGCGAACGGTTTGTAATCGTTAAACAGAGCGGCCATCGTGCCGATGTAGGTGTCATCCATGCTGTAGGCTTCAAGCTCGATCACATTGACGCCTTCTGCCTGGAGCAATGCCTCTACGTTGATGGTATCATTTTCGCCGTCACCGTCCGGAGACAAAATGGCGCTGGACAGCTTCATGTTGTCGAGGCCGAAGTGGGTATCCTCCGGCTTGTCGCCCACGTGGATGACGAACGGAAGATGGAGCTTGGGAAGGCTGCGATCCGAACTGCTCAGAAGAACCTCTCCTTCGTACACGCCTTCTTCCGCATCTTTCCTCGGCTCTACGGTAAGGGTAAAGGTTTCGGCTTCGCCGCCGTCCACAGAGATAGTATCGGTCGACAGCTCGACATTGATGTTGTCCGAGTCTGGCGTCTCTTTCGGACGATAAGGATCAGTGGTTACCGAGCTGTGCATTTTGACCTCGGCTCTGTAACGCACTTCTTTGTCGGACGTGTTCTTCACTTGCAGCGTCTGCGAAACAGGCTTGCTGCCCGCTTTCAGCAGCCCGAAGCTGTAGTTGGAGCCGTTGTATTCAATCGTTTCCGCCTCAAAATCTTCATTCAAAATGGTGAGCTGCTCCACTGTCTGCAGCAGGGCCGGCGTTTTCATCGCGGCCAATCCATCGACGCGGCCCGCTCCCTGGGAGTAGACGTCGTAGAGAACATCCTCTTCTTCATACAGCGGCTTCGCCGTGTTGGATAGCGCAGCCTTCACGTCAAACGGAGTCCATTCCGGATGCGCTTGCTTCAGCAGCAAAGCCAGGCCGGCAACGTGCGGAGTCGCCATGCTGGTGCCGTTGGAGCGCGCGTATGCCTTCTCGTAGCTGGCATCGTCGATCAGCTTGGCCCACGCTGGATAAGCGGACAGGATCGATACGCCGGGAGCGCCCACGTCCGGCTTGATCGAGTAGTTGTCGCCGAGCACGGGACCGCGGGAGCTGAAGCTGGCGACCTTGTCTCCTTGATCATTGGTGACCGGATAGTCGCTGGAGAAGGCAAGGGTGACAGGGCTGGACGGATTGTTCAGAAGCTGCAAGGCGAGAGCACGTCCTTCCGTCCCCTTCATGTCAAAGGTCGGGATCGCATCCATCTGGTCGCCCAGCACTGTGTCCACATAACCGCCGCGGTCTTCCGGCGGGAGATTCAGGTCGGCTTGTCCATCGCCGTCCTTGTCGTTTCCGTTGAAGACGATCACGGCGACAGCGCCGGCCTTTTTGGCGTTGATGATCTTGTCGGTGAAGGCGAGGCTGCCTCGGGATACGAGGGCGACCTTTCCGGCTGCGTCTACCTGCTCAAAGTCCCGCTGCGAACCCAGGTTGGCGTATACAACGGGGAGCGGATCGGTGCCGATCAACTCGCGGAAATTGTCTTCTCTGATCTGCCAGGCCATGACGTGGAACTCGTAGTTTTGACCTGAAGACGAGCTGGCGGAAGCGTCGTACAGGACGCTTGGCGAGTTTACCGCGGCGACAGAAATCGGCAGCTTCGCCCCTGCAGGCGAGCCGGCCGTGTAGTAAAATCTGCCCGGCTCGTCGGATGCCGCGTTGCCATTGGCAACCACAGTGATGACGCCGGCCCGCATCGCGTTGTTGACCGCGATCGAGTCAGGGGAGTCGGCGTTTTTTTCCACGTCTGCTCCGAGTGACAGGTTGATCACGTCCATGCCGTCTCTCACCGCTTTTTCGATGCCGTCGATCACCTGTGCGGAGCTGCCGCCTTTGCGGCCGAGCACCCGGTACACGTACAGGTCGGCCTCATAGGCGATTCCTTTTACCTGGACGTCGGACGTTTTGTTCTTGGCGCGCCCGACGATGGTTCCCGAGACGTGCGTGCCGTGCGAAGAGCCCTCATAGCCGCCTTCGCCTTTGGCGTCATCTTCGGGGGAAATCGGCGCTTCCTCATAAGGGTCCTTGTCATTGTCGTAGGAGTCATAGCCGCCCTTGTAGGCATCCTTCAGATCAGGGTGCAGATAGTCGACGCCTGTATCGATGACCCCGACCTTCAACCCTTTTCCGGTGAGACCTGCATCCCACATATCCAGGACGCCGATCTGCTTCAAGGGAGCGATGTCGTATTTGAAATCGCGGCCGCTCATCGCGTCAAGCTCGACATCGGGGATCGTGTAGATCGTGTTTTCATAGATCGCCTTTACCTGCGGCAGATTGGCCAGCTTTTCAATTTCACTTCCGGGCAGCGTCATTTCCATGCCGTTGAAGACATGCGAAAACGTCCGTTCTACATCCACGTCGATGTTTTTGTTGCGCGCTTCCTTTAAGAAGGAGTTTTGCTCGCGGGAGATGCGCGACTCAGCCGAGAGGGTGGAGGAAGAGCGCGAACCGCGTTTGTAAGACACTTCGCTCGCGGCCGGTTCTCCCTTTAGCTGCACGATGACGCTTACCTCTTTCCGTGAGGTTGTGTTGAGACGGGGAGAGATTTTCGCCGTGGCGGCTCCTTGCTCCACGACTGCGTTGGTTACGCTGTTCAGCTTTGACAGCTCTCGTTTGCTCAACTCTTCGGAAGCGTAGACACTGCCGGGAGCAGCGCTGAACAGTAAAGCTGCGGAGAGCGATAAGGGAATGAAAGATTTCGCTTGCTTTTTCACACATTCTCCTCCTGTCATTTTGATATAATTCTAAATATTGGTAATTTATTCGCCCGGAGAAACTATTTTCCTTCATGGAAAAGTAGTTTTTTTCAAATAATTACAAACATTTACTGTTTTTTCTTCGACAAAAA
>NZ_JAUMSJ010000044.1:0-42335 GCF_037834415.1 Brevibacillus borstelensis | reverse complement strand
GTGTCAAATGCTTGAGGAACTGGATGACCTGCGGGAGGGAAGCGGGGTAAAGGTTTCTTTTGCCGGGCCCGTTTCCGAATCAAGCGACGGCGGGGACGATCGTCATCGTGGAATAGCAAAGCGAAGCGAATATCGCCGGTGCAGCCATTGGATTGAGGTTTGATCGAAATCGCCTTGCAAAGGAAAAGATAGAAAGTGTGGAAAGGATGAGATATAATACTTACAAAAGGTAATTAAGTGTACAAAAGGAAGGAGTCTTGCACCATGACAATGCCGTCGCTTTTTCTTGCCCACGGAGCACCCCTGCTTGCGATTGAGCGAAATCAATATACAGAAGCGCTAAAGCAATTGGCGAAGGAGCTGTCTCGCCCGAAAGCCATCATGATTTTCTCCGCGCATTGGGAGAGCTGCGTCCAGGCTGTCGGTACGACAGAGTTCAACGCTACCATTCACGATTTTGGCGGCTTTCCTCGCGAGCTTTACGAAATTCAGTACCCCGCCAAGGGCGATCCCGCTTTGGCTGCCAAGACAATGCAAGCATTCGCAAAGGTGAACATTTCCGCACAGGCAGAGCCGGTCCGGGGGCTGGATCACGGAGCGTGGGTCGTCTTGCGCATGATGTACCCGGAAGCGGATATTCCGGTCGTCTCGCTCTCGGTCAATCCGTATCTGTCGCCGGAAGAGCAGTATGCGATTGGCAAAGCGCTGCGAGCTTTCCGCGACGACGGGGTCTTGATCATTGCAAGCGGCGGAACCGTACACAATTTTGCTTACATGAATATGCGCTCTGATACTGAGGAGGGAGATGAGTGGGCTGTTCAGTTTGAGGAGTGGCTGCGGGATAAGATCGAGGCTTGGGATTTGGAATCTCTGTTCCGCTACGAGACGCTTGCCCCGTATGCCCGGCAGGCCGTTCCAGCGCACGGAAGCGAGCATTTCGTACCGCTGCTGTACGCGATGGGCGCCGCCGATGAAGACAGAACGGCAGCCAGGGAGCATATCAGCTTTCGCTACGGCAGTCTCAGCCACGTCATTTGGAAGTTTGGAGCCAAATAAAAAAAATCTCGGAAATGCGGTCACAAACTCAAGGGGTTTATCGTTTCAAGTACGAACGCAAAATCCACTGAGAGAGGATCGATGGAAATGAAACCGAGAATGGAATATCGAAAAGCCAATCCCCAGGCTTTCCAAGCTATGCTGCAGCTGGAGGGCTTCGTCCGCAGCAGCGGGCTGGATCATAAGCTTCTGGAGCTGGTAAAGACGAGGGCGTCCCAGTTGAACGGCTGCGCCTACTGCCTCGACATGCACACGCGTGAAGCCAGAGAAGCTGGCGAGACCGAACAGCGTCTGTACCTGCTCAATGCCTGGAGAGAGGCGGATGTGTACACCGACGCGGAGCGGGCGGCGCTGGCACTGACGGAAGCCGTCACGCTGATCGCGAAGGAAGGAGTGCCGGAAGCGGTGTTCCAAAACGTACAAAAGCATTTCAGCGAGAAGGAAATCGTCTCCCTGCTGATGGCCATCAACACGATCAATTGCTGGAATCGCCTGGCCATTTCTACCGGGATGAGCGCTCCTGCGACCCTGCCGGTACGGTAAACCGTGAAGCCGTTTTGACCGTTAGCGCAGTTTACGCCTGAGCAAAAAGACACGTCTGCCCCGAAAGAGTGCCCCGACCGAGCCTTCAGGTCGCGACCTCATGACGGTCAGACGTGTCTTTTTTTGTGAAACGTGTCGCTTACACGTCCATTTGCTGTGTACGCCCCGGATAAAATGCGCTTGTTTCTGACAGCGGATTCCCTTTTGCCGTGATCGCATCGGGCTTGATCCGAAACACGGCGGCGGCGCTGCCCATGGAAGAGCGGTACTTCAACACATGCTGCAAGGACAGCGGCTCCGGGTAGTAGCCGGGGACGTATTTGTCCAGCATGGCTTGCAGGGCGTCGCGCTTTTCTTCCGGATCTTCTACCCGTTCCACGATGCCGAACAGCATGGCACTCATGTAAGCAGTGTCGGTGAGAGCGGGTACGGGATCGGCGATCGTTCCGTATTCGTCGCAGACTGTGAAGCAGACGCGGGCGTTTTTGGCGATCATCTCCACTTTTCTGCCGGAATCCGCTCCGTGAAAGTAGACATTTCCGTTTAGCCAGCTAAAGTTCAGCGGGACGACATACGGCACTTCCCCGTCAGACAGGCCGAGATGGCCGATCCTGGCCTGCGTCAGGAAGGCGTCGATTTGGTTTTGATCAGTAATCGTGCGTTTGGAATAGCGGATCGGAAACAAAGGATCTCCCCCGTTCAGCGTATTGGTGTACGTCCATGATAGGAGGATGCTGACCTTTGAAAAAGGGGCAGTTTATTGTTTTTGCATCGGGTCAGATGGTAAATAAAAAAGCGCCTGCCTGTGAGCAAGCGCGTTTGCCATATGTTATCCCAGCTGTATTTCTTTGTCCGGATCGAGCTTTTTGGCAAGCTGTTCTTCACCCCGGTGAATCCAGCCTACGAACGAGTCGCGGATATTCAAGTCGTTATCCAGATAGACTACGGCGACGAACATATAGTGGCTTTTTCCGGAGTACCTGGCCCGATAGCGCAGGTCAAACCATCTTACTTCGTAGCCGAACGGCTGCTTTTTGGTCTCGACGTGGGCATGGCGAACAAAGGAAAGAAACGCCTGTACCTTCTTGTCAGTCTTCGCGACGGCGATCAGCTCATTTTCCGGCTTGATCGTAAAGACATCCAGGATGCTGACTTCACCGCCGTGCACTTCACCGACGTACCAATGGTGATTCGTTTGGACGACAAAGGTCCACTGATTCCAGGAGAGTGTCGGGATGACCGTGTAGGTCCCCTCTTTGCCGATGTACGTCCGAACCGTTTCGCTCATTCGTTTTTTCACTTGCCAGCGCCAGAAGTAATACGGAATGAGCGACAAATATACCCACAGGAAAACGTGCCCCGGATTAGCGCCCGCGCCCCATAGCATCAGGCCGGTCACATGAGCGGCAAAAATAAACGGATCGAAAATAAAGATGACATTCCAGGCTATCCACTTGTTGGTAAACGGGTACAATCCTTTTGTTCCATAGGCGTTAAACAGATCGACGAAGACGTGGAGACAGACAGCGGCAAAAATCCAGCCGAGAAGGTGCAGCCAGTGAGCCTGCGGGGAAATGGCCTGTACGAGAGCGAAGACTGCAGCCGTCCAGATTGAAAGCGCCGGAATGGAGTGAGAGACTCCCCGGTGGTGGCGGATGTAAGCGGCACTTCCCCGAAAACGGGTGAATCCATCCAGGTCTGGTGCCTGTGAACCGATGACTGTTCCGATCATGACTGCCTCTGCCAATCCCGGTGTTGAAGCTACGACAGGATCAAGGTGGGCGAGACCTGCCAATCCGAAGCCCATGGCAAAGTGAGTTGCAGTATCCATGAGGTGCGAACGCTCCCCCTTTCGTTCCGGCAAAAACTTGCCCATAAACGCCGTCGCGCATCCGTGAAACGGCCCCATTGAGGTTTTCTTATCAGTTATTATAGCGTGTTGGGTGGGAAAATTCCCTGTTCTGCTGAAAAAAGTATCCTTGTTCCTTTGGAAACGGGCAGGTATGATGAAAGGGACCGGAAAGGAGAGGGACAACGTGCTTACCGTTTTCATCGAATACAAGATCGCAGAATCCATGCGCGACCAGTACCTTCGTCTGCTGGCAGAAATGCCGGCCCGAATCGGGGAAAAGGGAGCGCGCGAATACCGCTGCTGGGAAGGGTATGACCAGCCCGGTTTGTTCGTCGAAGCCTTTCATGTAGAGAGTGTCGGGCAATACGAAGCGATCAAGGCATGGCGGCTGGCCGATCAGGAGTTCTGCGCCTGTGTGGCGGGAGGGGCAGCCAAATTGCACGTATGGGCGTTTAAGCCTGCCCATTTGGCGCGAGAAAAGGAGTTTGCATAGACAACTATGGCAGGAAAGCAAAAAAAAGCGTTAACGTATACACTTCCCGAAGAGTTTCATGTCTTTGGATTTTCGCGTGATCTGTTGGCCTGGTATGACGGCCAGAAGCGGGATCTCCCCTGGCGCATCAATCGGGATCCGTATCGGGTCTGGGTTTCGGAGATCATGCTGCAGCAAACGAGGGTCGAGACGGTAAAACCGTATTACCATAACTTTATGGAAAAGTTTCCAACCGTAGAAGCGCTGGCCGATGCTCCCGAGGAAGAGGTGCTGAAGGCTTGGGAAGGGCTCGGGTATTACTCGCGTGCCCGCAATTTGCAAAGCGCCGCCCGGGAGGTCAAGGTACGCTACGGGGGCGTTATCCCGGACAAACCCGAAGAAATCGCAAAGCTGAAAGGGATCGGTCCGTATACGGCGGGAGCGATTCTCAGCATTGCCTACGAAAAATCGGAGCCAGCCGTGGACGGCAATGTCATGCGCGTTTTCTCGCGCTTGCTGCTCATGACCGATGACATCGCCAAGCCGGCCACACGGATAAAAGTCGAGCATCTTGTCAGACAGGTCATACCTGAAGGGAGAGCGGGCGATTTCAATCAGGCGCTGATGGAGCTGGGCGCACTCGTTTGCGTGCCGAGAACTCCGCAGTGCCTGACGTGCCCGGTGTTTGATTACTGTCTCGCTCGGCGTGAAGGCGTTCAGGAAGAGCTGCCGGTGAAAGGCAAGGCGAAGCCGCCGCGGCCGGTCAATTTGCAGGTAGCCGTAGTTCGGCGAGGGGACCGCGTATTGATGAACAAGCGGCCGGAGCAAGGGCTGCTTGCCGGAATGTGGCAGTTTCCGATGATTGAGAGCGATGCAGACACGCTGTCCGTCAAGCAGCAGGCGCTTCTGGATGGCTTGAGCAGTCGTTTTGGCCAGGATGCTGAGGTTTTGCAGCCGTTGATGGAGGTTCAGCATACGTTTTCCCATCTACACTGGAACATGGAGGTATGGCTTTGCGACTGGATTGACGGAGCGGAGCTGCCTTCCGATGCCCGCTTCGTTACCTTGGACGAGATTTCGTCCCTCGCACTCCCCGTTGCCCATCAAAAAATCGTGGAAAAGCTAAAAAGCGACCGCTAGGGTCGCTTTTTTCCGCTATTTGTACTCCTTACCAGCGGCAGTATTCGGGGAACTGGGCTGCTTGCAGCAAGCGCTTCTCTTCCCATTCCCGGATGAATTGCTCCTGCTGATAACGAGCTTCGGCTTCCTCTGGAGACAACACACGCTTCTCGATGCGAATGCTGAAGAAAATCATTGGAATGTACATTACACTACCCCTCCTACAGGGACAAAAATGGTCAGTCAGCCGCCTTCTATCGATTTGACTCCTGTGAATCTCATTTTCTGACGGCGAATTTTGCTTCTCATCTGACATCCCTCCTTGGATTACTTTTCAAAGTCTTACCCGCGAATTGCAAAATCAGGGTATTGAGCAGCCTGCATCGCTTGCGCGTTTGCGCGTTCTTGCAAATAGCGCTCACAGTTGTACTCGGCGATACGCTGTGCGGCGTTTTGGCGCTCGATCTTGATTGTGAAAAACAAAAAGTTGACTACCATCTTGAATCACCTCCTCTCAAGGGAAAAATGGATATAAAAAGACCGCGGGCTAGGGGCCTACGGTCTTGGTAGCGGCAAAAATGGGAATAAAAAGACCACAAGCTACAACGCCTGCGGTCTGGTATGCGACGAAAAGGGTATAAACAAGAAGCGCAGTCTTGCAATATGCTACGATTCGTTCGTCCAGGAGGCGTTGTCATATGAAGTTGTTGGAACCAGTGCCATATCGAGTGCTGCCATAGTTACCATAATCATGTTGATTGCCTCCTTCCTTAGAATGATCAATGAAAATCGTACTCTTAGAATATGGCAAATTTTTCTCGATGTAAAGGTCTTTTTTGCCAAAAAATAAAAGAAAATAAATTCTGACAATAGAAGCGGGTGGTTTGCTAGACCTTGCTTCTCGTATACTGAAACAACATATAAAGGCAATTAGTATTTTTATCCAATTTTTCTTCCTTCAGAACAGGGTAAATGGTACTGAACATAAAAAGAAGGGGAGTTCGCCTTTGGGGAAGAGGAACACATCAGTCAGAACAAAATTGATAGCCACCTTTGCAGCGGTACTGATGATCCCGACACTCGTACTGGGATTGCTTTCGTACCAAAGCGCTAAGGAACAAATATCCGAGCAGCTGCTGAGCGCCGCTCATGAACCGGAAAAGCTTGCCAGCGAGGGAGATCAATCGGTCCGGGAGGCTGTCCAACAGATGAACGCTTCCAATCAAAGCATTCAGGCCTTGTCCGATGTGATCCAGAGCCTGGGCGGCCGTTCCCAGGAAATCGGCAACATCGTGGAGCTGATGGGCAATATCGCGAAACAGACGAACCTGCTCGCCCTGAACGCCGCGATTGAAGCAGCGCGCGCCGGCGAGTCGGGACGCGGTTTTTCCGTCGTGGTCGACGAGGTCCGCAAGCTGGCCGAGCAGTCTTCGGATTCCGCCCGGCAAATCGCCGTGCTGATCGCGGCGATCCAGTCCGAAACGGATACGGCTGTCGAGGTGATGAAACGGAGCCGGAAGGAGTGACGGCCGGGATCGAGAAAGTTTCTATCGCTGGCCAGTCCTTCGACCAGATTCGCATAGCGGTCGGGGAAGTGGCAAATAGAATCGCGGAGGTTTCCGATGCGACCCAGCGCGTGTCATCCCGTACCCGCCAGGTTAGTGAATCGATCCGTAGCATAGCGGAGCTGTCGGTTCTCAGCTCGGATGGTACCCAGAGCGTTTCCGCAGCAGCAGAGGAGCAGCTGGCGTCTATGGAGGAAATCGCTTCGTCCGCAGTCGAATTGGAAAAAATGGCAGCCCATCTGCGGGAGCAGATTGCCCGTTTTCAAACCTAAATCAAGTTGCTGGCCAGAAGTTCTCCGGCCTTGTTTTTTTTGCCGTCATACACCAGATCAGCCAAGCGCTGGGGACAGGCTCAGACCCAAAACATAAAAATAAGACCGATCATGGCTGCCAGGCTAAAAGCAACGATAGTGATAATGGTTCCAAGCTGGCGGTTCTTGGTTTTCACGAAAAATGGCACTCCCTTCCTTTAGTCGTATATAGGGGCGGAAGAATGGTCCCAGCCTCCGCCGTCTCCGCCGACAGGACCTCTGGATTCCAGTTCTTTGATGATTTTGGCGTGCATGGAGGTTCCCTCCGCGTTCAGATAAGCGGCCAACTGCGACATGGCGTGGTGATAGTACAGCAATTCATTCAGCTCCCAGTCGTCCAGCGATGTCATGGTCAATTCGGACAATTCACGGCCAATATACATAGAAATAGAGTCTCCTTTCCGTGCAAACCGTTCTCCTGATAGTATGGCTGGCCTTACTCATTTCCATCCCGGACAGGTTTGAGGCTTTTCGCTTGTGTCATTTCGCGGGTAGCAATTGCCAAGGCGGAGATGTATAATAAATGACGAAATGCTTAGTACCTGATATTAATAGTTGGTGTAGTAGGAGGGCAACTTATGAATACAATAAAAAAAGTGGCGCTCGTAACAGGGGGAACCCGCGGGATTGGCAAAGCGATCGCGATGCAGCTGGCGGAGCAGGGCTATGACCTCGTGCTGAACTATTTGCGCAACCGTTCCGCTGCCCGTGAAGCGGCAGCCGAGCTGGAGGCGAAAGGAGCCCGTGTCCATCTGGTGAAAGCCAATGTGGGAGATGTGGAAAAAATCAGAGAGCTGTTTGCGGAAATCGACCGCGAATTCGGCCGTCTGGATGTACTCGTCAACAACGCGGCCTCGGGAGTGCTTCGACCTCTGATGGAGCTGGAGGAAAGCCACTGGGACTGGACGATGGATATCAACAGCAAGGCGCTTTTGTTCTGCGCGCAGGAAGCGGCGAAGCTGATGATCAAGACTGGCGAAGGTGGAAAGATCGTCAGCTTGTCCAGCTTGGGCTCGATCCGCGTTCTGGACAACTACACCTCTGTTGGCGTATCCAAAGCGGCAGTCGAAGCGCTTACCCGTTATCTCGCGGTTGAACTTGCTCCGCACAATATCGTTGTAAATGCAGTGTCGGGCGGTGCGGTCGATACGGACGCGCTGCGCCATTTTCCGAATCGGGAGGAGTTGCTCGCGAGTTCTGCGGCACGCACGCCAGCGGGACGGATCGTGGAGCCGGAGGATTTGGCCAATGCGGTGATGTTCCTGCTCTCCGACAAAGCCTCGATGGTTCGCGGACAAACCCTGATTGTCGATGGAGGCATTTCTCTGCTTACGTGATTGCGAAAATTTTTGGAGGGGACGGCAGGCTATCAGCCTCCACCCCTCTTTTGCATCTTCGTACGGAGACAAACTTGTCCTTTTTGGTGTACAATAGAAAAAGAAGGCATCGAAGGAGGCAACTTATGCTGATTCGTCCGTTTCGGCTCGGTGACTATTCCGCAATTACTCGCATTTGGCAGGAAACCGGTTTGGAGGAACAAGAAGCAGAATCGCTGAATGACCTGGCCAAACAGCTTGCATGGGACAGCGATCTGGTGATGGTGGCAGAGCAAGAGGGTGAAGTGGTCGGCGTGGTTGTCGGAACCATTGACGGGACACGGGCTTATTTTTACCGTTTGGCTGTTCTCCCCCGCTTGCAGGGTGGAGGTATCGGCCGGAAATTGGTGGAGGCGATCGAACAGCGCTTTAGACAGCGAGGCGTCAATCGCGTTCTGATCATGGTAAATCAAGCCAATCCGGAAGTACTCCCTTTTTATCATTCGCTTGGCTATGAGATGCAAAAATATGTTACACTTTCCAAAAAGCTCTCTTCTTAAGGGAGACTGTCCCCATTCAGATAGAGAAGAGAAGAAAGGGGAGGGTCATGTCGCCAGCTCCAGGCTCCATTATCCGCATTGAAAGCTTTAAACACGACCACTCCCTGCATCGTATCTGGGATAAGACGACACTCATCCACACCAGCGATGCAGTAGTGATTGGCGGCAACGACCGAGTAAAAGTGACAGAGTCTGACGGCCGGGAGTGGCGTACGCGTGAACCGGCAATCTGCACCTTTGGTCGCGGACAGTGGTTTAATACCATCGCCATGATTCGGGACGATGGCATTTACTACTATTGCAACATCGGTTCCCCGTTCAGTCTGAAGGGGACTCTCTTGAGTTACATTGATTACGATCTTGACGTAAAGGTGTTTCCCGATATGACCTACACGATCCTCGACGAAGAGGAATTTCTCTTGCACGGCAAGCAGATGAATTACCCTCCTGTGGTCGTCGAGCGCGTACAAAGCGCATTGCGGGAAGTGCTGGAATGGGTTCGTCTGAGACGAGGCCCTTTTCAAAACGGATTTGTCCAACGCTGGTACGAGCGTTACCTGTTGGTGCGTGAGGACGAGGAATAATCCCTTTCCCGATTGACGGGGGAGGGATTTCCTTGTTTGGCGGTCACTTCCTGGTTTTATATGAATGGCGAGAATAAAATCAAGAAAGAAGTTGATTAGACGGAGCGTGTAAAAGGGGGAGCGGGCTTTGAGTATCCGTCGCTACATGAAATATGTAAAGCCGTATGCCAAGCAAATCATCGGCACGATCTTTATCGGCATTATCAAGTTTTCCATACCGTTGCTATTGCCCTTGATCATCAAGTACGTTATCGACGATCTCTTGCCGAGTCCGATGCCTCAGTCAGAAAAGCTGACCCAGCTGTTTTGGCTGATGGCCGGAGCGTTTTTCGTTTTTACTGTAATCAGGGCCCCCGTAGAATACTATCGTCAGTACTTTGCCCAGTGGGTGTCCAGCCGCATTTTGTTTGACATCCGCAATCAGCTGTTCGACCACCTGCAGCGTCTGTCGATGCGCTACTACAACAATCACAAGACAGGCGAGGTCATCTCGAGGGTGATCAACGACGTGGAGTCGACCAAGAGCTTTATCGATACAGGGTTAATGAACCTGTGGCTGGACCTGATCACCATCGGAATGACTCTGACGGTGATGATGTACATGGACGCGGAGCTTACGGTTGTGTCTATTCTCGTTTTCCCGCTGTACGGCTTCTCCGTTAAGTATTTTTACAAGCGGCTGCGCCAGCTGACGCGGGAGCGATCGGCAGCGCTGGCCCATCTGCAGGGACATTTGCACGAGCGGGTCAACGGGATGTCGATGATCCGCAGCTTTGCTCTCGAAGAGCATGAGAACAAGCAGTTCGCCAAGGAAAACAATCATTTTTTGACGAAAGCGCTGGCTCTGACACGCTGGAATGCGAATACGTTCGCCGTCGTCAACACGATTACGGACATCGCCCCGCTGCTCGTGATTTCTTATGCCGGCTATCAGGTCATCAACGGCACGATGTCGATCGGGACGCTGGTTGCCTTTTACGCATACCTGGACCGCCTCTATACGCCGCTCCGGCGTCTGGTAAACTCCTCGACGACGTTGACGCAGGCCGTGGCTTCGATGGACCGGATGTTTGAATTTATCGATGAGTCGTATGATATTACCGACAAACCTGACGCAGGCGTACTCCCTGTCGATCCGGAAACGGGCCGAATCCGCGGCGAGGTCCGCTTTGAAGACGTCTCGTTTCGCTATCGGGATGAGGGACCTCTGGTGCTGGAAAAGATAAACCTGACGATACAACCGGGCGAGACGGTCGCCATCGTCGGCATGTCAGGGGGAGGCAAATCCTCTTTGATCAGCCTCTTGCCCCGCTTTTGGGACGTAACGGAAGGACGCATCACCGTTGATGGCGTCGACATTCGGGACATCAAGCAGCAAAACCTGCGCGGCCACATCGGCATGGTGCTGCAGGACAATATTTTGTTTAGCGAATCGGCACGCGTCAATATCATGATGGGCAATCCGGATGCGACTGAGCAAGCTGTGATCGAAGCGGCCAAAGCGGCCAATGCGCACGACTTTATCATGGAATTGCCGGAGGGCTATGACACGGAGCTTGGCGAGCGCGGAGTTAAGCTGTCCGGCGGACAAAAGCAGCGAATCGCGATTGCCCGCGTCTTTTTGCGCGACCCGGGCATTCTCATATTGGATGAGGCGACGTCGGCGCTCGATCTGGAGTCGGAGCACATGATTCAGGAGTCGCTCGCCCGCCTGACCCACGGGCGGACGACGATCATCGTTGCGCACAGACTGTCGACGATCACCCATGCAGACAAGATTGTCGTCATGAAAGAAGGAAGAATAGTGGAGCAGGGCCGCCACGAAGAGCTGCTGGAACAAAAAGGCGTGTATCACAACCTGTGGAATGTGCAGGATTTGGGAACTTCCGGCGAACAGCAGCCGGCCTTGCAATAAAGGAGGGAGAGAGCGCCAATGGAAGCGTGGCGACGCAACTTGTACGTACTGTGCGGAGCTCTTTTTGTCGTGATGATGGGGATGAGCATGATCATGCCGTTTCTGCCCTTGTACATCCAACAGGATTTTGGCGTCGAGGATCCTCATGAGGTGACAGCCTGGGCAGGAGTCATCTTTGGCGCCAACTTTTTGACGGCTGGTCTGGTCTCCCCGATCTGGGGCAATTTGGCTGACAAGTACGGGCGCAAAATCATGATTTTACGCTCCGGTTATTTTATGTCCGTCATTATCGCTGCGACCGGGTTTGCCAACTCCCTGTGGATGCTGTTGGGTCTCAGGCTGTTGAACGGGATGGTCGGCGGTATAATCCCGGCCAGTACCGCCCTTGTCGCTTCTTCGACGCCGAAGGAACAGATCGGCTGGGCCCAAGGCCTTCTGCAGTCCTTCATTACGGCGGGTTCGATTATGGGACCGCTGTTTGGCGGGCTCTTGGAACCGCGGATCGGTTTTCGGATGATTTTTGTCGTCACAGGCTGCCTGCTTTTACTGGCTACCCTCGTCATCACCTTTACGGTAAAAGAGACGTTTGTTCCGCCGGGAGAAAAGGAGAGGACTAGTCTGCGCGACGACTTTCGGATGATTTTTTCTTCCAAGAAGCTCCCTGTTCTGTTTTTTGTGACGGTCATGATCCAGTTTGCTCTCTTCAGCATCATTCCCATCCTGCCGGTCTATATCGGTATCCTCTTGGGAAGCGCGGGTAACGTTGCGCTTTGGGCCGGGATCGTCCAAGCGGCGATGGGAACGGCAAACGTGCTGGCTGCTCCGCGGCTTGGCCGTTTTGGGGACCGGTTCGGCTCGCAAAAAGTGCTTCTGGGATGTTTGCTCGCCGCTGGTCTATTGTTTATCCCCCAAGGCTTTGTCACCGCTGTATGGCAGCTGGTGGTGCTGCGCTTCCTTTTGGGCTTGTCGCTCGGAGGACTGCTCCCATCGGTCAATGCGCTGCTCCGTCGTGCCACCCCGACTCATATGGTAAGCCGGGTGTACGGGTACAACAACAGCTTCGTCAGTATCGGCAGCATGCTGGGCCCGATGATCGGCGGTTTTATGGCAGGCTATGTAAGCATCAACGGCGTATTTTGGATGACCAGTGCGTTTTTGCTCATCAACGCGGGCTGGGTATACTTCAGCTTTTTCCGGAAAAAGGAAGTCTTGCAGGAAGGGACCTGATCAAGTAAGATTGATGTACATAACACAGTTCGTGAAAGGGGCATCCCTCCATTGTAAACCTCTTGTCGGCCGATTCACCCAAACAGAAGCATTGCTGCTCATCATTTGTTTGGCAGACCGACAGGAGGTTTATTTGTCATGTTCACAAAACGGTATTGGCTGCTGTTTTCCGGGCAGTCCTTGGCCAATCTTGGCGATGTGTTTTATGTTGTCGCTGTCGTATCAGCCGTGTACGTCTCGACCGAATCCGCATTTTACACGGGCGTTGTTCCGATCCTTTTTGTGGCTGCCCAAACGATCAGCGGACTGATGGCGCCGCTGCTGTTTAGACGGGTTACGCTTGCCGGGGCCTTGATCGCCTCGCAGGCATTGAAAACGGTCTTGCTTGGCCTGTTCGCCCTGTTTCTCGCTTATGCCAGTGCTTTAGACCAGCAGCTCGGCACGGGAAAATTGATTCTTGTTTTTTTCTTTGTCTTTGCCAACGCCTTCTTGGACGGATGGGCCACGCCTGCGCGCAATGCCCTGGTGCCGTCGCTGGTGCCGCGCGATGGCCTGGTAAGGGCAAACGGACTGATGGCGACCTCGGACCAGACGCTCCAGTTCGCCGGTTGGGCAGCGGGCGGATTGCTGGTGGCCTTGCTGGGATATGCCGATGTGCTGTGGGGAACGTTTTTTGCCTATGTGGTGGCTACAATTGCGGTTTGGCCGCTTGGAAAAAGGCGGGGAAAGCAAGCGGTGGAAAGTGGCAGAAATGACACGGAAACAATGGATAACGCGCCTACAGGCGCTGATCAGGACAAGGCACCCCAGTCGTGGACGACCGGCTGGCGCTTGATCAGGAACCGGCGCCCGCTGCGGCTGCTCGTGCAGATGGAAGTGCTGGAGGGCCTCTCGGGTGCGGTCTGGATGGCCGCTATCCTGCTTCCTTACGTTCACACGGTATTGGGACAAGGCGAGGAATGGTGGGGATACATCAACGCCGCTTACATGCTTGGCTCAGTCGCGGGTGGAGCAGTGGTGCTGGCTGTCGCTGACAGAATTCGCTCGCGGCTCCTGACGGCTGTTCTGGCAGGCACACTGTTCTCCGGAATGATCACGCTGTTGTTCGGTGTAAGCTCGTGGACGTGGAGCGCGCTAGTGTTGTCCTTTGCGCTCGGTCCTTTTTACCAGCTGCAGCAGGTCGCCAAACAGACAATGATTCAGGAGGAGTCTCCCGCCGACTCGCTGCCGCTGGTGCTCTCGGCCAAGGGAACATTGGATTCGGTCACCTTTGGTTTGTCCGTGTTGATCATGGGGGGAGTTGCCGATTTGGCCGGAGTCCGCGCCGTTTATATACTCGCTTTTGCCCTGCTCGGCATATCGGCTGTTGTCGGTATGGCGCTTCGGCGAAACGGACAGCTTTCTGCCCGGGCGGAAACGAAGTAAAAGAATAGGAAAACTGGGGCGTTTGCCCCGGCTTTCCCAGGGGAGAGTGTATGGATGACGGAAAAGAACAACATTCACGAGACTCAGCCTGTAAACAACCTTCCGCTTGCTGATCCGCCTATAGATCCCTTCTAGTAACAGGCGCAGAGAGCAGAAGCTGGGGGCCCCCCCAACCGGTGGATATCAGCTCCATGCCCAAATGGCTGAGAGTCTTTGGCTGTTCCTTTGTCGCCGTTTTCTTTTTCTGCGTTCTCATGCTTATTATTTCCAGCGTTTTGAATTGAATGAACGATTTTTCCGGCCATTGTCATCAAGGGCCATTATTTTTTTTCCGGATCGAGAAAACGGAGGATGGCCGTCAAATCGAGATCGCCCAATCCCTCTTCCAGTGCTGTCCGATAGCTGGCCGCTGCCGACTCCGCCAGAGGGGAGGAGACGCCCGCTTCACGAGCCAGACGCAAATCCTTGGCCATGTGCTTTAAGGCGAAAGCAGCCGGATAGTCGTCGGCCAGGATGGAAGCAGCCTTGCCGCGGATCAGCGGCGTACCGACAGCGCTTTCGGAGATGATCGTCAGCATTTGTTCGGCAGTGATGCCCATGCTGCGGGCGAACAACAGCGTTTCCGCCACGCCCTGGACAGTAATGCCCAAGAGCAGGTTAATCGCCAGCTTCGCGGAGGTCCCCGCCCCGTTCGGCCCGAGATGAAGCGCCACCTTACCCAGCTTGTCCAAGAGCGGCTTCACTTGTGCAAAATCCTGCCGCTCTCCGCCTGCCATGATGACCAGCTGTCCTTCCTTCGCCGGCCCCACGCTGCCGGAAACGGGCGCGTCCACAAAACGCATCCCGACCCGCTGGCATTGATCCGCGAGAAATCGTGAGGTCTCCCGGGAAACCGTGCTCATATCCACTGCCAGCTTGCCCCGGACATCGGCGGTGGACAGCAATCCCCCTGGTCCCGTGTAAACGGATTTGACGGCATCGTCGTCACTCACCATCGTAAAAATGATGTCGCAGCTTTCCACTGCTTTCTCGATCGAGCCGGCAAAGACGGCGCCGAGGCTGGTGAGCGGCTCTGCCTTTTCGGGAGTGCGGTTCCATACGTAAACGTCATACCCGGCCGCGAGCAAGTTGCTCGCCATCGGAATGCCCATATTGCCGAGTCCAATCCATCCGATTTTCATGTCAGGTCTCCTTTGTTGTCGTTAATCTGTTTTTGTACCTTCTGCTTTAACAACGCGTGCTTTTCGCCAGTCATGGAGAAAAGCTCGTCAAAAGCTTGCGGCAGCGCCCGGCCCAATACAGCCAGCCCTTCCTCGGTGATGCCGCCTTTGGTCGCGACCTTTTCCATCATCTGGTCAAATCCCATTTGCTGGTTTTCCAGCAGCCTGGAGGTGCCTGCCAATGTTTCCACAAGCATCCGCCGGGCGGTATCGATCCCAAGCTCAGGGGATGTACGGACTGCGGCCTGGGCGAACGCTTCCAATATGCCCGCGATCAAGCCGGGAGCGCTGCTGGTCAGGATCGTGGCGGTTTCGACGCTTTCCTCCGTAACTTCCTCAACTGTTCCAAGCGCGCCGAGGAGCAGCTGCAAGCTTTTCCGTTGCCTCTCGCTTACCCGGCTGCTGTTTACGAGCAGCGAAACGCCGCGCAGCTCTTCCGAGGTGACAGTCGGAATCACCTTGCTCACGGGGCCGCTATGTATCGTCTCCAGGTCTTGCACACTGACGCCTGCCGCTACAGAGACGAGATGCAGCCTGGAGGGGAGGGTCAACTCCCGAAGTACAGGCAGTACGTCCAGAGGCTTGGTACAGATAAACAGCATGTCTGCCCGATCGACTGTCTCCTGGGCGGAATCGGCGAGTTGAACCGGAAAGCTTTGCTGCAGATCGGCTGCCTTTTCCCGGCTGCGGTTGAAGACGACGATGTCGCCGGGGGAAACGGCCCGGCTCCTGCACAAGCCTTTGACGAGCATCTGTCCCATATTCCCTAATCCGATAATTCCGATAACCATTTTGCTTCCCCTCCTTCCAAACCTATCCTAACAAATTGGGAACGAAAAAGGTACAGTCCCGAAAAGGGAGCTGTACCTCGCGTGGATATTCCTTTCAATCAAAGCAGGACGCGTCAGCGAGCCTGTTATTCCTCCCGTGTGTTGGTAAAGATCATGATGTACTTGATCAGCTCCAGCACGGAGATCAGGGCAGCCGCCACATAGGTGAGGGCTGCGGCACCGAGAACCTTGTTGACGCCGCCTTCTTCGTTGTTGCGGATGAAGCCCATTTTCACCATCATCGTTTTCGCGCGGCTGCTGGCGTTGAACTCGACCGGCAGTGTGATCAGCTGGAAGGCAACCGCCGCGGAGAAGAAGAGAATCCCCAGGAGTATCAGATTGGCAGCCTGGAATAAGAAGCCGGCCAACAGCATAAACGGAGCAACGCCGGATACCAGGTTGACGATCGGGAAAATGCGGTGGCGGGCCACCAGCATCGGATAGGACACTTTATGTTGGACTGCGTGGCCTACCTCGTGGCAGGCTACCGAAATCGCGGAAATCGAATTGCCCATATATACCGGATCGGACAGGCGAACGACGCGGGAAATCGGGTCGTAATGGTCAGTCAGCGTACCGGGAATGTGTTCAACAGGGACATTGGTCAAGCCGTTCGCGTCCAGCATTCTGCGGGCTGCCTCGGCCCCGGTGAGACCGGAGGAAGCGGGCACATCCGCAAAGCGGTTAAAGGTCCCCTTCACGCGGAACTGGGCCCAGAGCGAAAGACCGAAAGCAATGAAAATCAGGAAATCCATGGGGTGAAACAACAGCATGAAGTGATCACTCCTCATTTTCTCAAATAAATGTACCATGAATCAAACATCCAACTATTGTGCCCATTACCTGCTTTTACGATTTAACAGGACGTCGGTTTCATTTTTTCTGTGAAAAACGTCCCTGTGCGAAGAGGTCATGGTGTATTCATCAATCCAGGAGGATAAACGCGCATGGCTGATTCTGGGGCACTTTTGTGACAAGGCGGCCGGATGTGGCGGTGTCTTTTCTTCTATTGTACAATCTTTGACTATTATTGACAATATAAATGGATGTTGATATGTGTAAAAAAGAAGAACCCTTCCCTGGTGGGGAAGAGTTGGGAATAAAGGCTTGCGTGGGACTGCTTTACTCTGTCGAGACAGACGGATCGGCCTGCTCTTTTTTCGGAGAGATCATCAGGAAGTGGTCGGCCGGATTCTCGATCAGCTTTTGAATGCGGCTGGCTGTTTCGTATTGCTCCACGGCGAGCAGCTCTTCCTTGTAAGCGGAAAGCAGCTCTTGGACGTCGTTCTTTCCGGTATCGTCGAGCTGGTACAAAAATACCTTTGCTCCCTTGGCGATGCGGCGCTCCAGCGCGGCGCGGTCAAAGCCGAGCTCTGGCTGAAGTCGCACGTAAATGACGCCGCCGGTCATCCCTGCGCAGATCCACGGCCCTGGATCGCCGAGCACGACAGCGCGGCCGTTTGTCATGTATTCAAAGGCAAAGCCCTTCAGGTTGGCGCGAGCTCCGATGCCTCCCAGCTGGTCGTTGATCGGCTGCGTGATCTCGCCGCCAAAGACGACATCGGCGCCGGAAAGGCGGATGCAAGCGCGGGAGTCGGCGTTGCCCTGGACGATAAAAAGCCCTTTTTGCGCCCCGTAGCAGAAGCTTTTGCCGACAGAGCCGTTGATGTAAGCGCCGTTCATTCCCTTCGCCTTGAGGATCGAGACGCGTCCGCCAAATCCGGTTTTGCCTACCCCGTCCTGTGCGCCTCCCTGGACGCGAATGTTGACGCCCTGCGCATTGTAGGCGGCCAGCCCGTTGCCCGGAACGCTGCCGTGGGTAAAGTGCAGCGAGACTTCCGGCAGAGAGGCGTAGCTTCCGTCCAGATGCTCCTTTACCCGCGCGCCGGACCAGCGGCTTCCGAGGACGCGTTCGCCCGAGAGAATGCTGCTAAAGGTCTCCTGGATGGGGAGATCCGCCTGATAATAGCGATCCCGGGTCTCTCCTGCGACTGCGCCGGCCGCCACCAGCACGCGGCTGTCTTCCTGGACCTCTTGGACGCTTGCGACAATGCCGTACCGCGGATGGAGCGCAAGCAAAGAAGCAAGATCGATCCTCTCCAGAAGACGGCTTTGCACCAACAGGTCGGAGCGTCCGACCAGATCCTGTGTCCGGGTAAAGCCGAGCGCCGCTGTAATCCGGCGCACTTCTTCGCCAAACAGGGTAAAGAAGTTTTTCAGGCCACCCACCGCCATATCGAACTGACGCGGAACAAAGCGGCGCAGTCCCTTTTCGTGCGCTTCTTCGGGCGAGTCGATCTGCGTGGCGATCCCGACATGGCAAGTATCAAGGTGGCAGCCTCGGCAGGTCGTGCAGCCTACCGCGATCATGGCCAGCGTACCGAACCCGATGCGGTTTGCCCCGAGCAGCATCAGCTTGACGACATCGGCGGCGCTTTTCACGCCTCCGTCTGCCCACAGCTCCACCTTGTGGCGCAATCCCGCCTCCAGCAGTGCGTTGTGGGCTGCCTTGACGCCAATCTCGGCGGGAAGTCCCACGTGCTGCAAGGCGTGGACGCGGGCCGCTCCCGTACCGCCGTCAAACCCGGAGAGCGTGATGAAGTCGGCTCCGGCTTTGGCGATCCCGACGGCAATCGTGCCGATGTTGGGGACGATTGGCACCTTGACGCAAACCTTGGCTTCGTGATTGGCTGTTTTCAGTTCGGTGATCATCTGCGCCAAATCTTCGATCGAGTAAATGTCATGATTGTTGGACGGGGAGATCAGGTCAGAGCCGATCGTCGCATTGCGGGCAGCGGCGATTTTGGCTGTTACCTTGGAGCCTGGCAGGTGACCGCCTTCGCCTGGCTTGGCACCTTGGCCGATCTTGATTTCCAGGATGTCTGCCGCATTGGCCAGCTCGATATTGATGCCGAAGCGGCCGGAAGCAACCTGGATTCCGCGCGTTTTCCGGTAACGGCCGAGCATGTCTTTGATCTCGCCGCCTTCCCCGTTCATGCTGATCATGTTCAGCTGATCCGCTGCTTCCGCATAAGCGCGGAAAGCCGTTTCGTTTTGTGAACCAAAGGACATGGAGGAGATCAGGAACGGCAAGGAATGGCTGCCTACACTGAGGTCCACCTGTTCCGCTTCCGCCTGATCCTGTCCCTGCCGCATGCTCTTGTCAAGGGCGAAGTCGGTTACATGGCGAATCGCGATCGGGTTCTCCCGCTCGTTTTCCTCCAGCTTTTGCGCGTAGTCGGCGTAAGGAATGTCTCCTGCCGCGACTTGTCCGATCAGCTTCCACAGGCGCGGGAAGATGTGGAAGGTCTTGGCTTCCCGGGCTGTTTGACTCGCGTAATCCTGCGCGCGGCGGCTGCTGTCTTCTTCCAGGTCGGCAAAGGAAAGCCCCGACTCGGCAGAGCCGCAGAAGTTGATGATGGACAGGGCGGAAGCCAGTTCCTCGCGCAGACCGATGGAAGAAACCAGGCGTCCGTATCCGCGCAGTTCATGGATGCCGATGGTGGAAATCACTTTTTCCAGCCCTTTGTTCAACGCGCTGTACAAGTTCGTGGCCGATGTCACCCCATCCTTGGCAAAGGCTGTGGCGAACATCAAATACGGCGACACGGCATCCGCGCCAAAGCCGAGTGCCAGAGCGAGATCGTGCAGCGAGCGGATAGAGCCGGAGCGCAGCAAGAGCGAGGCGCGGCGGCGCAGATTGTCTCCGTCTTTCAGAAAAACGGCTTTGAGCGCCTGATCAGCGGCCGCCACCGCCAGCAGAGGATCGATCCAAAGCTTGTCGTCCCGATGCGTTTCCGTATCGTCTAGCACGACCAGCACCGCACCGCCCTGTACGGCTTGCACAACCGTCTGCTTTATTCGGTTCAAACCGCCTTCCAGCCCCTCTCCTTTCGAAAAAGAGGTGGACACCAGAGAAATGCTGGAGGGGTGGTTGTTCAGATAATGGATGACCTGCTCCAGCGAGAAGGTGCCCTGCTGTTCAGCGGCGGCCTGCAGCGACTGACCTTCAAACAGCACGGGAGAAGGCAGCTCCAGACGCAATCCGGCGGCCGGCTTTGAGCAGAGCGGGACGCGTGAGCCGACGACGACGCGGGTAGAGAAGTGCTCCATTTCCCGGTCGCGGTCGATCGCCGGATTGGTTACGACAGCAACGCTTTCCTTGAGGTAATCGGCCAAGTTTTGCCGCTCCTTGGACAGAGCGCCGAGCGGCCCGTCATGCCCGAGTGAACGGATCGGCTCGACGCCGTTGGCAGACATCTGCTCGACCAGCTGGATTTGCTCCCGATCCCAGCCGAATGCGCTGTACACCGAAGAGGTAGGAGGTTCTGCATCAGGCTCGGAAACGAGGGCGTTTGCCTCGTACGCGAAATAGAGGTGCTGCCGCCAGCCATCCGTTTTTACCTTGTTCGTGAAACGGTCATGGACCAATTGCTGCAGGCTGTGGTGTGGCACGACTTCCGCTTCCCGATCCGCATGGAGGAGAATGCCGACCTTTTCGCCGGGGGCCAAAGATTTCGGCTCGGCTGCCATCTGGTGAACGGGGATGACTCCCTGCTCAGAGGAGAAGTAGTAGGAGGCTGCGCTTTCCACCATCCACAGCGGACGCAGGCCTAGCGCGTCGACGCTGAATAAGCACTCATTTCCATAGCGGGAAACGATGCCGGCCGGTCCCTGGGCAAAATGTCCCCAGGCCTGGCGCAGATAGGCGTACAGGTCCTGCAGATGAATAGGCAGGTTTTTCATTTCGTGATGGATTGGAGGGAAGACAATTTCCATCGCTTCAAACAAGCTGAGCTCGTAGCGGTGGATAAAAGTTTCCACCGTCCGGTTGACATTCTGGGAGTCGCTTCCGCCTTCGACGAGCGGGACGCCTAAAAGGAGCGCTTCTTCCTCCAGCTTGCTGATCGTGTTGATCTCCCCGTTGTGGCCAAGCAGCGAAAACGGCTGGACCCGGAAGAAGTTGGACAGCGTGTTGGTCGAATAGCGATTGTGTCCGATCGTCACCGACGACGCGAATCGATCATCGGCCAAATCGCGGAAATAGCGGGGGAGGATGGAGGCGGCGCCCATCACCTTGTACGCAGCTGTGTAGGGACTGAGGGAAGCGACGTGAACATGGTGGGCACCTTCGATGGCAATCTGCAGCTCAAACAGGCGCTGGGCATACGGGTAGCCGGCCAAGTCCTCCTTTGGAAACAAAGCCACTTGCCAGAAGAGCGGTTCGTCCCGTTTTCCATTTTTCCCGAGAGCGGCAGAGTCCACCTCCTGTACCCGCTCAAGCAGAATGTCGATGGAATGCTCGGCAAACAGCTGACGGATCCGGTTTTGGACTTCCTGCGGGTCGTGACCGGACTGGGGAACGAAGAGATGGGCCACCGCAAAGCGCTTGTCGTAGGCGAAATCACCGTCAAGCCCCGCCTGTTGAAGGTAGGAGGACCAAAGGGCGCGAGGGATGTCCGTCAGGATTCCGCACCCGTCTCCTTCTCCGTCGATAAATCCGGAGCGATGCTCCATTTGAATCAGGGAGCGGATGGTTTCATCCACGTTTGTTCGCGTAGGGCTCCCTGATTTTTCGATGACACAAATAATTCCGCAGCTATCGTGTTCAATCCTGTGATAGTTTTGAAAGGTTTCGATTGCTTCTTTCTGCAGGTAGTTTCTCATGGTTGCGGTCAGACGAACTGACCCTCCACCTCCTTCGTTAATAGTCGGAAACTTCAAAATAGTAGTGCTAAGAATAACATGAATGAATGGAGTACACAATCAGGCTTTGGATAATCATGTAAATGTAAGCGTTTTAAATTTGATAAAATGTTTTTTCTTGATAAAATATGCATATTTATGCACGTGAATCATCGGGATCGGGCACAAAAAAACGCATGCTTCATCAAGGATGGCATGCGTTAAGCTGAAGATTTGAAAGATTAGCGGTCGTGCTCCTGCGTCTTGTGGTGTTCCGTCTTTCGCGGATTTTGAAAGCCGACGACTTCCATCATCTTGGAGCTCATTTTTGGGTCCATCGTCTTTTCCGGCGCTTGCGGGTATGTTTTCTCCCCTTTGGACACGTAAAATCCCTCCTGCTGTGGTATGCTGTCCCGCTTAGTATGCGGAAGAAGCCCACGATAGGTTCAAGCAAATCTTTCCGGGCAGCAGAAGGGACTTATACTGTCGCCTCTTCCCGAAGCGCAGCCGCGCTGTATGATGACGGGGTAAAAGTTTGCATTTCGGCTACCCGCAAACTTTAGACTTCTTAGAGCTTGGCAAACGAGCGGTCCACAGCCGTGATCGTCTCCCGAATATCCGCTTCCGTATGGGCGGTCGTGACAAACCACGCTTCATACTTGGATGGAGCCAGGCAGATGCCTTCATCCAGCATGAGCCGGAAGAAGCGGGCAAACCGTTCGCCATCCGCAGCCTGGGCCGTATCGTAGTCGTATACCGGTTTGTCCGTAAAGTATACGGCAAGCGCCCCCTTTACGCGGTTGATCTGCACCTTGATGCCGTGAGCGTCTGCTGATTGCCGGATCCCTTCCTCAAGCATGGCTCCGAGGCGTTCGAATTCCTCGTATGCGCCTGGTTGTTTGAGAACCTCCAGGCAGGCGATGCCGGCGCGGATGGAGGCTGGGTTTCCGGCCATCGTCCCGGCTTGGTAGGCTGGACCGAGCGGAGCCACTTGCTCCATGATCTCGCGACGTCCGCCGTAGGCGCCGATGGGAAGTCCGCCGCCGATGATTTTCCCGAGCGCAGTCAAATCCGGCTCTGTGCCGAGCAAGTTTTGCGCCCCGCCGTAGCAGAAGCGGAAGGCTGTAATCACTTCATCGTAGACCACGAGGGCGCCTGCTTCGTGAGCAATCTCATTTACGCTTTCCAAAAAGCCCGGTTTTGGCGGAACGATTCCAAAATTGCCGACGATCGGTTCGACCAGCACGCAGGCCGTCTCCGCTCCCCAGACGCGGATCGCTTCTCTGAACGCTTCGGTGTCGTTGAACGGCACGGTAATCACTTCGCTTGCGATGCTTTGCGGGATGCCCGCACTGTCCGGAATGCCGAGCGTGGATGGGCCGGAGCCCGCTGCGACCAGCACGAGGTCGGAGTGGCCGTGGTAGCATCCGGCAAATTTAATCACCTTGACCCTGCCCGTATAGGCGCGAGCCACGCGGATGCAGGTCATCACCGCCTCCGTCCCGGAGTTGTTGAAGCGAATCCGTTCCATGGACGGGATGGCTTCGCGAATCATGGTCGCAAATTTGATTTCCCAAGGAGTAGGAGTGCCGTACAGCGTCCCGTTTGCGGCCGCTTCCGAAATGGCTTTTGTGATATGCGGATGGGCATGGCCCGTAATGATCGGCCCGTATGCGGCCAAGTAATCTATGTAGCGGTTTCCGTCGACGTCCCAAAAATAGGCGCCTTGCGCGCGTTCCATCGTGACAGGAGCGCCTCCGCCGACAGCTTTGAAAGAGCGGGAGGGGCTGTTCACCCCGCCGAGGATGACTTCCATCGCCTGTTCATGCAGGCGGGCAGATTGTTCGCGGTTCATTTTCATTTCCCTCTTTTCGTCCATAAGTCCATCTTCATCTTATCACAATTGGCGGTGGGCGTAATCGACAGAGATGCAACTGGAACCGTATTTGGAAAAGTGATACAATTCAGCCTGGCAGCTTCCAAGCGAACCTTTGAAAAGGCTTGTTCCGGCTTGGGCCAGCTATGTGAAAACCAGAGCGGAAGGGAAGAGGGCGAATGAACGTTGAAACGTTGTCTATACCCGGTTATAGCGGCAACAATGAAGACAGCTTTTTGGTAAATACTAGGCAGCAAGTATTTGCTGTAATTGACGGTGTCTCCTCGCTGGTACCGTTTGTGAGCAGAACAGGGGAGACTGGGGGAGCGATGGCCGCGCAGATCGTTCGCGATCATCTGGCAACGATCGGAAGAGACACTGATCTGCCGTCTGTACTGCTCGCAGCCAACGAAAGTCTTCGCGATCATATGATCTCCGAAGAAGTCGATTTGAGTCAAAAGGAAGCCTTGTGGGGAGCAGCTGCAGCCGTAGTAAGGCTCGATCAGTCCCACCTGCATTACGCCCAGACGGGAGATTGCATGATCTTTGCGGTGTATGCCGATGATACGATTCGCGTCTTGACTCATCTGCAGGTCAGTCATCTGGAGAAAGTCGCCATGGAGAAGTGGGAGGAAGGCATCCGCCAAGGCCTGATCACGAGGACGGAATTAATCGAAAGCGTACGTCACATCCTCGTTCACAATCGCTATCAGGCCAATGCGCCGGGTGGATACGGCGTCCTGAACGGCGAGCCGCTCAGCGGAGACTATCTGGAATACGGCAGGATCAACCGGATCGGCCTGAAGGCAGTGCTCCTTTTGACAGATGGGCTGTTCTGGCCGGTTGCCCGTGGAGAGGGGAGCGTCGGCTGGGAGAAAACAGTACGTCCGATTCTGGAAAAAGGGCTCCAAACGTATACAGAAGAACTGGTCTTGCTGGAAAAAAACGATCCGGAGTGTATCGCCTACCCGCGGTTCAAGCCTGCCGATGACAAAACAGGCGTAGTGATTCACCTCCCCGAGAACTAGCCGCAGTGGGCGCCGTTTCAGCCTCCGCAGGCTTTAGATGTTGAAGATACAGTTGGCAGCACATTGATCTTTGCAGAAATCAACCGGCTCATTTACACTAGGCAATGGAATCTTACTCTCATGCACAAAAAGGGCGGTTCATTTATGATTCAAGTCAACCATTTGCAAAAGGAGTTTCGTATCCATCAAGCCCGCGCCGGTCTGGGCGGCGCGTTTCGCGACTTGTTCAGCAGGGAATACAAGACAGTCAAAGCGGTCGACGACCTTTCCTTCTCCGTGGAGGAAGGCGAAATGTTCGCTCTGATCGGAGAAAACGGGGCGGGGAAGTCAACCACGATCAAAATGCTGACGGGCATCTTGAACCCGAGCGGCGGAGAGATCGTGATCAACGGCTATGTCCCGCAAAAGCAGCGGGAGGAATACGTGCAGACCATCGGCGTCGTGTTTGGACAGCGCTCGCAGCTTTGGTGGGACCTGTCGCCGCTGGAGTCCTTCCGTCTGTTGAAAAGCGTCTACAAGGTTGAAGAGACAGAGGGACAACGCTGGCTTGACCGATTGATCGAGGAGCTGGACATCGGTTCGTTCGTCAGCCAGCCGGTGCGCAAGCTGAGCCTTGGCCAGCGGATGCGCTGCGAGGTGGCTGCGGCGTTGATTCACAAGCCGCGCCTTTTGTTTCTGGACGAACCTACGGTCGGTCTGGACGTCCTCGTCAAGCAAAAGATTCGCGAGTTTTTGCGAAATGTAAACGACACCGAACACATGACGATCCTTTTGACCACGCATGATGTGACCGACATCGAGGCGCTGTGCAAGCGGGTGCTGGTAATGGACAAAGGCAAGCTCATTTTTGACGGATTGCTCGAAAACCTGAAGGAAAAGTGGGGAAATGGGACGGAAGTGGCCTTTCAGTTCAAGAAGCGGACGACAGCGGAAGAGGTGCGGGCTGTCCTCGGAGAGCTGCCCTGTGAGATTGTCCGGGAAAACGACTTTGCCATGCGCGTAAAGGTGGCCCGCAGCCAGGAAATGCTGCCGTTCGTCTTGTCCACGGTGATGTCTTCGTTCGACATAAGCGACGTCAAAATCATGGAAGCGAGCACCGAGGACATCGTTCGCAACATCTACTCCACAGACAGCGAGGTAGTCAGCCATGGGTAAGCTTTACCTGGAACTGATCCGCATCCGCTTTCTGACCTTGCTTGCCTATCGCGTCAACTACTACAGCGGCATCATCATCTACGCGATCAACATCGGGGCCTACTACTTTCTCTGGGGAGCGATCTACGGCGGACAGCAGCAGCTCGGCGGCCTTTCGGTGGAACAGATGACGGCGTATGTCGCCGTCGCCTGGATGTCGCGCGCGTTTTATTTCAACAACATCGATATGGAGATGGCGCAGGATGTCCGGGAGGGAAAAGTGGCGATCGAAATGATCCGCCCCTACAACTATCTGTCGGTAAAGACGGCCCAGGCGTTCGGGGAAGGGATTTTCCGCATGCTCTTTTTCGCCGCTCCCGGCATTTTCCTGATCAGCCTGCTCATTCCGTTTCATTTCCCGAGCACGTCCGAAGCGTGGGGCATGTATCTAATCAGTCTCCTGTTCGCGTTTATCATCAATACGCAGTTGAATCTGTTGACCGGCCTTGTCACCTTTTTCCTCTTCCGCAATGACGGCATGATGCGGGCCAAACGGGTAGTGGTCGATCTTCTGTCCGGTCTGGTGCTGCCGATCAGCTTTTTCCCCGGCTGGGCGCAAACGCTGATGGGGTATCTGCCGTTTCAGGCGATCAACTACTATCCCAGCGTCATCTTTACCGGGGCTATACCGGCGTCTCGGGCGTGGCAAATGATCGGATTCCAGGCAGTCTGGGTCGTCGTCATTCTCATCCCGATCTACGTCCTGTGGCGCAAAGCCCAGACCAAGCTGGTCGTGCAGGGAGGATAGGAATCAATGGGTGAAATCAAGCATATTTTGGGTATTTTTGGAACATACCTTGGACAGTATTTCAAAACGAGGCTGGCGTACCGGACCGATTTTTTTGGAGAGCTCGTTTCCAATTTGATCAATGAGCTGATCAACCTCGTGTTTATCGTCGTCGTCTTTCAGCATGTGCCGCTGCTCAACGACTGGTCGCGCGACGAGATCATTTTTATTTACGGCTTCTTTCTCATCCCGTACGCGCTGTTCTCGATGTTTTTCGGCTTCTGGGATTTCAATGAACGGTATATCATCCGCGGCGAGATGGACCGCGTCCTGACCAGGCCGTTGCACAATCTGGCCCAGGTCTGTCTGGAGTCGATCGCGCCGGACCGGATTTTTGGCGTCATAACCGGTTTGATTATCATGGGCTACGCCGCCATCCGGCTCAATTTGACATTTACGTGGTACGATCCGTTTTTGTTTGTCGGTCTCGTCGTCAGCGGCATGCTGATCTACGGCGGAGTCTACACGGCTATCGCGGCCATCAGCTTTTTCTCCGATTCCCGGACAGGGATTTCGCCGATGATCTGGAATATTCAGCAGTACGGCCGCTATCCGGTCGACGTGTACAACAAGGTGATCCGGTTTGTGCTTACCTACGTGCTCCCCTTTGCCTTTGTCGGCGTGTATCCGGCGGCGTATTTTCTCCGCAAGGAAACGTGGTACGTCTACGCCGCCTTTACTCCCGTCGTCGGGATTGTCTTTTTCGGCATCGGTCTGATCGTCTGGAACTGGGGCGTGCGCAAATACAGCGGGGCAGGGTCGTGACGGGCTTGTTTCCCGGCCCTCCCGTCTATGGGGAGGCTTTCCGTATGCTCGTGCAGTACTGGGAAAAACTGCTTTCGTTCTACCTTGCCATGTTCCCCTGGCTGATCATGTTTGCTCCGCAGATGATTGCAGAAATTTGCCGAAGGCTTCCCAAAAGAGAGGGGAGTCACGCAGGGGCTCGCGACTGAGAAGCAGGGAAAACTTCCAGGATTGTCAAATCCGAGCGCGGCACTGTATAATAACCATGTAAAATCACATACATTCCTTCGGGGCAGGGTGAAATTCCCGACCGGCGGTGATCGCGCAAACAGCGCGTAAGCCCGCGAGCCTCCGCGATGCGCAAAGCATTCAGGAGTGCAGGATCTGGTGCAAATCCAGGGCCGACAGTACAGTCTGGATGGGAGAAGGATGACGACAGTACGTACACGGTGCGTGCTTGTTTGCTTGTGCATGGGGAATGCGCTCGGGTAGCATGCGGCGAAAGCGACCCTTCTGTTTCGCGTACCCTTTTTTGAAAGCACAGGTTTGTTTCGTTGTCTTTGCATGCGTGCCAAAGCCCTGAGGAGATGTCTGTCCTCAGGGCTTTTTACTGTGCAGGGACCGAAACGGGCACGTCCGGGTGTATACTGTTGCCATTCCTCAAGAAGGAAGAAACCAATGAGGAGATGGTACAGATGAAAGGAACCGCGATTCCCACATCGCAGGCGACGCAGCGGCTGGTGACGATTCCCATGCTGGCGGCGGTCGCGTTTGTCTTGCAGTACCTGGAGTTTCAGGTGCCGCTCATGCCCACTTTTTTGAAGCTTGATTTCAGCACGCTGCCTGGCTTGATCGGCGGCTTGCTCTACGGTCCGATGGCCGGCGTGATTGTCGAAATCATGAAAAATGCGCTGCACATGCTGTTTAAAAACACCGACGGACTTTTGATCGGTGAGCTGGCCAACGTAGTGGCCGGCGCCAGCTTCATCGTCGCGGCTGTTTGGCTGCAGCGCCTGAAGCAGGGAAAAACGGGCTTCATAGCCGGTCTTGCGCTCGGCACCGTATTGATGACGGCTGTCATGGCTGTCGCCAACGCCTACTTCCTGCTGCCTGCCTATGCGGTCCTGTATCAGGTGTCGCTGGAGCAGCTGGTCGCGCAATTCCAGGCTGAGAGTGTATGGTCTTTGATCCTGTACGGCATCGTGCCGTTTAACCTGATAAAAGGAATCATCGTCTCCGTAGTCGCTTATCCGCTCTACGTTAAGCTGGCGCCGAGACTCAGCCTTTATGCAAGAAATTGACAATGCCCGTCAGGTCTGCTACCATATTTCCCAAGAAACAGGCGACAATGGCTGTGAAAGGACCCGCAGGTAGCGAATGTGGCGCAGAGAGTCGACCCATGGCTGAAAGGTCGATGCACAAATGTACCTGCTCCCCATCCTGGAGCTGCTGGCGACGAGCCATGCCGGATTCCCTCCGTTAACGGGTTAGAGCGGATCGCAGATGCTTGTGGCAGCAGCGGTCAATCAGGGTGGTACCGCGGGAGAGTTTCCCCCGTCCCTTTTTGGGATGGGGGTTTTTTGCGTTTTTCAAAAGCATTTTTAAAAAGGAGTGAAAGGCATTGAAAGAAGGAAAAGCGTATGTGAAGGAAATCACGCCGCAATCTGAAGACTTTTCGCGCTGGTACATCGACACGATCAAAAAAGCCGATCTGATGGATTATACCCCTGTCCGTGGCTGTATCGTCTTCAAGCCGGACGGGTTCGAGCTGTGGGAGCGCATCCAGGAGGCGATGGACAAGCGGTTCAAGGAAACCGGCCACCGCAACGCCTATTTTCCGATGCTGATTCCCGAGTCCTTTTTTCAAAAGGAAAAGGAGCACGTAGAAGGCTTTAACCCGGAATTGCCCTGGGTTACAGAGGCAGCGGGAGAACAGCTGGAGGAGCGTCTCGCCCTGCGGCCCACATCGGAGACGATGATCGGCCATATGTACAGCCAGTGGATTCAAAGCTACAGGGATTTGCCGGTCCTCATCAATCAGTGGGCCAACGTATTCCGCTGGGAAAAACGGACGATGCCGTTTTTGCGCACCTCCGAGTTTTTATGGCAGGAGGGGCACACCGCGCATGCCACAGAGGGGGAAGCCCGCAAGGAAACGATGCAAATGCTGGACATTTACGCGGAGGTCGTGGAGGAGCTGCTGGCGATCCCGGTCTGGAAGGGGCAGAAGACGCCGAGCGAAAGATTCGCCGGAGCCGTCGACACCTACTCCATCGAGGCGATGATGAAGGACGGCAAAGCCGTGCAGGCCGGCACCTCGCATTATTTGGGCGAAAAATTTGCCAGAGGCTTCGAGATCAAATACCTGGACCGCGACAATCAATTCAAGTATGTGCATACCACGTCATGGGGAACCTCCACCCGTCTGATCGGCGCAATGATCATGGTGCACGGAGATGATCGGGGGCTTGCCTTACCGCCGCGTGTCGCCCCTACCCAGGTCGTGATGATTCCGGTCGGCCCGCCCAAGCTGCGGGAAAAGGTGATGGAAGCGTTCGATCCGCTGTTTGACCAGCTGAAAGCGGCAGGCGTGCGCGTCCGGGCCGATCTGCGCGAGGAGACGCCCGGCTGGAAATTCAACGAATGGGAGATGCGCGGCGTTCCGATCCGTCTGGAAATCGGTCCGCGCGATGTCGAGAACGGCCAGGTCGTCCTGGCTCGCCGGGATACGGGGGAAAAGATCACCGCTCCGCTGGCGGGGGCGGTAGATGCAGTCGTAAGCCTGCTTGAGGAAATCCAGCAAAGCATGTACCAGCGCGCAGTTGATTTCCGCGACGCCCACTCTCATCTGGAGATCGATACCCTCGAAGAGTTGAAGCGGCATGCCGAGGTCGCCGAGCAAGAGAACCGGATCGCGGGCTGGGTGCTTGCCGGCTGGTGCGGGGACAACGCCTGCGAAGCGCAGGTAAAGGAAGAGACTAAGTTCACCTCCCGCAACATCCCGTTCGAGCCGCCTGTTCGGAAATCTACATGCGTCTGCTGCGGCAAAGAGGCTCAGCATACCGTCTGGTTTGCCCGGGCGTATTAACGCAAGCCTGGAATCGAACCGGACAGCCGGTTTCATTTCTCCAAGTCAAAACATCGGTCAGAAAACAAGAAAGGGGCGTCTCAACTCTGACGCCCCAACTCCAACACCCATTCCGCAAACGCGTTCTTATCCGTAAACTGGTAATCCGGCTCTGGCTGAAAGCTTCCCGCTTTTTGCGTGACCGGCAGCCAGGTGACGCCCACCGTAACCAGCCCGGCAGCCTTCCCGGCCATGATGTCCGCGTTGCTGTCTCCGACAAAGATCGTTTGATCGGGCGCTGCGCCAAGCTGTTCCATCGCGATGAATATCCCTTCCGGATCGGGCTTCGGATTTCTCACCTCATCCCCGGCGATCACCACGTCGAAATAAGGGGTCAGCCCCCACTCCTTGAGAGATATATCTGCGCTTCGTCTGCCCTTTCCAGTGACAATCCCCATCGAGATTCCAGCCTTTTTCAGCCGATCGAGCAGCCTGATCATTTCAGGCGGATTGGACACGCGCTGATGCTCAGCTGTGTAGTAGTCGTAAAAATGGATCACGGCATCCGCCAACTGCTCGCTGGCAATCATGTTTTCCAAAATCCCCATTTCCGGCGGGCCGAACATCGCGACAATCTCCTGGTCCGTGTAATGGCGCTGAAGAAAATGCTGAAAGGTGGAGCGGAAGGAGTTGAAGATCATCGGCAGCGTATCCGCTACAGTCCCGTCGAAATCGAATAGAATGGTACGCATCGTAAGCCTCCTTGGTCAAAAATGGAGAAAACCATCTCAGCGGATGGTTTTCTTGGTGTTGGTTTCGCATTCTTTGCGAGGTTTTGCATGCTGCCGCGTTTTGAAATGGTTCGTTTCGTACTTACGCGAAGATGAGTTCTTTCATGCCTCGTTATCCTCAAAATCGCCGTCCTCGTCGTCCTCGCTAGGGTCAGGAGGAGTAACGGGAAACAAGACATCAAAGAACTTAAACTTCCGTCGTCCGTTTTCGTTTTTCAATCCTTTGTACTTTTGGAGCAGCTCGCTAATTTCGCCAACCAGTTGATTTCGTTCTTCTTGACTTAAATAAAATTCAGTCAAGTTGTAAGCGAACGTGTCCTTGTACTCCTTGCGTACATCCACATCGCTGGCTACAAACCGGT
Organism: Brevibacillus borstelensis; assembly: GCF_037834415.1. Taxonomy (GTDB): domain Bacteria; phylum Bacillota; class Bacilli; order Brevibacillales; family Brevibacillaceae; genus Brevibacillus; species Brevibacillus borstelensis_A. Next base: position 10,806 of record NZ_JAUMSJ010000044.1, on the reverse strand, counting down.
TGAGCGTGCGCACCAGATCCTTTTCCGTCGTCCGGAAAGGGGTGAACATGATGTCGCTCAGCTGCTGCGCGTTTTCCTCGATCATCAGCCGCAGCTTCACTTGAATTACTTTGGCTACAGGCTCGTAGTACTTTTCCACGATCGAGCCTTTTACTCTCGTGTCTACCTGTTGCAATAAGCCTACGCGCACAAGTTCCTTCACATGATAGTGAAGACGGGCGGCGTTCTCACCGAGCTCGGTGGCAATCTGCTTGGCCGTACGGGGCTCAAGATCCTCAAACAATTCCAAAATCTTTACACGCTCTGGTATAGCAAGGGATTTGAGGGCTTCCGGGTCTGTTACGTTAAAAAATTCTTTCATCGCCATTCTTCACCATCCAGCTACCTACGCAAATTTTATATTTCTTTATCATTACTATCCATTCATATTATCGTTTTCTGCGCAAAAGCGCAATGCGCAAGCGGATGAAGTGACTGTAAGCTTGTGGTAAAATAAGCCTACATGGAATGCAGTTTTCGTGAAAGGACGGGATCGACAATGGTCGCTGCAGGACAAGCCGCGCCAGATTTTACCTTGAAGGCGAGCAACGATCGGGAGCTGAGCCTCACTGATTTTCGCGGGAAAAATGTGGTGCTCTATTTTTATCCGAAGGACATGACGCCGGGATGTACGACAGAGGCATGCAATTTCCGGGACTATCATCCTGATTTTTCCAAGCTGAATACGGTTGTATTGGGAATCAGCCCCGACGATGTAAAATCCCATGACAAGTTCGTTTCCAAACATGAGCTGCCCTTTCCGCTGCTGGCCGACACCGACCATCAGGTTGCGGAAGCATACGGCGTCTGGGTGCTGAAAAAGATGTACGGGCGCGAGTACATGGGCATCGAACGGACCACGTTTGTCATCGATGCGGAAGGAAACATCGCCAAGGTCTGGCCCAAAGTAAAGGTGAAAGGGCACGTCCAAGAGGTGCTTGCTTTTATCAAGGAAGAGCTGCACAGGCCGTAAACCGCTTTTCAGTGCAAGCTACATGAATCAATGGGGGAACAAACAATGACTCTATCCACTGCATATATGGTAGAAACGTTTTGTCAGCTGGCCAACACGCCAAGTCCGTCCGGCAATACGAGCAAAGTGATGGCCTGGATCGAAGCGGAACTGGGACGGCTGGGCGTCAGCTATGTGAGGACCAACAAGGGAGCGGTTCTGGCGACGCTGCCGGGCAAAAACAAGCAAAAGCACCGCCTGCTGACGGCCCACGTCGATACGTTAGGCGCCATGGTAAAAGAAATCAAGGGAAATGGCCGGCTGAAGCTCGCTTTAATCGGAGGGTTTAATTTCAATGCTGTCGAGGGAGAGCACTGCACAATTGAGACGGACAGTGGCCGCCTTGTGACAGGCACCATTTTGCCGACCATGGCATCAGTACATGTGTACGGACGGGAAGCGGGCAAAGCGGAGCGCACCGAAAGCAACATGGAAGTCAGGCTGGACGAGAAAGTGAAAACAAAGGACGATGCGGCCGCGCTCGGCATCAGTGTAGGTAATTTTGTCTCCTTTGAACCGCGCGTAACCGTCACCGAAAGCGGGTTTATCAAATCGCGCCACATCGACGACAAGGCGAGCGTAGCGGTTCTGTTCGGGGTGCTTAAGCATATCGGGGAAAACAGCATCGAGCTTCCGTATACGACGCATTTCCTGATCAGCAACAACGAGGAAATCGGCTACGGGGGCAACTCCAATATCCTGACAGAGGTGGTCGAATACCTGGCTGTCGATATGGGGGCGATCGGAGACGGACAGACGACGGATGAGTACTGCGTCTCCATCTGTGCCAAAGATGCTTCCGGCCCTTACCACTACGGTCTCAGAAAGCATTTGGTGCGCTTGGCTGAGGAACAGGGTCTCAACTATCAGGTCGATATATATCCGTACTACAATTCGGACGCCAGCGCGGCACTGAGAGCCGGATACGACATCGTTCACGGCTTGATCGGTCCAGGCGTGGATGCGTCCCACTCCCATGAGAGAACACACCAGGAAGCGCTGGAGAATACGGGCAAACTGGTCCTGGCCTATATCCAGTCTGAAGAGCTGCAAGCATAGGAGTGACTTTTTATGAGTGATATGTATCGCTGGGCGGACTATTACGATTTGACCCAACGCGGCGTGGCCGGTGACGTGGAGTTTTATCTCGACATGGCTCGGCAGGCCGGGGGCGAGGTGCTGGATCTGGCATGCGGGACCGGTCGCACCAGTATACCGATGGCAGAAGCGGGATTGTCTGTCACCGGGCTGGACTTGTCGTCCGAGATGCTGAAGCGGGCGCAGGAAAAGGCGGAAAAACATGGTGTAGCCGATCGCCTTCGGCTGATTCAGGGAGACATGCGCTCCTTTGATCTTCAAAAGACGTTTTCGCTGATCATGATCCCGTTTCGCTCCTTTCTTCATCTGCTGCATATCCAAGAGCAGATGAAGGCGCTGGCCTGCATCCGAAAGCATCTGGCTCCTGGAGGAAAGCTGGTTTTTAATGTGTTTGTACCCAAAATCAGCCATCTGTATGAAGAGAGCGAAAAGATGTCGCTGCGTGGCACCTACCGACTGGATACAGGAGAAGAGGTGGCGATGTGGGACTACACCCGATACGATCATTTCCAGCAGCTTTCCGAAGTTACTCGGACCTATGAACGGACGGCGCCAAATGGAGTTGTGTTGGAAAGGGTGGTAGGACGATTTACACTGCGCTACATTTTTCCCGCTGAGCTGCACCATTTGCTGCGGCTCAACGGGTTCAAGGTGACGCAACGTTACGGCTCCTTTGAAAAAAAGCCGTTTGATTCTTCCAGCAGCGAGCTGATTGTTGTCGCCGAACCGCTTTAAAGCAGGCGAACGGTCAAGGTGGAAGCGGGATATCCCCGTGTCGATTTCCGGGGAAATAAGAAGAATGGGGGATTGACGGTGAAAATATATACGAAGTCAGGCGACAAGGGCGAAACGTCATTGGTTTTTGGCGTTCGCGTCCCAAAGTTTGCGGATCGTGTAGAAGCGTACGGAACATGTGACGAAGCCAATTCCAGCATTGGCCTGGCACTTTCCCTACTGCCTGCCGGCGACGAATGGAAGGAGCTTCGTCAAGTTTTTCACGTCATTCAAACCAAGCTGTTTCATATTGGAGCGGAGCTTGCCACCCCTGCGGGAAAACAGGTGGGCTGGCCGATTCAGGATGAGGATGTGCTCTTTTTGGAGGAGCAAATCGACAAGCTGGACGCTGCTTTGCCCCAGCTGACCAACTTTATTTTGCCGGGCGGTCATCCCGCGGCCGCCGCGTTTCACATAGCCCGCACTGTAGTCCGCAGGGCTGAGCGCAAGGCAGTGATGGTCGCACAGCAGGAAGAGGTAAACGCCTCCGTCGTGAAGTATTTGAATCGTTTGTCGGACTATTTATTTGTCGTAGCGCGGTGCGTCAACCGCGAGACAGGGCATGAAGAGCTGCAATTGCATGAGTAGATGAGCGGCCGATTTCGCTATTCCAAGCCGATTGGCCGAGCAGCATTCTGCTGGAACTCGGCTTGCAAATGATGTGCATCACTGTATGCTTGCAGGGAAAAATCCGATGGGGCTGCTCCAAACAGAGCAGCTTGCATCCCTTTTCTTTGCTGTGGAAAAAACAATATGTCCCGAGGCCATTTTTTTGAAAAGGAGTGATTGATATGTTCCAGAAAGCTGACAAGCGCTTGCAAACCGAAAAATTTACAGAACAATTGGAATTTTACTGCGGAGTGATGGGGTTTGGCATAGAAGAAGTGGAGGGACAACAGCAGTTGGCATTTTTGACTGCGCCTGGCGGAGAACGTATCTTGCTGGCGGGGGCAGAGAAGACAGACCTCTCTCCCTATTTGACCGACGTGTTTGACCAACCCGCACCCGGACAGAGCATGTATCTTTCCGCTCCCTCTTCCTTTTACGAATATCGCGATCGGATACTGGCGCAAATGGAGGGCAACGCGGAATGGCTGGAAACGGAATGGGGCTGGGAACGTCTCAGTGTGACTGATCCGGACGGCTATGTGATCACATTCTGGGGCGGGCGGAATCTGAGTGACGAGCAGATCATTCGCTATTACGACGAAGCTCCGGCCAGGCTGAGGAAAGCGTTGGAAGGCCTGAACGATCAGGAACTCGACTTGTCCCGGGCTCCCGGCAAATGGTCGATTCGCCAAATTGTTTTACATATGGTTGACTCGGACGCAACCTCGCTAGCCATGGTGAAATTCGCTTTGGCCGAGCCGGGGAGAGTCTTTCACGGGAACGCTTATGACCCGGACGTGTGGGCGGCCGGATTGGATTATGCCCATCGCAGCATTCAGGCGGAGGTCGAGCTTTTTTGCGCGATTCGCTCCCATATCGGCGGCCTGTTGAAACATCTGCCGGACGCGCTGGATAGAACGGTTTCCCTGTCTTCGGGGCACACGGTATCCGTCCGTCAGCGGATTGAGCCGCTCATGGGGCATGCTTTGCACCACATCAGGCAAATCCTGGAAACCAGGAAGGTTCACGGAGTGTAGATGGCGGCCACCGTAAGGGGTCAAATTCGAGCAAGTGGTGACGATGATTTTCCCTTCCGGGCGGGAACGGTTTTTCGGGCTGCGCCAAATTCCCGCCTCGCCGTCTTCAACGCAAATACTCTTTGATCCCCTGCAAAAACGGGATTTTTGGTGTGTCAAATACATGATAAAGCGATTCTGTGTCCGAACAAGCGTTTCCTTCCAGCAGCATCGTCAGTTGGGTGTTGGTGATCGGAAAGAAGGGAAAGCCCTCCATCAGGTTGATGACTGGCTTCATCAGCCCCAGCGGTATGTGGATTTTCCGCACGTTACGCTTGCCGATGGCTTCGCCGATCGCGTCGAGAATCGATCCGTACGAGACCGGCTGCGGTCCGCCTGTTTCAAATATTCGTCCGACAGCGGATTCTTGGGAAAGGGCCTGGACAAACACGTCAGCCACTGTCTTCCGAGCTACAGGCTGCAGGAGATAGGAGCCGTCTCCGATGACAGGAGTCACTGGCATGCGAACGAGATCGGCCAGCATGTTGACGAATTCGTCGCCTGGCCCGAAGATGACCGAAGGGCGGAAGATTACGTAAGGGATGCCGCTATTCTGCACGAGCTGTTCTGCTTCGTATTTGCTTTGATGGTATCCGCTCGTCGCGTTGGCCCTGGCGCCAAGCGCGCTCATGTGAACAAAGCGGCGGATGTCCGCTTTTGCGGCGGCTTGCAAAACATTGCGGGTTCCTTCCACATGAATCCGGGAAAATGTGCTGCCCTTTTGCTTGCTTTCCCGAATAATCCCGACCAAATGGATAACGGCATCACAGTCCTCCATCGCCCGGGTCAGAGAATCGGGATCGAACAAATCGCCGGCGGCGGCACGAATATTTGTAGTTGCCTGGTGCTGTTTTCCCCACTTTTCTTGCGAGCTGGGCCGTACCAGACAAACGACCTCGTGGCCGTCAGCCGCCAGCTTTTCCAGGAGGCCCTTCCCTACAAATCCGGTCCCGCCCGTCAGAAACACTTTCATCGAAATCCCCCCAAGTAAAAAGTTCCCAGTTTGATTGTACACCAGATGGAGAGCTTGCTCCATTCCCGATGCTCTTTCCCGGCAGATTGACGGAGAGCGTATAATACATATAGAAAGAGAGGAGGCCCAAGCTGTGGCACAACGCAAAGTACCCATAGACGACATTTTGGAGACGCTCTACCAAAATTACCCAGATGCTCACTGCGAGTTGAACTACACCTCGCCTTTTGAACTGTTGATCGCGACGATCCTGTCTGCCCAATGCACGGATAAACGGGTGAACGAAATCACTGCTCCCTTGTTCCAAAAACACAATAAACCGGAAGATTTTCTCCACATGACCCAGGAGGAAATGGAGGAGCATATAAAAGGGCTCGGTTTGTATAAAAATAAAAGTAAAAACATCTTGGAGACCTGTCGAATCCTTTACGAGAAATACAACAGCGAGGTTCCGCAAAATCACGCGGAGCTGGAGGCGCTGCCCGGCGTCGGCAGAAAAACTGCCAATGTCGTCCTGTCCAATGCGTACGGAGTCCCGGCCATCGCGGTCGACACCCACGTGTTTCGGGTTGCGAATCGCCTCGGGCTCGCCAATAGCGACAACGTTGACGAGGTAGAGCGCCAGCTGATGAAGCGGATTCCCCAAGAAAAATGGTCGGATGCCCATCATTGGCTCATCTGGCATGGACGCCGCGTCTGCGCTGCCCGTAATCCGCAATGCAGTATCTGTCCTTTGAAAGACATGTGCAGGTACGCCCAGGCTGAGGAGAAAAAGGCGAAGTCGTCCCGGACAAAGGAGAAGGCAAAAACGGCAGCTGCCGCCAAAAAGCCAGCCGCAAAGGCAAAAGCGGCGGGGACAGAAGGCACAAAAGCAAAGGCGAAAAAGCCGAGAGCCAAAAAAACGGCAACAACCTAGGCCCATAAATGCAAGCAGGCCGGGGACTTTCATTTCCGGTGAATGCATATTGACAGTTTTCCTTGATTAGAAGTACACTTTATTTAAAGTAATTCTAATCAGAGAGTCCAACAAACGATGTTCATTCGTCGTGCGAAAGACTGTGAGGTGCAACGCAATGTCACAGCGTGTAGAAAAAGCTGTTGAAATTCTAAAGAACACCGGGGTAAGGATGACACCTCAGCGTCATGCCATTCTATCCTACTTGTTGGAAACGATGACCCACCCGACAGCAGACGAGATTTACAAGGCTCTGGAGGGGAAGTTCCCGAATATGAGCGTAGCGACTATTTACAATAACCTGCGGGTCTTTAAGGATGCGGGCTTGGTGCGCGAGCTTACCTACGGAGATGCGTCCAGCCGATTTGACGCCAATGTGGAGGAGGATCACTACCACGCGATCTGTTCGGAGTGCGGGGCGATCCGGGATTTCCACTATCCTTATCTCCGCGATGCCGAGGCTTCGGCCGCAAAAACCATTGGATTTCGTGTAACCGGGCACCGGATGGAGGTATACGGGGTATGCGAAGATTGTCAAAACAAGACGCATTGAGTGATGTGTCGCTCAAGGAACACCTTCTGCTCCCAGCAGGCTTTGCCCGGAGAGAGGGTGTTTTTTGTTGCCATTGATTTTCAAAATATGGCGAGAGATGTAACCTTTTGGCGTTTGCCTCGTCATTCTTGAAGGAAGGTTTCGGACGTTTCCAGTTTATCGAAGGTTGTGAATAGAGTGAAGAGAAGTTACGATAATAGGGATACAGCTTATACATATGGTCAAGACAAGAAGCGATGGAGCGGAGGGAATACTCGATGAGCCTGGAAGTAGCCTTGGAAAGACGAGCGAGACGACGCAGGAGACGAAAGCGCAGGGCTCCGCTTCTTTTTCTGATGCTCCTGATTCTGGCTGCCGGGTTCGGGTACTGGTATTTTGAGCTCAAGCCATCCAACGAGCATGCTTTGCCTTATCTGGGCAGCGAGCGCCCTATTGTCTACGAAGGCGAGTTTGTTGAACAGCTGTACGCAATGGAAGGCGATCAGATCCTGCTGCCGTTTGAATTCATTCAGGAACGCCTCGACCCGCACATCCATTGGGAAGAACCGACCAAAATGCTGATTATTACGACCAAGGACAAGGTGCTCCGCATGCAGAGCGGTCAACTGGTCGCCTATTTGAACAAGAAGCCGGTGGATTTGCAGGTGCCGGTGTCCATTATTGGCGGCCACCGCTACATTCCGCTGGCCCCTTTGGAAAAGCTGTACCCGTACGCTTTTACGCGGCATGAAACAAGCGGTGTGCTGCGGGTAGAGAAAAACGAGTACGAAATCCAGCAGGCACATGTAGTCAAGGATGAAGAGACGGTCCGGCTTCGTTTGGAAGCGACGCATCGCTCTCCTTATCTGGCAGAGCTGCCTGGAGGAGCCGAAGTGGATGTGCTCGGAGAAGAAGAGGAGTGGTACCGGGTCATGTCCGCTGACGGGATAGCGGGCTTTTTGCCCAAGAAAGTCGTCGAGCAGGGCGATGTGAGGAAGGTGCAATTGGAACAGCCGTCCGAATCCATGCCGGCTTTGTGGACACCCGGAGGGAAAAAGATCAATCTGACGTGGGAACAGGTCGTCAAGCGGAACCCGAACACTGCGGAGATCGGCAGCATGCCGGGCGTAAATGTCGTATCGCCCACCTGGTTTGAACTAAGCGACGCGGAAGGAACTTTGCTGAACAAGGCTGACCCCGCGTACGTCCAGTGGGCTCACAAGCGGGGCTATCAGGTGTGGGGCCTTGTGACCAACGGATTCAATCCGGATTGGACCCGCGCCATTCTGTCCAGTTATGACAAGCGTGACAAGGTAATTTCCCAAATCCTTCACTACGCTTACCTGTATGATCTGGACGGAATCAATATCGACTTTGAAAATGTCTATATCGAGGAAAAGGACAAGCTTGTCCAATTCGTCCGGGAGCTTACGCCCTATCTTCATCAGCAAGGACTGGTCGTCTCGATGGATGTGACGATCAAATCGACGAATGACATGTGGTCCCGCTTCTACGACCGGAAGGCATTGGGCGAGGTCGTGGACTACATGGCCGTGATGACCTATGACGAGCACTGGGCTTCCAGTCCGAAAGCCGGTTCTGTCGCGTCGCTGCCGTGGACCGAAAACGGGCTGAAGGGAGTATTGGAAGAAGTTCCGGCAGAAAAGGTGCTGCTCGGCGTTCCGTTCTACACGCGCTTATGGAAAGAAGCAAAACAGCAGGACGGCAGCATAAAGGTAACGTCAAAAGCGTTGTCGATGCCGACAGCAGAGAAATGGGTACAGGAGAGGAAGCTGACGCCGAAACCGGATGAAGCGACCGGCCAGCTCTACGTCCAATACAAGGACCCGGCTGACGGGGCTGTGTACAAGATGTGGATGGAGGATGTTTCATCGGTTCAGAAGCGCATCGAGATCGTAAAGAAATACAATCTCGCCGGGGTAGCCTCCTGGAGGCGGGGATATGAGCAGCCTGCTATCTGGGAAGCGATGAATGCAAGCTTGAACGAAAAGAAATAAAGGCAAATGGAAAGCGAAAAACCACCTGGTTCACTTTTCTGTGACGGGTGGTTTTTTATGTGCGATGTATGGAAGGACTGGCTCTTAGGTGTGATTTTGTTGAGGTTGTTCATCGTCCAGCTTTAATGGCTGTCCACAAAACATACAAGCGTCTTCTTTTCCAAGCATCTTCGTCACCTTTTTACAGGAGGGGCATTCCACTTGCGGGGCAGAGGTCGAGACCATGCCGGAAATCATAAACATAACGGTCGCCCCCATCGTCAACAAGAAACCAATGATTAAAAGAAGAGTCATGAATACGTAAGAACCCTTCAACAAGGTTCCAAGAAAGGGGATAAAATCGAGATATCCCGCAAAAAAAGCGTAGCCGGTATACATGGACAGGATGCCGAGTCCCATGCTCCAGTTTCCCCAGGAACGCATTCGTTTTATTTTGCTTAGACGGTCAGTTTTCTTCATCATCATTCCTCCTGGTTTCCAGTATAGCACACAAAGGAATTGTCTGTTGACAAGCAGGAAACAGACAGAGCGTGTAGAATCCATATGGTCAAACTACAGAGGAAATGGGGGGAGTATTTTGCTGAGAGAGGAACACAAGCAATTTCTGCAATCGCTTCAACAACGGCAGGAAGTTCAAGCAGTGCTTGTCTTGCCCGATCACGTAAAAATCCCTCCCTTTCATGAGCGGGCCGGTTACCTGGTAGTCGTCAACGGCGAGCAAAATCAAGCGGGAGTTCGTCAGTTGCTGACGAAAGAGGAAGTGATCCTCGAGCAGAAAGTAAGCGCATGGGAATTGGAGAAAGGTCTTGTACAGGGGCTTGATGAAAATTTGGTTACATGGCTGCAGCGCGGAGAGATTTTATGGGATAAAGATGATTTTATCTGTCGATTGCGGCAGCGGTTAAACAGACTTCCTGAATCATTGCAAAAGCGGATGCTATGCAAAGAATACTCGCGATTGCTTCATGCCTTCCAGGAAACAAGGGATTATTTGCAGGAAGGAATGATCCTCGACGCTTACCACGCTTTATTGAAAGCATTGTACGTTTGGGCGAAATGGATTGTGTTTCGGGCAGGGGAGCAGCCGGAATCTGCAATATGGACGCAGGTTAAGAATTTGGACCCCTCCGTTTATAAATTGTACGAAGAACTGACGCTCAACCACGAGGAGCTGGAAAAGAGGATTGAGCTGATCTTGCTGCCAATGGACTTTTTTCTCTCTTCCCGCTTAAAAGAATCAGTTCGTTATTTAATAGAAGTGATGGAGACCAGGCCTGCTCCATGGAAGCTGCATGAATTGGCCGAGCATGCCTCGTTAGACCACTCCGGAATCGAGCTGCCTCTTCTTATAGAAAAGATGGTTCAGCGAGCATTGGTTTACGAAACGATATGTACAAATACAGACGATCAGCAGAGCAGAGAAATCGGATATATTCCGTCAAAGTAAATTTTTTAAATGCTATTGACTTATCGGTATAGTTCATGCTATATTTAGAAACGTCGCTTCTGAGTGGTCACATGCAAAAAAAGATTTCATAAACCACTTGATTTTTGGTGGGCGATGTGATACATTAAAAGAGTCGCCTCTAAGCGATGATGTTCAAAAATGTTCCTTGAAAACTGAACAGCGAAGCGTTTTTACCGAAGTAATGCCAGTTGTCAAACTGAGGCACTTCAGTATCGAAGTGATGCCGGTTGTGACTGCTGAAATACTTCGTTC
>NZ_JAUMSJ010000043.1:0-42639 GCF_037834415.1 Brevibacillus borstelensis | reverse complement strand
GACTTCAAGAAAGAAATTGCTTGGCTTGTGATTTGCTCACGAACGAAGTATTTCAGCGTCACACCCGGCATCATTTCGATACTGAAGTGCCTCAGCGTAACATCTGGCATTACTTCGATAAAAACGCTTCGCTGTTCAGTTTTCAAAGAGCATTTCGTCTTGATGATATCAAACGCCGTATCGGTGTCGACCCTTTAAACTATATCATGTCTACTTCGGAAAATCAAGAATTTTTTCTAAAGAAATTATCTTTTTTTAATCCCCTTGAAAAAAGCTCTCTTTCAGAGACACAAACGTAAGCATACCACCCTCGGCGGGATTGCGCAACCGTAAAAAAATGGTATCCGCCCCTTAAGCGGATACGTCTGGAGTAAGCGACACCGATAACAGTTCTTTAATAGATCCAATAACCACTTTAGGTTTGCATACATCAGGGAGCGATTCAGTCAAATCAACAGACCCTTCCTCCTGCCATTTGGCCCGGCAAATCTGATGCATTGTCTGATGGGCAGCTCTCTGCCATGGCTGTAAAGCTTGCAGTTCTTCCGGAAGATTGCGATAAACAAGGACTGACTGGCAGCCATACAGATTGGCGAGTTGAACATCGTGATCCAGTCGATCGCCCACATGGGCAATGACGTTTCCTTCCAAAGTCCGCAGAATAGCAGGATCCGGCTTCCCTGTCCGCGCTCTTTCCGGCGTGACAATAACGTCAAAATACTCCGCCAGTCCCAACTTCTCCATCACAGGGTACTGATACTTGAAAAAACCGTTAGTAACTGCCGCGACCAAGTAGCCCCGAGTCCGAAGCTCCCCCAAAACAGTAAGAATGCCTTCCTCAAGCAGGTGAATTTTGGGACTGACGCAGTGATTGATCACGATCTCTTCAATGTTTAGTTTCCTTGCTATATTCAGATGCTCCAAATATGCTTCCAGCATTTCATCCCAATCGTAGGCCTCTACGTATCTTTCCAATTTCATTCGCCTATTATGCTCCGTTACAAGTTCACTGGTCACATCTATCGAGGCTTTTGCCCATCTGGAAACCGTTTCGTTAATTTCGGGAAACACCCATTTGCCAAACGGATTTTGCATCAGCGTCCCGTCAAGGTCAAAGGTAATCCACTGTTTCTTCATTACTTGATCGCCCCCGAAGTTAGTCCTTCAATAAACTGCCTGGACGCAAACAGAAACGCTACGATCATGGGAAGAGAGGAAATTGTCAAGCTGGCAAACAACATGTTCCACTCTGTATCGTATTCCCCAAAGAGAGCCAGTACCCCTAACGGAATAGTGCTGAGCTCTTCGCTTTTCAAAAAAATAAGCGGATAGAAGAAATCGTTCCACACGCCAATCAGGTGGACAATCCCGACTGTAGCCAATGCAGGCTTCATAAGGGGCAGGATGATCTTGTAGTACACCTGAAAGCCATTGCACCCATCCAGACGCGCCGATTGATCAAGCTCTGTCGGCAGCGTACGGAAAAAGCCGTAAAAGACAAAGACGGCGAAAGGAATCCCTCCGGCCACATACAGGATGACCAGTGACGTGAGCGTATCCAGCAGTTGCAGCTTGAGCATGATCATGTAGAGAGGAAGAATAGCCAGCTTCATCGGAAGCATTAACCCCAGCATAAAGAAAAACAGGATGTAGGGATTCCAGCGAAACTTGTACCGGGACAAATAAAACGCCGCCAGCGAGGAAAGAAAAATGATCAGGAATACGGACAGACCGCTCACATACACACTGTTCCATATATACGCTCCAAAGTTGACTTTATCCCAGACCATCGTGTAGTTTTCAAACGAAAACGACGTGGGCAGCGCCAGTGGAGACGTGAGAATCTCCAGGTTGGACTTGAATGACGAGCTAATCATCAAAAAAATGGGGTACAACGCCAGAAATGAAAAGAGCAGCAGTATCAGATACTTGGCCATTTGCCCGATCTTTGTAGTCATGAATTCCCTCCTACTGTTCGAATTCCTTTCGTTTAAAGAAGAAAAGGAGTACGGCTGTTGCGCTGGAGATCATCAAGAACAGCACGACTGCAAGAGCGGAACCGAGTCCGATCGACTCGCCGCCCTCTACCGAGCCAAACGCCAGCCGATAAAAATACGTCGCCAGCACATCCGTAGAATAGTACGGCCCGGCCTGAGACCCTTGCATGGCAAAAATCAGCTCAAACGTCTCAAATGCCCCGATAAATGTCAAAATCGTCATGACCATGACGGACGGCATCGCCATTGGCAGCGTAATCCTAAGCAGCATAGTCAGGCCGGAAGCACCGTCCATCTTGGCGGCGTCATAGATTTCCGAGGGAATCGCCTGCAAGCCTGCAAGGAAGATTAAAACAGCAAATCCGAGGCCGTACCAGCTGTTTACCAGGATGATCGTATGCAAAGCCGTGTCCGGACTGCCAAGCCACGGCTTCGCCAATTCCTCCAGCCCGATAAAGGCAAGAAAGGTATTGAGCGCCCCGTACGTAGGATTCAGAATCAGGCTGAATAAAAACCCGACAACGATAACGGACAGAAGCTTGGGCATAAAAATGACCGCCTTGAAAAAATCTTTTCCGCGGATTTTGCTGTTTATCAGCATCGCCAGGAAAAAAGCGACAAAGAGCTTGGAAATAACGGTTACGATAAAGAAAATGACGTTATGCCCGAAACCGCGGTAAAACATCTCTTTAAACGGAGACTCCGTAAACAGGCGGACAAAGTTGTCCCATCCGGCAAACGAGCCTCGCTGCATCCCGTTCCAGGAGTAAAAGCTGTTCCAAAACGCAGAAAAGATCGGGAACACCTGAAACCATACATAAAAGATCAAGGCCGGCAACAGAAATAGATGGACGAGATGCTTTTTCCAGTTCGTCCTTCGTTTGAATGTTGTTTGTCCCTTTGCTTCCAGTGTTTTTTCCAATTCAGGCACGTGGTTTCGACCTCCTCCTATGCAGTACTCATCAAAAAGGTACAGTCAAGCAAGCCGGCCTGACTGTACCGCTGCGATGAACAATCCGTAAGCCTTCCTGCTTACTTGGCTGGTTTAAACCATTTATCAGCAGAAGCTTGTGTCTCTTCAGCCACCTGGTCGACTGTCAGCTTGTTGATGTACATCCCTTGAAGAGAATTTTCAAACAGTGTCTTTGTCGTCGGAGTCCCGTCGCCGAAATGAACCAGCATCAGGAACGGAACCATGCTTTTCTCGCTCAACTGCGTCATTTTTTGAACGAGCGGATTTTTCGGCACTACCCCCGGAATCGCGCTGAACCTGTTCAATTCGTCGCTGAACAATTGCCCGAACTCTTTGGAAGCAAGGAACTCCATGAACAATTTGGCTTCCTCCGGGTGTTTGGTTGACTTGAAGATTCCGTACGAGCCATCCACCCAGTTGACAATCGGGGTATCCCCTCCCTTTTCCTTTGCCAGCGAAGGAATGACGTCAAGCGGCATATCCGGATTATGCTTTTCGAACGTCTCCAGCCGGTAGCTTCCATTGATATACATGGCCGCCTTGCCGGTGTAGAACAAGGCCTGGACGTCCTTGTCATCGAGAGCGATGAAATCTTGCGGGAAGTACTGTTCCATTTCCTTCATCTTTTTGATCGAGTCAATGAATGCGGCGTCTTTAAAGTTGATTTCACCCTTGATCAGCTTTTCGATGTACTCGTTTCCGCCGATCGAACTCGGAGCAAAGACGCTGTGTGTGATGGACAGGAGATAGGCCGCCTTGCCTGATTGCGCGATCGGTATGATGCCCTTCTGTTTCAAAGCGTTGCAGACCTGAATAAACTCGTCCCACGTTTGCGGAGCCTCCAGGCCGTTCTCCTCAAACAGCTTTTTGTTGTAGAAGATGACAGCCGAATTGATCGACAACGGTACACCATAGACTTTGCCGTCGCTGCCGCGCGCTGCATCGAGGTACGCTTGCGGAATGTCGCTTACCCCTTTCAAATCATCGAGGGGCATCAGGTATCCCGCATCCGCAATAGAGGCGGCTCCCTGGTAAGGGCGAAGCTGCAAAATATCGACTCCAGTTCCGGATGTCAGCGTATTGGTTAGAATCGTGTTGTACTCGGTTGACTTGAACGGTTTAAACTTTACCTTGATGTTTGGATGCTGCGCTTCAAATTGGGCGATGATCTTGTTGTACGCTTCTTTGTCCTCCGCACGCCAGCTGTACATGGTCAGCTCAACCTGTTCCCCTTTGGGCGAATCACCCGCAGGTTGAGCGGTCCCCCCTTCGCCGCCGGAAGTCGTTGCCGGAGGACTGCCGCTACAGGCCGCAAGGAAAAATACCAGCAAAAGAGAAAACAGCCAAACCCCTACTTTTTTCATCGCGAAAATCTCCTCCACGTTTTCCATTTGTCTACCCTTCTCGTGAACGCTTGATCTTGGAGTATTATTTTATAATCTATTATAAAATTAGGAAATATTTTTTCAATATAAATATTTACACTTTTCAAAAAATATAATAGACAAACTCCTTGCTTCAAACAAAAAGATTGGCAAGCACATGCACGCACCCTCGTATCGAACAGATCCATAGAAGCTTTTTTGTTGAAAAGAAAAAGAGACAGACCCGTAAGTCTGTCTCTTTGCGAAACGGATAGCCGTTTCTTACATCATGCCCATGCCGCCCATGTCAGGCATGCCGGCAGGCGCCTTGTTTTCTTCCGGTTTGTCTGCCACAACTGCTTCGGTAGTGAGCAGCATAGCCGATACGGATGCAGCGTTGGACAGTGCGGAGCGAGTAACTTTCGCAGCGTCCACGATACCTGCTTCGAGCATGTTTACCCACTCTTCGGTAGCAGCGTTGAAGCCGATGCCGACAGGTTCTTTTTTCAGGCGCTCAACGATAACGGAGCCTTCCAAACCAGCGTTGGCAGCGATTTGGCGAACCGGCTCTTCCAGAGCGCGCAGAACGATTTGAACACCAACCGCTTCTTCGCCTTCAGCCACAACTTTTTCAACTGCACTGATTGCGTTGATCAGGGTAGTACCACCGCCAGGTACGATGCCTTCTTCCACAGCTGCGCGAGTGGAGTTGAGGGCGTCCTCGATGCGGAGTTTCTTTTCTTTCAGTTCGGTTTCGGTAGCTGCACCAACTTTGATCACTGCTACGCCGCCAGCCAGTTTTGCCAGGCGCTCTTGCAGTTTTTCACGATCGAACTCGGAAGTGGTGTCTTCGATTTGTTGACGAATTTGAGCAACGCGTGCATCGATATCAGCCTTGTTGCCTTCGCCTTCCACGATCGTGGTGTTTTCTTTGGTAACGACAACTTTGCCAGCGCGGCCGAGTTGCTCCAGTTTTGTGGATTTCAGTTCGAGACCCAGCTCTTCTGTGATGACTTCGCCGCCAGTGAGGGTAGCGATGTCGCCCAGCATTGCTTTGCGGCGGTCGCCGAAGCCAGGAGCTTTCACAGCGACAGCCGTGAAGGTACCGCGCAGTTTGTTTACTACGAGCGTAGCCAGCGCTTCGCCTTCTACGTCTTCCGCGATGATCAGGAGCGGTTTGCCGCTTTGTACAACTTGCTCCAGAACAGGCAGAATCTCTTGGATGTTGGAGATTTTCTTGTCAGTGATCAGGATGTAAGGGTTGTTCAGAACCGCTTCCATCTTGTCGGTATCCGTGATCATGTACGGAGAAGCATAACCGCGATCGAACTGCATACCTTCTACTACATCCAGCTCAGTTGTGAAGCCTTTGGACTCTTCAACGGTGATGACGCCGTCTTTGCCCACTTTTTCCATCGCTTCGGCAATCAGGTTGCCGACTTCCTGGTCGTCAGCGGAAATAGCTGCTACTTGCGCGATAGCAGACTTGCTTTCTACCGGCTTCGCGATGGATTTGATTTCTTCAACGGCTGCGCGAACAGCTTTTTCCATACCGCGGCGGATTACCATCGGGTTAGCGCCGGCAGTTACGTTTTTCAGACCTTCGCGAACCATGGCATAAGCCAGAACGGTTGCAGTGGTAGTACCGTCACCAGCGATATCGTTGGTTTTGGTCGCTACTTCCTTAACCAGCTGCGCACCCATGTTTTCGTATGCGTCTTCCAGTTCGATTTCCTTCGCGATCGTCACACCGTCGTTGGTGATCAGCGGGGAACCGAATTTTTTCTCCAGAACCACGTTGCGGCCTTTTGGACCGAGGGTTACTTTAACGGCATTTGCCAGTGTTTCAACACCGCGAAGCATCGCGCGGCGAGCATCTTCAGAGAACTTGATTTGTTTTGCCATCAGAACTCAACCTCCTGCGTTATGTGTTTACGGTTCGTACCGGTCTTGCCTTATGTGAAAGAGCCTTAGCCGATGATCGCCAGGATATCGGATTCGCGAAGCACGAGGTATTCTTTGTTATCCACTTTCACTTCGGTGCCGGCGTATTTGGAGAAAATAACCTTGTCGCCTTCTTTTACTTCCAGAGCAATGCGCTCTCCGTTGTCGGAAACGCGACCAGAACCGACTGCGACAACACGACCTTCTTGCGGTTTTTCTTTCGCAGTGTCAGGGAGAACGATGCCGCTAGCGGTCGTCTCTTCTTTGGAAATTGGTTCGAGTACTACACGGTCACCCAATGGCTTCAGCACAAAAAACACCCTCCTCAAAAATGTAGGTTCAAGAAGTTTTTCGTTGTTAGCACTCATTTAAATCGAGTGCTAACACCCAATTCCTATAATAATGAATCCCTATGTACTTTGCAAGTATTTTCCCTCACAAATTTCCAATCTCTTGATCCGTGCTTGTCCCTTGCCCGCATGCTCATCCCTCTTCCTGTTCTATCAATCCGGACGGCTCATATAAATAGAGAAAACGTAGAATCAGACCCACTCTAAAGGAGGAATACTGACATGCGCAAATGGCTCTGGATCGGCGTTTTCGCCCTCTCAGTGGCGGGAGTTGGCCGTCTCCTGGCCCCGACTGGCTCGCCCCTCGTCCTCGCTTCGGTCCAACCCGTGAAGCTTTACTGGGACGGAAAGGAAGTGACCGACCCGGACAAGCCCGGTTACTATCGGGAAAAAGGCGGTCACCAGCCTGCCGCGCTGGAATACAAAGAAACCACCTACATCCCTTTAACGCTGGCCGGATATCTTGCAGACAAGCCGGTCCATCTCGATAAAGCAAACGCAGCGGCTTTCGTTGGACAAGCTCCGGCTACGCAGGCAGCAGCTGGCGCCAAGCAGAAGGACAAGTCATCGCAAAAGCCGCAGGGGGCTCCGCAGCCGTCGGCCGTATCTCAGGCTGCTTTGGCGCCAGTATCTGTCCCTGCTTCAGCTCGAGCGGTTGATCAATCAGCAAACAGCCTGTTTGGCATCACGCTGGGCATGCCTGTCGCTCAGGTGACCAAACGGCTCGGCCAGCCGGCACGCCAGGAACCAAGCGGACTCGGCTATCAATGGTACATCTACAACCAAAACCCGGCTCGCTACCTCCAGGTGGGGATTGCCGCCGGAAAGGTCGTCGATCTGTATTCCAACGCTCCGGAGGCAAAGCTGGCCGAGGTGGGGATCGGCACGAGCCTTTCTTCCTTGAGCCGAATATACAAGCTTCAGAACACTGTCTCTTTTAGGTTCCAAAAGGCCGATGTCCAAATTGCCAATCAAAAAAATCAACGGCCGCTTGCGATCCAGGACGGCATTCCACACATCTTTTATCTGGACAATCAGAACAGCGATAAGGTAACGGCGATTCGACTGATCGATCCGCTGATGCTGATACGCGGCGGTTTTTACGAAACGCGCTGGACTTATTCGGGTACGGCTCCCCATTTTGACCCTCCGCCCATGAGCATCAAGCAGCAGGGACAGGTCCATGCAGCCAGGGAAAGGCAAATACTCGACCTGGTAAATGTCATCCGTTACCGTTACAAGCTCCCTCAGCTTCACTGGAATGAGCAAGCCGCTCAGGTAGCCCGGGGACATAGCAGCGATATGGAGAGCCACGATTTCTTTGACCACGTCTCCGCCACTACCGGGATGGACCCATTTGAGCGGCTGCACAAAGCAGGACTTTCCTACAGCATGGCTGGCGAAAACATAGCAGCCGGCTATCCTGACTCCATCGAAGCCCATGAAAGCTGGATGAACAGCCCCGGTCACCGGAAGAACGTACTGGAAAAGAACTTTACCCAGCTGGGTGTCGGGGTAATCGCCGATTACTATACGCAAGCGTTTGTAACCCCGAAACCGTAGCATCCAAAGTGCAAAAGGCTTTTATACCGCAAAAAATCCCGACCTGTCCTTGCGACGGCCGGGATTTGTGCTTTGCTTCCCCTTCCGTTTTCTTTTAGCAAGCAAGCCTCGGGCCCCTGCTACGGCAGCTGAAGCAGCTTTCTCAGCTTGCCGGTCTGGCCCGAAAACTCAACGACCAGCGTCTCCGCTTCTTTCGTATGCAGGATCATCCAGGGACGGCGACCGCTCTCCTTCGGCATGACGACGAACATATTTGCGATCATCGCATCGATTTCCGCCTGTTTATGAGTGAGCTTTTGCGGAGGTGCCAGCGGAATTTTGACGATCAAGGCATGCGACAGGACAGGCTGCAGGTCGAGAACACGCCCGCTGACACTTTTTAACAGACTTTGGGCCTCCGCTTGAAACTCGGTCGTATTCTCCCAGGTTTTGACCACCCGCTCCTTGTCCGTATCAAATAGCTCCACCTGCTCGGCGGCGAACGTGTCAGCGGTCTCGGTACCTTTTCGGACCTCACTGTCTCCGGCATGATTCATCGGGACTGCCATTTTCACAGAGTCAGTTGAAAGCCCGGCCCCTGCCTCTTTAGCAAAAGCGCTCGGCCCTCCCGTCAAAAGACCAATCAGCAGCACCATCGCGCAAGCAGTTCTCCACATCCCAAGCCACCTCCCAATCGTTTCCGTTTAGTATGTCCAGACAAAAAAATCTCCGGCCATTCGGCAGGAGATTTTCTGTAATCAGCGGACAGCTTCATCAGCTTCCAGGCTGTATTCCTCGTTCCATTTCTCTTCTTCCGCGAGCTGCTTGCGGTACACCATCTTGGAGAGCCAAATGCTGACCTCGTACAGAAGCAGCAGCGGGACCGTGACCAGAATGTCGCTGACGATTTCCGGCGGCGACAGAGTAATGCCTACGACAGAAAGTCCAAAGTAGGCAAATCTGCGCACTTTGGCCAGACGCATCGGATTCAATATCCGCAGCCGCGTGAGGAAAATCACGACAATCGGCAGCTGAAACAAAATACCAAACGGGATGACGAGGTTAAACAGAAACCCGAAGTACTCTCCGATCCCGTAATTTGGTTTGACGTCCATCCCCAGCGACATGCCTGTCACAAACAGCATGATCATCGGAAAGACGACATAGTACCCGAACAGCACCCCTGCGATAAACAGGAAAAACGCGGCCGGGATAAAGTACAGCGTCACCCTTCGTTCATTTGCCTGAAGGCCCGGGGACACGAATCGCCAGATGTGAAACAGCGCCACCGGCATTGTTGCCACCACGCCTACCAGAAACGCAAACTGCATGTAGACGCGCAGCGTGTCGGAAGGGTGCAAGGAGATGAGCGGGACACCCTCGGCGATCGGGTCCTCCTTCAAGTATTCGATCAGCGGACCGGCACAAAAGAATCCGACGATCAAGGCGACAAAAAATACTGCCAGCACCCAAATGATCCGGGTACGGAGCTCAGTCAGGTGCTCTACTACAGTCATTTCGCGATCTTCCAACGTGGCACCACCTTATCCGGCTACGCCTTGTGTTGTGCGTTCTCTGCTTGCAGGCGCTCCTGCTCCAGTTTTTCCCGGATTTCTTTTTCCAGGCGCTCGCGTTCCAGACGTTCGCGGATTTCCCGCTCCAATTTCTCGCGGTCAAAGGCATCCTTTTCCGTGACGACAGCTGCTTTTGCCTGCTGCTGTTGATCTTTAGGCTTGGCCTCTTCTTCCTCGTCATCGTCTTTCGTCAGACCGCGGGTCGCATTCTTGAACTCCTTCAAGGTGTGACCGACAGCACGCCCGAGCTCGGGAAGCTTTTTGGGTCCAAACAAAACCAGCGCCAGCACCAAAATTAAAATAAGACCAGGAATTCCAATCGTACTCATGCACTTCACTCCTTTTTTCCTGTCATTTGTCAGTGTAACCAGCTAACACTTGCGCAATCCGCCATATCCCAAACGGGTCATGTCTTGTTCGGCAATTTTTTCCCCGGCCAGGATGCGGGGAAGAAAAACGTCAAATGAAGTAAACGGTTCGTGCATCACCGCTCCAGGCAAACCGAGAATCGGTATGTCTCCTTTATAGGCTACCATCAGCATCGAACCGGGAAGCATTGGCGTTCCGTAGCGGATGACCTTGGCGCCGACTCCCGCGATCGCTCCCGGAGTGCGATCGTCCGGGTCTACAGACATGCCGCCCGTCACCAGGATCAGATCGACTCCCTCCTCAAGAAAACGAATAATTTCCTGTTCAATCAGTTCTTTGTCATCGGGAGCAAACCGCTGTTCGACCACGACGGAACCAAGCGCTTCTACCTTGGAGCGGATGACGGGACCGAATTTGTCGGAAATCCTGCCCGAGAAGACCTCGCCACCTGTCGTCACCAGTCCTACACGTTTTTTCTGAAAAGGCTTCACTTCCACGATCGAACCGGGAAACTGGCGTGCCAATTGCTCCAACCGTTGGATTCGCTTTTCTTCCATAATCAACGGGATGATGCGGGTAGCTGCCACTGTATGCCCCGGCTGCACGACCTGATCGCCGTAAATGGTGGAAAACGCAATGCCTTCCAGCTCATTGAGCGCGTGAACAGCCGCTTCGTTCACCTTGGCCAGCCCCAAATGCTCGGCTTTCATCGACACTTTGCCCTCATAAGGCTCCGTCAAGACGAGTCCTCCACCCGAAACGGCACGGGCAATCCTCAGTCCGGCCTCTTCTTCGTGAATAAACCCTTCCGGCATTTCGAGCACGTAGATATGCTCCTTTCCAATGGAAAGCAGCGGCTCGATATCCGCTTCTGTGACGACATGTCCTTTTTTAAACAAGCGTCCCTTGAACTCCCCCGGGAGAATCTGCGTCATATCGTGCGGGAGCATCATGCCAATCGCTTCTCGTACCGGCACTTCCTTCCATTTTGGTTTTTCTACCAACCCAATCCTCCCCAATCTTCGTTGGCTCCTCCTGTTCCCTGCAGGATGTGCAAGGCGTCCGACAGCATGTCCCCGATGGCGTTGAAGCAAATCTCGACGCCCTTGGGATTGCCTGGCAGGTTGATAATCAGGGTATTTCCCCTCGTTCCGGCTACTGCACGTGTCAGCATCGCGCGGCGGGATTGCTGAAGCCCGGCGCGGCGCATTTCCTCGGCCAGTCCCGGAACCGGTCTGTCGATGACCCACGCTGTCACCTCGGGAGTCACGTCTCGCGGGCTCAAGCCCGTCCCTCCCGTCACGATCAACAAATCGCATTTTTCACGATCCACACACTCGATCATGTTTTCCTTCAAATCTTCCATATCATCGGACACAGCGCGGTAGACAGACACATCGACCTGCAGCCATTCCTTTGCAAGCTTACGGATAATTGGGATGCGATCATCTTCGCGTTCTCCCATTGCAATGGAATCACTTGCGGATATTACACCTATTTTCCAGTTGGTCACAGCCCATTCCTCCAATAGTTCTTGCTACTGTATTGTACACTGTTTTTTTTCTCATGTAGATAGTACTGGGGCAAATGACGCAATCTCGACACAAAGCGGTCACATTTGCATGGAGTCTGTCCTGCCTGTTTCCGTGACCCCTGACTCCGTCGCAAGAAAATCGAGCGAAATGTCGTGCGGTTCCATCGGCACCGCCTGCTGCACCTGCAGGTCAAACGCGCAGCCGATCAACAGCGGACGCCGCGATAAGGAGGACAGAAAACGGTCGTAATAGCCCGCTCCATACCCCATGCGGCCTCCCCTGCGGTCAAAAGCGACGCCGGGAACGAGTACAGCCTCCAGGCTATCCGGCCTCCCTTCCGCGGCTTGGGCCGGATCGGGCTCGAGAATGCCGTACGTCCCCCGTTTCAGCATGGCAGGCCCTGTGTACACATACGGAACGATTCGCCGCTCCGCGGGCAGCGTCAGCGGCAGCCATATTTCCTGCCCGCGCTCGAGAGCTTTCTCCAGAAACGGCACAATATCCAGCTCTTCGCGAAATGGATAGTACGCCATGACAGTGCGGCAGCCGCGCAGTCTGTCAAAGGAAAGCAGCAGGCGGCACATTCTCCCGGAGCGCTCCCCGCGCTCTTCCGGGCTGACAGCCGCTCTTTGGGCAAGGATTTGCCTTCGCAGCTCCTTCTTTTGGTCGAGAAGCTCCATGGAGCCATCCCCCTCTCTTTTGCTCCCGGCCATTCCTGGCATCGGCCGGGGTTGTCCCTTTCTGGTCTCTAGG
Source organism: Brevibacillus borstelensis (assembly GCF_037834415.1). Lineage (GTDB taxonomy): Bacteria > Bacillota > Bacilli > Brevibacillales > Brevibacillaceae > Brevibacillus > Brevibacillus borstelensis_A. The sequence continues at coordinate 30,238 of NZ_JAUMSJ010000043.1, read as the reverse complement.
CTACACTTAAGCAGATAGGAGCAGAAACATGCTTGGCGGCCTTCAGAAGCGCCAAGATCAAGCATGCTGCGTCCTGCAGGCCGGCAGGTCGTTTACGGTATGATATAGAGGTGAGAACAATGATATTGCTTCAAGCTGAACATATACAAAAAACCTATGGGATTGAGACCATTTTACAGGACATCTCTCTGCAAATTCAAACAGGAGAGCGCGTTGGACTGGTAGGAGTCAACGGAGCCGGAAAGTCGACGCTGATGAAAATCCTGGCCGGACAGCTCTCCTACGACAGCGGTACCGTCCGCATCCCGAAGGACGTGACGCTCGGCTACCTGGCGCAAAACGGCGGGCTGGAGTCCAAGCGATCCATTTGGGAGGAAATGCTCTCGGTTTTCACCCATTTTCAAAAGGAAGAGCAGGAGCTTCGCAAGCTGGAAGCGCTGATGGGCGATCCGGCTGTTCTGGACGATGAAAAGCGGTACCAGCAGATTCTGGAGGATTATTCCCGCCGCTCCGAAGCGTTCAAGGAACGCGGGGGGTACAGCTATGAGGCGATGATTCGCGGGGTGCTGCACGGACTCAGGTTTGCCGATATGGACTATCAGACGCCGATCTACACCTTGAGCGGCGGACAGAAGACGCGGCTAGCCCTGGCAAAGCTGCTGTTGCAGGCCCCTTCGCTCCTGCTGCTGGACGAGCCGACCAACTACCTGGATATCGAGACGCTCACCTGGCTGGAGAGCTACCTGCAAAATTACCAGGGCGCCATCCTCGTGGTCTCCCATGACCGTTACTTCCTCGACAAGCTGGTTACCGTGGTATACGAGATTGAACGGACCCGCGCCACCCGGTATACAGGAAACTACAGTCTATTCCTCGACCAAAAGGCTGCCCGGCTGGAACAGGAATTGAAGCGCTACGACAAGCAGCAGGAGGAAATCGCCAAGCTGGAGGATTTCATCGCCCGCAATATCGCGCGTGCGACAACGACAAAACGGGCCCAGAGCCGGCGAAAGACACTGGAAAAGATGGACCGAATGGAAAAGCCGATCGTGAGCAACAAATCGGTCCATTTCTCCTTTGAGGTGGCCAAAATGAGCGGCAACGTCGTGATGAAAGCGTCGAACGTCAGCATCGGCTACCCGGATGCCGTGCTCTCCCGCCATCTCGCCTTTGAGCTGGAGCGGGAGGAGCGCGTCGCTTTGGTCGGTCCCAACGGAATCGGCAAATCGACTCTCCTGAAGACGATCGTGGACCAATTGCCTGCGATCGCTGGCAGCATTCAGTTCGGCAGCAATGTCTCGATCGGTTACTACGATCAGGAGCACCGGAATCTGAATGACCAAAATACAGTACTCAATGAAATCTGGAACGACTATCCGCTGATGCTGGAGCGAGATGTCCGCACCCTGCTCGGAAACTTTCTGTTCAGCGGCGACGACGTGCAAAAGCGCATTTCCGATCTGTCGGGAGGCGAACGAGCGCGTGTTTCGTTAGCCAAGCTGATGCTCAAGCAGGCCAATTTCCTGATTTTCGACGAGCCGACCAACCACCTCGATATTTATAGCAAGGAAGTATTGGAAAACGCCTTGTACGATTATCCGGGAACGATTCTGTTCGTCTCCCACGACCGCTACTTCCTCAATAAAATCGCCACCCGGGTTCTGGAGCTCTCCCCGGATGGCGTCACCAGCTATCTCGGCAACTACGATTATTATGTAGAAAAGAAGCAGGAGCTGGCCGAGCTGGCAGCCGAACAGCAAGCGCAAAGCGCAAAAAAACAGGCTCTCTCCGCTGACCAGCAGGAGAAATCCAACTACGAGCGCGACAAGGAGGCCAAGCGCCGCGAGCGCCAAAAACAGCGCCGCCTGGAGGAAATCGAGGCGGCGATTCAGGAGCGGGAAGCCGCCATCCAGACCTGGCAAGAGGAGCTGTGCCTCCCGGAAATCTACAGCGACCACGTGTTGGCCAAGGAGCGCAACGACAAGATTGAGCAGGCGCAGGCTGATCTGGAGCAGCTGTACGAAGAGTGGAGCGAGCTTTCGGAGAGCTAGCCTGCTGACACGCTCACGGAAGACGCGCCCTCCTAAGAGCTGGAATAGCGCTCCTCCGCCGACTCTCGCAAAGCGGTGTACAGGGACGGAACAACCAGGTATACGATACATGTGGCTGCCGTAATGATGCCCGAGTCGTTTAAAAGCAAGCCCGCCAGCGAACCGGCTATTACGCCGGAAAAGCCTTTGGCTAGAAGCGGGTAATCGCTGGCGAAGTGCCGCAGATACCTGTCGCTGCGGAGCGCAAGCAGCCCCAACACAAGCAAGGACACGACAAAGACCCGGCTCCAGACAGATACCCGAATCAGCCTGAGATTCATCTCCAGTTTGCGTTCCACGATATGCATCACTTCCGTCCAATCACCGGACACAAGCTGGCCCGCTACTCTGGTGATATGGGTCGGCGGCTGACTGGACAAGAGACTGACAGATGCCAGCAGCGCAATGCCGCCGAGCATGCCTCCTGCAAGCAGCAGGAGGCTTTTTTTGCCTGGGCGCCAGCCCCGGAGCCGAATCAGTACGACAGCAAAGCCAACCAGTCCCGCCAGAAACCCGCCGGCATCTGCTCCCCAGGCAGGAGCTGCCATGTAGGCAAGAACGAGAAGAAAGATGGGCACGATTACCCACGTAGCATACTTCCCCTGAATACCCGTTGCCTTTCCCCCTGCTTGTGAAGCGCTCCACTGATACATGGCTGCCGCAAAAAGGATTGTGCAACCGATCAGCACCCCTTCGTATTCATTCCCCAATCCGTAAAAGCGGGCGCCGATCACGGGGTCGTACCCGAGATAAGAACGGCGCATGGCCGGGGCGCCATTCCAGCCGTCGATCAACAGCGCGGCGACTGTCAACCCGGTCACGATCGCGAGCCCTGCCGGGAGCGTCCTTTCCTCCATCAGCCAGGCACCCGCTATCGCGCCCAGGATGAGTACTCCGAGAATGACTGGGGGCGGTACTCTCCAACCAAGCAACCCTTCAAGGAGAAACAAGAGCGGGAACCACAGCATGGAAAGGAGGGCAAGACGCATCGCCCTTCTCCCCCATTGGACGCCATCTCCTCCTTTCCCCCTTCCCCACAACCAGACGGCCGCAGCAGCTGCCAAAATGACGATCTGCAGCATGACGTAGGTGTACAGCACAGAGCTGCGGTTGGCGTAGACGTGATGAATGTGATCCACCTCTTGGATGAGCTCGCCGATCCCTTTCCCCGCTTCCTTTTTCATGGCATGCCCGGCCAGCCCGTCCGGCAGGGGAACCCGCAAAAAGGAAAGCACGGTCGGGAGGATATCAAGCCCGCTGACCAACCCGGACTGCCTCGTTGTCGCCGATGTGAGCAGCCCTGCTTCCGCTCCTCTCCAGACGAATACGGGCGACAGCAGCATTTTGGCCTGCAGGGCCTTCTGGTTGGGGACAGGCGAGAGCAGCATTACCATTTGTCCCGGTTTGCGGGACGCAAGCAGCCGGTCGAGAAACCCGCCCAAATCTTCCAGAACCTGCCCGTACTGTCGGGCAAAACGCTCCGGCGCCATATCGTCCGCTACCTGATACAAGCGCGCCAGGTCTGCCAGCTGGACCGAAATCAATCCCGGAGCCGTTTCCTTGGTAATGCTCTTTAGCAAGTAGTCGTAATTCGTTTTTACGCCGTAGGGATAAGACGGCGCTTGCACGATTGTCTCGTCGGACAGGTTGCCAAAAGGCACGCCTCCGCGTTCGTCCATCGCGAACAGGACCGCGTGGCGGGTCCTGATGTCATCGTAGTCCCCGCTCCCGTAGCTGATGACAGACAGATTGTGCCGGGCCAAAGTCCCGCCCAGCAAGCCTATGCGCGAGGTAAACGGCTTGTCGCGATTCTCTGCCTGCAGCCGGTAAATGCCGGGAAATACAATGCGGTAGCGCGCTACGGGCGACAGTTCCGGGGGGCTTACCTCTACCATCCGCTCGCCCGCTGTTTCCCTCTTGGAGATAAGCTCTTCCGGATGGTAGGCCGTGCCGCTCCGCTCCGTGTAGAGAGCCTGGCTGCCGCTGCCCATCAGCAAATAAGAGTTGGCCGCCGATCTCGCCCCGGGCGAGCGGATAGACAGCGCCCCGGACTCGGCTTTGCTCAGCCAATTATCCACATGTGGATAGCTTCTGAGATGCACGACATCCTGAAAGGAAAGCCCCTCGACAAACAGCGCAATCACCTGCCGCTTCTGGGGAATCGTCTCCGGCGCCGCAGCAGCGGCTGCCGTAATCTGTCCGGGCTGCGACGATGACAGCAGGACAAATACCGCCGCGATCAGCATCCATTTTTTCATCAATCTTCCCTCACTGTTGATACAATTTTCTGTTTATCCACATATTCCACAGATTCATCCACAGAAAAAACATGATTTTCCCGGTAAATGCCTCGTGTTATCACCAGTATTCACAGGTGTGGGGAAGACAAACCTCAGAAATTATCCAGAAGCTGTGGATAATGCTGAGGAAAAGAAAAAACCGCCCGCAAACGAGCAGTCCGAAGGGATCAGTTTATAGGCATAAATGCGGTTTAAAGCACATTCATGCGTCTCCATACGTCTTATTGCGTTGTTAGGACAAAGGCAAGCCTGGCACGCCATTTAGGTCCAGTTGTGCAAAACGCCCCTTTTGATAGGAAATATACCCGGCGGCGGCAATCATCGCCGCGTTGTCGGTACATAGGGAGAGCGGCGGAATGACCAGAGGAAGGCCTTCCTCCCCGCACCTTCTCGACAGCCTTTCCCGAAGTCCCCGATTGGCTGCCACTCCTCCTGCAAGCAATACTTGTCTGGCTCCGTACTCCTTTACCGCACGGATCGTCTTTTCCACAAGCACCTCTGTCACGGAGTCCTGAAAGCTCGCAGCCAGGTCTTGGGGACTGATGCTCTCTCCGCGCTGAGATGCATTGTGCAGGGTATTGAGCACAGCTGACTTGAGACCGCTGAAGCTGAAATCATAGGAATTTGGCTCCAGCCACGCACGCGGCAGCGGGATGCTGGCGGTTCCCTCGTGCGCCAGTCGGTCAATGTGCGGACCGCCGGGATACGGCAGGTGGAGCGCCCGCGCGACTTTGTCATAAGCTTCACCGGCAGCGTCGTCCCGCGTCTCTCCCAAAATCTCGTAATGTCCATGCTCTTTCATCCAGACGAGCTCTGTATGCCCGCCGGATACCACCAGAGCGATCAATGGAAACTCCAGCTCCGTAACCAGTCGGTTGGCGTAAATATGACCGGCAATATGATGAACACCGATCAAAGGGATTCCGCGCGCGTAGGAAATCGCCTTTGCGGCAGCTACCCCGACCAGCAGAGCCCCGACCAGACCCGGTCCATACGTGACGGCGATCGCCTGAATGTCATCCAGCTTTTTCCCTGCTTCCTGCAAGGCTTCCTCGATCGTCAAGGTAATGTTCTCCACGTGCCTGCGCGAAGCGACTTCCGGCACGACACCGCCAAACCGCTTGTGTACATCTGCCTGCGAGGCGATGACGTTGGACAGGACAGTGCGGCCATCCTGAACGACCGAAGCCGAGGTTTCGTCGCAGCTTGTCTCGATCCCCAATATGTTCACGGGACGACCAGAACCCTGCTGGGCCAGGTACGCTTGCTGCACCCGTTCTTCGTAGCGCGATGGTTTTCTATTCTTCATGCAATGTCACCCACATTATGAGAGCATCTTCATCGTTATCGGAATAATAACGCTTGCGACGCCCTTGTTCTGTAAAGCCCAGCTTCGTATACATGTTCCTCGCCACCGTGTTGGACGGACGCACTTCCAGCGTCATGCTTCTCGCCCCGAACAGATAGGCGAGTCCCATCATTTGCCGCATCAGCCGCTCGCCTATCTTTTGTCCGCGCAAGTCCGGATGGACGGCGACGTTGGTGATGTGCGCCTCGTCCAGCACAATCCACATGCCGCAGTAGGCGACAACCTGGCCGTCCTGAACGGCTACGACATAGCGGGCATTTGGATTGATCGTCAGTTCATTGACAAAGGCATCGCGCGGCCAAGGTGTCGGAAACGACAAACGCTCCAGCTCCCAGACCGCGTCTACGTCTTCTTGCGTCATAAAGCGAAATTGGATATCCACCTGCTCACTCATCGCTATTCCTTCACCCCGCATGCGGGGTTTTGCGCCAGCCATTTGGCTTCGGCTTCGGCCAGCTGCAAATATTCAGGAATCATTTCGTGCGGATCTCCTCCGCGTGCCAGCTTGCCCAGCGCGGCAAATCCGATGTGGGCCGCTCGCGGATGATTGTGGGAAGCAGGCGCAAAATGGGCTTGTTCACCCAGCTCCTGCTCGATCGTCTCCCGATGAATGCGCAAATCCTCTCCCATAAACAGAACCGGTTCCATCCCGGCCTGCTCTTTCAGCGAAACGAGCCAATCACGGAGCAGCACCAAACGCTCTTCGGCCGCTACGGACAGTTCCTCCCAACCTTTCGTCCGGAAAGCTCCTGTATAGACCTGTCCGCGCCGCGCATCGAAGAGCGGGACGACCAATCCGGAAAATCCGCGTGCATTCATGGCGACGGCCTCCAGACTGGAAATCCCGATGACCGGTATTTGAAGCGCCCAGGCCATGCTCTTCGCCGTGGCCACACCGATCCGCACACCCGTATAAGAGCCAGGGCCTTTGGCAACCCCGATGCCTGCCAGCTGCTCCGGCAATGTACCTGTCTCCTCCATCAGCTCCGAGATCGCGTCCATCAGACGGACTGAGTGGTTTTTCTGCTGATTGGTGGTTATTTCAGCCAGGACGCGTCCTTCTTCCACTACAGCCACGCTCAACACGAGATTGGATGTATCCATTGCAAGTACCCGCATTACAAATCAAGCTCCTCACACAGTTTCACATAGCGCTCTCCCCGGGGAATCAGCTGAATCCGCCGGGCATCGCCCTCTTCCCTCCGCAGGATCACAGTCAATCGATCCGGCGGCAGCACATCTTCGATCAGCGACGCCCACTCCACCACAGTGACGCCTTCTCCAAAAAAATAATCGTCCAGCCCGAGCGAGTCCGCGTCCTCTCCCACCCGGTAGACGTCCATATGATACAGCGGCAAACGCCCGTCATACTCCTTGATAATCGTAAAAGTCGGGCTGTTGACCGTTCCCTTTACCTCAAGACCACGAGCCAGTCCCTGGGTGAAGGTCGTCTTGCCTGCGCCCAAATCCCCTTCCAGGGCCAGAAAGTCGCCGGGAAGCAAGCCGGCGCCCAACTTTTCCGCAACGCGCAAGGTCTCCTCCACGCCTGACGCATTCCATTCATACTGCATGCCTGTCACCCTTTCCTGGCATCGGCCTTGCCAAAATGGTTAAATCCTGCTTTCGCAAGCGGCTCCCAGGACGAGTTGCGACTCAACAATACCGATGGTTCCCCCGCTTCCACTCGCCCGATCACGGTAAACGGAATGCCCTTTTCGGCAAACAGCTTGCCGATGCCCTCTGCGGCCTCGGCCTCAATCGTCCCTGCCAGCTGATAGTCTTCTCCTCCGTACAATGCCCAGCGGAAAGGGTCGCTTCCTGTCTCCGCCGCATACATCCGGGTCGCTTCCGCCAGCGGGATCAGCCTCTCCTCGATCCGCAGACAGACACCGCTGGCTTCGGAAATCTCCCACAATTCAGAAGCGAGTCCGTCACTGATGTCGTTGAGCGCTCCTGCAGCCGGGGAGGCGGCCAAAATCCGGCCGGCGGCGACCTGTGCAGCCGGTCTCTGGTGAAAAAGGGCCAATGGCTGCCACTTCTCTTCTACAGCTTCTCCCGATTTTGCCTTTCGCAACAAAAGATCAAGTCCGGCTGCCGATCCGCCGACATGTCCTGTCACAAATACAAGGTGGCCAGGTCTCGCCGCCGACCGGAGCAGCGCGCGTCCCTTCTCGACCTCGCCCATAACCGTGACAGACAGCGAAAGGCCAGCGGGACTGGACACCGTATCGCCGCCGATCACACGTACGCCATAGGCGTCACACGCCGCGTAAATGCCGTCGTAAATTTGTTCACACTCCTCCGTGTTCCACTGCGGAGAAACGGCAATGCTGATCAGCGCATAGCGAGGGATGCCTCCCATCGCCGCCACATCGCTTATGTTGCTGATGACGGCTTTGTAGCCGATATCACTCGGGTTCATCGTCTCTCTCAGGAAATGAACGGTCTCTACCATAGCGTCGCAGCAAGCCACGACTTCCCTGTCCGCTGGCAGAGAAAACACCGCCGCGTCATCTCCGATCCCTACGCTGAGCCCGTCGCCCGTTTGGCCGGCGGAACGGCCGGTCCACTTTCTGATGAGAGAAAACTCGTCGTACGTCACTACTACCGCTCCTTTAGTTCGCAGTGCCTCCATTATACCGCCCTGCTTTCAACGCACGCAAGAAACGCGCTGTCACGCAGCCCGGGAAAGCCTTTCCTCACAAGCCTTTGCTTGCCGCCGCTCTCTGCCGTGCGGTCAGCTCCGCTGCTTTGCCGCTGATTCCAGCTCATACAGCCGCAGCTTTCCTGAACAGCGGCCGCAGCGGTAACGGGCCGGATTGATCTTGCGCTTCCGCTTGTACCGCATTTGGCAGGCTTCGCAGACGAGCTCGTAGCGGTAAGGCAGCCACGTTCGGCCGCCCCCGACCTCCTGACAATAGCGGCTTCCCCCGACTTGCCTGAGCAGCTCCTGAAAGTCGCGATCCTTGTGCTGGTACCCTTTCCTTTCCAAATGCAAGTGATAGTGGCACAGCTCATGCTTTACGATCCCGATCAATTCTTCTTCCCCGTGCTGCTCCAGATGGCGAGGGTTGATCTCGATATCGTGGGAACGAAGCAAGTAACGTCCTCCTGTTGTCCGCAGTCTTTTGTTGAACCTAGCCTGGTGACGAAACGGTCGGGAAAAATACTCCGCCGAGACGGCCTCGACCAGCGCTTGCAACTCCTGATCCGTCATCATTTTCTCTCCCCGTCTTTCCTTGTACCTCGACGATAGCAGTTTTGGTTGAAAAGTGCCAGAGCAATACAGTACACTTATTTGATGAGAGAATGAGATTGGTGGGGGAACTGATGCGCTATTTACTCTTGCAGGAACAAACGGGGCTGCGCTTTGTCGCCATGCCAGAATCCCATATGTATCAACTGGTCGCACTTTTGAAACGGCTTCAAAAGGAGATCGACAAGCTGACCATTGCCGAGCGCCCGCAGCTTCCGACGGTTGTCGCGGAATGCGCCGAGCTGGAGCTGCTCTCCGATGCGTTTCAAACGGAAGATGGACTGGCTTACGTCAGTCGGCTGGAGAGCCATTTCTCCTCTTTGCCGGAAAATGTCTACCCGCTGATCTCGCTATTGACGGAGATTCGCGCTCTGCAGGCACAGCTTGAATTCCTGCTGGAAGAGGAGTAATCACGCAAAAGAAAAAAGGTACCTCCTGTGTGTTTGCCGCATACATTGCCAATATAGGAATGACACCAGGAGGTACCCTTCATGCCACAATGGATGCGCAGGCAATTGCAGCGTGCCTTCTTCGGGAAGGACGTCCGGCAAATTCGATTGCTCAACAGCTGTTGGTTTTTATACTGGGAAAAACACGGCGGCCGCCCTCAATAGGGTGGCCGCCTTTGACATTTGCAAGGCTTGTGCTACAAATCCTGGGGAGAGATCAAGGTCAATCCCACCCGCTGCCGTTTTTCGTCGATGTCGACTACCCACACGTCGACAATATCCCCGACGGTCACCACGTCCAGCGGGTGTTTGACAAATCCCTTCCGCAAGCGGGAGATGTGGGCCAGGCCGTCGTTTTTCAAGCCGATATCGATGAACGCCCCGAAATCCACCACATTTCTTACCGTTCCCTGCAGCTTCATCCCTTTGCTCAGATCAGTGAGCTGAAGCACGTCGCTGCGCAAAAGCGGCTTGGGCAATTCGTCGCGGGGGTCACGGCCCGGCCGGAGCAGGCTGTCGACGATATCTCGCAGCGTCGGTTCCCCGATTTCCAACTGCTGGGCAACAGTCGGCACATCAAGTGCCTGCAGGCGTTCCCGGCAAGCCTCGCTGCCAATCTCTTCGGTAGACAAACCGATGAGGTCCAGAAGCTTGTGGGTAGCCAGATACGATTCCGGGTGAATAGGGGTCTTGTCCAGCGGGTTTTCCCCGTCCATAATCCGCAAAAAACCAACGCATTGTTCGAAGGTCTTCGCCCCCAGCCTGGGAACTTCCTTCAGTTCGGCGCGGCTTTTGAACTTGCCGGTCTCGTCCCGCTTTTTGACGATGTTCGCCGCCACCTGCTTGCTGATCCCGGACACGTATTGCAAGAGCTGCGGCGACGCCGTATTTACGTCTACGCCTACGTGGTTGACCGCTGACTCGACGACGAATTGCAGGCTTTCAGCCAGTCGCGACTGGGAAACGTCGTGCTGGTACTGTCCGACACCGACCGACTTAGGATCGATTTTGACCAGCTCGGCCAACGGGTCCTGCAGTCTGCGGGCGATGGAAATCGCGCTTCGTTCCGCCACGTCCAGATCAGGGAACTCCTCCTTGGCCAGAGCGGAAGCGGAGTATACGGAAGCGCCCGCCTCGTTGACGATGATATAGGACAGATCGCCGTTTACTTCCTTCAACACGCCGGCGATAAACTGTTCCGTCTCGCGAGACGCCGTTCCATTCCCGATCGTAATGATCTGTACCCCGTATCGATTGATTAGTTCCTTTACCTTTGCAGAAGCTTCCGCTACTTTGTTTAGCGGCGGAGTCGGATAGATGACGGCTACCTCCAGAAGCTTGCCGGTCTCGTCGACGACAGCCAGCTTGCAGCCCGTTCGATAGGCGGGGTCTACACCAAGCACAACCTTTCCCTTCACCGGCGGCTGCAGGAGCAGGTTTCGCAGGTTTTCCGCGAAAATGTGGATCGCCCGCTCTTCGGCGGCTTCTGTCAGCTCGTTTCTTACTTCCCGCTCGACAGAAGGCTGGATCAACCGCTTGTAGGCATCCTCCGCCGCAGTCTCCAGCCACGGACGGGCTACCGTCTCCCGCGGAATCAGCTTCTTTTTCAGAAAGAGCAGAATCTCTTCGACAGGAGCCTCAATCGACACTTTCAAGATGCCTTCGTTTTCTCCGCGATTGATCGCCAAAACGCGATGGGGCGCGGCCTTTTTCAACGGTTCACTGTATGCGTAATACATCTGGTAAATATTTTTCTCGTCTGCTTCGGCTGCCTTCTGCTCCGATACGAGCGTTCCTTTTTGAAAGGTGCGCTCACGCGTCCACTGGCGAATCTGCGGGTCATCCGACACTTGCTCGGCGATGATGTCCATCGCTCCCTGCAGCGCCTGCTCCGCGGACTCTACCCCTTTTTCCGGGTTTATGTACGCTTGCGCTTCCGCCGCCGGGTCTCCCGATTTCGGAAGGGTCAACAGGTAGGCCGCCAATGGCTCCAGCCCTTTCTCTTTGGCCATCGTCGCCCTGGTCCTGCGCTTTTGGCGATACGGCCGGTACAGGTCTTCCACTTCCTGCAGCTTGGCTGCGCGTTCAATGGATGTCTTGAGCTCTTCGGTCAGCTTGCCCTGCTCCTCGATCAGCCGGATTACCTCTTCTTTTCGTACAGACAGATTGCGCAAATAACGAACGCGCTCCTCAATCGCCCGTATCTGGGTCTCATCCAATTGCCCGGTCATTTCCTTGCGGTAGCGGGCAATAAAGGGCACTGTATTCCCTTCGTCCAAAAGGGCGATCGTTCGCTCTACCTGATGCCGTTTGATTTCCGTCTCCTGAGCGATCGTCTGGATCATCAACGTTAGGTCCATATTCTACCTCCTGCGCTCATCTACGTGGTTATTGTACCACAACACCTCTTCCCTTCACGGGAAAAAGAGTTCGGAACTGGACGGAAAACCGACTCACCCCGGCTGAAAAAGGGGGCATGGACCTTCGACAAACGTCTGAGATTCACGTGGGGACGACGTGAAAAATAAGCGGCGTTGAAGCTGGCAAAAAAAGCGGAGGATGCATGCACCCCCGCTTCTCGTTTACGTCGTATATTCCTGTTGATCGGTCCGAAGCACTTCGCGAAGTTTCCCCAGCGCTCTCCGCTGCAGCCTGGAGACGTGCATCTGGGACATCCCTAAAACTTCTCCCGCCTGCTTCTGGCTCAAATTTTGATAAAAAGTAAGATGTATGATTTCTTTTTCCCGGTTGTCGAGTACATGAAGCGCGCGGTCAAGCAGCATGTGCTGATCGATTCGCTCATAACCGCTGTCTTCGGAACCAATCAAATCAAACAGAGTAATGGTATTGCCGTCGCTGTCGGCCTCCAGCTCGCTGTCCATGGATAGGGAGTGATAGCTTCGCCCCATCTCCAGCGTTTCCAGAACCTCCTCCTCGCTGACCCCCAAATGCCCTGAAATATCGGCAATCTGCGGGGAGCGTTGGAGTTTGATGGTCAGCTCGTCCACGACCCGCTTGATTTTTGGGCTAAGCTCCTTGACCCTGCGGGGAACGTGGACACTCCAGGTCTTGTCCCGTATGAATCGTTTCATTTCTCCGACAATCGTCGGGACAGCAAAGCTTTCAAAGGAACGTCCAAACGCGGGATCAAACCGCCTGAGCGACGCCAGCAGTCCGATCATCCCTACCTGAACCAGATCTTCGTAAGGGATTTGTCCCCGAACGAATTTCTTGGCAAGCGACTCTACCAAAGACGAATAGGCTACCACCAATTCACTCTGAAGGACACTGTCTCTCGTCTCGCGATATTCATTCACCAGCCGGACCAATTCATCTCGGCTATGCTTCTGTTTCCGAGATTGCCCGGTCATCGTAAGACACCTCATCCCGTCGCAGATACTTGGTCATCGTAACTGCCACTCCGTCATAACTGCTGACTTGCACTTCGTCCATCACGGAATGAATCAGATATAGTCCCAAGCCTCCTTCCTTCACTTCGTCAATATCTACATCCGGACGGATCGGAGCTAATGTTTCCCGCCCTTTCTCTAGTGCGAGGCCCTTTCCTTTATCCTGCACTTCCACGACAAGCCGATCAGGAAGGAGCCAACATGAAACGCGGAGCTGGTCATTTCCTTGCGGGGAATCGTAGGCATGCTCGACTGCATTGGTGCACGCTTCTGCCACCGCCAGCTTGATGTCTTCGATATCTTCATAAGCGAATCCCATCCGGTTGGCAATCCCTGAAACAGTCAAGCGGGCAATGCTGACGTATTCCACTCGGGCTGGCAGTGTCAATGTAATCACATCCGCCTCCGGTTTCTGACCCATTATTCGCTCTCTCCTTTGTGAAGTACCATTCTTTCATACAAGCCGGTTATACGAAAAATTCGTTCCACACGAGGCGACAAATTTTGCACGGCAAGCTCACAGCCTGACAGCTTACAGGCTTTCATTGCAGCAACAAATGTACCGATACCCGTGCTGTCGATATACTCCACCGCACAGAGATCAACGTCGACCCGTTTCACCTCTGGGCGATTCACCAGACTGAGCAATCGTTCCCTCAGCTTCGATACGGTATACGCATCGATCTCCCCTTCCACATACAAAAGGTGTTGGCCGTCTTGGCTGTTCTCCCTGATCCTAAGCTCCATTCTGTTTCTCCTCCCTTGCTTGCCTTACGTTCTTCGCAGCACAATCATGGTGTAGTCATCCGGCAGTTCAAATTGAGAGAGAAGCAACAGTCTGCGGTACAGGTGGTTTGCCATCTCCTGTGCAGACGCACTCGTTTCCTCCTCAAGGAACGAAACGAGCTCTTCTCTTTGTATGTAATATCGGCCAATCTTTCTTTCTGTTACACCATCTGTCAGAAGGATCAGAAAATCTCCGGGCTCCAAATAGATTTCACGTTCCTCGTATTCGCTTCCTGCCGCAATCCCTAACGCCGTTCCTTGACCCTCCAGATCGAAGAAGCGGTTTTCCCGCGCCCGGTATAAAAACCCTGGCTCTTGCCCCGCCGTAGCGTAGCGAAACGCGTGCCGATCCGTATTGTAGCGGCCAAATTGCATGGTCACAAACATGCACGGATCAATATTCCGCTCCACTACACTGTTAAGATGCCTAAGCATGTTGCCGGGAGCCAGCTTCATCTCCCCGAGGCTGTCCATGGCGTATCTGAGCATCGACATGCACATCGCCGCGGGGATGCCCTTTCCGGTAATATCGGCGATGGCGACAGTGAACTCATTCCCGCTTTCACAGAGAAAATGGTAAAAGTCCCCGCTCATCTCCTTGGCCGGAATGCTGATCATGCCGATATCCACATTCGGGTACTGCGGCAGCGTTTGCGGCAGCAGCGTCTGCTGCATCGCGGAAGCCACGGCGATTTCGGCCTGCAGCTGTTGATGACGGCTTCGCCAGCTGTCAAAGGAGCGGTAGGCATTTCCGTATTCAATCATTATTTCCGTGAGAATTTGAAAGGAGTCCTTGACGAACTCCGGTACGTCCCCTAGCTGCTCCAGTACATTGGCGTGCATGTCTGTTACTTCCTCGGGGGAAATGTTCCGGGAGAGCAGCCACTTCCCCAGCTGTTGCGCCAGGTAAAGCTGGTCTTCTCGCTTGCCTTCCAGATAATCATGCACGATACGCGTGTATATATCCTCATTTTCCTGACTCATGAACAGGTGTCATCTCCCCTCGTCCCTTACAGCCATTTAATGACGACAACCTGTGTTCCTTCACCCGGACTGCTTTCCAGAGTAAACTCGTCCATCATTCGTTTCACGCCCGGCAATCCCGCTCCAAGCGCTCCGGATGTAGAGTACCCGTCCTCGAGCGCTTTCCGGACGTCTTCAATGCCAGGCCCCAAGTCCGTTGCGGTTATCCTAAGACCGACACGTTCAGCCTCTTTCTGAGGCTCTACCGATACGTTTCCGTAACCGGCATAAAGGAAAATATTCCGTGCCAGCTCGGAAATCGTGGTAGCAATCCGCGATTGCATAATTGTTCCAAATCCCAGGTCTTTCGACAAGTTTCTCCCTATTTGTCTAGCTGTGACTATATCTGCCTCTGAAGATATCGTTATATTATATGAATGAAGCCCTGTCACAACAAGAAACTCCTTCCATCGACGAGCTTTTCAGCAGTCGGTTAAACATGCAAAACGTGTCACTTTTTGTCTTTTTTCCTGTACACCATTCGATGCCAGGACGTGAAATCCCTGCAAACGACAGCAAAAAAACCACTGGCTAACCAAGTGGCTTTTCTCTCCTGCTGGTAATATTACCATTCCTTATTTAAAAGTCAATGATTCCCAGACTAATTTGCAGCGATTCATTGACTCGATCCATCATCTCGTCGTCCAGATGAGTGATCTTATCGGTCAGTCTTTGCTTGTCAATGGTTCTAATCTGTTCTAACAAGATGACGGAGTCACGATCAAATCCATACATTTTTGCGTCAATCTCTACATGCGTCGGCAGCTTTGCCTTCTGAATCTGCGCTGTGATGGCAGCGACGATGACCGTCGGACTAAATCGATTGCCAATGTCGTTTTGGATGACTAATACGGGTCGTACGCCTCCCTGCTCGGAGCCGACGACCGGTGACAGGTCAGCGAAAAATACATCGCCCCGTTTGACAATCACATGTCACACCCCGCTAACTAAGCGGACAAGAGTATGGTCAGCCTCTTCTTCAGCGCCGAATGCCTCCGATGCCATTTTCAAGTTGATTTTCGCCATTTCCATGTACCCTTTTTGCATGGTTTCGCGAATGACGCGCTTTTTGCGCTCCTTCAAGTACAGGTGCATCGCTTGGCGAATAAACTCGCTGCGATTGGATTTTTCTTTTTGTATTACGCCGTCCACTTCTTGAAGCAAGTGTTGTGGCAGGCTGATCATGATGCGTTTCGTGTTTGACTTGGACAAGACAAATCCACCTCCAACCATGACCGTAACATCCGCAGTCCTTGTTACCGCATTCCAGTATGGGTCACTACCATTATGTCGAACCATTTGCAAAAATATACCTGTCCGGCCGCTTCGGGTCAAAACCCAAATTTGCGCTTTACTAGTATTCGTGCTTTGCTCCGAAATTCCTGCCTGCTTTCTTCTGCTAGTTATTTACACTTTGAGCAGGCGCATGCGTCATCGTCAACGGATGGAACACTCCTGAGACCCTCCCGTCTTTTCGGTAGACGCGGGGAATCCGGTAATTCAGCATGCACGGAATCTCATAATTGATTGTACCCACCAGCTCGGCTACTTCGTCCAATGAAATTTCTTCCGATCCCTGGCGGCCGTAAAGCACCACCTCGTCACCTACCTTGGCGGAAGTTCCGCCAACCCTTACCATGATCTGGTCCATGCACACGCGACCGACAACGGGTGATCGGCTCCCGTCATGCAGAACAAATCCGCGATTGGACAGCGATCGGGAAAAGCCATCCGCATAACCGATGGGCAGTGTGGCGATCGTCTCGCCCGGCTTCGCGGTGTAGGTAGCTCCGTAGCTTACCGTCATGGCTTCCGCGGCCGTTTTCAGATGAGCAATACGGGTTTTCAAGGACAGCGCGGGCACCAGCGGCACCTGTGCACGATGCTTTAAAAACGGAGAAGGATATAACCCGTATAAACCTATGCCCAAACGGATCGTATCATACCCCCATTCGGGAAAGACAATCGCCGCGGCCGTGTTGCAGCAATGGACCCGCGGAACCTTTTTCCCCGCCTCGCGCAAGGCAGTGAGCAGCGCCTGGAAGTGCTCGTGCTGGCGTTTGACATGGGTTGTATCCTCTTCATCCGCGCAGGCGAAGTGGGTAAAGATTCCCGTCCAGTCGAGAAACGGACTTTGCTCCAAAGCCCTTGCGACCGTGAGAAGCTCCTCTGCTGTGCGAACGCCGAGCCTTCCCATTCCGGTATCCGTTTTGATGTGAATGCCGATCGGCCTTGCACCAGCTTGCTCAAGCCGCTGATTCGCCCGAATGATCCAGTCCGCGTGGTAAGCAGTCAGCTCAATCCCGAGCCTGCTGGCAGTTTCGACAGAATCCACCGGGGTAAAGCCGAGTACAAGAACAGGAGCGGTAATGCCCGCCTCCCGCAACACGACTGCCTCGTCAAGCATGGCTACGGCCAGTGAATCGGCACCGCTCCGAAGCGCCTCCTGGCCCACATGCACGGCCCCGTGCCCGTATCCATCCGCTTTGACGACGGCCATGATCCCGGTTTTTTCGGGTATATGCCGGCGAAAGCTTGCCACATTGGCCGAAATGGCATCCAGATCTACCTCTACCCACGTGTCGCGACAAAACGGTTTCATGTGCTATCTCCTCTTTTTGCCCTTTTGGTATAGATACAAGCGTTCATTTAAATGATTGAGAAATTGCCTGGAAACCATCAGCGACTGGCGTTTTCCGCCCACCCTGTACAGGTGGCGCCCTTCAAAGACCGGCTCCACCTCGGACAGCGGATAACTGGTTTCCTGTCCGCCCATGCTGATGATCAGATGGGTCTTCGTCAGCGTATACGAGGGACGCAGCATAAACTTGTACAAGAACGGGGCCAGGCCAACTACCGCGATCGCGATAGCAAAGGCAAATATCTTGAATGCGTCTGTCCTGGAGTCAAAGAACTGCGACAACAGGAGCATTCCGATGACAAAGGCCAACGTTTCCATCAGCCGCATTTTCATGCTTTTCCGCAAAAGAAGGTCTTTATACCCCGATTCCTCTTGATACAAAATGTCGTTCGACTGTTTCTTCATGAATACCACTTCACCTCGTAGCATAGTTACTCTGACTTTATCTCTTTTGGACGGAACGTGTCAATTCGTTGGGCACAAATGTATCTTTTTTTTCATATAATCGAAACACTTTTTGATTGGCAGGTGTGCGATGCAAGCTTTGGCGAAGACGTCGAAACAGGAACTAGTCCGCTCCGACACTCCGACGAAAAGTCTTTTTGCCGAAGCGATCCAAGGTAATATTCGAAAAAAACACGCCTGATCCTGCTTGGGACCTGGCGTGTTTTTGGTGAACGCATTTCGTTTTTGGTTCGCCCTTATTTCCCGCCCAACCCGTACGTGGATTGAGCTACCTGAACCATTTCTTCCTCGGGAAGGTCGCCTGTCAACGTAAACTCGACGCCATCCAGCTCCCAAGTCAGATAACGCTGATTATCTGCCGTTTGCGTCAGCACTCCGATCGTAAATCCAAGGTCGACAGGCATTCCTTGTTCATACGAAACCGTCGCCTCCGTCGGACGGGACTCGATTAGCTTGTAGTTATACGCTCCCTTGTACTGAAGGACGATTGTCTTTTGGCCGTTCCGGGTAACCGGCTCAATATCGCCCTGTTTCACACCTTCAGGCATGTAGGTGGGAACGATGACCCCGAACTGGCTGTTCGGCTGCTTGTTCGGCTGAGCGCCCTGAGCCATCGTCGGGATAACAGACATCGAACTGGATGTCATGTTGCGATCCTTGTCAAAGGAATCCTTATCGAATGTCGGATTAAACACAAATTCCGTAAAGTTGATTTTGACCAGCGTATCCATATTGGAATCCATGATTTCCGCCCGCTTTGGTTTCAAATCTTCCGTGAGCCATATTTTTTGTTTGGTGAGCGAGCGATTTCCGCTGTAATTCGCTTTTACTTCAAACACGTATTCCTTGTTGTCCATGTTCATCTTTCGTTCAGCATCGTCGATAATGCTGCGGGCGAGCGTTTCGTACAAATACAGCGGCCCGTTGTTTTCCGGCCATCCGCTCTGGAAGCGGAAGCTTTTATTCAAATGGGGGGTTAGCACAAACACACCTTCGTTGTTTCGCAGGATAATCTGTGTGATTCCCCGCTGCTTTGAGGTGAGGGCTACCCGGTAGTTGGTCGGCTTTTCATACCAGACCTGAACATCGTACTCCATGGGTGTAGAGCTTGTTTGCA
Organism: Brevibacillus borstelensis; assembly: GCF_037834415.1. Classification (GTDB taxonomy): domain Bacteria; phylum Bacillota; class Bacilli; order Brevibacillales; family Brevibacillaceae; genus Brevibacillus; species Brevibacillus borstelensis_A. The sequence continues at coordinate 11,332 of NZ_JAUMSJ010000043.1, read as the reverse complement.
TGGTCAATACTGCCTGTGATTTGTAGCCCGCCATTTTGTCCAGCGTACTGCCCAGATCTTCGACAATGTCCTCCGGTGTCTTTTGACCGAAGCAGCCGCCGAGCAGCAAAGAAAAAACCAACAAGAGCGCCAATGGAAGTGCTGCCCGTTTCATTCAAAGAACTCCTCCTTGTCTGCATTTTTCGACGAAGAAGGGCTCCCCTGTCTATTTCCTGGGAAATCTGTCATTGATTCATCCAATCAGCGCGCATATCTTGTCTTTCTCTGTTCGTCGCAGGCAAGATCGAGGTGAACTCGCTGATTTTCAGTAAACTCCCCATCCCCGGATAGAGCAGGTAGTCCCTCCTAATCTACGCGATATAAATCTATGTCCAACCTCGTCCCAATATGCAGACAAGTTACAGTTGTTTCTCTCTTTGCCTATTCTTTCGATTCGATGACAACCTGTGCCGCCGCATATTCTTTGCTGTGGGTAATGCTCAGGTGAATGCAAAGCTTCGACGGGTCCTGTCCAATCCTGCTGCATGCCGCATCAGTAATCGTCATTTCCGGTTTTCCCGTTGGCGCCGGAGTGATTTGAATGTCATGCAGACCAACGGCTCCTCCGATTCCGGTCCCCAGCGCTTTCGCTCCCGCTTCTTTGGCTGCGAAACGCCCTGCCACATATTCAGCCAGCCTGCCTTCCGCCTTTCCCGCGAGCAGCTGCTTTTCCGCCTCCGTGAAAATTCGGTCAAGCAGCTGCGGCTGACGCTTTAAAATGGTATGAATGCGATGAATTTCAACAATGTCAATGCCAATGCCCAGTATCATGTCTGCCATTTCTCCTCGTCTTATTTTGCAGTCAACATATCACTTGCGAGCTATCATTGGCAAGCGCATAAAGAAACACCCCCGCAATCTGCGCGGGGGATGGCGTTTTACGTTTGTTATTCAGTCGGCTGTTGCGCTCTTTGAGCAGCATTCGCAGCAGATTGCTGGTTTTGGCGGCGAACTTCCGACACGTTGGTTTCGCTTGCAAACTCAGTTGTTGTGTTAGCGGCGGTTTGGTTGCGCAACGCTTGGTTCATACCTGCTTGCTTGTTTTGTTTCGGCATGGTCTTTTCACCTCCTCGACGTCACTGAATATAATGTGTGCCGAGCGGCGTTCCCGTATCCGCTCCTGTTTTTTCCTAGCTTGGACAACAGATTCCGGAGCACAATGCCAGTCGCCAATAAAACGGCTTTGGATATCCTAATATAACGAAGAGGCAGGAAGAACAGCTGTCAGCCGCGAATATGTTAGCTTACGTGTGAATGAGAGGAGCAGTCTGATTATGGCTCAAACCGTTATTGTTTATACACAAAAAACGTGCGGTCCCTGCCAGGAGGAAAAAATGTGGCTGACACACCACAACGTTTCCTTTGAGGATCGCGACATCCGTGAAAATGACGCCTTTTTTCAAGAAGCGATTGCACTCGGGGCCAGCATGACACCGGTTACTCTGATCGAAAAGGACGGCGGCGGCCGAATCGTCATCCACGGATTTGACAAGGAGCAATTAAAAAAAGCGTTGGATCTTACCTGATCCAACGCTTTTTTCCTATTCGTTAACCTAGCGAATGAGCTGCTGTGGCCTTTTTGTCTTTTACTACTGGCGACATATCCGGCAAATGCTCCAAAATTTGCCGAATGGCGGGTGAACACTCCGTGTTAAGGGAATAAAACACCCAAGGTCCCTTGCGTTTTTCCTTGACCAACCCGTGTGTTTTCAGTTTGGCTAAGTGTTGAGAGACAGATGGTTGGGACGTTTGCAGAATCTCCACGAGATCTCGTACACAAAAGGACTGTACCTGCAAGAGAGCCATGATCGTCAAGCGTGTTTTGTCGCCGAGCAGCTTATAAATCTCAGACAAATACAACACCTGCATCAAATCTGTGTCCATAAAAACCCACCCTTTGCCTTGCGTATCTGTTTATCAGTATACTACACGGACATAAGGCAGGGAAGATATGATGTCGACAGATCGGTGAACGCTTGTCCATTTTCCGATTACTTTTCCCTTCCCTGTGTTCTGGCCAAAGTCTTAAAATCAGCGCCATTCTCGCGTTTGTCCGCTCGCTTTACCTCGGCGAAGCGGAAGCAGACTCTTTTTCAAGCGGCTTTCGATGTTTTTTCCATTCGTCCGGATAAGCCGGCGGAAGAGGTTCTGCGTATTTCTTCCATTCCCCGGGTATAGCATTGGGGAGCAGATGGGACTCTTTACTCTGGGTTTCGGGCTTGACTGCGCTTGAGTGACGAGCGTTGTCTATGAACTACGACGCCAAATGACTGGATTTCGTTTCCATCTGTTCGCCGAACATTCGCAATGTGCAGTACAAGCCGGTCCATGTAATAAACAGAGTCGGCACAGTCAGAACGATACCCGTACGAAAATACTGCCCCCACGTAATCAACAGCACAGCCAAAATCCGCCAGGGCCTTCTCGTGAAAAGCGATTATCCGTATCTCACGAAGTATACTTTCCCTGTCTTAAGAATAATAGATAGGAACCGGCCAAAGAAATTATGAAAGCGACGAATAATAGAGCGATCGCCGCGAAAGAAGGAACGGGAAGCGGTGTGAACAATTGAAATCTCCCTTTGAAATCAAATAGTTCATGAGCGATCACGGCTATTAAATTTCGGATATCGTATGCTCCGAGAACAGGAACGATCAAATCGTATACGAAAAATATAATCATCGGTACGGCAAACCCTCTGAATAACAAGCCAAGAATAAATCCAATGGTAGCGAAAAGAAAGCTCGCTCCGATACTGAGTAGAAACTGTGGCACTACATTTTTAGCGGGCGGCAATTCGGCATGGCTGAACTGTTCGACGGGAATGTGCTCAACCACCTGTTGATAAAACCAAAAGCTCGCTGCATATGATACTGCAAGCGTGCAAAGGATGATGAATAATCCGGACAAATATAATGAAAGTAGTTTTGCGGTTAACAGCTTATCCCATCTGGTTCGCACAATCTTGGCTTTAATGGTCCGATATTTATAATCATAAGCGGATATATATATGCCGTATAAGGCAAAAATCAGAGGAAAAAAAATAAAACTCATCCACTCCAGCGTTTGTGTCATGATGTTTTCGCTCTTCAATAATCGGAGCGCCGAGGCAGTTTCCTCGTAATTATATCTTATAGGATTATCGATCATTTCCAGATGTCCCGTTTTGTCAACGCTTAAAGGGGCTTTCAGCATTTCTTCCACGTCCATGCCTTGTTGTTCATACCCAGCGTATGTTTTTAGATACAGCGTATAGGAACTATCGGCCTTTTTCATCAGTCCGTACAAATTTACAATCGAAAGGGCAATACTAATGATCAGCACAACAGTTAAGACGTGAGAGTAGACTTGATATTTTAGTTCCGTCGATACGCTATTGAATATAGAGTTTGTATTCTTCAACCAGATCACCCCCTCTTTGCTGGAAATCCTTGAATGTAATAACGGAGCCGTTATTTACAACGATCAAATCATCGATAATACTCGAGTAAAACTCAAATTGATGCCCAATCGCTACGATGGTCATTTCGGTCTCGTTCTCTTGAAGAATACGCTTTACATCAAGCAAAGACTCGTAGTCCAAGCCGTTGGAGACTTCATCCAGAAATAAATAGCGGGGGTTTGAAAGAAAAGCTATCAGCAAACTCAGTTTTTTGATTTGCCCAAACGAATAGGTTTTTACTTTTTTCCGCAATACATCCGGCTGTAGCCGGGTTACATTTGTTTCCTCAATTTCTTTGTTGGAAAGCTTCTTGTTCAATAGGAGCTCTATATTTTGATACCCCGTTAAATGTTTGTAAAGAGGTGGGTTGTCGTAAATTACAGAAATATCCTCCCTGACAGAATCTAGAGATTGGTTTTCGTAGGTTATTTCCCCTTCATATCGTTCCAAATCCAGCAAGCATTTGAGCAACGTTGTTTTGCCTGAACCGTTTCGTCCGGCTATAAATGTAAATTTCCCTTTTTGTATGGTAAAGCTAACGTTATTCAATACGGTGTTCTTGCTATACTTTTTCGTTACATTTTTCACTTCAATCACCTAGAATTCACCTCGCAGTATAAAGCATCGGCCAATCTAAACCATTGGCCGATGCTTTACAGCCTAATTATCTTCTACCAATTGTCGTAAGACCCGTCGTGGTTTACTCGGATATAATCCGAAAAATCGGTTTCGTATATTTCGACATCTCCCCACGGTGTAACGATACCGGCACCGATTGAAGTTTTGGATAAATAGACATGACTGGTATCGGAAGACATCACATTTTGTTTTGTTATACCTTTTTCCTTAACAATATTGGGGAAGACCCACCCCGATGCCTGACTTGCCTCACTTTTTGTTATCTTTTTTCCATTCGACTCCCAATTAACGATGGCATCAGACCACGCCAGAAAACTTCCCCTTGTAACCTTGAGCTGCCAAGCGCCGCCCGATGTGCTGCTGATACCCTTTGTACTCGTTCCGGATGCGGTGACTTTTACTTCGTTTGCTGCTTTCATAACCGCATTTTGTTCAGGAGTAAGCTCATGTGCCGATGCTGAAGCACCAAGAGCAAATGTCAGGACTAATGCTGCAGAAGTAGCCTTTGTAACCATTTTCTTCATAAACATACCAGTCTACCTCCTAAAAATGATAATTGATTCAAGTTTAAAAACGCCATTGTTCTTTTTACGGCTCTCTTTTAACGGGCTTTTCCTCTCCTCCTTTTTCATGAAGTCCCGTTTTCCCTATATTCCTTTATTGCTAAGACATTAACGGGCTGTTTCTTTTGTTATTCTTGCTGTCTATCTATATAACGACGGGGACATCCAGAATCTGACAGTTGAATTTTAAATTTTTTTACGAAAGCATTATGAATTAACTTGTTGTTTCGCACCATTATTGCTTCAATGCATAGTTAGAAACTTTTACATGATTATCCATTCTAACTATCTCTGCCATCTACTTTCATGGTATAATTCCAAATAATTCCTCCAAGTGCCTTATCAGAATGAATCTCTCTTTAAAATTGGTAGTTTTACAATTATTCAAAAGGAAAAAGATCAAATTTTTAACCGCATATTTAAAGAAAATATGACAGGAGTATGGTGCTGGAGGTACATATGGATCAATGGATCTCTTTTTTACGCAACAATTTCCATCACCTGGATCACTCATCTCAAGAATTGATTTACCATTCTTACCGGGAACTGATCTACCACGATATTTATTTCTTGTTCAGGGATCATGCATTAGCAGAGGATGTCGTACAGGAGTCTTTTTTGAAAGTGGTTGAAAAAGCACCGAAATTGGGAAATACCGCGAATATGAAAGCCTGGGTCAAGAAAGTGGCCCGAAATACCGCATTTGACTATATGAAAAAAAATAAAAAATATCGTCATGTTTCCGACCTGCAATCCGTTAAAGAAAATGAATTCCTTTCCTTAACCGAAGAATTGGCTGTGGCCGATCAAGTGGAACAACAAGTTCGTAACGAAATGCTTCATGAAGCGCTCAATCAGTTGAATATGAAATACCGAAGTGTACTATTTCTATTTTATGTCGAGGAAAAATCATATAAGGAAATCGCAGAAGAATTGCAAGTATCAGAGCAAGCCTTGGCCCAACTACTAAGAAGGGCACGTCAGAAATTATTTGACCACTTCTCAAGAAAATGGGTTGATCGGAATGAATCGTTTTAACCAAGATGATCACAAGCTGAAAGAAATGTTAAAGCGCGACCATGCCAGTGTAGAAATCCCTGATGGAAAGGAATCCTGGCAGCAAGTACAGGCTAGACTTCAAAAAATCAAGCGCCGTAAAATGTGGCTACAACGAGTGAAAATAAGCACCGCTGTTATTGTCTGTTCTTTAGTCACTAGCTTCTTTTTGAGCAACAGTTTTTCTACAGGCTATGCCAAATTTGCCACATTACTCAAAAAGATTCAGGGGGATATCATTCAAATCTTCCATGAAGGCCCAGATCAGGATTCTACACAAGCGAAAACTCTGTCTCCGGAAGAAGTACTGCCTACTGATAACAGCCCAGGAAGCAGCTTAGCTCCCGAGCAGACTGGCTTGGAGGATGCAAAAAATAAAATCGCCTTTTCCCTGTTGGTTCCTTCCTATATACCTGAAACATTTACGTTAGATGCTGTATTCATCACAAAGGAAGCGAACGGAACGTACAATGATGCCTACTTTGAATACCTCAATGAACATGGAGAGTTATTAAAAATCGGCCAACGGAAAATCGAAGCGAAAACGGGGGCAATTAAAACCGAAATTAATGGCGATTCAGGGGAATTGTTTGACGTTCTTGTAGGAGAACACCCGGCGATATTATTCGTAGATCGCAATGGCAGCGTAGTGAGCTTGGAATGGCTGACGAAAGACCGAATTAAAGTCTTTTTATCTGGACCGGTCACCAAAGAGGACATGATAAAGATCGGAACCTCATTAGAATAAAAGCGGATAAGGGGATCTCCCCCATCCGCTTTTTCTTGTTATTCCGGAATTAGAAGAGAAGACGAATACCGTGTGCCTTCTTCCCTTATACTGCCATATGAAATCCAATGGGTCGATTTCACACGATAATAGTAGCCGCTCGAAACTGACAAATTGTTGATAGTCTTATTATTGCGCGAAGAATCGCTCATTTCCGATTTGTCCCCTGTGTATACGTCAATCCACTCACTTCCCGTCCAACGCTGTAACACCAACTGTATCCCAGCTTTATCAACTCTACGGGTGGCAATGGTTTCCCCCCAAATACTTGCCTTGCCCTTTCCACTATAACTTATGTACGCAGCGCCTTTTTCCAGATAATCAAAATCAGGATCAAACTGAGTAAATGGAGTTAGTATTTCTGGTGGTGGCGGTGTTTGAGCTGCCAAAGCTTGTCCAGGAATAACCAGGGCAATCACAAGCAAAGCCATCATTGCGATTTTTACAGCTAACTGTCTCAAAATGGTTTCCCCCTTAAAATTTGGTCTATATATTAAACATCCTATCTACAAGAAAATTGACGGTTTATTTTTTACACTCCCCCCGGCGGCCGGATAACTGATCGACAATCCCCTGGGCTGCCAGATTACGAGGATGAGCGTCGCTGCAAAAAGAACAAGAGCGAACGATCATGTCCGCTCTCCTACGATACTATCACTTCCTTTTTATCCGAAACGCCCTGTGATGTAATCCTCGGTCCTCTTGTCACACGGATTTTGGAAGATGACTGGCGTGGAATCGAATTCAACCAGCTCTCCATTGAGGAAAAAGGCTGTCTTGTCGGAGATGCGCGCTGCCTGCTGCATGTTGTGCGTGACGATGACGATGGTGTAAGTCGTTTTCAGCTCATCCAGCAGCTCCTCAATCTTCGCTGTGGAAATCGGGTCAAGGGCCGAGGTCGGTTCGTCCATCAGCAAAATTTGCGGGTTCACCGCCAGCGCGCGAGCAATGCAGAGGCGCTGCTGCTGGCCTCCGGACAGACCGTAGGCCGGTTTCTTCAAAACATCTTTTACTTCTCCCCACAGGGCCGCTGCCTTCAGGCTGTTCTCCACGATTTCGTCAAGCTTGCTGCGATCCGTAATACCGTGCAGTTTAGGGCCGAAGGCAATGTTTTCGTAAATGCTTTTCGGAAACGGATTTGGCTGCTGAAAGACCATCCCGATATTTTTGCGCAAAATCTCTACGTCGACTCTGGACTCGTAAATGTCTTCACCTACGACCTTTACAGTGCCGTCGATGCGCACGCCCTGAATCATGTCGTTCATCCGGTTCAACGTCCGCAGGAACGTCGATTTTCCGCAGCCGGACGGTCCGATGAAGGCTGTGATGCTGTTCGCTTCAATCCCCATATTGATGTTGTGCAGGGCATGGTGCTGTCCATAATACAGGTTCAGATCGCGTACCTCGATGATGCTCACGGTTGCCAGACCCCTCTCTTTGTAAAAATCGCTCGATTAATAGCGCTTCTGATATTTGTTGCGAAGATAAACCGCGGTCGCGTTCAGCGTAAACAACACGATCAACAGTACGATAATGCCGGCGGCCGCAATGGCGCGAAACTCATCCTGCGGTTTGGATGTCCAGCTGTAAATCTGGATCGGAAGGACCGTGAACTGGTCAAGCGGCGAGCTCGGCACAAAAGCGATGAACGTAACCGCTCCAACTACGATCAATGGCGCTGTCTCCCCGATCGCCCGGGACAGAGCCAGAATAAAGCCGGTTAAAATGCTTGGAAACGCCGCGGGTATCACTACGCCCCGAATCGTCTGCCACTTGGAAGCTCCCAGCGCATACGAGGCGTTCCGCAAATGCTGCGGCACGCTCCTGATCGCCTCCTGGGAAGCGACGACAATGATCGGCAAGACCAATAGAGCCATCGTCAGCGCACCGGAAAGAATCGTGCGGCCAAACAGAAAGCCTTCCACGAACAGGCCAAGACCCAGGATCCCGAACACAATCGATGGCACGCCGGCCAGATTGTTGATATTGACCTGAATCAGGTTGGTCAACCAGCCTTTTTTCGCGTACTCCTCCAAATAAAGCGCGGTCCCGATCCCCAAAATAAACGCGACGGGGGCGGTAATGCCGATAATCCACAAGCTTCCAAACAGGGCAGACAAGATTCCCGCCTTTTCCGGAAACCGGGAAGCAAAGCTGGTGATGAACTGCCAGTCCAGCCAGCCGAGACCATCGGAAAGAATGCGATATAGCAATATGCCCAGGGCCGCCACACCTAACAGCGTAGCCAACAAAAAGACCACGCGGGAGGCCTTGTCATAGATTTTTCGACGAGTCAGATTTCCTGCCGACATCAATACTCCTCCTTGTATCGGCGCGTAATCCATTGCGCGATGATGTTAATGCCCAAAGTAAGAAGGAACAGAGTCATGCCGACAGCGAAAATGGTGCTGTACTCAATCGAGCCGTGCTCGATGTCGCCGCCGCTGACCTGAACGATAAAAGAGGTCATCGTCTGGATGCTTTCCAGCGGATTCAGCGTCAGCTTGGGCGTAGCTCCGGCCGCAATCGTGACGATCATCGTCTCTCCGATCGCGCGGGAACAGGCGAGTACAAATGACGAGATAATCCCCGACAAGCCTGCAGGCACGACAACCTTGGTCGCCACCTCCAGCTTGGTCGCTCCCAGCGCGTAGGCGGCATTCCGAAGCGACCTTGGAACAGCCACCATCGCGTCTTCGCTCAAAGAGGCAACCATGGGGAGAATCATGATACCGACCACGATACTGGCGGAGAGGGCGTTGAACACCCCGGTGTCGGGAAAAATGCTGCGGATCAGCGGTGTGACGAACGTCAAGGCAAAGTAACCGTAAACGATTGTCGGAACACCGGCAAGAACTTCCAGAATTGGCTTAATCGTGCGGCGCACTTTTTCATGCGCGTATTCACTCAGATAAATGGCTGTCATCAGCCCAAACGGCAATGCGACGAGACAAGCCCCCAGCGTAATCAGCAAGGAGCCGGACAACAGGGGCAGGATTCCGAAGTGCTGCGGAATAAACAACGGCGTCCACTTGGTATCTGTTAAGAAGGAAAAGAGCGACACTTCTTTGAAAAAGCTGATCGTTTCGAACAAAAGCACTATAACGATGCCGACTGTGGTCAAAACGGATACAAAGGCGCACGCGATCAAAAACGCGCGGATGCCGAATTCTCTATTTTTCTTCTCGTTTTTGACGACAATCTGGCTTTTTTTCGGGCGTACCTCTTGATTTAGCGTTAATATTTCTTGTCTCCCCAACGTGAACGTCCCCTTTCCTCTCGCGAACAGAGGGAAAAGTGGCGTTACTTGGATCATAACGCCACATTCCTCGATCATCCGCTGTCAGGATTACTGGATCTTGGCAAGCGATTCTTTGTATTTGTCATCGGTCAGCGGCACGTAGAATACCGATTTGACCAATTCCGGAGCGTTTTCCAGATAGAACTTCACAAACTCTTTTACTTCCGGTTTTTCCAGAGACTTTTTGTTTGCGTAGATAAAGATCGGGCGTGCCAGCGGCTTGTAAGTGCCGTCTTTGATCGTGTCAAATGTCGGCGAAATCGCTTTGCCGTCGCCATGATCGATCGGAACGAGCTTCAGCTTGTCTGCGTTTTCTTCAAAGTACGCGTAACCGAAGTAGCCCAGGCTGTTTTTGTCGCCGGCGATTCCTTGCACCAGCACGTTGTCATCTTCGCTTGCGGTGTAGTCCGGACGGCTCTTTTTCGCCTCTCCTACAATCGCCTCTGTGAAGTATTCGAATGTTCCGGAATCAGTACCCGGCCCGTACAGCTTGATTTCCTCGGCAGGCCAGTCTGGGCGAACGTCTTTCCACGTCTTCACCTTGCTGTCCGGCTCCCAAATCTTTTTCAGCTCGTCTACTGTCAGCTTGTCAACGAAGCTGTTTTCCTTGCTGACAACGACGGAGATGCCGTCATAAGCCACCGGAATTTCCACGAAGTCGATTCCTTTTTCCTTCGCTGCCGCCGCTTCCTTTTCTTTGATCGGACGGGAAGCGTTGCTGATGTCTGTTTCACCGGCCGTGAACTTTTTGAAGCCGCCGCCCGTACCCGATACACCAACCGTTACCTGGACTCCGGGATTTGCTTTTTGAAACTCCTCCGCAGCCGCTTCCGTGATCGGGAAAACGGTGGAAGAACCATCTACTTTAACTGTTCCCGACAGATTGCCGGCCGTTTTGCTATCAGCTGCAGGAGTCGTCGCCTCCGTGCCGCCGGACGAACCCGCGGAGCCATTTGCGCTTGGGGCAGAAGTTGCGCCGTTGCTGCCGCATCCAGCGAGAATGGTGCCTGCCAGAGACATTGCCAGCATCAAACTACCGAGTTTTTTCACGATGAAAATCCTCCTTACAATCGGTTTGTTTTCCTCTTTCCACTTACAGATGATACAAGCGGAATGTTGTTCTATTGTTTTGGCTTTGTAAAGCTTTCTTAAAGATTGGCCATTTCGGCGAGTACCTGCTTGAGAAAGTGGGCAAACTGTTACTATATTTTTCGAGGAGTGATTGAAAAAGTGGATAAGCTTGCCTTAATTCTCGTTATTATCGGTGCTCTCAACTGGGGGTTGATCGGCTTGTTCCAGTTTGACCTCGTCGCTACCCTGTTTGGCGGAGAGAATTCGCTTGTCAGCCGAATCGTGTATACACTGGTGGGGCTCGCCGGTCTCTATTCCATCAAGTTTTTGGTAGGGGACCGGGAAAGGGCTTGACGATGGCCTGACTCATGGTTGACACAGATTCAGTGCCTTTCCTTGCCGATTTCCGAGGTGCCTTTACAGAGAGTACAAAA
>NZ_JAUMSJ010000042.1:0-42648 GCF_037834415.1 Brevibacillus borstelensis | reverse complement strand
TTCAGGAAAGGGAGGAAAGAAGAATGGAAAACAAATTGGTTATGTGGGCTGGAAATGCTGAGGACAAGGATTCTCTCGTTAATAACATCAAGGGACATCTGGATGTTGAATATTTGATTAAGGTAAGAGAATTTACGGAAACTGACAATGGATTCAGATTCCTGTTTGACGATGAAACTGGCAGCGAAATTGAAATTTCCTTCTACCAACAACAGGATAACCTTTCGGTAAGTGTGGCCGGTAATTGCTCCTGGGACGTGATCAGGCTTTACGACGAAATCCTTTCGCTACTTCCTGAAGAGGAGGAATGCGCATGACCGAGCAGCAGATCATTGTAACGCTGGCCACGAAGGTGATGGGGTGGGAAAGGTTCTTTCATGATGGCATGCAGTTGTGGGGGTGGAAACAAGATTCACCTTACTACTTCACATCTCATTGGAATCCGTTTCACAACATAGCCGATGCGTGGATGATCGTGGAAAAATTCGATGACTATAAAATCGGGAAAGACTGGTGTCGTTTATACAGGGGCGACGACAAGTGGTTCGTGTGGGGGTTCAATACCTCCCGGGAGGCAATTTGCCAAGCTGCTCTTAAATCGGTTGCTTAGCACAACGGTAATTTTGAATCTATGGAGGAAAATAGCATGGCAAAAATCCGTGTAGTAGGCGAAGCGACATTAAAGGTTCGTTTCTGGGTTGACCTTCCTATGAGTGAAGAAGAATTTGACAGACTTACTGAACGGTCGCAAAACAAACTACTGGAGGATCATATTGACTGGAGAAGTGCATGCCAGGGTGCAGATGTTGATGATATCTGGATCGATGATTTGGAAGAAATAGAAAGCGATTGAACACAACACACGATTTGTTAAACTCAAGACTTGTCCTTCTGTATAGCAGCCACAAACAAGCCACAAGTAATAAGGAAAGCAATGCCTACTCCAATCCATGATCCGTCCATAAATATCACTCCGTTCAACATATTTATAATACTTACGAATTGGATTGGAAGAAATTTCATCTCGAGCGGCAGTATCTGTCACAACAATCGATTTGTTAAATGAGAGGAGAATAAAAAATGTCAAAAATCAAAGTTGAACGAGTTCTTGTACAAGGCACTGTAACTTTCACTGTATCCTGCAACGACTTGCTGGGATTGGTCACGCCCGAGCAAGCAGCTGACGAGGGCTTTATGGCGGGATGGTTCGCAGATAAAGCAGCAAAGATGCTGGACTTGGCAGATGAGGACGTAGAACTCGACTATGTAGTACCTGTTCTGGTCAGTGAAGAGACCGCTCACACGTATACGGGGAAGATCATCACGTCATCCGATTGGAAGGCGATCAGAGCCGAACATAAAGCCAACGAAGGGTCTTCTTAACATTTCATTACTTGTGTGCCCAAGGAGGGGAAGGGATGATTCACGATCTTAAAGTTTGGCCCGGGTATTTTGCAGATATACGGGCTGGCATCAAAACCGCCGAGCTGCGATTTAATGATCGGAACTATCAGCCGGGGGACGTGTTGGTGCTGCGCGAGTACGATCCGATTTCTGGCGAATATACAGGCGCGGTAGAAACGCGAACGGTAACTCATGTGCTGGCGGGAGAACAGTGGCTGCAGCCAGGCGTGGTAATGTTGTCGATGACAGGAGGGGAACGGGATGCAAGCAGGACGTGAGCTGGATGTGAAAGTGGCGGAAGCGTTGGGGTACAAGGTCTTACGTGATAAAAAGCCGTGGATGATCGAATCAAATCCAATGGTAAGAAACATACTTCCGTCTTATTCCACTACATGGGGAGGCATGGGCGTACTGGTGGAGGAGGCAGCAAAGAAGCAAGATATTTACTTGAAGGTAGAAGCTGATCCTCATGGAGGGTATGAAGCTAGCGCCTGGGACGAGAGAGATTGGATCAACTACGAATCAATAACCGCCGAGTCCGCACCTCATGCTGTAAGCATCGCCTTCCTGGAAGCAATGAGGATTGCCATTTAACAAAAGAGAAATTGAGAGAAGAGGGTGATTGTCATCCGAATACAAGATGCATTCCGTTTAACAGTCACCTTTAAATACCTAGATGATCTGGGACTGGCGATCAAGATAGGTCGAATATTCATGAATCGCATTGAACCAGAGAAATTGTGATGAGGAGGGGACAGGCTGTGAAGAAAGTGAAGTTTCTAACCACTGATACAAAAAACGTTCCACTGAACGAACTTGAGGATCAAATAAAAACTGAAATTGAAATGATCAAAATGTTCGCTCGGACAAGCAATCCGTTGGTCGACATCAAGATTGTGGCTCATGAAAGAAGAGAAGTTGCTCCGGATTAAAAGAGAAATTGTGAAGAGAGGTGTTTAAAAATGCTCGAGCAAATTTTGGAGAAACAGCAGGAGTTTAATCAATACTTAGACAGTATTGATTTGTCGGTCCTTAAAGAGCAGTACACTAGGAGTGAATTGGACAATTTTTCAAATCAGCTCTATAGCCTGAAAACAAGAAGCCTCGCTTTCGAGGTGAAGAGATTGACCGATGAAATGAAGAAAGAGGAGTATCCAGAGCTTTTAGGAGTTCATCACTTTCCAGTTTTGCGTCAGATCGATTTCCTGACAGAGGAACAAAAAATCGAACTGGATAAATTTCTCGTCAGTTACCGAAAAGGAAATTACGTGTCTGGCTTATGGCGCATCACGAAAAAACACGGCACAGTTAAGGAGATCGAAAAGTTTCTCTTGGATAAAGGTGTAGTCGAAGAAAGGCACTATGCAATCTGCCCTAAATGTGATCAGGGATACATTTCCTCGTTGCTTACACCAGAACAAAAACAAGGCATCGAGAAAATTATCACTGAAAATGAAAGTGAAGAACGATACGAGTACCTTGATACGTTTCTGGACCATGTTTGCATGGAGTGTGATCGCAGCACTGTTCCAGAGGAAATAGAAACACTTAATTTCAAAACAGTATATAAAATGGTCCAAGAACGAGATACGAGTTTGGACAATGTATAGCAGGTGTTTAACTTAATATTTCTGGAGGAAAGAAGGCGACGAATGACCATACTCATTTCGCTGGCGGTACTTCTATCAATATATCTTCTGACGGGTTTTATTATGGCTATACGCATTGTTAAATCCGTCACAGACGAAGAGATAGAGGAGGGTCTATATGAGGAATTGAGAGGGAATCCATTCAAAGAAGAGTTTCTCTACTACGCTAAAAAAAGATGGTTACTCTTAATTGCATTCACAATAATTGGGCCAGCAGATGTGATAAACGAGTTTATAAATGGCGAAGAGGATCGCGACGAGTGAAAGGGTGATAAGCCATGAACGCCAAAGACTTACAATACCGACCAATTATTATAGACAGGCTTGATCGGCAAACAGAAAAAGGGATCAGGAAGTACGGCGGCACAATCGATAAGTCAGGACATCTTAAAACAGTCAGTGAAAGCCTGGAATATCTGGCAGAAGAATTGACGGACGCTTTAGTCTACATTGAACACGGAAAGAGACAGGTTCGTTCATTGGTCAATGAGGCAGCTACTGTCATGAGAAAGTGCGATATTGCAACGTTGGCACTCAGAGCAATTGCCAAAAGAGAAGGGGAAGAGGCATGGATTGCACAAAGGGCACTTAAAGACATGGAAGTGGAGTGATTGCTCTGAAGGATATGCTGGATATCATCCTCGCCTTAATCACAACAGCTCTGTTGATCAGCATAGGAATACCTTTGTTGATAGTATTGATTGTCGCCCTCGTTGCTACGTTACTGATTGGCTTTTTGTGCATGGGGATCGACCAGATTTTTAAACGACTAAAGGGAAGAAAGCAAAAATCGGTTTAACGGAGGAGATAGCTTGAGTGCACAAACAAAGATTAAAAAAGGTACATTCCAGCATGTCGAGTCTGAACTTTACGCATACCACGAGACGAGAAAAGAGATTGTGCGGCTGAAAAACGAAATCCTTTATTCCAACAGTTCGGCAGACGAAAACGTCGGAGGAGGGAAGGGGAACATTCCGGGGGACCCAACCGGACGAACGGCGATACTGCTGACCAGCCATAAAAAACTAGAGCAGTTGCAAATGATCGTGGATGCCATTGAGAGTGTTGTTGAAAGGCTAACAGACGACCGAAAAAAGCTACTCCGTTTGCGGTATTGGGACAAGCCACAAATATTGACGTGGGATGGAATTGCAGCAGAATTGCATGTTAGTCGCCGAACGGCCGTTAACTGGAGAGATGAGATTGTGAGGGCCATAGCCGAGAAGCTGGGCTGGAGATAATCTTTGCACTATGTTTGCACTTTTGGCCCATAAAATCGTGATAGTATGAAAGTATCAGGTAGTGGCATGATCGAAGTCTGCCCTCTGAACAAGGGATCGGGGTGTCCCGGTCGGCTCCCGTATATGATCGATTCCGCCGGGCGCGATGACGCGCCTTATACCGGTTGGCGGATAGATAGGGGTTATTGAAGGGGCTGCGCTTACGCGGGCCTTTCGCTTTCGGAGGTGCGCCGGGAAAAGGGAACGCCAGTCTGACGAGGCTGGGTTCCTCCGGGACTCCATAAATGCCCTATGTACCATGTTGTATATGAGGGCTCCGGGTTCCTATTAGGCTTCCGGATTTTCGGCTTTAACGTGGTTGAAGTGTCTGCCTGTGGCCGGGCAGTTGGAAATGATATGGCTTGTACCCGCGGCGATCGGGTTTGAATCGCAAAACCACGCACAAACACAGCGCATGACGGGCCTGGGTATCAGATTACCCGCCGTGCTTATAAAAACCGCTCGTTAATTGAGCCATACGTATCGTGTGACTCGGCTAATTGGGCGGTTTTTCATTTGGGGAAACGAATGGCGGGCATAATCTCCCGTCGCCTCATTCGTTATAAACGCCATGTCGAAGCTTGATTATGCTGGCATGGCGTCACTCCTATCAACTTTAAGGAGTGCGATAATCGATGAGTGGTCTGGTTGTAGTCAAAAAGAATCACGGTACGCAAGAATTATATGTGAGCAGTCGAGTGATAGCGGAATTATCCGAGTACCAACACGAAAGCGTCATGAGGCTCATCTACAATCATCAAAGATCGCTGGAACGTTTCGGGAGGCTCCGATTTGGAATCGGAACCTTAGAAACCAATGGTGGGGTACAAGAAGTCAAATGGGTTGACTTGAATGAACAGCAGATGACGTTGCTTGTTACGTTTATGCGTAATAACGAAAAAGTAATCGAGATGAAGATCCGGTTAGTGGAAGAGTTTTTCCGAATGCGCGAAGCGCTCCGAGAGCTTCAATCAAGCGACTGGAAGGAAACACGCATTAAGGGTAAACTCGCTCGCCGAAATGAAACAGACGTAATCATGACAAAATTGATTCCATTAGCCATATCACAGGGTAGTAAAAATGCAGAAAAACTGTATATGACATATAGTAAGCTCGTCAATGATTGTGTTGGCATCCCACCGAAGAGTAGAGACAAGGCTACTCAACGTGTGTTGGATGTCATTTTTAATTTGGAGAACCTGATTGAACACGTCATTTCCGAAGAAGTGGAGAAGGGAACGTACTACAAAGACATTTACCAGATATGCAAAGGCAAATGCAGGTTACTCACTGAATTGAGTTACCTACCCAAACAGAAAATGCTTGCGGGATAATGGATGGAGAAACAGGAAAATCCTACCTGATGTCGAAGCTTGACGTAGGGAGGGATGGATATGGAATTATTTAAAGAAGATGGGGAAGTAAAAGGGTACTATCCCCCAGGGCATGGATTTATCATGGATGGATACAGCATGTTTTTTGCTTACAAAAATCTAATGCTACTCCAATTAAATATTGCGGATTCAGCACTGGCCAGTGAAGATTGTGGAGTTAGCAGGAGCAATGCTTATCAGTGGCTTTGGGAGACCGGTAAGGAATTGATAGAGAGAGGGGAAGTAAAGACAGCCGAGACTGTAACCATCCTTTCATATGATGTTAAAAACGGGCAGTTGATTACACCATATTGCAGATTAAGGCGTGACCCAAGCTTGCGCCATTAAGGCAAAAAAGAGATTAGTAATGGAGGAGATCGCAATGGAAGATTGGAAAGAAAAAATAAAGGCGAACGTTGATGCACACAGGAAAAGAAGGGATGACGTCACAAACAATTTAAACACCATGCTTGGAGAATTAAAAGAAGTTGGGGTTGTTGCGCATCTCATCGATTCTAAAGAATATCCCTTGTCATGGACGCTTGACATTGCTGGGAAAAGATTTGAGATAACAGATATGGAGATTCAAAACAAAGAGTTTGAAACCGATGAATGGTACAGAGGAAAACAAGTTGAGGGAAGAAAAGAATTAAAGGAAGCGTTGCAGGAATTGCTTGTGAAAAAATACGAAGATTAAATGGTTTTAACGGAGCGCCCACGAGGTGCTCTTTTATTTTTGGAATATTGGTGGTGGTGATGTCATGTGAAACTAACGGAGAAACAAAAAAAATTTGCTGATTATTACATTGAAACAGGCAATGCGACAGAGGCTTATAGGCGCGCTGGTTACACAGGCAGAGGAAATGTAGCAGAAGCAGCTGCAAGCAGACTGTTAAGTAATGTTAAGGTAAGGGAATACATCGACAACCTCATTGCTCAGAAAGACAGTGAACGCATTGCCAGTCAAGATGAGATCCTGGAGTTTCTGACTAGCGTATTGCGTGGGCAAGTGAAAGAACAGTTTCCGCTTGGCTTGGGGATGGGCGAACAAACTCTCGTCAAAAAGGAATTGGACGGCAAAGATCGGATCAAAGCAGCAGAATTGCTTGGTAAACGATACGCCATGTGGACGGATAAACAACAGGTAGATAGCAACGTAGCCGTACAAATCATCGACGACATTGGAAGTGGCGATGATGAAGCAGATTAAGCTGTCCAACATCGTTACACCAAAGTTCCAGTCATTCTGGCAAGCATCAAATTCACGTAAATACCTGCGGTACGTTCTGAAAGGTGGACGCGCATCGTCTAAATCTACGCATGTGGCTCTGAAATTGGTCAAAGACATGATGAAGTACCCGGTTACAACCCTGTGTATCAGGAAGGTCGCCAGGACACTTGAGGAATCGGTGTTTGAGCAATTGAAAGAAGCTATCGACATGCTTGGAGTCTCCGAGTATTGGCGTGTGGTAAAAAGTCCGCTTCAGCTCGTCTATTTGCCCCGAGGAAACAAAATTATATTTCGTGGCGCCGACGATCCAATGAAGATTAAGTCGATCAAAGTCAGCAAGTTCCCAATCGCTTTTCTGTGGATTGAGGAATTGGCAGAATTCAAAACTGAAGAAGAAATATCGACCATCGAAAATTCTGTGCTTCGTGCAGAGTTGCCGGATGGTCTTTTTTATGCGTTTTATTACAGCTACAACCCACCAAAACGAAAGCAGTCATGGGTGAACAAGAAGTATGAGTCGCACATGATACCGGCGAACACATTCATTCATCATTCGACGTATCTGGATAACCCCCACATATCAAAAGCCTTTATCGAAGAGGCTGAACATGTGAAGGTGACAAGGCCGGATAAATACAAATGGGAATATCTCGGCCAAGCAATTGGCTCAGGAGTCGTTCCGTTTGAAAACCTGGTGTTCAGGTGCATTACAGACGAGGAAATGAAGACGTTTGATAACATCAGGCAGGGCGTTGACTTTGGTTATGGTCCAGACCCGTATACATTCGTCAGGTGGCACTATGACAAGACGAGACGGCGCATTTATGCGTTGGATGAACATTATGGGCAGAAGATTAGCAACCGAGAAGCAGCAAAGTGGATCAAGGAAAAGGGATACCATTCCATACAAACAACAGCTGACAGTGCAGAGCCAAAATCAATTGATGAGATGAAGGAGTATGGCATCCGCATTAAGGGAGCCAAGAAGGGGCCTGACTCTGTTCAATATGGAGAGGAATGGCTTGATGACCTAGAGGAAATTGTAATCGACCCGGAGCGAACACCAAACATTGCTCGAGAGTTTGAGAACATCGACTATGCAACAGACGCTGACGGCAATCCGAAAGCGCGTTTAGAGGACAAAGACAACCATACGATCGACGCTACAAGGTATGCCTTTGAAGGCGATATGAAGAAATCCGGCGTCTGGTTCCCGGATGAAAGGAGGTAAAGGTGTGGGATTCTTAGATCCAAACATATTTGACAACAATCCACAACAGCAGATCGACAGCATCATCCTGAAGGGCAAGCAATCAGCCATGAAGGTTGAAGATATCATCAACCAGGAAGTCAGCGAATGGGAATCATCTGAAAAACTCAAATGGATGCTCATTGGCGAAAGATACTACCGCAACAAGACGGATATTCTGGGCAGAGTGAGAAAGGCTGTAGGAGAAAGTGGCGCATTGGAACCGGTAGCTAACCTCGCAAACAATAAACTCGCCAATGCGTTTACTCGTAAACTCGTTGATCAGAAGGTAGGCTATCTGCTTGGCAAGCCTTTAAGTGTGCAGACAGACAAAGAAGCGTATGCAAAAGTACTCACCTCGTATTTCGATAAAGCCATGATGCGCCGACTGCAATCACTCGGTAAAGAGGCGGTCAACAAGGGTATCGCGTGGCTACATCCGCATTACGACGAAAACGGTCTTCTCAGCTTCAAGAAGATGCGTAGCGAGGAAATTATACCGCTTTGGCGTGACGCCGCTCATACGGTTCTGGATGCCGTTATAAGGGTGTATGAGGTTGTGGAATTCGAGGGAACGCAAAAGAAAACAATCAAGAAGTTCGAGTGGTGGGATACAAAAGGGGTTCGTCGCTTCACGAACAGCAATGCTGGCTTTGTTCCTGATGTAGAAGCAGGAGAGGCAGGCGGACACTTTAGCGTTATTTCTGGCGACAAAGAGATTCAGATGAGTTGGCAGCGAGTTCCGTTCATCGCTTTCAAATACAACGAAGAAGAGCAGCCACTTATCGAGATCATCAAAAGCCTGGTGGATGACTACGACAACCGAAAAAGTGACAACGCAAACAACCTTGAGGATTTGCCAAACAGCATCTATGTGGTTAAGAACTTCAGTGGAACGAAAGCCGAAGAGTTCCGGAAGAATATTTCTACTTACCGAGTGGCATTTGTTTCAGATGACGGTGGTATCGATACGGTTGGCATCGAGATTGATACAGAAGCATATAAAGCACACATGGAAATTGCCCGCAAAGACATTTACGAGTTCGGTCGTGGCGTTGATACACAGGCCGACAACTTTGGCGGAGATAAATCCGGGGTTGCGTTTAGATTCCTCTATGCTGATCTGGATATGGACGCGAACCTGATGGAAACCGAGTTCCAAGCCAGCTTAGAACAGTTGCGCTGGTTCATCGATACACACATTTACAACACATCTAAAGTTGATTACAGCAAAGAACAGGTGGACTTCATCTTTAACCGTGACATGATCATCAATGAGTCACAAGTGATCGAGGATATCAAGAATAGCATGGGCATTCTGTCCGAGGAAACATTGGTCGCGAATCACCCATATGTAACGGATGCTCAAGCAGAGATGGAGAGAAAAGCGAAAGAAAGAGACGAATCTTTTGAAGAAACTGATCCATACAACAACCTTGGGCCTGAGCAGCCGGGCGAAGAAGGAGGGGAGGAAGAGTCTTGATTATTGAGGATTGCGTTCATGATGCGCTAAACACGCTGAGAGATATAGCGACGGATGAAACTGTTGATGCTGAAGCGCGGATTAATGCTGCAGAGAAGATTTTGGACTATGCTGCCAGGTTAGGCGAGTATCAAGACAACAAAATGGATGCTATCGGCTTTACGGCGGGAGACCATGCAGAGCAAGATTTCGGGGAATATTTCAGGAAGATAAGAAAAGCAGCTGGCTTTAAAACTCAGAAGCAATTAGCTCTGGCTTCCGGAATATCTCAAGCAACTATTTCAAGAATTGAAGAAGGAACTCAGAAACCGCAAGTTGGCACTTTAACCATCCTTGCTGATTATCTAGGTGTGCCTAATTCATTGTTGATTGATAAAGTCGGTTACCTTCTGAGTGATTCTGCATGAAATCATCAACATACTGGCAGAAACGCTCTGAGCAGCTTCACAATGAGCAATTCCGCAAGACCGACAAATACATCGACACAACGCTAAAACGCGAATACGACCGCGCTACAGCCTCCATACAGCGTGATATTGAGGTGTTCTACCACAGGTTCGCTGTTAACAATGAGTTAAGCCTTGCAGATGCCCGCAAGCTTCTGAATAGTGACCAGCTTAAAGAGTTCAAAATGTCGCTTGAAGAATTTACCGAGCTGGCAAAAAACAATCCCGATGGCCGATGGACGCAGCTGCTTAACAACGTCTACTACAAGGTGCGTGTTACACGTCTGCAAGCCCTGCAAATACAAATTGAGGCGGCTATCCAAGCGGTAAACATGAAGCAGAATGAGCAGATGACGGGCCTCTTGGACGATATTTACAAAGACACCTACTACCGGACGATATTTGAGATACAGAAGGGCTTGGGTATCGGGGCTTCCTTCGCCAAAGTTGACGACGCCAAGAGGATCGTTCAGCAGCCGTGGCTTGAAGAGAACTTTTCAAAACGCATCTGGAAAGACAACGCCAAGCTGATCCAGCAGCTACAAACGCAGTTTACACAGGCAATCATCCGAGGGGATAGCACAGACTTCACGGCCAAGGTAATTGCAGAGCGAATGGGAGTGGGCTACAGGGCCACGCAACGGCTTGTGAGGACAGAAGCCAGCCATATCCAAAACGAAGCCTCATTCAACGCTTATAGGGCGTCTGGTGTAGTGCAAAAATATGAGTTCTTGGCAACGCTGGACAGTCGGACAAGCTCAATTTGCCGGGCCATGGATAACCATGTGTTTACCCTGGCAGAGAAAGAGATTGGCGTGAATTTCCCGCCTCTGCATAGCAATTGCCGATCCACGACAGTTCCGTATTTTGACGACGAAATTGATCCTGGTGAACGGATTGCCCGGGATTCGAGGGGCACGTACTACGTTACCGGGAATATGAGTTATAATCAATGGCTAGATGAGCATGTCAAATAGGGAGTGATACCGTTGGATTCCCGCAGTTGGTTTTCTGGAACTTGTAAAGCCTGTGGTTATAATGTTGTGGTCACACAACCAGACGTCAAAAACTTTCCTTATGCAGATTATTGGTGGTATTGCAGCAACAAGAAATGCAAGAATCATGAACTAGGTGAGCATACAGGAGATATGGATTTTCCAGAATGGGTAGTCGCTGAGTAGGCGGCTTTTTCTTTTTTCTATAGGCAAAGGGGTGTAGTCATTGAGGAGGATTAATGCCGGTGAAGTGCTATACTGCCGAAAGTGCGGACAGGATATATACAAGATCAAGACAGATGTTAACTCCGCCGATATAGTTAATTACAAGTATTTGGAGGGCATCGGAGACATCCCTAGCCCAACAGAACAAACGTTGATCAATTGCCCTTTGTGCGGGTTTTCTGGCGGGCTTTCCGGCTGTTACCCGGAGAATATTTATCGTTTTAAAGGAACGGAGGAACGAAGTTTTGGAGAACTGTTTGAGCAGGTACAAAAAGACAAAGTTCCTGACCGCAAGATACGAGTAGGTTCGATAGAGGCTGCTTCGAAGTTTGTTCAGGGGTTATTCAACAAAAAATAGCTTGATTTGGGCCGTGAATGAGACTTTCGCGGCCCTTTCGTCTGCCCTCTTTAAAGGTTCGGGGTAAAACTGAACGAAAACCGAATGCTGGCGGGTTACCAGCCTAAAAACCTAATCGGGAGAGTGTAGATACATGGATTTGAAAGAACTGTTGGGAGAAGAGTTGTACAAGCAAGTAGCTGAAAAGGCAGGCGACCATAAACTTGCGGTGGTATCTGATGGAAGTTGGTTTCCAAAAAGTAAGTTTGATGAAGTCAACGAGGCGAAAAAGTCATTGGAAACCGCCTTGAAAGATCGAGACAAGCAGCTTGAAGACTTGAAAAAGTCGACAGGAGATAACAAGGCGCTCCAGGAGCGAATCGAACAACTTCAGACGGAAAATAAAACAGCAAAAGAGAAGTACGAAACCGAACTAAAGGAGCTTCAGACAAACACCGCTTTGAAGTTTGCATTGTCTGGAAAGGTTCATGACCCCGACCTTGTAGTTGGACTTCTGGACAAATCAAAAATCGAACTGGACGAAACCGGCAATGTAAAAGCTGGCTTCGACGATCAACTGAAAGCCCTGCAGGAAAGCAAGGCTTTTTTGTTTGTTCCTGAAAAGAAAGACGAGGGCTTCACATTTAGAGGCATGCAACCTGCAGATGGAGCCGAAGGGGGCGGGGGCGGAGGACAACCAAACATCGGTAAGCAGCTGGCCGCACAAAACAAGCAATCAAGCGAAGCTTTGCAAGAGGCACAAGCAAGCTATTTCAAATAACGGAGGTAAAGACAATGAGTAAGTTTACTGTTACCACATACGGTACGCCGAAACAAATTCTCAAGTTCCCTGATCATTACGTCGCGCTAGCGATTACAGTCGATGACACAGGGGTTACAGCAGGGCCAGATGGCAAGAAGATCGTGCCTGCAGGAACAATCATTGGTGGCGGGTTCCTGTCGGACGAAACGAAAAAGGCTGTAAAAACAAACGGCGCAGGGGCAGAGGGCGTTTTGTTCAACGATACGGACGTAACATATGGCCCAGCTCCGGGTGCAGCTATTATCCACGGCTTTATTGCGGTAGATAAATTGCCAGAAGCGCCTGTTGCTGAAGCTGTCACAGCACTGAAACAAATTACATTCGTGAAGTAAAGGAGAGAAACACATGGCTACAATTTTTGATTTGATCAATGCGCGAAACATCGCCACATACTACGAGGAAAACGGGTCAAATAAGATTCCATACCTTGGTGAGACGCTTTTCCCGGCCAAGAAACAACTCGGCCTTGATCTTAGTTGGATCAAAGGATTTAACGGGCTTCCTGTTCAATTGAAGCCGTCTGAATTTGATGCAAAAGCAACTTTGCGTGATCACGTTCAAATGAGCAAAGTAGATACCGAAATGCCTTTCTTCCGCGAGGCAATGCGTGTAGGAGAGAAAGAACGCCAGGAACTACTGCGCCTGATGTCATCCACAAACTCGCAGTACCTTATGCCAGTTATCAACCGCATCTACGACGATGCCACTAACCTGGTTAACGGTGCTCGCGTAATTTCCGAACGGATGATTATGCAGTTGCTCTCTACTGGTAAAATTTCGATTGCCGCCAATCGTCAAGATTACGAATACGATTACCAAATGCCCGCTTCTCATCAGGAGACACTGACTGGGACTGATCAATGGAGCGATCCGAACAGCAACCCGGTAGATGATATTCGTACCTGGCAGGATAAAGTCGAAGATGACACAGGTGTTCGTCCGACTCGTGCAATCTGCACTCGCAAAACATGGAACTACCTGCTGGCAAACGCAAAAATCCGTTTGGATATGAATCCCGCCGGTGGACAAAACATCATTTTGACTGACTCCATGCTGAAACAATACCTGGAGGCGAAACTCGGGATCACCGTTGCGGTATATGGCAAAAAGTTTGCTCTCGAAGTCGGCGGAGCGGCCCAAAATTTCTATCCAGATGATTACTTCACACTCATTCCTGAAGGTAACCTTGGAAATTTGTACTACGGCACTACGCCGGAAGAGGCTGACCTGATGAGTGGCGGAACATCCGCAAACGTTCAAATTGTGAATACTGGGGTAGCGATTACAACGATCAAAGAGCCGCACCCTGTAAACGTAGAAACCATTGTTTCTCAAATCTGCCTGCCTTCCTTTGAAACGATCGACACTATCTTCATTGCGAAAGTAGCAGGCAACTAGGGAGAGGTATAAAGCCTCTCCTATTTTCATGGAGGTGTAAATATGTCTGACGAGCAAAGACAAGATGAAAAACCTTCTCGCAAACCCAAACCACAGAAGGTAAGGTTGCTCAAAAATATCAAGTACAACGGCAAGCGATACAAGATCGGAGAAGAAATCGAAATTGACGGAAAAGACGAGGACACTTTTGTCAAAGCCGGAATCATCGAGGGGTGACGATCCTTGAGTAAGGCAGTAATGCAGTATTTTGACCGATCCAAAGGGGAGTATGTAACAGTCACCCCAGAAACGCCTTTGCCGACATCTGGTTCCAGTGGCGGAGGCGGCGGAACAACCAACGTCAACGTAACGGGGCAATCAGCCGGATTGGCGACGGCGGCTAACCAAACATCAATGACGAACGAGATCAAGAAGTTGGCTACAGCCGCGGCGCAATCACAAATCCTTGCTGCTGTTCAAGCTAACAAACCCGTTGTGCCCGTGGGGGTAGCCTTTCTTTCCGGTGAAGTAGATCCTTCATCCGGGAGTGATTACCCCAAATTGATTGATCTAGCCAACGAAGGTGCGGTTACGATCAAGATTCAATGCCCGAAAGCAAACACAGCCCCGTTGCTTGTATCTAACGATTCTTTAGGCTTTGGTCAATGGGAGATTCAACCCGGAGAATCCGAGGAGTTTCATTACAACAAGCTGTATGTGTCAACTACGGGGCAAGCCAAGCAAAACCTAACTTTCAAGGCGTGGAAGTATGCGTAGAAAAGAGGCGACTTCATGACTTGGGAAAACCAAATAGACAAGGTGCTTGAAACGGTCAAGTTACGCCTTGTCCTCAATGATACCGCACATGATGCGCTAATCACCTCCTACATTACGGAGATAGGTTGGCGTATTAAGCATTATTGCAACATTACGACCATTCCTGATGATCTGATTTACGTATGGGCCTCTATGACGCTTGATGCTGTCCGCGTTGATCTTCCGAATGTCGATGAGATTTCCGACAGCGTTGGTGGCGGAGGGGCAAACGTCAAAGTTGGCGATACATCTGTTTCTGGCGGCGGCGGATCAGGTGGAGGATTATCAAACACGGCAAAGACGGCAATCGACAGCGTAGTTTTCAACTACCGGCTGGATCTCCACCGGTATCGTCGGATGAGGTGGTAACCTATGGGGATGATCAACTACAAGGCTCATAGGAAACGAATCGAACGGCTGTATATAGATAAATGCACCATATACCGCTATCAGAAAGTGTCCGAAGGCGGCGAAACCATCCTGAAACCAGCGCCGATTTATACAGACCAACCTTGTCTTATCTCACAAAAGACGCTCGGAGCCAACAATCAGACGGATGCACAGAACAACATCCAGTACGAAACGAAACTGTTCATCGCTCCTGAGTTGGAAATCAAGCAGGGAGACATGATAGAGGCAACCAGAGGCGCTGTAACGAGGAAATATGAAGCAGGCGAGCCATTCCCCTACCCTTCACACCAGGAAGTGTCAATACAGCGTAAGGAGTGGGCCTAATGGCTAAATGGGGCAGTTTTGATTTTGGCGAGTTTAAGAAGTTGGCCGATGCGTTTCAAACTACCCTAGATCAACGTGTAATCGACCGGTTCATGCAAGATTTTCTCATGGAAATGGCGATGCGATCACTCAGGAAGATTAAGAAGCGTACTCCTGTTGGCAAAGATACTCCATCTCCAGGACAACTGAGAAATGGTTGGCAGGTAGGAAATATCGAAAAACGTGGCGATTCCTTGCAGGTTGAGGTCTATAACAATACGCATTATGCCAGCTTTGTGGAGTACGGACACAGGACAGGTAAGGACCTTACCGGATGGGTGGAAGGTCGGTTTATGATGACCATATCCATGCAGGAGATCGAGAGAGAGTTACCGCGTTATCTTGAAAAGCGAATGGTCGAGCTGCTAGACAACATCATGAACGGCAGGCCGCCTAAGAAGGAGTGAGGACATGCAGCCCGTCACCTTTCTGGATGTGCGTACAGGAGTGTTCAAAGCCTTGGAGACAGCCTTTCCCGGGGCTGATAGATACGGCGAGGAAATCAAGGAGGGATTAACTACCCCTTCTTTTTTTGTGAAGCTTTTGGAGCCTACACACACCCAAGAATTAGACAGACGATACGTCCGGGAGCTGCCTTTTGACGTGCATTACTTCGCTGATTCAAATAAAGACCGTATTACCACGGCTGAGCAGTTGACCAGCGTACTCGGAACTATCCAGGTAAACAGCCGGCCTGTTTGTGGAATCAAGATGTCCTGGGAGATCATAGACGAGGTTTTGCACTTTTTCGTTACGTACCGCATGCAGGTTTGGAAGCAGAAACCTGACGTTCCAAGTATGCAGACGCTTGATATTGAGGAGGCGATCAAGATATGACCCAAAAAGCAAAAGAAGCAAGCGCCAAAGACCCGTTGTTCACTAAAGCGCTAATCTTAACATCCAAGCGGTTCAACCCTTTGGAGAAAGATTTTCTTCAGGCCGTTCTGGATGAAGGCAAGTCGTATTCCGTTGAACAAGTAAACGAGATACTTAAAAAAGCACTGACAAAAGAGGTGAAGTAGCTTTGGCGGGTGGAAACTTTACATTCCAAAACAAAGTTCGCTCGGGCGTTTATGTCAATGTGAAAAGCCAGAAACGCGCAATGGGGACGATTGGGGAACGAGGAATCACAACGTTGCCTCTACCTCTCTCTTGGGGGCCAGCAAAGCAGATTATTAAGCTTGACTCTAGCGAAGACCCTACGGATGTTCTGGGTTACCCAATTACAGCGTCGGAAGTCTTGCTGATTAAAGAGGCTATGAAACGAGCAAAAACTACTCTGTTGTACCGTTTGAACGAAGGTACAAAGGCAACTGCTACAACCGGATCACTGACGGTTACCGCGAAATACGGAGGCGTCAGAGGTAACGATATCACAGTAACCGTCACGCAAAATATCGATGAAACTGACAAGTTCGATGTCAAAACCTTTGTCTCTGGAGAAGAGGCAGACACGCAAACAGTTGCTACCATCGAAGAGCTTGTGGCGAATGACTGGGTTATATTCTCAGGAACGGGTGACCTAACTGCTACTGCAGGGGTTCCGCTCACCGGGGGAGATGACGGGACAGTTACAGCTCAAGATCATGCTAATTTTCTTTCGGCTGTAGAAGTTGAAGAGTATCAAACGATCGGCCTCACTGTGACCGACCCAACGATCAAAGAAGTATATGTTGCGTTTTTCAGACGGCAACGTGAGGATGAAGGCAAAAAAGTACAATTGGTTCTCGAAAATTACCCTACTGCCGACTATGAAGGCGTAATCAGCGTCAAGAACGGCGTTGTGTTGGCAGATGGCACTAAGCTAACAGCAGCACAGGCAGTTGCTTGGGTGGCAGCTGCAACAGCCGCAGCACAGGTTAACCAGTCGCTCACTTATGATGCTTACGATGGAGCTATTGACGTTGAACCAAAATACACAAACAGCCAAATCATCGATGCACTCAGGAAGGGCGAATTTTTGTTCATCGCAAACAACGGGAAGGCTGTTGTTGAGCAGGATATCAACACGTTTACGAGCTTTACACCGGATAAAAATAAGTCTTTCAGCAACAACCAAGTCATCCGTGTTGTAGATGGTCTTGCCAATGATTATTACCGCATCTTCAGCGAGTTCTATCTTGGCAAGGTGCAAAACAACGATGACGGACGCAACCTGCTGAAGTCCGAGTGTATTAACGTTTCGCAACAATATCAAAACGTCGAGGCGATCCAAAACTTTGACCCGCAGACCGATCTTGAAGTATTACCGGGGCAAGATGTTGATGCGGTTGTAATCAATCAATGGATTCAGCCAGTTTCTGCAGTTGCGAAAATCTACATGACCATTACGGTTGAATAGGGGGGGATAGTAGATGTTCTTTAATGTACAGGACGCGATTAGGGGTCAACAGGCAAAAGCGTATGCGAACATTGACGGTAGGATCGAAGAACTGTTTTATGGGCGAACATTAGAAGCCACGATTGAAAAGAAAAAGACAGACGTCCCTATCTTGGGTAAAACAACAACGCCTCAGCGTGCAGCCGGATGGACCGGCTCTGGTACGCTGAACGTTTATTATGTCACGTCTGTTTTCCGCAACTTGATGCTTAGGTATGTTAAGGCAAATCGAGATTTCTATTTTGATTTGACTGTAGTTAACGAGGATCCGGAATCTAGCGTAGGCAAACAGACTGTGGTTCTCAAAAACTGCAACCTGACGAGCATTACTATTGCCAAGTTTGATGCAACGTCTGACGAGATGCTGAATGAAGATTTGCCGTTTACGTTTGATGACGTTGATATTCTGGACCAATTTGGTAAGCCAATAGGAATCTAAGGAGGACTAAAAAATGAACACATTGCAAGAATTTCTTAATGCCAACCCAGTAGATAATTTGACTGAGGAAGTAATCATTTCCGATCGTTTTAAAGACAAAGATGGGAACATCTTTAAATTCAAGATTAAAGCAATGACTAACGAAGATTTTGAAATCGCTAGAAAGAAGGCAATGAAACTAAATCTTCAAAAAGGGAAAAAGGAAATGTCGTTTGATAACCGGGCATTCAATGAATCCATCGTTATTAACAATACACTCTATCCAGACTTTAAAAATACGGAGAGTATCAAGGCGTTAGGGTGCATGAGTCCAGAGCAATATCTAAATAAAGTGCTGCTCTCTGGTGAAATTGCTGAACTAGCTCAACAAATTCAAGTGCTAAGTGGATTTGAAAAAGACCTGAGCGAACTGGCAGAAGAAGTAAAAAACTAATAAAAGAGGGGGAAGGGGACTGGAATTACGCTTACTTCTCCCTCTTTAAGTTCAAGTTGATGCCGTGGGATTACGCGAAACTGGACATAAGAAGTAAGGCCCTCCTCATAGGTATGATTGATTATTACACCGAGGAAAGAAAAAAACTGGAGAAAAACCCAAAATAGCCATAGACTTAAAAAGAAAGCCGTACTATGATAATGGGAAAAATTACTCATTGAGGAGGCTAAAAGTGCTGTACCTTTTTATGTCTCTGTGGATTATCTTCGGCGTGTTGTTCATTGGTCTGTTGATATACTACCTAGTTAAACGAAAACATGGGAGGCTTGCCTTGGGGTCGCTATGCGTATCTGTTGCTTGTTTAGTTGCTGGGATAATTGTTAATAGCCAAAACTCACAGATAGTGGCAGCAGAACAACCTGAACAACAAAAATTAAGTAAACAGGAGTCAAAATTTGTCATGGATGTGACGCAATTTAGTCTAAAAACTCCTTCAGAATTGACTAAGTTGATAGGTGAATCCGAATCAGTGAATGAATGGGAATTTAGTAGTCCGAATGGCAACAAATATAAAGCAAAGACTTATTCATATGAAAATGGCAACAAAGAATTCTTAGTTATTGATAATAAAGTCGTCCGGTTAACTTTGAATGAAACAGGGTTTTATACGTCCACTCGGGAAGCTCTAGAGATTTTTGGGGTAAAACCAAACCCCGAGTTCATTGCAAAAGTAGACAATGATCTTACGATGCGATATCTTAACATTTCTGAAGGGGTAGATGAATTCTGGTTAATATCTGACGGGAAAGGTAAAGTGACAACCTTAAAGGTAACCTACGATAAAAGTTATTTTGAATAGGCGCTCAGTGAGCGTCTTTTTTTATGGAGGTGAAACGGTGGCTACCGTAACATCAACTTTAAAAATGTTTGATGCTCTCTCCGGGCCGTTAAAAGGGATAACGCAGAGTCTGAATATGACGATTTCGGCCATGCAGAGTATGCAGAATGCAGCAAATAACAATGTCAAAATTGATAAAACTCTCGTTGCAGCAAAGCAACAACTCGCAAAAGCGGAAACCGAAATCAGACGTCAAATCGAAAATTCCACAAAAGAGCAAGAACGCTTTAACCGATCCGTGGGTAAAGGCAAGAAAGGAGTAAGCGAACTATTACAAACCTTAAAAGGTGTAATGGCGACATATTTAACCTTAAATGCTGCTCAGGGTATTGCAAAGGTAAGTGATGATTATATCAATACACAAGCTCGGATAAAAATGATTAATGACGGCTTACAAACAGCCGCAGAGTTACAAGAGAAAATTTTTGCATCAGCAAATAGGTCTCGCGGGAGTTATACAGATATGGCCGCCGTTATTGGGCGGATGGGAGTTCTTGCGAAAGATGCTTTTAAAAACAATGAAGAACTTCTGGCTTTTACGGAGTTAATGCAAAAATCTTTTAGAGTCGGCGGGTCATCGACGATGGAACAGCAAGCTGGGATGTACCAACTGTCTCAGGCTATGGCAGCAGGGAAGTTACAGGGGGACGAGTTTCGTTCTATTATGGAAAATGCTCCTTTGCTTGCTGAGTCTATTGCTAAGTTTACTAACAAGTCAAAAGGCGATCTGAAAACAATGTCAGCAGATGGGACAATTACTGCTGATATTATTAAAGGAGCAATGTTCGCGGCAGCAGACGAGATCAACAAAAAGTTCGAAGAAATGCCCAAAACATTTGGAGATGTACTAACGAGATTAAAAAATAGTGCTGTACAGTATTTTGCGCCAGCAATTGAAAAAATGAACGAGATGCTAAATAACGAAAAAGTCCAACAAAATATTACGAGCTTAGGGAAATTGTTTGGTGACGCTGCTATCGCTGCCATAGGGTTACTAAATGCAGTTGGATATGTCTACAATTTCGTGTCAACAAACTGGGCAGTTATTGAGCCTATATTGTGGGGGATTGTTGCTGCAATTGGTGCGTGGAAAATAGCTCAAATAGGTTTGAATATTGCCATGATGGCAAATCCAATTGGCATAACCATAATGCTTATTGCAGGGCTAATAGGCGTAATCGTTTTTCTGGTTAAATGGTTCATTAACGCTTGGGAAACTAACGACCAATTTGCTGCCGGTTTATTAAGGGCGTGGAATTCAGTCCTGAACTTTTTTGATCAAGTCCCTATCTTCTTCATGAAAGTTGGCTTTGGAATTATCAATGCTTTTGAAACCGCAAGAGTGGAATCATTAAAGTTAATGGAAGACTTGGTTAATGGATTGATTCTGCGCATCAATAAACTAATAACTCACTTGAACAAAATTCCAGGTGTGAGTATCGACGCAATAAACAAGGTTGAGTTCACGGTAAGAGCATCTGCTGAAGCCGAAGCAATAAAAAAAGCGGGCGATAAGGCTATCGCTGCAATGGAGTTAAGTGCTTCAAAAAAAGCAGCTGAACGAGAGCAGAAGGTATTGAACATGCTCGATGATCGCGCAGCAAAACGTGCAAACGCAGTATCGGAATTAGAAAAGGGATCTGATAAAGGGTTTGACTTCGGAAAGTTTAAAATCGGGTTGGATTCAATCGACAAAGTCGGAGAAGTGGGCAAGATCAAGAACAAAGTAGACATCTCCAGCGAAGACTTGAAAACCATGCGCGAACTGGCCGAAATGAAAAACATCCAGAACTTTGTGACGTTACAGCCGCAGTTTACATTTGGTGATACACACATTAAACAAGATGGTCGATCTGTTGATGAGATCATTGCCAACATCACTGATCGCTTAGAGGAAGATATTGTTGCATCAGCAAAAATGGCTTTAGGTGTGTAAAGACCGCATTTTAGCGGTCTTCACTTTCTTTTTCTTGAAGTTTCTGATGATATTCCTGGATGGCAATCGCTGCGACTCTTGAAGCAATTTTTGCAAAAGAAGGAGCAAGTGGAACATCGTTTTTAGACATAGAGTCCATAAACCGTTTCACTGTCGCTTCCTCAATTTCAGCAAAGTCCTTGTCGTCCATTGATAGATCACCACCTTCCTACAACATTTTACCATATGGGGGTGCAACCTTGGAGTACGGCATCTTTTTATCGTTCAACAACCAACAAGAGGGTTTCCAAATCCCCATCAACCCCGGCTCAATTGAAATAGGGGACGGAAACAATAGTTCCACTTATGACATTGTAGGATTGGGCGAAATCAACGTAATCAAAAGTCCGAAGCTTACAACCTTCAGCTTCAGCAGTTTCTTTCCAGCGCAGCCATACCCGTTTATCTCGGCGAGCGTTGTCCTTGAACCAAATGAATACGTGAACATGATCAAAAGATGGATAGAGGCTAAGCGTCCTGTCCGTTTTGTTTTTACTGGGGCCAGCTTCGATATTAACGAGGCGGTCAGCATTGAGGGATTCGACTGGAAAGAGGTTGCTGGCGGCAGCGGAGATATTGAGTTTACCCTGAACCTGAAGAAGTATGTTTTCTATTCGGCCCAGCGTGTCAACGTGGTAAGCCGGGAGGAAAACAACTCTACAACACAGGTAATTGAGAAGGGAAGCAAACCACGCCAGAACGACCGACAGCCACCGAAAACTCACACTCTGGCTCCAGGGGAAAATCTCTGGACAGTTGCAAAAAAGCAGCTTGGTGACGATTCGAAATGGAGAGAGATTCAGAAACTGAACAGCATTTCAGATGCACAGTTAAAGAATCTGAAGGTCGGTATGGTGCTGAAACTTCCAGGAGGTACCGCAGATGTACGAGGTATTGCTTGACGATAAGCAAGGGAATGTATGGGACATCTCAGGTATTGTCACGGGCATAACGTGGAAGACAAGCAGACTCGGAAGTCCCGGAAGCCTTGACTTTACGTTGATCAAAGGGGCAATTTATCAGGACATTTCCTTCAAGGTTAACAACGGCGATATAGTCCGTTTTCGATACAATGACCAAAACGTATTCTACGGGTATGTCTTCTCGGTTGACGGAGGAAAAGACGAGAGCGTTCGCATCAAATGCTACGATCAAATCCGTTATCTGCTAAACAAAGACACTTATGTTTTTTCTAAGGTGACAGCCTCTGAAGTTGTCATGCGGATAGCAGATGACTTTCACTTAATGACAGGGCAAATCGCAAACACCGGATATGCTATACCAACCATGGTAGAGGATAATCAAACACTACTGGACATCATCGAGAAAGCGCTTGTCTTAACCATTTGGAACACCGGACGAAACTATATCCTCTATGATGAATTCGGCTCTCTGACTCTTCGGAACGTGGAGGAGATGCTTGTCGACTTCATGATCGGAGATAACAGTTTAATGACTGACTTCGTAATCAAATCGAGTATAGACCAAGACACCTACAACAGAGTGAAACTGTACAAGGACAACAAAAAGACCGGCAAACGTGAAGTCTACCTTGCTAAGGACAGCGCAAATATCGCCAAATGGGGATTGTTGCAGCTCACGCAATCAGTAGATGAGGATAAAACGGCAGCCCAGATAAACGCCTTGTTGGACCAGTTGATCACGATCAAGAACCGGGAAACGAAAACGCTCCGAATCGAAGCCATTGGAGACCCTCGGGTAAGGGCCGGTTGTTATGTACCGATCGTCATTCAAGAGTACCAAATCAATCAGCCGTTTCTTGTAAACGAAGTAACACACCGATTC
Source organism: Brevibacillus borstelensis (assembly GCF_037834415.1). Classification (GTDB taxonomy): domain Bacteria; phylum Bacillota; class Bacilli; order Brevibacillales; family Brevibacillaceae; genus Brevibacillus; species Brevibacillus borstelensis_A. Next base: position 19,255 of record NZ_JAUMSJ010000042.1, on the reverse strand, counting down.
GACGGTGATGATTATACGATGTCGCTTGAGTTAAAGGTGATTTCATGAGTAGCATGTTAGGTTTGATCAAGAAAGCTGCCATGGATGCTACTTCTGCATCCAATCCGGTCGGAGTTTTTTATGGGACGATATTAAGCGCTGCCCCTCTCAATGTGGAGGTTGACCAGCGCTTTGTTTTGACCGAAGAATTCCTAGAGCTGACCGAATCGACCAAGGAATTAAAGGTTCCGGTTGAGGGAGGCGGTTACTACACATTACGGAGGAAGCTTGAGCAGGGGGACAGGGTGATTCTCTTGCGTGTCCAAGGAGGCACTAAATACATCATCCTAGATCGGGTGAGAGATGAATGATACCAACCGGAGCCAGCATTATAAATGCACCTGTAGAGGAGCAACAACAACCATCTCTAACATGGATGCTTGACCTTGAGAATAAACGGATCACTAGGACGATAGACGGGATGGACGCAGTGAAGCAAGCCGTCTTCAAAATCCTAAGTACAGAGCGTTATCAACATTTAATATATAGCTTCAACTATGGGGCGGAACTGAGCGACTTAATTGGTTCCAGCCCTATTTTTGTTCAGTCAGAGTTAAAGCGAAGGGTGACTGAAACTCTGTTGCAGGATGACCGAATCACAAGCGTTGAGGACTTTAAGGTTACTTTTCAAGGTGAAAGTGCCTTGGCAACCTTCACGGTAGTGAGTGTATTCGGAAGCTTCCCGTTTACAAAGGAGGTGAACAGGCGTGTATGAAAACCAGACGTTCCAGGTGATCCTGCAGCGAATGTTGGATCGGGTTAAATCCCAGCGCGATAAACGGGAAGGGAGCGTTATTTATGATACGGTTTCTCCCGTAGCAGCTAAGTTGTCGCAGTTATACATGAACCTGGACGTGAATCTAAACCTCGTCTTCGCAGACACCGCGACCGGCATTTACCTGGACTACTTGGCAGACACACTGGGCATAGCTCCAAGAAAACCAGCGACAAAAGCGGTCTGGAAAGGTGTTTTCACCGATAACTCGGGCAACCCCTTTGATGTGCCAATTGGCAGCCGGTATTCCATTGAAAACCTGAACTATACGGCCACAGAGAAAATTGCAACCGGCCAGTTCAAGGTTGAATGTGAAACGGCCGGAGAAATCGGTAATTCTTTATCTGGATCATTAGTGCCTATCGAATATATTCCTGGCCTGAAAACGGCCCAGCTAACCGAGATCCTTACACCTGGAGAAGAACAAGAAAGCGACGAGTCATTACGCAGCAGATACATTAAACGAGCGAGAGAGCCGATTACTAGCGGAAATGCCCATCAATACGAGATGTGGGCATTAGAGGTATCCGGAATCGGTGGTGCAAAGGCTTATGAAGTGTGGAACGGACCAGGAACCGTTAAAGTCGTGGTTCTGGACGACAACATGCGAGCGCCAACTCCAGCTAAAGTCGCCGAGGTGGATACGTATATCAAATCTGTTATGCCGGTTAACGTTGATCTAACTGTTTCTGCAGCAACGGAACTGCCAATCAACATAACGGCAACGTTAACGCTCCAACCAGGTACAACAACATCGTATGTCTCCGCCCAGGTTCAGGCGAGTTTAATTGCTTATCTCAAGTCTGTTGCCCTAAAAGAGTCCCTCATTCGCGTTTCGCGTGTAGCAAACTTGATTTTGGATGTCGAGGGAGTCATCGACTATGCCAATCTGAAGCTAAACGGGAATACAGGCAACGTAACAGTGCCGAATGGTTCCGTGGCGGTTGCTGGGACGGTGAACTTCACATGACGGCTGAAGAAATAAAGCAGGAGTTGCTTGGATATTTACCCTCTTACTACGAAGGCATCGAAGAAATGGACGAGATTATGGATACGGTGGCGAAAGAGATTGCCAAGCTGTCGCAAGCCATCGAGGACACTTTGAACCAATCATTCGTTGATCTTGCTACCTGGGGGTTGGACCGGTGGGAAAAAATCTTCGGTCTTAACTCTAACAAGTACGCAGAACTGACGTGGGACACATTGGAACAGAATGTAGCCACTTGGGATGAGATGGAGCAATTCACCTGGGACCAACTATATACGGCTCCTTTTGTTACGCGACCATATGACGACCGGAGAGGGGCTATAAGAGCCAAAATCAGAGGGCAGGGCGTTGTGACCAAAGCGTTCCTCAAGAACCTTGTAGAGTCGTTTACAAACGGGGAAGTGGAGATCATCGAAGACCCACATCGGTACACTGTAACGATTAAATTTGTCAGTACAGTCGGAATCCCTCCGAACTTCAATACAGTGAAGCAAATCGTCCGTGAAATCTTACCTGCTCACTATGCAGTTGAATATACGAACGAATACACGATTTGGGATGACCTGCGGAGAACAACATGGGGCAACCTTGCTAACTATACGTGGGGAGACGTAAAAGGAGGACTGTGGAATGCCTAACGTGACGTCGCGCCTCGGGTTAAAGAAACCGTTACCGACAGAGGTTGCGGACATTTCCGTGATAAACGAGAACTACGATACATTAGACCAACGAGTAGCTTTGCAAGCTGATTTAGAAGCTCTGATAGGAACAAATAACCGATCCGTAAATTTTGTGAAGGCATTAAACCTCTCTATTGATACGAGGTCTTCCGTTTTAACATACACAGCGGGACAACTTACGAAAGTTGAGGAGAAAGACGGTTCTTTCGTTGTCAAGTCTACTTCGATTACCTACGACAGCCTGCGCCGCGTTTCTACCATTACGGAATCAGCTGGCGGCAAGACCGTAACCACTACGCTGCAATATAACATCGACGGCACGCTTGGATCAGTAACAAAGGCGGTGAAATAACGTGGACGCAATCGGATTCGCCCTCGCGCAGTCGACAGAACCTTACCGTTGGAAAAGGATTTCAACCATCCCGTTCTCTGACGGAGAGATGCGCGCAGAGATTGTCGGGGACAAAGTGTACGTCATCTCTCGTAATTACAATCAAGTCTATGATCTCCGCTCAGGGACTTGGGCACAGGAACCAGCACTTCCCGAAGAACGTCGTCGTTCTCGTTTTTCGTCCTGTGTAGTCGGGACAAATATTTATGTGATCGGCGGGTCTAAGGTTATCGACGACAATTTGGATGACCGTAACACACCGCTGTTCGTGGACATCTATGACACCGCGAATAAAAAATGGAGTATCCTTGCAAGCGATACCTTTAACGTACACTCTGCGGGTTGTGCAGCAGTCGGTGACAAAATCTATCTGTTTGGTGGGGCAAATCGCGCATTGTACGGATACCAGCAACCACTATCAAGTGCGCGCGTTCTTGATCTTGCTACTTCGGTTTGGTCTAATACCGCACAAATTCCTAGAGAGATTTCTGAGATGGGAATCGCAGCCCTTGACAATAAAATATACCTTCTTGGCGGTTATACAATCATCAGCTTTACAAACAAACAACTACTCAAGGAGGTATACGCCTACGACATAACGGCAAAAACCTGGGGGCGCTGCCCTGACCTCAATTCTGCTCGAACAGCCCTTGCAGGAGCCAGCGTCGGGAAAGAAGTATTTGCGCTATGTGGCATCGAGTCTGCCATGGTCGAATCCTATTCGCCACAAAGCAATGCCGTCGCAATACGTCAGTCTCCAACTTCCGTACGTTCCTATTTTGGCGCGGTTCAATGGAATGGTTCCATCTATGTGTTCGGCGGTGATAAAGAGCATAGCGTTGAGGTTTTTCAGCCAAACGGCACGAATATGGACGCGCTGCTTGCCTGGTTAGCGACAAGGTAATGGAGGGAGATAAGATATATGGCTTCAAGTAAAACACCAAACCTCGGCTTGAACATATGGTCTGGCTCAGATCGCGTAAGTAGACCGGAGATAAACGAAAATTTTCAACGGTTGGATACTCTAAAAGCTGAGGACATCGGGCTATCAAGCCCGCAATTCACGGAGCAAAACGTAAAGGCCGCGCTTGAAGGTTTAAAGGCTGGTGCCAGTGACGTAAAGATAAAGGTCGCCAACGCGATCACTGGCAAAGGTGTTCCGGCGTCTCCGTCGGATACTGGCGATCAGTTGGCGGCAAAAATCGGTCAAATTCCAACTGGTACGGATACATCCGACGCAACGGCGACCGCTGCCGATATTCTTTCCGGCAAAACGGCCTACGTAAAGGGAAGTAAATTAACCGGGACTATGACGAACCGTGGCGCTGGAGGAACGGTTATTCCTGGTACAACGGACCAAACGAAAGCTGCCGGTTATTATACTAGTGCGATCACGATCAAAGGGGATGTAAATCTAAGACCGGAATTTATTCTACTTGGGAAAACAATTTTCGGAGTTACCGGTAATGTCATAGCTGGTAAACAATTTGCACAAGGAACTGTCACTCCCTCGGTCGGCATCTACAGAGTTACAGGGTTGTCTTTTAGGCCGAAATGGGTGTTTGGGTGGTCACAAACGTTGAACTCATCTACTAGCGGTGGTACCGGAAAACCTACCTTATTTGTAATGGGTGACGGCAATGTCATCTCATACACCTCTTCCGGTAGTAATACCTACTACTACGCTATGTTGATCGGTGATGGTCAGGGTGTTACAGAGAGAGCGACAGGTACAGACGCAACCATGATGGATGACGGGTTTCAGTTCACAAGGGCACGATCAAATGATACATCTCCTTATAACTGGTTCGCTGTAGGAGCGTGATAAGCATGGATCAAATAGGAAGCAGAGTATATTTTGACAAGGTAACGGGAGATGTCCTCGTTAAAACAGCGGAACGTTCCGGCGTGGTTCACGAAACTACTGTTGACGAAGACTTCACGCGCTATACGGCCCTCGCCGAGCGTGTCCGCGAAACAGTCGATTACATCCAGTTAGAATACGGACAGTACGCGCAAGACTTCGCGGAGTGTAACGGATACCGTGTCAATCCCGAAACACGCACGATAGAGTTTTCGTATCCGGACCCAAACGCACCGGAAGAAACGCCAGTGTACCGGAAATCCCTCTCGGAAGAGAACGAAGAGTTACGCGAGCAACTCGCCGCCACCAACCGCGACCTCCAGGACATCGCGGAGCACGTATTTGGCGCTTAATTACGAAAGGAGTACGATAATATGACGGTAAATAACACGTTAGTCCGCATCTACGCACGTAACATCTACCTGTACGGTACCGAACGATTCACGGCGCGCGACGGATTTAGCGGCATCCCTACGGCCTACCACGATCCAGTTCAGACGCACGCCGCCACCACGTTCTCGCGTCCGCAGCTCGACAATTCGTTCGTGTACGGCTATACGAACCAACCCGAATATGACGAAACCGTCGCGCTCATTCCGGGCGCTTAATTTATTTTCGAAAGTATGTTTTGAAAATTGAAAGCGAAGGGATACAAAACAATTGGCGACGTTCCGGAGGCTTGCAGGGAACAAACGAGGGAAGTTCTGATTCAACTTGAGATGCCGCATTTGGCGGAGTCAACGTGTCCAGATGAAACGGTGGCATAGTTTCAGAGTATAAAAAAATCTGCGTGAAGTAACCGGAGGGAGTGCAGGCACACTTTCCTCCGGATCATCCGCCCACACAGAAAAGCGAATGACAGGTGAATTGTACCATTTTTAGAACACACAGAAAAGAGGAACTTATATGGAAAATGAGTTGTGGAAGTTTTTCTTAACCCAGGGGCCGTTTGCGTTGCTGTTTGTTTGGTTGCTCATATTCGTGCTGAAGGCCAATAAAGAGCGTGAAATGCAAATCATGAAGGATTCCAAAGAGCGTGAAATGCAACTGATGGAAACTCTGGATAAGTTCAGCGAAAAATACGATTTGATTCTGGAAGAAGTGCGTGACATCAAGAGCGAAATGATCAGAAGAGGCGGTTAATTTTGACGGTGCTATTCGGCATCGTCTTTTTTGTTCACTAACCAACATTAAACGGAGGGATATTCATGCTTGAAAGAGTAAAAAATCCGATCTTTATCGCCGCTGCTGCCAGTTTGATTTATCAGGGTTTGGCCAAATATGGAGTGGCCCCTACATTTGATCAGTACCAATTATTCGTGGATCTTGCCACATATCTGTTTATCGGTGTAGGAGTCTACAATCAGTTCAAACCAAAGGACGATCAAGATGACAAAACAACAGACGTTCATCGATAAGATTGCACCCGCAGCTGCGGAGGACTGGAAAGCATACGGCGTTCCAGCCTCCCTTACAATTGCACAGGCGATCCTTGAAAGCACATGTGGTACATCTGAGCTTGCAGTCAAAGCAAACAATCTCTTTGGCATCAAGGGGAACGGACCGGCAGGCACATACACCAAAGTATCTGACGAGTATTACAACGGTCAGAAGGTGAAGAAGCCATCTGACTTCAGGAAATACAACTCATGGGCAGAATCGATCCGGGACCATACCCAATTCCTTTTGAAGCCGCGTTATACAAAAGTAATTGGAGCCGACTGGAAGACAGCATGTCACGAGGTATACGATGCTGGCTATGCAACAGACCCAGCTTATCCCGAAAAGCTAAATCGGATTATCGAGCAATATAAGCTATACGAGTACGATCGGAAGGACGGAGTTCAGATGAGGCCTATTCTTATCATTGACGCAGGCCACGGTGGGAGCGATCCTGGAGCCGTTGGAAACGGGCTTAGAGAGAAGGATTTAACGCTGCAAATCAGCAACTACCAGTATGCTCGGTTTCAAGCTCTCGGCGTTCCTGTGGCTCTTACCAGGACATCGGATGTATCGTTGACGCCAGACCAACGTACAAAGCTGGTCAGAGACAGCGGCGCAAAGTATTGTCTAAGCAACCATATCAACACAGGTGGTGGAAGTGGGGTAGAGGCAATCTACTCCGTTTTTTCATCGGACAAGCTGGCGAAGACGCTCGCCCAAGCTGTGGCGGGTTGCGGCATGAATTTCCGGAAGGTGTTCGCACGAACCGGAACCGGCGGTAAAGATTACTACTTCATGCACCGCGAAACCGGCAGCGTGGAGACGGTAATTCTGGAGTATGGCTTCATTGATAATGCAGTTGATGCCCATAAGCTGAAAGACAACTGGAAAACCTATGCTGAGGCTGTCGTAAAGGCGTTTTGTGAGTACATTGGCGTATCCTACCACTTACCAACAGGTCCATCCACAAAGAATGTGAATAATGTTTCCATCGAGGTAATCGGTGTCCAGCTGCCCGTCAAAGGCTACCTGCAGAGTGGCGTTTCTTATCTGCCGGTTAGGGCCGTTTCTGAGGCTGTAGGGGTGTCTCCTGAATGGGATTCGGCGACGAAACAGGTAAAAGTCAACGGGCGGACTTTGGCAGTAGCTATTGCTGGTGGGGGTTCTTATGCTCCTGCTCGGGAACTAGCGGCTACACTTGGGCTGCAGGTGACATGGGATGGAACGACAAAGACCGTAAAACTAACAAATGGATGCGCATGCCCTCACTCTTAATGAGTGGGGGCTTTTTTATTTTTTGAAAAGTTTGTATGATAGAGCAAAAGAAAGGAGGCGGTTGTATGAATACATACTTGCGTGGTCCGTCTGACCCTCCATCTCCACTTGTTGGCCCAAGTGAAGAGAATAGTTTAGAGCCGATCCGTTTTACAGGTCCTGATTGGCAGATACCCCATTTCCCATTGTCTTTTGAGTTTGGCGAAAGGCCAACTCCAATGATGTGTTTTGACATTGGCGAAAGGCCATGCCCTGTAACGCTCCACTAAGAAATGAAGAACCAATGCACTTCCCAAAGAAAGCCGATAGCCCTCTGGTGTAAGTTCCGCTGGAGGGTTATTGTTGTTGGTACAAAGTCGAGACAAAAACAATACATATACAGATTGCAAATGCGGTAACGTATAGTTAAATAACCACAAGACAACTTGACTAAGTATATTGACTTACCCGTCTATTCAAATTATCCTGAAAGCTATATGACCTTAGATCTATAGCTAACGTACAAACCAAAAAAGTTAACCAACCAGGTTAATTAAAGTTTGACGGGAGACAATAATGAACATATACTATAAGAGTAGTAGGGTAGCAAAAACGTTTAACTCCAAAAAAAGTTTGGACCAAACTTTTGGACCTGAAATTTCCAAAAAGATACAAAAACGACTTATTGAGTTAAACGGTGCTGAATGCTTAGAGGACATAAGCCATTTGCCGCCAGCTCGGTGTCACGAGTTGTCAGGCAAAAGGACAGGGCAATTTGCGGTTGATTTAAAACAACCGTATAGACTCATATTTATTCCAGAAGATCCAGTGCCACGGAAATCAGATGGTAGCATTAACAGGAGGCTTGTTACGTCAGTAATCATTCTTGAGGTGGTGAATTATCATGACTAAACAACTGTATAGTTTTGACCCAGATTATGTCGTGCCGCCCGGAGAAACTTTACTGGAGACAATTGAATCTCTTGGAATGAGCCAAGCTGAACTTGCAGAACGTACTGGAGTAACAACAAAACATATCAATGGAATAATAAAGGGAAAAGCTGCAATTACCCCTAGAACTGCATTGCAATTTGAAAGGGTGTTAGGAGTTCCTGCTACTTTTTGGAACAACTTAGAAACTAATTATCGCGAAAAGTTGGCCGAACTCGAGGAAAGAAAACAACTGGAATCGGAAATTTTGTGGTTGAAACAACTTCCGCTAAAAGTTCTTTTGGATCGAGGGTGGATGAAAAAGGGGCACGATAATGTAGAGCAGGTTAAAGAGGCTCTTAATTTTTTTGGTTGTGCTTCTGTTGAAAAGTGGAAGGAGCTGTGGCAGAAGGTACTAAACTCACCTGAAGTAGCTTACCGTAAATCTGTTGCTTTTGAAAGTGAGGTAGGCGCCGTATCTGCTTGGCTTAGACAAGGTGAACTTGAGGCACAACATATTAATTCTAAACCCTTTAATGCTGCAACCTTTAGAAAAGCTCTCAAAGAAATTCGTCTTTTGACAAAAGAAGACCCCGATATTTTTGTCCCTCGAATGGTTGAGCTATGTGCTGAGGCGGGGGTTTGTGTAGTCTTTGTTCCGGAAATACCTAGATGCAGAGTAAATGGTGCTACTCGATGGCTAACACCAACAAAGGCTTTAATTCAACTTAGTCTTAGATATAAAACTGATGATCATCTTTGGTTCACTTTCTTCCATGAAGCAGGCCATATTCTTTTACATGGGAAAAAAGGTTATTTTTTGGAAGTAGCTGATAATCATAACGATCAAGAAGATGAGGCAAATAAATTCGCAGCAGATTTTTTAATACCTCATGATAGTTACAAAACTTTCCTGAAAGGTAAAATTACGAAGTCAAGAGTAATATCATTTGCTAATCAAGTAGGGATTGCTCCGGGTATTATTGTTGGTCGTTTACAACATGATGGCTATTTAAGTTATAGATTTTTTAATGACCTTAAAGTGCGTTTGGTATGGTCTGATGATATTTAAACATGTACCCAACATTGAGGAAAAGTCGAAAGCGGCAAGATGTGACATTTCACTGCGCTCTTTGATCCACTCAGCGTCACACTTTGGTCCTGATGAAAACCACTCGACTAGTATATATTACGTCACGGGCGAGAGATCATATCCCAAAATACTCCACCTATTAGTGGAGTATTTTTATGCTTGAATACAGAACTAACGTTCGCATATAATACAAACAAACGTTCCTATTCGGAGGCGAACAGCATGAAAAAGGAGCTTCAAAGAGCAATAGCCCATCAACAACAGCTTGACATCATCTATTTTGGAAACCAGGGCAAGACCTCCAAGCGAACTATACGGCCACTGGAGATTGCAGGAGACCGCCTGAAAGCGTACTGCCTGACGCGAAAGGCACCGCGAGTCTTTGTCATCGATAACATCCTCGCGATTCAACCGGCGGTGATTAATCGTGTTGTCTGATATTGAACGCAAGGTACTCCGAATCATTTACAATTACTCAATAATTCGTCGGCGGCCACCTTCTATCGATGTGATTTCTGTCAAGACTGGCCGGGATCGCGACGGCGTAATAGCCGTATTGGATGTTCTGGCCCGCGAGGAGTATATCGAGTGGGACCGATCAAATCCGGATCACATGGTCGTTATTGAAGGCTGGGAGCGAAGGGATGACATCAGATGGGGCGGAAACTAGATGATTTATTCGGCAGCATGCGTATGATATTGCCCGAGCATAAAACAGAGATTCAGCGGATGAACGAGGACAGAGGCCTAGAACCTCGACCAGACGTTGACGATGCGGACTTCGATGAAGCCTGCTTTCGTATCTACGACAGCACGCTGTACGACTATGCGATAACCGTAAAATGGTTTCGAGAGGTGCGGCGCGGGCTTGGCGTTTTCGAAACGGATTGGGGCGTCGTAAAGGAGATTGACGCTCGCGGACGGAGGTTCCGGCTGGTCTGCGATTGGGACGCGAAGTGGATCCGGATTGAGGACGTGGTGAGCGTGACGAAATAATTACCATCCCGTCCACATCCACGTATTGGTACAATTATATCGGTGATGATATATGGAGTTTATATATCCGATGTTGCTTGAGCAAACAGACAAACCTTTCTCGGACGGTCGATACATCTTCGAGCCAAAGATCGACGGGCACCGGCTGATCCTATCACGAAGGGGCGGCGTTACAAAGCTGTACACGCGCCACAACAACGACGTGACGGAAAAATACCCTGAACTGATTACGGATGGCCCAGATATAACTCTGGACGGTGAACTAGTGGTCATGGACCCTGACACGGGGATACCAGATTTTGAATTGACAATGGCCCGGTTCCAATCGAAGAAATCACTGCTGCAGGTTTCCTATGTTGTGTTCGATATCCTGCACTTTGACGGTTCTGATCTTCGCTCTCTGCCTTTATTGGAACGCAAAACGATACTTGATCAGGCCATCGAGGACACGCCTGTAATCAGCAAAATAGCCCACATTGACGGCAGGGGTGAAGACCTATTTGACTGGGTGTTAGAACGCAAAATGGAGGGCATTGTAGCCAAGAGAAAAGACTCTGTTTATGCAACTGGGAAACGGTCAGATAGTTGGCTGAAAGTGATCAACTATGCCTATGCTGATGTGTTTATCGGCGGTTGGCGCAAAGAGGAATTCGGGTGGCTTGCTTATGTCCCTACGAAAACTGGGCAACTGCGTCCAGCTGGGGTAATTGAGTTTGGCGTCCCACCAGCTCACAAGCAGGCTTTTTATGACGTAGCAAAAGAGTTGATTGCCGGAGAGGATCGGGAATTTGTTTATGTAGAGCCAAGGATTAAGGCCCGGGTAAAATTCCGCAACTGGACAAAGAGCGGTAATTTGCGTTCGCCGGTGTTCGTTGATTTTCTCTTGGCAGTATAGGTATGCAATTGATTTAAGTTACCTAATTCTATAGTCAGGCATTTTCCCTTCGCTGACGAGCTGCTTCCAATTGCGCTCGTCTTCTTCTTTGGCCCGCTGCCTTTCTTCCGCCGCTTGTCGATCTTTCAGGTTTTTTTCTGCACTGCTTATCAGGCGCGGAATGGCGGCCCGTATCAGGCTGCCCGGCGTGCTGAAACGCTTGTTGGTGAACGGGCAGATGTACTGCGGTTGCGTCTTGATCTCCGTCAGCTCGCTGCCGCCGGGGAATAGGTTGCGGAACAGTGCGTCATGAGCCTTTTCTAGCGTTTTCGGCGTGTGCTGTCCGCCTTTCTCCAGATGTATCTGCCAAAGTTGTTCCACGTCGCGACTAGTCAGCCGTTCGACTTTTTGATTTTGGTTACTTTTTTCTAATTCGTGCTTGAGAACGGCAATCTCTTCGACCTTCTCCATCACTTCCATACGATACTTCTCCGCGTCCTCTTTCCAATAGGCTGAAACCATACTATCGTCGCTTTGCTTCGGCTGCCGCATCAACCTACGAACAAAATCAGCTACTGTTCCTCCGTCTTTCTCAATCTCTGCCCATTCTTCTGCTGTGAGTGTCAAAGATATCTTTCGAGTAATCCCTTGTGCCTTGCGTCCAGCGCCTGCCCTTTTACCGCCTTTCGCCATGCGTATACGCTCCTTTGAATTAAGTTACTTAAATCATAAACCGGAAGAGTGGTGTTGTCAATTGATTTAGGTAACTTTTTTCATAAGATTAGACGTTCGCAACAATAGCCTTTTTTCGTCAAAGGATTCGACAAGCCGGGGAGCGAAGTAGCCTCATGAGGTGGGGGCTTTGACTGTTAAGAACCGGCTTAAAGACATTCGTCATGACCACAGAATGAACCAGATCGAGTTTTCAGAGTTTCTCGGCGTAAATAGGCAGCTGTACAACCGATGGGAGAACCAAGCCACACAGCCAAGTCTGGAATGGGTATTGCGTATCAGCAAGAAAATCCAACGACCATTAGAAGAAATCATTTATCTGGATGAGCCTGAATAGGGCTTATTTTTTTCCTCGGTATGTCGCTAACCAGAAAACTTTTGTCGCGGGATAGGCAATTTTATTTCCTGAGTAGCATATCTTTTACCATAAAGCGAAAGGGGAGAAGGATATGAAGGCTTTAATAAAACTCTGGTTAAGGGTGAGGATAGCAAATGAACTAATGGCCTTGTGTGTGACGGCGGTATCGATTGTCTTGGCGATCTGGTTTATTTTTTTCTATCTGCCGGTTTGGTTAGGGGGCATGTTCTGATGTGGATTGTACACAAACGTATGGCGGAGTTGTACAACATCAACAGGAAGCGTCAATTAACCGCGAAGGAAATGGATGAAATGGCACTATGCCTACAAGCGAACTTCAACAGGGTATGGGAGATAGCAACGCTCAAGAATCTATCAATGTTGGCTCATATGACCAATGATGTAGAGTGGCAACACGAGATTTGTTCAAAGTTGGAGAAGATACAAAACTAGTCGTTTGCCAATGCAAAGAGTCTGTTCTCTTAAGAACAGGCTTGCTAATTTAATATGAAAAAGAGACCATATGTTTACGGAAAATATGGTACTATCAGATTATTGGAGAAACGAAAAAGGTGATCGTACTAAGATGGAGTTCATTGGTTTCTTTTTATTTTCAATCCTTGAGTATGTAGCCATTTTTTCATTGATGTTCTCGTTGTATCGGTTGCAAAGTAGATTTTATTGGATAGAACAATTGATCATATCTGCCATCCTTTCTTTTATCTCGTATTCATTACGTGAACTATTTCACACTGAAGTTTTCACTCCGGTTGTACTGATCGCTTTAATGTCGATACTCCTTTGGATAGTACTCCGAATTCCGTTTTTCTACATTGCCTTAATGACGGTTCCGACTTATATAGTTTATGCACTCATACAATATGGAGTCATGGAGGTTTTGGATCATTTCCAAATCATCATGTATTCGCAAGCGTTCGAAAATAATGGGGCAAACTGGTACGGGCAAGTCATTCAAGGGGTAACAGCGGCGGTCACCTTTATAATTTCGTGGGTAATTTCTAAATTTGGAATCGGTTTCAGTTTTATTCCAAGCGGGTATGTTAAAATAAAGTTAACCGGATTGAATCTGATTATTGCGATTGCTCTGACAGTCGGTTTTTTAGCCTTTATCTTTTTTAACTATTGGATAAAATCGAGAGCGCAATTTGCGGCATTGTCATCCCTATACATAATCGTGCTTGGTGTATTGATCTACTTATCCAGGAAGAAGGATTACGAATGATCGAATCCATGGCTGAACAAATAGCTGTTTCTATAAAGCGAGCAAATGAGAAGGGAACAGTAAGCGTTGAAGTGATGAAGTTTAGCCTAACCATAATTTTGAATACAGCAATCATACTAGTATTGATCACTATCGGCGGGACATTAACCGGTAAACTCCCAGAAACGCTTTGTGCATTTTTGGCGTTTGCTGGGTTAAGGATCGTCTCTGGCGGCTTTCACTTCAATACTGCATTATTATGTACGCTTGCTTCTACTCTGCTTTTAGTGGTTATCCCCCACGTTCCAATAACTAAATATTGGGATATCTTACTGCTGTTTTTGAGCCTACTATTGGTGGGCATATATGCACCATCGAACCTTGAAGGTCACTCGCGAATAGGGAGGGAGCGATATCCCTTGTTAAAAGGGCTTTCGTTAGTCATTGTAGGGATGAATTTCATATGGCTTAACCCGATCTTAACCAAGGCGTTTTTAGCTCAATCCTTGTTACTAATTAGAATAAGGAGGTGATAAGTATGAAAAAAGTGTCGGCTAAACTGGCTGCAGTTGCGTCATCCTCACTCGCAATCCTGGCTTCATTCTTTGTGGGAACCGCATCTGCTTTCGCTATTCACCAACCTAAACCCCCAGATGAGCTTTTGAAGAAGTAAGAGTGGTGTCCAATGGAAAAAATCCCATTATTACAGCAAAAGGAAGACGGCAACAGTAAGGCAACATGGGTCCCAATCAAAGACATTTTGCTTTTTAAAGCCGCAAAGCATGGATATGCTGTCTACGCTAAATCGGAAAAAGAGGAATCTCTTCGTACATTCCATATCCTTGAGGATTGGATGGTTTTGTTAAAACCGTATGGATTCGAACGAACGGACGTAGGGAATATCATTAATATCAGCGAAGCTAAGCATTACGTCAACAAACAAGTTTACTTTGATGATGTACTTAATACCGAAAGCCCCGTATTCGGTACAGTTTCTAAACCAAATTTCAAAAGGCTTGAATCATTTTTAAAGACTATTAAAAGAGACTAAGGTCTCTTTTTTCTTTGCACAAGTGTAAGAATTTGTCAAGATACGATTCATTTAAATCAATCGATCATCCAATTTAGGGCCATACGTGGTATTATTTGCCATGCAGGGGAATCAATGTAGTTGAAATTGGTTTATGGGGGAGTGGGGAAATGAATTGAACCAAATTCTAATTAAATAGCTTTAGAGGGTTAGTGTTTACAAGCAGAAACTTGTCTATATGGCAAGTTCCGCTGCAGGGAGGAGCTTCACAGCTCACTGCCGTTTGCCTTTTTCAACTATGATCCACTCATAAAAGTCTTCTGCATGACAGTCTAGAATCCGGGCGCCTAAGACAGCATTCTCGTAACTCATTTCACGCTCGCCGGAAATCCAGCGACTTACGGTTGACTCGGCGACTTTCATTCGACGAGCGAATTCAGCAGGCTTCATTTTACCTCTCAGTATTTCAGACAAACGGCATCTCCCTTTACGGAGAGCCATATGCACACCTCAAAAATGACTTTTCCAATGGATTATAATCCCAATGGGGTCAATACACAAGGAGATGATTAGATGTTGATGAAGTGGTTAGAGCCAACTATCGAAAAGAGAGTTGACGAAATATTTGACGAATTAATCCAAAAAGATCAACTAGACCTATATCAAAAACTCATTGAACTTGTGAAAAATCGCGAAGAAGTTGATGGTGAATTAATATTTGAGATTGAAAATTCACTGCTTTTGATGATTAAATGCGCGGTTGATACCTCTTATCGAGCAGGTCTATATGAAATGTCCGAGTTAAAAAAATAAGGTGTACTTACGGTATGAATGGGGAGCCGCTCCACCTGATTCCGCACGAATTGAGGCCGGAGATCGAAGAGGAGCTGGGGGTCAAAATCGAAGGGGAACTGACTCCTTACAACCGCATGCGCTTGGAAACGGAGTACGGAGGGAGAATCGAAGACTTCCCTGTCAAGCGGATTTTTTTCTCAGAGGCGGAGCGTGTCGGGATCGGCACCTTCAGCCCGTCTGATCCCAAGTCACAGGATATTGCCGATTTGACGGGAAGCATCGATTTTTCCACCATCACCAAATACGGCTCGGAATCAGATCCCCGCGCCTACCGCTTCGATGGCGAGCTGAACAAGGCCAACCGGGGACTGATGGAGTTCCAGGAAATGCTGAAGTGCGACGAAAAATTCCTTTGGCATTTGCTCTCGCTTACACAGGAAGGCAACTTCAAGGCCGGGCGCTTTGCCTTGATTTCCGCCGATGAGCTGATCGTTGCCCACACAAACGAATCGGAGTACAAGGCCTTTGTCGCCAATAAAAAGAACGAAGCGCTGCAGTCTCGCATCATCGTCATGCCGATTCCCTACAACTTGCGGGTCAGCGATGAGGAAAAAATATATGCGAAGCTGATCAAGCAGTCCGATTTGGGACACGTGCATATCGCGCCGCATGCTTTGCGGTCGGCGGCGAATTTCTCCATTTTGACACGTCTGAAGGAGTCCAAGAAACAAGGCGCCGATCTCTTGAAAAAGATGCGGCTCTACGACGGCGAGTCAGTGGAGGGCTTCAAGGGATCCGATCTGGACGAACTGCGCAACGAGCATGCCGACGAAGGAATGTCAGGTATCGATCCCCGCTACGTCATCAACCGGATCTCCAGCGCCCTGATCCGCAGGGATACCGAGTGCATCAACGCGCTTGATATTTTGCGGGCGTTGAAGGAGGGCTTTGACCAGCATCCATCCATCACCAAGGAGCAGCGGGAGCGCTATCTCAACTTCATTTCCATAGCACGCAAGGAGTACGACGAGCTGGCCAAAAAAGAAGTGCAGAAGGCGTTCGTATACAGCTACGAGGAATCCGCCAAAACGCTGATGGACAATTATCTCGACAATGTGGAAGCCTACGCAAACATGAATAAGCTCAGAGACCCGGTCACCGGTGAGGAGATGGATCCGGATGAGCGCTTGATGCGTTCCATCGAGGAGCAGATCGGCATTTCGGAAAACGCGAAGCGGGCATTCCGCGAAGAGATTTTGATCCGGATTTCCGCCTATGCCCGCAAAGGAAAGCGGTTCGACTACAGCACGCACGACCGGCTCCGCGAAGCGATCGAGAAAAAGCTGTTTACCGATCTGAAGGACGTCGTGAAGATAACAACCTCGAACAAGACGCCGGATGAACACCAATTGAAGAAGATAAATGAAGTGACGCGCAGACTGATCGAGGAGCACCACTATTGCCCTGTTTGTGCCAATGAGCTATTGCGCTATGTGGGCAGTCTGCTGAACAGGTAAAGGCTTAGGAAGTATTTCGGCGCAGCCGCGCCAGTAGGAGGCACCCAAAGGGCACTTTGGATCTGGCTTGGCAAGGAAGTATTTCGGCGCAGCCGCGCCAGTAGGAGGGGACCCTATGGAGGATTCGGTACCGTTTGTCGTCTCCCGAGAAGACTGGTCGCTGCACCGCAAAGGGTACCAGGACCAAAACCGCCACCAGGAAAAGGTGAAGGAAGCGATCAAGAAGAACTTGCCCGACCTGGTCAGCGAAGAAAATATCATCATGTCAAACGGACGCGACGTGATCAAAATCCCGATCCGCTCGCTCGATGAATACCGGCTGCGGTACAACTTTCAAAAAGGAAAGCACGCCGGCCAGGGGAAGGGAGACACCAAGGTAGGGGATGTCATCGCCAAGGACGGTGATCCCGCTCAAGGGGCCGGGAAGGGCCAAGGAGCCGGAGATCAGCCGGGCATTGACTATTTCGAAGCGGAAATCACTGTAGAAGAGCTGGAGGAAATGCTCTTTTCGGAGCTGGAGCTGCCTAATCTGCAGCGCAAGGACGAAGATCAAATCGTGGTGGAAGAGACGCGGTTTAACGACGTTCGCAAAAAAGGCTTGATGGGCAATATCGATAAAAAGCGGACCTTGATCGCGGCGATTCGCCGCAATGCGCTTGCCGGGTACAGCGACATGGAGCTGGGGATCAGCGATGAGGACCTGCGCTTCAAGACGTGGGAGGAAATCATCAAGCCGCACTCCAATGCGGTGATCATCGCGATGATGGATACTTCGGGAAGTATGGGCGTTTTTGAAAAGTACATCGCCCGCAGCTTCTTTTTCTGGATGGTGCGCTTTCTGCGGACCAAGTACGAGAAGGTGGACATTGCGTTTATCGCCCATCATACAGATGCCAAGGAAGTGCCGGAAGAGGTGTTTTTCTCCAAGGGAGAAAGCGGAGGAACGATTTGTTCGTCGGCCTACAGAAAGGCGCTTGAGATTATTGACAGCCGCTATCCGCCTTCGCATTACAACATTTATCCGTTTCACTTTTCCGACGGCGACAACCTGACTTCGGACAATGAGCGCTGCGTCAAGCTGGTCAAGGAATTGATGGAGCGGTGCAATATGTTCGGGTATGGGGAGGTTAATCAATACAACAGGCACTCCACTCTGATGTCGGCTTATCGGCATATCAAAGACCCGAAATTTATGCATTGCGTGATCAGGGAAAAAGGCGAGGTATACAAAGCGCTGCGGACGTTTTTCGGGAAGAAGGAAGAGATTGTAAGGTAGCGGGAGAAGTAATACGTCAATGAATCCGAAATAAAGTGCATCTCTGCAAGAGGTAATAAAAACGCCTTTTCTCAAATCGAGAGAGGCGTTTTTCATGGGGAGCTGCTGCCGCGGCTCCCTTTTTTCTCTGAACGTGTAGGCAGTTAACTTTCGATAGCAGACGCAGATTCCATGCTGTTTTATGCTTTGATTTGCCCGTTGTAAATGTTTTCTTATCCGTTGATGGAACGCCGTGTGCGATGAAAGTCGCCCGCACGGTGTAGGCTCGAACGAAAACCCTCAAGAGAAGGGAATAAGTCGAGAATAGCGATACGAAACCAATTAATGATGTTGTAACTTCTGGGTCTGGTTGGCATGTGTCTCATGGTAGATTTCTTGATTTTTACTACACCGCCCCACAGGACGCCGCATCTGAGAAAGTCTTACAGTCTACGGACAATGGAGAAACTTGGGAGGATGCTTACCTGCCATTAGGGATTAAATCCGGATCCGCTAATGGGATTCCCAAGCATATTGTACGTGCTGCTCAGTTAGAGGCAGGAAAAACCTATCTATTTAAGGTTGTCATTACAGGTGGTAAGAACGAAGGTGAATCAAATGTTATTATTCACACTGTAATGTAATCCATCAACGGCCCTCGGGAAATCCCGGGGGTATTTATTATCACCAAGACCATGAGCCAGCCTCGAACCAATCACTTTCTTTAAATACCCGCCAGAGATTCGAAAGCCGATCTAAACAACCAACGTCATCGAGAGTTATCATCGACAGCTTCGAAAAGTTACAAAGGGAAAAGCCATGTTTCCCACTGTGAATGCTAATCTAATAATTGACCACCTAGTGGCACATCGCTCATAAAAAAGTTGACCACCTGAGCACCTCTTTCCTGTATCTTGTAGTTGTCTAGACAGCAAGATATAGGAGGAAAGGAAATGCTTCAGATGGCTAATTACGAGTTTATCAGGAAACAACACATTCTGCTAGGGAAACCCATACGC
>NZ_JAUMSJ010000041.1:0-45188 GCF_037834415.1 Brevibacillus borstelensis | reverse complement strand
CGTACCGCCCTGCAGCGTGATTCTCTCGATTCTGTGTGTCCAATCTATTGACAGTGGTCCAAGGTTTACACAGCAATAAGAGGAGAATTACATGAGCTTAGATGGTATAATACCCTTACATCTTACAGATGTTACCATGTGGCTTCGCGTTTTTGGAGTTCGTGTCTCCGAAGAAAAGAGAATTTGATATAACAAACCTAGCTTTAAGGGGAAACAAAATGAAAAGAATGCCCATTAAAATATTCTATTTTTTTGTGATTTGGTTTGGAATTCATATTCTTATAACAACTATCGATGGTTTACATGATGAAAAACATTACGCGGATGTGGGAATTGTTTTAGGTAATAAGGTTGAATCTGACGGGAAGCCATCAGACAGATTAAAATCTCGATTAGAAAAAGCTGTTGAGCTTTATAGAGAAGGTTATTTTACATGTGTAATTGTTAGTGGAGGTGTCGGAGTAGAGGGCTATGATGAAGCAGAAATTATGAAACAGTATTTAGTTAAGCAAGGAATTCCTACTGAAAAGATAATAACCGATCGTATAGGGATAAATACAATGGCAACAGCCAAGAACGCACCCAAAATACTAGGGGGAGTGGAAGACAAGTCTGTTATGGTAATTACTCAGTTCTATCACATCAGCAGAACTAAATTGGCTTTCTACAAAGCAGGATTCAAAAATGTCTATTCAGCCCACTCAGATTATTTTGAGTTAAGGGATCTGTATTCACTTTCTAGAGAGTTTTTGGCGTACTACAAGTATCTTATTTTTGAATAATGAAATCTAAAAAATATACTATGTAAACTCTCAATGCCTTCCGTTCTGAATTCGAGGATATGGGCATTCGAGTACCTCGAGATCGAGAGGGTAATTTTTTTTGAGTCGACAATTGTTTAAAAAGCATCAGTCCAATGTTTCAGGGAGCGAATATCAAATTTTGGCCGTATATGCCAAAGGCGAATCCACACGTGAGACCCAAGACCATTGAAGTAGACCTATAGCATTGAAGTCTCACCAACACTTATGTCTAATGTAACGAATAAAGTTGCTCCGATGATCATAAGAGATAATCCGAACTATACTAAATGTCGAAATTGAGTTGCCGTTTATGGATTTCGATGATTTCCGACTTATCACAGGCAAGGGAGTAGTCACTTGAGTTCGTACTGTAATTTAGTCATTAGGAAGAATATTCGGGATAAAACCGAACATTCTTTTAATATACACGAAGTTAGTATAGTCGTTTAATTTTGGGCCGAACTAAATATATTTGGAATATCTAACTCAGGAATATTAACGATTTCATAAACAACAGTTTCGTCAGTACTATAACCATAGATTTTAAATAGATTTCCAGATAGATAAATCATTTCTACCAGCTCACCATTATTCTCCATTTCTATAAAGTACTTTTGACTATTCTTGCTTTCACTACTGCTATCAGATTTTTGGACATCAGCTGCTCTTTTCCTTTTGCTTACTTCCATTTTAGAGAAATCGTCAAATATTTTGGATATAGTGCTTGAATCTGTCACGTGTACTTCTTTTTTGTTGCTTCTGATGTATATTGAGGTTATTTTTTCTTTGTCGAACGTAATGATTTCATCGAAAGACCAAACTTTAAATCCAGGAAAATAAATAAGGTTGCTTATCACGTATATTATGAGAATTGCGGAGATTGGAATTAGTATTTTTTTCAAGGTGGAGACCTCCATACTTTATTTCGTATAGTAAGGAAATCATATTTTCTAAGTCAGGACAAGTAAGTGGCGTTAATCCCCCTAAATGGAAGATGAGGAAATCAATAAGTGAGTTACCACCCCCCCGATAATTCAAGCATTGCGTGATCAGGGAGATACAATGCGCTCAGGTCGTCTTTCGGGAAGAAGGAAGGAAGTGCCAAGCAGCAGGAGAAAAACAATGTCGGTGGTCTGAAATAAAAGCCGAGCTTCAGGAAATAGTGTAAACGCCTTTTCTCAAAGCGAGAGAGGCGTTTTTTCATGGGGAAATCGGTGTGATCGAGCCACGCCTTCAGGCTTTCAAAGATGCTCGGTTTTTGGCATGGATACAAGGCGATCCGTATTGTCAGCCATCGTAAATCCCGTTATTTAACTGTCAAAATCACTTCTTTCGTTTTACTCCCATGTTGATTCCACTCCGCCAAAGTTTCAAACGAATAATCCGTAGTATCCGGTATCCCGGCTTTCAGTGTTGCATCATTTACCCAATTCAGCGAAACGATCGGGATGGTAAATTCAGAGGCAGTTAATTTGCCCGCCAGCTCACTGCTGTATTGAAACTCCGCAAACGAGAAAGGTTCTGTCCGAATAACGACCACGTTGTTTCTGACAATTTCCGCAGCTTCATTTCTCCCCAACAAGATAGCCATATAATTTTCGTCAGGAGAGAAAATATGCTGCATAAAGATACTGCCGGAATATAAGGGAATAGTTCTTATTTGATCGTTTTTGATCTGTACTAAAGCGTGATCGCAAAGCTTTACGCCGCAAGCATATCGAATATCACCGTAGATATCGCCAGACTTTGAAGTGAAAGCGTCTGTCCGTATTCGTTCGAGTTCAATTTCTCGTTCCGTTTGGTCAACCTGATTAAGGTAATCGTTGAGAGGATCGATTTTATGAATAGGGATGGATACGGTTTTTGCTTCAAGAGACAATGTCACGATTTCTTGATCTTCCGATTTGTTTACATTCTGAATGATTGCCTGCTTAGGAGGTTCACTGACAGTCGGAGCACATCCTGAGAGGAAAAGTACAACTATAGACAAAGACAAAGCAAAATATGATCGAGGCCGTTTTTTCATAAAAGTTCTCCTAATGAATTTGGACAAGGGACACTTCAATCGGTTTTGGAGAGTGCCTTTCACAAGCTTCTGGTCAGCCTGCTTTTTTATTTTTGGGAGCTTCTCGAATTTTTCTCCAGTAAATCGATAAATCGCTGTTTGAGTGTCAGTTTGAGACCTTTGAATCTGCTTGTCTTTCTCTTCTTGTTTGTAGGAATGAGACAGATAATACAATATATCGTCATCCAGGTGGTAGGTACCGAGCGTTACGAAGTTCACTCCCTGGAAATTTGCTTTCCGTTTTAAACGTTCCTTCCCAAGCGATGACAACCTTTCCGTTGTCCAGATACCATAGATGGGCAACCTCTTCATGAAGACCTGTTCCGCCGCCGTAGTCAATGGTTTCAAAGATATTCTTGTGGTCGAAGGTTTCGTACGGAACGAAGTCATCAAGCTCATCCGGGCGAATGAGGTGGCTTTTTGGCACGTGCCAGTCTTCTTCAAACACCAGTCTGTATGCGCCATTTTGTTTGTCGAGCACAAAGAAATTCCCGATATGGCTCCCGCCTCGGAAAACACTGCGATACGTGCCGAATTTTCTTCAATACGTAAAAAATATAGAAGAAGACGAAGCTTCTTGAAAGAGGACAGGTGCCGCATGTTGTTTGATCAGCCCATGCAGCACCGCAACGCGCGCTGGTAGAGGCACACGCTCAAAAGTTCACGCAACAGCGACCATACTGGCAAAATTCGAGGACTGCCGGTAACAGGCCTCCAGCTTGTCTGCGTTTGTTATTGAAGAGCGCTTGCTATTCTCTTGCTTTTTCATGGAATCTCACCGCTGCTTCTGTCTCCACAAATAGAGCGCATAAAGGCCGTAATACGAAATGAACAAGCCCAAAATGAAAAAGGCCATCACGACCCCGTAATCCTGGCTGGATACCTCGTAACTGACAAAAGTTTGTACGCCATACCTGATTGCCATATAGGCCAAGATGAACAACAGCAAAACTCCGTATCGAAGCAGTTTGCTCTTTTGCTCCATTTCCTTTCTCTTCATTTTCATGAAATAGCGGAAATACCCGACGATTGCGCCGATCAATAATATCGCCACAAACAAATAGCGCAGAGGGTGAATATCTATAAAGGTCTTGAACAATGTCGACACGGCAAACACCAATAGGATTACCGCGGCAATCAAGTAAAAGCCAAGTGAGCGATTCTGCATGGGCGGACCTCCTTTCGAAATACGTTGGCCGCCTATTATCGTATCATAAATTAGGTGAAAATATGAAACCTTCGCCCGGTTTGCAAATGGTCGGGTAAATCCTCGGAATTCTGGCTCACAGAGACCGGCGATTAAAAAACTTATAAACCAAAGTCTTCTTTGCGGTCTTGAGAACGATCTTATGATGAATATAATTCCCCTTCAATGGAAATTCTGGCTAATAGCAAGTCAACTTATAATTTTGGGGGGGTCCTTATGTTAAGGAAGATGAACGTTTTGATGTTGGCTATGGTCCTGGTTCTTGCCATGGCAGTAACCGTTTCCGCTGAAACTGGCGGTGCGGCGAACCCAGGAGGAACCAACGCTCCGGCTACAGGCAACGTCGGTGTCACCAATGCAAACCAAGGCTACGACGGTACGTACAGAACGACCGCAGCCCCTAACCGTAACTGGGGATGGATTGGATTGCTGGGTCTGGCCGGCCTTGCAGGCTTGACGGGTAGAAACAGGGATCGCGAGCCCCAAAGATAGCCTGAATCGTTCCCTCTTGCTGCATGGAAAACGCACCTCTTAAAGCTGATAGTGGGCAGATTGCAACTGTAATCCGCTCCTGCTTTAGGGGGTGCATTTTATTTTCAGCTTTTATCCAAAGCGAATCGCATCTGTTGGCGCAATTCGAAATGGTTCTTCTACAGCTGTTGAAAAGAACGCCTGAGCAATGGCTTTTTTTCATGCTTGATTTGACCCGGCAAAATCTTGTTTGCCGCGGAGCTTTTGACTGGCAGGCGTCCAGTTCACCATAAAGATTCCGAGAAAAATCAGCAAGCCGCCGGCGTAGACGTACCACTCGACGATCTCATCCAGAAGCAGCCAGCCTGAGAGCACTCCAAAAAACGGCGCCAAGAACAGAAACGCGCTGGTCTTTCCGGGGTCTCCTTTTGCGAGCAGATGAAACCAGGTGGCGAATTGGACGATGGAGGCCATGATGGCAAGCCACAACACAATCGTTACGGAAGCTGGGGTAATGATAAGCTTTGGCGTTTCCAGGGTGAAGCCCATGGCGAGCAGGAGCAGCCCTCCGAACAGCATCTGGAAAGCGGTCAGCACCCATACATGAAAATCAGCTCCCCATTTTTTGACCAAGACGGTGGCGACTGACCAGGAAAGAGCCGCTCCCAATCCGAACATGGTACCGATTTCCCACTTCAGATGAAAGCCAAGCGTGATGTAGACGCCAACGATACCGAGCAATACTCCCAGCCATTGACGAAAGCGGTACCTGGTTCCGAGAAACAGGGTGCCCAGCATGACGACGAGGAGCGGATTCAGGAAAGTGAGGATCGATGACTCGCCTGCCGTAATCGTCCGTAAGCTGAGGAAAATACAGCCCATTACTCCTGCCGTTTGAAAGAACCCGATGAAGAACAGCTTTCCCCATTTTTGGGCTGAATCAGGGAGTGGCTTCTTCAGGACCCACAAGCCCATAAGCAAGCCGGCAAGCGTAAAACGGCACCCTACGAGGAGGAGCGGGGAAATGTAGCTCAACCCCATTTTTCCGACCGCGAAAGAAGAGCCCATCAGCGAAGTGGTAATGACCACAAGAACGCCGTAAAAAAATGGATTCATAGTTCCCTCAACCTTTCTTCCTATCTAACATTCCTCCAAAGCAGCGGGTTCACCTCCTGGTTATTTTCCATCTTGTCTTGATTTTACAATTCGATTACTATCGAAGTATGAATGCTGTGCGTCTGACCTTTGGTGTTCGCTTCCAGCATAGTCTAAAATCGCTTCGGCCTGTGTCGAAGTATGCTTGCAAAGGAAAGGAGGAGCAGAAATGAATTCCAGCCCCAATATTGTGGAAGTCGCCACGCTGATCGGGGAACCATCCCGTGTCGTCATCCTGCTCAGTTTGATCGGAGGAAAAGCGCTGCCCGCGAGCGAATTGGCCCGTTCCGCCCGAATTACTCCGCAGACGGCGAGCTCGCACCTTGCCAAAATGGTGGAAGGCGGTCTCTTGATCCAAGAGTCTTACGGACGTCACCGCTACTATCGGCTCGCGAGTCCAGAGGTGGCCCATGCGCTCGAAGCCTTGCAAGCGATTGCCGCTCCGAAGCCAATTCGTTCGCTGCGGGAATCGGAACAGATGAGGGCCTTGCATTATGCGCGCACCTGCTATGATCACCTTGCGGGAAAAATTGGCGTCGCCTTGACGGATCGGCTTCTCGAATCAGGTTTTCTCCGGGAAGCGGGGAAGGACTTTCTTTTGAGTCCGGAAGGCAGAGAGAAATTGCTGGCACTCGGGGTTGAAGTCGATCCCCCGCAAAAAAGCCGCCGTCATTTTGCAAGGCAATGCCTGGACTGGAGCGAACGCCGCCATCACGTAGCAGGAAGCTTGGGTGCTGCACTGACCAACCGGCTGTTTGAGCTGGGCTGGATCGAGCGTCTTCCGGATGGGCGGGCTGTCCGTGTGACGGCTGCGGGAAACAGCGGTCTGTCTGAAGCATTTGGATTAAAGCTGTAATTTGGTGACTTTTTTCAATTCGTACACTTTTCGTAACTTGCCTCCGATCGGGTTGCCAATGTGTATAAATATGGTAATGTAGGATGAAGAATCACAAGCAATTGCTCGTGCAGACCGCTGGAGCTTTCTTTTTTGCACCGGCGCATCAATAAAAAGAATCGGTGATAAACATGAGAACGGATGATTTTTCTTTCAAGCAGGGGGAGCAAAAGCAAAAGGGGCTTTCGCAGGAACAAAATGACAAGCTGAAAGAGGTTGAGCGAGAGCTGGCAGATATCAAGTACGCTCTTGACCAGTCCTCGATCGTTGCGATTACAGATTGTCGGGGAGTCATTCTTCACGCGAATGATCAATTCTGCGTGATTTCCGGTTATCCGCAAGAGGAATTGATCGGCAAGGATCATCGCATCCTGAACTCCGGTTTTCACCCCAAGGAGTTTTTCAAAAACATGTGGTCGACCATCGGCTCGGGCAAGATCTGGCGCGGGGAAATCCAAAACCGGACCAAGGACGGCTCGCTCTACTGGGTCGATACGACGATCGTTCCGTTCCTGGATGAAGCGGGGAAACCGTATCAGTACATATCCATTCGGAACGACATTACCGCGCGTAAAAAGATGGAGGAGGAGTTGAGGCAAAGCGAGGAAAAATACCGGTTGATCACGGAAAATACGACGGACATGATTTCGGTGATCGATCGGGAAGGAAATTTTCTTTACTTGTCTCCCTCCCACGAATTGATGCTCGGCTATGATATCCGCAATGTCGGGGTGAACAATCTGCTTGCCTGGATTGAACAAGAAGACCGGGAGATTATGGCAGAAGCCATTCAGCATACGTTTTCCGCCCGGAAAAGCAGGCAGATCGAGTACCGTCTGCGCACACAGGAGCAAAAACGCATCTGGGTTGAAACGACAATCACGCCTGTTTTGAGCGAAGCGGGAAACGTTCGAAAACTCGTTTTGGTTTGCCGCGAAATTACAGAGCGAAAGAAGTCGGAGCAGACCATCCATCACCTCGCTTATCACGATACGTTGACCGACCTGCCAAACCGCAGGCTGTTCGTGCAATATCTCAGCAAGGAGCTTAGTCAAGCCAAACGGGTCGGCTCCAAGCTGGCCGTGCTGTTTCTTGATCTGGATCGCTTGAAGGACATCAACGATACATGGGGACATGACATTGGCGATCTGATTTTGCTGGAGGCGGCGAAGCGGCTGGCAAGCTGTACGCGCAGGCATGACATGGTAGCCCGGCTGGGCGGCGACGAGTTCACCATCGTATTGCCCAACATCTCGGGGCGCGAAGAGGTGGAAAGCATTGTCACTCGCCTGCGGAATGAGCTGAACAAGTCTTTGGAGGTGGCTGGACAGAGCTTTAGCTTGTCAATGAGCATCGGCATCGCCATGTACCCGGATCATGGAGAACAGACGGATGATTTGCTGAAGCGCTCGGACACGGCTCTCTACGTAGTCAAATCGAGAGGGCGGAACGGTTACGAGTTTTTTGATCCGACGATGGAAGTAAAGACGCTGGAGCGTATCCTGATGGAAAATGAACTGCGCAAAGCAATAGAGCAGGAGCACTTTGAAATCTATTACCAGCCGAAAAAGGATTTGTCTACGGGGAAGCTGACCGGCATGGAAGCGCTCGTGCGCTGGATTCACCCCGAGTTGGGGGTGATTCCGCCCAACCGCTTTATCCCGATCGCAGAAGAAACAGGAATGATTATTGAGCTTGGCGAATGGATTTTGCGAAGTGCCTGTCTGCAAAACAAGCGCTGGCAGGATGAAGGGTTTCCGCCGCTGAAGGTGTCGGTAAACCTCTCGGCTCGCCAGCTTCACCAGAAAAATCTGGCCCAGGTGCTCGAAGCGGTGCTTCAGGAAACGGGCCTTGACCCGCAGTGGCTGGAGCTGGAGATCACGGAGAGCGTGCTGGTCAAATTGGAAGAAGCCATATCGATTTTGCAGACGATCCGGGAGTCGGGCGTTCAAATTTCCATTGATGATTTCGGTACAGGCTATAATTCTTTTAGTTATATTAAACATTTGCCGATTGACACGATCAAAATCGATGCTTCGTTCATTCAAGATATTCATCAAAATCAGGAGAGCCAGGCGATTGTAAAAGCAATCGTGACCATTGCGGAGAGTCTCAATCTCAACGTCATCGCCGAAGGTGTCGAGCTGCTCGACCAGGTAGCGGCGCTAAGCGAAAACGGCTGCGACCAAGGACAGGGCTACCTGTTCAGCAAGCCTCTGCCGACGAGAGATTTCGAGCATTATTTGCTGGCTGTCCAAAACAGTTAGCGGCTGCCAGAGACAGCAGCCGTCACAGGCTGCCGGGCAGGAAACGGACGGGAAAGCCGTCAAGTCGCCTGCTTTGCGACGTGTGGCGGCGCTTCCTTGATAAACCGCTCGTATGGCAAATAAACGGCTAGAAAAAACGTTGCCCCGTATAACAGGAACTCGACAGCCTCAAGGAAGCTGGAGACAAACCCGGCTCCCATCATAACCCCTATGGCGTAATAAAGCCAGGGGACCAGCCAGGTGATTACGCAGGCGCTTACACTGACTTTAAATGGCGCCTGCTTTACTTTTTTTCCCGAGAGATGGACGATCAGGCTGAAGACGACAAAGTTGCAAAGAATGTTGAGCACAACGGTGATCAATTGGCTCGTTTGCTCAGGCGGCAGCGAGGCGGCTCGCCAGAACGAGTCGAGCAACGGAGCAAGGGCTGGCTCCATGGATTGATAGGCCAGTACGCAAGCGGTAAACAACATGGAGCTGAACACGATGCCCAAAAGGGAGTACTGAATCAGCTTGCCCCAGGCCATTTTTCCTTCGCGGCCCCAGTGCTCCTTGATCAGGCTGCAGGATCGTTTCATACGGTTTCCCTCCAACGGTCAAGAAAGTGAAAAGCTGCCGATCAGGCTCAAAATCATCAGGACAAGCAAAAGGTTTGTGACCACGTACGATTCACGCCGCGCGATCAGCGTCAGCAAGAGCAGCGTGAAGAAAGCGTTGCTGGCCGTATTGAGCCATTCCAGCCGGACGCCAAACAGCGACAGCCCATGATACAAAAACAGAAAGAGAAAGAACAGAGCAAAAGAGAGCTTTTTGATCCACAGTCCCCCCAGCGCCCAAAGCGAGGTTTCACCCACTCGCCAGGCCCCCATGTAGTCCTCTACGCCGTCAGGCTCAGGCTTTGCGAGAAAGCGCACATACGCAGGCTGCAAAAAGGGAGCCGTCCCCCCTTGAGAACGGTATCCCCAGGCGAGCATTTCTCCTCCCACCATGAACGATTGGTAATTCTCCGGGACAGGCGGTTGGTCGTGGTCCGGATAAGCCGGGAAGAGGGGAAGGTTGCAGTCGTAGCTGAAAATGACCCGTTTCCCTTCCAGATTGCCAAAGTAGTACCGGCGGGAGCTTCTCGTACCGTAGCGGGTAACGCAAGAAAGCTGCGTCAGGGGATTTTTCATCGCCGCGGCGGTGCTCGCGTCTACCGGAATCCAGCCGACTCCTGCCGCAAAAAACTCGTTCCAGGCGTGAGCCTGAAATTTCCCCGTCGCCCATGCGCCCATCGCGATGCGGCAAGGGATGCCAAGCGAGCGGCAGTAGGCGGCAAAAAGAAAGGCGAACTCCCCGCAATCCCCTTTTTTATTGCACTGCATGGCGGCAGCGCCGCGCTCCTTCGGGGGCGATTGGTAGCGATAGTGCTTGACCAGATGGTCGAACAATCGGCGGGCCTGCTCGATAGTGTCCTGGCTGTCTCCTGCGATTTGCTCGGCCTCCTTTCGCATCTCGTCGTTTACCGGCACGAGCGGAGTGGAGCGGAGGTAAAAGCGGCGCTCATCCTCCGACAGCTGAGCCGCTTCGAAAGGCTGCTCCGCTTTCTCTGCGGGAACGAGTCTGGTTTCATACGCGTCAAAAGAAAAAGAGAGCATAGCCCGCTGGCCGACAGCCAATTCGTAATAGGCGAGCCGGTTGCCGGTCGGCAATACGGAGGTTGTGGCGGCGGGCGTTTGGGACAATATCTGAATGCTGCGCTGCGTGGAACCCGGTTCCGGCAGGGCCAGCCACACGTCCACCCGGGACTGCTGGCGGTTTTCATAATGGTAGTCGACACGGCAGGTTTTGGTCTTCTTGTAAACAAGCTGATACCGTGGCTTCATGGAATCCCTCTCTTTCCAAGGTCAGGCTGTCTTATCGGGCCAAGGCTGTTTATAGCGGGCCGAGGTCCTTGCTGCGCTGCAGGTACGGCTAGGATTCATGTTTGGCTGTCTGGACCCTCGGCAGATAGCAGCTGTCGTCGCAGCCGCCAGTTGGCATGATCGTCCGGCGGGCAGCGATGAAGTCGTAGACTTTTTGTCCGATGCCCAGGCGATTGGCGAGGCAAAGCAACGGGCTGATGAGCCACATCGGCACGATCCGCTTGCTGATTTGTATGAAGGCGTGGATGCCGCCATGCAAATCAGTGTCGCCGATTCGCTTGCTGTGCATGCGCTGTTCCGCTTTTTGCGGGTCCAGTCCATAGGCTTCGCATACGCTCTGCTCCCGAAAGGAAGCATAACGGAGCAAACCAAACCAGTCGAGCGCTTTCAAGGTGCGTACAGATGCCTGGCACATCGGGCACCAGCCGTCGAAAAAAACGATGACCCGCTGCGAACGCAACGGCTGCATCCGGCCGAGCCGGCGCGTACGGGTTCGAAGCGCAAGGCTGATTTTGCGCGCGAGCCTGGACATGTCTGTGTAGAGACGCTGGTACTCTTTGTCGGTGATCAGCAAAAAGTCAATCATGCACATGATCAGCGAGAAGGTGACCAGTCCCATGACAATGGCAATTCCCGTATGAAAACCGATCACTCCGCAGACGACGGCGTATTTGGTGTAGCGGTTGAACAGCAGGAAAGGAAACGCCAGCTTCACGAGGATGGAGGCGTATGTAGCCAGCACGATGGCAAAGTCGTTTTGCAGCAGCAAGCTCTGGAAAAACGGATGGCTGTACTCGTCCACCTGCAGGATGTAATAGACAGCCGTCCCGTTGTTCCAGACCTCCCCCATCACCTGGTACAGACCGGAGCTGAGATACATGATGCACAGGTTGACAATGCAGAACAGCACGGCAAAATTGTGAAAGACGGACTTGATTTTGTATAGCACTGTATGTTCTACGAGCGGCCGGCGCTGCCAGTACTTGTCGCTGTCGGCGGAGAAGTAGGCGGTCGCATTGGCGAACAACAGATAGAACAGGATCAGCCGCATGATATTGTCCCCGCCGTCCGAGATAAGGACGTTCCGATCAATCAGGGAAATGGTGAAGATAAAGTTCAGGATGGAAATAAAGCGCCCTTTCCAGCCTATAAGGTATAGAATAGCGACAACGATTCCCAAATGGTAGATCAGGTCGAAGTACCCGAGCGAGGGACTGAGCATGTACAGGGAAAAAGCCCCGTCTTTGGTGGAAGAAGCCATGTAGGTGGCGTGATCGATCAGCCCTGCATCCGACCACAATAGATAACGCTGCGCGTAGTGGATCAGGTACATGTACAGGAGGATAAAGCCAAACCCGATCCTGGCCAGGGAAGCTCCGATCAGAAACTCCTCCCGATAGAGCCAATCCAGCAAGGGACGGCGTTTTACGGACGTTGCACTGCCCATGACGGACACTCCTTTCTGCGTCAGATCGAAGGTACGACAGGTTGGTACTTCTCCCATTCAAACTCGACGTACTCTTTTTCGTTTTCGTAATGGGGATTGTGCCGCTCGGAAAACGGCTTGCTGGCGCGAATCAGTACGCGCAGCCGGATCGAGTCGACATTCTGGGAGGGGAAGTACTTCGGAACGTGGGAAAAGCTGTAGCGATACAACAGCCGCACCCCGACTTTGCGGTATTCATCCAGCTGAGCAAGATCCTCTTTCATTAGATTGAGATCTTCTTTGTTGCGATTTTTCTTCTTTTCTTCAAAAAGATTGATCACGTCGTCCTGATGGAATGCCTGCGTAAAGGCGCCTACTCCAAAGCGCAGCACGCGGTTTATCGGCGAAATGCGGTGCTCCCAGTTGGCCGTGATCAATGGAGTTGTAATGTCTACCCAGTCGCTTTCCACTAGGTTGCCGCTGGCGTCCCTGCTCTTGGCCTGAATGAAGATGGTATGGGTATGGCTGACAGGATTGGGCGCAAAGAGATGCCAGTTTTGCGAAAAAAGCGGATTGACGTAGCCATTAACGAGATCACGGTACTTGTTGGTCAAAGGATTGAACGGAATGACGTGCAGCAGGATCATGCTGAAGTGCCACAGCATCACAGCAATCAGAAGCAAGGGAAGGGCAGCGAGCAGACGCTTTTGCCATTTGCCGGTCTCCACGCGGATCAGACCACCTTTCCTTGAGGGTATTGTTCGGATAAAGAAGGACAAGGAAAAGAGAGGGAGGATTCCGTCTGTGAATGCTCCGCTCTCTTTTTGTTTAAGGAAACCGTGGACTAGTTGTCGAATACAACCTCCAGGTTTTTGTTGGCATGCATTGGGAGCTGTGACCATCGCTCCTGATATTTTTTATGAGCCCATGCGGCAGCTTTCTCGCCAACGTATTTCCCGACGCCTGCGGCTACACCGGTGAGAGCAGCTACACCTACAGCCGGAAGTACCTGCGGCTGAACGGAGCCGGCTTTGTTAATCGATGCGAAATTTGCAGAGGTTTGGACATTGGTGGACTCAGCTCCGACAGAAGCAGAGAGCAAGCCACCGGAAACGACGGCAAGGGCAAGTGCAACCGTGACGACTTTTTTCACGTAAACGAGACCTCCTTATAAAATACGGATAGAATACTGTTCCTTCCACTTCCTTTGCTTGCTCCATCCCGGTTGGCGGGCGGGCTGGCCAGCCTTTTTCAAGTGGGTACAAGAAAAACGCCCAGTCCTGAGTTCAGGAAACAATTTCCAGAAATTTCAAGAACAACTTCATTATATTTTGGACAACCAAATTTTGTAAATCTACTTTGCTGAAAATTAATATATAATAGTTTCCATTTGCATATCATTATATGTTTATGAGTGAGTTTAGACCTGAATCGAAGCATAAGATTAATAGAGAAATATAACAAATTACCTAATTTATATGATTCTTTCTTCCTGTGTCAAAAAACGGGAGGGGGAAAATCGCTTCGGAGACGCTGCGAAACGGAGGACGACTGGGAACTTATTCTTCCGGAAGGATACAGTTGGGCGCACCACCTTTTGGGCGGAACATAAGCTGTGGTATAGACACCTATACCGTCTGGAGGAATTTGGCATGTACCGATACCCCACCCACTATGCTCACTGGCCCTTGCCCGTCCAGGATGGAGGAAGGCGCAAGGCTGTTGATACGGCAGATCGAACGCTGGCAGAGGAAGTACTGAAGGCAGTCCATCGCGAGGAGAGGGCAGGCAATTTCTACACGCGGCTGGCGGAACTGGCCCCCACGGAAAGCGTGAGAGTGTTGATTACCATCATCAAGGACGAACGGCTGAAGCACTTGCAAAACTTTTCACGGCTCTACTCGCAGTTGACCGGACGCGAACCGCAGTTGCTGCGTGAGCCAGTCCCGACACCTGAGTCATTTCAACGAGGAGTGGAGCTGGCCATTCGCGATGAACTGGAGGCAGTCGATTCGTATCGGGACTTTGCCGAAAGAACTGCCGATCCCAGCGTCAGAAAAGCTTTTCAGCGTGCTGCAGCGGACGAACAGCGACATTCCACCTGGTACGCCAATATTTTGCTTTCTCAGCAAAGCTGACATCGTTGCAGTATCGCGAGTGATGACTTGTTGGACCTGCCCGGTGGAGAAAAAACGGGAGCTTGTCCGCCCCGCATAAACAAAGGGGGGAGGGCATGCGGAAGAGACTTCCAGAGAACACTTTGTTGACAACCGGCCGAGAACTTTTTATAATCTGAGACATTCCCGAACGAAAAGATGAACACCACATATCGCTTGGAAAAGGAAGAGTAAAAGAGGGCTCTGACGCCCAGAGAGCTGCCTGTATGCTGTAAAGGCGGCCGTCACCTCTCTTTGAAGCCGCCTTGGAGCTCTGCTTTTGAACCGTCCAGTAGAAAGCAGCGGACAGGTCTCCGTTATCAGCCGCAAGTCTGCTTGCAGACTTCAAGAGTCTGTTTTTCGTGAGGAGAACAGAAAGCTGAGTGGTACCGCGAAGAGATCGCCTCAGCAACCGACAATCCGGATAGAGCCGGGTCGGTTGCCGGGGCGTTTTTTATTGCGGACTTACAACATGAATGGAATGGAGTGGAGAGGAAATGGATCGACAGAAGCAACGTGAACTGCTGCGGCTCCTCGAAGAGGACAGCCGGCGCAGCGCTGAACAGATCGCCAGATTGATGGGGGTGTCACAGGCGGAGGTGGAAGAGGCCATCGCCGCGCTGGAGGGCGAAAAGGTCATCGTGAAATATCCGGCCCTGATCAACTGGGAACTGGTCGAGGACGATCCGTACGTCACCGCTATGATCGACGTCAAGGTAACGCCGAAGCGCGATGTCGGCTTTGACGAAGTGGCGGATCGCATCTGTCGCTTTCCCGAGGTACAGGCCGTCTACCTGATGTCCGGAGCCAGCTACGATTTGTCTGTGGTGCTGGAAGGCAGAACGATGCGGGAAGTGGCAGCATTCGTTTCGCAAAAGCTGGCGACAATGGATTCGGTCGTATCGACCGCCACGCACTTTATTTTGAAAAAATACAAGCATGACGGCATCCAGTTTGAGGACAGGGATGAGGACCGCAGGATGGTGGTGACCCCATGAGTCAGCAAACTGCGGTACGAAACCGCTTGTCGGAAACCGTTGCCTCGCTCAAGCCGTCCGGCATCCGCCGATTTTTTGATCTGGCGGCATCGATGGAAGGCGTCATCTCGCTCGGTGTAGGAGAGCCGGACTTCGTCACCCCTTGGCGCGTGCGGGAGGCATGCATCTCATCGCTAGAGCGCGGGTATACGGCCTACACGTCCAATGCCGGGCTGTTGGAGCTGAGAAAAGAGATTCACAAATACCTGGAGGAACGCTTCGCCGTTTCCTATCATCCGGAGACGGAAATGCTGATCACTGTCGGAGCCAGCGAAGCGATTGACATCGCGCTGCGCGCCATCATCAATCCGGGTGACGAGGTGCTGGTGGTAGAGCCTTGCTACGTATCGTACGAGCCGATCATCCGGCTGGCCGGAGGGGTGCCCGTCTTCCTCCGCACGACGGCCGAGCAGCAGTTCAAGCTGACGCCGGAGGAGCTGGAAGCCCGCATCAGTCCGCGGACCAAAGCGATTATCTTCTGCTATCCGAACAACCCGACGGGCAGCACGATGACGGCCGAGGAGTGGGGCAAGCTGCTCCCGGTGATTGAAAAGCACGATCTTCTGGTCATCTCTGACGAGATTTACGCCGAGCTGACCTACGGAAGGATGCACGACAGCATCGCGGCACTGCCGGGAATGAAGGACCGGACCATTTTGATTTCCGGTTTTTCCAAGGCGTTTGCGATGACGGGATGGCGGCTCGGCTACGTCTGCGCTTCACCCGACCTGCTTGCGGGGATGCTCAAAATCCACCAGTATACGATGCTGTGCGCCCCGGTGATGGCTCAGATGGCCGCTTTGGAGGCAATGCGCCACGGACAGGCAGACATGGAGCGGATGGTGGAGAGCTACCGCCAGCGCCGCAATTTTGTCGTCCAAGGGTTTCAGGACATCGGCCTTGCCTGCCATGAACCGGAGGGAGCCTTCTACGCGTTTCCTTCCATTCGCTCTACGGGCATGGAGGCATCCGAGTTTGCCGAACGGCTGCTGACGGAGGAAAAGGTCGCGGTGGTGCCGGGGGAGGTGTTTGGCGACTGCGGCAGGGGCCATATCCGCTGCTCCTACGCGACTTCGCTGGAACAGCTGCAAAAGGCGCTCGAACGGATGGGGCGGTTTGTCCAAAAGGTTTCTGCCCGATAAGGTTGGAGTGCATGAAAAAAGGCCGGGAGCTGATCCCGGCCTTGCATGTTGGATTGAGGTTCGATTTGCAGCGGAGTGACCGCTCTACTTTTGCTGGTTGGTGAAATCGACTTTGTGAAGCGGAACGACTTTGGTTTTCCTGGCGTATTTGTAGCTCAGCCAGACGAGGATGAAGAGCGGCAGGCCGATGTACGACACCAGCGCGCCATTCCAGTCGATGGTTTCGCCGGTAAAGGCGGAGTAGTTTTGGCCGAGCACGACGATAAGGCAGATGATAAAAGCCAGGATCGGTCCAAACGGGAACCATTTCGCCCGGTAAGGAAGCTGCTTCAGGTCATGGCCTTGGGCCACGTACGCCCTGCGGAAGCGGTAGTGGCTCACTGCGATTCCAAGCCAGGCGATAAAGCCGGACATCCCGGAAGCGTTCAAGAGCCAGATATAGACGGTGCCGTCCCCGAACAACGAGGACAGAAAGGCAAACATCCCGATCAGCGTAGTCAGCAGGAGGGCGTTGATCGGCACGCCGCGGCTGTTGACTTTGGCAAACAGCCTGGGAGCCCTTCCTTCTTTGGCCAAGACATACAGCATCCGCGTAGACGCGTACATCCCGGAGTTGCCCGCCGAGAGGACAGATGTCAGAATGACGGCGTTCATGACCGAAGCGGCAAAGGCGAAGCCCGCTTTTTCAAACACCAGCGTAAACGGGCTGACCGCGATGTCCGTAATGTCGCTGTTTACGAGATTCGGATTGTCGTACGGGATCAGCATCCCGATGACGAAGATCGCAAAAATATAGAACAGCAGGATGCGCCAGAAAATTTGCTTGATGGCCTTCGGGATGTTGCGTGCAGGGTCTTCGCTCTCGCCGGCGGCAATCCCGACCAGCTCCGTGCCCTGGAAGGAGAAGCCGGCGATCATAAAGACGCCGAGAATCGCCATGAAGCCGCCGCTGAACGGCGCATCGCCCTTGGTAAAGTTGTGAAAGCCGACGGATTCGCCGCCCATGATGCCAAAAATCATCAAAACGCCGACAATGATAAAGATGATGACCGTACTTACTTTAATCAATGAAAACCAGTATTCGGATTCGCCATAGCCTTTTACCGACAACATGTTTAAGCCAAACATAAGCAAGAGGAAGAGCGCGCTCCAGAGAATGGACGGCGTGTCTGGGAACCAGTATTTCATGATCAGCGCACCGGCCGAAAGCTCGACGGCAATCGTGACCGCCCAGTTGTACCAGTAGTTCCATCCGAGGGCAAAGCCGAGGGACGGATCGACAAACTTGGCGGCATAGGTGCTGAAGGAGCCGGATACCGGCATGAACGCCGCCATCTCGCCCAGGCTCGTCATCAGGAAAAAGACCATCAGACTGATCGCTGTATAGGCAACCAAAGCACCGCCCGGACCGGCAGAGTGAATGGAGCCGCCGCTCGCCAGAAAGAGCCCTGTACCGATCGATCCGCCGATGGCGATCATCGTCAGATGACGGGCTTTCAATCCGCGTTGCAATTGATTGGAAGACATAAAATGATGCACGACCTTTCTTTTGATTTGCGGGAAGGAAGGCCGGAAATAAAATACCACCACAAGCCAAAACGGCAAAAGGGCGGTATGATCCAATCCCCACCAAGCCTTCACGGAAGATAGCACACCACGCTTGCTCGGCTGGCAAACGTGACAGTTCTGTCCCTTTTCGGGTACAGCCCCAGCCTGTGTGTACAGAGAATACACGGCAGACTTCGGCAGCTTTTCCTTCTCCTGGAGTCATTGATCTTCTCTGGATCTCGTTCAGAATAATATAAAAGCCGCGACCTCTATCCTCATCGTGTCTGATGAGGATAATTGCTATAAGATTATGTTATGGTTAAAGTATATGGGTTTTTCCTTTAAAATCAAGTGTGATTTTGTGGCAGGCAGGTTCCGTGATATTCAGAATCTACTGAATATTGGTTGATAATACCAACAGGGACACAAAAATGCAAGCATCCAGAAAAATGTGTAACAGATGCTTCAAAACCATCTGTCCTTCTGAGCTTCCAAAGAGGTGCAGGGGGTTTTTCCTGAAGCAAAAGAAGCAGTAACCAGCAGAACCAGCAAGCACAGCTTTACAAGTTTCCCCGCTAGGAGAGAAGCCATGGAGTGCCTTATCACGTCCACCCTGTTTCTATTCGGCCTTGTATTTGGTTCCTTTTTCAATGTCGTCGGCAAGCGAGTGCCGCAGGGGGAGTCTATCGTCTACCTGCCGTCTCATTGCAAAAGCTGCAAGAACAGACTGCGCCCCCTTGACCTGATCCCCGTGCTTTCTTATGTTTTGTGTAAGGGAGAATGCCGCCGCTGTCAGGCAAAGGTATCGCCGCTTTATCCGGTCATGGAAGGCATTTGCGGCCTGTCATTCGCACTTGTTTACCTCAAGCACGGATGGAGTGCCGAGATGTTGATGGGCTTGCTGTTTGTCTCGCTGCTCGTCATTGCCAGCGTTTCCGACATCGCCTACCGGCTCATCCCGGACAAGGTGACACTGCCAGCGCTGGCCCTGTTTCTCATCCTCCGGCTGTTGATCCACCCGACACAGCCTTATTGGATGTACCTGCTCGCCATGGCAGTCGGATTTGGCATGTTCTTCCTGCTCACAGTGCTGTCCCGCGGCGGAGTTGGCGGAGGCGATATCAAGCTGTACGCCGCAGTCGGCCTGTTTCTGGGCCTGCCTTTGCTGGCGCTTTCCATCTTTTTGTCGGCGCTGTTGGGGGCGCTCTTTGGCGTCATCCTGATGCTCTTTTGCGGAGCGGGGAGGAAAACGCAGGTTCCATTTGGGCCGTTCATCGCTGCAGGATCGCTGCTTGCCTATTTGGAGGGGGACGCGATCATCGGGTGGTATCTGCACATGTTTTTCTGACGGCAAAAAAGTTGTACCGCTTCCTCAAAAGAGGTGCAAGGATTATCCCGGTATTAGCAGGTAGATGAATTTACCGTCGCTACAGCGGAAAAAGAATTTATTATCCCAAAGGACAGCAGGATGACAGAGACGATTAAGCTGACCAGTTACTACGCCCCGGAATTCAGGCAGGTCGTCGGCAAACTGCCCCCTGTTGAGGTAGATGCTCCATCGGGAAAAGGCAATCCATTTCAGTATGGAATAACTCCAAAGCCTGACGATCCGATCAGCGAAGGGGGAACGCCTTGATGAGAAGAGTGCTGATTCATGGAATGGAAACGATAAATGAAGCCGTTGCTGTCATGAGCAACGGCTTTTCTTCATTTCTTAGTCTTTTCCTGCCGCTCCTGCACCAAGGCCAATAGCGCCAGAAAGTCTCCAATTAAAACGAATACAGCCGCTAGTAAAGCAAGATCGTCAGCAGACAAACCTCCCGATTGTTTACTCATGGAATCGCCTCGCTCCGATAATCTTCCCTACAATGTATGAGGGGACAGCCGAGCGGGTTTGGGTATTTGTCTAGAGACCGATTTCTTACTCAAAAGATCTGCGGGCAGGCCAGGAGCCCTGCAGCTTTCTGATCTGCACAATCTGCCCGGTATGAAACGCGTCGTGCATGATGATGCTGAATACGCTTACCCCCAACGTTTTGACGGGGGACGGCTGATCGAAGGAAGTCTCCGGAATAGCAGCGAGCACATCCCTAATCTCAGCGTGAAGGGTCTCCATCCGTTTTACGTCAGCCTGCCAGGCCTCTTCGTCTTCCGAGCCGCCTGATGGGATGAAGGTGTCGTCGTTGGTGGAGGCGGAAGCCGTCTGCTCAGTCCCCCGCAAACGGGAAAGCAGCCTTTCCTTGTAGTACAACAGGTGACTCAGGTTCTCCCAAATGGTGTTGGCAGCTTCGCCGGGCGGCCGCCAGCTTGCTTCGGCTGCGGTAAGTCCTGCCAACGCATCTTTCAGAGGCGGATACCAATCTTCTTTGGAAAAGGTACAATCCCACTCGTGCAACAGCAATTCCATACGGTTCATGCAAATCCTCCTCAACTGGGAAAGAGTGTTTGACGGCGGTATAATGAAGGGAGAGTTTGGTGAACACCGCCTGTAACTATCTATTTTAATTTAAGTGGTTACGATGAAATCATACCATATTTTAGCGAGCGGTTCAAGAGAGGAGATAAAACTCCGTGGAGTGGATATGCCTTGATTTTATCAATAGCGATTGCAGGAA
Source organism: Brevibacillus borstelensis (assembly GCF_037834415.1). Classification (GTDB taxonomy): domain Bacteria; phylum Bacillota; class Bacilli; order Brevibacillales; family Brevibacillaceae; genus Brevibacillus; species Brevibacillus borstelensis_A. The sequence continues at coordinate 24,497 of NZ_JAUMSJ010000041.1, read as the reverse complement.
CTGGCGCGGTTCGGGACAGCGGGAGGACCGGCTGACCAAGCCTGAATGGTGGCAGTATTTTGCGAACAAGTGGGAGCTGCAGGTTCCGCTACCTTCAGACCCGAAGCTCCTCCTCGCCTTAAGAGAGCTGCGGCAGCAGATGCGAAACGTGGTAGAAGCAGTGGCAAAAGGGGAGCCGCCGGATGCGGGCGATCTCCACGGCATCAATCAGGCGATTGCGGCAGTGCCCAGCTACCGCCGTGTCGTGCATCAGCCGGATGGCTTTCGCGTAGAAGAGGTCGTTTTGGGCGAAGGATGGGACCTGGTCATGGGGAGAATCGCCGCTTCCTTTGCCGAGCTGCTCGCGGACGCAGATCTGAGGCGTCTGAAAATCTGCGAAAACAGAAGTTGCCTCTGGGTGTATTTTGACGAAAGCCGCAATCGCTCCAGCCGTTGGTGCGACGATAAAACATGCGGCAATCTGATGAAAGTGCGGCGTTTTCGAGAAAGGCAAAAAAACAAGGGCGAAGGCGACTGAATGCAATCTGTTGAACTCCTTAGAATTGCTTTTGGCTGTTGCTTCAAATATTCAAATCGAAAGCACACCAGGAGTAGCGTGAAGGATTGTGCGTCCGGAGCAAGTGTCAGGAATGGCCCAATGTGGTTCGACCACCGCCAGCAGCGCCGCAACGTGCCACGGGAGAGGCGCACGTTTCGCCAATCGAATCAATTAAGGATAGAGAGAGGGAGAAGAGAATGAATGCTGCCAAACAGCGTGGATTGCGGATGGACGAGCTTACCGCTGAAGATATTCCGGGACTGATCGAACTGTCCGCCTCAGTAGGGTGGGATTACCACGAAGCAGAGCTGGCGACCCTCCTTACCGCCGGAAGAGTTTTCGGACACCGGGATGACCAGGGAAAAGTGCGTTCAAGCGCTGCCATTATTCTATACGGAGAAACGCTTGCTTCCATCGGCATGGTCATCGTCCATCCGGAGTGCAGAGGGATGGGACTGGGGAAACAAGTCACACAGGCTTGTATCGATATAGCCTCCAGCAGCGCTTTGGCGAAGTCTCTGCCAGGAAACAGCGGGACCTCCGAAGAGAGCGGCTCAGGAACAGCGATTCGTATAAAAACAGTCACGGAAAAAGCTTCTCCTTCAGAGGAGACGGTCCTGATGCTGATCGCCACGCCGGAGGGAAAACCGATGTACGAGAGCATGGGCTTTGTGTCCGTAGATTGCGTGCACAAATACTTGTGCGAAGCGTATCAGCCTCCACAGCGTTTGCGGGGGCCGGAGAGCGATTTATCTGTTCAGGAGCTGACCGGAGAACATCTGGAGCAAGTCATTCGTCTGGACAGGGAAGCGGTCGGAGCCGAGCGCAGGAGATTTTTGCTTCATCGTATCCGGCAGGCGAAAAAGAGAGTGGTCCTGAAGGGCAAGGACGGGGCTATCGTCGGCTACGGCCTGGCAGTCGAGGGGCCGGTGAACATAATACTGGGCCCGATCGTCGCTTTCGATTCGCAGGGGGCAGAACAAATCGTGGAGGAGCTCGCCAGCGGATACCGAGGCAGACTGAGGATCGATGTGCCATCTGGGCAGGAGCAGTTTCTGGCTTTTCTTGAGCGGTGCGGATTTCAAAAAGCGGGCCAACCACCGATCATGATCCGAAATGCGGAAAAACTCCCCGAGAGGAACGGACAGCTGTACGCCATTGCTGCACAGGCATTCGGCTAGGCAAACATCCGAAGCGGAGCGCGGCAAGCAAAAAAACCACGCAGGAGCGTTCTCCGGCGTGGTTCATTTTTACGATTGATTAACTGGAAGCCTCTTGCCCTGAGCCTGCCTGCGAACGCAACAGCGGTACGATAAAGAGCAGACCGACAACGAACAGGGCAGCAGCCAGTTCAAAAACAGAGACCAGCGACAGCTGTTTTTTCAAAGGTCCGGCAATACTCATCGTAAGCACCATGGCTCCGGTGAAGAGCGGGCTCAGAATCCCCATAACCCGGCCGACAAAGGCGCCCTCCGTATACTTCAAGATCATCGTGTTGATCCCGATCTGGATACAAGGCAAAAACAGGCCGGTAAGCAGTTGAGCCGTCAGCGTCAGCCAGAGATTGGTCGAGACGCCGGCGATGCCCATGGCGATGGCATTGACCAGCATGCCGATGACCAGAAGCTTTTGCGGCGAGGCTTTTTTGGCAACCACCATCGTCAGAGCGCCGCCGACGATCATGCCGACCCCGTTCACTGTCATCAGCCACTTGAGTGCTTCCATAGGCAAGCCCAGTCGTTCAGTGACGAGAAATATGCTGAGAGGCTGGATCAATCCGATGCTCAGGCCCGCTGCCAAAAAGCATAAGCCCAGCTTTGTCAAAATGTTGCTTTTCAAAACATAGCGGATACCGTCGGCCATTTCCTGCCAAAGAGTCGTGGGCTGCTGCGCCTTTTCCTCCATGTGGTCGGCGGGCAGGCGTACGAGAACGGCGGCGGAGAGCAGGAAAGCAACGCCAGTCACGGCAATTGCAACGCCGATTCCGAATGTTTGATACACAAATGTGCCGAGGACAGGTCCAAGGATCATGAAAATGGCAAAAAGCGTCTGGTAGATGGACATGCCGGCCTGCATCTGTTCGGCAGGCAGGTGCAGTTTAAACAGCTTCATGCCGGACGGCTGCGAAAACTGGGAGAGGATCGCCGAGATCAGCGTCGCAAAAAATACGGCTTTCCAGGTTCCGAACACAAAAGCAAGCAAGACAGCAAATATCGACAGCGCACTTAAAATATCGCACCAGACCATGGTTCGCTTGGGGCGCCAGCGGTCAGCGAACGTACCTCCGATAAACGAAAAGATAAAGATCGGGGCGTATTCCGCCACGTAAATCATCGAAACAGCCAAAGGATCGCTGCTTGTTTGTTTCATGACAAACAGCAGAATGGCGAAGTTGCGGACCCATATCCCGATTTGCAAACAGGGCGGACAGCAGAATGGTCTGTATGACTTTATTGCGAAAGATTCCATTTTGCGGCATAAAAAAGCCTCCTCATCCAAGTTCCTGGACAGGAGGCGAGAGATCTTGATCGCAGGGAAGACATAAGCCCCAAAACAGAGAAAGCCGGGCTTGCTTCTGTCCTAAGGATGTGCCATGCTTCGGAGATTCCGGGAAGCAAGTTCACCCTTCAATAGCGCATCCTCCTTCCGACGACAAAGAAGCCTGTCAAGGCGGAAAAAAGATGCATGGCGACTATGAACACCCATACCAATCCTATCCAGAAACCGTTTCGTTTCCCACAGACATGGTTTTTTCCAAACGGTTGTTTTCATGGAGACAGGATTAGATGTCCATTGTTCATAAGTCACCCTTCCGATTTCGTATGGGTAAGATATTATCATGCTGAAAAAAGTGAGTCAAGACTGATTTAAAAAGCTTTCCGGACGCTCCCCAAACAGACCGGCCAGTATGTTGCGAGCAGACTTGACTGCCATTTTTCCCCGCGTCTCCCTCGTGGCGCTGCCGATATGGTCCCACCATTCCGCTGATCCCGTCGCAACGTGAACGTCCAATCGAGACATCTGACTGGGGAATCATTCATTTTATTGCAAGAGAGATGATTTGGAGCAGGGGGAAGCGATTCGGACCAACTTTCAGGGGTTCATGCACATAGGAACAGGAAAAGCGCATACTAGTGATAGGAAAAATAAGTAAATCCGAAAGAGCGGAGGACAGCGATGAGGAAAAACTTTATTCGCTACTTGACCTACGTATTTTTGGTCGTAGCTTTGCTTGTAGCTCTTGCTGCCTGGTATCTCGATCCGTATAACCCGGATGATGCTGCCATGCAAGCCATGCGGGCCGGGGATGGCGTCAGCGTGATCGAACAAGGAGGGCTGCTCGTCTTTAAAGGAGGCGAGACAACACCTCCCGGAATTATTTTGTATCCCGGCGGGTTGGTCGGACCAGAGAGCTATGCACCGCTTGCCAGGCTGCTCGCGATGTCCGGCCATCGGACCGTCATCGTCAAAATGCCGTTGAATCTGGCCTTCACCGGTGTTGACAGAGCAAGCGATGTGCTGAAGGCTTATCCGGAGGAGCCGTTTGTGATCGGCGGGCATTCGCTAGGCGGTTCGATGGCTTCCCGCTATGCCGCAAGCCACCCCGAGCGTATCCTGGGGGTTTTCTTTCTGGCATCGTATCCCGATCAGAAAGGGAGCCTGAAGGACAAAAAACTGCCGGTACTGTCTCTGATCGGGTCCAGAGACGGCGTGGTGAACAGATCGGAGTATGAAAAAGCCCGCCAGTATCTCCCCGATAACGCGATGTACATGACGGTAGCAGGGGGCAATCACGCCCAATTCGGAAGCTATGGCGCCCAAAAGGGGGACCAGCCTGCCGTGATTCTCCCGGGGGATCAATGGCAGCAGACTGTGGCAGTGATGAAGGAATGGATGAAATCGACCGTCGCCGGATTGGAGCGTTAAAGAAGGCAGCCGGTTCTTACCTAAGGGCAGTATAATGAATCACCGGTTCTGAAATGATCCCCGAAACCACTCCTGCAATGCGAATGTTTTCAGAGGGGAAGATCAGCGCAGGCTGTTCGTCTGTACAGGAAAAGACGCACTCGACCGGATTGACATCCTTCGCGATACGGATGATGTATTGTCCCTCTTGACGTATCAGGACGGGCCTGCCCTTGATCGGCTCCAGAGAAAAGTCCGAGATGAGCAAGGCGTCTCCGCTGGAAATGCCAAGACCGGCAAGGCTGTCGTCCCGCATCAGCAAGGCAAAGCGGGCTACATGATAGCTTGCTGCAGCAATCCAGGGCATCAGGGAAAGCTCTTCTTCATCCAAAGAAAGATCAAAAAAGCGGGAGCTGTAGGCGTCGCCGGCCAAAAAAACTTTTTTCATGTGGTACTCCTTTACAGCGAGGTTATGCTTCTTTTATACGAATGTACCGCTGGCGTCATGAAAGCGGACAAGTCTGAGTGGCAAAAATGCCTTGTACAAGAGAACAGGAGAACAAGAGAACAAGTGTAACAGGTGCACAAAGAGGCACCAGCGGCGTTCTCACAGTCCTTGCCGGCATACCTCTGCGATATTCCTCGCCATTCCGATTCCCCCCTCTGCATTGCGTACAAAATCATTCTGCGTTGTTTTCTTAAATCGCGTAAGCAACGTCTCTCCAGACAGAAACAGCCGTGGCGGCTTTCTGTCGGAACCCGTCGCTCACCAGCTGATGGGATGTCCCTTGGCGTAAAGCCTCCCCAGCAAACGGTCAAATCTCTTTTGCGCGAGGGAGAGCGGGACGCGAAAAATTTTCGCCAGCAGGAAAGGGGCCTCAAAACGGGTGCAGTTTTCCAGCAGCGGCACAAACATCGGAAACGGCATCAGCAGGTGCTCGGCGAAGTGATTCGCCTGCGCTTCCTGCCAATGGATCATCGCCGCGCTTCCGATGGGCTGGATTCCTTCATGCAGCAGCAAATGTCCCAGCTCATGCGCAATTTTTTCCCGCCGCTCGGGCAAAGAAAGGCGCTCGTTCACAGCGATAACATAGCGGTTGGACAGGTATGGGTGCGGATGAGCCCGGCTGCGTCCGCAGATGTCCCACACCTCGATCCCGTAGGCTGCACACAGCTCGGTTAGGCGGATCTCTTCCGGCTGCCGCATGTCGTGAAGCTCCAGTAGATCATAGACGCGCGACTCCAGCCAAGTCTGCGGCTCGAAGACGTCGGAGACAAGAGAGAACATGTGTGACGACCTCCTTGATCAGGAACGTTTGTTCGTTTTTTCGGCGGAAAGAATGCCCCTCGCCAGGGGCTTTTTTATTTTCCTCTTTTTCCTTTTTCCGTAATCGCATACAGGGATGGCGGGCGGGATTCGTTCACCTGATGAACCCGCATCTGTTTTTTCAGATCATACCAATATCGGCGAATTTCTTTTTTCTCTTCTTCGGACGCTTCCAGATAACCGTCGAGAAAATAATAGTCATCGGGATCATCGATTTTTTCCTGCAACAAATCCTCAAGCGAGCGTTTGTCGTTCTGGACGGCGGCAGCAGAGGATGAAGCAAGCTCATGGTCCACTCGGCCAAGCAGCCAGTCTGTAGAGACCTGGAGAATGTCGGCGAGCTGCGCCAGCATCTCATTTGGCGGTGAACTGTGGTTGTTTTCGTAATTGCTGATGGTGCCTTTGGTTGTCTGGACTTTTTCCGCCAGTTCTTCCTGCGTCAGTCCTTTTGCCTTGCGGGCTGTTCGTAAGCGCTGGGAGAGCATGAACGAACCAGTCCTTCCTGTTAGTGGGTACAAATATATTGTACATGATTGGTGATATTTAGGGAAGCGTGTATGAAAAAATTGTGTAAAATGACTTGACTAACAAGATACTTGTACTTTATGATCGGATTGTCCTGTATGAATGTGGAAAAAGTACAAAAATCCTGTAAGCAAGGAGTGAAGATGATGGAAACATGGTTGGCATTTTCTCCAGGAAAAGTAAATGGGCCGGCTACACAGAGGAGGGTGAAAAAAGCGCTCGATTTGGCGCGCGATTTCATCCGCATGGGCTTCCATCCGGGGTTTGAGGCACGGACGACTGCCGGCTGGCACACGACACCCGCCACGGCCACCAACAAGTTCCGCAGCAGCACAGAGGAGACAGCCGTCCGCAATGCGACGATCGAACAGGAGCGGCGGGAGTACGTCGAGCGTATCCTCACAGCCGTCAATCGCCTGTCCTCCAGAGAGCGGGAGCTGATCTTGACGCGCTGGTTTGACGGTGAGGACCGAACGGATATCGAGGCGTACATCATGCTGAATATGACGCATTCCTCGTACTACCGGACCCGCAACAGCGCGTTCCGCAAATTGGCGGGCGGTCTCGGCATGGAGGTATATGAGGAAGAAGAGAGTCCCGCGTGAAACGATTTCGAAACGGAAACGGAACACATGTTTTCTCTCCGCTTGTTACGATGGCAGTGTGACATTCCGTGAAAGGAGGGATAAGCGATGGAGGAATTGCATCTGGAATCGCTCTTGCAGCAGGGGCCGTTCGCGGCTCTTTTTGTTTGGCTCTTGTTCTACGTGATGCGAGCCAACCGGGAGCGGGAAAACCGCTTGCAAGACTTGCTGGACAAGTTCAGCGAAAAATACGACGTGATCATCGGCGAGCTGCGCGATATCAAGGAAAAGGTGGGAGAGTAAAGTGAGACCAGCACGCATCGGAGCGTGGAGGCGTCTGGCTGTTTGGGGATGCTTGATCCTGGTGATCATGACGATGCCCGGCTTTAGCCAGATGGCCCGCGCGCACGAAATCATCGAATTGTTTCAGAGGAGCTACAATCCAAATCCTGAGCCTGAAAGCCCCGAAAAGGTGCAAAAGGCGCTCGATTACATTTTCAAGAGAAAAAAGGACAGGATGTCGCACAACAAGGCCAGTACGGCACGGCAGTCCATGGCTGGTGCGGCTGCAGTCCGCGATACGTTTGAACCGAATGACAATTATTCCGACGCCTACCCGGTAAAGAACGGGTTTGCTTATTTGTCGCTTCTTTCGTCAGAGTCGGATATCGATAATTACCGCTATGACTACGGAAGCTATTCCGGCCCAATGTCGGTCAAGCTCACGGTTCCAAAGGACAAGAACTACGACCTGGTCGTCATGGAAGGGGGCAGCAAGCTTGTCGGCTCCAGCCTGAACAGCGAGCCGGGGGCGGCGGAGAAGGTCACGTTCCAGGCGAAAGCGGGCACTTCGTATTCCTTTGTTGTCTTTAGCACCAACAATGAGTTCAGCACGACAGACAGATACAACCTCATTGTCGGCAACCCGTCCGAGCTCGCGTGGGGCGATCCGGTAGATATCGATGTTCCGGAAGGCGTGGTGCCAGGTTATCGGATTACCGCCCCGGCGACGGGAAATTTCCGTTTCTTCACATCTCCTTACAAAAAGACGGGAGCGCCAAACGACACCATGCTTCTTCTGTTCGGGGATGAGCTCATGCAAAAGCTGGTGGGCGGAAATGACAACGCCTCGGAGGATACCGTCTTTTCGGAGCTTGACGTCAAGCTGACCGAAGGCGCGACCTACTACCTGTACGTAGCCCCTTCGGCAACCGACGGCCAGGTCCACGCCAGATTGACGGCAGCTTCCAAGCCAAATTTGACCGCAGAAGTCCCGATTCTGCACGAAACCGAAGCCAATGACGGCAGCGTGGCGGAGCAGCAGATCATAACAGTAGAAGGAAGCGTGTTTACTCCAAATGTTTCCTCGCGCCGAGTCAACTTCAACAACCTTCCGGAAGGATTGGAGACCGAGGTGGTCAGACTGAACGATAAACAGCTGGCAATCCGTTTCAGCGGAAAAGCGCTCTCGCATGAAAACAAGGATTCCGGCGAAGCATCCGTGACCATCTCCAGGGAGGCGATCGTCGGGGCCTTGGAGGAAGTGACGACGAATCCGTTCTCCTTTGCGTTTACGGACACGCCAGCTGTCACCCTGCAGACACCCCGGGACCTGGACGTCGCTGCCTCGCAGTATCAGCTCATAAAATTCACCCCGCCCGCGACGGGCACCTATGAGATTTACACCGACTATTTTTCGGGAAATCCGTCGGAGGGCACCAGCGATACGATCCTGTCAGTCTACGAGGACTATGAGCGGACCCGCCATCTGGCGACCAATGACGACGGCAAGAAGCCGCCCTTTTCCAGTGTCACTCTGCTTCTGAACGGAGGACAGAACTACTTCCTCAGCGTGTCAGGCTGGAACGGGAAAGCGGTTCACGCCAGGCTCGCCGTCCGCTACCTCGGCGTCGAGTACGTGTACAACGAAAAAGGGCTGCTTGTCCAGATGAAGCAGGACGGCAAAGTGCTCGTCGATTTTTACTACGACAATAACGGAAATTTGATACGAAAAGTCGTTCGCTAGAAGAACGAAAAGGAGGCAAACCATGAGACGAAACAAGTCAATCGGCATCGGCTTCAAGCTGCTTCTGTCGGCGGCTTTGCTGCTTCCAGGCGTCGTGCAGGCCCAAGGTGCGGCGCAAAACGGGCTGCTCCAAAGCGGCAAAGCGAATGCAGCCCCAGGCGCAACGAAGCTGCCGAGTACAAAGGAATGGCTGGCGCAATTCGCCAAGGCCGCCCAGGAGACAGCCGAAACGACGCTCGGACCGGCAGAAATTCCGGCATACAAGGACGAGGAGATCAGAGGAATGGAGTGGGACCCGTTTTCAGCCGACTCGATCATCCGCATGAAGTCCGAACGGGATCGCGCCAGTATGAAAGTTGTGGCCTGGTTCTATCCCCAGGTAGATCGGCTGCTGTCCCACAATGAAAAGGTGGAGAAGTACGGCTGGACCGATCGGGAAGTCATGGCCGTCATCGCAAAGCTTCCGGCTGATGCGTACAACCGGCTGGTAAAGGAAGCTCCGGTTATCGGAGAGCATTACAGCAAATGGAAAAGCGTACAGGCAAAGCAGGCCGAACCGAAACAGATGAAAGAAAAAGCGTCCGTTGCGAAGCAGGCGAAAGAAGCTGCTGCCGGGAAAGCGCCAAGCGCAGGGACCCTCAACTCCGACCTGCCGGATGCCGTGTACGATCCGACCGGGCTCACGTATCAGTACAAGCGCTCGGTTGATTCGCCGGTAGACGAGGTACGTCGTTCATCCACGATTTCGGAGACGGACCTCGTCCTCGAAGGCAAGCACGGGATGGATTTGAAGATCGTGCGGACGTATTCGCAGATGGACGCCATGAAACAACGTATTTACTACAGCAAGAGCGGCAACAAGACTGCTGCCAACAATCATTTGGATAAGTATCACCTGCCGCTCGGGTGGACATTGAACATCCCGATGGTAGAAGAGATGTACGAGGATGCTTTGGAGTGCGACTACCACGATAGCAGTGAGCCAACGTATTTTTGCGGGAGAACATCCGGAAAATTCCGTTATATTTTCACCCTGGATGACGGTACGGTACTGGAGTCTTCCTCATCCTCCGGTCAAGAATGGGTAAATTACCCCTACAAAGGTGCGGAGATGAGTTATTATCCAGTAGGCCGTGATCCGATAAATGGCGTCAAGTCGATTGCCTGGCTCGATTACAACGGCTACCACTACAGTTTCAAGAGGGAGGGAGTTTACGATCCTTCACCTGTTGACGTTATTACCAAACGAAACGTATACGGCGATACGATTGTTTACAAAATTCCGTATGACGGTCCGACACAGATTATCGATAGTGTCGGGCGATACATCGAGATAACGGCCAGACACATGAAAGTGTACGCCGATTCCTCCAAAAGCAAGCTGTTGAAGCACATCGAATATGATTGGGGAACAGGCAAGGACCCAGACCGGGTCATCGAGCATGATGTCAACGGCGGGGGCAGCAAGGTCATTGCGGAATACTCCTATCTTGATTCCGAAGTCTTTGGAAAAGCCGAGTTTAATCTGCGCCCCAACTACTCCCTTGCTGCGAGGAATAAAGAGGTTATCTTGGACTATAAAGGAATGGAGAGCTACGATTATCTGGATGTGGACGAGAAAGAGCGGGGGTACGTCTATTACGAACTCCTGCATCAAGTCAAGTACCCTGTGGAAGGCTTGACCATGACCTATGCCTACAGCCCCTATGATTCTAATGTGTCCAATTTCTTGAACCGAGGCGTCGTGCGCAATTACTTCGATAAGGAACAACTGACCTACGCCACATACCATCCGGTCACTTCCGTAAACATCAATTTTGCCAAGACGCCTCACCCGGACCGTCCGGCCGCCGAATCGTATTCGAAAACGATCTACTACCCCATGACGAGTAAAGAGATATGGAAAACGAAGAAGGATGAATCCGTCCGATTGAAAAATCAGACGAAGCGGGACGGGGGAGTGGCCGTCACCCGGATCGTACAGGACGGCTTGCCCAGCCAGGAAAAGACGTTTGCCGTCAATTCGGATAAAAACTTCTTGCCCCGTTCGGTCGAAACCTATATCGGTACGGGTGCAGACACTGACAGAATCGAAGGCCGTCTCAACTTGACCGCAGACGGAAACACGTACCGCTACCACCCGGTATCGTACGTAAGCCACATGTATCGCGGCAGGGAAACCAAGCCCAGCTACACCTACGAATTTTTGGGAAGGCCCGCTTCCATGACGAAAGACGCCGACGTGTATCAGTACCTGCTCGCGCCGGAGGCGAAGAATCTGGAACAGGTGAAAAACAGACTGGCCGATTACGCTCAGGTGACGGAATACAGATACAACGATTACGGCGATCTGGCAAAGCTCGTCGATCCGAAAGGAAATACGACCAGCTGGACGTATTTGCCGCCCGCAACATATTACTTGCGCCTGCTTTCGGAGATGAACCGCACCGCCGCAGACAATCCGAAGCATTTTCACAAGGAATCGTTTGCGTACAACAGCGACAAGCTGCTTGAGGGAGAATCGATCCTCGATTCCTACCCGGATGGTGCCGAAATCAAGACCGAGAGCATCGGACGATTCTATACCTACGAGAACATGCGGATTTCCTCGATTCAGCATATGACGATCGGGCTGGACAACAAAAATCTGGTCCAGAACTTCCCGGCCTATGACCGGTACGGTCTGAACCCTACGGAAATCAACATGCAGGCAGAGACTTCCCCCGGCGTCAAAACAAAGCTGACGTACCGTTTCGCCTACGACGAACTGGGCAGAGTCACACAGCGAACCTATCCCGACCAAAGCCAGGCCGCCTACGAGTACGATTTCCTCGGACGGCTCTCGCGCGAGCAGTTTGCCAATAAAGGAGAAACCCGCGCGATCACCTACAGCTACGACGACGACAAACGCAAGGTGACGATGACCCTGCCGGACGGCACGAAGAGGTTCACCCATTTTACCCCGGGCGGCGAAGTCGAATACGAAGGACAGATCGGGACCAACGGCCAAATCCGTCCGCTGCAGTACAACACCTACTCGCCGGATGGAGAGCGTTTGCTGTCCAGCGCCCCCTACGCCATGGACAACCGGGCGACCACGTATGTCTACAATGAGGACGGCTCGCTTTGGAAAAAAGAGGAACCCATCGGCACGACGATCTACCTGCGGGCAAACACTTTTGCCGATTCGCTCAAGAACCAATATCTCCCGATGGAGACGCTCAAGACCCTGGGGCCAAACGGCCTGGAAACGATCCAGTTTTACGACAGGCACGGACAGCTGGAAAAGGAAGTAAACGAGGCGTGGGCGAGCGGGCAAAAACGCACCACCGCCTATGGCTATAACGCATTCGGACAGTTGGCGAGCAAGACGGAGCAGGAGAAGGACGGGGCGAAGCGCACTTGGTCGTACCGCTACAACCCGAACGATAAGCTCGTTTATTTGCTCGACCCTGAAAAGAATGAGTACCGCTACGGCTACGACCCATATGGAAATCTCGTGCAGGTAACGGAAAACAACACCCAGACGACCAAGTACCACTACAATGCGCTTTCCTGGAAAATCAGCGAAACGGACGTTCCATCTGGAGCCGCGGAGACATTTGGCTACACCCCGAACGGCAAAGTTTCGGCGTTCACAGACAAAGCGGGGAACCGCCACGAGTACGCCTACACGCCGTTTTACGAACTGTCCGAGCTGACGACGAAAGACAAGGCCGGTACGGTGAAAAACCGGGAAACAAAAGAGTATTACCCGAATACGTCATTGGTAAAGAAAGAAACCAACAGCAACGGCCCCAACATCCAGTCCAGCAGCCCGCTGCATCGCGAGCTGTTCTACACCTACGATCCGTTCCTGCGGATGAACAGCTTCACGGCGTTTGGAAGACTCTACCAGATTCGCCATACGGACGCCGACGACCAGATGGATCAGTTGATCTATCCTGGCAATACAACGGTTTCCTACAGCTATGATGACGCGATGCGGGTAAAAGAGGTGACGATTCCGGGATCGAATGGTTCGACTCAGACTGTCCGCTATGACTACCAGCTCAGCGACGCGGGAGACACCTACACCCTGACCTATCCAAACGGCGTAAGCCTGGAGCGCAAGCGGGATTCGTTCGGTCAGGTGGACACGTTGAATCACTTCAAGAACGGCACGTCTGTATGGCAAGAGAAGAACAATTACTCTTTTGGCAACGTGACGAGCATCGAGCGAAACGGCACGACCTACCGCTACGAGTATGACAAAGTGGACCGCTTGACGAAGGAAAATGTGCCAGCGGGAGAGAATCGTTATTCGTATAACGGCCGGGGAAGCCGAATGACCTTTGAGGGCACACTGCCTACAATGCCGAACACGGCCAGCTACACCTTTGACGAGCGCAACCGTCTGAGAGGCGTCACCAATGAGAAAACGGGGGCTAAAGCGGAATATACGTACTATCCGGACGGGCTTCGCGCGACCAAGACAGCGGATGGCGGCGAAATCCGTTACGTCTACCTGAACGGCAGAGTCATCGAGGAGCTGGACAAAAACGGCCAGCTGAAAGCCCAGAATATTTGGGGGAATGAGCTGCTCTCCCGAAAGGATGTTGCGGCGAACAAGCGTGGCTACTATCTGTACAACAGCCACGGCGACGTCGTGAAGGTTGTCGAGGAGAACGGCGAAGAGCTGAACCGTTACGAGTACGACACGTGGGGAAATCTCACGGCGAAGACGGAGGGGATGTCCAACCCGTTTACCTATAGCGGGGAGATTTTTGACGGCGAGACCGGGTTTTCCTATCTACGGGCGAGGTATTACGATCCGACGGTGGGGCGGTTTATTTCGGAGGATACGTATAAGGGGCAAGTGGATAATCCGCTGAGTTTGAATCGGTATGCGTATGTGAGTAATAATCCGCTGCGTTACGTTGATCCATCCGGTCATAGACAACTCGAATTTTCGGATGGCGGATATGAAAGAATTAATTCGGCAGGTTTAAAATTTGAAGATGCGGCGCTATACTGGGCGAAAAAGACAGTAGAATGGGCAGACGCAACGGGTGCGGTCCCTTATGATGTTGTACATGAAGTGGTGCCAGCAGAATATGTAGAGGAAGTAAAAACGATTGTCGGTTGGGTTGGGGCTGCGAAATGGGGCCGTGAAGCCGGAGATATGCATAATCTGGGAACGGGAGCTGCTGGAGCGGGGGCAGCAGCAGGGGCAATTAGAAATACGGGTAAAAATGCTTCAAAAGGAACTGCAAATGTAAAACGTTCTCAACATTCTCTGGAGAGAAAAAATCAAGGAAGGCCGACAGGAACTGCATTTAATGATGTACAAAAAGCAAGAGACGCAGATATACTCATTCAGGACGATGGACGGTGGATTGTGAGAGGGCAAAACGGAAGAATACATGTATTTGAACCAAATGGACAACATCTTACGACATTTAAAAATCCTGATAATAATACAAAGATGAGGATTCAAAGAGGGCAGTGGACGAGACCCTCACATGAACAGATCAATCAATTTAGAGACATCATAAACAACTTACTGAAATAGGGGTGAGTAGGATGGAGTATAAAGGTCATAAAGAAATAGCCAGCGTTACTCTTTTTGATCTAAGACTCTCAGAAGGAGAACTTATGGTATACGAGGGTTGTATTGAATACGTATTGAAAAACTGCGATGAAAGTGAAATTCATAAAATAACAGGCTGTTCATCTAAAGAGGAATTGCAATCGTATCAAGACGACTTGAAAGATTTGATAAAAGCATATGTTTGGAAAGAGTATTTACCAGATAAATTCAAGGAATAAAGAGCTAATTATCAAGGTTTGTAATGTATTACCCCAAACGAGATGATCTACTCGTCTGGGGTTTCTTATTGCCCTTGTAGCCGCCTACGAGGGAGAGAAGTTAGGGAATGTAAATTTTTTTGTGTAAATGGGTTTTTAACAAGTGAATGGTTACGTCAACGGCTTTACATGGAGGGGCGGGCATGATAGGCTCGTTTGCCATGCGATGCATGTCTTACTGGCATCGCCCAATCGTAAGAAATCATGCCCGCAGAGGCTCCATGTCAAGCCGACATATCAGCTGGAATTATGCGGACAGTTCTCCTTGCAAGCGGTCTCCAAAATGGATCGCAAGTTGTGATATACATTCTTTCCAGCTCCGAAGCGGCATAGTCCACTTCTTCGACGCCTCAACGGTAGCCAGATAGATGATTTTCCGTAGGGCATCGTCGGTGGGATACGCCGTTTTTGTCTTTGTGACCTTACGGAGTTGTCGATGATAGCCTTCGATAATATTCGTTGTGTACATCATTTTGCGGATCTCTGGGGGATAGCTGAAATAGGCGGTCAGTTCAAGCCAGTTGCTTTCCCAGGAGCGAATAATAATGGGGTACTTCTTTCCCCATTTGTCTTTGAAGGCGGAAAATGCCTGTTCTGCTTCTTCCAGTGTAAGAGCTTGATAGACCTTCTTTACATCTGTCAAGACAGCCTTTTCTTCTTTGAACGGTACATATTTCATCGAGTTGCGAATCTGGTGAATCACGCACAGTTGAATCTGGGTTTGTGGAAACGCAGCGTTGATCGCTTCCGAAAAGCCAGAGAGTCCATCTTTGCAGGCGATCAGAATGTCTTTTACGCCACGGCTTTTCAGCTCTGTACACACATTGAGCCAAAAGCTGGCACTCTCATGCTCCCCGATCTAGATACCCAGGATATCCTTATGTCCAGACATGGTAATGCCCAAAACACTGTAAGCTGCTTTGTTGACAATCCGATTTTCTTGCCGAACTTTAAAGTGAATAGCATCAAGGAACACGATAGGATAGACTCGATCAAGCGGTCTGCACTGCCATTCCGTTACCATCGGCATGATCTTGTCCGTCACTTTGCTGACCATCGTTGGAGACACGTCAATCCCGTACAAATCCTTCATGTGCTCCTCAATGTCACGGGTGGACATCCCTTTCGCGTAGAGTGCAATTATCTGCTCTTCTAAGCCATTTACAGTGGTCTCATGTTTTTTCACAAGCTGAGGTTCAAACTCACTGTTTCGGTCACGAGGAACACGCAGTTCCGTATTGCCGAACTTGGTCTTTACTGTCTTCTTGCTATATTCGTTGCGACTATTCCCTGTGTGATCGCCATCAGCACTATGTTTGGCATAGCCCAGATGGTCGTCCATTTCTGCTTCAAACAGCTGATGGATGGTGTCACGGAAGAGGTTCTTGAGCATCTCATGAACATTCTCGATGGTTCGGCAATCCTTTGCTAACTCCTTGATCGTCATGTCTCTTTTGTCTTGCATAAATGATCATCTCCTTAATGGAAAGTTTAACCATATTTACTCAAAACTTTTTACGCTCTCTCCCCATTTGTTCCGGTAGTAGAAGATAACGAGTAAATGTTCATCATTATTTTCGGCAACGTGACGAGCATCGAGCGAAACGGCACGACCTACCGCTACGAGTACGACAAAGTGGACCGCCTGACGAAGGAAAATGTGCCAGCGGGGGAGAATCGTTATTCGTATAACGGCCGAGGCAGCCGGATGACCTTTGAAGGCACGCTTCCCGCCATACCAAGCACAGCCAGCTACACCTTTGACGAGCGCAACCGCCTGAGAGGCGTCACCAATGAAAAGACGGGAGCCAAAGCGGAATACACGTACTATCCGGATGGACTCCGCGCGACGAAGACAGCAGATGGCGGCGAAACCCGCTACGTCTACCTGAATGGCAGAGTCATCGAGGAACTGGACAAAAACGGCCAGCTGAAAGCCCAGAATATTTGGGGAAATGAGCTGCTCTCCCGAAAGGACGTTGCGGCGAACAAGCGCGGCTACTATTTGTACAACAGCCACGGGGATGTCGTGAAGGTTGTTGGGGAGAATGGAGAAGAGCTAAACCGCTATGAGTATGATACGTGGGGGAATATCACCGCGAAGACGGAGGGGATGTCTAACCCGTTTACCTACAGCGGCGAGGTATTTGACGCAGAAACCGGGTATTACTATCTGCGGGCGAGGTATTATGACCCGACGGTAGGGCGGTTTATTTCGGAGGATACGTATAAGGGGCAAGTGGATAATCCCCTCACACTGAATCGGTATACGTATGTGCATAATAATCCGGTGAGGTTTGTGGATCCGAGTGGACATTTAGCTGCTGAAGGAGCAGGCGGGTATTTTGGTGGCAGTTACGAAGATCTGATGCTGTACTGGTCAGATGTAGCCGTGACCTATGCTGATGCTAACAGATTAGACTTTATTGATGCTGTCGATATTGTTGTGCCAGTAGAACATAGGGCGGAAGTTAAAACCATTGTAAGTTTTAATGGTGCTGTGAGGGCAAACTATCAAGCAGGGGATGTGCCAGATTTAGGATTGGCAGCCCCGTTTATGGGGATAGCGGCAGCTGGTACGACTGTTTCTAAAGGGACGAGTAATTCTGGAAAGATACCAAGAACAGGTGCAGAATGGAATGAATACTACAAGAGCAAGTACGGAAACGGAAATGTTGAATGGGTTACACAGTTAAAATCTTATGATGATATTGTTAGTAACCCTAAAGCTTTATGGGGAAAATCAGCTGATGAAGTTGGAAAGGCTCTTGGAGCTGGATGGACGAAAGGCAAATATGGATCTGCCGGTACTGGTTGGAAATTTACAAACGGTGATAAGTCAGTATTCTACCATCCAGGAGAAGGGGTGCATGTGGGGTCTTATGTAGGATTCTCAAGTGGGCAAACAGGTAAAGTCAAGGTAGTGGGTTCTGACTATAAACCGCTGCCCGGTGATAAAGCTATAATTATTTATAAGTAAAGGGGATTTCTTTGGTGGAGAAAATTTCTATAGGAAAACTTATGGAGCTATATGTTGATACTATTGGTAAATGTGGGTTATATTTACTATCTGAGGATGATGAAGTGATTGGGTATAACATTTTTGAGGAATTTGATATTGGGGTAAATTCATTCTTACACACTGATAACTTACAAAAGCTTAAGGATGCAGGACTTATCAACGATGAGATCATGCAAAAAAGTGTTACTTTAAGAAATTTAGTTCAAACAATACAACAAGGAGATAACTGGAATATTAATGCAGTTAGGAATTCCCTTGAATGGAAGAAGATACTTGAACTCGCTGATGAAATCCAAACAATGTTAGAACGTAATTTTTGAACGATAAGGTGGTGTGGCTGACCGTCAGTAGAATCGGTGATGAGAAAGAAACACTGTAAGAATTTGTGCAAACTACTCTCAATTTTAACAACAAGACGGTAAACCAAACATTAACAGTTTGACAAACTCTTTAATATACTTTCAAAGGCTTATTCCAACTTGAAATATGAAGGAATAAGCCTTTTTTCATGTCAATTGGTACGACGATTTACCTGCAGGTAAACGCTCGCATTGATTCGAATAACAGCCGCTACCTTCCTGCGGAGACGAGTAAGAGCCTGGGACCAAATGGACTTGGAACGACCCAGTTTTACGATAGACACGGCCAACTGGAAAAAGAGATCAGTGAGACGGCGGACTGACAGCAAAAGCGCACGCTGCCTTTGAGTACAACGCATTCGGACAGCTCTCGCGTAAGACCGAGCAGGAACAGAGCGGAGCGACGCGCTCCTGGTCGTACCGCTACAATCCAAACGATAAGCTCGTCTATTTGCTCGACCCTGAAAAGAACGAATACCGCTACGGCTACGACCCATATGGAAATCTCGTCCAAGTAACGGAAAACAATACCCAGACGACCAAGTACCACTACAATGCCCTTTCCTGGAAAATCAGCGAACAGGACGTTCCATCCGGGGCCACGGAGACATTCAGCTACACCCCGAACGGCAAAGTCTCGGCGTTCACGGACAAAGCGGGGAACCGCCACGAGTACGCGTACACGCCGTTTTACGAGCTGTCCGAGCTGACGACGAAAGACAAGGCCGGTACGGTGAAAAACCGGGAAACAAAAGAGTATTACCCGAATACGTCATTGGTAAAGAAAGAAACCAACAGCAACGGCCCCAACATCCAGTCCACCAGCCCACTGTATCGGGAGTTGTTCTACACCTACGATCCGTTCCTGCGGATGAACAGCTTCACGGCGTTTGGAAGACTCTACCAGATTCGCCATACGGACGCCGACGACCAGATGGATCAGTTGATCTATCCTGGCAATACGGCAGTTTCCTACGTCTACGATGACGCGATGCGGGTAAAAGAGGTGACGATTCCGGGATCGAATGGTTCCTCTCAGACTGTCCGCTATGACTACCAGCTCAGCGACGCGGGAGACACCTACACCCTGACTTATCCAAACGGCGTAAGCCTGGAGCGCAAGCGGGATTCGTTCGGACAGGTAGACACGTTGAATCACTTCAAGAACGGCACGTCTGTATGGCAAGAGAAGAACAATTACTCTTTTGGCAACGTGACGAGCATTGAGCGAAACGGCACGACCTACCGCTACGAGTACGACAAAGTTGACCGCTTGTCGAAGGAAAATGTACCAGCGGGAGAGAATCGTTATTCGTATAACGGCCGAGGCAGCCGGATGACCTTTGAAGGTACGCTGCCGGCAATGCCGAACACAGCCACCTACACCTTTGACGAGCGCAACCGCCTGAGAGGCGTCACCAATGAAAAGACAGGAGCAAAAGCGGAATACACGTACTATCCGGACGGGCTTCGCGCGACGAAGACAGCAGATGGCGGCGAAACCCGCTACGTCTATCTGAACGGCAGAGTCATTGAGGAACTGGACAAAAACGGCCAGTTGAAAGCCCAGAATGTTTGGGGTAATGAACTGCTCTCCCGAAAGGATGTTGCGGCGAACAAGCGCGGCTACTATCTGTACAACAGCCACGGCGATGTCGTGAAGGTCGTTGGCGAGACCGGCGAGGAACTAAACCGCTACGAGTATGATACGTGGGGGAATATCACGGCGAAGACGGAGGGGATGTCCAACCCGTTTACCTACAGCGGGGAGATCTTGGATGGCGAGACTGGGTTTTCCTATCTGCGGGCGAGGTATTACGATCCGACGGTGGGGCGGTTTATTTCGGAGGATACGTATAAGGGACAAGTGGATAATCCGTTGTCGTTGAATCGGTATACGTATGTGGAGAATAATCCTTTAAGATATAAAGACCCAACAGGTCACTGGAAAGATGGAGACGGATATATTAAAGGCTCAACTAGAGATACTATTACTTTTTGGACAGATGTTTGGGAAAAGGCAAATAAAGCTGGAGACAAACAACGTATGCAATTTGCTGAGACCCAAGCAGATAATGCAAGGACTGCATACTGGAGTAATTTAGGTGCTTCTATTGCAAAAGACCTTGAACTAAGACCCACCGCTGTGTTTTTTGCAGGAACTACTGCAACGATGCCAAGGTCTGGTTCTGGTTCAGTATCAGGTGGTGCAATAGGATGGGCGGGTGTTGTGGCAACGATATTGACTATTGCTACGCAGGACACCTCGACAATCACTACGACTTATAATTATAATGGACAGACCCTAATATTCCGTGATGGTTCGGGTACAAACACTAACCTTACCCCAAGACCAGTGGATACAACAGGATTATCATACTTTTTAGTACCAGGGTCTAACAAATATACATTCACTTCTATAGATGCAGTAAACGCAACTGGAGTTTTAAAGGCTGTGGTTGACAACCCTGCCACTGGGCACGTCAGTGTCTTTGCAACAAACCCTGCCCACCACAAAGCGTGGATTGCATCAAGACCTGACGCAGAATCAAATCCTTATTATTTAACCATTGTGCTAAAATCTATCTCAATTAAGGGAAGGTAAAGAAAGGGGGGAGAGAATGAACGAGAAGACTCTTATTACTAAACTAATTAATGGTAAGGGACAAAGTCAGGATGCGAATCTTTATGTCCGATTTAGAGAAAATGATACTGTTCATATGATTCTAATAGGAAAATCTCTGTATATTGAAAGCGAAGCAGGAACATATGTCCAGAGTCTGCTTGAGTTGATGACGAATTTACCAGAGAGTTATTCACTAAAGTTCTTAAATAGTGTACAAACCACAAATGGTAATTCCATCGAAATTGTAACGGTAGAGGAATACATCGTCGTTACCAGACAATACGACCCTGATGAACCTCAACTGAAATTCAAACTCGTATGTGAATACAGAGGTAAAACCTTTGAAGCCAATGCTGTTGAGGATTTCTCCATAGCATTACAAGCACTTCAAGACAAAATGGACGTATCCTTTAACATTTGTGCTTATTGCTCAAATGCTGATTTCAGGTCAACTGGTGGAGAAGACTTGAGACAGGGGTGGTTCTGTTTACGAGATGTATCAAATCGTCATCCTGATTTACCTTGGTTTCAGCGAGAAGATGAATTTCAAGAAGCGTATTCAAACGTCAATGCTTTCCACTGGTGTCCAAGTTATATAAAAGCAGTGAATAGAATGTTATAAACGTGTTAGCAAAGAACCCCAACGAGTAATTAATGCTCGTCTAGGGGTTCTTTTTGTCCTTGTATGTGTTGTCCATAGAATAGGGAGGAAGAGTAATCATAAAAAATGATAATTGGGGGATTCCCCTTGTAGTACCTCCTAGGGAATGAACAATCCTGCTCGATCCCGAAAAGAACGAGTACCGCTACGGCTACGACCCATATGGAAATCTTGTTCAAGTAACGGAAAACAACACCCAGACGACCAAGTACCACTACAATGCGCTTTCCTGGAAAATCAGCGAAACGGACGTTCCATCTGGAGCCGCGGAGACATTTGGCTACACCCCGAACGGCAAAGTTTCGGCGTTCACGGACAAAGCGGGGAACCGCCACGAGTACGCCTACACGCCGTTTTACGAGCTGTCCGAGCTGACGACGAAAGACAAGGCCGGTACGGTGAAAAACCGGGAAACAAAAGAGTATTACCCGAATACGTCTTTGGTAAAGAAAGAAACCAACAGCAACGGACCGAACATCCAGTCCACCAGCCCGCTGCATCGCGAGCTGTTCTACACCTACGATCCGTTCCTGCGGATGAACAGCTTCACGGCGTTTGGCAGACTCTATCAGATTCGTCATACGGACGCCGACGACCAGATGGATCAGTTGATCTATCCTGGCAATACAACGGTTTCCTACAGCTATGATGACGCGATGCGCTTGACGGAGGTCACCAGTCCGGGACTGGACGGCACCCCGAAGACTGTCCGCTATGACTACAAGCTCAGCGACTCCGGAGACACCTACACCCTGACCTATCCAAACGGCGTAAGCCTGGAGCGCAAGCGAGATTCGTTCGGCCAGGTGGACACGTTGAATCACTTCAAGAACGGCACGTCTGTATGGCAAGAGAAGAACAATTACTCTTTTGGCAACGTGACGAGCATTGAGCGAAACGGCACGACCTACCGCTACGAATACGACAAAGTGGACCGCTTGACGAAGGAAAATGTGCCAGCGGGGGAGAATCGTTATTCGTATAACGGCCGGGGAAGCCGAATGACCTTTGAGGGCACGCTGCCTACAATGCCGAACACGGCCAGCTACACCTTTGACGAGCGCAACCGTCTGAGAGGCGTCACCAATGAGAAAACGGGGGCTAAAGCGGAATATACGTACTATCCGGACGGGCTCCGTGCGACGAAGACAGCAGATGGCGGCGAAACCCGTTACGTCTACCTGAATGGCAGAGTCGTCGAAGAGCTGGATAAAAACGGCCAGCTGAAAGCCCAGAATATTTGGGGGAATGAGCTGCTCTCCCGAAAGGATGTTGCGGCGAACAAGCGAGGCTACTACCTGTACAACAGCCATGGCGATGTCGTGAAGGTTGTCGGGGAGAACGGCGAAGAGCTGAACCGCTACGAGTACGACACGTGGGGAAATCTCACGGCGAAGACGGAGGGGATGTCCAACCCGTTTACCTACAGCGGGGAGATCTTGGACGGCGAGACCGGGTTTTACTATCTGCGGGCGAGGTATTACGACCCGACGGTGGGGCGGTTTATTTCAGAGGATACGTATAAAGGGCAAGTGGATAATCCGCTGAGCTTGAATCGGTATACGTATGTGCATAATAATCCGTTGCGATATGTTGACTTTAGTGGGAATGTGATCAGTGAGCCGTGGGGGAACGGCGGAATTCGGAAAGACTCAACAGGTATTTTGAGGACTAACGACGGTAAAGGTAATGTCTATTGGGAGTTTTATAGGAATGCTTCTGTTGATGAAGTCCCCGAGGAAATCAGATGGGAAGTTCACGGAAACACGCGGGAGCCAGAATGGTATGAAGATCCTTTTACCTACGTAGCTGGTGCTGGAGGAGTAGTAAAAGCTGTAGCTGGCAAAGTGGTAGGATCAGGAGCGAGAACCGTTGAGAAGGGGATAGTGAAAAAGCTTTTTGGATGTAATTGCTTTACAGCAGGCACAAAGGTTCAAACAGACGAAGGGGAGAAACCTATCGAGGAAATCGAGGTGGGGGACAAAGTTCTAGCCAAAGACGATGAAACGGGAGAGATGGCTTACAAGGAAGTCGAATGGCTCTTCCAACGTGATGTTGAGGAAACGTATAATATTACAGTTGGCGGTGAAGTCATTACGACTACTGATGAGCATCCGTTTTGGATTGTAGGAAAAGGTTGGGTGGAATCCAAGAATCTTGTGGTGGGCGATGTTCTGACAACTTCGGATGGCAAAGAATTAGTCATTGAAAAGATTGAGGTTAAAAAGGAACATAAGACTGTCTACAACTTTAAGGTAAAGGACTTCCATACGTACTTTGTCTCCAATCTTGGAGTTTGGACGCATAACAGTTGTGGTTATAAAACTAATGATAAAACTAAAGGTGGACTAGTTTTCACTGAACACGGTGCAGAGAGAGCAAATGAGAGAGGTTTTACTGCAGATATAATTGACAGTATCGTTCAACACAATAAAAAGAACAGAGTTAGCAAAGTGGATGCTCAGGGAAGAAAAACGTGGGAGTATGTTGATTCTCGAGGGAATAAAGTTGTATTGAATGAAAAAGGTGGAATTGTATCTGTTCATTCACCTGCTGAGGGTGGAGTATACATCCCAAAACCGAAAAAGAAATAAGTAGGGAGTTGAAGAAAAACGACATGAATAAACAACTGCTTTTAGAAATTGCTAAATCAATTAACTGCGAATATGAAATTGGCATTTGGTCAGAAACAACTGATTTTTTAGAACGTCAACAAAATATATCATTCTTTGAAATTAAGTATAATGATGGACACTTTCAATTGAATATCAAGTTAAGTAATTATAACTTGAATGAAGTGAAGTCAATATTTGCATCTTTAGTAAGGTTTCTCGAGTATAATTCAACGTTCTACGTAAGAGAAGATAAAGATTCTTCTACTGAGTATTATTTTCTTTCTTCAATGCTAAACAAGAAGGGATTCTTGTTTCACATTACTTTTCACTAACAATT
This sequence comes from Brevibacillus borstelensis, assembly GCF_037834415.1. Taxonomy (GTDB): domain Bacteria; phylum Bacillota; class Bacilli; order Brevibacillales; family Brevibacillaceae; genus Brevibacillus; species Brevibacillus borstelensis_A. The sequence goes on along the minus strand of NZ_JAUMSJ010000041.1, from coordinate 121 downwards.
TTGAGGCTTGAAGGACTACCCTCCTTCAAGCCTTTTTTCATTTACCCCACACAGTACGGAATGAAATGGGTGGTACGCCCTAAAAGAACTTTACAACTTTACCCTTATCGTCCCTTTAGTG
>NZ_JAUMSJ010000040.1:0-47555 GCF_037834415.1 Brevibacillus borstelensis | reverse complement strand
CGCGAAAACTTTTGAAGTTTGTGACGTCTTATGGTCTGGATCGAAGATATTTCTTTGAAAGAAGACCTGTTTCCATGGAGCTGTGGTGAAGTTGGAGTTCACGCCGGTCTGTCACACCGGAGGTCGCGGGTTCGAGTCCCGTCAGCTCCGCCATTTACAAAGAAGCAACGGGTCTCTCACCCGTAAACGGGTTTACCCTTGCAGAATGGACAGGAAGTATTGCTCGGGCACTTCAGATCTGGCTCGCAGGAAGCTTTTCGAGGCCGAGTCGCCAGTGGAAGCGAGTCCCGTCAGCTCCGCCATTATATTTTCATGTTCTCTGTGATGTTGATACGGCTCGGTAGCTCAGTCGGTAGAGCAGAGGACTGAAAATCCTCGTGTCGGCGGTTCGATTCCGTCCCGAGCCACCATATTGCGAGCCATTAGCTCAGTTGGTAGAGCATCTGACTTTTAATCAGAGGGTCGAAGGTTCGAGTCCTTCATGGCTCACCAGTGTTTACGCGGACGTAGCTCAATTGGTAGAGCGTCGCCTTGCCAAGGCGAAGGTCGCGGGTTCGAGCCCCGTCGTCCGCTCCATTCATATAGTTCGATAGATGACACCACTCGCTGTACAGCCAGTGGTGTTTCCTGCTTTTATCCCAAAATTCACCGTTTGTGTGAAAGACGTTAGCGATCTGGTGAGCGAGAGCGAATCCGGTGAAAGAAAACTTTAAAAGGGTGCATCAGCTTGTGGCGCAAGGGCGCTTCTGGTACGATACATGAAGGTACTGCCCTGTGATGCTGGAGGTTCTATGAAACAAAACAAGAGAATCGAGAAGTCGACAGTCGTACATTTTCAACAAGACGCCCGCTTTTTTGTGGAACGCGGCTTACGTTTTTTACATCGCTATGACTACGAAAAAGCTATTCGCAGCTTCCGCCGTGCAATCGAGCTGGAGCCGAAAAATGCTGAATACCGATGCCATCTGGCGAGTGTTTTGGCCGAAGTCGGCAATTTTGAAGCGTCCAATGACATTTTGTACGATGTGCTGGAAAAGTGCGAACCGAAAATCGTTGAAGTTTATTTTTATATGGCGAACAATTACGCCAACCTGGAAGATTACGAGATGGCGGAAGAGATGGCTATCCGCTATTTGCAGCAACAAAGCGACGGGGCGTACCGAGAGGATGCCGAAGAGCTGCTGGATTATATCTACTTTGAGCTGGACATGCCTCCCCGCCATTTTCTCACAGGCGAGCGCGAGGACGTATACAGCAAGCATGAACGGGCACGGCGCAGTTTGGAAGAAGGCCGCTTTTTGGAAGCGTTGGACATTTTAAAAGAGATCGTCGAAGCCGATCCTTCTTTTATGCCGGCTTGGAACAACCTGTCGCTGGCGTACTATTATATAGGCGATTTTCAACAGGCGATGGCGACGATTGAGGAAACGCTGGAGAGGGAAAACGGAAATCTGCATGCCCTTTGCAACCTGGCAGTACTGTTGTCGCACCACAATCGAGCCAAAGAGCTGGTGTCGCTGATCACGATGCTGAAAAAAGTCGTGCCTTACCATCCGGAGCATGCCTATAAGCTGGCGACGACGATGGGGGTTCTTGGTCAACACGAGGAGGCGTACCACCTCTACTCCAAAATGCTGAAGGCAGGCCGGACTCATGAAGCGTGCACCTACCACTACGCGGCGATTTCCGCGTACATGAGCGGTCACAAAGAGCAAGCCATCCGCTGGTGGCAAAAGGTGAAGCAGCTGGACCCGGATTCGGGAGTAGCCGACCACTACATGGAGATGGTAAAAGCAGAGAAGGACGGGCAGACTAAGCAGGTAATCCCATACCATTACTACCAGCCGCAGCAGGAGGTCTCCTGGGAGAAAGCTCCGGCCTCCGGGGTGGAAGAGCTGAAAAACGATCCGATGATCCGCGCTTCCTTGTTGTGGGCGCTGCAGCACGGACGCGATGAAGTAAAATTTGCTGTGCTGCAAACCCTCGCTCTGATCGGCGATGACGAAGCGGAAGCTGCTGTTCGTCAGTGTTACCATCAGACGGACGACCCCCAGCTCCAAAAACTCGCTCTGCTTGCCTTGGCTGATATGGGAGCAGAGATGCCGACGGCAAAGCCCAAGCGAAAAGCAAAGGAAAAAGCGGCAACCGTTCAGAAAATAGCACGGCCGAAGAACGGGGCGGACAATCAAACAGCAGGAAGCGTAGAAGACTGCATCGAATGTTTTCTTTCCGGGAGCGAGCAAAAGGACATGCGGGACTGGTGTCTCTCTGTCTGGAGACGCTTCTCGCAGTCTGGGCAGCTTCCTGTGCAGGTCCGCAAGGTAGTAGCGTGGGTGGCCGCACTCGAATACTTATACGGTACGGTAGAAAACCAAAAACAAACAAAGTCGCAGGCACAGATAGCGCAAAAATACGAGATTTCCGTCTCAACAGTGGCAAAGTGCGTAAAAGCGCTGCAGACCCTTGATTTGAAATAGATTCTCATTTTATAATAAGTATAAATAAGAAGGATTGCAGATTGAGGAGGCAGTGGATATGAGCGATCAAAAAATTTACGATGTGATCATTGCCGGTGCAGGTCCAGCCGGAATGACCGCCGCTGTATATACCTCCCGCGCAAACATGAGCACGCTCATGCTGGAACGCGGAATCCCAGGTGGACAAATGGCCAATACGGAAGAGATTGAAAACTACCCGGGCTTTGGCTCCATTTTGGGACCTGACTTGTCCACAAAGATGTTCGAGCATGCGCAAAAATTCGGTGCCGAGTATGCCTACGGCGAAATCAAGGAAATCAAGGACGAAGAACCGTATAAACGTGTCATTACCTCCGACAAGGAGTACCTGGCCAAATCGGTGATCGTTGCCACTGGCGCGGAGCATCGCCTGCTCGGCGTTCCGGGAGAAAAAGAACTCTCGGGCCGCGGCGTCTCCTACTGTGCGGTGTGCGACGGGGCGTTTTTCCGCGGCAAGGAGCTGGTCGTAGTCGGCGGCGGAGACTCTGCCGTCGAGGAAGCGGTATTCCTGACCCGCTTTGCTTCCAAGGTCACGATCATTCACCGGCGCGATCAGTTCCGCGCTCAAAAAATCCTGCAAAAGCGGGCATTTGACAATGAAAAGATCGAGGTCATCTGGGATACGGTGGTCAAGGAAATTCGCGGTGACGGGAAAGTCCAAAGCGTGCTCCTGGAAAACCTGAAAACGGGTGAAGAACGCGAGTTTGCGACAGATGGCGCCTTCATCTACGTAGGGATGGACCCGTTGACCGAGAGCGTTCGCAGCCTCGGCATTACCAACGAAGCCGGATACGTCCTGACTGACGACCAGATGCACACAAAAGTAAAAGGCGTCTTCGCGGCGGGGGATGTGCGGGAGAAAACGCTGCGTCAAGTGGTGACAGCCACTGGCGACGGTTCTATCGCCGCTCAATCGGCCCAGCACTACGTAGAAGAGCTGAACGAACGACTGGCTGAGCAAAATGTCACAATCTCTTAACCTGCTTGTAACATGAGTGAAATAATTGGGCGGTAAGATGAAGACAATGAATTGACCCCCTTATCTATACGAACCATTTTGCGTGGCTGCCATAGCCACGCCATTTTTTTTCTGCGGAGCATGCCGAAACGGCCGGAAGCGAAGCTTGTTGCCTCTACGGAAGCGTTACAAGTCTAAAGGGTGCGAAAGTGCCAACCGTTATGGTATGCTAATGTCAGAATCGTAGGAGGCGAGTGGAGTGACAGAAGTGGGAAATGAAAGAGCCGTTAATCTGTTGATCATTACAGGGATGTCTGGTGCGGGTAAAACCGTCGCCGTACAGAGCTTGGAAGATCTGGGGTTCTTTTGCGTCGACAACCTGCCGCCGGTTTTGATCCCCAAGTTTGCGGAGCTGATCAAGCAGTCGGGAGGCAATATTGAGCGCTTCGCCTTGGTGGTCGACCTGCGCGGCCGCGAATTTTTTGTAAGCTTGTCGGGAGCCATCGACAGTTTGAACCAGATGGAGGGGATCTCCTTCCATATTCTCTATCTGGATGCAAATGACCAGACATTGGTGTCCAGGTATAAAGAGACGCGTCGACGCCATCCGCTTTCACCTAACGGTTCACCACTGGAAGGAATCCATGCCGAGCGTCGGCTGCTTCAAGAAATGAAGGGGCGTGCCCATCAGATTATCGATACCAGCCAGATGAAGCCGGCACAATTGCGTGAAAAAATAATTAGCCAGTATACACAGCAAGGCTCATCCTTAACGATTAACATCCTGTCTTTCGGGTTTAAATACGGCACGCCGATTGATGCCGATCTTATGTTTGACGTACGCTTCTTGCCCAATCCGCATTACGTGGAAGAACTGCGGCCCAAAACCGGGTGTGACCGGGAAGTGGCCGAATACGTCATGAATCATAAGGAAACGAAAGAGTTTGTTGATAAACTGACTGACTTTTTGGCCTATACGCTGCCCCATTACCAGCGGGAAGGGAAAAGCCAGCTGGTGATCGGGATCGGCTGCACAGGAGGCAAGCATCGTTCGGTGGCGATCGCGGAGCATTTGGGCGAGATCTTCGGGAAGGACTTCTCGATTCGGGTCAGTCATCGTGACATGGAAAAAAACAAGTAAGCATAGGATGGCAAGAAAGATAAAACGTCATCCTTACTTGAACAGGGCCTTTGTATGTGTATCAGCATATAATGAGGTGACATATGCCGACGAGGAGAATGGGATCGCAGCCAGGCAACCGGCTGCGGATTGTCGTGATCGGCGGAGGAACGGGACTGTCCGTCTTGTTAAGGGGGTTAAAGCATGCGCCGGTTCACATCACCGCGATTGTAACCGTCGCTGACGACGGCGGAAGCTCCGGGAGGCTGCGGGAGGAGTTGGATATGCCGCCTCCCGGAGATATCCGCAATGTATTGACCGCCCTGGCCGATACCGAGCCGCTGATGGAAAAGGTCATGCAGTATCGTTTTTCCACAGGGACCGGATTAGCCGGGCATAATTTGGGAAATCTACTTCTTGCAGCGATGAACGAAATTACCGGAGATTTTGTCACAGCGGTAAAGAAGCTGAGCGATGTCCTGGCTGTCCGCGGGGATGTGCTTCCGGCATCGACACAGTCGCTTCGGCTCATAGCGGAAATGGAAGACGGTTCGATCATCGCGGGCGAATCGCAAATTCCTTTGACAGGCAAGAGGATCAAGCGGGTCTTTTTGGACCCGGAGGACGCTGTGCCATTGAGTGAAGCGCTGCTCGCTATCGAAGATGCAGATGCGATCTTGATCGGCCCTGGCAGCCTGTATACGAGCATTTTGCCGAATCTGCTGGTGAGAGGCTTGTTCGCTGCTGTAAAGAATTCGACAGCTCCGAAAATGTATATTTGCAATGTCATGACCCAGCCAGGCGAAACAGACGGGTTCTCCGCATCCAAGCATGTGGAAGTGCTGTACGATCATGTAGGCGGACCGTTTTTGGATACAGTAATTGTGAACTCTGCTGCCATTCCCGGCAGGACCTTGGAAAAATACGCCGAGAAGGGAGCAGCCCCTGTTGTTTGTGATGTAAAGCGCTTACGCCAGTTGGGACTGCACATCGTGGCAAAACCGCTGGTGGCGTTCGAAGAGGGGTATCTGCGTCATGATGCGAATGCGGTCAGCAAGCAGGTTGTCTCCCTGATCAAGCGGAGGCGCCGGACGCAGAAGAAAGAGAAGGAGTGAGAGACAATGTCATCATTCGCCGCACAGACGAAGAAGGAACTGACGATGCTGGAGGGGCCTGAGTGTTGCAGCCGAGCAGAGCTGGCGGCGCTGATTCGGATGAACGGCAGCCTGCAATTCGGTGCGGGTCGTCTGGTACTGGATGTGACGACGGAAAATGCGGCGATTGCCAGACGGATTTACACGTTGACGAAGAAAATATTCAATATTCATGCCGAACTGCTTGTTCGCAAGAAGATGCGGCTGAAGAAGAACAACGTATACATCGTAAGAATTCCCCACGGGGCCAACGATATATTGCAAGAGCTGAGAATCATGGACGAGAGCCTTTCCTTCGTGCGCGGGATTTCGCAGGACATTGTGAAAAAGTCTTGCTGCCGGGCCGCCTATTTGCGGGGAGCGTTTTTGGCGGGCGGATCGGTAAACCATCCGGAGGCATCCAGCTACCATCTGGAAGTCTTCACCTCGTACCAGGACTTTTGCGAGGCTCTGACCAAAATGGCCAATCGCTACAAGCTGAATGCCAAATGCATTGAACGGAAAAAGGGCTACGTCCTCTATATCAAGGAAGGGGAAAAGATCACGGAGTTTCTCAGCCTGATCGGCGCCCACCAGGCCCTTTTTTACTTTGAGGATGTGCGCATCGTCAAAGACATGCGGAACTCTGTAAACCGTCTGCACAACTGTGAAATCGCCAACATCAACAAGACGGTAAATGCCGCGGCCAGGCAAATGGAGAACATCCAGCTGATCCAGGAGGAAATGGGGCTGGAAAATTTGCCGAAGCGTTTGCGCGAGGTGGCCGAGCTTCGGTTGATACATCCGGATATCAATTTGAAAGAGCTGGGAGAAATGATTCCCAGCGGTGTAGTCAGCAAGTCGGGAATTAATCACCGTCTCCGGAAAATTAACGAAATCGCTGACAAATTACGAGAAAAACGAAATATTTCCGTGTAGAGACATGGTATACTAGACGATAATAAGAGATACTGAGCGAGGAGGTTCCACCCATGGTTCAACAGCAGGTTGTGGTCAAGCTGAAAACCGGTTTGCAGGCCCGCCCTGCGGCATTTTTCGTGCAGGAGGCCAACCGGTTTGCATCAGAAGTATTTGTGGAAAAAGAAAACAAGAAGGTAAACGCGAAGAGCATCATGGGAATTATGAGCCTCGCTATCAGTTCGGGAACGGAAATTACGATATCGGCAGAGGGCCCTGATGCGTCGCAAGCTGTTACCAGCCTGACCAATCTGGTGAGCAAGGAAGAATAGCTTTGACGGAAAAGACACTTTCTTTCAGGAAGGTGTCTTTTTTATATCGTGAACGCTTGCATGTTTCCATTCGGAACAGGGCATTGCTAACCTGTGTAAGATCGTCCAGATAAAGGGGGGAGCAGGGTGAGCACCGAACGCGATACGTATACCGAAGGTCGGGACAATTACGACATGGACATCGACAGGATGGTAAACGAAGGGCTTGGCGGGGGACAGGTAACCGATCAGAACGGCCTGATCGAAGAGACCACGACCGAAACGATGGCAGGAGACAGCACAGCTCGTGATGGTCGATGAACGAAAAGGGAGGAACGAGCATGGATGTAAATCGCGCACAGGAAATTATCCGCTCTGCGAGCAAGATCGAAGTCCAGTACCAGGGACAGCCGGTATGGATCGACGGAGTTGACGAGAAGACCTCGCAGGCCCGGGTCCATACAGAGGGAAATCCGGCGGAAAGCAAAACGGTGGACGTCGGTCAACTGGTGGAAAAATAGGCGGATACAGAAAAAACCGGGCCGTGTCAGAAGGATTTCCTGACAACGGCTCGGTTTTTTTATGAGAAAGCAAAAGGGCAGGGGCACTGTCCCTACACCTTTAGCAGATGCAGTACATTTTCACGGGGTGATCCAGACGTGCAAATCAAATTCGCTGTTCCAGGTTCAATCGTTTGTTCAGAACATACATGACTGGAGCCCCAATCAGCATAACGACAAACTCGCCAAGCGCAGTGGTCAGCCATGTAAAGTAAAAGGGCAGGCCGAACGCCAAATTCAGCTCAATCGCGATCAAAAACATCGTAATGGTGAAAACGATCGTGTTGAACATCATGCGGGCCCAGATGCCTTTTATAAAGCGCATCGATACAATGGCGACGAGCAAAGCGAGCACGGATTGGCCCACGCCGAATATCAGATCGTACGCAACCATGGGCGAAAAAAACAGATTCGTAAAAAAGACGCCGAGGACAATTCCGTACATGTACTTTTTGTTGAAAACAACGAGATGATTAAACATTTCGGAAACGCGGAATTGTACATTGGTAAAACCAAACGGCTGAATAAGCATCGAGACGGCAATGTACAGAGCCGCCAGGATCCCGTTGACTACAAGCGTTTTCACTTTCATATTCAATTAGCTCCTTAGTTTTTTATCGTGGGATGGTTTCGAACCACGTGAGCATAAAGATACCCAAGTCACTATACTAGCGCTTTATCCCAAGCGAAGTCAACCGAGAAATGCCGCCAGCGTGCTTTGGCTGATCGCTTCGGCAAAAAAGAAAACCCGCCATTTCTGGCAGGGTCGCGTGAATCAGTCGAAGCCGAATTATTTTTTCGCTGATGCCTCAGTCGAGATGACCTTGTCGATCAGGCCGTATTCCATCGCGTCCTGGGCGGAGAGGAAATTGTCGCGATCCGTATCCTTTTGGATGCGCTCCAGCGGTTGACCGGTACGCTCGGACAGGATCTGGTTCAGATGCTCGCGCATTCTCAAAATACGTTTTGCCGCGATCTCGATATCGCTGGCTTGACCTTGGGCGCCGCCGAGCGGTTGGTGAATCATGACCTCGCTGTTTGGCAGGGCATAGCGTTTTCCTTTTGTACCCGCCGCCAGCAAGAAGGCCCCCATGGATGCAGCCATCCCGATGCAAATCGTTGACACGTCCGGTTTGATAAACTGCATCGTATCGTAAATCGCCATACCGGCGGTGATGGAACCGCCCGGACTGTTGATGTACAGGGAAATGTCTTTATCCGGATCTTCCGCCTGCAAAAACAGCATTTGCGCTACGACAATATTGGCTACCGTATCATTGATGGGAGTACCGAGAAAGATAATGCGATCCTTCAGCAGACGGGAATAAATATCGTAAGCACGCTCTCCGCGGTTGGTCTGTTCAATAACGGTTGGAATCAAATTCATGTGCATTCAGTCTTCCTCCTCTCTTTGTAAGAATATCATACACAAAAGGTCAATAAAGGTCAAACAGATAACTGCAAGCCTCTTTCACCATAATTTCCAAAAAACGAGCGGCTAAACATGATCAGGCGTGGAAAGTTTTATTGGCTTGATGGACCGAACCGACCAACGCTCCAAAAAACGCAATCCAGACAGGAAGCGCAAGCAGCCAGCCGAACAGGGGAATGATCAGCAAGCATTGCAGCGCCACTACTCCGAGCAGTTCGGCCAAGAAGGGGGAAACCTTCCACTGAAAGCGTTCCGCCAATCGGATGCCGATCCAGGAACCGACGAATACTTTTGCCGTCCAGGTCAGGATCAGGTGCGTCAGCATCAGGGTGATCGAGACAGGGATCCCCACGACCGTAATCAACAGCAGCAGCGACAAGACAGGGACGCCCAGGACCAGACAAGTGCCCCAAGCGACGATCGAGCCTTTTCGCTGGTCCAACTGCCGGTAGACACAGGTTAAACCGGCCGGGAACAAGAAGCGAATCGCCAGCCAGAGCAGCAGCGTGCTCGACAGAGAAGAGAGGCCGAGCAAAATCGGTATATAGGAAAAGCCGTCGTCCGATTCCTCTGCCGGTTCTAAAGTGAAGCGTTCTTCTCCTTTGAACGTCACCCCAGGGCTAATGACGGCGCGCTGGGGGCTTGTATATACCAGATCGCCGCCGATCACGGCTGGCGCGTCGATATGCATCGTCCGGCTGTACATCAGGGAAATGCCTTCTCCGATGCTCCCCGTAATCCTCACATTGTCGACGCGGCCGTTTGCTTCCCGCGCAATTTTGCCGTTCAAATCCACATTGGTGGTAAACGTAAGCAGGTTTTTGCCGATACTGCCGTCACGGTCCAGGATCAGGACGTGCGACATGTTGGTAACGCTTCCACCCACCTTCCCGTTTACGAACAGGGTGTCCGTCAAAGTACGGATGTCGCCGTCTATTTCACCGGAGACGATGGTGGTCGTGGCAAACACGAGAAGATCCCCTGTGATTCGCCCTTTGATCTGCACATTTTCGCCAATTACGTACAAATCGCCGTCGACAACCCCCTCGACTATGACCTTGGGGGAGCTGACAACCATGTCGCCGCGATGAACAGTATCTGCCGGCAGGTGGTAGCTCTCGATAATGATTCCGGTAAACGCATAAGCGGTGGAGGTGACGATTAGCAAGCTTACAAACAAAATCAACCCAATCAGCTTTTTCCTCAACTCAATCCACCTCCCGTTTCGATAGTCGTGAGGGCGGGAGAGGCGAAAAACGGATATTCAGGATAAACAGCAGCCCGATCAGCAAGAAAAACGGCAGGGGAAGCGCCATGACATACGATCCTGGCACATGGAAAAATTCCCGGGCGCTGCCGTTCAGCCATAGGGCCGAGCTCCAGAAAAGATGGCTTTTCCACGATGTCCAGGCCGGCGATACCCATTCAAGCCAGATTCGCTGCCAAAACATCATGTAACAAGCGGCGACAGCCAGAATGCTTCCGCACAGCAGGATCATGCGCCACAGAAAGCGGCGGCGATTTCGCTTGTGCAGCATCGCGATCCCGTGAATTTGCGCGGAGGTCATCTCGTACAGCTCAAAAGACAAAGGAGGGAGGTCGTCGGAGAAAAAGCGGTCCGCCACTAGTCGCTTCTCCGCCATCATCCGCTCAAGCGAACTGCCGCAGTGGTGACAACCGGAAACGTGTTTTTGGACGGAATCCGCTTCTTCTTCAGAAAGTTCACCGTCACTGTACATCATCAAAGTAAACTCATCAATATGCGGCATCGGACATTCTCCTTTCCTCCCTGTGTTTATCCAGCTGCTCCTTCAGCAGTTTTCGCGCTCGGAACAAGCGGGTTCCGACCGTATTTTTACTCATGCCGACAATGCTTCCTATTTCATCGTAACTCATTTCCTGCACAAATCGGAGGGTTAAAATCAAACGATCGGTTTCGTGCAGGCAATCCATCAAGGCCGTCAATTCGGAATAGCTCTCTTTTTCCAGCAAAAACAGTTCCGGACTTTTCACAAGCTCGGAGGGGCGCTTGTGCACATGCTGATGCAGCTGCTCATCCTCAAGCGCTATTTCCCGCTTCTTTCGCAAAAAGTCGATACAGGCATTGGAGGCGATGCGATACAGCCACGAATGAAAGGGCAGGGCGGGGTCGTACTTATGCAAATTTTGCGCTACTTTTAGCCAAATTTCGTTGTGCAGGTCCTCGGCGTCGTGGTAGCCGGAGACCAGTCTTCGAATGATGCTCATGACACGGGGGGTAAATAAATTGACAAGTGCAGGAAACGCCCGTGACTGACCTTTGAGAAACTGCTGCGCAAGCCGGACGGCTTCTTGATTTGCCCGGGCCAACTCTTGCTCCATGTTGCATCCCCTCCTCCCCGTACTAGAATACGAAAAGCCGGCAGGAAAAATTTCACTGCCGCTTGCCCGTTTCTTTGACGTTTGAGAGAACGGGAAGTTGTGGAAAAAAGGGGAGGGAGTGGTTTACTTGTTTTCTTTGCTCTTGGCGTCTGCTGCCTCTGCCGCCGTATCTTCGTCCTCGTGCAGTTCCACAGCCAGACGCAGCGCCGCTTTCATTTTCTTTCCTTTAATAATGGTGTATTCCTCCACCTGCAGCGATTGGAGGCGGTTGATCGCCTCGGCCAGCTCCTGTTGGTCGTCGTAAGGCTGTATCGTCAGCAGGCATTCTTCATCGCTCGCTTCCTGATATATGAGGTAAAACCGGTCGGATGGCATCTCGAAATTCCTCCTCATCCACATTATCCACAGAATTATCAACAGGTTGTGCACAAAAACATTTGTTCGTGGAATAGACAAGAGGTTATCCACTGTTTTCTGCTGCTCCCGATAGTTTTGGCATGTTTCCGCCAACCTGTGGCAGGGAATTGGTTCCAGTGCCGCCGTTTTAACCAAGCGCATAACTCCCTGAAAAGAAAGATGGGCTGGCCCCGAATATAGCCAGGAAATTTTTTTTTGTCGAAACAAGCTCCAAGATGTCAGAGGAAAAATGATGTCTGTCGCCCTGGAAAGCAATGGAGGCAGCCGAAAAGCCGCGTTGGGACTAAGGTCCTTTATCGGGTATCAATATTTTTGATGAAAGATATAAGCTAAATCAATTTTGCCTATCTTTTTTTATGTTGCAAATTTTCATATTTATTTTACAATGGGAGAAGGTGACTCATTGTTTGTCCGTAAAGTAAAAGGGGGATCTTTCGTATGAAAAAACAGAAAACTATGGCTTTTCTTGCAACTGTAGTGGCGCTCGGAACAGCTCTTGCAGGCTGTGGCGGAGGAAATGCCGGCGGCGGAGGCGGACAACAGGCTTCTCCGCAACCTGGCGGCGACAGCGGCTCTTCCAATGGAGGCAGCAGCGGCAACCTGCAAAAGATCGTATTCGCAACAGTAGGACCGATGTCCGGTCAGTACTCCGACTACGGAAGCACGGCAAAGGCGGGTGCCGAGTACGCTCTGAAGCAAAATCAGGAGAAGTTTAAAGCGCTGGGCTTCGATGTTCAGATGCTGACACAGGATGACCAGGCCGATCCGAAGCAAGGCGTGGCCGTCGCGCAAATGCTGATTTCCAATCAGGACGTGCTCGGGGTTGTCGGCCACGTGACGACCGGCGCTTCGATTACGGCATCGGCGCAATACGAGCAAGAAAAGTTGGTCATGGTTTCTCCGTCCTCGACAGGCTCCAACCTGACTGACGAGGGCAAAAAGGTTGTTCACCGCATCTGCGCCCGCGACGACCAGCAAGGCTCCAGAGCCGCGATCTACGCGAAAAACCAGCTGGGTGTGAAAACCGCTTATATCGTTCACGACAAACAAGCCTACGGCCAAGGTCTGGCTGATGAAGTGAAAAAGCAGTTCGAGAAGGACGGCGTGACCATCGCAGGCTACGAAGGCATCACCGCCGGCGAGAAGGACTACAGCGCTGTAGTCAACCAAATCGTCGCGGCGAATCCTGAAATGATCTACTTCGGCGGTTACTATTCCGATGCCGGTATCCTGATCAAGCAAGCTCGCGAAAAAGGCTACAAAGGCGTCTTCATGGGCGGAGACGGCTACGACTCCGCCGACCTGGTGAAAATCGCGGGCACCGAAAACGCGAACAACGTAATCTTTACTTCTACTGTAGGCGACCTTTCCGCAACGGAAGAGGGCAAAAAGTGGATCGCCGACTTTGAATCCCAAACAGGCAACAAGGTAGGGATCTTCACCTCCTTTGGCTACGACTCCATGAACGTGATGCTGCACGGTCTGGAAGAAGCGATCAAGGCGAACAACGGACAAAAGCCGACTCGCGAGCAGCTCCTGGATGCCGTACACAAAACAAAGGATTTCCAAGGCCAGTTCGTAAAAGTGACGTTTAACGATAAAGGCGACAACGAATTTGCGTCCGTCTACGTGTACAAATACGAGAACGGTCAAAAGGTATACGTAGGGGAAGCGAAGTAACGACTGATGGGGAAGCGCCGGACAGGACATACTACGGTTGATTGCGACTACCTTTGAAAGGGGCAATCCTCATGTCCAACAACCGCAGCACCCAGTACGGAAACAACCAGGGACACAGCAGCAAAACGCAGACGTCCCAAAAGCAAAAGTCCGAAAAGGACAAAAACCTGAACAAACAGGATCCCCAGTAATCGGGTCTTGGATCGGGTCCATAAGGAAACGCCCTGGAGAGGAGCAATCTCCAGGGCGTTTTTTTAGCGGATGCGCTGCTTGCTGGGGAGACGCTTTTCCGGATGGCCGTAGCCATTGTGCTCCTTGTTCTCCTGTGCATGGGCCTGCGCTTCGCGAACTTTGCCGACGAACTCTTTTGTGCTCATCTTGGTAAAATCCATGCCGCACCTCCCAAATTTGGCATCGCACTTTCTTACTATGGCCTAGTTAAACCGACGCTAATCGTTTTACATGGGGCCTACATTGAAATGGAACCTTTGGACGGTCATGCCGCCGTAGAAAACATCTACGGTGTAGTAGCCTGTATGCGACGCAATCACTCTTCCGCGGGAGTCGATGCTGATCCCGCCGGGTGTCGACTCGTAGGAGATTAAGCTTGTGTAGCCGGGGCTGGTGGGGAGACCGTCGTAAATGGGGTTTTGATAAAGATCCAGGTTTACGTAAACATCAAGATTGTTTGCCAGGTCGACTACAGCTTGCGAGGGCGCGTTCAATGCTTCGGCACTGGCAACGGCTTGTCCTACCAGGAGCAATGGAATTGCAAGCAAACTCGACTTGATTAGATTCAATTTCTTCATCACGGCTCACTCCCTTGTTTTGAATGTCCTAATAATAGCACAAATTCCATTTATTTCAAGTTGCTTCTTTGTTAAAAAAAATAAAGCTTCTCACAACAATCTTGCGAGAGGTACAAAATCCTTCGAGACGCCATTGGGAATAGGCGTTGGAAAAAATATCGGCGGCTTCAAAGCGGCTTGTCCTGCAATCGATATGTAACCGCTGCATAAAGAAAAGCCGCTCCCCGATTGAATGGGAACGGCTTGTTTACGTTGGTTGGGCCCGATGCGATCAGTACTTTGCCAGGCCTATCACATCGTATATCAAAGCGTAAAAATGGTATGGTACGCCCGAGAGGAGTCGAACCTCCGCACGCGGTTCCGGAGACCGCTGCTCTATCCACTGAGCTACGGGCGCATAATGTGACAAATTCAATTATAAAAGATCAGGCAGACAGATGCAAATGAAAAATGAAAAATGGAAGTTATTGCGTCAAGGGGAGAGGAATGAAGAAAGCGGACGGGGCAGTATAGGAAACGATCTTACCCGATACTGCCCGTCTGCTGCTGATCGCAAAGTTGCAAACAAGGATGTTTTGACTTGTCCGCACCAAAGAGCTATTGCTTAGGCAGGGCCAAGTTAGATACCTTCGACTAGCTTCACCAGTTCATCGAGCATCAGCTTGGCGGAAAGAATGCCGCCTGATGTATTCCAGATGGCATCGCTCACTTCATGCACCTTGTTTTGCTTGGCTACGCTCAGATTTTGCCAGAGCGGGTCCTTCATCCATTCTTCGGCTGTTTTCTTTCCTTTGACCTCGCCGGCATGATCTTCCCAGACGAAGTAGAAGAGGATGTCTCCGTCCATTTCGGGGATTCTTTCCTTGGTCACATCATCCGCCAGTTTGTCTTTCTGCTGCGATTCCGGACGGTTGAATCCGAGCTGATCAAGCAATTCTCCAGAGAAAGAGTTTTTGTAGTAAATGCGGGCGCCTTCGGGCAGGAAGCGGACCATGGAGACTTTCATCGAAGTTTTGTCGCCCAGTTTCTGTTTCGCGCTGGCAATGCTTTTGTCAAACTCGTCCAGCAGTTTCTGGCCGTCTTCTTTTTTGCCCAACGCTTCGGCATAGAGAGAGAAGTTGGTCTTCCAATTGCCGGAGAAGGTCTCGGAAAAGACGGTGGGGGCAATGCTTGCAAGCTGTTGGTACACCTTTTCCTGGCGCACCTTGCTGCCGATGATCAGATCAGGCTTGAGGCTGGAAATAAGCTCGATGTTGGGCTGCACCTCATCGCCAACGACAGTAACTCCGTCCATTTGCGCCTTGATATGATCATACCAGGGTTCTCCCATCCAGGATTTGACTGCTCCGATCGGTTTGACACCAAGAGCGAGCAAGGCTTCCGTCCCTTCATTGGTCAGTACGACGACGCGTTCCGGTGTGCCCTTTATCTCCGTTTCGCCCATCGCGTGTTTTATTTTTCGCACGTCGCTGTTTGCTTCAGCCGAAGGAGCCGGGGCTGTCGCACTGGCCTGGGAATCTCCGGCAGCTTTGTTTTGCCCGCTGCTATTGCTGGCGGTATTATTGCCGCAGCCTGTCGCGATGAAAAGGACTGACAGGATGACAGATAGCAAAAAAATGGACGATCTTTTGTTGATTTTGAACATGGTGGCCTCCTGAAATAAAGAAATGAACGAGTCAAGGAAATCAGTTGGTTTCAAAGTGTTTGACGATTTCGTCCAGCAGCAGATTGGCGGAGAGAATGCCGCCGCCCGTATTCCAAATCACTTCATTCACTTGAAAAGCTTTGTTGTTCTTGGCGACGTTCAGATTTTGGTAGAGCGGGTCTTTCATCCACTCGTCCTTAAATTTGGCTGCTGCCTTCTCGGCGTCGTAGTCAGATACCCAGTAGAAGAGCACATCTCCGTCCATGTCTTCCATACGTTCCTTTGAGATCACTTCCATGAATTTATCCTGGTCCTGTGCAGCCGGACGGGCAAACCCAAGCTGATTGAAGAGAACACCGGCAAACGTATCTTTCATGTACAGACGAACTTTTCCGGGCAGGAAGCGAACTAAAGACACTTTGGTTTTCGTTTTGTCACCCAGTTTGACTTTGGCTTCCTCGACTCTTTTGTCAAAGTCGGCCAGAAGCTTTTCGCCCTCAGCCTTTTTGTTGACGGCTTCAGCGTAGAGAGCAAAGTTGATTTTCCAGTTGCCGACCAAATCTTCGCTAAAAACGGTGGGGGCAATTCCGGTTAGCTGGGAGAATACTTTTTCATGACGTGTCTTGTTTCCGATGATCAGGTCGGGCTTGAGGCTGACGATCAGCTCAATATTGGGCTGGCTTTCCTCGCCAAGCTCCACGACACCTTCCATCTTGTCTTTGATGTGATCAGTCCAGGGATTTCCGAGAACGGACTGGACAGCTCCCACTGGCTTTACACCCAGGGCGAGCAAAGCTTCGGTACCTTCTCCGGTGAGGATGACGACACGCTGCGGGGTTCCTTTGATCTCTGCTTCACCCATCGCGTGTTTTACTTTTCTGACATCATGATTTGCATCCGTCGAAGGAGCAGAAGCTGGCTGTTCAGATGGTGTCGCCTGATTGGACCCGGACGGAGCGGGGGTTGACGCTGTATTCTGGCTGCCACAGCCCGTGACGATCAGCATCAGGGAGAGGATGACAGTCAGGATAAGCGCAGAGTAGCGTTGCTTGCGTAAAAACATGAGTAGGTTCCTCCTTCAACATCAATAGGGGGTGAATTCGCCAACCCGCAATATTGAGATTGATTATCATTATTTCTTTCAATCTTTCAATAATGTAATATCTGGAAATGTCTCTGTCAACGATTTTGTGATAATAAAAATCAATCTCATTGACGTGATGCCCTAGTCAGATTACAATAGAACCAATTTACGGAAAGAAAGGAAGGGGACATGTGCGTTCTCTTTTGACCGGCCGCCTTCAAAAATGGGCTGTTCTGTTAGCAGGCCTGGTACTTTTGGTGCTTGCGATGATAGCGAGCGTTTTGTTCGGGCTGCAGCATTTTCGGCTATCCACGGCCGTGGAAGCATATACCGCATTTTCGGGCAGCAATGAACATTTGATCATTGCCAATACGCGCGTCCCCCGTTCTGTCACGGCAGCGGTCGCTGGCAGCAGTCTTGCCGTAGCCGGGGTTTTGCTGCAGGCGCTCACGAGAAATCCGCTGGCATCTCCATCATTGATCGGAGTAAATGCAGGGGCTGCTTTTTCGATCGTGCTGATGCTGTATCTGTTCGGCTCGGTCTTTACGTTTACGCAGATGATGTGGGTAGGTTTTATCGGAGCGGGAGTGACCGCTTGCATCGTTTATCTGCTTGGTTCGGCTGGGCGAGGGGGGATGACGCCGATCAAGCTGATCCTCGCCGGATCGGCTGTGGCCGCTTTCGCTTCCTCGCTCACCTCTTTGTTCATGCTGATCGACAATAAGGCGCTGGAAGAAGCGCTGTACTGGCTGGTCGGATCTGTGTCCGGCCGCGATCTGAAGCATGCCGCAATGATCGTTCCTTACCTCGCCTGCGGCTGGGTGCTTGCCTGGATGCTCGCGGGTCCGCTCAATTTGATGGTGATGGGCGATGATGTCGCAAAAGGCCTCGGGCAAAATACGCTCTGGGTAAAAGCAGGCGTGATTCTGGTCGTCGTTCTCCTGGCTGGCGGGAGTGTGGCTCTAGCCGGTCCGATTGGCTTTGTCGGCATCATCATTCCGCATGTGTGCCGTTTTCTCGTAGGGATTGATCATCGCTGGCTGATTCCTTACAGTGCTGTGCTGGGTGCCGTTTTTTTGGTGCTTGCCGACCTTTTGTCACGCTTTTTGCTGATGCCGCAAGAAGTGCCGGTCGGCGTGGCGACGGCAGCGATCGGGGTGCCGTTTGTTGTAGCGCTGGTCAGGAGGAGGGCGTATGAATAAATACATTGTTTTCCGCAGTCAAAAACCGTTGTCTTCTTTTCACATGGACAAACGGGCCTTGGCCGTCATCCTTGTGCTGTTCCTGGTGCTGGCGCTCGGGATCGTGCTCAGCATCGGCATAGGTAGTGTGCACATCTCTGTCCCGGATGTGCTTCGTTCGTTGGTGGGGATGGGAGAGAGCGCGCATCAGATCGTGGTGCTCAATCTCCGTTTGCCCCGCATCGTGGCCGCGGTAATAGTCGGGGCGGCGCTTGCCGTATCGGGAGCCATCCTCCAGGCGCTTGTTCGCAATCCGCTTGCTTCCCCCGACCTGATCGGCACGACGACCGGGGCTACCGCCGCAGCCGTGGCATTTATTTCGTTTACCAACGGAGCGTTCAGCATCCACTGGCTGCCGCTGGTCGCGCTGGTCGGCGGCTTCTTTTCCGCTTCGCTTACCTACATGGCTGCATGGAGGCGCGGCATTTCACCATTGCGGATGGCATTGATCGGCGTCTCCATCTCCTCGGCCATGTCCGCGCTGACCGTCTTTTTCATGATCGCCGGTCCCCTGCATCTGGCAAATCAGGCGCTGGGCTGGATGACCGGAACGATATACGGGACATCGTGGGAGCATGTTTTTGTCCTGCTTCCCTGGGTTTCAGGCTTTCTCTTGCTCACCTTCCTGCAGATCAGGTATTTGAACATTCAGGAGCTTGGGGACGATATGGCCAAAGGAGCAGGCGTAAACGTGGAGAAAAAGCGGCTTACCCTGATCGCCATCAGTGTAGCTTTGGCCAGCGCTGCAGTCGGCATCGCGGGAGGAATCAGCTTTGTCGGACTGATGGCACCGCACATGGCCCGAAAGCTGGTGGGCACGGGGTATGGAAGTCTTTTGCCGGCATCGGCCATTTTGGGCGGAATGTTTGTCCTCCTGGCTGACTTGATAGCGCGGACGCTTTTTGTGCCCTTGGACATCCCCGCAGGCGTGTTTACGGCGACGATTGGCGCTCCTTTTTTCATGTACCTGCTGTATAAAAGCCGCAATCGATGAGCATTCCCTTCTGCTGCCCGAATGCTGCGAGCTGGGGTTTTCAATTGAAGGACGGCGGTTCCTGTCACAGGAGCCGCTTTTTTCTTTTTTCGCAAGTATTCAGATATTGGCAGGAAAATTGCATGAAAAAGAGAATATAATGAAAAAAGACGAAAAAACCGCAATCATTGACTGCATGAAAAAGGGGGGGGCGGACGTAAATGAACATGGGGCTTGGGCTTTATCAAGAACAAACGTTGAAGCTTGTCATGACGCCGGAACTGAGACAAGCGATTACCATTTTGCAATACTCGGCGGTCGATCTTGTTTCGTATTTGCAGGAGCAGGCCAACGAAAATCCCGTGTTCGAGTTGCAGGAAGCAGTAGTTGAGGTGGCGCCGGCCAAAATGGAGAAGCAATTGCCGGAGATTGACTGGAAGGAAATTGTAGGAAACCGGGCAACGGGCGAATATTCTGCGGGAAAAAATGAAAGCACTTACAATCCGCTTGATTTCGTTCATCAGGGCACGGTTACCTTGTATGAGCATTTGGAGAGACAGCTCGGATATATCAAGAGCTTTACACAGCCGCAGCGGAGAATGGCGCAATTTTTGATCGGAAATCTGGACGAAAAGGGGTACCTGGAAATATCCCTGGAGGAAGCCGCTGAGCGATTGGGCGCAGACCCCAACGAAATGGAGGACGTCTTGACGGTCCTGCAGCATTTCGATCCCGCAGGGGTTGCAGCGAGGAGCCTGGAAGAATGCCTGTTGCTGCAACTGAGACATCAGGGGCAAGACGACGACCATATCGTTCAGGTGGTATCCGAGCACCTGCAGGATCTGGCCGACTGCCGATACCAGCGCATTGCTGACAGGGTGGGCTGTACGGTGCAGGAGGTTCAGGCTGTGGCCGATCTCCTGCGGACGCTGAACCCACGCCCGGGCGCTGCCTTTTCCCAAGCGGAGACGCGCTATGTGATCCCCGATGTCGCCGTAGAAAAGGTCGGCGACGAATATTTGGTTCTGGTCAACGACGTGGCTACGCCCCGTTTGAAAATCAACAGCTTTTACGAAAAAATGCTGAGCCAGCAAAAGAGTCAGGACGAAGCGAAGCAGTTTATCCACGAAAAACTGAACGCCGCGATGTGGCTCGCCAAAAGTTTGGAGCAGCGGCGCCTGACCTTGATGCGGGTGACGCAAGCCATCGTCGAGATGCAGCGGGATTTTTTTGATCATGGCGTTCATTATTTGAAGCCGATGACGCAAAAGGAAATCGCCGAGCGGGTAGGGCTGCACGAATCGACGATCAGCCGGGCGACAAGCAACAAATACGTGCAGACGCCGCGGGGAATTTTCGAGCTGAAATACTTTTTTACCTCGGCGCTTTCCACAGCGAGCGGGGAAGCGACTTCTTCAGAAAGCGTCAAACGCAGGATCAAGGCGCTGATCGAGCAGGAAGACCGGAAGCAGCCGCTGTCCGATCAGAAGCTTGCTGAGATGCTGCTGCAGGAGGGAATTGAAATCTCCCGCCGTACAGTGGCAAAGTATCGCGAGGAGATGCTGATCCCATCCTCAGCCAAACGAAAGAGGTTCTAATAGATCCGATGAGTACCAAGCCATTTCAAATCGTACTGTACGGTCGCCCCGGATGCCATCTTTGCGACCAGGTGGAGCAGTTGCTGCTTCTGTTGCAGGAGGAGTTTCCGCTGGAGCTGCGGCTTGTCAATATTGAGCAAGACCCCGCGCTGCATGAGCGGTACATGTTTGTCATTCCCGTAGTGGAGATCGACGGCGAGGAAGTGTTTCCGTCGGTGACGCATGTGGTTACTATGGAGGAGCTGCGTGGTGAGCTGGCGAAGCGCGCGGCCCGAAAAAACGGGGATGCGTGAAGAGGAAAAATAGATAGGCGAGGCAGAAAGAAGAGGACAGAACGGCGAGGCAGAAAGGCAAGGCAGTAGAAGAGGCAGAACGTCGATGCGGAAAGCCGAGGAATCGCCGCGCTTCTGTCCCCGGTCCTCAAGCGTTCCTGAGTGCAGCAGCCGAGAGTCGAACATTATAATATAGTGTCTTTAAAATCCCTCTGCAATTTCAGCGGAGGGATCTTGCATGTTATTTACATTTGTGCTACATTCGAAGATAAGTTGACGTTTATTTTTTTGTTCTGAGCGGGACCGAAAATGTATGTATAGGGACAAAAAATGTCCCGGAAAGAAAAACGTTGGCAAAAAGGACGTACAGATGATGCGGCGATTTATCGACATGCAACAAAAACTGCTGCCTGACCTGATCGAGGTCATGCGCGGCCGCTACATGCTGCTGCGCTCTGTTTACCACCTGCAGCCGATCGGGAGAAGGGCTTTGGCCCAGGCGATACAAAGCACCGAGCGGATCCTCCGGGCCGAAGTCGAGCTGTTGAAGGAAACCGGTCTTTTGCACGTGACCGCGGCAGGCATGAGCCTCAGCGAAGAAGGCCAGCGCGTATTGGAAGAGATGGAGCCTCTGATGGGCGATCTGTTCGGACTGACCGAGCTGGCCGAGCGCCTGCAGCATAGGCTCGGCATCCCGCACGTGATCGTGGTGCAGGGAAACGCCGACCACTCTCCCTGGGTAAAGGAAGAGCTGGGGCGGGTCGGCGCCCGGATGCTGAAGCAGTACATCCGCGAAGGGGACATCGTGGCCGTGACGGGGGGAACCTCGATTGCGAGCGTAGCTCATCACCTCTCGCCGGCGCCGTCTTTTCGCGGCGTGCAGTTCGTCCCGGCGCGCGGCGGTCTGGGCGAGCGCGTAGAGCTGCAAGCAAATACGCTCGCTTCAGCCATGGCGGCCAAGACAGGCAGCTCGTACCGGCTGCTCCACGTCCCTGACCGGCTTCACCCTGATGCCTTGCAAACGCTGATGAAGGAGCCGCAGGTACAGGATGTACTCTCGCTTTTGCAGCATTCAAGGATTGTGATTCACGGGATCGGCGATGCGCTCGCGATGGCGAAGCGCCGCAACTACTCGGAAGCCGAGCTGGAGGAGCTGAAGGAAGCGGGGGCGGTATCGGAGGCGTTCGGCTACTACTTTAATGCAGCCGGGGAAACCGTGCACCGGATGCCGACCATCGGACTGCAGCTAGAAGACGTGAAGCGGGCCGAAACCGTTCTCTCCATCGCCGGTGGGGAAAGCAAGGCAAAAGCGATTCTTTCCTTTGCCAGACAGTCGTGCCAGAATGTACTTATTACGGATGAAGGAGCCGCACGTGCGATTTTGTCCGAACGACTGTAACGCAAAGGAAGTGCGCTTGATGAAAATCCTGACGGTACTGCCCGTCGTCTCGCTGATTGTCGGCATTGCGCTGAGTTTGACATTCGGTTTTCCGCTGTTTCTGGGGATTGTTTTCGCAATCTTGGTCACACTGGTTAGTGTAAAACGTCTTGGATATTCCTGGAGGGAGCAGTGGGCATTTGGCCGGGAGGGAGTTTTGCAGACCAAGCCGGTCCTGACCATCCTGTTTCTGGTGGGCCTGCTCATCCCGTTTCTGATGATGGGCGGCACCATCCCGGCGATCATTTACTACGGCCTGTCTGTAGTCGATGTGCGGTACATGCTGAGCCTTGCTTTTTTGCTCGCGGCCGGGACCAGCTATCTCTTGGGCACCTCGGTCGGCACATTGAGCACGGTCGGACTGGCGCTGATGGGTATCTCGCACACGGCGGGCATTTCTCCCGCGATGACAGCGGGCGCTCTGATCAGCGGAGCGATGGTGGGAGAGCGGTTTTCTCCGATTTCCAGCAGTCGGCTCCTCATCCTCAGCACCCTTGGCGTGACGGAAGACGAGGATCGCAAAAGCAGTCGGCCTGCCTTGCTGGCGGTCGCGATCGCCGCGCTGATGTTTCTTGGCCTTGACGTCTTTCGGCAAGAGGCGGGCGAGACCGGGATGATCGAGCAGTATCAAGGACTTCTGCGGCAGTTCTTTTCCATCGGCTGGCTCCCGCTCGTGCCGCTGCTTGTGCTGATCGGAGCCTTCGCGTTCCGGGTGAAGGCGATCCGGGCGCTGCTGTACGGCCTCGTCGCCGCGGTTGTGCTGGTCATCGCCACTGTGCCGCTGCAGTTTGCGGAGATGGGACGCTCGATCCTCTACGGCTACGAGCTGCACAGCGGCACAACGCTGGACCAGCTCGTGCACGGCGGGGGAATGATCTCCATCCTGGAAGTGCTCGTGCTGATCACGCTGGCCGGCTTTTTGAACGGAATCCTGAACAGGGCAAACCTGCTGGCGCCGCTGGTGGAAAAAATGATCGGGAAGACGCAAAACACCGTCGTCCTGGCGGGCAAGGCGGTGCTTTTGTCCCTGCTGGTCGTGATCATCAGCTGCAACCAGACGATCCCGATCCTGGTGATGGGCTCGACACTGCTGCCGCGGTTTAGCCGGATGGACAAAGGAAGCGTGTTTTTGGGACGAACGATGCTTGACTCGACGCTGGTCATGCCTGTGCTGATTCCGTGGAACGGCCTCGCGATGGTCATGTCGGTGACGCTCGGTATCCCCACTTTAGATATATTGCCTTATTTATTCTTCTCGTTTGTTTTGCCTGTACTGACGATAGCAGCTGCCCGAACCTTTCAGGCGCCGGGCAGTCTCCAACCACACAAAAATGCGATATAGAGAGCAGGAGGTATTTTTTATGGTAAAAGTAGGGATCAACGGATTTGGACGTATCGGCCGCAATGTATTTCGCGCAGCGCTGAACAACCCGAACGTGGAAATCGTGGCGGTCAATGACCTGACAGACGCCGCTACGCTGGCTCACCTTTTGAAATACGATTCCGTGCACGGCGTGCTTCCGGTTGAAGTCGAAGCGCATGAAAATACACTGATCGTAGACGGCAGGGAAATCAAGGTTCTGGCGGAACGCGACCCGGCCGCTTTGAAATGGGCGGATTACGGCGTAGAGATCGTCGTTGAGTCCACCGGCCGTTTCACCAAGCGCGAGGACGCTGCGAAACATCTGGAGGGCGGCGCGAAAAAAGTCATCATTTCCGCACCGGCCACAGGCGAAGACATCACGATCGTCATGGGTGTAAACGAAGACAAATACGATGCGGAGAAGCACACCGTCATCTCCAACGCCTCCTGCACGACCAACTGTCTGGCTCCGTTTGCCAAAGTGCTGCATGAGAAGTTCGGCATCGTGCGCGGTCTGATGACCACCGTTCACTCCTATACGAACGACCAGCAAATCCTCGACCTGCCTCACAAAGACCTGCGCCGCGCCCGTGCAGCGGCGGAAAATATCATCCCAACGTCTACTGGAGCGGCAAAAGCGGTTGCCTTGGTGCTTCCTGAGCTGAAGGGCAAGCTGAACGGCTTTGCGATGCGCGTGCCGACGCCAAACGTCTCTGTCGTGGACCTGGTAGTCGAGCTGAAGCAAGACGTAACCGTAGAAGACGTAAACGGCGTACTGAAGGAAGCCGCTGAAGGACCGCTGAAAGGCATTCTCGGCTATTCCGAAAAACCGCTCGTCTCTTCCGACTACAACGGCAACCCGGATTCCTCCACAATCGACGCGCTCTCTACGATGGTCCTCGAAGGCAACATGGTGAAAGTGGTCTCCTGGTACGACAACGAGTGGGGCTATTCCAACCGCGTCGTAGACCTGTGCCATTTTGTTGCGCAGCGTGGCTTGTAACACGTAAAATAGAACTGTTGTAAAAAAGGGAGAGCAGCCTCTCCCTTTTCCCATATGGGGATGTTAACATTTTCGGGAAGCCATTCTACTGGGGAGGATCGTTCATGAACAAGAAGTCTATTCGCGATACAGATCTGGCAGGAAAACGGGTCTTTTGCCGCGTCGATTTCAACGTGCCGATGCAGGACGGCGTGATTACGGATGATACACGGATTCGCGCTGCCGTGCCGACGATTCAGTTTTTGCAGGACGCAGGAGCCAGAGTGATTCTGGCCAGCCACTTCGGCCGTCCAAAGGGACAAGTGGTCGAAGAGATGAGGCTGACTCCGGTCGCGAAGCATTTGTCCGGACTTTTGGGAACAGAAGTAAAGAAGCTGAATGATTCGGTCGGCCCAGAGGTGGAAGCAGCCGTTGCGGGAATGCAAAACGGCGATGCCATCCTGCTGGAAAACGTCCGCTTCCATGCCGGCGAGGAAAAGAACGACCCAGAGTTGGCGAAACGCTTTGCGCAGTTGGCTGACCTGTTTGTCAATGACGCTTTTGGCGCCGCTCACCGGGCGCACGCGTCCACGGCAGGCATCGCAGATTACATACCGGCCGTTGCCGGGCTTTTAATGGAAAAGGAAATCCGCTTCCTCGGCGGCGCGCTGTCCCGTCCAGAGCGGCCGTTTACAGCGATCGTCGGCGGCGCGAAGGTGAAGGATAAAATTCCCGTGATTGAAAATCTGCTCACGAAAGTCGACCATTTGATCATTGGCGGAGGCATGGCGAATACGTTCCTCAAAGCGCAGGGCTACGGAATCGGCGCATCCCTTTGCGAGGATGACAAGCTGGATCTGGCCCGCACGCTGATGGAGCAAGCGAAAGAACGCGGCGTACAGCTGCTGATGCCGGTCGACGTGGTGGCGGCGGATCGGTTTGCCGCAGACGCAGACAAGCAGACCGTTTCCATCGATGCCATTCCGGAAGGCTGGATGGCGCTCGATATCGGTCCGAAAACTGTCGAGCTGTATCGCAAGGTCATCGTCGACTCCAAGACCGTCGTCTGGAACGGACCGATGGGCGTGTTTGAAATGGACGCGTTTGCAAGTGGCACGATTGGCGTGGCAAAAGCGATGGAAGCATGCCAGGGCACGACGATCATCGGCGGCGGCGATTCGGTGGCAGCTGTCGAAAAAGCGGGCGTAGCCGAGCGCATGACGCATATTTCTACCGGCGGCGGCGCATCCCTGGAGTTCATGGAAGGCAAAGAACTCCCGGGCGTGGCTGTGCTGCAGGATAACGAATAGGAGGGAGATTCCTCTTGAGAACCCCGATAGTTGCAGGAAACTGGAAGATGTTTAAAACGATTGCGGAGGCAAAGCAATTTGCCGATGCTGTAAAGAGGCAGGACGCGGTGGCAGGCGTGGAGCAAGTCATCTGCGCGCCGTTTACGGTACTCGCGGCATTGGCGGAAGCGTTGAAAGGGACTGATGTCGCCCTTGGCGCGCAAAACATGCATTTTGAGGAGCAGGGCGCATTTACGGGTGAAATCAGCCCGCTGATGCTGAAGGAAATCGGCGTTCGCTATGTGATCATTGGACACTCGGAACGCCGCCAGTACTTTAACGAAACAGACGAGAGCGTAAACAAGAAGACGCTGGCTGCCCTGAAGCACGGCCTGCGTCCGATCGTCTGCGTCGGAGAGAGCCTGGAAGAGCGCGAAGCCGGAAAGACCGCCGACGTCGTCCGCAAACAGACGGAAGCCGCTTTGACAGACGTTTCCACAGGTCAGCTCGCGGACGTGGTCATCGCCTATGAGCCGATCTGGGCGATTGGAACGGGCAAGTCCTCGACGGCGGCGGATGCCAATGAAACGATCGCGATTATCCGCAGCGTGATTGCCGAGCGCTTTGGACAGCAGGAAGCCGATAAAGTCCGCATCCAATACGGCGGAAGCGTAAAGCCGGAGAACATCGGCGGCTATATGGCCGAGAAGGACATCGACGGCGCGTTGGTCGGCGGCGCAAGCTTGGCGCCGGAAAGCTTTTTCGAGTTGGTCAAAGGCGCCAGATAAGGAGGAATCACCATGACACAACGTCCGAAACCGGTAGCCCTGATCATTTTGGACGGATTCGCCCTGCGGGAGGAGACGTACGGAAACGCCGTGGCGCAGTCCAAAAAGCCCAATTTTGACCGCTACTGGAATCAGTACCCGCACGCAACCCTTCAGGCGAGCGGACTGGCTGTCGGTCTGCCGGAAGGGCAGATGGGCAACTCCGAGGTCGGCCACCTGAACATCGGTGCGGGACGGGTTGTTTATCAGGACCTGACCCGGATCACGAAATCGATTCAGGAAGGCGACTTCTTTGAGAACGAAACATTGGTGAGCGCGTTCCAGCACGCCAAACAAAACGGCAAGCAGGTGCACTTGTTCGGACTTCTGTCCGACGGCGGCGTTCACAGCCACATCAACCACCTGTTCGCGATTCTGGACCTGGCGAAAAAGCAGGAAGTGGACCGCGTTTTCATTCACGGCTTTCTGGACGGGCGGGACGTGGCCCCGGACAGCGCGGTTCGCTACATTGAAGAGCTGCAGCACAAGATCGAGGAGCTCGGCGTAGGCCGCATCGCGACGGTGCAGGGCCGCTATTACGCGATGGACCGGGACAAACGCTGGGAGCGGATCGAAAAGGCGTACCGCGCCATGGTGTACGGGGATGCGCCAGCCTACACC
Source organism: Brevibacillus borstelensis (assembly GCF_037834415.1). GTDB lineage: Bacteria > Bacillota > Bacilli > Brevibacillales > Brevibacillaceae > Brevibacillus > Brevibacillus borstelensis_A. The sequence goes on along the minus strand of NZ_JAUMSJ010000040.1, from coordinate 20,007 downwards.
GACCCGATCAAGGCAGTGAAGGAATCGTATGAGAAGTCGATCATGGATGAATTCGTCATGCCGACTGTGATCACGGACGATCAGGGCAAGCCTGTTTCCACGATCCAGAGCGGCGATTCGATCATCTTTTTCAACTTCCGTCCGGACCGGGCCATCCAGATCTCGCAGGCCTTTACCAACGAGGACTTCCGCGGATTTGACCGAGGAGAAGGGCGGCCGAGCGACCTGTACTTTGTCTGCCTGACCCATTTTTCCGAGTCGGTCGACGGTTACGTGGCCTACAAGCCGACCAATCTGGACAATACGCTGGGCGAGGTGCTTTCCCAGAAGGGGTTGAAGCAGCTTCGCATCGCCGAGACGGAGAAATACCCGCATGTCACGTTCTTTTTCAGCGGCGGCCGCGAGCAGGAGTTCCCGGGCGAGACCCGCATCCTGATCCCGTCGCCAAAAGTGGCTACGTACGATCTCAAACCGGAGATGAGTGCCCCTGAGGTCACGGAGGCGGTCGTGAAAGAGATCGAGGCGGAGAATTTTGACGCGATCATCCTCAACTTTGCCAACTGCGACATGGTCGGTCACTCGGGCAAAATGGAGCCGACGATCAAGGCGGTTGAGACGGTGGACGCCTGCCTCGGAAAAGTGGTGGACGCCATCATCGCCAAAGGCGGTGTGGCCATCATCACAGCCGATCACGGCAACGCTGATCTGATGCTGGATGAGGCGGGACGGCCGATCACCTCGCACAGCACGTACCCGGTTCCCGTGATCGTCACACGAGAAGGCCTGACGCTGCGGGAAGACGGCATTTTGGCCGATCTGTCCCCGACGATCCTTGGGCTGCTGGGCGTGGAACAGCCTGCCGAGATGACGGGCAAGCCGCTACCTGTGAAATAATCTTTATACAGAAAACGATTTTTGCGGACATGATGGCTTGACCGATCGAGGCTCGAATAGGTATGAATGTATGTGTAGCGGAAATGGTTATACATGAATAGCGAATAGAAGGAGATGGATGGCAAAATGGCGATGATTACCGATGTTTATGCACGCGAGATCATGGACTCCCGCGGAAATCCGACAGTAGAGGTGGAAGTGTATCTGGAAGACGGCTCGATGGGCCGTGCCGCAGTGCCGTCCGGTGCTTCTACCGGTGCGTACGAGGCAGTTGAGCTGCGCGATGGCGACAAATCCCGTTACCTCGGCAAAGGCGTTTTGAAAGCGGTCGAAAACGTGAACGAGATAATCGCTCCCGAGCTGATCGGCATGGATGCCATGGATCAGGTCGGCGTCGACATGGCGATGATCCAGCTGGACGGAACGCCGAACAAAGGAAAGCTGGGCGCAAACGCGATCCTCGGCGTGTCCATGGCGGTAGCGCGTGCGGCGGCAGAGTCCCTCGGCGTTTCCCTGTACAACTACCTGGGCGGCTTCAACGCGAAGACGCTGCCTGTGCCGATGATGAACATCCTCAACGGCGGCAAGCACGCGGACAACACCGTCGACATTCAGGAATTCATGGTCATGCCGGTAGGCGCTCCGTCCTTCAAGGAAGCGCTGCGCACAGGAGCGGAGATTTTCCACTCCCTGAAAAAGGTATTGAACGAAAAAGGCCTGAGCACCGCTGTGGGCGATGAGGGCGGCTTCGCGCCAAACCTGAAATCCAACGAAGAAGCGATCACCACCATCCTGGAAGCGATCAAAAATGCGGGCTACGAGCCGGGCAAAGACGTCTTCCTCGCGCTGGACGTGGCCGCTACGGAAATGTACAAGGACGGCAGCTACCACTTTGAAGGCGAGGGCGTCGTGAAGAGCACGGACGAAATGATCGCTTTCTACGAGGATCTCGTGAGCAAGTATCCGATCATCTCCATCGAGGACGGCCTGTCCGAAGACGACTGGGATGGCTGGAAAAAGCTGACCGACCGTCTGGGCGGAAAGGTGCAGCTCGTCGGCGACGACCTGTTCGTGACCAACACCGAGCGTCTGGCCCGCGGCATCGAGTCTTCCACAGGCAACTCGATCCTGGTGAAAGTAAACCAGATCGGTACGCTGACCGAGACCTTTGACGCCATCGAAATGGCAAAACGCGCAGGCTATACAGCTGTCATCTCGCACCGTTCCGGCGAAACAGAGGATTCCACCATCGCTGATATCGCTGTGGCGACCAACGCGGGTCAAATCAAAACCGGTGCTCCATCCCGTACCGACCGCGTGGCCAAGTACAACCAGCTGCTGCGCATCGAAGACGAGCTGGGCGATACCGCTCGCTTTGGCGGCCGCGCTGCTTTTTACAACTTGAAGAAGTAGGGACTGCGATTCTCCTTACAACTTGGGAAAAATAGGGACCCCTATCCGCAGTTTTTTGGAAGAGCTTTCTCCTTTAACAGGAGGAGGCTCTTTTTTTGGATGACGAGAGAGACGCTCTTGCTCAAGAAAACGAGGAACAAAAGAAGGTAGGAGAATGCAGAATAAAGGAGAATAGGTAGGGAAATAGTATGACGTTTTCGCTAACCGGCAGCATGGCGAAATCGAGGAAGAGACCAAACGATGGCGGGTGAACAGCCATTTCTGGAAATTATTCGGTGTTTTTGCAAAAGCTGATTCAGTGGGAAAAAGAGATAGCGGATCAGGTCCCTTATTTAGAAACTCCTACGAATTTATTTTTAGGGATTGATGATGCCCACAAAGCTGGCTACTCTTGTACTCCCATTGATGCCATCCCGTTTGCCTGGACTGGGCAGGATGGCATCCATTACGCCTTTCTTACCGATTTCGGGACAGCAAACAGTTTAGACGAGGCTCCGATTATCCGCGTATCGCCGATGGATTTTGGCGAATGCGTACGCTTGGTGGCCCGCAATATCCGGGACTTTTTTGCGATCCATCTCTTTGACAATGGCAGCCTGCTCTTGAATGAATTTGCAAGTGAGCAAGCTTACGTCGATCATATGCGGCGTTTGGAGGAAGAGGAAGAAGCCCTGGAATACTTGGATGTCCAGCGCTGGAAGACGGAAACGAATTTCGTGGCAGAAAGGGCGCAAGAAGCATTTCAGCTCCCTTTGATTGACAATCCGTATCATTACATCCAGGAAATCCGCAGGGACCGGCTGAGGCAAATCGTGCTGAAGACCAAGGACGGATTGGGAGTCATTCCGGTCGGTGACAAACGGCAAACGTACGAGCCTCATCCCTGGAGCAGTGTGGAGCCAGATCATACCCATTTGGATAAAGGCGTGTTGCAAGCATTCTTCAACCATGCAGAATATGAGACGAAATTGGCTTTCATTCGTGACTTTCAACAGCGGGCGATGGACGATACCGAAGCGAATGAATGGTTATGCGGAGAAATCGTCAAAATGGGGCTGGCGTTGGAAGCGAAAAACCTTCGTGGACGGATGATGGCGTAAGATGTAACAAAAATCAGGTGCTCCTATGGCAGTGGGAGAAGCACCCGATTTTTTCTCAGGATAGGAACCTGCAAAGATTTTACGCAGTGGCGGAAGGTATTATTTTTTCTGCTCGTGGTCTTCCTTGCCCTCCTGGAGCTCGATCAGCCGATCAAGCTTTTCCTCGATTTGTTTCAACCCGTCGTTGCGCTTGCTCGAGTTTCGGAGCAGCTTGCGGATAAACGCGGCAAGGGAGATGACAAAGAGTACGAGCAGTATGACGACGATCAACATGACAATGAGACCGGGAATGCCGAAACTGTGCAAGGATAGCAGCTCCTTTCAGTGGGTTTATAGGAAGGATTCTCCATCCGGTATGGTTTTCCTTGTACTTTCATAAAGTTTACGTAAACGAAATGAAGCAGGCATAAAAAAGGCTCCGCCGTAATACGTGCGAAGCTATGCTTATTTTTGCCAATCAGTGTTGTGCGTTGCTCGGGTGATTCACCGCTTAGGCGTGTACCGCGATTTTCTGCTCCGCTTTTTCGGCTTTCGCCCCTGCACCTGCAGCCGCACCCAGGCGGCTTTTGCTGAAAGGAATGCACATCGGCGTGTCGTAAATCGGATCGCGGGTGATCTGGCACTCCATCTGGAAGACGCGGCGGACCAGCTCTTCGTTCATGACGTCATGCGGATTGCCCTCGGCGAAGACGCTCTGGTTGTGCACGGCGACGATGTGGTGAGCGTAGCGGCAGGCGAGGTTCAGATCGTGCAGCACCATGACGATCGTCCGCTGCTCGGTCTGGTTGAGATCGTACAGCAAGTCGAGAATTTCGATCTGATGGGACATGTCCAAATAGGTGGTCGGTTCGTCCAGCAGAATCGTTTCGGTCCCTTGGGCCAAGGTCATGGCGATCCATGCGCGCTGGCGCTGGCCGCCGGAGAGCGAATCGACGGCGCGGTCGGCCAAAGCGGTGAGCTGGGTCGCCTCCAGTGCTTTAACCACCATCTTCTCGTCCTCTTCGGACCATTGCTGCAGCCAGCTTTGATGCGGATAGCGCCCTTGCTTGACCAACTGCAGGACCGTCAGCCCCTCGGGCGCAACCGGGCCTTGCGGCAGGATGGCGAGCCGTTTGGCCACTTCTTTGGTGGGGCGCTTGGCGATCGCTTCTCCGTCAAGCAGGATAGCGCCTTCCTTTGGCTTCAGCAGCCTGGCGAGCGACCGAAGGAGCGTGGACTTCCCGCAGCCGTTGCTGCCGATAAAGACGGTAATCTTTCCCCGCGGTATGGTCAAATCCAGCGACTCGATAATATTCCGTTCTCCATACGACAAAGTGAGTTGACGGGTCTCCAGAGCATGCACGCTGAACCGTCTCCTTTCGATTTAGCGATTTCGGTTTCTGTACAGCAGGTAAATGAAAAACGGTGCGCCGACAGCGGAAGTAAACACGCCGACCGGAACGTCGATAGGTGTAAACGCCATGCGGGCGATCAAATCAGCGATCAGGACGATGAGCGCTCCGATAAAGGCGGAGAGAGGCAGCGCGCTGCCAAATGACGGCCCGATCAGCTGCTTGGCGATATGCGGAGCCAGGAGAGCCACGAAGCTGATCTCTCCGCCCACAGAGACCGCCGTACCGGTCAGGGCTGCGCAGATCAGGAGCAGGAAGAAGCGGTCGCGCTGCACCGTGCTCCCGACGCTCATGGAAATATCGTCGCCCAGCTGCTGGATGTTGACCCGTCTGGCCATCAGCCCTGCGAGAAGAAGCAATCCAATCGTCCAAGGGAGGATCATCCGCGCGTCCGCCCAGGACACTCCGTAAATGCTGCCGGTCAGCCAGAGAATGGCCTTGTTTTGCAACAGGAACGGACTAAACATGATCAGCATGGTGACGACGGCGCTCGCCGCGATCTTGATCCCCACGCCGATCAGGACGAGGCGGAGCGGTGTCACGCCCTTTTTCCAGGCGAGAGCGTACAGCAGGAACATGATCAGCGTGGCCCCGAGAAACGCTACCGGTGGAAGCCACTTGATGCTCACCGTCTCAAAAAAGAGCAGGAACGCAACCGCGGCTACGGATGCTCCCCCGGAAACGCCGAGGATGTCAGGAGCGGCCAGGGGATTGCGAACGACCCCCTGCATAATGGCACCGGCTCCGGCGAGGGAAGCGCCGACCAGCACGCCGACGACGACACGCGGCATGCGAAACTGCTGAACGAGCAAAGCGCTTTGCTCGTCGCCCATGCCGACCAGCACCTTGAGGACATCCAGCGGAGAGACTTTCATCTCTCCCATCCCCAGGCTGATCACCGCGACAGCCAAAGTGGCGATAGCGGCAACCGCGGTCACCCATATCGATTTTTTGTGCAAATGAAAAGAAGAAAAGCGCTTACCGGGGCGCAGAGTCAGGTAGCCTTTCATCCTTTGTCCAGCCCCTTTCGTGCGACGTAGATGAAGAACGGAATGCCGATCAGGGCGGTCATAACGCCGATAGGCACCTCAGCCGGCTTGGCGACGAAACGAGCGCCGATATCGGCAGCCAAAAGGAGCGCCGCTCCCAACAGGCCGCTGTACAGCATCACCCAGCGCGTCTCGATCCCGACGAGAAAGCGGGCCAGATGGGGCGTGACCAATCCGACAAAGCCGATCGGACCGGCTACAGCGACGGAGCTGCCCGACAGCAGGACGATCGTGGCGCCTGCGGCCAGCTTTACCATTACCGTGCGTTGGCCGAGGCCTTTTGCGACGTCGTCTCCCATCAGCAGGGTCTGGATCGGCCTGGCCAGCAGAAAGGCGGCGATCCAGGCGACGATCATATAAGGAAAGAGTGCCGTCAAAAATTCCAGCTTCCGTCCGCCGACAGACCCTGAGAGCCAGAACAGCACTTCATCCACGGATTTTTCATTTAAGACCATCATGCCGTGACGGGCGGAAGCGGCCAAAGCGGTAATGGCTGCTCCGGCCAAGGTAAGCTTGACAGGCGTCATCCCATCCCTTCCGAGAGAACCGAGCAGGTAGACCACTACGCCGCTGACGGCAGACCCGAGAAAGGCGATCCATGTAAACTGCGTCAAAGAACTGATGCCCAAAAAAGTGATGGCCACCACAACAAAGAAAGCGGCCCCCGCATTTAGCCCGAACAGTTCGACATCGGCGATCGGATTGCGGGTCAAAGCTTGCAGCAGCGTCCCGGCAATCCCCAGACACATCCCTACAGCCAAAGCGTTGAGGACGCGAGGGACACGCACTTCCTTGATGACGATATGTTCATTGGAACCATTAAACTGCGTAAAGGCCTCGATTGCTGTATGCCAGCTTGTTTCCACAATGCCAAAAACGAGACTGGCGTAGCTCAAGTACGCAAGAAGCAAGAGGAAGAATCCCACTCCCAAAATCTTCAAATAGGTATTGGATAGCAAGGCTTTCATAGAAGGTTTTCATCCTTAGGTTGTATTGTCTCTATAAGCTGCGTACAGCGTATCCAAAGATAAGTGTAGATGTAGGAATTTTTCTTGTCAATGATTTTGAGAGTCATTATCAATTTGTTGTTGACTTCCTCCCGGGCTTGGTTGTAGGATATTCAGTGTCAGTGATACACATTCTCATTCTCATTGATTCGAATACAACCCGAAGGGAGTCATCATCATGTTTCAACGTACATACAAGGGGATCAAAGGAAAGATGTTCTTTTCCGTTCTCATGGCTCTTCTGCTGATTGTCACTGGCTGCGGCGGCCAACAGGCGGAGCAAAAACCGGCGGACCAAACGCAACCGGCCGGACAAACCTCCGGCAGCGCAGGCGGGAGCGGTTCCGATAAGGAATACATAGTGAAGCACGCCATGGGCGAAACGACTATTAAAGGAACACCGCAGCGCGTCGTCGTTTTGACTGCGCAGGGCGTAGAGACTGTAGTGAAGCTTGGTGTGAAACCGGTGGGGGCCGTTGGTTCCTTTACCGATCCGACCCAGTTTTATGAGCCGGTGAAACCGCATCTGGAAGGCACCAAAGCAGTAGGTTCCGAATCCCAGCCAAACCTGGAAGCGATCATGGCGTTGAAACCTGACTTGATCCTCGGTATGAAATTCCGTCATGAAAAAATCTACGAGCAATTGAAAGCGATCGCTCCTACTGTATTTGTAGAAGAGCCGCGCGGCGACTGGAAAGCGAACTTTATGCTGTATGCGGAAGCCCTGAACAAGAAAGCCGAGGGCGAACAGGTTCTTGCCGATTGGAACAAACGAGTCGAAGACTTTAAAGTAAAAGCCGGCGACAAGCTGAAGACGGAAGTGTCTGTCGTTCGCTTCATGCCTGGACGCGTACGCATTTACTACAAAGACACGTTCTTGGGCGCTATCTTGAAAGACTTGGGCGTAGCCCGTCCTGCCGCTCAGGATAAAGACAAGTTTGCAGATGAGGTAACGAAAGAGCGCATCCCGGAAATGGACGGCGACATCATGTTCTACTTCTCCTACGAAACCGGGGATGGACAAGCGAGCAAGCTGGAACAAGAGTGGACAAATGATTCGCTTTGGAAAAACCTGAAAGTCGTGAAAAACAACAAAGCTTTCAAAGTGGACGACGTTGTTTGGAACACCTCCGGCGGTGTCATCTGCGCGAACATGGTGCTGGATGAGCTGGAGAAGTACATTATCGGTCAGTAAACTGGTTCAAGGACAAAGAGGCGGCACGGCGTATGCTGTGCCATCTCGTTTTAAAGAAGAAGTCACCAGCTGTCAGGAGATGTTTCCTGGCAGCTTTTTTGTTGAGTATCGGAGGAAATGCGGAATGGGCGAAATACGTTACCATAATATGCTAAAATGTAATGTCGGGAGCAGGACAATCACCATGACGAGAAAGAAACCCGAAAGAGTGGGGGATGGAGAATGTCGCAAGCGCGTGCCATGTTCCTCATTTGTATCGCTGGCATCATGATGGTATTTGCGTTCTTAGGATTATGGGAGTCATATCAGCCTCGTGTCGGTCCTGTTGGAAATGGTCCCAACTATCAATGGACCTGGACCTGGTTTATTTTGCAGTTGTTCAATTCCGGGTGTTTTTTGACCTTGGGCATAAATGGTTTATACACGAGTAGGAAAAAGGAGCAGGAGAAATACGCTCAAACAAAAACCGCATAAAGAAGCCGCTCCCCGTAAAAGTGGGAAGCGGCTTTGTGGCAAAGAACTTCTCGTTATTGTGCCATTATATTGACGGCGCCTTTCGGATAAAAGACGTTTACGTGATCGACAAGCAATTTGTTTGCGTTTTGGCCGGTTGCCTTTCCGGAAAACACGAATTTCAATTCGTACTTGTCGGTTGCTTTATAGGTGTAAATCGTTTGACCGGACACGACGGCAGAAACGTCTGGCTTGCCGAGGGTGGATGTCACATCAGTGAGCGACAGGTCCTGCAAGCGGGTATCGTAGCTGCGAATATCGACAAGCTGCATTCCTTTGTTAAAGCCGAAGACGACTCCTTGCGTCCGGTAGCTGGCATACGTAATGCCGTTAACCCCGCCAAGCCTGTCGGATCGACCCCAGTCCTTTTCCACGGTGTCAAAGACGCTGGTTTCCACAGGGTATTCCACGCCGTACAGTCGGCCCTCTTTCGCAAGCTCTCGTATGCTTTGCACCAGCTCTGGCGTGGTGACGGCCTGCATCAGATTGACGGTTCCCCGAGGGTAAAACACATCGGTGCGGACAGCGCGGAGTTCGTTTTTGCCGTCATCTTCTCCCTGGTAGACCATTTTTAATTGGTATTTGTCTGTGACGTTGTAGATATGAATCGTCTGGCCTGCCAACAGGATGGCGCGATCCGGCTCCCCGAGCACGCGCTTTACTTCTGCCGAGGACAGGTAGTGCAGCTGAGAGCTTTTGCTGCGGATGTCAACGATCTGCATGCCCTTGTTGTACCCCAGGACAACCCCTTTTTCTCCGTATGTCGCATACGTGATGCCATTGGTGTAATCGGTGCGGTCTGGCTTGCCCCAAGCCTGCTCGATTTCGTCGTACATGGATTTTTCCAACGTGAGGTCCTGGATGAACGATTGTCCACGAACGGCTTTTTCCTGAATCGTGCGGATCAGGCTCTCTTCCTTGTCGTTCGATGCGATTGGAGCGCCCTCCCCTGTGCCGGTCTCCGTTCCCGTGTCGTTCGGGGCTCCATTCCCTTGGGACATGCCCCCCTGATGGGAACTTCCGGCTGGCTGCTGATTGGGGGCCGGGACAGTCGAATCTGGTGTCGCCGATTGCTTCCAGGTGATCAGTTGACTGCCGAGCCAAACGGTGGCGGCCAGCAAAGAAAAGGCGGCTGCTGTCCTGCCCAGCGTCGCCAGGCGATACGAGCTTTTTTGTCCATGACGGGAGCTTCTTTTTCCGATACTTGTATCTGTTTCGCGAATGGCGTTCATAATCTTCTCCTTTTGTTGTTGATTCAGTTTGATGTCGGGCAGATTTCGCAAATCGTCCAACCATTGATCATCGTACTTTGACGGCATTGCCGAACCCTCCTTTTTCCCTGAATTGCCATATGTCTTTCATCGCTTTCAAGGCTCGGTGGTAGGTAACATTGACCTTGCTTTCGCTCCATTGCAAAATGTCGGCCGTTTCCCTGGCAGACAGCTCTTTGATGCCGCGGAGGATCAATACCTCGCGGAAAGCAGGCTTCAGCTGCTGCAGGGACCGATAAAGCTCGCGCTGCTCCTCGTGAAGGTCCAGCCATTCCTCCGGCGTTTTCCGCTCGTCGCGGACGTCTCCCAGCCAACTGTCCGGCAGCCATTTGCGCAAGCGCTGTTTGCGCTGGTGGTCTATCGCGGTGTTGCGGGCGATCGACAGCAGCCAGGTTTTGGGCTGGGCTCTTCCTTCAAACAGGTCCAGTGCTTGCAGGGCCTTGATAAAGACCTCCTGGACCAAATCCTCCACATCAGCGGTGCCTGTGTAGTACACGAGAAACTTGTATATCTCGTCACCGTAGCGCAGGAACCATTGTTCGATGAGTGCTTTCTTGTCCACGTGTTCCCCACCTTTTACGGTTCTTGTATGTGTAATTGGACGATGCAGCTTTTTAAATCTTACAGTTTTTTTGGAGAAAATTTTGGGATCATCTTCAGCTTTTCGCTTTGAACGCGGTTTTGTTGTGGTTTGGCTTGGGCCGAGCTTTGGCGGAGGAGATGAAAAAGGAGAACATGCTCAGGGTGCGGTGGGACACTTCTCTGGGGTCGGCCTGTCCGGCTCCCGTTCAAAAGGGGAACCGCGTCCAAAAACAGCGAATTCAGGAAGTGTCTCAGGGTTGGACGCTAAAAGCGTGTTCCCCTTTTGAACGGGAGCCTGGGTTGGTGTCCCAAAGACCTTCGCATGTTCTCCTTTTTCATCTCTACCATCTTTTTGTTTTTGTCGGCAAAGCAAAGAAGAGGGGGCAGCGAGAGGGAGGAAGGAATGTTGAAATCTTGCTTCCTTAGCATTGGTGATTATTTGGAAATGTATCAAGCAACTTTCTTTGGATGATTTTAATCGGGTCTGCTTACTTAAATGGAAGATTTATGAAATAATAAACGAGATTGTAAATTCGGTAAAGGGAGGTGTTTATGAAAGGATGCTGAAAGAGATAGCCGTTCTCCGTTTGCTTGGCGTAATACTTGCTACGGGCCCCGTTTACGCGGCGATGACTTCATCTGGGTCTCCTGTTGCGATTTCCAGTGCTGATTCTTCAAGCGATAACCCAGTGGATTGGAAAATGGTTGAGAAGAAGCCGGAAATGAATGTGGAGATGCTGAAACAGTTGGATGCGGATGAGGCACAAGCGGTACGTATCATTGCCTATGATACCGGAATTGATCTTTCGGAATACAAAGCGGTGAAAAAGACGCTAATTTTCCAAATGGACCGTGCTTTGTTTGAGGAAGTACAAGCAGTTGCAAACATCAAAAATCTGAAAGGTGGAGATATGATACCAATCATCTATCTTCACGATTCCCATGAAAAACTGTATGTTCTTGAGAAAAAGCATAGCGGGGAAGGGATTGCGACTGCGTTTGTCTTGAAGGATGGCAAATGGGAGAAAACAAGAATAGAGGCAAAAGGATAAGCAGTAGCGCCTCTTGCGTGTATATGAAATGGAAAAAGCAATCGGGCCCATAGCAGAGGCCCGATCATTTGCCGTTTATTGCAGAGCCCGAGCTTCCATGTTCGGGCGTTTTTGATGTGCGGGATGCCGCGCTCCGATGGGCCAGACGAGCGGAGACACAGGTTTCGGCCGGAGCATGAGCTGAAATCAGATTTGAACGGTTTTTAGAGCCGCAGACTCACGGCCGAAGCATAGACTCGCGGGTGAACCACGAGGAATAGGCGAGCGCGCTGATCAGGGCGGCCGAGATGGCCGCGGACGAGGAAAAGGCGAACATGATCAGGATCTGGTAGCGAACCGCATCCAATGGGTTGGCTCCAGCGATAATCATTCCGGTCATGGTACCGGGCAGCTGGACCAGGCCGATGGTTTTCATCGTGTCAAAGGTGGGGATCATGCTTGCCTTTACCGCTCGTTTCAACACCTCGTGGATCGCTTGGCGCTTGCTTGCACCCAGGCAAAGCAAGGCTTCGATTTCCCCCCGGGCGGTCTCTGTCTCGCGTTTCATGTGGCTGAGAAACAGGCCGGCGACGATCATCGAATTCCCGATGATCATGCCCGTGATCGGGATCAAATACTGGGGCGTCGGTTTGATCAGACCCAGCACAAGCAGCAGGCTCATCGTCAGCGTCGCTGTCACGGTCAGGGAAGCGGCGACGCGCCACAAGATTCCCGGGAGGCCGTCTCCGCGCCGGGATGCGTTCCAGGAGGCTACGCCGATCATCATCGCGATTACCAGCGCTTGGTAGATCGGGTGGTCGGTGTGGAAGACGAACTGCAGCACGTAGCCGATCGCCAGCAGCTGCACGGCGCAGCGCACCGTTCCGACGGCAATTTCCTTTTCCAGGCCGAGCTTTTGCCACATGGACAGAAACAGGGCGATCACGACAAAGGTAAAAGAAAACCACAGGCTCATGGATGACATGGCGCATCCTCCTTTTTCGCAAGGTGAACGGCTAGAAACTCCTGGGCCTCCGGTGTCTGCGGTCCCTGAAAGAAGCGCTCGGCTGGAGAGTCTTCGAGAAGCCGGCCGCCAGCCAAAAACCAGATGCGCTGACCGACTGAGCGGGCTTGTTCCCAGTCGTGCGTGATCCACAGCAGAGTGGTGCCTTCGCGGCGATGGAGGTCTACGAGAAGCTCCTCTGTAGCCCGCTTGCTGATGGCATCGAGAGAAGCTGTAACCTCGTCCAGCAGCAGCACGGCGGGATGCAGCAGGAGAGACCGCACCAGTGCGACACGCTGCCGCTCACCCCCGGAAAGCTGTGCCGCCTGCTTGCTCCAGTCCATCTCACCGAGGCCCACGGCTTCCATCCATGTCCGGGCCTGTTCTGACTCGAAAGGGCGTTTGTGCAAACGGCTGACCGCCCGCAAATTGTCTTCCACGCTGCCGGGCAGCATGACCGGGTGCTGAGCGACGTAGCTTACGGACATTCTCCATTTTTCCGGTCCCCACTCAGACGGGGTTTTGCCCAAATGGCGGATCGTCCCCCCGTCTGCCATGTCCAAAAGTCCCAGCAGACGGAGGAGCGTGCTTTTGCCTTGACCGGATTTACCCATGATCAGCGTAATTTCAGGCGAAGCTATGTCTGCGGTTATATCGGAAAACAGCCAGGCATGAGGCGGTGTCGGGAGCCGTTTTCCCAGATGGTCCAGGCTCAAAACGCTGGTCATGAATACTCCTCCTTGGCGAGGTGTTCAAACAAAGGTTGCAAAAAACGAGAAAAACACCGAAGACGTGCTTGCTTCGGTGTTTTGTCAGGTGGCAGGATGACTTATGTACTATTTATGTTCGGACAGCCACTGTGCAACCGCTTGAATCTCCGGTTGTTTTTTCAGAAGGCCAGGAGGCATGCCGCCTTTACCCTCTTTAATGATTTTTGCGATTTCGTCGGCACTGTACTTGCCGCCTACCGTGGTCAGATTCGGCCCTGAAATACCTTCAAGGTTCTGGCCGTGACAGGAGGAGCAGTTTTGTTTGAACACGGTTGGCGCGTCGATGTTGGCAGTCGGTGCTTCGCCACCATTGGCTTGTTCTCCGTGTTGCGGCGGGAAAATAGCAGATCCTACGAGTGCGATGAGGAATACAAGAAACAAGATGCCAAACGAAGCAAAAAAGGCCTTCGCGGAATCAACTACGTCATTTTGATTCATGTCTTTTTTGTTCGAACCAGCCATCTGACAAAGACCTCCTAAGGCGAGTATAGCAGTACACATGCAATTTTACGGCAAAATCGTGACACATGCAAGGAAACCCGAAAACAGACAAAGAAAGTACACAATTATTAATAGAAACAATCTAAACGGGAAAGCAGGTTGCTGATCGCGCTTGTTTATGATAAAGTAGTGATGCTGGTCTTCATTTTATCTGCCGTATCTGCGGCATATGAATGAGTAAAACCGGACACGCTTACCCAAAAGGCTTAGCAACATTCTTTCATAGAATGTTCAACAATTGCAATTCTTACGCCTTGGAAATATGTCTTGAGGTGAATAAACATGGCATTGGCAGCAAAAATTTTGCTTATAATCGCAAGTATCGGCTTGATTATTGTCGTCCTGCTTCAATCCGGCAAAAGTGCCGGCCTCTCCGGCGCGATCAGCGGCGGCGCGGAACAAATGATGGGCAAACAAAAAGCCCGCGGGATTGACGCATTGCTCGGAAAGCTGACCGTTATCTTTGCAGTGGCATTCATGGTGTTTTCCATCCTGCTCGGTTATTTCTTGAAGAGCGGAGCATAAAGCACGATTTGTCGAAGACAGCAAGGCTACCTTGCTGTCTTTTTCTCTATTTGGTTTGCCGTGAGCGCGAGCGGCGAATACTACATAGTAAGAGAAGCTGGCGAGACACGTATTCGCGGCAGAGGAGGTTTAGAATGAAAGAACAAGATATACTCGCGTTCATGAGGGAGCAGGCGTACCATCCCATGACGGTGGCCGAGCTGGAGGCAGCATTCGGGATCACGGACTCCGACGATTTTAAACAACTGGTGAAAACGTTAAACCAGCTGGAGGATCGCGGGGAGATCATACGAACGAGGACCGACCGTTACGGTGTGCCTGAAAAAATGAATCTGATCCGGGGGAAACTGCAAAATCATCCCAAAGGTTTTGGGTTTGTCATAACCGACACACCTGACCAGAACGATATTTACGTACACGCCAACGACATGAATGGCGCTATGCACGGGGACACCGTCCTGGTGAGGATGGAAAAAATAAGCGGCGGAAACCGCGCGGAGGGCAGAATTATCCGCGTGGTGGAGCGGGGCATCACCGAGGTAGTGGGGACGTTCCAGGATGAAAACCATTACGCTTTTGTCATTCCGGACGAAAAGCGGATCGGGAAAGACATTTTTATTCCGAAAGAGGCGTACAACGGAGCGGTGGACGGACACAAGGTCGTGGTCAAAATCGTCCGTTACCCGGAAGGACGGGTCAATCCCGAGGGCGAAGTGGCGGAAATTTTGGGCCACAAAAACGACCCGGGTGTAGACATTCTTTCCATCATTCGCAAGTTTGGATTGCCGGAGGCTTTCCCGGCGGATGTCATCGCGGAAGCGGAAGCGGCGCCGGACCAAATCTCCGAAGAGGAGATCAAGGGAAGACGCGATTTGCGCGACCGCATGATGGTCACCATTGACGGAGCGGACGCCAAGGACCTGGACGACGCCGTTTCCATAGAGCTATTGCCCAATGGCAACTACCGGCTCGGCGTCCATATCGCGGACGTCAGCTACTACGTGCGGGAAAATTCGGCGCTGGATCAGGAAGCGTACCGCCGCGGCACCAGCGTTTACCTGGTGGACCGGGTCATCCCGATGCTGCCCCATCGCTTGTCCAACGGCATTTGCAGCCTCAACCCGAAGGTGGATCGCTTGACGATCAGCTGCGACATGGAGATGGACGCGGGGGCCAACGTAGTCAAATACGATATTTTCCTGAGCGTGATCCGCACCAACGAGCGGATGACCTACGCGGATATCCGCAAGATCCTGGAGGACAATGACGAGGAGCTCATCGCCAAATACGAGGAGCTCGTCCCGATGTTCCGCAAGATGGAAGAACTCGCCCGCAAGCTGCGGGCGAAACGAATGGCTCGGGGCGCGATCGACTTCGACT
Organism: Brevibacillus borstelensis; assembly: GCF_037834415.1. Classification (GTDB taxonomy): domain Bacteria; phylum Bacillota; class Bacilli; order Brevibacillales; family Brevibacillaceae; genus Brevibacillus; species Brevibacillus borstelensis_A. The sequence continues at coordinate 4,382 of NZ_JAUMSJ010000040.1, read as the reverse complement.
TCCGCGAGGCCAAAATTTACGTCAATGAAGAGGGCACCCCGACAGACATCGGTTTCCGGGTACGCTCCATCGCGGAAAGCATCATCGAGGAATTCATGCTGGCCGCTAACGAAACGGTGGCCGAGCATTTCCACTGGATGAAGGAGCCGTTTATTTACCGGATTCACGAAGATCCGAAAGAGGAAAAGCTGCAGGCCTTCATGGAGTTCGTCACCAATTTCGGCTACTCGGTTCGCGGAAAAGGCAATACGGTGCATCCGCGCGCGTTGCAGCAGCTTTTGGAAGAAGTGAAGGGGACGCCGGAGGAAGTCATCATCAGCACCGTCATGCTGCGCTCGATGAAGCAAGCGCGCTACGAAGCGGAAAGCTTGGGCCACTACGGGCTTGCGACGGACTTCTACACGCACTTCACGTCCCCGATCCGCCGGTACCCCGACCTCATCGTACACCGCAGAATCCGCGAATCGCTGGAGGGAGGGCTGTCCGAAAAGCGGCTGGCGCATTGGCAGGAGCATATGCCGCTCATCGCCGAGCATTCTTCCCAGCGCGAGCGTCTGGCCGTGGATGCCGAACGCGAGACGGACGACCTGAAAAAGGCGGAATACATGCTGGAGCGCGTCGGCGAGGAGTTCGAGGGCGTCATTTCGGGCGTCACCTCGTTCGGGATTTTCGTCGAGCTGCCCAATACCATCGAGGGCTTGGTCCACGTCAGCTTTTTGACGGATGATTACTACCATTACCATGAAAAAGCGTACGCGCTTATCGGCGAGCGGACAGGCAAGCAGTTCCGCATCGGCGACGTGGTGCAGGTACGGGTTTCCAACGTCAACGTCGACGAGCGTGCTATCGACTTTGAAATCGTCGGGATGAAAAAGTCGGGAGGCTTCCGCGGCCGCGAGAGAGGACCAAAGGTCATCGACGGCAGAGGCGGACAGCGTTCGGGCAGAAAATCCAAGCAGGAGCGCTCCGCAAAGCAAAAGCCGGAAGCGAAAAGAGAGCTGCACCCGGCAGCTTTCCGCAAGAAGCTCAAAGAACGAGGGCAAAAGACATACCGGCAAAACGTCAAACCGCAAGCGGACCTGGAAGGTGCGGGCGAGGTTGTCGCGCTGGGAAGTGCCGAAGGAGAGCAAGGAGCTCCGCGCGAGAAAGCGTTTTGGGAGGACTTTGTCCGCTCCAAGAAAAAGAAGCGCAAAAACGTAGCTGGCCAGGCGAAGAGGAAACGGCGGTAAAGCACCGCCGTCTCTTTGTTTACCGGGCTGTCAGAGCAGCTCAAAGCCGCTCATCTGTAAGCTGCCAGAATCCCTGGAATCTGCTGGAATTCGCTGAAAATCCCTGAAATCTACTGGAATCCGCTCAAAGCCACTCAATTCCGCTCAAAACAGCTGTCACAAGGAAAATGGTATTGCTGTATTAGGCGTTTTTTGCTATACTAACAGATACCATATTTTTTCATCCGGTACCAAGCGAGGTGATCTCCATGTCAAAACCGAAAACAGGTGTAAAAACGCTGGCTCAAAACCGCAAAGCGCGCCACGACTACCATATCGAGGAAGTCTACGAAGCAGGCATCGCCCTGACGGGGACGGAGATCAAATCCGTGAGGGCCGGACGCATACAGCTCAAGGACAGCTTTGCCCGCATCCAGAATGGCGAGATGCTGTTGTACAATGTCCACATCAGCCCGTATGATCAGGGCAACCGCTTCAACCACGAGCCGGAGCGTACGCGCAAGTTGCTGTTGCACCGTCTGGAAATCCTCAAGCTGAACAGTCTCACCCGGGAACGCGGCTATTCGCTCGTCCCGCTCAGCATCTACCTCAAGGGCGGCTGGGCCAAGGTGGAGCTGGCGCTGGTCAAAGGGAAGAAGAACTACGACAAGCGCGAGGATTTGAAGAAGAAGGATGCTGCGCGTGAAGTGGAGCGTGCGCTGCGGGAGCGGCAGAAGGTGTAGGAAGCTGTTAGGGAAGGCAGTATTGCCGGGCAGCGGGGGCCGTCTCGGTTTGAACCGCAGCAGGTCGGGCGATAGGACCGCAGCTCTTGCCTTCGAAAGACCGACGCAACGTGGCTGTGTTTTATGTAAGCCAAGCTGGCGCACACTGGCAAGGTTGCCACCAATATGGCGTTGAGAAGGGTATCGTTCATGTGCTATAGTAAAAGAGCAATGAGTGATGCCAAATCAAACGTCTGGGTGTGGAACCGTTTCCGTTTTCGCCTGGGCTTTTTTTATCTCGGCAAAGCTTGGCAAGGCGAGCTCTTGCTGTTAGACGATTATTCTCTGTTTTTAAAAGTGATTTGTTATAGAAGGCTCTCATTGCCTTTTTGACAACCATCGTCGCTTGCCTGATCGGCGGCGCGATCTTTTCCATCCTGGGGGCGTTCTGGATTCGACGGGGATGGTAGAGCATAAGAAGCGAGCCGGGGGGTTGCGGACCTCGTCATCAACGCAAACGCCATTAACTGGCAACAAACAACTTTCTCTCGCTGCTTAATAACCAGTGAGGCGCTACCATTCCATCGCCCATGTGGCATGACTAGCGCTCAACTTTAGTGGGATACGCCGGAGGTCTCCGCCTGGGGCCAAAGGAAGAAGAACAATCAGGCTAGGTCTTCAGCTGGCGTGTCGTTTCGCAGGTTGTTGACCGAAATTCTATAAAGCGACTGCGCTCGGAGATGCTTATGTATCGCTGTTTTCGGACGGGGGTTCGAATCCCCCCGCCTCCACCTTACTTATGCGAGGATACCACCTGTTGAAGGTGGTTTTTTCGTTTTTCGACGGCATCCTTGCGGAAAGGTAGCTACGCCTCAAAATAGGTTGTTAAATATAGGTAAATGGTAGATAATTGTCCTAGAGAATATTTCTCATTGAGGTGAAATAATGAATTCACGGAAATCAACGAGTGCAGCCTACATATTAGCAATTTTTTTAGGAGGCTTAGGTGCACATTTGTTTTATATAGGAAAATACAAACGAGCTGTATTTTATCTAATCTTTTGCTGGACCTACATACCATTATTCCTAGGTTGGATAGATTTGTTATTTATTAGGAAGTGGGTAATGGAGAAAAACAATTCTATAGAGAACTCCCCCATAGTTCCTATAAACTCCCATTTGAAAGCGCAAGAGAACAGATTAGAGAGTAAAGTATCAATAGATAATGGTAAGTTTATAAAGGAAAAAATGAACAAGTTGAAATTATTTTACAATGAGAATGAAATTATTCTCGATAAATATGCACATCTGAAGACCCCACAACACATCCTCGATGATATTAGAAATGTACTTCATTCAAAGAAGAAGAAACTTGAAACAGGGTATGGGATTACATTTGAAATTTCATACTCGAATAGTTCTATAGACTTTCTTAAAGACTCAATAAAATATGCAATTGAAGAAGGAAAACCTGCAGTTCACCAATCACTCATGGCATATTGGACTACGTTTAATCAATTAGATAAGAAACAAAAAGAATGGTATTTTTATTGGAGAAATCAGGTACTCCATAGAAATTATCTTAACACGGATTTAAGTTATCTTATTCTTTTTACATATGAGTTAATCAACTACTCTTTTAATCAAAATGCTGCCTTTAATGTTTCCATGATGGTTAGATTGCTTGAGGCTTACAAGGAAAGAAACTCCAAAGTGGAGCATTATCTGAGATCTTGGATACATGATTTTCTTATCGAATTGGATGAAAAAGAACTTGCTAAAGAGTGGGACAGTACAACAGTCAGAACAAATTCACTATATGACCGTCTATTAGAAAAGTCCGTTTCTTTAGAAACTATATCCATCACCCTTTGGAAGCAATATATCAATGGATATCGTGAGACTGAGTTCTTTAGGGCGAATAAAAGTAAAATTTACAAAATATTTAAGGAAAGCATCCCCTTATTACGGGAGGCATTTGAAGAACAAGGTATCTCGTATATGGAAAGGTGGTTTAAAGAGGTTAAGGGGACACAAAGCAATTATCTCTTTGGGAGCGCGGTAATCGGACGGAATATCTCACAAAGAGAGTATTTTATAGAAACCGTAGAGATAAGACCAACTCAAGAATTATACGATGATGTAACTACTCTTTTTAGGCTAGCTGAAAATGTTACAAGAATTGTTAAAGGAGAGAAGAGACAACTCAAAGTGAACGAGGAGAAGTTGCCAGAAGGACTAAAAGAGAGAATGGTTGATAGGTTTTCCAAGATTTCAGCATCTAAAACTCGATTTAAAAAGGTTCAAGACAGAAGTTCTCAATCCGAAGGAAGTAAAATTCCTCAACCGGAGACAGAGAACACACCACAAAAAGCATTTGTATTAGACTTCGAGCGTATCCAACAACTACAGCAGGAGAGCAAAGAACTTCAACAACTCTTTGAGGAAAGCC
>NZ_JAUMSJ010000039.1:0-48392 GCF_037834415.1 Brevibacillus borstelensis | reverse complement strand
TCGAATAAAGGAGGGGAAGAATTTTGGCTCCCCAATCTGTTTATATCCACATTCCCTTTTGCACCAATAAATGCTATTACTGCGACTTCAACTCGTTTGTCACCAATAACCCGCAGTTGATTTCGGACTACCTGGACGCATTGGAAAAGGAGATGGAGCTGACCTTTGCGAAATGGCCGGTCAGCCAGGTAAAAACGATTTTTGTCGGAGGGGGAACGCCCACGTTTCTCGACCATGCGCAGATGAGGAAATTTCTAGGAATGATTGAGGAGCACCTGGGCAGATACGCCGCGCCGGACCTGGAATTTTCGATGGAGGCAAATCCGGGTACGACGGACAGGGAAAAGCTGCGAATGATGCGGGAGCTGGGAGTGAACCGGCTCAGCTTCGGTGTACAGTCATTTGATGAAAGCCTGCTGAAACGCCTGGGGCGGATTCACGACGTGGATCAAGTGTATCAAAGCATAGAGAATGCAGTAGCTGTCGGGTTTGACAATCTGACAATTGATCTGATGTTCGGCTTGCCCGATCAGACAGAGGAGATTTTCAGAGACACCTTGCAAAAAGCATTTCAATTGCCCACAACCCACTTCTCTGCATATAGTCTGAAAGTGGAGGAAAATACGCTCTTCCATACCTTGTACCAAAAGGATCAGCTGCCGCTTCCTTCCGAAGAGACAGAGCTGAAGATGTACCTGCTGTTGATCGAGGAAATGGAGCGCCATGGCTATCTTCAATACGAGATCAGCAATTTCGCCAAGCCCGGCTTTGAAAGCAGGCACAATAAGACATACTGGCTAAATGAAGAGTATTACGGTCTCGGAGCGGGTGCACATGGATACGTCGATCATGAGCGTCATGTCAATGCGGGGCCGCTGGCTGTTTACCTGCAAATGTGCCGGGAAGGCTTGCCGCGTGTCGAGCAGTTTGCGGTTGGACCGAAGGAAGCGATGGAGGACCACATGATCATGGGGCTCAGGCTGCGCGAGGGTGTGGATGTGGAGCGGTTCCGCCGCCGGTTCGGAAAAACGATCATGGAAGAGTACGGCCGTATCGTAGAAGAAGAAGTGGCCAAAGGAATGCTGGAATGGCAAGATGGGCGGCTTCGCCTGACCAAAGCGGCATTGCCTCTGGGAAATGAGGTGTTCGCCCGCTTTCTGGGCGACTAGTCTGAACGGAAAAAGGGAGGTCGTTTCTGGGAAAACATTGACAAATTCCTCCCGTATTGATAACTTATTAAGTAGATTTAGCACTCATTACATTTGAGTGCTAACAACAGGGAGGCGAGGGCAGCATGTTATCGGACCGCCAACGATTGATTCTGAATGCGATTGTCGATAATTACATTCATTCGGCCGAACCTGTAGGCTCCCGAACCATTTCCAAAAAAGATGGCATTGGCTTTAGTTCGGCGACGATTCGCAACGAAATGGCCGACTTGGAAGAGCTGGGGTATTTGGAGCAGCCTCATACCTCGGCGGGACGAGTGCCTTCTACGAAAGGGTATCGTTTTTATGTAGACAACCTGATCCAGCCGCATTTGTTGAACGATCTGGAATTGGGAAAGCTGAAACAGCTGTTCGCCGAACGTATCCATCACTTTGAACAGGTGATTGAATACACCGCTCAAATTCTTTCTCATATGACCAACTACACGGCTATCGTGCTTGGTCCCGAGATCTTTGAGCATCGGCTGAAACATATTCAAATCGTTCCCTTGAACGAAGAACAGGCCGTAGCGATCGTGGTAACCAACACCGGCCGTGTGGAAAACAAGCTGATCGATCTTCCCAGCGGCGTCCGTCCGCAGGAGATCGAAAAGCTGGTCAACATCCTGAACACCAAGCTGTCCGAGGTTCCGCTGTGGCAGCTGCGGCAGCGTCTTTATCAGGAAATAGCGGGCGAGATGAGACGTCACGTAGAGCAATACGAAGAAATGCTGCACATCCTGGAAGACTCTTTGACCCAGGAGGAGACAGATCGCGTCTATTTGCGCGGAGCGACCAAGATCATGAACCAGCCGGAGTTTCGCGATGTGAACAAGGTGAAAGATATCCTTGAGCTTCTGGAGCGCAATGACCAGTTGATTCATTTATTTGGTGCGCCAGCGGAAGGATTGACCGTCCGGATTGGACAGGAAAACGAGCTGGATGCCATTAAACAGTGCAGCATTATTACCACATCCTATTCTTTGGGCGGAAAGCCAGTGGGGATGGTTGGAATACTTGGGCCTACCCGAATGGAATACAGCAAAGTAATCACCGTGTTGAATTACTTGGCGGCAGGTCTCTCGCAAATGCTGACATCAGAATTTGAGAAGTAGGAATACGGGAACGTCTCGGCCATGGTGCCTCGGCGGTCACAGGAGGTATTTGAATCTTGAACGATGAAAAAATGACCCAGGATGTTTCACCTGACAATGCAGCAGAGGAGACGACTGAAAACGCGGACCAAACTGTCGATCCCGCTTCCGAGCAAGCGGAACAGATCGACTGGCAGCAGGAAGCGGTGCGCTGGAGAGCGCAAGCTGAGGAAAACAACAACCGCCTGCTGAGAGCGATGGCAGACATGGAAAACATGAGACGCCGAATGAGAAAAGAGCAGGAGGATTTGGCGACTTACGCCTCGCAAAAAGTGGTGGAAGAGCTGCTGCCAGTTCTGGATAACTTTGAACGGGCGCTGTCCGCCGACAAAGAGGCGATGACTGTCGATTCCCTTTTGACTGGCGTCAACATGGTTTACCGCCAGATGGTTCAAGTATTTGAAAAGGAAGGGCTTTCGCCCATTCCGGCGAAGGGACATCCTTTTGATCCCCATGTTCACCAGGCTGTCATGCAGGCGGAGGACCCTGAGTTCGAATCCGGCGTGGTTGTAGAGGAGCTTCAGAAAGGCTATCAATTCAAGGATCGCGTCATTCGTCCCGCAATGGTGAAAGTAAACGCCTAGCCGATGTTCTTTTTTCCGGCATACTACAAACATGAAAACCAGTGAGTGAAGTCGTGAGGAGGATTTTACAGTATGAGTCGTGTAATCGGTATTGACTTGGGAACAACAAACTCTTGCGTAGCAGTAATGGAGGGTGGCGAGCCAGTCGTTATCCCCAATCCCGAAGGCAACCGTACCACACCGTCCGTAGTTGCTTTCAAAAATGGCGAGCGCATCGTGGGTGAAGCGGCGAAGCGCCAAGCCATCACCAACCCGGACAACACCGTGATGTCTGTCAAGCGTCACATGGGGACAAACCACAAAGTGACGCTGGAAGGAAAAGAATATACGCCGCAGGAAGTATCGGCGATGATTTTGCAAAAACTGAAAGCCGACGCGGAAGCGTACCTCGGCGAAACAGTCACCAAGGCAGTCATTACCGTTCCCGCTTACTTTAACGACAGCCAGCGCCAGGCGACCAAGGACGCGGGCAAAATCGCCGGTCTGGAAGTGCTTCGGATCGTGAACGAGCCGACAGCGGCTGCGCTGGCATATGGCATGGAGAAAACGGAGGACCAGACTGTTCTCGTATACGACCTGGGCGGCGGTACGTTTGACGTTTCGATCCTCGAGCTTTCCGAGGGCTTTTTCGAGGTAAAAGCGACTTCTGGCGACAACAAGCTCGGCGGTGACGATTTTGACCAGGTGGTTATCGATTTCCTCGTCAGCGAGTTCAAGCAGGAGCACGGTATTGACCTGTCCAAAGACCGCATGGCTCTGCAACGCCTGAAGGATGCCGCGGAAAAAGCGAAAAAGGACCTCTCCGGCGTTTTGACGACCACGATTTCTCTGCCGTTTATTACAGCGGACGCATCTGGACCGAAGCACCTGGAGCTGAATCTGACCCGTGCAAAATTCGAAGAGCTTTCCGCTCATCTCGTGGAGCGCACCATGGGTCCAACCCGTCAGGCGCTGCAGGACGCGGGTCTCTCAGCAAACGAAATTGACCGTGTGATCCTCGTAGGGGGTTCTACCCGGATTCCGGCCGTACAGGAAGCGATCAAGAAGTTTACCGGCAAAGAACCGCATAAAGGCGTGAATCCGGACGAAGTAGTCGCACTGGGTGCCGCCGTGCAAGCGGGCGTTTTGACCGGAGACGTGACAGACGTTGTCCTGCTTGACGTAACTCCGCTGTCTCTCGGTATTGAAACGCTGGGCGGCGTATTTACAAAGCTCATCGACCGCAACACGACAATTCCGACCAGCAAATCGCAGGTGTTCTCTACGGCCGCCGACAACCAGACATCCGTAGAAATCCACGTGCTGCAAGGGGAGCGCCAAATGGCGGCAGACAACAAAACGCTCGGCCGTTTTACGCTCTCCGATATTCCGCCGGCTCCGCGCGGCATCCCGCAAATCGAGGTGACCTTCGATATCGACGCCAACGGGATCGTAAACGTTCGCGCGAAGGATATGGGTACCGGCAAAGAGCAGCGCATTACGATCACCTCCAACTCCGGCCTGTCTGACGAAGAAATCGATCGCATGGTAAAAGAGGCCGAATTGAACGCGGAAGCAGACAAACAGCGCAAAGAAGCGGTAGAAGTCCGCAATGAAGCCGACCAGCTCGTGTTTACTACCGAGAAAACCTTGAAGGAAGTAGAGGGCAAGGTCGATCAGGCTGAAATCGATAAAGCGAATGCAGCCAAGGACAAGGTGAAAAAGGCGCTGGAAGGCGGCAACATGGATGAGATCAAGGCAGCCAAGGACGAACTGGCCCAGATCGTTCAGCAAATCTCCGTGAAACTGTATGAGCAGGCTGCACAAGCAGCTCAAACCGCACAGGGAGCAAATGCGCAGGATGCATCCGGCGAAGCGAAAAAAGAGAATGTCGTGGACGCTGATTACGAGGTAGTCGACGACAAAAAGTAAGTAAGCGATAGCAAGAAAAGAAGTCAAAGTCACGGAACGCTGACTTTGACTTTTTTTCGAGTCTGTCACATGCTATGATAACAGTTGACTGTCATGGGAGTGATTCAGGAGATGAAGCGGGATTATTACGAGGTGCTCGGAGTCTCCAAGGATGCGGATACCGAGGAAATCAAGAAGGCCTATCGCAAACTGGCTCGCAAGTACCACCCCGATGTGAATAAAGAGGCGGATGCCGAAGCGAAGTTCAAGGAAGTAAAGGAAGCGTACGACGTTCTGTCCGATGCGCAAGCCCGCGCACAGTACGACCGCTTTGGCCATCAGGACCCCAATCAGGGCTTTGGCGGGGGTTTTGGCGGCTTCGACGCGAGCAACATGGGCGGCTTTGGCGACATTTTCGACATGTTTTTTGGCGGCGGCAGACGGGCCAATCCCAATGCGCCGCGCAAAGGCTCGGACCTGCAGTTTGGGCTCTCGATCGAGTTTGCGGAGGCGGTTTTCGGAAAGGAAACAGACATTGAAATTCCGAAAGAAGCCGAGTGCGATACATGCCACGGCTCTGGAGCCAAACCGGGTTCCGGCGTCGAAACCTGCCATACCTGCAAAGGCACGGGTCAACAGGAAGTGGCCGCCAATACGCCGTTTGGCCGGATTGTCAACCGTCGCGTTTGTCCGACCTGCGAAGGAAAAGGGAAGGTCGTCAAGGAGAAGTGCGTATCGTGCAAAGGCGCCGGACGGGTTAAGGTTCGCCGCAAGATTCACCTCAACATTCCTGCCGGTGTGGATGACGGCGCCCAGCTTCGCGTTTCCGGCGAAGGGGAGCCCGGGTTCAACGGGGGACCTCCGGGAGATTTGTACGTCGTATTGCGGGTGAAAGCGCACGAGTTTTTTGAACGCGAAGGAAATGATATTTACTGCGAGGTGCCGATCACTTTTGCCCAAGCGGCATTGGGAGATGAGATCGAGGTGCCGACGGTGGACGGGCGCGTCAAGCTGAAAATCCCGCCTGGTACACAAACGGAAACCTTTTTCCGTCTGCGCGGGAAAGGCGTGCCGTTCTTGCGCGGAAACGGCCGTGGCGATCAGCATGTAAAGGCCCGTGTGGTCACGCCGAAGAAGCTGAGCGACAAACAAAAAGAGCTCCTGCGGGAATTTGCGGAGCTGTCGGGCGAGTTGCTTGGCCAACCGGCAGCAGAAGACAACGAAAGCTTCTTTGAGAGAATGAAACGCGCAATTCGCGGAGAGTAGTCTTGCCTGAGGAAATGAGTAAATGGGGAGTTGGTAGTTCATGAAATGGTCTGAAATCAGTATCCATACTACAGCTGAGGCAGTGGAAGCAGTGTCCAATCTTTTTTATGAGATAGGAGCCAATGGGGTTGTGATTGAAGACCCAGAGGTACTGCATCGCGATTGGGATACCCCATTTGGTGAAATCTACCAGCTATCCCCGGATGATTTTCCGGCCGAGGGCGTATTCGTCAAGGCGTATCTGGCGGCAGACAGCAGTACGCTCGAAGATCTGCTGAATGAATTGAAGCAGCAGCTCGACGAGTTGACAGGTTATGGCCTGGATATCGGGAAGGGCACGATCGCCGTTAACGATGTCCACGAGGACGAGTGGGCCCACGCCTGGAAAAAGTATTACAAGCCGGTGCATGTTTCCGACCGGATGACGATCAAGCCGGTATGGGAAGAGTACCAGCAAAAGAGTCCCGATGAGGTCATCATTGAGATGGACCCGGGAATGGCTTTCGGGACAGGGACACACCCGACGACCATTCTCTGCCTGCGGGCATTGGAAAAATATTTGCAGCCGGGTGACCGCGTGTTTGACGTTGGGACCGGTACGGCTATTCTCAGTATCGCAGCGGTCAAGCTGGGAGCGGAGCATGTTTTGGCGATGGATCTCGACGAAGTGGCCGTCCGATCCGGCCAGGCCAATACGGAGCTGAACGGGGTCCACGAGAAAATCACCGTCAGACAAAACAACCTTCTGGAAGGTGTCGATGGACCGGTAGACCTCGTGGTAGCGAATATTTTGGCCGAGATCATCGTCCGCTTTACAGATGACGTCTACCGCGTGCTGAAGCCGGAGGGGACGTTTATCGCTTCAGGCATCATTGATGCCAAAGAGCAAGATGTTAAAAACGCGATGGTGGCGTCTGGTCTGGAGATCGTGGAAACCATTTTCATCGATGATTGGGTAGCCATTGCCGCAAAAAAAAGATAAAATAGTGAGGTTGGCGGGATGCAAAGATATTTTGTCGAGCCGCACCTCTTCTCTGAACAAGAGGTCACGATAACAGGCGATGACGTTCATCATATTGTACATGTGATGCGGGCAAAAAGCGGCGAAAAAATCGTCGTCAGCGACGGGGCGGGACGCTCTGCCATTGCCCGCATCGATTCCTTGTCCGGCAAGGAAGTGGTCGCAACGGTCGTGGAGCTTCTCAGCGAACAGCGGGAGCTTCCCGTACAGATCACGATTGGACAGGGGCTGCCAAAAGGTGAAAAGATGGAGTGGGTCCTGCAAAAGGGAACGGAAATGGGCGCGTTCGCTTTTTTTCCTTTTTCCTCGGAGCGGACCATCGTCAAGCTGGACGCCAAAAAAGAGGCGAATAAGCTGGACCGTTGGCGCAAGATTGTAAAGGAAGCGGCGGAGCAGTCGCACCGCTGCGTGTTGCCGGAGCTTCTGGCGCCTGTTTCTTTTCGTCGGATCATACAGGAATCATCCCGGTACACGCGAGCAGTGATTGCTTATGAAAAGGAAGGCGGCACGACGCTGCATCAAGTTTTGCCAGCTTTGCGCCCGGGAGATTCGCTGCTGATTCTGATCGGGCCGGAGGGAGGCTTCTCGCCGGAGGAAGTGGCAGCGGCCGAAGCTGCCGGAATCCGGCCTGTTTCCCTCGGCCCCCGTATTTTGCGGACGGAGACAGCTTGCCAATACGCACTGGCGGCCGCATCCTACCAGTTTGAGCAAAACGGCGGCCATTCTTAAAAAATTTCACAAGTTTACGGATAGAGAGTGAAAGGAGGATGTGCAATGTCTACGGTTGCTTTCCACACATTGGGATGCAAAGTGAACAGCTATGAGACGGAGGCGATCTGGCAGCTGTTTAAAAACAGCGGTTACGAACGGGTTGATTTTGAACAGGATGAGGCAGACGTTTACGTGATCAATACATGTACGGTTACCAACACTGGAGACAAGAAGAGCCGTCAGGTGATTCGCCGGGCGATCCGCCGCAATCCTGACGCGATCGTCGCTGTTACCGGTTGCTATGCGCAAACATCCCCGAGCGAGATTGCCCAAATTCCGGGAGTAGACATCATTGTCGGGACGCAAGGACGCGAGAAGCTGATCGAGTACGTGGATCAGATTCGCGCAGAACGCAAGCCGATCAACGCGGTGGCAAACATCATGAAAGCGCGTGAATTCGAGGAGTTGGACGTACCTAACTTTACGGACCGCACGCGCGCATCGCTGAAAATTCAGGAGGGCTGCAACAACTTTTGCACCTTCTGCATTATTCCGTGGGCCCGTGGCCTGATGCGCTCCCGCAAACCGGAAAGCGTCCTCGAACAGGCCAGACAGCTGGTGGCAGCCGGATATCTGGAGATCGTGCTGACAGGTATCCACACAGGCGGGTACGGGGAAGACCTGGAAGATTACAACCTGGCCAAGCTGCTTGTCGACCTGCATCAGGTAGAAGGCTTGAAACGCATCCGGATCAGTTCCATCGAGGCTAGTCAAATCACTGACGAAGTCATCGAGGTGATCAACAATTCTGACCGTGTCGTGCGCCATCTCCACGTGCCGCTTCAAGCAGGCGATGATGAGGTGTTGAAGCGGATGCGCCGCAAATACACGACGGCAGAGTTTTACGAAAAAATGGTCAAGGTTCGCGAGGCGCTGCCTGGCGTCGCTTTGACGACGGACGTAATCGTCGGCTTCCCCGGCGAGACGGACGAGCAGTTCCGTAACGGATACGAGTTTATTAAAAAAATCGGCTTTGCCGAGCTGCATGTGTTCCCGTACTCGATGCGGACAGGCACTCCTGCTGCCCGGATGACCGATCAAATTCCGGAAGAGATCAAGCATGAGCGAGTGACCCAGCTTCTGGAGCTGAACCGGCAGCTGACGCTTCAATACGCCAAGCAATTTGTCGGAGACGTCCTGGAGGTCATTCCCGAACGTCCATATAAAGAAGCTCCCGAAAGCGGCCTCTTGATGGGGTATTCAGACAACTATCTCAATCTCGTTTTCCCCGGCGACGAATCGATGATCGGCAAAATTTGCAAGGTACGGCTGGATGAAGCAGGTTCTGAATACTGCAAAGGCACGTTTGTGCGTGTTCTCGACACACCGATCCCGATGCAGTTGAAGGAACAGGTAGGATGAAGGAAGTCTCTGCTGGCGGCGTCGTCTACCAGGCAACGGACAGCAGCCTGCTGATCATGCTGATCGAAGATCGCTATGGGAAAGTAACACTCGCCAAAGGCAAGCAGGAATTAGGGGAAACGATTGAAGAAACAGCTCTCCGCGAGGTATTGGAGGAGACTGGGGTCAGAGGGCGTCTGGGAGAAAAGCTGGACATCATCTACTACGATTACCATCATCCTGTCACGGGAGAACTGGTCAATAAAGAGGTTCACTATTACCTGGTAGAAGCGTATTCTACCGAGATCGTTGTCCAGGAGGAAGAGATCAACGCCGTTCACTGGCACTCTCCGGAAGAAGCGTGGGCTCTGCAGCAAAAACGCGGGTACCGGAACAACGATAACGTGCTTCGTCTAGCTTTGCACCATTTCGGGATTGAGGTGTAGAACATGAAATTGAACAAGTTTATCGACCATACCCTGCTGAAGCCTGATGCAACCGCAGCGATGATTGACAAGCTGTGTGCAGAGGCAAAGGAGCATGATTTTGCTTCGGTTTGCGTGAACCCTTACTGGGTAAAACGCGCTGCCGGGCTGCTCGCAGGTACCGACGTCAAGGTATGTACGGTGATCGGCTTCCCGCTCGGGGCAAGCACGACAGCGGCCAAGGTGGCGGAGACCAGCGATGCGATTGCAGGCGGCGCGACGGAAGTAGACATGGTCCTCAATATCGGCGCACTCAAATCAGGTGATCTGGAGACCGTCAAGCAGGATGTGGCAGCCGTAAAGGAAGCTGCGGGCGCTGTCCCTCTGAAAGTGATCCTGGAAACGGGACTGTTGACCGATGAAGAAAAAGTAACGGCATGCAAACTGTGTGTCGAAGCAGGAGCAGATTACGTGAAGACTTCTACCGGTTTCGGTCCAGGCGGCGCGACCGTGGCCGACATCGCACTCATGCGGAAAACAGTCGGTAATAAGGTCGGTGTCAAAGCTTCCGGCGGAGTGCGTGATCGTGCTGCAGCACTTGCCATGATCGAAGCGGGAGCCACCCGAATCGGTGCAAGCTCCGGCATCGCCATCGTAAACGGTGAGGAAGCAGCGGGCAGCGGCTACTAAACATGGGAAAGCCTGACCGTATTTGGGTGGTCAGGCTTTTTCCCGTTTTTCCAAGGATAAAGTAAGAAAAGTCTGCTATCATCTTCTGTAGATTCTGCGATTTTCAAACGACGGTTCTGCCCGGCAAGGCATTTGCTTGAGCCGGGCGCAGTTGTTTGCCATAGAGAGAACAGATGAGGAGAGAGGAGAGCAAGTTTTCGTGAAGACCATGAAAGGCATTCTTCTGCTGCTCGCCTTCTATGGAATCGGAACAATGGCGAGCAAGTGGCTTCACATTCCGCTCCCGGGGAACCTGCTGGGAATGCTTGCACTGACGCTTGCCCTGGTCACCGGGATTGTCAAGCTGGAGTGGGTAGAAAAGGGAAGCCTGCTGCTGCTTCGCCATATGATGCTGTTTTTTGTGCCGATCCTGGTAGGAGTGACGCCCTTCCTGCAGACAATAGCGGAGAATCCGCTGCCGCTTATTTTGGCAATGGTACTGGGCCCCGCTTTGGTCATGGTGGCATCCGGCAAAGTGATTCAATGGTATTTGGATCGGAAACGGGAAAAGACAACTACTCCATCACAGGCAGAAGCAGAGAGGAGGTCTCTGGATGCTTAGCCCCTTGCTCGCCATTGTCGTAACGCTTGCGGCTTATAAGGTCGCGATGTCTGCGGCTGCCCGTTTTCGTTATATGCAGCCTGTACTGGTGGCATCGGTTTGCGCCTGGCTCATCTGGTGGGCCATCAATGGAGACTGGGAAGCGTACAGGCTGGGCGGAGACTGGATTTCCTTCTGGGTAGGCCCTGCAACCGTGGCGCTGGCTGTTCCTTTGGCCAAGCAAATACGCGAGTTTTCCCACATTTGGCGCGGTGTGCTGCTTGGAGTCGCAGCCGGTTGCGCGGTCGCCATCCTGACGGTGTTTGGATTAGGCTTTTTGTTTGGAACAGATGACTTGCTGACAAAAAGCATGCTGACCAAATCGGTAACGACGCCGATCGCGGTTGAACTGAGCAAAAACATCGGAGGAGTTCCCGCATTGGCCGCATTTTTTACGGCTCTGACCGGGATTGCCGGCATTGCTTTTGCACGACCCCTCCTCGCGCTTGTCGGGGTAAAGGATGACTGGGCGGTCGGCATTGCCGTCGGAACGAGTGCGCATGCGATTGGAACGGCCAGCCTGAACCGTGTATCGCAAGTCCAAACGGCTGCGTCCAGCATAGCGATGATCATGGCAGGAGTCGTCACGGCTATCTATTTAATCCCCTTCTCGCTGTGACCCGCAAGGAAAGCTCATGTTGTCCTTTTTTTGTCAGGCACGATCCACCTGATGAACGCGGCGATTTGACGGGTAAAGGGCAGGGCGGCAAGCGAGCAGATCACGTTGAAAATTGTCTGCGAGTGAGCGATTTGCATCGAAGGACTGTCCGTTAAAAATGCGCTGGCCAGGGCAAGCTGAGAAAGAAACGGCAAAAACAGGAGGGCTCCGGCAAGGTTGAACAGCGTGTGGCACCACGCCACCTGCCTGGACGCCGCATTCGTTCCGAAGCTGGCGATCACGGCGGTAAAGCACGTGCCGATGTTGGCTCCGAGCACAATGGCCAGGGCCGTTTCCATCGAAAGCATGTGGTGGGACATCAGCCCCATTGTGATCGCCGTAGTAGCCGAGCTGCTGTGGATCAACGCTGTAAAAATCGTGCCGGTTATCAAGCCGAGCCAGACAGAATGACTGCTTTCCAGAAACAAGGCGCGAAACGTATCGGATTGCTGCAGCGGCCCGGCCATAACCTGCATGGTGTCAATACCGAGAAAAATCAGGCCGAAGCCCGCGATGACAAGCCCGATACAGCGGGGGAGTCGGTGCGGGAGAAGCCACATGGCTACGCCTACCAAGAGCATCGGAACGGCAAATGACTCAAGGCGAAGGGCAATCAGTTCAGTCGTTACAGTCGTCCCCACGTTCGTTCCGAGGATGATTCCCACCGTCTGTGCAAAGCCAATCATGCCTGCGTGCGTGAGCCCGATAGTCAACACGGTCACCGCGCTGGAGCTTTGCAGGACAAAGGTGGAGAGAAGTCCCACCCAAAAGCTGTGCACGGGCGTACGGGTAAAACGGGCAAGCCAGTCAGCCATGCGCTTGCCCGCCAGATTCTGAAATCCGGTTCGCATGGCGTACATACCCAAGAGAAAAAAGCTCAGTCCAAACGTAAAGGGAGCGAGGACAGCACCGATCACAAGCGATCCTCCTTACCTGTCGGGTTATATATTACGCTATGCCTGTACCGAGACAAGCATGACAAGGAGGATCACTTTAGTGGCACAAGTAAAGCTTCATCAACATAGGAAAAAACGGCTGGAAGCGGGACATCCGTGGATTTTCCAGTCGGAGGTATTGGAGATTTCAGGAGAGGCAGCACCGGGTGGCATCGTGGAGGTGACCAACCACAAGGGGCACTTTTTGGCGAAAGGGTATATCAATCCCTCCTCGCAAATGATCGTCCGCATTCTCAGCTACGATCCGCAGGAGACCATCGACTATTCGTTTTTCCTGCGGCGAATCAGGGAGGCTGCCGAGTTTCGCGCCCGATTTGTGGATAACCCGCGGGCTTGCCGGGTAATTTACGGAGAAGCGGATTTTTTGCCCGGTTTGATTGTGGACCGCTACGGGGACATCCTGGTTGTCCAAATTCTCTCGCTCGGGATGGAAATGCGCCGGGATTGGATTCGCGATGCGCTGGTTGAGGTATTTTCGCCGACTGGCATTTACCTGCGAAATGATGTGCCCGTCCGTGAACTGGAGGGCCTCTCCCAAAGCAAAGAGGTCATGTATGGCGAATGTCCGCGTGAAGTCACCATTGAAGAAAATGGCTTAAAATATGTGGTCGATATTGTCGAAGGACAAAAAACGGGATTTTTCTACGACCAGCGGGAAAACCGGGCGGCCATCGCTCCCCTGATGAAGGGATGGGGACGGGCTCACGGGATTACGATGCAGGAAGTAGAGGTAGATGAGCAAACGATGCTCATACCGGTTGATCGCCGGGGGAAAATCGTCAAGAATCCGTTTTGGGATGGAGCAGAGGTGCTGGAGTGCTTTACCCATACCGGTTCGTTTACGCTAAACGCCTGCAAGCACGGTGCGAAAAAAGTGACGGCGCTGGATATTTCCGAGCACGCGATCGAGACGGCCAGACGGAATGTTGCGTTAAACGGGTTTTTGCATCGCGTCGATTTCGTGGTGGCCAATGCCTTCGACTATTTGCGGGAGAGCGTCGAAGCCAAGCGTTCATGGGACGTAGTGATTTTGGACCCGCCTGCTTTTGCCAAGTCCCGCGGAGCTGTGAAGGGAGCGTGCCGGGGGTACAAGGACATCAATTTGCATGGCATGAAGCTTGTACGCCCCGGAGGTTTTTTGGTAACAGCCTCGTGCTCCTATCACATGTCCCCCGAGCTCTTTTTGGAAACGATTCAAGAGGCGGCGGCCGATGCGAAGAAAATTTTGCGGCTGATTGAATGGCGGGGAGCGGGAAAAGACCATCCGCAAATCAGCGGTGCGGATGAAGCGCATTACTTGAAGTTCGCTATTTTTGAAGTGCGGGATCGAAAATAATCGTACGAGGCCATAAAAAAGAGCGGGATGGATATAGATTGCCCGCTCTTTTTGCTATGGAAACAAGGCGCTCATGAAGAAGAGGCTTGCTTTTCTAATATGAGTTCAAAATACATGGCAGCCCCATCCCCGCCTGTAGCCGGAGCGAAAATTTGCACCAATCTCGAGCCCTGTCTGGCGTGCTCAGCTACAATTGCCTGGTAATCCTGCTTGGGACGGCGCCTGAATGGGGACAACTCGACGCGGACAAACTTGTATTCAAACATGGACACGACCTCCCTGCGGCTATACCTTCTATCAGTCTATACGTAACTCTAGCCGGCAAAGTTGCAATGGGGGCCTACTCAGATGTCTGTCTTTCCGCCAATGCGCTCCTGAGCAGCTCCAAAGCTCGCTTCAAACCGAGCTCCCGGCCGAGCAGAACTTGTCCTTCTGCCGGGCTGGAAGCGCGAATCCCGCTGATATTCTCTATTTCATGTCCGAGCAGATGCTCCAGGATATATAGCTGCACCAGCCCGATTTCCCGTTCGCTGCGCCGGTCTCTTTCCTTGTATTTTTCAAGCGCCATGCTTTCCTCCACAAACTTGTCGATATCGTCCTGCAGAAAGCGGGTGGCTGTGCAAATGATTTTCTGAAACTCTTCTGTCTTGGAAGGGATCACTCGCATCACGTGTCCGACATGGGCCAGCAAAAAGCGATTCAGGACGATACTGTTTCGGGTGTATTCATTATGCAGCAGGGAGTACTCACCCAAAAACGAGCCGGTATCCCGGTTGTAGCTGTGGAGCAACGTGTACATGCGGCAGTAGTTGCAAAAGAGAAGATAATCCCTCATGGACATACCTCCCGTAAAGGATACTCCATGTCTGTTTGTTTACAGAATATGAGGGGCAATGCCAGCCGGTGCCATTTGACCTTACTTGTAATTGAGTGGGGGATTGTGTATGCTGGAGGATGGATTGGCCAGAGAAGTAGAAAGAGCCAGGGCATTTGCATACCATGGGAGAGAATGAGAGACGGGTAGGCTCTCTGCCCGCGCAGAGGCGAAAGGAGCAAGGGTTCATGGGGAACAAAATACGGCTTGGAATCATCTACGGAGGAAAGTCCTCGGAACATGAAGTTTCGCTGCGTACCGCCATGTCGATCATGAAGGCGGTCGATGCCGATAAATACGAGATCATGCCGGTCTATGTGCAGTTGGACGGCAGTTGGGTAAAAGGTGCGAAGCTGTCGGGACAATTGCCGGAAGCGGTCGATGCGCTGCGCTTGTCCGACGGAGGGATGCAAAACCGGGAAGGATCAGGGGAAGGGAAGCTGGTGCCCGCCACGCGGCCAGCATCGGTCTTTTCCATCGGCCAGGAAATTGACGTCATCTTTCCCGTTGTGCATGGACCAAATGGGGAGGACGGAACGATTCAAGGCTTGCTGGAGCTGGCAAACATCCCTTATGTGGGTGCGGGAGTCATGGCGTCTGCGGTAGGAATGGACAAATGGATGATGAAAAACGTCTTTGCCCAGGCTGGATTGCCTCAGGTGGAATATGTAGGCGTCCTGCGTTCCGAGTGGGAACAAAAGCGGGAAGAGACGATTGAATGGATCGAACAGAAGCTGGGTTATCCTTGTTTTGTCAAGCCGGCAAATATGGGCTCCAGCGTAGGGGTCAGCAAGGCGAAGGACCGCGAGCAGCTGATCGCGGCGATGAGCCTGGCGGCGAAATTCGACCGCCGTCTGATTGTGGAGCAGGCCGTGAAAGCGCGCGAACTGGAGATCGGGGTGCTCGGCAATGAGGAGCTCCTTACCTCTGTTGTCGGAGAAGTGATTGCTGCCAAGGAATTTTACGATTACGAAGCAAAATACAAGGGAGCGGGCACAGAGCTGCAAATACCGGCAGAGGTCCCCGCGCACGTCGCTGACCAGATGGCGGAAATGGCGAAAACGGCATTCCGTGCCTTGGACGGTTCGGGTTTATCGCGGGTTGACTTTTTTTGGGACGAAGCCAATGACCGTCTGTACATCAACGAGGTGAACACCATGCCTGGTTTTACGCCCTACAGCATGTATCCCATGCTTTTTCAGGAGTCCGGGATCGGTTACAGCGAGTTGATCGACCGATTGGTGACGCTCGGATTGGAGCGGCACGCGGACAAACAACGAAATATCGTGGATGCGGAAGAATTGGAGTAGCGTTTCAAACCAATTCCGTACAACGTTTGAAAAGAGCGCGAGAAGTCGCTCTTTTTTATTTTCCAAGTATCAAAAAAATACCCTAGCTATGCACAGAGCGGCGATTTCCCCCTCAGGGCGTTATGTTTACGGCGAAAAAATCGGCTTTTCCAAACAGGACCCGACCACTGCGTACCTGTACGATTTTCAGACGAAAAAACTGGTGAAGCTCCCGGGTTTCGCCAAATGGTCTCCAAACAAAAAAGCCCCATTCCGGGGCTTTTTGGCTTACTTCATCCCTTGGCGCTTTTCCACATCATCGAGCAGTGTCCACAGTTCCAGTCCGCGTGAAGCCTTGAACAAAAAGGCATGGGAGCTGTCACACAAGGAGGCCAGTAAATCTGCAGCCTCGTCCTTGGTCGAAAAGAAGCGCTTCTCCCCTTCGTATGCCTCGTAAAGGGGACGGGCGAGCTCTCCGATGGCTACGAGCAGCGAAAACCGTTCGCGGAGCTCGCTGGCGAATCGGCCTACCTGCGCATGCATCTCCGGGCTGTCCGGGCCAAGCTCGTACATCTCTCCCAAAACCAGTACTTTTTTCCGGTCCGGCAGGATGTCAGCAAAGGTAGATACGGCCGCTTCCATGGAGGTCGGACTGGCGTTGTAGGCATCGCTAATATAGACGGCACCAGTAACGGAGGCCCTTCGTTCGAAGCGCATGGCAGACAGCTTTACAGACGCCAAGGCCTGAACAATTTCTTCATCGGTCATGTTGAAATGGCGAGCGATAGCAACGGCAGGCAGCGCGTTCAAGACGTTGTGGCTGCCAAACAGGGGAAGGAATGCGGAAAAACGGTCGCCACCCTTAAAGCAGACATCAAATGCCATGCCGGTTTCTGTTGCCGTGACTCTCTCCGCCCAAATATCGGCGGGACCCTCGACTGAGTAGTAAAGGACTTTGCCAGGGTACAAATGGGCGATTTTACGCAAGTACTCATTATCGCCGTTCAACAGAACAAAGCCGTTGGGATTGGTATGAGGCAGCAGTTCCGCCTTGGCCAGAGCAATTTTCTCGTGTGAGCCAAAGAACTCCAGATGGGATTCACCAATGTATGTGATGATGCTGATATGAGGGGTTACGAGCGACGCGAGAGAATCGATCTCGCCCGCATGGTTCATCCCCAGCTCGAGTACGGCTGCCTGATGGCTGTCCTCCAGTTGCAGCAGGGAATACGGCACACCCAGATGGTTGTTCAGATTTTTATACGTTTTATAGATCGAGAGCTTGCTCTCCAGCACGTGCGAGACAATATCCTTTGTTGTCGTCTTTCCGATGCTGCCTGTAACAGCCACCATCGGTATGGGAAAGAGCTTGCGATAATTCTTGGCCAGCTTTTGATATGCGCGGAGCGTGTCGTTGACCAGGATCAGTCCAAAGCTTTCCGGGAGCTCTCTCGGGATCTTCTGCTGGTTGGAGATGATAGCGCCCTTGGCCCCTTTTTCAACGGCTTGCAGGAGGTAATCGTGTCCGTCTCGCACGCCCTGGATCGCTACAAACAGTGCGTCAGCGTCCAGTTGTCGCGTATCGAAATGAACAGAGGTCAAAGAGAGGGAGGGATCACCTGACAAAACCAGACCTTCTGCCATGACGGCGCTTTGTTCCAGTTTTATTGGCTTCATAGTAAACAATCTCCTTTTTCTGTGCATAACGTCCCCTTCAGCAGGGACCGAAACGCCTCGACATTTTTCCCCAAATCAACTGCTGCCGCCTACCGTCGATCACTCACAATTGCTCTCGTCAAGAGAATCATGGAATACAGTGAGTGAAGTAAGAGCGCTGTTGACCACGGATGGCATATGGAGAAATGAATGCAAAATATACCGGGGAAAACTACGAAGCCATGCTACCATTCCTGCCCTGACACCGCAAGGCTTTTTTGTCTGCAAAACCTCGCCCGTGGGTCACCAGGGCATTGCATTGCCCCGGCGAACTCAGCTATCATGATACTAGCTTCTAGATTGGCTAGCTATTAACAAATACATACAACTTCCGAAATGAGAATATGAACGAGATGGAGGAGATTTTCCTATGGAAAAAAGTATTTTTTCGCGTATTATGGATAAAGAGATTCCGGCCAAGTTTGAATATGAGGACGACAAAGTCATTGTCATTCACGATATCGCTCCCAAAGCGAAGGTTCATCTTCTGATCATCCCTAGAAAGCCGATTCCTACATTGATGGATGTGAAGAAAGAGGATCTGCCGCTGATCGCCCATATTCACAAGGTTGCGCAGCTTCTCGCGGAAAAATTGAACCTGGATGGATTCCGTCTTGTAAACAACTGCGGAAAATCAGGCGGGCAAGAGGTTTTCCATATTCACTATCACTTCATGGCAGGTTTTCAAGAATAAGTTGGAAAGAAAGGTTGACCTGCCTTGGTTTTCTGTCCTATAATGAAGTGTGACAGTCTGTTGGTAACAGGTGTCCCACGGTTTTAGCGGAGGGAGGGAAGACAGATGGCAGAAATTCGAGTCAAGAAAAACGAGTCTTTGGATAGCGCACTTCGCCGCTTCAAGCGTGAGAGCGCCAAATCTGGGGTGATGGCGGAACTGCGTAAACGTCGCCACTTTGAAAAGCCTAGCATTAAGCGCAAGAAAAAATCCGAAGCAGCTCGTAAGCGCAAGTATTAATTGACGGAGGGCCCATCATGAGTGTAATGGAGCGACTCAATCAAGATATGAAGCAAGCGATGAAGGACAAAGCTGCGCTAAAACTCTCTGTTATTCGCATGGTGAAAGCTGCGTTCCAGAACGAAGAGATTAACAAAGGTAGACAGTTGTCTGAAGACGAAGAGCTGACCATCTTGACCCGTGAGTTAAAACAGCGCCGTGAATCCCTCCATGAGTTTGAAAAAGGCGGCCGCATGGACTTGGCCGACAAAACACGAGAAGAAATTGAAGTGCTTTCAGCATATATGCCTGAACAACTGAGTGAAAACAAGGTTCGTGAGATCGTCCGGGAAGCGATTGCTTCCACCGGTGCCTCTTCCAAAAAGGAAATGGGCAAGGTAATGGGCGCCATCATGCCAAAAGTAAAGGGGAAAGCTGACGGTACGCTCGTGCAAAAGATAGTATCTGAGGAATTACCAACGTAAAAAAGGAACAACCTCATATAGATACGCCAGAAAAACTCAGTCTTTCGTTTGACTGGGTTTTTCTTTTACCAGAAGCAGGATGTTTTGCGAAAAAAAGCCGATCTTGTCAAAGTGCGCAGGAAAAATGAAACGATCAGAGATGTTTTCCGTATACCTAAATAGCTGATATATCAGGCACTGGAAGAAAGGAGGTATATGGATGCGTTCAATGAGGCATACGGTGAACCCTCTGCGGCTGTTACTGTCAGTCATTTGCATTGCTGTAGCAATACTGGGTTTTTCAGCCGGGCATTTTGCTGAGGCCAAAACCTATCACAAGGCTTACTGGGTCCCTGTGGAACATGAGATCGAACAAGGCTTGGGAAACTTCCTGAAAAGAGCGTTCGCCGAAGCGGAGAGCCAGCAGGCCGACCTGATTATCCTGCACATCAACACGCCGGGCGGCGAGATCGGGGCTGCCGATTCGATCGGGCAGCTGATCAGGCAATCGCCGATTCACGTGGTCGCCTACATCGACAATCAGGCTTTCTCCGCAGGAACCTATATCGCCCTGAATGCAAACGAGATTGTGATGACGCCCGGAAGCAGCATCGGAGCGGCCACTCCTATTGATATGGCGGGAAACGCGGCAGATATAAAGCTCATTTCCGGCTGGTCTGAAAAAATGGCGCAGGCCGCAGCACTGAATGGGCGTGATGAGAAAGTAGCCCGTGCGATGGTAGAGATCGATACCGAGTATCCCGGACTGAAAGGCAAGGGGACAGTCCTCTCGCTAGGGGCAGACCGGGCCAAAGAGCTCGGATATGCCGATCAGGTGGTGGCAAACAAGGCGGAACTGCTTGCGTACCTGGGTGTACAGACTGACAGCTTGCAGACGATCGAACCGACAGTGGGAGAGCGTGTCGCCCGTGTCGTTACAAGTCCGGTCGTCATGAGTCTGCTGCTGATTATCGGTCTGGTCGGAATCGTCGTTGAACTGTTTGCGCCGGGCTTTGGCGTGGCAGGGACGGTCTCGTTATGCGCCTTTGGACTTTACTTCTTCGGGCATTATGTAGCAGGTTTCGCCAACTGGCTGCATATCGGCCTGTTCGTCCTCGGCATTCTTCTGATGATCATGGAAATCTTTTTGCCGGGGGGCATCGTTGGAGCCATTGGCTTTATCAGCATCGTCACCGGTCTGATCATGGCGGCCTACGATACGCAGCAGGGGCTTGCGTCATTGGGAATTGCCGTTCTGGTCACTGCGATTGTCATGTTTATCCTCATCAAGAAGTACGGAATCAAAGGCTTGTTTAGCAAGTTTATTCTGGGAGAAGTGCAGCGAAATGAAGCAGGATATGTCGCCCCCAAGGACCAGCGCGACTTGCTGAACCAAACGGGCCTTGCGCTGACTCCGCTTCGCCCGTCCGGTGTCGTAAAGATCGACGGCAAACGGATAGATGCCGTAAGCGCAGGAGGATTTATCGCTGCTGGTACGAATATCATCGTGGTTCAAGTAGAGGGAGCGCGGGTAGTCGTTCAGGAAATCGATCAAAAGGAGTAGATTGTACATGTTGGAAAGCGGATTGATTCCCCTTATTTTTATGGTGGCGGTGGCAATTGTTGTCCTGTCCATCTTCTTCTCGTTCGTCCCGGTCATGCTGTGGGTGTCTGCCCTGGCGTCCGGCGTGCGCATCGGGATCATCACATTGGTGGCTATGCGTCTGCGCCGGGTAATTCCATCGCGGATCGTCAACCCGTTGATCAAAGCGAGAAAAGCAGGCCTTGAACTGGACACGAACCAGTTGGAAAGTCACTATCTCGCTGGCGGCAACGTAGACCGCGTTGTGGACGCCCTGGTAGCCGCGCAGCGGGCAGATATTCCGCTCGGCTTTGAACGGGCTGCCGCGATTGATTTGGCTGGCCGGGACGTGCTTCAAGCGGTACAGATGAGCGTCAATCCGAAAGTAATCGAAACGCCGATTGTCGCGGCGATGGCAAAAAACGGTATTGAGGTAAAAGCGAAAGCAAAGGTCACTGTCCGCGCCAATATCGACCGACTCGTCGGGGGGGCGGGCGAAGAAACGATCATCGCCCGCGTAGGCGAAGGGATTGTTACCACGATTGGTTCTTCCGAAGCGCATAAAGATGTTCTTGAGAATCCGGACAGAATCTCGCAAACGGTTTTGAACAAGGGTCTGGACGCAGGCACTGCCTTTGAAATCCTGTCCATCGACATTGCTGATGTAGATGTAGGGAAAAACATCGGCGCGCAGCTTCAAACCGATCAGGCAGAGGCGGACAAACGGATTGCCCAGGCAAAAGCCGAAGAGCGCCGCGCGATGGCTGTCGCTACCGAACAAGAAATGAAAGCCCGCGTAGAAGAGATGAAAGCAAAAGTAGTGGAAGCGGAAGCGCAGGTGCCGCTCGCTTTGTCCGAAGCTTTGAAAAGCGGCAAAATGGGCGTAATGGATTACTACAACCTGCAAAATATCTCAGCGGATACCCAGATGCGTCAATCGTTCGGTCATGCGGGTGACAGACAGAAACCGATCACCCCGGATGACAAGAAGTAGAGGCCGGGATCATGGACGATCTTATAGATCTGTTATTTGATCTGCTGGGTTGGGCAATTCCGCTGATCGGCAAGTTTTGGTTTGTCATACTCGGCTATCTGGGCTATAAGCTGTTTGGCTTGAAAGGGGATAAAAAGCGACAGCAAAAACCTTCGCCTCGGCCTGTGCTGACACCGGTGGAAAGTGGAGGCTGGCCATTGGAGCCGGAGCAGGAGGAAAGGCGGACAGTCACGCGGCTCGATTCACAACCTGAAGCGGCTCCTGTCATAGAGAGCAGCATGCAGACGGAAGGCTGGAGCGAGTCTGATCGACTGAAGTCGCAGCTGGAGACGGCAGCCGAGGCAGAACGTCCGCTGAGGGCAAAAGAGTCTGCTGGCGCTCCGTCCGTAACGCGAGAGGAAGAGAAGAGAGAGACGCTCGACCCGCGAGAAGGGATGAAGTGGGCGATGATTTACGGTCCTCCCCGGGCGCGTACCCCTCATCTTCCGGTGCGAAGGGGCTTGTAACCTTATTTGAGCCACAGGGCTATCCTGAAAGCAGAAAGTGCTGCTTGCAGGATAGCTTTTTCTTTTTCCCTTCACCGGTAGGCGTTGCTTCTTCCGTTTTTTGCTGTCGAAACATATCGAATAACTCTGCTTGTGTCGATTGAAGCCATCTCCTATTCTTAAAGAAAAGAGAAACTATTACAATATTTAGAAAAGACAAGGGGTAGAATGTGATGAATCCACAGGCATTGGAAGGGATGAGCCGATTTCGACAAAAAGTGATTCGGCTCGTGGTCTATGAAAAAAAGTCCGTCTATGAGACAGCGATCGCCTGCGGTTGTACGGTTGACAAAGTAAAGCGTGTATTGAAAAAGTGGAAAGCCGTCTCGCGCTCCCAAAAGTGCCCCGAGCAACCCGTTCATCAGGGTTGATGGATGAGCCTGCTCGCTCCCGACGCGGAGTGACGGGCTTTTTTTGTTTTCCGGCTGTCATGTTTTCGTGCCTGTGTTAACTCGTTTGCGAAATGAAGTTTTCTGCATGTTCCTCTCCCTATGCCGCATACGGTTATAAGAGAAGAAGTGCGGGAAAGATGCTCTGTTCTTGTTGAAGATTTACTTTCTCCATAGATGCGTCAGCGAAAGGGAGGGCTTACTCATGAGGCGATGGAGCCGCCGGTTGCGAAATCTGGCAGTAGGTGTGCTGGATTTACCGCAAGATGTGGTTCTCGAAGTCCCGCGCATCACGATGATTGGTCATCTGCAGATGTATATCGAAAACCACCGCGGAGTTCTCCACTTCAGTGAGAAGGAGCTCCGTTTGCTGTTAACCAACGGGCAATTGATTGTGACGGGCGAGCAACTGGTCATCCGCGCCATTTTACCGGAAGAAGTATTGTTGGAAGGCAGAATTGGCGGGGTGAAATTTCTCGAAAAGACATAGGGACGACTCGCAGGAAGGATGGGGGCCACCACCAAGCATGTGGTCTGCCATTCCCGGCGAGGATGAGGGTGAATACGGGAGGAAAGCGGGGACTATCATGCGCAATGGACTGCGGGAATGGATGAACGGGCATATCACAATTACGATCCGTGGCAAACGTTTTGAAAGGTTCCTCAACATGGCGGTAAGACAGGGGATACAAGTGTGGAACATCCGCAGGGTCGGATCAGAGGTGAGCAGCTGCGACATCCTGGTTCAGGATTACTTTCGCTTGCGGCCGCTTTTAAAGGAGACGGGCTGTCGCGTGCATGTACAAAAGAGGGAAGGATTTCCGTTTTGGCTGCTTCACTTGCGGAAAAAGGCCGGATTTATAACGGGTGTCGCTTTGTTTTTCTTCGGATTGTACATGCTCTCCTCATTCGTCTGGAACATAGAGGTAATGGGCACCAAAAAGCTGCATCCGGAAACGGTTATCAAGGCAGCGGCACAAGTGGGGGTTAAAGAAGGGGTTTGGAAGGTCAAACTAAAAGAACCGCAGGATATACAGCGGGAGATGATGCAGCTGATTCCGCAAGCCTCGTGGATTGGGGTAAGCATCCAGGGAACCAAGGCCATCATCCAGGTGGTCGAAAAGGAAGAGCAGGAGATACCGCCTCCGCTCAGTCCGCGCCATCTGGTGGCAAAGAAACGCGCTGTCATTCAGACCATTTTGCCCGAGGCCGGCAAAAAAACAGTGTCAGTCAACCAGGTCGTCAACAAAGGGCAAATCCTGATATCGGGGATCATCGGGAACGACCAGCGGCAAAAGGCAGTGGCAGCCAAGGGAACCGTAAAAGGAGAAGTCTGGTATATCAGCAATGTCTCCGTTCCGCTCTCCCGGACCCAATACCGCTACACGGGAGAAAAGCAGCAGCATCAATACTTGCTGGTCGGACCGTACGCGCTGCAAATCTGGCCGTGGCAGGTGGAGCCTTTTGCGCAAGCGGAGTCCTCCGAGAAAAGATACTCGCCATCGATAGCCGGATATGCGCTCCCGCTTGGCTGGAAGACCGTTACGCATGCGGAGGTGGAGCCGAAAGCATTGGAGCTGAGCCAGGAGGAGGCGGTGGCTTTGGCCAAACAGACAGCCCGCGAGGATATTTTGCGGAAAGCGGGAACGGAAGCGGTCATTCAAGACGAAAAAGTTTTGCACGTCAAGAGAGAGAATGGTAAAGTTTACTTGAGCATTCATTTTTCTGTCATCGAAGATATTGCTGAGGAACAGCCGATTGTGGCCTCGCCGCCCTCGCCTGATCCGGCTCCCTAACATATAGTTGATTACTGCTGCAAGGAGATGGAAGCCTGTTGCACGTACAAGAAGAGGTAAAAATCCCGTTTGCTGATGCATCTGAAGCATTGTTGTTGTTTGGCCCTCACGATGCCTATCTAAAACTCATTGAAGCAAAAACAGCCGCAAAAATCATTTCCCGAAGTGGTGAGGTCCTCATCGCCGGTGACAAGGCAGAGGTGGGTAAGCTGTCTCGCTTGTTTGACGTTTTGCTTCAGTTGATCCGCAGAGGCATCCCCCTTTCCGAGCGGGATGTATCGTATGCGCTGCAATTTCTCGAGAACGGAGAGGTTGAGCAGCTTCTCCACGTCTACGAGGAGGAAGTGGCCCGTACGCAAAAGGGAAAACTAATTCGCGCCAAGACACTGGGACAGCGCCATTATTTATCGGAGATCAAGCGGCATGACATCGTGTTTGGCATCGGTCCGGCGGGTACCGGAAAAACGTACCTGGCCGTCGTTATGGCTGTCAGCGCCCTGAAAAATGGACGAGTCAAACGGATCGTCCTGACCCGGCCCGCTGTAGAGGCAGGAGAGAGCCTTGGTTTTTTGCCGGGCGACTTGCAGGAAAAGGTTGATCCCTATCTGCGGCCGCTGTACGATGCGCTGTACGATATGCTGGGCGTGGAGCAAGTGGCAAAAATGATGGAGCGGGGATTAATCGAGGTGGCTCCTCTTGCGTATATGCGCGGCCGCACGCTGGAGGACAGCTTTGTCATTCTCGACGAGGCGCAGAACACCACTCCGGAGCAGATGAAAATGTTCTTGACCCGCCTTGGCTTTGGCTCCAAGATGGTCATTACGGGCGACGTGACGCAAATCGACCTGCCAAAGGGCAAAAAGTCCGGGCTGCGCGAGGCGGAGCGGATTCTCGGACCGATTCCGGATGTAGCCTTTATCCGCTTCCAGGAAGCGGATGTTGTACGGCATAGCCTGGTTCAAAAAATTATCGAGGCTTATGCCAAAGACGAAGCGGAACATAGCACCAGGTAAAGGAGACAAGCATTCGTGTTATCTGTAGAAGTTCTTCACGAAGAAATCGAACCGATCGGGGAACAGCTTGAGGCTCTCATCGTCCGCTGTCTGCAAACCGCAGCCGAACGGGAGGAAGTTAGCGGGGAAGTCGTGGTCACGCTGGTCGACAATGAGCGCATACATGAGCTGAACCGCGAGTACAGGAATGTCGATCGTCCGACGGATGTCCTGTCTTTCGCCATGAACGAGGCGGGAGAAGGAGAAATGGACATCTACATCGAGGAAGAAGAGTTCGACCAGTTTCCGAACATGCTCGGCGATATCGTCATTTCGCTGCCGAAAGCGGAAGAGCAAGCCCGCGATTACGGTCATTCTCTGGAGCGAGAGCTGGGCTTTTTGGCTGTTCATGGCTTTCTTCATCTGCTCGGGTACGACCATCAGAATGAGCAGGAAGAGAAAGAGATGTTTTCCCGCCAAGAGGAAGTATTGCAAAAAATTGGCCTGACGAGGTAGGCGATATACCTTGCGTGCATGGGGAAGCTTTATACGCAGCTTTTCGTACGCCTTTGCAGGAATTGCCCATACCGTGAAGACTCAGCGAAACATGCGCATTCATGTCGCGGCAGCAGTTTTGGCGCTGCTAATGGCGTGGTGGTTGGATATTTCCCGCAACGATGTTTTGCTGGTCTTTTTTACTATCGCGCTCGTCTTTTCGCTTGAACTGGTGAACACGGCGATCGAAGCGGCGGTGGATCTCGCTTCGCCGGACAGGCACCCGAAGGCAAAGGCAGCCAAGGATGCGGCAGCCGGAGCTGTACTGGTTGCAGCCGTGTTGTCGGTCCTCGTCGGATTGTTCGTTTTTGGACCTCCTCTTTGGCAAAAATTGTCCGCATGACTGCCAGCGTGAAAGGAGCATGACAACATGTGGCAACGGGTATTCGCAGGCTTCATGGTATTGCTTCCGTTGTTCGTAACCGTCTACTTGTTGCAATTGGTTTTTTTCATGGTGGATCGCACTGTCGGCGGCTGGCTGACAGAATTGATGCTGACAACCGGACTGGCCTCCAGACAAGGAGAGCTCGTCTGGTTTCTTGGCGTCCCGTTTCAGGGCCATATCCCGGTCATCGGGGTGTTGCTTTTGCTTTTGATCCTGCTGTTGATTGGCGGGATTGCGCGGACCCCGGTAGGCAGGTACGTCTTTGCGATGGTGGAGCGGCTGTTCGGGTTTATTCCGGTCGCCAGAGGCGTGTATTCTACTGTTCAGCAGGTGTCGCAAGCGCTCGTTCACGAACGCTCCAGCTTCAAGCAGGTGGTGCTGGTGGAATATCCGCGAAAAGGGGTGTACACGGTCGGATTTTTGACCGGGGAATCGCAAGGAGGGGCATTGCAGTTTACCGGCGAGGAATACGTAAACGTGTTCCTGCCCAAGTCGCCGAATCCGACCAATGGCTGGCTTGCCCTGGTTCCGCGAAATGAGGTAACATTTCTGGACATGTCCATCGAGGATGGGTTAAAATTTGTCATCTCCGGGGGTGTGGTTCCGCCGAAGGAGCAGCTCAAAGAGCCAGCCGCCTTGATTCAACCGAAGCAGTCGTAGTCGGTTTCAAATGCCGGAGTAAAAAGACATGCAGTGGAAATCTTAAGAAAAACGCCTCGGCGTTTTTCACAGAACAGAGAGTGATGAATATGGATAAACAAGCGCTTTTGGCGAAAGCAAAAGAAGCAAGACAGCTGGCCTATGTACCTTATTCCAAGTTTCCTGTAGGCGCGGCACTCCTCGCGGAAAGCGGCAAGGTATACCTCGGCTGCAATATCGAAAACGCGGCGTTTCCGCTCTGCAACTGCGCAGAAAGAACAGCCTTGTTCAAGGCTTTTTCCGAAGGAGACAAACGCTACCGGGCGATCGCAGTCGTAGCCGGCACGCCGGATGCCGTCTCGCCGTGCGGTGCCTGCCGCCAGGTCATGGCCGAACTGTGCCCGCCCGACATGCCGGTGATTCTCGCCAACCTGAATGGAGATATCCTGGAGACAACCGTATCCGCCCTGCTGCCAGGGGCGTTCACCAAGGAGGATTTACGTGGATAACCGCAAGACAAAATCATCGTTCAAATCGGGGTTTGTCTCCATCGTAGGCAGACCCAATGTCGGCAAATCGACGCTGCTCAATCATATTGTTGGCCAAAAAATTGCCATCATGTCAAACAAGCCGCAAACGACGCGCAATAAAATAACCGCCGTGTACACGACGGAAGAGGGCCAGATCATCTTTCTGGATACGCCGGGCATCCACAAGCCAAAATCAAAGCTTGGCGATTACATGGTCTCTGTGGCCGAAAACACCTTGAATGAAGTAGACCTGGTGCTCTTTGTCATCGACGCGGCTGAAAAACGCGGGGCTGGCGACGAGTACATCATCGATCGTCTCAAGCAGGTGAAGACGCCAGTCTTTTTGGTCATTAACAAAATCGACAAGGTTCATCCGGAAGCGCTTTTGCCGATTATCGACGAGTATCGGCAGCTGTACGATTTCAAAGCGATCATTCCGATCTCCGCGATGGAAGGGAATAATACAAGCTCCCTCGTTCAGGCGATTTTTGACGAAATGGAAGAAGGGCCGATGTTTTACCCGGCTGATCAGGTGACGGACCACCCTGAGCGATTCGTTATGGCTGAATTGATTCGGGAAAAAGTGCTCCACCTGACGCGAGAGGAGATACCGCATTCCATCGCCGTCACCATCGAAGAGGTAAAGCGGGGAGAAAACGGAAAGACGCTGTACATCTATGCGGCGATCTATGTGGAACGGGATTCGCAGAAAGGCATTCTGATCGGCGAAAAGGGCAAGATGCTCAAGGAAATCGGCAAGCGCGCACGGATGGATATTGAGCGGCTGATGGGCGATAAGGTGTTTTTGGAATTGTGGATCAAGGTCAAAAAGGATTGGCGCAATCAGGAGAGAATGCTCCGCAACTTCGGATTCTACAACGAGGAGTAAAACGGTTTTTCCAGCAAATCAGCATTTATGCGAGCGAAGGGAATTTTTCCAAGGCATAGAATAACGGGCACAGGTGAATCTAAAAAGGAAGTGGATTTAGCCGATAACAGAAAGGATGTTTCTCCATGATCAATGAGTTTTCCTGGAGTTATTTCGCTTCAACCGGTGATATCCATGCTTATCTCCTCTACAGAGAACACCTTCAATCGTTAGGAGCCAGTGAAGAGGCTCCGTTTGATCCCGCCCAGGAAGAATTGGGTGACACACACGCATGCTTGTAAAATGGGAAGGAATTGTCATCCGCAGCGTGGACTACGGAGAGTCCAGCAAAGTGGTGACCCTGTTTACCCGGGAGCGCGGCAAGGTAGCGATCATGGCTCGAGGCGCCAAGAAGGCCAAAAGCCGGTTGAGCGCCGTCTCCCAACTCTTTACCCACGGATACTATCTCTGTAAAACGGGACCCGGAACCGGAATGGCCGATCTCTCACAAGGAGAGATCGTCGATTCGTTTCGGGATCTGCGACAGAATTTGATGTCTACGGCCTATGCCGCCTACATAGCGGAATTGTTGGATAGATTGACAGAAGACGGAGAAGGCAACCCTTTTCTGTTTCAGCTGTTGCACCAGCTCTTTCGCCACATGGACGAAGGGCGCGACCCTGAAATTCTCTGTCGGATCTTCGAGACCAAAATGCTCCAGGTAGCGGGAATCTCTCCCCAGCTGACAGCTTGCGCAAACTGCGGCGAGCAGCGAGAGCCGTATGTGGTCAGCGTCTCGCAGGGAGGCTTGCTGTGCCCGGCTTGTGCGGCTGGCGACGCTTATACGATTGCTGTAACGCCGTCGGTCTGGAAGCTTCTCAGGCTGTTTCAGGTTTTTGATCTGGAGCGCCTGGGCGAAATCGAGGTAAAGCCGGCGACCCGAAGCCAGCTTAAGCATGTGCTCCGAAGCTTTATGGATGAGCACCTTGATTTGCGGCTGAAGAGCAGGGCCTTTCTGGATCAGATGGAACGGATGCCGCTGGCCGGGAGCGATTGACATCCCGGCCGCTTTTCGCTATGATAAAAAATAATAAAAGCACGTTGCGGTGAAAGAAAGGAGTAGTCGGCCGCTGGTTTTTCAGACTGATCTGCAAAAGCGATTTGCGGGTCTGCTGACAAAAGCGAACCGGGGAGGGTGCAAGCCCGGTAACCAAGCTGACGAAGGGCATTCTGGAGCAACGCTTTTTTCGGAAAGAGGACGATTCGTTCGGCGTGTCGTCAAGTAGGGTGGAACCGCGGGAAATCCTCTCGTCCCTACACTGTTGGGTAACAGTGTAGGCGGCGGGAGGTTTTTATTTTGCCCCTCGCTGTTGCCCCGAAAAAAACAGGAGGTAAATGCCATGAGCATGACGTTTCAAGACATCATTTTGACACTGCAGAACTACTGGGCAAAGCAAAACTGTCTTGTCGTTCAACCTTATGATGTGGAAAAAGGGGCGGGTACGCTGAACCCGATGACATTCCTGCGCTCGATCGGCCCGGAGCCGTGGAATGTGGCCTATGTAGAGCCATCCCGTCGCCCGGCTGACGGACGTTACGGGGAAAACCCGAACCGCTTGTACCAGCACCATCAATTTCAGGTGATCATGAAGCCGTCTCCGGACAACATTCAGGAGCTGTATTTGGAGAGCCTCCGCCAGCTGGGAATCAACCCGCTCGAGCACGACATCCGCTTTGTCGAGGACAACTGGGAGCACCCTGGTCTCGGAGCCTGGGGGCTGGGCTGGGAGGTGTGGCTTGACGGAATGGAGATTACCCAGTTCACGTACTTCCAGCAAGTGGGCGGACTGGAGTGCAAACCGGTGGCGGTCGAGCTTACCTACGGTCTCGAACGCCTCGCCTCCTACATTCAGGAGAAGGAGAATGTCTTCGACCTGGAATGGGTAAACGGAGTAACCTACGGGGACGTGTTCCTGCAGCCGGAGTACGAGCATTCCAAATACACGTTCGAGCTGTCCGACGTGGACATGCTGTTCAACCTGTACAATACGTACGAAGCGGAAGCCAAACGGTTGATGAAAGAACACCTGGTTTTCCCTGCGTATGACTACGTGCTGAAATGCTCCCACACCTTTAACCTGCTCGATGCCAGAGGCGCGATCAGCGTGACGGAGAGAACCGGCTACATTGCCAGAGTCCGCAATCTGTCCCGCGAAGTAGCCCAAACCTACCTGGCTGAGCGCGAGCGCCTCGGTTTCCCGATGCTGAAACATGCGGCCGACAGCAAGGAAGGAGTGAGCGCAAATGAGTAAACGAGATTTTCTCCTGGAGATTGGCACAGAAGAAATGCCTGCCCGCTTTATTGCCGGAGCAGCGGCGCAATTGCGCGAAAAAGTCGAGAATTGGCTGGAGGGACAGCGCATCCCGTATGACAGGATCGACTCTTACGAAACGCCTCGCCGTCTGGCCCTGCTCATCCACGGTCTTGCGGAAAAGCAGCCGGACAAGGATGAGGAAGCCAAAGGACCGGCAAAAAAGATCGCCGTAGATGAAGCGGGCAACTGGACCAAAGCGGCCCAAGGCTTTGCCCGCAGCAACGGAGTAGACACAGAGCAGCTGTACTTCAAGGAAGTAAACGGCGTCGAGTATGTGCACGCGAGGAAAAGGGAGGCGGGAAAAGCAACACGCAGCCTGCTGCCGGCTTTGGCGGATGTGATCACATCGATGAACTTCCCGAAAAACATGCGCTGGGGTGCAAACGACCTGAAGTTTGTCCGTCCGATCCGCTGGCTGGTTGCCCTGTTTGGTGATGAACTGGTAGAGATGGAGATCGCCGTCGTAAAAACGGGGAACGTCACCAGAGGCCATCGTTTCCTCGGCAGCCAGGCGGTGAGCCTGCAGGCCCCCGCCCAATACGCGAGCAGACTGGCGGAAGAACATGTAATCGTCTCTGCCGATGAGCGCC
Source organism: Brevibacillus borstelensis (assembly GCF_037834415.1). Taxonomy (GTDB): domain Bacteria; phylum Bacillota; class Bacilli; order Brevibacillales; family Brevibacillaceae; genus Brevibacillus; species Brevibacillus borstelensis_A. Next base: position 16,917 of record NZ_JAUMSJ010000039.1, on the reverse strand, counting down.
GCACTTTGATCGTCGAGCAAATCCGCCGGTTGGAAAAGGAAAACGGTTGGCGAATTCCGATGGACGAAGGTCTGCTCGATGAGGTTGTGCATCTCGTTGAATATCCGACTGCTTTGTTCGGTACCTTTGAGCGGGATTTCCTCTCCATTCCGCGCGAAGTATTGGTTACGTCCATGCGGGAGCATCAGCGCTACTTCCCGGTGGAAGACGCCAGCGGCCAGCTGCTGAACCACTTCGTCACTGTTCGCAACGGCGATAGCCATGCGCTGGAAAATGTCGCAAAAGGGAATGAGAAGGTCCTCCGCGCCCGTTTGTCTGACGCCCGCTTTTTCTACGAAGAGGACCAGAAGCTTTCGATCGAAAGCTGTCTGAAGCGTTTGGAGACGATTGTCTTCCACGAAGAACTGGGGACCATCGGCGACAAAGTGCGCCGCGTCCGCAAAACGGCTGCCCTGATCGCGCAAACATTGGGCGTAACCGCGGACCAAGCCGGACAGGTGGATCGCATTGCCGAAATCGCCAAGTTTGACCTTGTCACCAACATGGTGGGCGAATTCCCGGAGCTGCAAGGCGTGATGGGCGAAGACTACGCGCGCAAGGCTGGGGAAAGCGATACGGTAGCGCGCGGCGTGTTTGAGCACTATCTGCCGCGTTTTTCCGGCGATCAGCTGCCCGCGTCCGCTCCCGGAGCGATTGCCAGCATCGCCGACAAGCTGGATACGATCGTCGGCTGTTTCTCGATCGGCATTGTCCCGACCGGCTCTCAGGACCCGTACGGATTGCGCCGGATGGCTGCCGGTATCGTGACGATCCTGATCGACCGCGGCTGGACGCTTTCGCTTGAAAAGCTGTGGGATGCCGCGCTTTCTTCGTACAGAGAGCAGGGCGTATCCAAACGGTCAAGCGACGACGTAAAACAGGATCTGAAGGATTTCTTCGCTTTGCGGCTGAAAAACGTATTGCAGGAGGAAGGCGTCCGCTACGACGTGATCGATGCTGCTTTGTCCGCTGATCTGAATGTGCTGCCCGTCCTTATGCAAAAAGCAAAAGCGCTGATGAGCGCCGTTCAGTCAAACGAGTTCAAATTTACGGTGGAACAGTTTAGCCGCGTCAACAATCTTGCCCAAAAGGCGGATGCAGACGCGATTTCCGATAGCCTCTTTGCCGAGGAGGTCGAACAAGCATTGTATCAGGCGTACGTGTCAGTGGCACAGGAAGTAAACGGGCTGGATGACCAAAAGCGCGTTCTGGACACGCTTGCTACCCTGCGTGAACCGATCCAGGCGTTTTTTGACAAGGTCATGGTTATGGCCGAAGATCAGGCCGTACGCCAAAACCGCTTGGCGCTGCTGCTGCATTTGTCCCGCCTGATTTACGGGTACGCCGACTTCTCCAAGCTTGTATTTGCCTGATCCTATCAACACAGATTCGCCTCCGCTGCAGCGCGGGGGCGACCTTTTTTCCCTTGGAAAGAAGGAAAATCCCGTCGAATAGAGTAATACTAGGGGTAGTAACCAGACAGAACCGGGGGGATTGGTCATCGAGCTTACGAAACGACAAGAGCACATCATACAGATCGTGAAGGATGAAGGGCCGATTACCGGTGAACAGATCGCGGAGCGGCTGAATCTGACCCGGGCTACTCTTCGCCCGGACCTATCCATCCTAACGATGTCAGGTTATTTGGAAGCCAGACCTCGCGTCGGTTATTTTTATGCGGGCCGACCGGCTGGCTCGATCATTAGTGAACGGCTTCACAAGCTTCTCGTCAATGACTACAAGGCGATGCCCATCGTCGTATCTGAATCGGCTTCCGCCTACGACGCGATCGTGACGCTCTTTCTGGAGGATGTAGGCACCCTGTTTGTAGTCAACCAAAAAGGCTTTCTGGCTGGTGTACTCTCCCGCAAAGACCTTCTGCGGGCCTCGCTCGGGAACAAAACCCTCGAGGATGTGCCCGTCGGGATCATCATGACCAGGATGCCCAATATTGTCACTTGCGGACCTGAGGAGACGCTATACGCGGCGGCGAAAAAACTGATCGACTTCCAGATTGACTCTCTGCCTGTCGTGCGTCCCGGCCAGGGGGAAGACAGCAAGCAGTGGGAACTGCTCGGGAGAGTGACGAAAACGACGATAGCCAAGGCATTTGTCGAATTGGGCAGCGAGCCGAAAGTGTAGGAGGAGAAGCGATACTATGGACCAACGAGGACAGCTTATCTATGTGGTTTCAGACTCTATCGGCGAAACGGCGGAACTGGTCGTACGCGCAGTGGCCAGCCAGTTTGACCGCTTTTCCATCGATGTACACAAATATCCATACATAGAGGACAAGGAATCGATTGACGAAATCATCGCCTCTGCCAAAGAAATGAACGCAATGGTCGTGTTTACGCTTGTCGTGCCAGAGCTGAAGACGTACATCGTCGAGCAGGCCAATAAACACGGAATCCGCACGATAGACGTGATGGGGCCGCTGCTGACGACCCTGCAGGAAATGCTGCACGAACCGCCTACCGGAAAACCGGGTCTGGTCAGGCGGCTGGACGAAGAGTATTTCCGCAAGGTCGACGCCATCGAGTTTGCAGTTAAATACGATGACGGCCGCGACCCCCGCGGACTGCTCCGGGCAGATGTCGTTCTGATCGGAGTTTCCCGCACGTCAAAGACACCGCTTTCGATGTATCTGGCGAACAAGCGCCTAAAGGTCGCAAACGTGCCGCTAGTGCCGGAAGTGGAGCCGCCTGAAGAGCTCTTTCAGCTCCCTCCGGAGCGCTGCATCGGGCTGACGATCAATCCCGAACAGCTGAACAGCATCCGCACGGAAAGGCTGAAGGCACTCGGCCTCACCGCACAGGCCAATTACGCGAATCTTGACCGAATCAACGAGGAACTGGCCTATTCGCAGAAAATCATAAAACGAGTCGGCTGCCCTGTCATCGATGTCTCCAACAAAGCCGTGGAAGAAACGGCCAATATCATTCTGGAGATCATCCGCAAGAATAATCTTCGAAAAGAAAATAGGTCTTAAGAAGGGTTTTGACGTTTTTTGTAGAATAAAAGGGAATCGCCTCCTTTGGGAGAGCCTTTACGGCGTTTATCGCCTGTGAAAATGTGGAAAAGTAGAAAAGAAGAAAAGTAGAGTATTTTCAAGAAGGAAAATGACGAATTTTGACGAACTAAATAACCTCATTGCGTAATTTATAAAAAAGGTGGAAAGACATGGCTGGTCCCAATTCAGCTGATTTTGTGAACCAAGTCCGTGCCGCTGTCGACATCGTAGATGTAGTCGGAGAGTATGTACAGCTACGGAAAAGCGGTCGCGCTTTTCTGGGCTTGTGTCCGTTCCACTCGGAAAAGACACCCTCCTTTAATGTCAATGCGGAGCGACAATTTTTTCATTGCTTTGGTTGTGGGGCAGGCGGAGATGTCTTTTCCTTTTTAATGAAGCTGGAGCAATTGACATTTCCCGAAGCCGTCCACAAGCTGGCTGAGCGAGCCGGGATCGCAGTGCCCCAGGCGCAAGAGGAGGAAGAAGCGGCTCCGGAAAAAAAGGCCAAGCAGATCATGCTTGAGGCACATCAGCTGGTATCTAAGCTCTACCACTACGTCCTAACGGAAACGCCATATGGCCACGAAGCGATGAAGTACCTGCAGAAGCGGGGAATATCACGGCAGACGATCGATGAATACGAGATCGGTTTTGCACCGGACTCCTGGAACTTCGTCACTTCGTTTTTGCAAAATCGGCGTTTCTCGCTGGAGTTGATGGTGGAGGCAGGGTTGTTGGCAAAAAGCGAAGCCGGCAAGATATTTGATCGGTTTCGCGGGCGCGTGATGTTTCCCATCCACGATTCGCAAGGAAAGGTAATTGCTTTCGGCGGGAGAACCTTGGACCCGTCAGCGCCAGCCAAGTATCTCAACAGTCCGGAAAGTCCGCTATTCAGCAAGAGTACAACACTGTTCAACCTTCATCGCGCTCGTCCATTTATCCGGAAGAGAAAACAAGCCTTGCTCTTTGAAGGGTATGTGGATGTGATTTCAGTATGGCAAGCAGGCTTTCCTCAAGGGATTGCTACATTGGGAACCGCTTTGACCGAGCAGCAGGCGAGGATGATCAGACGAAACGCCGAGTCGGTTGTTCTCCTGTTCGACGGAGACGCGGCTGGACAAGAAGCGACCGCTAAAGCGATCACGATCCTTCAGGAAGCGGGGATCGTTGTCCGCATCGCTCCCTTGCCGCCCGGTACCGACCCTGACGAATACATTCGCCAGCACGGAGCGGAAGCATTTTCCCAGCAGGTATTGCTTCAGGCAATGCCGGTCACAGCGTTTCGCCTGAAACATTTGCGTGACAAGCACGTAATACAGGATGAGACCGATCAGAAGCAATTCATCGAAAAGGCGATTGAAATCGTAAACGAGCTGGACAGTCCGGTCGAAAGGGACTTGTATTTGCGGCAATTGGCGGAAGAACACTCCCTGACCCTTGATGCGATCAAGTGGGAGTCACGCAGGCTTTACAAACAGCAAAAAAGTGACAGACAAAGGGATAAAGTGACGCCAGCATGGAATAATAGTATAAATAATGGCAAAGTTACGCTCGCAAAAACACTGCCCCCCGCTTACTACACGGCCGAGCTCAAGCTGCTGGCCTACATGATGCGCAATCGGCATATCGCGGATCGGGTTCAGGCCGAGTGTACCGGTTCGTTCCAAGTAGATGAACACGATGCATTAGCGGCCTATTTATTCGCATACTTCGCAGAAGGACATCAGGAGGATCCTGGACAGTTTATACACTACCTGCAAGACGAAGCGTTAAAGCAATTAGCCTCGGGATTGGCCATGATGGAGTGCAGAGACGACGTATCTGATCAAGAGATCGGGGACTACATCAAGCAAGTAAATCACTACCCGAAGCGCTCCGAACTGGAGCGGCTGCGTGAAGAACAGCGGACTCTTCACATGCAAGCAGCTGCAGCGGACAGCGAGGAAGCGCGCAGAGAACTGGAAATTCAAGCTGCCGTCATAGGGATGAAGATTCTTGAATTGGAAAATGCTTTAAAAGAAGGGTAGCATCAGATCATTCCCGGGGAAGGAGGGATAGTAGATGAACAAACAAAACATCACTTCAGACATGGAAGCAGCGTCCATTGAACAAGTGAAGGAACAGCTGGTCGAATTGGGCAAAAAACGCGGCGCGCTGTCGTATAAGGAAATTATTGACCGCATTTCAGGATTTGAGCAGGATTCCGACCAAATGGATGAGTTCTTTGAGTATCTGGGCGATCAAGGAATCGAGGTCAATAATGACAGCGAGGACGACGAAGAAGTGGACGATATGATCATGAAGGATGAGGAAAACGAAGAGTTCGAATTCGACGATCTCTCCGTGCCGCCCGGTATCAAGATCAACGACCCTGTACGAATGTATTTGAAGGAAATTGGCCGTGTTCCTCTGCTCTCCGCTGAAGAGGAGATTAAGCTGGCAAACCGGATCGAACAGGGCGATGAAGAAGCAAAACGTCGTCTGGCGGAAGCGAACCTGCGACTTGTCGTATCCATTGCCAAGCGTTATGTAGGAAGAGGCATGCTGTTCCTGGACTTGATCCAGGAAGGCAATATGGGCTTGATTAAAGCCGTGGAAAAGTTTGATTACCGAAAAGGCTTCAAGTTCAGTACGTACGCGACGTGGTGGATTCGTCAAGCGATTACCCGTGCCATCGCCGACCAAGCCAGAACGATTCGCATTCCGGTGCACATGGTCGAAACCATCAACAAGCTCATTCGCGTATCCCGCCAATTGCTGCAGGAGTTGGGACGCGAGCCGATGCCGGAAGAGATTGCGGAAAAAATGGATTTGACGCCTGAAAAGGTACGTGAAATCATGAAAATTGCACAGGAGCCGGTGTCTTTGGAGACACCGATTGGCGAGGAAGACGATTCCCATCTGGGTGATTTTATCGAAGACCAGGACGCGCTGGAGCCTTCCGATGCAGCTGCTTACGAGTTGTTGAAAGAGCAGCTGGAGGATGTCCTGGATACGCTGACGGACAGGGAAGAAAACGTGCTTCGCCTGCGCTTCGGCCTTGATGACGGACGCACGCGCACTCTGGAAGAGGTTGGGAAAGTATTCGGCGTTACGCGTGAACGCATCAGGCAAATTGAAGCAAAGGCGCTTCGGAAGCTTCGTCATCCGAGCCGCAGCAAACGCTTAAAAGATTTCCTCGAATAACCGATATAGGAAGTATGTGGCCTACGTTAGCCGGCGTAGGCCTTTCTTTTTCCAATCTCAGGTCAACCCGTCAAGCCAAAGGAGGGTCCCGCGTTGGACGACCAGCGCAAGCGAGTCATCATTTCTGAAATTGAAAATTGGCGGCGAAATCACTTGCTGCCCGAACATTACTGCATTTTCCTGTTAAACTTGTATACCGAAGGAGACAGGCCGCAATCGTCAGAGACGGCGAGGAAGGGCAGCGGCAGTATTGCCTCGGGTTTTGGACAAGTCGCAGCATCCTCGCAAGGAGCTCCAGCAAGAGGGACGAAAGCAACGGCCCCGTATGTGTCGGGAAATGCTGCTCCGATTTCCGGTAAAATGATCCTTTCCTGGCTGATCGGCGCTTTTTTGATCGCGGGGATCATTCTGCTTGCTTTTCATTTTAACCGTTTTACCCCCCTAATGCAAATTGCCATCTTTGCCTGTTTCTCTTTGATTTGTTATATATTGGCATTTGCTTTCAGGAAATCTTCGCCACTTGTCACGCATTTGCTTTTGGGACTATCCTTTGTAGTACTGCTGTTAGGCGGATTTTATATGATTCACCAGCTGGGCGGCCCACTGTCTGTCATGCTTATTTATTTGTCAATCATTTCCATATTATTGTGTGGCAGCGCTTTTCTATTCGGATTTCCTTATCTGCTCTACTGCGGGGTTTTGGCCTTTGCCCTTGTGTATGGGGTTGCGACGGTAGATCGTGTGGGAGACAGGTATACATGGTGGAGAGCTGAGCTGTACTGGGTACCGGTCGCTTGCCTGATGGTTGGATTGGGCTTCCTTGTACATCAGAATTATCCGAAGTGGGCCGGTGTCTTTGCGATTTGCGGAATGATTGCCTTTTTTGGCGCAGAGCTGCAATCTCTGTATATTCCGTCAGCTCGCCAAGACCTGATTCAGCTGCTGTTGTTCATCAAAGTGTTTCTCAGCTCCGCTTTCTTCTTTTTCACGAGAGGGTACTGGTATCAATGGCTGCGTTTATAAGGAAGGGCTCCACTACGAAGCCTTTGTCCTTTTCTGCCTATTCTTGTTACAATAGAGGCGGAGTGGAGTAATTCATCGGGGTGAGAGTGTTGAACAAAAAAATGTGGGTATTGTCAGGGATTCTTCTGGCAGCGGTTTTCTTCGGCTTTGAAGCTTTCGCGATGGTCGTAAGCATGAAGACATACAACGTAGGTTACATACTCGGAGCCGCTTCGTTCTTCGGAGCGGTTTTGATGGGGGCACGCAATGAATAGGCGTGTCTTTTTTTGTTTGAGTTGTCTTATTTTTTGGAAAAAGGCGTACACATCGCAAGGGGGGATGGTGTATAATGGGATTGCAAACTGAACAAACGCTCAGTCGGAATTTGTACTTTTGCAAAATCAATATAAAAACGCTTACAAGGGGGCGGATCAACGATGAATTTTGATTTGAATACCGAACAGCTTATGCTCAGGGATATGGTTCGGTCATTTGCGGAAGAAGTGGTTGCACAGGGGGCAGACGAAAGAGATCGGACAAAAGCCTTTCCCGCGGATATTTTCAAGAAGATGGCGGATTTGAGCCTGATGGGCCTTCCCTTCTCCGAGGAATACGGCGGCGCCGGGGCGGACAGCATCAGTTTTGCAATCGTCGTGGAAGAGCTGAGCCGTGTTTGCGCATCGACCGGAATCACGTACTCGGCGCATATTTCCTTGGGCGGGGCTCCGCTGGCCATGTTTGGCACCGAACAGCAAAAGCGGGAGTACCTGACCCGAATATGCAGCGGTGAAAGCCTGGGGGCATTTGGGTTGACAGAGCCGAATGCAGGCTCTGATGCCGGCGGCACAAAAACGACCGCTGTTCTGGAGGGGGATGAATGGGTCATAAACGGTGCCAAGTGCTTTATTACCAATGCTTCCTACGCCAAATTCCTCGCCTTGACTGCGGTTACGGACAAAGCAAAAGGCACCAAGGGGATCACCGCGTTTATCGTTCCCACGGATGCGCCAGGCTTCACAATATTGAACAACTATGAAAAGCTGGGGCTTCACAGCTCCAACACAACCGAACTCGTTCTGGAAAATGTGCGCATACCGAAAGACCAGGTTCTCGGACGCGAAGGAGAAGGGTTTAAGCAGTTCCTGATTACATTGGACGGCGGGCGCATCGGCATAGGAGCGATGGCAGTAGGGATTGCCCAGGCAGCTTATGAAAAGGCTCTGCAATACGCAAAACAGCGTTCCGCTTTCGGTCAATCGATCTCCCGTTTTCAGGCCATCCAGCACAAGCTGGCAGACATGGCCATGCAGATTGAGCTAGCGCGGAACATGGTTTACAAGGCAGCCTGGCTGAAGGACAATCAGCGGAAGTTCACCAAAGAAGCAGCCATGGCCAAGCTGTACGCTTCCGAAGTGGCCATGGCCGCGACGCATCAATCCATTCAGATTCACGGCGGATACGGCTATATGAAAGAGTATCAGGTGGAGCGCTTCTTCCGGGATGCCCGCTTGCTTGAGATCGGGGAAGGGACTTCTGAAATTCTCCGCAATGTCATTGCCCGCGAAATCGGCTGTTAATTCTTGCATTTTTTGCCTCGTCTTGACGAAAGACGGGGCTTTTCGCGTTTTTTTGCATTGGGAAAATAGGAACAAATAGGGTAGAATAAAGGCATTGGAAGGTGAAAGAGCTTATGACAACATGGATGATATCCAGGCGATTGCAAACAATTGCCCGTTTTTGCCCGAAGGGAGCCCGCGTCGCCGACATCGGATCGGACCACGCGTTATTGGCTTCTTATTTGATTAGGGAAGGAATTGCTTCGTTTGTCGTGGCGGGCGAGCTGAATGAAGGCCCTTACCAGGCAGCGCTGAAGCAAATACATACGATTCAAGCTCAGGACAAGGTATCGGTACGCAAAGGCGACGGCCTGTCTGTCGTAAGCCAGGGCGAGGTGGATGTCGTCTGCATTGCCGGAATGGGCGGACAGCTGATCGTGTCCATTTTATCGGCCGGAGCAGACAAGCTTCAAGGTGTAAGCCGATTGATATTGCAGCCGAATGTCGGCGAGGAGCATGTACGCCGCTGGTTGATGGAAAACGATTGGCAGCTCTCTGCGGAGACGATTCTGGAGGAAGACGGGATCATTTATGAAGTCCTGGCAGCAGACAGGGGAGATGGAATGGCCCCGTATCAAAACAAGGATCGCCTCCCGGCCGAATTGCTGCGCATCGGGCCGTTTCTCTGGGAGGAAAAATCTCCTGTCTTGGCAAGAAAATGGATGAGTGAACGGGAGAAGTGGACAAAGGTATTGGAGCAGCTGAGCCGTTCGGATAAAGAGGAGGCGACTGTACGAGCCGGGCAGATTAAGGAAGAACTCGAATGGATCGATGAGGTGATTGCATGTTTGCACACGGACAAACCGTAATTCAATATGTGGAAAAGCTCGCTCCCAAAGCGATGGCTCTGGAGGGAGACAAAATCGGACTGCACGTGGGGACCTTGCAAAAGCAGGTGAAAAAGGTAATGGTGGCTCTGGATGTATTGGATGCAGTCGTTGATGAGGCCATTGCCGAAGGTGTCGACCTGATCGTCGCTCACCACGCCGTCATCTACCGGCCGCTCAAGCATTTGAGGACCGATATGGCAGCCGGCAAATTGTATGAGAAGCTGCTCAAGCACGATATTGCCGTTTATACCGCCCATACCAATCTTGACGTCGCTGCCGGCGGGATGAATGACTGGCTGGCAGAAGCGATTGGACTCGAAGAGGTGGACATGCTCGATGTGAGCTACCGGGAGACGTTGAAAAAACTGGTCGTATACGTTCCGCAATCTCATCGGGATGCCGTATTCCAGGCGATCACCGAGGCTGGTGCAGGCTGGATCGGCAATTACAGCCACTGCACGTTCCAAGCTGACGGAACAGGGACGTTCCTGCCGAGAGAGGGGACAGACCCGCACATCGGAAGCCACGGCAAGCTGGAGAAGGTAGAAGAGGTACGGATTGAAACGGTTGTGTCTTCCGCAAGGCAAAATGCCGCGGTCAAAGCGATGCTGGCTGCCCATCCGTACGAGGAGGTCGCTTACGATCTGATTCCTCTGGACAATACGGGCCTGTCTCTGGGGATCGGACGGATCGGAAAGCTGCCGGAAACGATAACTCTGCAAGAGCTGGCGCTGCAAATTAAACAGCGCTTCTCGCTTCAGGGGCTGCGCGTGATTGGCGATCTAAATGCGCCAGTCAGAAAGGTAGCCGTGGTAGGAGGAGACGGAAGCTCGTATGTCTCCAAGGCTGTTTTTCGCGGAGCGGACGTCTTTGTCACTGGGGACATCGGCTATCATACGGCACATGATGCGCAGGCAGAGGGTTTGTTCATTATTGACGCCGGCCACAACATCGAAAAAATCATGAAGGAGAAGCTGGCGGCCTTTTTGCGCGAGCGTCTCCAGGAAAACGGGTACGGGACGGAGGTAATTGCTTCACGCGTTCATACCGATCCGTATCAATTTTTATAGAATGCAAAGCGGATGCATAGTTCGATCCCATAAGGGGACCTGACTTGCTCCCTGGCTGGATGGCGCAGCGGTCGGCACGTTGCTCATATAAGCCTATGCAAGCCAAACTGGTGTAGGGGGATTTTCGTGCGAACAAAGTTGAAAGCCTTAACTTGCGTGCTGCTCGTTTGCAGCTTGCTTGCGCCCTCGGCTGCAAGTGCAGCGGACTCATACATGCCGTTGCCGTATACAGATATCAGCAAGCATTGGGCGAAATCGTCGATTATAAGAGGAGCCTATTACGGCCTTTTTGCCTCGGGGGGCTCTATTACCCGTTTTTATCCTAATCGGGAGCTGACGCGCGCAGAGTTTGTCGCGTTGATGGACCGGATTTTCGTAGTGGGAAAACCGCATTTGTACCCGCTCACTTTTTTATCGGAACACGAGGGGTATGGAAAGGCAGAAGGTTTCGACGAACCTTACCTCCCCTACAAGGATGTCAATCGGCTAACATGGATGTACGGCCCGACTTTGCGAGTATCCGTTCTGCTGGATCGCTTGTATGGACCAAATGCGATTCAGAAGATTTTTCCCGGCCCGCTCTTTTTGCCCAATCAGCCGATCACGCGTGAGGAAGCGGCCAAACTGCTCGCTATCTATACGATGGAAACGGATGAAACAAAAGTGTGGAACACCGTCAATGAGTGGGGATGGCTTGCAGGCAAACCGAAAGCCAAGTTAAAACGGGGTGAGGCGGCTGCTCTTTTTGATGGTCTGGTGCAGTTCTTCCAGAGCGATGTGATGCTGCCGCTGCTCGATTACGACGGTCAAAAGTTTCCGATGGTTCCGGAGATTCAGGATATGTTCCCGCTGTTTGCTCCATATACCGAGCAGGTGACCGGGGACGATCGGATCTACGTCGACGCTGCGGAAGCGATCAGATATCACGAAGATTCCAAGGAGACATTCCGTGCCCTGCGAAAGCTGTCCGAAGGGACCTTTGACAATCAGGTAGGCGTGCATTACTACCTGAGCTGGAATCCCGACACGGAGGTAGCGGAAAATTTGGAGCACGCGTTCAAGGCGATTGATGCTTACTTCGCCGACCGGATCGTCTTGCCCGACACGCTTCGTCTGTTAACCGCCAATGTGTATGATATCGCTCTGCAAATGGGAGCGACCGACCCGAAAATGTATGAAACGGTTCTCGATCGCCTGGACGGCTATGAGCAGAAAATCGGAATAGATCCGCAAGAGTCGGAAGTGTTGGCCCTCTACAAAGCGGCATTAGAAGCGAAGATGGGCCATGTTGATAAAGCGCTGGACATCTATCGTGCATATGCCTCTCGTAATCAGGAAGCTTTGAAAAATGTGGTCTACTACCTGGTGCAAAAGGACCGGTTGCCGGAAGCGCAGTCGTTTCTTGCCGGACTGCAGCCGAAGAAGTCAGAGGTAGAGATGATGCAGTTATCTCGTCTGCTCAAACAGGAATTGGCCACTATCGAGGAGCAGTCATCCATTGTGCGGGACCTGAGCTTTACCATGGGCCGCATGGATAATCTCAAGGGATACAAAGTCGAAGGCGAAGCTGTTCTGAAAGGCTTTTTGGTGAAATACACGGAGGAGGTAGACTGGCTGAGCAAAGCGAAGCATGCGACAGGCATTTATCAATCTCCCCAGAAGCTGGTGCTGGACAAATGGGAAAGTTATACCGATACGGAAAAAAACACCAAGTACGAACGCAATTTTGACTCCGAAAGCTGGGAGCCGTCACGTGTTGACCAGCAGGAGTTCATGTCAGATTATGTGGACGGCATGAGCGTAAAGGATCGAGCGCGTATCCTCGGCGCCAGATACTACAAGCAGTCATTTGGAGAATACCACATTATCACCGAGTGGATTCCTGGCGACAAAATCGTGGAAGCCGCCAAAAACGTATCGCTCAATCACGGGAAGATCAAGAGCGTGCCAGTCTTCATGAACAAGTACTACATTGACAGTGACTCTGATCTGTTGGTGAAGCGGGTCTGGCGCTATGAAGAAGTGTATGATACACAGGAATACGTCGCCTACGCCGGAGAAGAATCCTACAAAACCCAGGTCGATGTACGGGTATCCATACCACAAGAAGTGAAAGGGGCAGCGCGATGAAGCGGATATTTTCGTGGGTCCTGGCAGCCATTCTCGTACTCGGAGCCTCTCCAATCCATGCTGCCGATGACCCGTTTGCGGAGACAGTGGAAGTGTACCAGCAAGTGTTGGACAATCATTTGAGCAAGCCGAGCGAGAAACAGCTTGTCCAAGGTGCTCTTGAGGGCGTCAAAAAGCTCGTGGAAAAAGAAAAAAAGGTATCACTGGAATTTTCGCCTGAAGATGACACGCTTGCCGAAATGGAACGGCGTCTGTCGGAGTGGAAGGATAAGGCCAAGCTGGATATTTCCACTTTGAATCGCTTGGCAATCGAAGGCATGCTGGCGACACTGGACGATCCTCACACCATGTTTTTTACAAAGGAGGACCTGCAGCTTTTCGAAGCCAATGTCGAGAATCAGTTAGTCGGCTTTGGCTTCCGTATGCGTTTCCAGAACGGGCTTATGCTGCTCAGAGAAATCATTCCGAATTCGCCGGCTTCAGCATCCGGGTTGAAAAAAGGGGACCAGCTGCTGGCCGTTGACGGGGTTTCGCTGCAAGGAAAAAATGCGGAAGAAGCGTACCTCATGCTAAGAGGGGAAGAAGGCACAGAAGCGGTTTTAACTGTCTTTCGGCCAAGTGAAAACCGTCAGCTGGAGGTGAAGCTCAAGCGGGCGGCGATCACCGTTCCGGAGGTGGAAGGAAATCTCTTTCAAGGCGGGAACATTGGCTATATCAGTCTCGAGACATTCGGTTCAGAAGCAGCCGTCCAATTCCGTGACAAACTCGATCAGCTTACGAAGCAATCGCCCTCATTAAAGGGCTTGCTTGTGGACCTGCGGGACAATGGAGGCGGATACCTCTCGAGTGCTAGAGATATCGCCAGCCTGTTTATGGAAGAAGGGCTTTTGATGTATACGACGAACCGCAATGGCGTGGAAGTGCAGACATGGGTGCGAAATGGGCGGGATATCAGCTATCCTGTCCGCATTCTTGTGAATGAAGGGACCGCTTCCGCCTCAGAGCTTCTCGCCGGTGCGCTGCGCGACAACGGGATTGCCAAGCTGGTCGGCACCAAGACTTTCGGCAAAGGTAGCGCACAGCAAATCATTCCGCTGTCGGAGGGGGACGCGCTGAAAATAACGCTGCACGAGTATTTTACCCCTAAGCATACAAAGGTCAACCATGTCGGGCTTGAACCGGATATCGGCGAAGCAGACTACGCCGCGCAAGTCGTGCGGGCCCTCCATTCAATCGGCGTGAAAAGCTTTCAGCTGGAAGCGGAAGATGGAGACACTGTTGTGAACGGTATTGCCTTTGCTGCTGTAGACCATTTGTTTAAAAAGAATGAACAGGGGAAATGGCTTGTCCGTTCAAAGGTTCTGGCAAGCCTGATCGGCGAAGAGCAGCTTGGCGCACAGGATTACGTGGACATCACTTCTTATCTGCAGAAGTATCCGACGTTGAAGATGCAGACAGACAAAGAGTCCCCTGTTTTAACCTATCAGGTCTTGGGAAGATAGCATGATTTGGACGCCTTCTCCTCTTTTTCATAGAGGGGGAGGCTTTTTTCTTCGGACGAATAGCTGGATGGGAACGGCAAACAATAACAAGTACGACTACAACTATGGAAAAAGGAAGGCATACGGATGAAGAAAGTTCTCCTTTTTTTGATTGACTCCATGATGCCTGACGTGTTGGAGCAATGCATCGCGGCAGGAAAAGCGCCGGGACTGAAGTTTTTCATGGAGCGGGGACAATACATCCCGGACTGCGCAACCGTATTTCCGACGATGACGGCCTCGATTGACTGTTCTTTGATAACGGGAGTTTACCCGGATCAACACAAGATTCCCGGTCTGGTTTGGTACGACCCGGATAGTAAAACCATGATCAACTACATCAATGGAACAGTGCATGTTAGCAAGATAGGATTGGAGCATTGTGCAACGAACGTGCTTTTCGACCTGAATGAAAGGCATTTAAGCCGAGACGTAAAAACCATACATGAGGAATTGGAAGAGGCAGGCCTTGTCTCAGGTTCCATCAATGTGATTGCGCATCGTGGACATAAACAGCATAAGGTTTATTTGCCCCCTGCTCTCGACGCGGCAACCGGTTTTTCCCTACGGGAAAAAGTGAGCGGACCGACGATTATGAGCCTTGGCACCCTGGTTAGACCAAATCTGTTTCGCCCGATTTTGTGGAATTGGTCCCAGTCAGCTGCAAGGGGATACGGAATTAATGATACACATGCGATCGATGTGCTGATCGAAGTGATATTGAGCGGAAAGCAGCCTGATTTTACTTTGATTTATCTGCCTGAAAATGACCACAAGCTTCACCGGGCCCCTCAAGAGGCCATTCAGCATCTAAGTGAAGTGGACGCCGAACTGGTGCGCTTTCTTGATTCCTATTCTTCCTGGGAGCAAGTTCTGGACGATAACATCTGCATCTTTATCAGTGACCATGGACAGACATTGATTGGCGATTCAAACGATCACAACATTGATTTGATGAGTTTGCTGTCCACCTTTTCCATACACAGGCTGGGTGCAAACGTTTCATCAAAAGACGAGATCGTACTCTGCAATAATGAACGAATGACGTATTTGTACCCGCTGCGTGCGGACGAGTTGTTGAAGATTGTCGCGGCTGTTGCCACAGATTCGCGGATTGATCTGATTTCCTGGAAAGAGGGGCACAAGGTTGTTGTCCGACGTGGAGGAACTGATAAAAGCTTGTCTTTCTGGAAAGGCGGGAGGTATCAGGATGTATATGGACAATGCTGGTCTTTTGAAGGCGACCTGCAAGTACTGGATGTCAGGCTTGACGGCGAGCAGCTTCAATTTGATGAATACCCGGACGCTTTTTCGCGGCTGTACGGTTCGCTCTTTTCGCAGCGCATACCTTTTATCGTCCTGACAGCGGCACCAGGGTATGAATTTGTATCCGAAGCTGCCCCGACCCATCTCGGAGGAGGAAGCCACGGTTCCCTTCACAAACGGGATTCTCTGGTTCCGCTGTTAATTACAGGAGCGTCGCGCTATTTTATGACACCCGCCCGATTGATTGATGTCAAAGATTTTATCCTTCAGGAGCTGGGAGTGGCAATTCCATCACGGTAAGGACAGGCAGGTGATCGGACCACTTTACCGGAATCGTTTCATACCGATGGATTTGCCAGTGGGGAGATGCGAAAATGTAGTCTATCCTTCTCTGAAAGGTGATAATCGTCGAGAGATGACCGCCTCCGCATGCAAGAGCGGAATCATTCAGGACAGGAGAAAAAGAAGCGCTCACTGTATTGAAATCTCCCATGAGGACGAGAGGACTTTCTTTTTTTTGTTCCGCCAGCTTCTTGATCAGCAGCATCTGATTGTGACGGGTGGCTTGGTTTAGGCTGCAATGGGTCACCCAGATGTTCACGATTTGCTCTTTGTAGGAGATCGTTGATTGCAGGAGGGACCGCATTTCTTTTCGGGATGGAAGGGCGATAGTTTGGAATTGAGTGATGGGAACGCGTGACAAAACTGCGTTTCCATAATGCCCGTCCCCAAACGGAATGGATGGGGAAAAAGCGAGTTCATACTGAAGCTCTTCTGCTAAATAAGATGCTTGGAAGCCATACTTACTGTTTTGGTGAACTTCTTGCAGGCCAATGACATCTGCCTCAAGCAGTTGAAGTGTTTTTCCCATTTCGCGCAGGCGTTTGCGCCAAAACAAGTCTCTACCGCTATGAATGTTATAAGTAATGAAGCGAAGCATTGCTGTCTCCCTTTCTGTGCTTTATGTATATTTCGTTTTTATACTCATTAAAAGCAGTATGGTCACTCTTCCCACTTGCATACACCTGTTTATTGTGGTAGATTATTTCTTCCGGGCATTGTTCTCGGATATCTTTTTTTGCTTTTGAAGTAAATTACTTAGAATTTCCTGTTGCAATCATTTTTAGACTATGCTATATTAAAAAGCGTCGCCTCGATAGAAAACGGGCGACAAAATGTTCCTTGAAAACCGGATAGAATCAATCTGTAAAGCTTGTGTTTTAA
>NZ_JAUMSJ010000038.1:0-48662 GCF_037834415.1 Brevibacillus borstelensis | reverse complement strand
TTTTCTTTTTGTCTCTTTAGGTTGAATGGGGGAGGAAAAGGGGGAAATCGGCAATTGGGGACGAAATTTACAAACTACGTTTCCAGGGATCAAACTTGTCCAATTTGGTAACAGCCTCACGAGAAACTTTTTTGGTTACGTGAGCATAAAAATCCGCTGTTGTTTGATACTTTGTATGCCCAAGACGTTCCTGTACGGCTTTTTAGTCCACGCCTGCCTCAATTAATAGAGTTGCAGCGGTATGACGGAGATCATGCAATCGGATATGTTCGAATCCATTTTCCCTAAGAAATTTTCTCCAGGTTGCGGTCGGCGTTGTATAGTAGTACGGTCCCCCTGTTTCATTACAAAAGACAAATGAACTGTCCTGCCACTTATCCCGGAGCTTCATTTTCCGTTTACGCCATTCTTTCTGATATACTTCCAACTCCTGCATGTACCACGCTGGCATAAGAACGACACGTTCGGACCCTTCAGTTTTTGGTGATGTGATGATCGGTTTGTCGCCGTCAAATTCCGGAATGCTTTGCTCAATGATAAACGTAGCGTTATCAAAATCAACATGTTTCCATTCGAGGGCAAGCAGTTCTCCACGTCTAAAGCCTCCAAGCATACAACCAAGAAAATACAGTCTCCACACATCGGGTTCATAGTTGCGGTCTGGTTGGCTTGAAGAAGGAGACTGGCAGCATTTGACTTACGCCATCGGTAATGTAACCAAGGCCAACATTTAGACGATACACCAAAGATTTCCTTGGGGGGAAATGCGATCAAGATGCCGTGGCATAAAGCACCAGGAAGGGCTTGGGCTTGTGATCATCGACTACCTAACCAAAATCGGGGTGGACAAACATGGGCGCAGCCGTCAGGAGGAAGTATCCGAGATCGCCAGAACGCTCAAGAGCATGGCCGCTAAGCCGTGGTGTAGAGCAGCGGCAGGACAAGCGCCCGGTGATGAGTGATCGCGCGAGTCAGGACAGATCGAACAGGAAGCCGATCTGGTAGCATTCCTATACCGCGATGACTACTACAACAAGGAAACGGAGAACAAGAACATCGTGGAAGTAATCATATTCAAGCAGCGAAACGGGCCGACTGGAACAGCCGAGCTGGCCTTTTTGAAGGAGTACAACAAGTTCGTCTGCTTGGATCACCGCTACGAAAAACAAGCTACAATTGATGACTCACATGACGACGACCGAGAACAGACATGGCGTTTTTAGTTCACTCAGCGGTAATTTGGTGAAAAAAGACCCCTAGGTCTCCCTAAGGGTTTGTTGATGGAAACTATTCAGTAACTCTAAAACCGAAACGTATCGTTGCTGCACCGCTTATTCCATCACTTGCTGTAATAGTTACAGTAGTTTCACCTAGCTTTAATGGTTTGAATCCAGCAATACCAGTTGAACTGCCTATGGATACTTCAACAATACTGCTGTCGAGTACAGAAATGGCGTAAGTTAGAGGATCACCATCCGGATCTCTAAAAGAATTAGAAAAATCACGTTCATAAACCGATATAGCCAGCGGCAATGCGATCGAAGAGAGTGTACTGTCTGACTCGGGTTTTCGATTGCTATTCTCGACTTATTCCCTTCTCTTTGAGGAGTTTCGTTCGAGCCTACACCGTGCGGGCGACTTTCATCGCACACGGCGTTCCATCAACGGATAAGGAGGTAAAAACTTACAATGGGCAAGTTAAATATATGCTGCGTTTTCTATTCTGTCTGCTAACGAAAGTTAATCATTTTTATGGCTGAGTCTGAAGCGAGCCGAGCTTAACCAAACACGCGATTTGATAAATGAGAGGGGAATGGGACATGTCGAAGGTAAAAGTTGAGCGGGTTTTGGTACAAGGAACAGTAATTTTTACAGTGCAGTGCGATGATTTGGTGGGTCTGGTTACGCCAGGCCAGAGCAAGCCGCAGATGAGCAATTCATGACGGATTGGTTCGCAGATAAGGCTGCAAAGATGCTTGATCTGGCTGACGAAGACGTGGGTTACGATAATGAGGTGCCTGTGTTGGTCAGCGAAGAGACCGGGCAGAGGCTTACGGGGCAGATCATCACGTCATCCGATTGGAAGGCGATCAGAGCCGAACACAAGGCCAACGAAGGGGCTGCTTAACATTTCAATTGATTTGTAAAGGAGGAGAGCTTGGGGTGTTGGAATTGCAGCCTCTCTCTTACGCTGAAGCATACGAATATGTGCGGCAGTATCCCCGGCACCGCCCTGCGTGCGGCAGGATGGAGGGTAATTGTACCAGACGCGCGGGGGGCAGTTGGGATTGCCCGGCGCGGCCGCGAATCGATCGGCATCCCACTGGACAGAAACTACTATAGGAATTGTTGGCCGAGTGATTTTGCAAACTGTGTAGTCCAAGTAATGAGGAGGCGAAAAAACGGTGTTTCGAGTTTTGGGCATTTGCCGTGTATGTCTTGTCTTAAGGCAGCGATTGTCAACAGTGCGAGGAAACTCGATAGTTAATAAGGGGTAGGAGTTGGAGGGCATGCAACTGCATCAATAAATCTGGGATCGATTCCATAAAACACCCAATTTAATCCATTCCATCTATAACCCGAAATTTCTCCGTACTCTACTCGGGTTGGATAAAACCAAAACCTATCCCCATTGATGAGCCAAACAAAAGTGAACGCATATAAACAATCAACAATATATGAAACAGTAGGTCTTGGAGGGATCCTCCTAGGAGGCGGTGAAGATGGGCCTTGGACTGGATAAGCCATTTTTATTACACTCCTTTCTAGTTCTCAACAGCATTATATTCTGGGAATAAAAATTAGACTCATGTAAGGGTGAATAAAAGGGCCTAAATAATGGGATTGGCAATAGGTCAAGCATGTAACAAAATGTAGCGTAGAGCTTATCTAATAATCCGCAAGGATTTTTCAAGACATACAAACATGTTTTTTCGAAAAAAGAGCACAATCTCAAGAAATTTAAGCACTGACAGGGGATGAAGAATAGCACAGGATTTATGGACTACTCTTCATCAATTTCAACGTTGTTATCGTCTGGATCGGATATTCCGGCAAGGAGTCTAGCTTCCTTCTCAAAGGATTCAGTATCAACGCTATTAGGTTTTTCGGAAAAACTATCAGACCAAGAAATGCCGCAGGCTGCTGCGTGCATTCTTGGATCGTAGGGTGACCCTGTTTTAAGAACGCTGTAGATAATCTTTGCAACTTTGCCGCACATATGCCCAATGGCTTTTCTCTTAGGCATTTGACGTTCTACCAGTCGCTCGTAGTAAGCGGCAAAGACGTTTGGGCCAGCTTTCTGTGCAATAAGTATTAACGCCATTTGAAATAGAATTCTGCGCGTATCCCGAACGCCACTAAATGTTTGACGAGTTCCTTTGACGGAAGTGCCTGACTGTTTATTTTCGGCAGATACACCCAGATACTTTTTAAATTCTTTATATGTACTAAAACGTTGAATATCACCTATGACTGCAATAAGGGTACATGCCCACCCATCGCTCATGACAGGTAATGTGAAAAGCAACTGAGTATAGGGGTGTGGTGTAGTTCCTTTCGCGACATTACCATGCAATAGTTCATGTATATTCTCGTCAATACGCTCTAAACTTTCTTGAAGCCGCAAGGCTTCTTGAATAAGCCAGCTTTGACGATCAACGACATGAACCAATGGAAGAGCGACAGTATTAGGTAGGATCTTAACTAACTCGGTTGCTGCCTTTTTTGCAACATTCTTAGCTCCACTTTCAACAATGGCTTCCCGAATCTCATCTTCGGACAAATCCTTCATATCCAATGCTGTAGGATACATCAATACTAAGCGTAATACAGAAGGGTTTGAAAGCTTTTTAAACGCTCTTTTTAGATCAGGATGAGTGATCCGAAATAATTGCTGAACCTGATTTTTCCGCCGTGTCAAGGTAGTAGTTAGCAACCAACGATCCCGAATGAGGGTACGAAAAATCGACTGTGACAACGAGGCGGGACTGGCTATTCGTACAGACTTCATATCCGGATGTAGAGACTTGTGCCATCCCATATAAGCCATCGTTCTAGCATCAATAGCATCGGATTTTTCTTGGATGCCTAGCGTTTCTTCGCGGAATTTTTTAACAGAGGCATTATCAACCATGTGAAGAGAGTAACCAGCGTTTAATAATACCTGTTGAAGGAGAAAGGAATAGTGACCACCTGTCGGTTCCATTAAAACGAAAAAGTCGATTGGTTTTAATCCTAACTGCTCTTGAACAACTTGCAGGGCGTTCAAGAAATCAGAAATACCAGAGCTGTCGGCATCGAATTTCATTGTTTTAGCCCTTTTCCATTTTCCATCACGAAACTGTTCAGGAGTAATGCAGGTAGCCACGTGAAAATCTGCTCCAATATCAACACCAACGTAGATTGGATAAAAGAGCCTGACAACTTCCCGTTGTTCATCGGTTTGGCTGACACTAAAGGTCATTAGTCGAGTTTCCTTCATAGGATAAGTTCTCCTTTTACTAAAGCAGCATGTAATACACCTGACTATCCAAGTTACTGTGAGAGCTTTATTCGCCCAATGTAGCATGTCAGGATTATAGCGCCAGGTGATCAATCCCAATATTGAGTCAAGAGGTCTAACGAAAGTTAGCCCCAAACGTTATAAGGGTTTCAACTACTAGTTTTATATAAAGAGTAAACATTACGTTATATAGACCTTTAAAAACAATATACGATAGAACTGATAGAAAACCTTCTGAGCTTCAAGAAATATTTTGGAAAATAAAGAAACCCGTCCTTTGACGGGTTAAACGCTGAAATATGTGCAGTGCCAATACACGTGGAGTGCCCCAGTGTTATATCAGAGGTCTGTAGCTTCAGCCCCAATCCTATTATGGTCGGAAAAACCATGAAAGGTCACTGCACAATTTATATGATTCGTTATATAACGAGTTTCTTCCTGCAAGACCAATGTTTCCAAACGGTAATCAGAACTGCATCGAAGTGCGCCCACATTTTGTTCAGAAATACATTGGCACAGTAAAGTTTACTACTTTGAAAAAGCCTTGAAAAGAAATTCTCAGTCGATTGCTAACGCAATCTCCCTGCGACACCTCCCGTGTGGGCTATGTCCCCCAAAATACCTAATCGAAAGTTGTGGATATACCATGTATTAAAGTTCTTACGCGTATAGCATGTAGTCCTTTATTTGAGAGAAAAAAAGAATCTAAGCACTACAGTAACGGTAATTTTGGAAAGGGATGCGAGATGTCAGTCATAGCGATAAAAAAATCCCTCGGATTTTCCCGAGGGCCGATGATTGGTTACCGCTATAAGGTAACAGATGTTACGTTTGACTGACCAGCTCTGCTACCACCTGTAACAATTAGCTGGAAATGGTATGTCGTACCTTGTGATAAACCAAAAACCATCGCAAGTGTTGAGTTCTTGTCTAAATGCACATTTGTAGGCGACCAGTGATTTCCTCCGTCAATTGACTGCATCAAAACGACACGAGTCGCATCCTCAGCTTTACTAAATCCAAGGACAACAGCTGATGGGGAAGCTCCAGTCACCTTCAAATCTAATATTGGTTTAACGCTATTCTCGACTTATACCCGTTTCTATCGGAGGGTCTTCGTTCGAGCCTACACCGTGCGGGCGACTTTCATCGCACACGGCGTTCCACCAACGGATAAGGAGGTAAAAACTTACAATGGGCAAGTTAAATATATGCTGTGTTTTCTATTCTGTCTGCTAACAAAAGTTAATCATTTTTATGGCTGAGTTAGAAACGAACCGAGCTTAACAAACACACGATGTGATAAACAAGTGAATCGATCCAACAAAAGACATCAGAAATCTTGGAAATTTACCTTTCCATAACGGCTTCATTGAAGAATTGACTTTTGAATTTTTCCAGTTCCAGTTCCAAGTGCTCCTTCCGTTTGGTTTGGAGTATGTTTCACTGCGCGTCCTGCCAGACAGTGACCCCTATCTCATTGGAGAAGAGGCGTTTTTTCTCGGGGAGCTGTAGGCGCGGCTGCCTTTCCCTCTGAACGGACACAGATTTCCATACTGATTTATGCTTTGTTTGCCCGTTGTAAAAATCTTCTTATCCGTTGATGGAAGGGTCAATTTAAAACCGGCGATGGTGGGTCAAAATAAAGTCGGCGTTGACAAGTTTACACTTTGGGCGTTTTCGGCGGATTAAATTATTCACACTGTTGCAATGGTTGCTGCTCTTGCTTTCCCAACAATTGCATATGCAAAATGGGATGTTAATGGTTGGGACAAATTGTACATCTCAGATTATCAGACAATTTCTTCGAGTGGAAGCTATAGACTCATAGTGAAATCCGGAGATTCCGAAGGTACTTCTGGATACTTTACTTGCGAACTACGGGCTGCCAAATCGGGTCAGCCAGGAACTATATCCATACAGAAAGGAACGTGTCTACGTTCGGGATTAGTTAGTCAAACTGCGGTAAATTTAGATTCCTCTTATATGTACTATGTAGTATTTACTGACAATTCAGGTACTACTAAATCAGGTTATTGGGACCTTGAAAAACAACAGTAGATAAAAAAAGTAAGCAACTCTATTTCTATAGTAGAGTTGCCTTTTTCTTTTCGCAAGGGAAGACCCAAATTCTGAGTAGGGGGCACCCTGGCGACGGAAACGGATTTGAAACGAGCAAGTGTAGGGCCTGGTTGGGATCCATTTGACCCGGCGGAACCAAATGATGTATTCCGCTTTGAAATAGGGGAACGCGGAGTCTAGATGTACCTCGAGTTTGGAGGGTGTCCCGCCAAGCATTGGGCAAACGCTAGACGAGAGGCTCGGTAGTGTAACTGTGCAGGGAGTTAATTCCTTGGATCCATAGGAGAGGAATGGAATTTTTGAACTGCAACCTCTTGTCCCTCATATAGATCAACTTCATCACGGTATGGAATATCAAATTCACGATACAAGTTCCTGAAAAACGATAGCGCCGGATTATTCTTTGCCAATTGGCAAACATAGTATTTCCCAGGGTGGATGTTAAACAGTTGGCGTATTGCTTGTCGACCTAACCCCTTTCTGCGGTGGTTGCGAAGCAGGAAAATTTCTTGAAGAGAATAGTCTGTATCAGGGAAGGTATATGGTTGTCCAGCTAACAAAATGAATCCAACGGGTAGTCCATTATGAATGATGAGATACGGATATAGGCTATCTTTCTTTTCCCAATATAAATGGTTGTTACCAAAGTCAAAAAGACCATGGCTCCCAATCTCTATATAAGAGCTGTATTCAGAAAGGTCATGAAGATAAAGTTGGTACAAGTTCAATAAGATTTCTTTTTGATGTTTATCACATAATACTAGTTCCATGAAGGCACCTCTCATGATTTTCCTGCGTATGGGACATTTGTTATGTAACCCTATAACGCATCAACATACTCCTTTGCTTCCTTTAGCGATATCCCCAAAACTTCTCTTGCTTTTTTATAGCTTCAATTCTTTTACCTTCCGTAATGAGAAGACGCAACTCACTATTAACCGGGTGTTCAGTCAAACCGATGTGTTTCGTTATTGCAGAAATAAGATAGTCCGTTCTTTTTAAGCGGGATTGAAGCTCGTTAATTTGGAAGAGAAGAAGCAAAACAATCAGAAGTAACAATCCCAAAATTGTGAGTTCCAAAGTTAATCTCCTCATCAATAATAGATTTTCGCCCCACCTCATCCAAATTGTACCATGATGAATAAGGTGATCTTATACATTGTTCACTTTCCTTAACGTTCTGAAATTTTTTCAAGCAGCTCGATCATCCTCTTATTTTGCTTAAAAATCTCTCTTTGGTAAGAAACGATTAATACCGAACGAGTAAAGGAGAAGATGGAGAGACTTACTGTTGCCATTTCCATTATGAAGCACCTCGCTTTTCCGACAATATTGTTGTGTTGCAGGCACAATCGTTATCGTGCTGGACGATCGATTTGTTTGAAGTAAATGATCTCAGGATCTCCTTCGTCAAGATTTTCAATCATACCTGTTTTTGCAAAACCGAGACGATCGCATAGTTTATGCATCGCATAGTTGGATTGGTTGGTTGAGGTAAATAGCTTCGGGGTAGGACAGAGTCTCTCTATTTGTTTCAGTAAAGCAGTTGCAATCCCTTTGTGGCGATAAGAAGGGTCAACGATAACGAGAGAAACAAACCAATACCCGAAAAAGTTCGTATCAAACGTTAAAAAGCCGGAGATCGTAGAGTTTTGCTCCGCTACCAAGCAACGATTCTTTGTAATCATTTCCGATATGTAGTCGGATCTGCTCGGAGAATGGATGACCTTCTCATCAATACGAAAAATCTCGATTGCGTCATTCTGATTGGCATATCTAGTGTTCATTTTTATCACCTATATATTTTGAAAATGATACCAGACTCGCTGTCACAATGGACATCGTGGTTAGCGATTGAGCAATAACCCGATTAAAAAAACGAAAAACAACACGGCAAAAACGATGCGAATCATATCGATACGAAATTCTGAAGGCTCATGATCCTTGTTAAACCAAAAAGCGCGAGGCTTCAGAACGATAAAACCTGTGAGGAATAATAAGAAGATGAAAAAAATGAAGTCAACAACAGACTCGATTTTCAAAAAGATTCCCTCTTATCCGTAATTTATGGATTGGGTGAGTTTAGGGGCGGTTTCAGAGTCATAGCTTGAGCAGTTGCTTAAAAGATTTTTTTGTTATTGCATAATAATCGTAGCCTTCAAACGCTCTGTCATTTTCGGTAAGATTCTTCAGTGTCAATTTGTAGTGGAAGCCGACTTTTTCTAAAATTCTTCTGGAAGCAAGGTTCTGAGGATGAACAGTGGTCACAATTTCATCTAGTTGAAGTTCATCGAATCCAAATTGTAAAACAGCCCGTGCCGCTTCTGTTGCAAGACCTTGACCTGTAAATTTTTCAGAAATGCCATAGTAAAGTTCGATTTGCTTCGGATCGAGATCATAGGGCCCTAACCCGCAAAATCCAATAAATTCTTGCGTTTCTTTGAGGGTAATGCCAAGGTTAAACTTGTAAATTTTCTCTATGGTGTTTTTCTGGCAGCAAGATATGGACCATTTAATAATGTTTTCAACTTCCATTAACGAAGGAGTGGTTTCGCCGGGGATATAATCGTAAAATGTTGGACCTGAAACTGCGCGGTGCAGATCGTTCACATCTTCTAATTTGTAAGGTCTTATTCGCAATCGATCAGTTTCCAGGATTGCATCCGTAAACAGATGACGGGTCATGTTATTTGGTCCTCCAATTGCTTTGTAGTGTGAAAATCTGGAATTCGGTCTCTACATAACATATCAGAATTTGCGGTGAAGAACCATAGCCGGTTCAAGATATCATTCAAGGGAGAGAGAATATATGAACATTCATTTGATGACGATGACAGAAGCAAAGGAAGTAGCAAATTGGAAATATCCCGAGGAGTATTCGTTTTATGATTTGGAAGAAAGTCCAGAAACAATACAGGAACTCCTGGATGGCTCTTACTATGCAGTTCGAGATAAAGATAGCCAGCTTGTGGGATTTTTCTGTTTTGGGCTTAATGCTCAAGTCCCTGAAGGTCGAAAGCAAAAGTTATACCATGGCGACGGCGTATTAGATATCGGACTCGGCATGAAACCCGATTTGACAGGGAAAGGGAATGGTTTTTTATTTGTAAAGGCTGGAATCGATTTTGCAAAACAGCAATTTAACCCAAACCATTTGCGATTAAGTGTTGCAGCCCTTAATGGCAGAGCGATCAACGTTTATAAAAAAATGGGATTTAATGAAAGGGCCTCTTTCGTAAGCAATGGGACCGTATTTATCGTAATGACAACGGCAGAATGAATAACACAAAAACAAAACGGTGAGGAATTGGCGCAATATTTCGCTAGAGAATACGGAGCTGGTGCTCCTCTTTTCGAGGAAGCACCAGCCGTTGGGTTAGTCTGGCTGCGACACACCATCTGTACCAAACAAACGCCTCAAGACGAGCTGCGTCATGTCTGATGCACGCTCAAAAACAAAAGCGACTTCCATGTCGTGTGGCAGCACATGGTAATGATTCACGCCGAGTTGTGAAAGTTCTTTGCACATTCGCAGCGCGTCATGGAGACTTACAAAAAAGTACAGACGCTTGGCCATAGTTCTCACCTCCTTCCGCAACTAAAACGTAGCAGAAGAGGGATGAGGCAGAAAAAGAAAAGCCCCCTGGGGAGGGAGCCATACATTTCGTTCGCTGCCAACATTATAACATACGACCTTCCCGGGGGGAATGAAGGTGAGCGCACATGAACAAGTACCCTTCCAAAAGCCGGTGAACGAAATAGAGAAGGGTAGCGGAGCGCCAAAAATCTTCTTATTCGTTGATGGAACGCCGTGCGGGATGAAAGTCGCCTTTGTCTTTGACATCACGTTCGACGATAATCCGGATTGGCGTGAGAAAATCACTCGTGTCTTTCATAAAACGCAAAACCGGGTCATCTGGAGCGGTGACGTAACGACATCCAAGTCAGGAAAAATTACGATCTTTTATTCCAGACTGAAAATCGATCTCGTTTCAAACGGGGCTATGTTTCGTCGCTCAAAATGGAAGAGATCCATGATTACATGCAACAACTTTACCGTCTCCTGCGTTATACTTTTATAGGTAACTACATAAAGGAGAGATAGCATGTTGAATATTTCCAAAAAGGTAATGATCGGAAGTGTCGCGGGAGCGCTGCTGTTTACTGGTGGAATGCTGGTCGGGAGCAATAGCGTATTGGCAAAAAAGGCAACGGAAGCGATTCGGGTTAATTTTGCCAATATTAAGCTGATTGTAAACGGCAAAGAAATTCAGACCAAGACAGAGCCGTTCACTTACAATGGCAACGTCTATGTTCCGGCCGCCACGATTGCGAATATGTTTAGCATCGGTCAAACATGGGATAACAGTACGCCTGCGGTCCGTTTCGAGAGTGCTGACCGGGCGGCTAGCGCACCGCAGTATGGAGGAATGCAAGGACAGCAAAATTACCCTTTCCCCTTGGACTTTGTGTACGCCCTGCGTCCCAAATTCGAAAAAGTGGTGAATATCGTCAACGATAAAGAACTGGATATTCCGAAGATGGAAAGCGGCGGGACTTTAGCGCCAATCTCACGCATGGTTCATGCAAACATGTTTTATATGCTGGAAACGAATTCCCAAGGGACATTTATCAATGGGTATCAAATTGATAAAGTAAAAATTGCTATTACGAAAGTGTTTTCCCGCCCAATCGAACCGGTGAAAGGCTCGATTACTTTCAATGAAGACACGCGGGAGTTTACCGAGAATATTTATGAACTGACCGCCGATAATAAACTTAAACTCGTCGGGGTAAAAATTTATCTGATTGATTGGGATAACGTGATCACCAAGAGAGCAGAACTGCTTACTCAGTAAAACAGAATCGATAAACACAGTAGAAAATGCGAAACATGTACGCCACAACATTCGCCGCAAAGAAAGCCGATGCTTCTATATAACGGCCCTCGGGGTATCTCGGGGGCTTTTTTTGGAGTTTGTGGTATAATTTGGTTAAACGATTCGGAGGTTCTTCATGAAACTGATTACATGCCTTTTGCTTTCAATCGCTGTTTTGACGGGATGCAGCGGGGGAAAGGAACAGATTTTAACACCATCAAATACATCCTTTGATGCACAAACGTCTGAAGCCCCAGCAACAACAACAGATAAACCCGCTGCTCTACTGGACATAAAGAAATTGGTCCAGGCAACTCAGGAGCTATCCGATCAAGCGGAAGAAGTCGCGGAAATTCTCGGCAAACCGGTCAAAACGGAGAATGGTGAATGGACGTTATTTGGATCGGGAGCAAAGAAACCGTTTGTCCGGCATTACTACGAGCTTGCCATAGGAACTGTGTCCGTTATGTACATAGAAGGCGCGATTGCGCATATAACCGTAGAATTTACGGAAGAATTGAAATACCCCGGTGATGAAACAAAAGCTATGGAACGCCTGGGGCTGGTGGAAAGCGATTTCTATCAAAAAATAGCTGAAGAACCGGCATATTCACGTTTTGTTTTAAGCAGTTTCTATTATGCGGATGTTTTAAAGGGAAAGCCGGATAAGCCAAATGTGATTCGCGGGATAAAGGTCGTTACCGATGAAGTTTATGAATAGTCAGGCGTTATTGGAAAATTCACAATGCCTTCAACCAAAAAGCTCGTAGGTATTGTGAAAGGGTAGGGAGCCTATGTTACGACAAACTGTACGATGAGTGGTGTCGCCGGATCGAGTGCGTCTCCACCCGGAATCGTGATCGTGGTAGTGGTAACAGTGGAGGTATCAGCTGTTTGAATCACACCGTTAATGTAAAGATTGTAATACGCAAACGATCCAGGGAAAGCTGTAGCAGCTGCACCGGTATCATCTGTGAAAGCCGTTGCGGCAATCGCAAATGTGGCACCTGTGCCTGTTCCAGCTCCAATTGTGGATGCAAATCTTCTTCCAGCCAAAAATGGTTTCACGATCGGCATTGGGAATCACCTCTTTTCAAAGGTTCTATTTTTTCAAGTGCTTGATTTCATAGGCTGATCAGCCGGTTTGCTTCAACCGTATTTTCAGAATTGTATTCAACCGTGAACCGAACCACTTCGATAGTAATGGGTGTACGGGCGTAAATTGCTCCGCCTTGGGCATTGATTGTAAGTGCATTTGGTTCAACAACATACGATTTGCCTTCTTGTATGATTCCATTGATGAATAGGTTAAGATAGCTGTTTTTCTGTAGAACCGGAAAATGGACAACTGTACTTCCGTCATCGTTGACAAATTGGGATGCGGAAATCATTGACAGGTGGACAGAGCTATAATCTACGGGGCAAATGATTCCTAAAATGAAGCACACCCTCACATGTACAGGTGAAGGTGTGAAAGGTGTAAATGATTAAATATCTAATTCCGTTATTTCTTCAGATGCTGCTGGTGGATCTTCTGCGTCTGGTGTAGGGAACATTTGGTATTGATGGCGTTTTTCAATCTCTTTTTCGTCCAAGGATGAGTGTACGGTGTTTGCTGGCTGCTGGTTTACTGTGTGCGTTCCTTTTTCGTGACGGCGTTCTTCCACGTGTGTCACCCCCTCAAAAAGCTAGTGTCTGCATGGAGACTGACGCTTATACGGGGGAATGCTTCTGCGTAGACCGCATAGCCCTGATGCAAGGATCGACTTCTGCGTGAATGATGCGAGCTGCCTGGAGTGTCCCAGTCATGGATGAGAATAAAAAAACGCGCTTCAGAGCGCGTCAATAAACCATGCTAAAAATGCTGTTGATTATGCATCTGACTTAGCGTCTGGTGAGCGATAGAATCGTCCATGGAGTGCTTCGTGGCGTATTCATCCCGCTTTTTCAGGCTGATCGATCCGCTCAGACACCATGCTAATCCAACCAAAACAAGCAACCCGCCTACAACATATAGCACCGGGATCACCTCTTCCATCAGGATAATTCCATTTTAGCAAATTTTCCCACAAAAGTCATTACCCATTGAATGATGGTCGGGAAACTAGAGAGCGTCAAAGAACTGGTCCCAATGGGAAGACATTGAATAGACACCCGAAAACAGGCAGCGGTCAGGGCGCAAAACCGTAAAACAGGAGAACAAAAATGAAAATGAAGACGGCACCGGCCCCTGCAGCAAGCGAAATGTATAAAACGCTCATCAATAAACGGAGAAACAATGGAAGCTTCCTGTTCTTCGCAAATCGGATCAATCCGATCAGACCGGCTATCAACAGCGGAACGATGTAAAAATAGGAGAACATGCGTACCCATTGGAATAAAGTGTGAAACGCTTCAATCGCTACTGGACCCTGCTTCATGTGATTCGCTTCCATGATGTACATTCTTCCGCCGAAAAAAACGACCGAAAGGAGCAAGTAGTAGAAAAACAAGATTTTGGGGAAGCGCAATTCCGTTCACTCCTAGCTATTAGTTTTCTACTACAATTAAAAACGATATACTCCAAATGAAAAAAGTACCAAATTTCTTTAGTACCCGCTGATTTGACGCCAAACATTGCTTGATGTTGCCGCAACAAACAACAGGCTCTAGATAAGCCTGTTGTATGAAAAAATCGCGTTTTTATCTTCAGTTTTTTACCTTGGCAAACACGCAAGTATCCCGCAGTTCTTTTCCGTCTGCGGAAAGCGAGTCGCTGTGCAAAATCCCCTCAAGCGCAAATCCCAATTTTTCCGGAATGGCACGACTTTTCACGTTTCTTGGGTCGCAGCGGATTTCGATTCGCCGCGCTTTCAATTCTTCGAAGGCAAAAGAGGTGATGCCTTGAACGGCTTCAGTCATATATCCTTTGCCGCTAAAACGAGTGTCGATCCAGTACCCGATTTCAAGCTTTGGTATGGCCCAATTGATGCGATGAAGGCCGGACGAGGCTACAAATTCTCCGGATTCTTTATGAAAGACCAATAGTCGCAGATCCTCGCGTTTCAAAAAATTCACATAAGATTCCCTGATGTTCAGTTCGACATCCTGTTCGGTCTGTTCATAGTGGGCGAAAGGCATCCATGGCTTCAACTCCGCCATGGAAGCATTGATGGCTTGGAAAACAGCCTTGCCGTCACCGGGCTTCGGCATCCGAATCAATAATCTTTCCGTGAAAAATTCACAAGGGAAGTCAAGCAGCAACGGATTCATGCACTATCTCTCCTATTCATGTTCTGAGACTGCTTTGACGCTTCTGACTGTTCAGACGCGATCAAGCGGCTTGTGCGGTTCAGGAGGAAGCTCGACCCGGATTGGATCGCCAGGCTTTACCTCACCGTCCGCTAGTACAATCCCCATGATCCCGGCCTTGCGGATCAGGTTTCCATCCTCGTCGCGATCCAAGAGCGCTGCCATCAGGCCAGGCTGAAAGCGGTCCAGCTGGGCACAGGGATTCCGTAACCCTGTAACCTCCACCAACGCCATATCGCCCAAGTATAGTCGAGTACCTGCAGGAAGTCCAAGCAGGTTGATGCCCCGCGTTGTTATATTTTCCCCCATCTGTCCGGCAGATACCGTAAAGCCCGCATCCTTTAATTCCTCGAAAAGCTCGGCGTGAATCAGGTGAACCTGACGAAGATTGGGCTGGGCAGGGTCTTGTGCCACTCGCGAACGGTGCTTGACCGTCTTCCCCAGATGCGCATCTCCTGCCACCCCGAGTCCGGAGAGAAGCTGTATACAGGCTTGGTTTGACTTGCTAAACGTATGCGTGGGGCTGATGCTGACAGCTGCTACCTCCATTGTCACTTGTCTGACACCTCCTGCTGTAATTGTAAACGGAAGAGGCTGGAAGTGCGAATCATTTGTTATCTCCATTGGTCTGAATGGAAGAGAAACGGCCAAAAATCCGGGCTTGGTTCAAACGCCCGGATTTTTTGGCCGTATTGTTGTCGATAAACGGTTGTTTTCGAAAATCCATTTTTGCTGAACCGAGACTCAGGTACCTTGCCTTTCTTGCTGATCGACTCTGCCCAAAATGCGGTGATAAAAGAACTCTGCGACACCGAGAACGAGCACCGTGAAAAGGATTTCGCCAAAACTGAAGTTCCACCTCATGAAGGCGGCTACCGCCCATAAGTAGACAGCGGCCAGGATCGCATCCGAAAAGGTTGCTACCAAGTTATTCGAGGCTCTCAAAATCAGCTGATCGCCGATCAGGTAGGCAATGATCGATAAACCAACAGATGTGACGATACTAGCCCATACGCTTGCTTCGGTAAACCAGTAAACAAAAGGGACTACAATAATACCGTTTATGACCAGCTTGAGTAGAAAACGATACAATGCCACCAACTCCATTCACTAGATATCATCAAAACTATTATTTCTTGGATTGAAGCGGGTTATTCGTGACCGAAAAATAAAATGGCAAAGAAAAGTCCCCTGGCTATGAGGGG
This sequence comes from Brevibacillus borstelensis, assembly GCF_037834415.1. GTDB lineage: Bacteria > Bacillota > Bacilli > Brevibacillales > Brevibacillaceae > Brevibacillus > Brevibacillus borstelensis_A. The sequence goes on along the minus strand of NZ_JAUMSJ010000038.1, from coordinate 32,700 downwards.
ACGAAAGGGAAGCGGAGCGGCATGAACTGCTGCCCCGTCCTTGGAATGAGATGCTATCTGTTAGGGTCACAGAAGCAATGCTGATAATAAAGGTACATCATCATTGCTTTTCTACCCGCTTCTGTGTCTGGATTCCTCTTGTTCTTCAAACATTTCAGCAGCTTTTTGTCGCAGCTGCAGGCAAAATACCCTCGTTTTTTATAACAAAGGTCGTGCCGTTTGCAGCAGGCATCTACGTCATCGATCGGCGGTTCCGGGCCACTGCATCCAGGGCCGCACCAGTTTCCGTAAAAACAGGGAAACCGTTTCGTCTTTTTGTCGCTATCCCGGTACTTTCCCATAACAGATTCACCACGTTTGCGTGTTTTTAATCATCATATGGGGAAAGACTGCCAATGATTGGATAAATAACAGGGAGAATCAGCAACAGATTAAATTTCCCGACAGGCAGCTGGGGCAATGAACAAACAAGGATCATGCAGCCGTGAAGGGAAGGCCAAAATTTCCGGCCGGCATGCGGCAGCGGCAGTGGTAGTTGGTTTATGCATGTCCAATATATTCGGCCTGGTATGAATTGGCTCCGGCGTGAACGGAAAGCAACGTGTCTGCGTAACTAACAAGACGGTTTACCAATTCTTCGGAAATCTCGTACACAAGCGTATGCAGGTCTGGGTGATGGAGTGCGGGATCATCGTAAATAATGGTCGTATTTATGTACACATCCCTGTTCCCGTACAAATCGTAATGGATGATCACCTTGCCTGCGGCACCTTGCGTCAGCGGATCTTTAAACCCAGGCAAGAATACATACCATTCTTCTGCCGTTGCCGAGCGAAAGTTTTTCGTAAAGGTCAGGCCGTTGATTTCTGCTTCCGTTCGTTTCTTGATCTCCGGGGGAATGAGCGATGTGATTTTTTCCATACCTTTATCTTGAGCAAGGAGGCACACAGCATATGCACCAGACTTCATCCTAATAAGCGGGAAATAACGGAGCGCTCTGCGAGAATGTTCCTATGCCTTCCCAAAAGACTTTTTCACTGTAGTTATATTTACCTGATTTTCCCCGAAACGCAACCTTGAGCAGGCTTTCCGCAGTCAAAAAAGGTACCTCGCTTATTCACTGCTACTCCTTTTGTTGCCGTCAGGGAATCTGGCGGCTTTTTGTTTGCCTGCTTGAGAGAGGTTTTTGTTTTGTTGGCATAATATTTCATTAATAGAGAGTAACGCGAAATTTTCGAAACTTGTGTGCCGTATTTTCGTATGACAAAGCATAATGCCAATAATAAAGGAGAATCGAATGGAAAATCAGAAAGTCACACAAATGAATCCCAAATTGGGCACGACGAAGGCGATTGTCACCATCATTGCCGCTCTTATCATCGGTTTTCTCATTTTTCAATCCGTTACGATAATCCAGGCGGGACATCGTGGAGTCGTATTACAGCTGGGGGCCGTTCAGCCGCAGGTTTTTGACGAAGGTCTGCATTTCCGTATGCCGTTTATTCAAACGGTGATTCCGATGGAAGTACGGGTCCAAAAGTCGGAGACCAGTCAAACTTCAGCCTCGCGGGATTTGCAGACGGTAGCGACAACCATCGCGGTCAACCATCACTTGGATGGGAATAATGTCAACAGGCTTTATCAAGAGGTGGGGATGGACTACGCGGCACGAATTGTCGATCCTGCAATCGCTGAAGCGCTAAAAGCGGTAACGGCACAATATACGGCAGAAGAGCTGATTTCCAAACGCTCCGAAGTAAGTGCAAAAGTAAAAGAGGCCCTAAAAGAAAAGCTGGCTTCGTATTATATCGTTCTGGACGAAATCAACATCCGGGAGTTCAAGTTCAGCGAGGAATTTGACCGCGCGATTGAAGCGAAGCAAGTGGCTGAGCAGCAAGCGCTCAAGTCAAAGCTGGATCTTGAGCGGATCAAGATTGAGAAGGAGCAGGAAATTACGAAAGCTCAGGCACAAGCGGAAGCGCTCCGCCTGCAAAAGCAGGAGGTTACACCTGAGCTGATTCAATTGAGGCAAATCGAGGCCCAGCTGGAAGCGATTCGCCGTTGGGATGGCAAACTGCCAAATGTAACGGGGGGAGCCACTCCTTTTATTAACGTGGACAACAAATAGTTGCGGAACCAATGCCCTTTGGCGATATAACGCTGAAGGGCTTTTTCTGTGCCGCCCGTGCAAGGAGGGACTCGATCATTGGGGATAAGCGGTCCCGTCTCCGCGAAAGAGCTTTCGCACCATCTCGTACAGTCTGCCTGACATATGGGGGAATACGATCGCGTACTGATCCGCACCTTGTCGCAGAAGCGCAACCGGCACTTCAATGAAATACGGGATTTTCATCAAGTCCAGAATCTTTTTATACTCTTCCAGCTGATTGTGATCCACCGTATAATAAAACGCTTTGTCCATATCAATCACACTCCTCTCTTCATATTACCAAAGATGCGTTTCACATAAAAAGAAAAAAGAGCCAGCCCTTTTTGGGGAGGCTCTACATAGCTCTGCATGAAAATAATTTACGAATACATTCCTTCGTGAAAAAACGATCGATGTCCCGGATGTTTGATGAGGGTTAGTATCTTCTATCTCGACGGCGACGGCAGCATTCAGGGGGACACCAACGACAGTGATCAGGGCAAAATCTGCGTCTGGATGGCGGACGATACTGATCCCGTTGAGCAGGCCATTGGGCACTTTGTGCTGACCAATAGGAGCTTTGCGAAGACCATTGCGGACTTTGCGGGGACCATTGGGAACTTTGACCTGACCCTTGCCAAGGATAAGAATACATGAACTTCATCCTTTCTGTTTTTTCTTGGATTACCATACCTGTATATTCTGATGATTGCATTTGTGGATAGACACGTGACCAGTAGGCATGGGAAAGAGGCGTTCAGCCATCAGCTAATCGCCTACAGAGCAAGGAGTACAAACAGCAAGGAGCGTCGCGGTCATGTAAAGAGTCATGGGCAAAGTCAGAAGATGCAGTAATCAGGCATGAAAAAACAATCACGCAGGCTTGTCTCTCTACAGGATGATCTGTTGCTTTGCGGATTTCGGGAGACCTTTGAAAACCAAGTCATACGAAAGGTCGATCAGGCTCAAAAGTTCTCCCTCCGGCATGCCGGCTTCCACTTGGATGGTATTCCAATGTCGCTTATTGAGATGGTACCCCGGCTTGATGGCCTCATACTGCAGGCGCAAAGTCTCCGCGAGCTCCGGTTCGCACTTCAAGCTGATTTGCAGACCGTTTTCTCCAGTCGCCAATAGTGCAAACATTTTCCCCCCAACCTTGATGACATGAACCTCCGGACCAAATGGAAAATCCTCTACAGCGCCTTTTTTCTCAAGACAGTATTGCGTAAGCTGCAACAAATTCACTGGAATCCCTCAACTTTCGATAAATAGGTTCGGTTAATTTGGCCTTTTCCGGTACACAGTAATAAAATGCAAAAGCTTTGAATGAGACTATTTGGCGTTTTGCCGCATTCAACAGACGAGGAGAATGAGTGTGTACAAGGATAAACGCAGTGACCAACAACCGCAAATCAATCTGCTGATTGCCAGACAAAATATGGATACCCCTTACATCACCGACCAAGAGCTTGATTCCGATGTAAATGAGGACCCGAAGAGAGAATACATGCTCGACGAATCGGCAGAGGCCTTTATCCAAAAACATGTGAACCGTTCTGCCGATGAATAAACCGAGGGAGGAGTTCGAGGTCAAACTGCTCTACGCGATCGAGCCAGTCGGCGCAAAGCGACTGAACCAGCTGGCGCTTTTCGATTTCCAGCAAATGGCCGGAACCGTGGAGAACCGAAAAAGTGGCGTTCGGAAAGCGCTCAAGCATAGACCAATGATCACTGTAGCCGCAAACGGCATCCTGCCGACCGAGAAGAAATAACGCAGGGGCTCCATATCGTCAAAGGGAGAAAACGGGAAGAAGTATCCTTTGGTCCTCCAATCGGAGGTGAGAAAATCTCTGTCTGCCAAAAGACGGCCTGGCTGTACCTCTTCCAGAAAATACGCGAGATTCTCCCTGGTTTGTACAGTCATCAGCGTTTCGAATGCTGCCCGTATATCCGGGGCGAGTTCTTGCAGCATCATCTCATCCCGTTCCACGATGGTCCTGGCGGGCAAGGTACGTTCCTGCAAATGGAGGGCGGGAGAGAGGAGAAAAAAACCGTCGAGAAGCGCTTTTTTTCTGGCAAAAATTCCTTGTGCGATATAACCGCCAAAGGACTTGCCTGCCAGGGCAAAGCGCTTCCCCGGTATGAAGTCATCCAAAAACTCCAGTATGATCGCGAGCATATCCTCAGAGGTTCTACCCCCATTTTTTACCTGGCTATGTCCGTGAGCCGGAAGATCAATATAGATGCGCAGCCAGCCTGGACGATTGGCAAAAAGGGGTTCCATCCATGCTTCCATGGCCCGGTGGTCTGTTCCTAGAGCATGCAAGATAACAAGCGGCTTTCCTTCACCATGGCAAGCGTAAGAGAGTGTATCCTTCCAGATTGCGGTCATTGCTTCAACTCCTGTTTCTTTTCCATTTTCTCCAAATCCTTACATAAAAGTTTTCTTTCTTAAAAGAATAGGAAGTAGATTCCCCCGCTAATCGCCAATAAGACGAAAAGAAACAGCAATCGCTCCTTTCCCTTCCTATACATGTGGGGCGAATAGGATTTCGGCACAACCCCAAATCAATAAAAGCAAAGCCGAGACGACCTTCCCAAGCATTTTCATCATCCTCCGCTCCAAGGTTTCCATTACATTCCAAAGGCATTACATAATTTGGTATAATCTAATCTTGGCAAGAAGATTGCACAGGGGGAGAAGCAATGAAGCGATTCGTATTGGGCATAGCACTGGCAAGCGTGGTGGTTGCAGGCTGTCAAGAACAAACAAAGGTTTCATCACCGCAGCAGGCAGCTGCAGGTTCAGGGAATACTTCGGAGACAGAAGCCGGGCAAAGCAGCCCATCATCTATTGAAAAGCCGACTGAGGAAACGGGACATCAAACAACCGGCTCATCTCAGGAAGCTGCTGCAGGAAACCCGAAGGTCATATTGGATGAGAACTTTTTGCCTGGCCTCACCAATAACAAGCTAAACGGATTCAATATCTCGATCGGGTCAAGTTTGCAAGAGGTGAGCGAAAAATACGGCCAAGTTACGAGCAAGGATTTTTACGACGGAGGACAGTACCACGCTTTTGAGCATCTGCAAAGAGGATTCGTCTTTTTTAACGGCAAGGAGCAAGTCTATGCGATTGATTTGTCAGGGTATCACTTGAGTACCACCAGCCTCGAGGAGATCAAAAAAGCTTTGGGTACACCGGCATCAGAAGGCGCCGATGAAATGGATGGCGGCTGGCTGCTTGTGTACGAAGCCGGGGATAATACCGTTTATTTGCATGCAGAAGATGCAAAGTTTCCCGTTGAAAAAATCAGAGTCATTAACAAGAAGATACTCGAAGAATCCCCGCAAAACCTGTAGGGGAAGCTGTCAGTCAAGAGGTTGAGGCTGGGAACAGCGACCCGCAGCTATCAGGAAGAAAACTCTCCCTGATCGTATTCCCGGGAGAGCTCAGGTAATCAGGAAAGCGATGAGGAGCATAATGCTCCCGATCAGAATGACGCTGAAGAAGAAATAGCCAAACCATCGCAATGGCTTCGGCATGCTTTCCAGGTCAATCGGTTTGTCAGGCGTCCCTACAATGTTCCGGTAGTGGTCGACAACGCTGTTAAAAGGCTCATTCTCTTGAGGCGGACGGTATTCAGACGATCTCTTTTCCTCATTCAAGTCAAGACACCTCCTTGTGGTTCATTTTACCACAAAGCTGCAGCAAACATCATTGCCGCAAAATGTCTTGACGAAGAAGAGGGGGGGCTAAACAGCAGCCCCCGATTGCGATGGATTCCGTTCCGTTTTGGTCTGAGCGTAAAACGGAAGGTACAGCAGGAAAAAGAGCAAGGCAGCCACGCCTTCCAGCGAAAGGATGTACCAGGGGTATGGACCGAGGTAATCCAGAAGGCTAGGGTTGGCGGGCTTTTGCGAGACGAACATGTAGTTGCCCCCGGTCATGCGATTGGCAATCAGTACGATTGGCAAAAGGAGATTCAAGACGGCGAGAGCCTTCCAGTAAGAGCGGATGGTAGGCCGGAATTCCGCCACCCACGTCATGTACAGGCAAGCGAGAATGATAGCTGCGTGAGCCAGAAAAAAGTGAAAAAAGCGAAAATGCGGAAACGGGTAAAACAGTTCAGGCGTCAGCATCGCTTGGAGGGCTCCTCCGAGGCCGAGAAAGTATGTGAACTCGTAAATTCGGTAGCTTTTACGCACAAGCATCGCAATGCAAAACAGCAAGGAGATGCTGCAGAGCTGCAGGGGCAGCGTATAGGCGGCAGACCAGCTCCCGGTATAGACATGCCAGAGCTGAAAGGTTGCCTCCGTTAAGAGCAGCAGCCCCGCCAAACAATACCGCCCCCCCATCTCCGCAAAAGGCTTCCGTAACGTATTGCGCAGTACATAGAGAGCAAGTACGGAAAGCCCAGACAGCACAAGTGTGGCAAGATGGGAGACCGAAAACAGCATAAAGGGCTCTCCATGAATGGTATAGGACAAAAAATCAGACATGATGAATATTCCTCCCAAAGCCAATCGATAGGTTTACATGCATGTGAGGCAGCGAATACATGTATGGCAGAAAGATTTTCCTCTCTTTCCAATAGTAGAACACACGTAAATACTCATTGGGAAGTGTGGAAAGCATCAAAAGAAGGGCCGCTTGGCAAACGGAAGAAAGATTGGCAGAATAGATACGAGAAAATCAGGAACGCAAAACGCAAACCACGGGGAGGCTCAATGAAAACGGCTCTTTATCACATCGCGTATCAAATCGGGATGCATCCGACCGAGATGGCCAAGCTGGTGCGGGAAGGCGAGATAACGGGAGAAGTGACTGGGAATAACCCGCAGGCAAAGGACGCATGGGTGGATCTGCATTCGTTGCGCAACTACATTCAATGGCGCCATGACCAGAATCGGATCGACGAGATGGCCTATCTGAAGGCAATCCGTCACATTGACAAGGCGCTTGGAGGCTCTTAGCCAAGCGGGTGTCGCCTGGCGTCCTGCCTATCACAGCGTGAATCCAGATGAGCAAAGACAAGATACAGCGCTGAACACAGAAAAGGAGAATGTTTATGGACATCATCTATTGCCTGGTACCCAAGTCCTACTGGGAAACATGGTCGGGAAAGGAAACCTACCTCCCCCGCGATTATGAACAGGAAGGCTTTATTCATGCTACAAAGGGAGAGGAGCTGCTGCGCAAGGTGGCCGATCGGGTCTACTCAGATTTTGCGGATGAGCTGTATGTATTGGTCATTGAGGAGCAAAAGATTGTCTCGCCGGTCAAATACGAGCAAGCGAAGGACGGTCTGCTGTATCCGCATATCTACGGTCCTTTGAACAAGGATGCCATCCTGGAAATCCGCGAGATGAAGAGGACAAACGGCCACTGGAGTGTGGCAGAGGCGGTTCGATAATCTGAATCGAGCCGATTCTTGTGACCGTGGATCCAAAACAACAGCAGATTTCTGTTCAGACTTTCCTTTTTATGGATAGAATAAGTCCAGGAGGGATGCAGTATGCCAAAAATCGAAGTGTTGGGAAAAGGTACGTTTGAAGTGGCGGAAGGAACAAAGCTGGTGCTCGCCTTAGAGGACAATGGAGTGGATATCCTTCATCGCTGCGGCGGCAATGCACGCTGTACAACCTGTCGAGTGGAGGTGTTGTCAGGGGATCTCGGACCGATGGGGGAAGCGGAAGCGAAATTGCGTGAGGCCAAAGGAATCACAGATGAAAAGATACGCCTCTCCTGTCAAATCCGGGTAGTGTCAGATGCTTCGGTCAAGCCGTTGATGACCGTGTCGGAATCCGGTATGGACGCTGGCCCAAGGCCTGCAGAGTGATCAGGAGACTGTGCGGGAGAGGACGCGCCGATGTGTACATAAAGTGTCCTGTCCGGGCGCAAAATGGTAAGGATGTGGAATGATACCTGCAAAGGAGTGTGCCGCATGGCCAAACCAGACAACCGCTCGGACAATGTTGAAAAGCTGCAAGAAATGATTCAAAACAGCATGGAGAACATTCGCGAAACACGCGACTATCTCAATGTGCACGGCGATGAGATTTCTGCTGAGGAAAAAGCCGGACTGGAGCAAAAAAACGAACGCAGGGAAGAGAGTATTGAGGGCTTCCGTTCCGAAATCAAAGACGAGGCTTCGCAAATGGAATAAGCCTGCATGCGCCTGCCGGACACTTCGGCAGGCGTTTTTCGCGCAAGAATACATGAATTGTTTTGCGAAACATGATAATCTGTAGAGGTACAAATTCACAGTGAGGAGAACGACCATGAAAAGACCAGAAGATACACCTGTCGTCGTCGGCATGTCTGGAGGGGTCGATTCTTCCGTGACCGCATACCTGTTAAAGCAACAGGGGTATGATGTGATCGGCATCTTCATGAAAAACTGGGACGATACCGACGAATTCGGCCACTGCACAGCGGAAGAAGACTTTCAGGACGTTCGACGCGTTTGCGATCAGATCGGGATTCCGTACTATACGGTCAATTTCGAGAAAGAGTATATGGAAAAAGTGTTCCAGTACTTCCTGGATGAATACCGCCGCGGGCGGACACCCAATCCGGATGTCATGTGCAACAGAGAAATCAAATTCGGCGAGCTGCTGGCCAAGGTAATGGACCTCGGGGCAGATTACATTGCTACCGGGCACTATGCCCAGGTTGCCTTCCAGGATGGCGAGTACAAGCTGCTCCGCGGCAAGGACACCAATAAGGACCAAACGTATTTTCTCAATGCGCTTAATCAGAAGCAGCTGTCCAAAACGATGTTTCCGATCGGCCATTTGAGCAAGCCGGAGGTTCGGGAAATCGCCGTGAAGGCTGGCCTTGCGACTGCCAAGAAAAAAGACAGTACCGGGATTTGCTTTATCGGCGAGCGCAACTTCCGGGAATTTTTGCAAAACTATCTGCCGGCCAAGCCAGGGAATATCGAATCGGTTGACGGCGATGTCGTCGGCCGGCATGACGGCTTGATGTACTACACGCTCGGGCAACGGCAAGGTCTCGGGATCGGCGGCGGCCACGGCAAGACAGGAGAACCGTGGTTTGTGGTGGATAAAGATTTGGAGCGGAATGTCTTGGTCGTTGCCGAAGGGGCTAATCATCCGCGAATGTTTTCGACCAGCCTTGTTTCAACAGATGTAAACTGGATCAGCGACCGAAAACCGAGCGCGACGTTCACTTGTACGGCAAAATTCCGTTACAGACAGCCGGATCAGCAGGTCACGGTGCATATTCGTGAAGACGACACAGTAGAAGTTGTGTTTGACCAGCCGCAAAAAGCGGTTACTCCCGGACAAGCTGTAGTCTTTTACAACGGGGAAGAATGCCTGGGCGGAGGGACAATCGACAAGGTCACTCCCCTGGACGCAGGGAAATAATTGAGGGAATGGAGAATCGGACGTGGAAGCGACAAAGAAATCAAAAGTGATGATCTTGATTTTTTTGGGAGGAGCAGTTTTACTGGCGGTACTCGCTTATTTTGGGATGCAATCCCTGGGCCAGGAACATGTCGCTGTCATCCATGATGTCATCGGGGCAAAAGGCGGAAAGGTCCAGCAAATACTTGTCGTTCCCAAAGAGGAAAGCCCCTTTACGGAGAGCGGCAAAGGCAATACCATTTACAAAATCGATTACGAGGTAGAGGGGAAAGCGCAAACGGCATGGTACCGCTCCGACAATCAATCCTCTATAATAAAAGAGAAAGAAGAGTGGATTTTACCTGAGTAATGATCAGAGTAGGACGTGATAAAGACCATGTCGAACAGAGAAGACTTGCTTGAAATCGCCCGCTTGATACGCCGACTGGAAACAAAGACGGACACCGCCTCTATCTCCATCCTGTCCCATGAAAACAGGGACGAGATTGCCCGAGCCTTAAGCGAAGGATTGGGAGGCAACGCAGCCGTTCAAACAAGTTCGGGTGAATATGCCAATCACCTGGCGATTGTCAAAATGGGCGGCAACAAGTATACGATCGCCCAGGACTGGCGAGAGGTGTACATTAGCGAGATCAATTACTGCCCGTGCCGGATTCCTCCCGGTTCTCACGGCCTTCTGGTGTATCATATCGACTATCCGGGCGTAATCTACGACGTCTCGCGGATACTCGCCGACAACCAGATCAACATCTCGAAGCTGAATGTTTCCCGCGAGCAGAAGGGAAAAAATGCTTTGCTCGTTTCCATTACCGATGAAGAGATCTCCGCAGAAGTAGCTGCGGCGATCGAAGCATTGCCGCAGATCACAAAAGTGTTTTCACTGAAGTAAGACAATTTCGGCTCCGTCAAAATATGGCGGAGCCGTTGTCTATTGATAAAAGGTGCAGAGAGAAGAGGGACAGGAGAGAAAAACAGCAGCGACAAATCGCCTGGAGTCATAGGTGGGTATTTCCTTTTTTGTGATAAAATGGCTGGAACAGGGAGGGTTTCGCTTGTTCTACTTATACGTGATGGTCGCCCTTATTTGCCTGATTACCGGTATCGGGCTACTCGTAAACAACGCCCTCGTATGGGGCATCGTTTTGACCGTTGCAGGGATTGGATTGATAGTGTTTTTGCTGGTTGCTTATCCGTCCAAGCGTAAAAAATGCTCGTCGTGTGATTGCGGCTTTGTCGATTGCGGGACAGGCTCGATACCGGATTGCGACTGTTTGCCGGACTGCGGAGCGGGGACGCCGTGAAGACAGATTGGCTCGGCAAGATGATGTCTCTTTCTTTCGTTCCATGCCACCGCATGCCATCCCGGTCGCTGATCATTCGAGGCAAACGGCTCCCGCTCTGTGCCCGCTGCACCGCTATTTTGTCCGGCTACACGTTGCTGCCGCTGCTCTTGTTCGTTCCTTTTACGATCCCTTGGTACGCAGGGGTTTTGCTGCAGGTGCCGATGCTTGTCGATGGCTGCACCCAGTATTTACAGTGGAGGGAGAGCAACAATGTGCTGCGGGTTGTCACCGGGCTTCTCAGCGGAGTCGGTCAGTCCATATTCGTCGTTGGAGTCTCGCGTGTCCTGCTGGAGTGGCTGTTGAAGCTGATGTAGCGAGAGGGCCGCTATGATTCGGACTGCAGATGGCAGGCCAGCTGAATTTTGAGCATATCCTCAGGCTGCTTGAAGTCAACACCAAGCAGCTCTTCGATTTTTCGCAACCGTTGATACAGCGTGTTGATGTGAATATGCAGCTGCCTGGCCGCAAGATGGGCCGATTGACCGCTGTTGACATAGACGAGCAAGGTTTTCTCCAAATCGCTGTACTTCTCCTTTTTCTCCCAAAGTGGATAAAAAACGCTGCGGACAAAGGCTTCCTGATCCTCCGACGATTGGTGAACCAGCAGCTGGTTTACGCCCAAATCTCCGTAGTGCACGACTCCAAAGCGGTTCCGGTTACGCAGGTAGAGAACCGCTTTTTTGGCTTCCTCGAAGCTTTTTGCGATCTGCTCAAAGCCATTGTAAACACCTCCGATCCCGGCGGACAGTTGGCTATCCTCCAGACGATTCCATTCCTCGATGAAATGATGCAATCGCTCCATGCAGGTCCTGGGATGAGTTTGCCGGGGCAAATCGATCAGCATCGTCAGCTGGTTGTGAAAGCCGTATGTCAACACTTCCAGATCCGCATAGAGCTGTTTCCACCGGGTAACGATGCGATGAACATTGGCTTCCTGCTTGGTCAAGTCCTGGCAGCGCAGCAGCATCGCGTGCACACAGATGTAGGTCGCGTCGGGACTCAGCCCGAAAGCTTGCGCCTGTTCCGCCAATTCTGTTCCTTTGGAAGTCAAAAGGTGCTGGAAAAAATCGTGCGAGCGTTTGTAAAAGACAGAGCTAAGCGAATGCTTTTTCACGAGGTCGAGCGCGAGGATGGAGATCCCTTGCTCGATCGTGATCCGCTCCAGATCGGAGAAGGAGCGTCGATCCGAGCGAAGCACCAGACAGCCGAGGAAGACAGAGCCGTTCACGAGTGGGTACATGCAAACATGAACATCCCCGTCTTGCTCTTTGTCGTGGACAGTGACCCACGCGGGACGGCGTTTGGATCCCATCATGATCGTCAGCTCATCCCAGCTGCATATCTCCTCCAGCTTTGGAAGCGGCGGATAGAGGCGCTGCTCCAGCCAGTCGATCAAGAGAAGCGGTTTGCCCACCATCCGGCTGAGCGCTCGCACAATTTTCTCGGTCCTTTATTTTGCAGGGAAAGCTGCTGCAGCGTTTCATGAATTTCCGTCCGCTTCAACAGGTCATCGTGCTTGAGCCGCAGCTCTTCGCTCAGCTGTGCGGTGCGTTCGAGCGCCGCTTTCGTATGTTCGTAGAGCCGGGCATTTTCCAGAGCGATCGCTGTCAAGTCCGCGACGCCCTGCAGGATCAACAGATCGCTGGCCAAAAAGAAAGTTTCTTCGTGGAACTGGTGGAGAACGAGCACACCGATCCGCTCGCTGCCGATGGAGAGCGGAACACACATAAGCCCGTGCAAACGAGTCAGTTCCTTCGCCTCGTTGAGGTGCACGTAATTCTCCGGAGAGATGTCCTGCATGCCTTGTTTCACCTCATGTTGTGTGCGGTATATGCGGGGAACGCCATCCTGGTACACTTTACCCGCAATGGACTCGCCCACCCGCAGGCGAAAGCGGTGAATCACACTCTCATGGAAGCCGACCGCCGCTCTCGGCACCAATCGTTCGAGGGCGGGATCGTACAAATGCAGCAGGCCGGCATCTGCCGCAGGGATGACGGAAAGCGTATTTTGGATCAAATTGTGGATCACGCTGTCCAGGTCAAGGAAAGAGGCGATGGAGCGTGTTCCTTCCATGATCTTTGAAAGCTCGACGCTCTTCGCCTGGATTGTTTCTTCCGCTTCCAGAAGGCGCAAGAGCACCAGGAGCAGCTGCATGTCAGATGCCGGGGGAACTGGGCAAGTCCCGTCGATCCGGATAAATGCCAGGCTGTCGTCGGCCAGGGAAAAATGCAGGTAGCGGAAGGGAGGGGCGTTGAATTGGCCGTACTGACTCTGCCAAGAAAAGTGGGCTTCCCTAAGGCCAGTCGGCGACGGGGGATCATGCTGAAGCGCGAGACCGTCATCTGTAGCGAAGAGCAAGCGCAGGTGGCGGTCTCTTTGCGTTTTTACCCAGATGGCATATGGCTTCGATCCGCACAGCTTACGCAAGCAATCACGCAGCATCTGTATCGTACGCAAAGAATCACCCTTTCAATGTGAGAACATACATAGATAACGGAATAACAATGGTGACTTGCACATTGTACCAATTATTTTGAATTTATACAATTATCCCATAACAATCTGGAGGTGGGGCAATTGACGGTTACGTACAGCAACTATATCAATGGCGAATGGGTGTCCAGTGTGACCCGCGAGGTATTTCCGAGCATCAATCCTGCTCGGACACAAGAGGTGCTCGGGTATTTTCAAAAGTCAAACGCAGAAGATACGCGGCACGCAATTGAAGCGGCGGCGAATGCTTTTTCCTCCTGGTCCAGGAAGGCAGCCCCTTTGCGTGGCGAGTTTTTGTACAAGCTTATTCATCTGCTGGAAGCGCGTCTTGAAGAATTGGCCGAGACGATCACCCGCGAGGTAGGCAAAACGCTCAGGGAAGCGAGGGGCGAGGTCAACAAGACGATCCTGTCGATGAAACAGCTTGCGGGCGAGGCGACCAGGCTGACTGGTCAAACAGTCCCGTCCTTTGATGAAAACGTATTCGCGTATACCGTTCGCGAACCGATCGGCGTATTTGCGATCATCGCTCCGTGGAATTTTCCACTTGGGATCGGCTTGTGGAAAATCGTACCGGCCATATTGGCAGGCAACACGGTCGTATTCAAACCGGCTAGCAACACTTCTCTGATCAGCGCCAAGCTGACGGAACTTTTGATCGAGAGCGGCGTTCCGGCTGGCGTGGTCAATCTTGTCACAGGCCCCGGAGCAGTCATCGGCGAAGAGCTGGCCCGCAATCCGCTGATCAAGGGCATCTCCTTTACCGGGTCTTCCGAGGTGGGGCTCGCCCTAGGCAAAGCTGTCGGTGCGCGGGGCGGCAAAATCCAGGCCGAGATGGGCGGCAAGAATCCGGCGATTATCATGCCGGACTCAGACGTCGATCTGGCGATTGACTGCATCGTGACGAGCGGATTTTTTGACAACGGCCAGCGCTGCACCGGGACCAGCCGGGTACTTGTCCTGCCGGAAGTGGCGGATGAGGTGAAAGCAAAGCTGATCGCCCGGGCCAAGGCGATGAAGGTGGGAGACGGCTTTGACCCGGCCAGCGACAATGGCCCGCTGGCTGACGAAAATCAGCTGCAGACGTATCTTCACTACGTGCAAAAAGGAGTGGAGGAAGGGGCGAAGCTGGAGTGCGGCGGGACCCGTCTGACTGATGAAGGCCGCGGAGATGGATATTTCGTGGCGCCGACCGTTTTTACCGGTGTCACCCCGGGGATGACGATCGCCCAGGAAGAGATATTTGGACCCGTCATTTCAGTGATCGACGTACGGTCATTCGAGGAAGCCATGGAGGTAGCCAACCAGGTTGAGTTTGGGCTGTCGTCCACGATTTTTACGAATGACTTGAACAAAGCCTTTCACTTCGTGAGGGGAATCCAATCGGGTGTGACCCATGTAAACATGCCGTCCACCCACTTTGAGTCGCACTTTCCGTTTGGCGGGAAAAAAATCTCCGGTTTGGGTCCCCGCGAGCAGGGAGAATCGGCTCTTGACTTCTATGTCGACCTGAAAACGGTCTATATTCGCCCGTAGCGGCTCAGGAGGGGTGGTCATGAAAGAGATCGGGTTTATCGGAATCGGTGCGATGGGGAAAGGGATGATTTCGACTCTGCTCCAGAAGGAGTATCGCGTTTTTGCCCATGATGCCAATCCGGAGGCGATGGAATGGGCCAAGGAGCAGGGGGCGGAAACCGTAGCGGCACCCGGAGAAGTGGCGCGTTTCGCTCGGATCGTATTCTCCTCGCTGCCCGGGCCGGAGATTGTCGAGGCGGTGATGCTGGGAGAAAGCGGCGTCTTTCACAGTCTCCAGCCGGGGAGCATGGTGTTTGACACGAGTACGATTGACCCCGCTACAGCCCAGAAATTGTACAGGCACGCACGCGAGCGGGGGTGCCGATTTTTTGACTGTCCGGTAAGCGGCGGCCCCGCAGGTGCCCGGAATGGGACGCTCACGGTCATGGTGGGCGGAGATGGCGACAAGCTCGCGGAGGCAATGCCGTATTTGCAAGCCATCGGAAAAGAAATCATTCACATCGGGGAAGCGGGAGCAGGGCAGGTAGCGAAATTATGCCACAACGCAATAGTGGGAACCATCACCGCTGCGCTGGGCGAGGCCTTGCTCGTCGCCAGAAAAGCCGGGGTGGACCCGGTGAAGCTGGCATCTGTGATCGATAAAGGCTCTGCACACAATCGAGTGCTCGCCATTTTCGGACCGAATATTCTCCACGGGACGTACAGCGAAACGATTTTTTCGCTTGCACATATGCTCAAGGACTTGCAGCTGTACGGAAATACCGCCCGCCAGCATCAGACGCCTTCACTCGTCGGCTCTACAGTGCTTCAGCTCTACGAGGCGGCAATGGCGCAAGGGAAGGGAGGTTGGGATTCGTCAGCCGTATGCACGGTCATCGAACAACTGGGGCAGGACAGCATTGCTCGCTAGAGGGAGTCGTGTTTCCTTTGGGGAAACACGCTTTTCCCGTTTCTCAGGTTTTTTCGCTAGAACGAAAAAAGTTCGAGGTGATCAAAAATGAATGGCAATGTGCGTGATTGGAAGCTTCATCTCATCGTCTTGCTCCTGGTCATGGTCGGAGAATGGATCGGCGCCAAGAAAATCGATCTGGGCTTTGGCGTATTGGCCCTGTTCCCGATGCTGTACGTGCTCGTCCTGGGAGGAATCATCAGCTGGCCTGCGTTTCGCTGGTTAAGCGAGCCGCAGATGAAGAAAGCCGCGACGATTCTCGGGATTGCCTTTATGCTTTTCGTCGCCAAGCTGGGCACGATGCTGGGGCCGTCGCTGCTGCAAATTTTCGATGCGGGCTGGTCGTTGACCTTCCAGGAGGTCGGCCATTTTGTCGGCACGATTGTTCTCGGCTTGCCGATCGCCCTGTGGCTTGGCATGGGACGCGAATCGATTGGCGCGACCTTTTCTATTGACCGCGAGCCGAATCTGGCCATTATTTCGGAAAAGTACGGGGCCGACTCGCCCGAAGGCAGAGGAGCGCTCGGCGTTTACGTATGCGGCACGCTGTTTGGAGCCATTTACCTCGCGCTTTTGGCTGGCTTTCTCGGCAGTATGGGCATTTTTCATCCGATTTCATTGGCGATGGGAGCAGGAGTTGGTTCCGGCAGCATGATGGCCGCCGCCTCCGGCGCGCTGGCCGTCGTCTTCCCCGAGTTTGAAAAGGACATCGCTGTCTTTGCCGGAGCGGCGAACCTGATCACGACGATTCTCGGTACGTATATCTGTATCTTCTTCTCCTTACCGGTGACCGTGAAGCTTTACGGGTGGCTGGCGCCGAAAATAGCCAAAAATCAAGTGGCGAAAGAGGAGGAAACGAGGATATGAAAAAAAAGCTGCTGATCATCTCGCTGATCGGACTCATCGCTGTGATCGGCAACTGGATCGGTTACGGCGTTTCACCTTTGGAAGCGCTTCCCGGTATTCTGATCGTGATTGCCATCACCGTGATCGGTTGGGGAATTGCGGGGATTCTGCCGTTTAAAAGCCCGGCAGTCGTCTGGATTTCCTTGATTGCACTGCTTGTTACTTCTCCGATTTTTCCAGGTAATGCGTTTCTGGCGGATGCAGCCGGGAAGGTAAACTTCATGGCTTTGGCTACGCCCATTCTGGCTTATGCCGGTCTGTCTCTCGGGAAAGACATCGACAGCTTCAAGCGGCTAAGCTGGAGAATTGTCGTCATCTCTCTCGTGGTGTACACAGGCACCTTTTTGTTTGCGACGCTCTTTGCCGAAATCATTTTCCGCATTCAAGGGAAGTTTTGAGCCATCCGCTTTCGTTTCGCGAAAAAAACATCGAGAGGGTTTTCTTCTGCCAGCTGAATCTCGTTTACTTGACATCGTACATCATCCGATTTTAGGATGGTACTACTGATCAAAGCAGAAACGGGGAAAAACAGGTGCAAGAGCTGACAGTCTACGAATTGGCGAAGATGGAAGACCCGGCTATCGGAAAACAGGCAGCGGTCTTTCTCTACACTCCTTTTTGCGGAACGTGCAAGCTGGGAGAAAAAATGCTCGAAATCGTCGAGCAGACGATTCACGGAGTCCCCCTTTATCGGTTCAATATAAATACAGGGCCGCAGTTTGCGCAAAAGTGGGAGATTACCAGCGTGCCGGGGCTGCTCATCTTTCGCCAGGGACGGCTCGTCGAGAAGCATTTCGCTTTTCGGTCTGTCGATTTTTTGTATCGGACTCTAAAAAGGAACTTCTAGACATACACCTATTGCCTTCACGTTGAATACATGAAAGAGAGAGACAAAACGTGAAGGAGGAGAACGATGCAGATCCATGTCGTAGAGCGGGGACAGACCTTGAGCACGATCGCGGAGCGGTACAGTTCCACAGCGGAAGCCATTGCCAGAGCCAATCAAATACCGGAGCCCGACCAGCTCGTCGTCGGACAGGCGCTGGTGATCCCTATTGTGGGCAGCTACTACTGGGTGCGGCCCGGGGATACGCTGTATACGATCGGGCAGCGCTTTGGCATCAGTGCTGCCGAGCTGGCTCGTGTAAACCAGATTTCCCTGTACCGCCCGATAGAAGTGGGGCTCCGTTTGTACATCCCTCCACGGCCTCGTCGAGCGGCCGATTTTAACGCATATGCGGAGCCGAGGCGAACGGTGACGCCGGCCTTGGAGGAGGATGTACGGACGGCTGCCCCTCATTTGACGTATTTGGCGCCCTTCAGCTTCAGAATAAATCGGGACGGCACGTTGACACCGCCCCCGTTGGATGATTTTCGCCAAATCGCCCAGGAAAATAGGGTCGTCCTCATGATGGCGATCACCAATTTGGAGGGCGATCAATTCAGTCCGGAGCTGGGCAGCTTGGTGTTAAACGACATGACCGTTCAAAATCGCCTTCTGGACAACATCATTACTACAGCCACCAGCCTCGGATTTGGCGACATCCATTTTGATCTGGAAGCGTTGCCTGCCACCGACAGAGAGGCATATGCGCGGTTTCTGCGGCGTGCCCGGGAGCGGGCAAGAAGAAACGGCTTCATGATGTCTGTCGCAGTAGCTCCGAAAACAAGCGCGGAGCAGCCGGGCAAATGGTATGCCGCCCACGACTATCGGGCGATCGGTGAAATCGCCGACTTCGTGGTCATCATGACGTATGAATGGGGATATAGCGGAGGCCCGCCCATGGCTGTCTCGCCGATCGGCCCTGTCCGCCGGGTACTCGAATACGCGTTGACGGAGATGCCGGCAAATAAAATTTTGATGGGGCAAAATCTTTACGGCTACGACTGGACACTGCCGTATCAGCCCGGTACGACCGCTCGCGCGCTAAGTCCGCAAGCAGCTGTTGCGCTCGCTCAGAGGGAGCAGGCGCCAATCCAGTACGACAGCCGGGCGCAAGCGCCGTTTTTTGAATACACCGACGACCAGGGGCGGCGCCATCGCGTCTGGTTTGAGGATGCGCGGTCGATTCAAGCAAAGTTCAATCTGGTCAAGGAGCTCGGCCTTAGAGGCGTCAGCTATTGGAGGCTGGGGTTGCCCTTTCCGCAAAACTGGCTGTTGATCGAGGACAACTTCCGTGTCCGCAAGCGCCGCTAATCCATGAAAAGCGTACAGTCCAGCCAGCCTGTACGCTTTTTTTCTGCTTGCCAAACATGGTATGATGGAGCCAAAAGAGCGAGGAGGGAGATCATGGGAGAATGCAGACTGGACCATAGTACAAACGACGTTCTGAACAAACTGGCTGAGCAGACTCCGTTTTTGCCGCAAGCGCTCACAGGGCAGCTGAACGGACTTTTGGCTGAACCGCTATCCCAGGAAACGCTGAACGAACTGTTTCACTTGTTGAAAAAATACGATCTGGCCACCCCGGAAGAGCGAAGCAGACGAGAAGAAAAAATGGCCATGCTGGCAGCGCAGCAAGGCCAAAAATAAGAGCGTCGTTAACGTTATAAGGAGAAGGCCGACTCGTTTTCCATGCGAAGGAAATACGGGTCGCGAGCCTCAGTACGGACGGGCCGCGTTATTTGGAGCAGTGAACGCGTTTTAAGAGCGCCACAAGAACAGCGGTCTATTCAATTGGTTTTCGACCGGCAAACCCTTCTTCGATACCGTGGTAATACCCGATGCTTGGCTCGCCCTTCCGCCAGCAGAGGAGTACTTCTTTGCCGTTGATGACTGCGGGGAAATCAAACAAACCGATGTCGATATCCTTTACTTCTATGCCTTGCTCCATGAGATGGTTGACGTGCATTTGCGCCTCCAGCTCCATAAACTCGAGGCGGCATTCCAGCGTGAAGACTTCTTGCTCATCCGGCGGTTGCCGTTTCTTGGCTTGCTGCAGCTCCTGGTAGGTTTGATAAAAGAGGCGTTTCGCTTCCTGTAAAAACGAAAGCTCTTCGCGTACATATGGCAGCAGTTGGTTCGCTTGTTCGACAGTAAACATTTTTTTAGCCAAGCATAACACCTCCTGGACTCATTATACAAAGAACCTGTCAGGGAGGAAATGGAAGGATCGGCTGTTTATTGCAGGTGATTGGAAAGGGGTATGTATGAACAACAGGTTGTACTATCAAAACGTTTATTTGCAGACCTTCGAAGCAAACATCGTCAAGCGGGGCGTGGAAGAGGACGGGACCGCCTACGTTGTGCTGGATCAAACGGCGTTTTATCCAACTGGCGGAGGGCAGCCCTGTGACACGGGAACGATCGAAGGGCGCCGCGTTACGGATGTGGAAGAGGTCGACGGGGAGATCAGGCATCGCCTCGACGCTCCGCTTGCGGAACATACGCAGCGGGTAACGGGCCGGATTGATTGGGAGCGGCGTTTTGACCATATGCAGCAGCATACGGGTCAGCACATTTTGTCCGCGACGTTTATCAAGCTTGCCGATGCCCACACGGTAGCCTTTCACCTCGGACGCGATCACGTTACGATCGATACCGCGCTGAATGAGCTTACGCCGGAGCTGATCGAAAAAGCGGAGCGGCAGGCTAATCAGGTGGTGTTGGAAAATCGCCAGATAGACGCCCGTTTTGTCACGACGGAAGAACTGGAAAAGCTGCCGCTCACCAAGCAGCCCACGGTATCCGAGAACATCCGGGTCGTCATCATCCCCGATTACGACTACAATCCGTGCGGAGGCACCCATCCGAAAACGACAGGCGAAGTCGGTCCGATCAAGATTATCGGCTGGGAACGTCACCGCGGCAACATCCGCGTTCAGTTCCTTTGCGGTTGGCGGGCGCTGGCTGATTACACGCGCAAGCAGCAGCTTTTGCAGGACCTTACGCGGATGATGACGACAAGCGAGGCGGAGCTTGCCGACATGATGCAGCGTTTGCTTGCCGAAAAGGAAGCCTTGAAGGAGACGCTGCAACAAAAAGAATCGGAATTGATGGCATATGAAGCGGAACGGTATTTGAAAGATCCAGCAGAGCTGGGGAGCGCACGAGTCGTCCAGGCGGCGTTTGAGGGGAGGAGCATGCTGGAATTGCAGCAGCTTGCCCGCGTGCTCACTTCGCAGGACGAGCAGATCGTCGCACTCCTTGCGACTACCACGGACAAGCTGCAGCTCGTTTTTGCCCGAGGTGCCAGGGTGACCGTCCCGATGAATCAATTGCTGAAAGAGACCTTGCCGCTGATCGATGGCAAGGGCGGAGGAAACCCGGCGATGGCCCAGGGCGGAGGGGCTGCGACGATGGCGGCTGACGCCGTTCTGGATCATGCCCGCGGCTTGCTGGAGGCGTGAAGCTCTCAGTGGAGGTCAGCTCAAACAGGATGGTATGGAAACGAAGGAGGAGAGTCGTATGCATGCATGGAATCCGGGAGATCTTGTCCGGGTCGGCTACAAGACGGGAGAGTACCTGACAGAGGTTGTGGAAAATCACGGCGAAAAGCTGCTGGTTAAAATCATGGCGGTAACGAAATACCCGACGCAGGGTGATTTGCACAATCCGCTTGAGGTAGACGTTGCCCTGTTTCACCAAAGACCAGCCCTCTCCTATCTGGAAAAAATCATGGTCCCCGCCCAGAGCGTGATCCGTTTCAACGGCACTTTGCCTGACTACAAGGAATCGCTTAGGAATGCTTTGGAGCGGGAGATGGAAAAGCTCCGCAAAACGTCGAAATGGGCGGAGCGCTGCCTGATCGAACTGGAGATTCTGTACAAGGAGAGCTTTACAAACCCAAAATAGAGTGGTACTGTAATAATCGAATTGAATATCTATGCGCAATACCAAACGGGGGTCGAGCAAAATCGGCTGAGATTGTAACGAATGCGTTACTGACCGTTGAACCTGACCTGGGTCATGCCAGCGGAGGAAGAGGTATCAGCTCATCAGCGTGAACGCCGATGCTGTTTTCAAATGGATTTGGACAGCAGCTCGGCTTATGCAGATCAGCAACCACAACCATCCGAGGCGGATGGTTTTTTTGCTGTCCGCCCCTGATGTACCGTATTCAAACGGCTTCTTCCGTCTGTTTTGTTTCATGGCACAGGCGCGAAGAAGCCGTTTTTATTTGGACCGGCAACGTACATGATGCGCCGAAAAAGGAGGAGGAACATGCTGGTACAGTTGAACGGCAAGCGTGTAGAGCTGGCTGCTGAAATTGCGACTGTCCGCGACCTGCTGCAGTCCTACCAGCTGCAGGAGAAGATCGTGATTGTGGAGCGAAACGGCGAGATTGTGGATCGCGCCCGTTATGAGGAGACACCGGTTGCGGATGGCGACCGGATTGAAATTGTACACTTTGTCGGTGGAGGATGATCGAGATGGATACTTGGAAAATCGGACCGTATGAGTTTCGTTCGCGGCTGCTTTTGGGAACGGGGAAATTCCCCGATCTGGAGATTCAAAGCAAAGCGGTGGCGGCATCTGAGTCAGAAATTCTGACTTTTGCCATTCGCCGTCTGAATCTGGAAAATCCGCATGAACCGAATTTTTTGGAGCAGCTGGATCTGAAAAAGTTCACGCTGCTGCCGAATACCGCGGGTGCCTATACGGCTGAGGAAGCGGTGCGGATCGCCCGATTGGCCAAAGCATCCGGCTTGTGCGACATGATCAAGGTGGAGGTCATCGGCGATCCGAAGACGCTGCTTCCCGACCCGATCGGGACGCTGGAAGCATCCCGGATTTTGGTGGAGGAAGGCTTTATCGTCCTGACGTATACCAACGACGACCCGATTTTGGCCAAACATCTGCAGGAGGCGGGCGTTCACGCTGTCATGCCGGGCGCGTCTCCGATCGGGTCCGGCCAGGGCATCATCAACGAGAACAACCTGCGGTTCATCATCGAGGACGCAAAAGTGCCGGTCATCGTGGACGCCGGTATCGGTTCCCCCGCCGACTGCGCGAAGGCGATGGAGCTGGGGGCGGACGGCGTTCTGCTCAATACGGCAGTCGCTCTCGCTGACAATCCGGTATTGATGGCGGAAGCGATGAAGCTGGGCGTGGAAGCCGGCAGGAAAGGGTTCCTGGCCGGGCGCATCGCGAAAAAACGGTATGCGTCCGCGAGCAGTCCGACAGAAGGGATGATCGAGTAGCGTGGAAGAGGTACTAGCCGCGATCGAAACGCGGAGGGAAGAGCTGTTTTCGCTTCTGGCCGAACTGATCGCCCAGCCGACAGTGAGTCCTCCGGCCCGCAACAGCGACAAGGCGCAGACCTTGGTGGCAGAGAAGCTGCAAGCTCTCGGCTTTGAAATCGACCGCTGGACCGTTTTTCCCGGGGACGACAATGTCGTGGGCGTGAAGAAGGGCACCGACTCGGAAAATTACAGGAGCTTGATCATAAACGGACACATCGATGTAGCTGAAGTCGGCGACGACAGAGGCTGGAAGTATCCGCCGTTTGCGCTTGCCAAGGGAGCGGATGGCAGGTGGTACGGACGCGGCGCCGCCGATATGAAAGGGGCGCTCGCGGCCAGCCTGTTCGCGATCCAGATGCTGCAGGAGTACGGCATAGAACTGAAAGGCGATCTCGCTTTTCAGTCCGTGATCGGCGAAGAAGCAGGCGAAGCTGGAACGCTGGCCGCAATCGAGCGCGGCTACTCGGCCGATTACGCGCTTGTCGTAGACACAAGCGATTTGCATATGCAGGGCCAGGGCGGAGTGATTACCGGCTGGATTACGATTGAAAGTCCCGTTACGCTTCATGACGGGATGCGCAGCAGAATCATTCACGCTGGCGGCAAAGTCCACGGGGCATCGGCGATTGAGAAAATGATGAAAGTGATCGCCGCCCTGCAGGATTTGGAGCGCCATTGGGCTGTGATGAAATCGCATCCGGGCTTCCCGCCGGGCATGAGTACGATCAATCCTGCGGTCATCGAAGGCGGACGCCACGCCGCTTTTCTCGCGGATCGCTGCGCTCTTTGGATCACCGTCCACTTTTATCCGGACGAGACGCACGAGGACATCATCCGGGAAGTGGAGGAGCACGTCCTCAGGGCTGCGGCCGCCGATCCATGGCTGCGGGATCACCCGCCCGTTTTCCGCTGGGGAGGCCGCTCCATGATCGAAGAGCGGGGAGAGATCTTTCCGTCGCTGGAACTGGACAAGGAGCATCCCGCCCTACTCAAACTGAAGGAAGCCTTTGAGCAGCAGACGGGCCGTCCGGCGGTGGTGAATATGTCCCCTTCCGTCACGGACGCAGGCTGGTTTGCATACGCCGGGATCCCGGCGGTGATCTTTGGTCCGGGTGAGCTTGGCCATGCCCATGCTGTGAATGAATCCGTCGATCCGGAGCAGTTGATTGTCTTTTCACAAACGCTTGCCCGGTTTCTCGCGGACTGGTGCAATACGAAAAGGGAGTGAGTGATCTTGTCGACATTTACGCATCGTTTGCTGGAGAAAGTAGCGCCGATCTGGGAGCGGACCCACTGTCATCCGTTTGTCACGGGTTTGGGAGACGGAAGCCTGCCAGTGGAGTCGTTCCGTTTTTACATGAAGCAGGACTACGTGTATTTGATCGAATACGCCAAGATGTTTGCCATCGCCAGCACGAAAGCTCACGATTTGGAGACGAGCGCCCGGTTTGCCTCGCTGCAGGAAGCGACGCTCAATTTCGAAATGGCCCTGCACCGGCAGTATGCCGAACGCTTTGGCATCTCGCGCGAGGAGCTGGAACAGACAAAACCGTCGTTTGTGATGCTGGCTTACACGAGCTATATGCTAAAGGTCGCTCATCAGGGATCTCTGGCCGAACTGGTCAGTGCGGTGCTGCCATGTGCCTGGAGCTACTGGGAGATCGGCAAGCGGTTAGCCGGGGTAGAAGGCGCGCTGGAGCACGAATGGTACGGCGAGTGGGTGCGGACCTACAGCTCGGACGAGTTTGGACAGCTGGCCCAGTGGCTGATCGATCTGATGGATGAGCTCGCAGAGGGCAAATCGGAGAAGGAGCTGACGATTCTGGAGGAGCATTTCCTGAACACGTCCCGCATGGAGTATCTGTTCTGGGAAATGGCTTACACGGAGGAAATGTGGCCGTGCGAGAAAAACTAGCCTTTTCGGGCGTCGGTTTTTCTTATGGAGAAAAGCCGATACTGGACGGATTCGATTTGCAGCTAAGCCGTGGAGAGCTGGTCAGTCTGATCGGGCCGAGCGGGATTGGAAAAAGCACCCTGTTTCAGCTGGCGGCGGGGCTGCTGCAGCCAGACAAAGGAACGATTCGGCTGGATGGAAAAGCGGCAAATGAACGCCTCGGGCAGGTGGGGTACATGCCGCAGCGGGATTTGCTGATGCCGTGGCGGACTGTAGCTGAAAATGCTGGTTTGCCGCTCGAAATACAAGGATTTTCCAAAAGCAAGATTCGTGAGCGAGTCATAAAGGAGCTTCCCCGTTTCGGACTGGCCGAATGGAAGGACGCCTATCCCGAAGAGCTTTCTGGCGGTATGCGTCAGCGCGTGTCTTTCCTGAGAGCCCTGATGACCGGGGCAGACCTGCTGCTCCTGGACGAGCCGTTTAGCGCGCTGGACGGTATCACGCGGATGGAAATGCAGGAATGGCTGCTCTCGATGTGGCAGCAGACCGGATGCTCGATGCTTTTGATTACCCATGACATCGATGAAGCGATCCTGCTGGCGGACCGGGTAGTCGTTCTCCTGGGAAGTCCGATCCGGCAGCCGGTGGAGCTGCAGGTTTCCGTTCCCCGGCCGCGAACCCTGGGCAGCCGAAACGATCCGCAGTTTCACGAGCTGCGCGAGAAAGTCTGGAAGCTGCTGCGGGGCAATGGCGCTGCCCGTGTGGAGGTGAGTGAGCGGTGAAAGAGCCTGTGAAAAAAGGACTGTGGTTTTTCGCCTCGGTCCTCTCGCTTCTCATCGTCTGGGAGGCTGCTTGCCGGCTGCTTGCCGTTCCGGCCTTTATCCTGCCGCCGCCAAGCACGGTCCTCCTCTCGCTGTGGGTGCTAAAAGAACAGCTGCTGGGCCAGCACCTGTGGGCGACATTGCGGGAAGTGGCGCTGGGGCTTGGCGTCTCCATCCTGTTCGGGGTATCGCTGGCTTTGGTGATGACGCTCAGCAAAACGGTTGAACGCTTGGTGTATCCTTACATCGTCATTTCCCAAACCATTCCCATCATCGCGCTGTCACCTGTCTTCATTCTCTGGTTTGGCTATGATTTGACGGGAAAAATCGCGGTGACGATCCTGTTTACCTTCTTTCCGATCGTGGTCAGCACGTATGACGGTCTGAAGGCATGCGACCGGGACATGTTGAATCTGCTCCGGACGATGGGGGCAAGCAAATGGCAGCTGTTCAAAAAGCTCCAGCTTCCGGTCAGCTTGCCCCATTTTTTCAGCGGCTTGAAGGTGGCGGCTACCTATAGCGTGTCAGGCGCCACGATCGGCGAGTGGCTGGGGGCGAGCGAAGGCCTCGGCTATTTCGGACGGCGCGCTTCCGGCAACTTTCAGGCACCAGCCCTGTTTGCTTCAGTGCTCTTGTTGTCGGTACTTGGCATGCTGCTATTCTGGCTGGCGGGAAGGCTGGAGCTTTGGGCCGCCCCGCAGACGCGAACAAGAAAAAATAAAAAACAATAGGATAGGTAGGAGAGTATCATGAACAAGTGGACGAAAACGCTATTGACGCTTTCTCTGGCTGCGAGTCTCACAGCGTGCGGAGCGCAAGGCGAAAATCAGGAGAAGGCAGACGGTGCCAAACCGGCTGCAGGCAAAGAGCCGACGGAATTGACAATCGCGCTCGACTGGTATCCCAATGCCGTACACTCTTTTCTCTACGCTGCCGAAGAGCAAGGCTTTTTCAAGGAAGAAAATCTGAAAGTCAACCTCCAGATGCCTTCCGATACCAATGATCCTCTCCGTATGGCCGCCGCCGGAAAAGTGGACATGGCGATCAGCTATCAGCCGCAAGTGGTGCAGGCCCGCTCGGAAGACATCAAAGTGGTCTCCATCGCCGCATTGGTCCGTCACCCGCTGAATGTGATCATGACGCGAAAGGACAGCGGTCTGGATACGCCGGAGAAGCTTGCGGGGAAAAATATCGGCTATCCTTCCGTGCCGTTGGATGAATCGATTGTCCGGACGGTTGTGAAGCAAGCGGGGGCAGACGATTCCGGCCTGTCCTTTACCGATATCGGGTTTGACATTATCCCTGCGTTGACCGCGAAAAAGGTGGATGCCGTGGTTGGCGGTTACATCAATCACGAGCAGGTCCTGCTGGAAAAGCACGGAGTTCCCGTAAATGTCATCAAGCCGAGCGATTTTGGGGTTCCGGACTATTATGAACTGGTCGTGGCCACCAGCGATGAGACGGCAGCCAAAAAGAAAGAGGCCCTGGCGGCGTTCCTCCGTGCAGCTGCCAAAGGCCAGGCCTATGTGAAAGAAAACAAGGAGAGGGCGTTGAAATCTCTGCTGGCCAAGCAAGCGCAGGAGTTTCCGCTGGAAGAGGACGTAGAGACAAAAAGCTTGGATATCCTGCTGCCTTTGATGGATGCAGGCAGTGAGCCATTTGGCAGTCAGACGGCGGAATCGTGGCAGACGCTGATCGATTGGATGAAACAGCAGAAATTGATCGCGAAAGATGTCAAACCGGATGAAGTCATGCTCAATCTGAATAAATAATGACAAATGCCAAAACTCTCCTCCGGGAGAGTTTTGTTTTTATTCGATGGGACTTATAATAGAGGGGGAATTCAGGCTAAGGAGACGACTTATGGACAATCGGGAAGATCGGAATAACAAGCTGGTCATCTGGATCTTTGTCGGCAGCGTTCTCGTCTGTACGCTGTCGGTAGCCATTTATATGTATCTTGTTGTGACCAAGTAAAAGAGCAGCATTTCAACATGGACCGAACTGAAAATAAGCCACTGAACGCATGCTGTTCAGTGGCTTTTTGCATGTTCCGCTAGCGGCGGACAAGACAGTAGTGCTGCTTTAACCGTTGAACGGTGTTTTGCCAGCTGAAAGAAGCAGCAACTCTTTTGCGGGCAGATAGAACGAGACGCTTCCGCAATCCCGGGTTGTCATGGAGGCGGGCAATCGCGCTTGCAAATGCGTCCGGACTTTGGAAACGGCTCACCAAAATTCCGCTGTGACCGTTCTTGACCACCTCCCGGATCCCCCCGCGGTTCGAAGCTACCACAGGGATGCCGGAGGCCATCGCTTCCGAGTTGACGGTAGCGAAGCCCTCGCGGAACAAAGTAGGGCAGACGAATACATCCCCCAGTTGAAACATATCCTGGATGCGGGCGGGTGGAATGTAGCCGGTAAAACGGATCGGCACACCGAGACGCCTGGATAATTGACGGACATGACGCATATAGGGTGTTTGCCTGCTGACTCCCGGCCAGGAAGCGCCTACGGCGACAAGCCTTACACGGGGAATATGCTTCTTCAGCCGGGAGACTGCACGGACGAGCGTATGCAGTCCTTTTCCACGCACAATCCGCCCGACAAAAAGGACGTTGTACGAGCCGTCAAGGCCCCAGCGTCTGCGGAGCCGTACTTTGGCAGAAGCAGGCAAAGGGCGGAATTTGGTGGTGTCTACTCCGAGAATGGCCGTGCGAAATTTATGTGCGTGACGAGG
The DNA here is from genome assembly GCF_037834415.1 of Brevibacillus borstelensis. GTDB lineage: Bacteria > Bacillota > Bacilli > Brevibacillales > Brevibacillaceae > Brevibacillus > Brevibacillus borstelensis_A. The sequence continues at coordinate 4,285 of NZ_JAUMSJ010000038.1, read as the reverse complement.
GTAACGGCGCTGCATGGTCCTGGTGACAAAGGAGACAACCGATGTCACGCCGTTTACCTGACGAAGAATCGCGTCCGCTTGGCCGGGAGAAAGGAAGGACATGAATGTGAGAGAATGAAGCGAAAGGATGATCGGGGTTCTCGGAAACTGTCGGCGGACTTTCGGAACAAAGCGGGGACGATTTTCAATTTGGATCACGTCAAAGGATTGGCCGGCTGCCTTTTTCAGGGCGGAATGGATATAGCTTTGTCTGTTTCCGTGGGGGATGCGAATAATTGTAAGCCGACCGTCTTGATAGCGGCTGACAGGAGGCAGCCTCGGATGGGCGCGGCTAATCATGACCACCTGATCGGTCCGAGCCATCCTTTTAAAAATGTTGTACGTGCAGGTTTCAACAGACCCGCCTTTGATCGGCGGCACAGGCAGCTGCTCAGGCAATATGACCAAAATGCGCAAGCCCTGATTCCTCCCCGATTCGGATATGAATATCAGCCGTATATCCTATTCGGAGCAGTCGGTACCACTCATGGACGAATACCCGTTTTTGCGATGGAGACCGCCTATTTAGCGGCAAGCGGGACTGCTTCTGGGGAATTAGCGCTGGACATTCCTGAGCTTGTTCTCCACCTGCCTGATCGTTCGCTGATTCAATTCCGCAAAGCCTTGCCCGCGCAAGCTGACGGTTTTGCCTTCGTACAGCGGATAAACGCCTTGCCACAGTCCGACGATACTGTACAAATCTGTCCGGTTCACTTTTTTCAGAAACAACAGGTATTGGCCCTCCCCAAGCGGACCAGGGTACGAAAGGTTTGCGGGATCAGAGGCATCGGGCAGAGGCTCGACACCGGTGCTGAGGAGCTGAACCCGGGAAGGGGCAGATCCCTTGATCACTCTTTCAATTTGAACGGTTTGAACGTAATTCACCAATCGGCCAGAAGGAACCCGCTTCGTTGTCGGGAACCTTTGATGGCGTTCATCGGTCAGTCCCACCACAATCAAATCACAGCGCAAGGTCAACTCCTTCCAGTCTTTCATCCGGGTTTGATCCACTTGCAGGTCAGCCACTTCCGGCGCTGCCGAAGCGGGTATGGCAATGAACGCGGCAATAAGCAAGAAGGCGAGCAGCAGCGGGATTGTTTTTTTCCACATAGAGAAACCTCCCAAATTATGTAAAGGCCTTTTTAGTATGATCGCTAGTCCAGCCTTTATTCCGAGGAAACGCAAAAGGCAAGGATTCTATCACAAAAGTCATTGTGTTAATATTCCGAAAATGAAGGCGAAGTGATAAGATAATGAAGACTGCTTCTAGAACCGGCTTCAAGGCAACAGACTAGGACAAGGAGGGTACTATGAAACGACTGCTCAAACGCTCTGGCTGCTGGATTCTGCTCATGCTGCTCGTCTTTCAGCTGGCTTCGGTTCCCGCTCTGGCTCAAGGGACGGCGGGTACCAAGGAGCCGCTTGCGGCAAACATCGGGCAAGCTTTGGCCGAGCTTCACAAAGACCCCGACAGCGTCGGCCTGCACGCCGGAATATCGGTGTACGATCTGACAGCTGGAAAAGCGCTGTACGAGCACAACGCAAACAGAACCTATATGCCTGCATCCAACTTGAAGCTGTTTACGACGATTGCCGGCTTGGAAAGGCTCGGACCAGACTATCAGTGGAAAACGGAGGTGTACGCCATAGGAAAGGTATCTGCGGACGGCGTGCTCAACGGAGACTTGATCCTGAAGGGTCTCGGAGATCCAAGTCTGACTGTTGCGGATCTGCAAGCCATCGCTGCTGCCTTGAAAGAGAAAGGGATCAAGCAGGTAAACGGAAAGTTGCTCGTGGATGAAAGCTATTTTGACGGCACGCGTCTCGGCTACGGCTGGATGTGGGACGATGAAGTCTATGGGTACAGCGCCCAGCTGAGCGCCTTGGCGGTACATAAAAACATGCTGACGATTACGGTGGAGCCGGGGAAAAAAGCGGGAGAGACACCGGTCCTCTCCATGGAGCCGGCGACGGAGTATGTGCAAATCGTAAATCAAGTGAAGACGGTTGCCGGCAAGGACAGCGACATCTCTGTCGAGCGGCCGCGCGGGAAAAACACGGTCATCTTCAGCGGTACGATTGGCGTCGAGGCGGCGCCTTATCAGGAAGACGTCACGCTGGAGGACCCGGCCCTGTACGTCGCGGACATTTGGAAACAGCGATTGGCAGCGAGCGGCATCAAGCTGCATCCACAGGCGACTCCCGAGAAAACGACAGTCTCTACGGGCATCCCTTTGTATACACATCTCTCCAAGCCGTTCTCCGAGATATTGGTGGAGCTTAACAAGGACAGCGACAATTTTTATGCGGAAATGCTGCTCAAGACACTTGGAGCTGCGGAAAAAGGAGCAGGCACAGCGGAGGCGGGCAGCGAAGTTGTCGCGGAAGTATTGAAACGAGCCGGTATCGAATCCGGTTATGTGCAAAAGGACGGCTCCGGACTTTCCCGTTTCAACTGGATTACCGCCAATCAAATGGTGAAGTTGCTTGCTTTTGCGCAGGAGCAGGAATACAGGGATGCACTGGAGAAGTCGCTCCCGATTGCCGGTGTCGACGGAACGTTGAAAAACCGTTTGAAAGGCACGCCGGCAGAAAAAATGGTGATCGCAAAAACGGGCTCTATGGGCGGCGTGAACAGCTTGTCCGGATACGCTACCGCGAAAAATGGACACAAGCTCGCCTTTTCGATCATGATCAACGGGATATACAAGTCCAAATACGCGCGGGATTTGCAGGACAAGGTAGTGATCCTGCTGGCTTCCTATCCGGACATCAAGGCCCCGGAAGGGTTCAAACCGGCTGCGCCTGATGCCTACAAGCTTTCGGCATTGCTGGACCCGATCGCCGAAGAAGCGGATGCCTCCGGGATTACCGCCGGGATTGTGGTCAAAGCATTGGATCAGGAGCAAAGTGAAGCGACCTGGTATGAACACGAGGCAGACACGCTCTTGACCCCGGCTTCCAACCTCAAGCTGCTGACGACCGCGACAGCGCTGGCACAGCTGGGCAAAGACTATCAGTTCAAGACTGAGCTGTACGGGTCTTCTCCGCTCCCGAAAAACGGCGTGTTCCAAGGCGATCTCTACATCAAGGGCTACGGCGACCCGACCCTCCACACGGAAGACAATCTAAAGGTGCATGAGGGCATATCGATGGAAGAGATCGCCGCCTGGCTGAAGGAGCAGGGAATCAAACGGATCAACGGCAATCTCATCCTCGACGAGACCTATTTTGATCAGGAGCGGCTGGGCCTTGGCTGGTCGTGGGACGACGAGAGCTACTATTACAATCCGCTTTTGGGGGCGCTGGCATTGAACCGCGGGACGGTCATGATCGAATTTGAGCCGGCGGTTCGCGCTGGCGACCCTGTGCCGATCAACCTGTTGCCCAAAACGAAGTATGTCAATGTGATCAATGAGGCCAAAACGGTAAACACAGGTCAGGAAAACACCTTTGCCATCGAAAGAGACCGCGGAACCAATACGATCCGTATCACCGGGAATCTGCCATTGGGCACAGCTCCCGATTACGAGCGAGTTCCTGTCGAGGAGCCGGCGTTGTATGCGGGCACAGTGCTTCGCGAGACACTTGAAAGGGAGGGAATCTCCTTTTCGGGCAACAGTACTGTCAGCATCGGGACGGTGCCTGCCCAGGCGGTCAAATGGACCGAGTTCGCATCGGAGCCCCTATCGGAAATCGTTTCCTATCTGAACAAGAAGAGCGACAACTTTTATGCGGAAATGCTGCTGAAGACATTGGGAGCGGTGAAACGGGGCGAAGGCAGTTCGTCAGCCGGTGTAAAGGTCGTACAGGAGACGCTTTCATCTCTCGGGGTACAGGCAAACTTTGACATGGTCGACGGCTCGGGCCTGACACGATATAATCTGATCTCCGCCCGCCATATAGCTGCTGTGCTGGAGGGGATGACAAAGCACGCTGCTTATCCGAAATACCTCGAATCCCTTCCTATTGCCGGTGTGGATGGCACCTTGAAGAACCGCATGAAGGGGACGGCCGCGGAAAACAATGCGCGTGCTAAAACGGGTTCGCTGACAGGGGTCAGCAGCCTTTCCGGCTACGTTCAGACGAAGGATGGCCAAAAGCTCGTTTTCTCTATCGTCATAAACGGTAACGCACCGAAGAGCGAGCATATGACGGAGATTCAGGATCGGATCGTGGAAGCGCTCGCTTCCTATGAAGACAAGTAAGTTTCCAACCAGCCCGATGATGGGCTGGTTTTTTGCTC
>NZ_JAUMSJ010000037.1:0-50735 GCF_037834415.1 Brevibacillus borstelensis | reverse complement strand
AACGAAGCAGGACCCTTAGTCTTAGACTAGGGGCTCTAGTTTTAAGTGCGCCTCGAGGCACCACAGCTGGGCGCTATTTGTATAATTTTAGCAGCACTCTCTGGGAATATAGAAACGGTAAATTTGCCAAATCTTTACCTTTCCTTTATTTGGGCATCATGGTAAACTAAAGAAATATTTAAGGATATAAAATTTTCTATCAAGAGTGAAACTACTGGGGGAATTGTATTAGAGGAGTGTTTACTATGGGAATACAGGAGATGTTACGGCTGTCATTGCGAACAGAAATCGAAAGAAATCTAAGCCAGAATGGTTATACACTCAGTAAACTCAGTGAATTAACCGGTATTAATTCAGGTACTTTAAGCATGATGCTAAATGGCAATCCTCCCCGGCCCATGACTATATGCCAGTTGGATGCATTGGCGAATGCATTTGGCCACAAACCAGGATGGTTGTATGAATTGTATCCCGAAGAGTGTCTAAATGAAGGGAAATTTTCGCGTCCACGGGTAATCCCGTATCTGATTCGCTGTGCAGAAATCGGTCGGCAGGATTGTATTGCGATGACTGCTTCAAAGCTATTGGACAATCCCAAAAATGTTTCGATACTCTTTTCAGTAGCCGAGCAGCTCTTTGAAAACGGGAAACGAAAGGAGTCGATACCTTTTTATCAGTTTGTAGTTGATAGCGAAAAGGATAGCTACTCCAACCATTTTGTCATGGCTCAGTACCGGTTATTTCGGGCCGCTCTGGGAAAAAATTCCGAAGAAAACTGGAAGGCTGTCATACGTTTTGAACCCTACCGGAAAAGGCTCCCGGAAAATTACCAACTAGATGCGCTGCTTCATTTAGCGAACACATGCTTCGCGTTACACCAGTGGAGAGATGTAGAGAAATATGCCGACGAGTTACGCGAAATGGCCCTGATCATTTATGAGGACGAACTGCGTAAAAAGCAAAACAAAAAGACCTATGAGCCGGTAAACACAGAACGGCACCTCGTTGTATACTATGGACAAGGCTACCTATTAAAATCAGCAGCTTTGGAAAAACAGGGACTGTATGAACAGGCCAAGCAGTATGTTCAGGGGTACGCTGACCTTAGTTGGCTTGAGCTTTTAGATGAAACTGGCTATAGTGAAGTACGGAAGTTTCAGTTATGGGCAAAAGCGAATACGTACACCTTGGAAATCCTGATGGGGAATGTTGGGGTAATGGACGAATATCTCTACTTCCTTACCAAGAATCCCCCCGAAATATTACCAGCCTTGATAACGATTATTGAATCGGCAAACAAGCATGGATTTATGGTCGATCACATTATGGATCGCTTCTCCGAGGAGATAAAACATTTTACTCATTACCGGGATCCGCTCAATATAGATCGTAATTTCCGTTTCAGATACGGATTAGCTATTTACCGATTTCATAATGGTCAATATCTTACTGGAATTACCGAAACGCTTCAGGCTATGATTTTATCCATAGTCAAGAACAGCGAAAAGGATTTCTTGCGCTGTGTCACAACTTTTGAAGCCTATAGAAAGTATGCGACAGACGAGCAGAAGCAGGAGTATCACCAAATATTAGAGGAGGTACGAAATGATGAAAAGAGGATTGTTGCTCTCTCTGGCTCTGATCTTGGGACTGTTTAGTAATGTCATGGTGGGAGATGATCAGGTAGCCAAAATAAAGCCAAAGCCTGGGATCATCCAATACGAGCATGGTGTGGGCGGCTAATAAACGAAAGGGCATTCCCTTGTACGGGGATGCTTTTTTTATGCGATATTTCCCAAACGCCTCTACAGAATATCATATAGTTATAAATACCCAATTCTAGTTGATAACTGTAGATGCGAAAAAAATAAAAAAGGCTCTTCCGCAGCTTTTGAATTTTCAGGCGTGGCCCTGCCCAATTAAGCCAAGAGCGAATTGAAAGCCACGCCATGCCAAATATATTCAATTCCCCATCATGCCCTATACAGGCGGCTTCCAAACATCACCCCAACAAACACGCCACATCCCCAACCTGTACAACCCCTGTTTCAACCACAGCCGCATAAACCCCAAAACAAGCCTGCCGACTCGCCGCAAGCGTCTTCAACAGGGAAGAATCGATCGAGTAATCCCCGGGATCAATATTAACCATAGAACAACGTTTGCACTTTTTGTACACTTCCACAACAACTTCTCCCATCTGAATCCGCCGCCCGATCCAGTCCTCCTCGGCAAACGGGACTGCCTCAGCTTGCTCCAGCACGATATTGGGCCTGAACCGAAGGTAATCCACCGACTTTCCCCACATCTGCTCCAATGCCCGCACGGAAGCGTCCGTCACGATCAGCAGCTGCGCCTGATCGACGCCCATCAACTCGTCCTGCGGCGTAAAGGTAACTGGAGTCAAAGGCCTCCCGCTGAGCTGCTCCATTTCCGTATGCAATTCCTCATCCGTCCACGCATATACCCGCCCGTCCGGCGCAGTCACCCGAACCCCCGGAAAAGACGTCTCGTCTCCTTCACTGATGCACACAGCCTGATACTCAAGCAGTTTGGGGACATGCTTCGCCGTCAGGTGTCTGACAGAGCTTTTTTCGTCCAGAAAAGCGCGGCTGCGGTCGCCGTACAGGCCGAACCGGGACACGGCGGCTTCCTGCAGGCTTTCTCCGCGAAACGACTTGACCGGATAACGATGGATGGCACTGATTTTCCCAAGCGAATGTTCCATGTTGGAATCTCCTTTTCGGTTTCTCGGCATTATCTGTATTCTATCATCAGATCAAAATATACCTCTGACAAGTAACAAGTTACGGGACAGTCTCTCTCGCTTCTTCTCCGCTTACCGAAAGCAAGCAATGCCCTGTATAACAATATTTCCAGTGTTTATTTCCCGATCCAAATGTTAGGATAATTGTAACGGATTGAAACAGTGACATGATTTCTTCCAGGAGAAATGCCACAGATTCTTTTTTCAACCAGCACGCTAATTTTATACATTTATGAAACAACCTGTAGCTTTTCTGCCCTGTAATACGTCATAACAGTAGCACGTTATCTAATCAGACATGTCGTCGGTGGAGGTAGGAAAAATGAATCGAAAGAAGTCCAAGCAATGGCTCTTGGCCTTTTTGACGTGCCTGCTGGTATTGGCCGGAGTGCCGGGCGGATGGACGCCTGCCGTGCAGGCGGAAGTGCCGGTGCAGCTCGGCGTGACAGCCGGGATTGGCGGCGATTACAAAGAAACCGGAATGGTTCCGATCCAGGTGACGGTCAGCAATAGCGGCGCGGATATGGAAGGAAATCTGGTGGTCTCTGTCAGCGACAGAGGAGGGGATTCCTTTTCTGTGGCGTATTACCAGCCCGTTTCCGTCGCCAAGGGTGCGACGAAACAGGTGACTTTGTCCGTACCCGGAAACCAGATCGGCCCCAATACATACGTAGCCTTTATGCAAGGCGACAATATTGTGGCCAAAACCTCTATCGGAGGAAGACGCTACAGCGGAGACGCGCTGTTTGTGGGCGTGCTGGCCGCCAATCCGGATACGGCCAATTTCCTCGGGGCCATGCCGAAAGCTTCGTTTAACAACCAGGTTCGGGTCCTTCCGCTGAAAGCGGAGCAAATGCCCGTGGCAAGCACGGATTTGCAAATGATTGACGTTTTGCTTCTCAACAACTTCGCCCTCGACAGCCTGAACAGCCAGCAGGTGCAAGCGATCCGCGAATGGACGACTGCGGGAGGCATGCTGATGCTGGCAGGCGGGGCTCATTACGGAAAAACCGCAGGCGAGCTGAAGGAGCTCTCGCCTGTTGAAGTGACCGGCGTTACAAGCCTTTCATCCCTGCAAGCATTGACGGTGGAGAAGACCAATTCCCCTGCCCTGGAGCATCCATTTACCGTGAGCACGGGCACGCTCAAAAGCGGAACGGCCCTGTACACCGAGGCGGGCGTGCCGCTTCTTGCCACCCGTACGGTCGGGAACGGGAAGGTCATGTACATCGCCTATGACCTTGCCGAGGAGCCTGTAGCCAGCTGGAGCGGGAACAGCCGGTTGTGGGCCGATGCGCTGAAAAAGGGATTCGGCTCCAACCTGAACCGCGCTTACCGCGACCCGATGGATTCCGTGTGGCCGCTGGACAACGCGGCTGACCGGATTCCCGCGCTGAAAATGCCCGATATGAAATTGCTCGCCCTCTTTTTCGGCGTGTATGCGCTCGTGGCGGGGCCTATCCTGTTCTTCCTGCTCCGCCGCAAGCGGAAGCAAAGCCTGATGTGGGGGGCTGTACCCGTCCTCGCCGTAGTGACGGGTATCGGGATCTTCACGTTTGGGGCGCTGCAGCGGGGGACGACACCGCTGCTTCATCAGGTTGGTTTTGTCGAGATGCTCGGGGATGGAAAGGCGAGCGCAAAGGCGGTGGCAGCCATGTTCGTCCCGCGCAGCAGCGATTATGAAATTGTCGTGAAAGGAAACGGCAGAACGTGGCCGATCCTGCCGTATAGGTCAGGTCAGGAGGAGCCGAAGGCGTGGGTGTCGACCCAGCCGGACCAGGCCCAGGTGCAGTTTAAAGACGTAGAATTCTGGTCGATGCGCAAGATCGGGACGGATCAGTACCTCTCCGATGTCGGAACATTCGAGTCTGATCTGGTCTTTACGGACGGCGCCCTGAAAGGGACCGTCACCAATAAATCGCCCTATTCGCTCAGAAATGTCGTGGTCGCGGCGGATACCCAAACACAGAGCTTCCCGGAGCTGGCTCCAGGCCAATCGATTCAGGTCGATCTGAAATTCGACCCGTCGACGCAGACCGTGTCGGGACGGAACCGGAGCAGCAACCGCCTTTTCCTGCCATCGCCATACCAGGGCAATTACGGTCCGGAGCCGGGCAGGGAAGAGATGATGGTGGATATTCTGGAGGATAGACCGAGATTTCAAAGGAACGCGCCCGTCAGACTGGTCGGCTGGATGGACACTCCGGTCGTGGAAATGGACATGAAAGGCAGCGCGTTCAAGCCGTACAGCATCTCCCTGGTGACGGCGCCTCTTTCCATCAAGCCTTCGCTTGACGGCTACGTCTACTACCCAACTAGCGAGTTTGACGCCGTGAAAACAGGGAGCTCCACAGAGGTGGACGATGTCGGCGACGGCTATATGATGCGCGCCGGAGACATCACGCTTGAATTTGAAACGAAAGCGCACAACAAGAATCTGCAGGTCGAAAAAATCAACCTGTACACCTGGTCGGACGACAACACCCAGTTCGACAAGCAGGTCTACAACTGGAAAACGCAAACGTTCGATTCTTTTGACAAGGCGTTTGAGAAGAACACGATGACCCGGGACAAGACGGCTGTCTACCTCTCTCCGGAGGGAACGCTGCGAATCAAGTTCTCGCACAGCTTTGAAGATCACCGCCATCTCGGCACGCCGGTGATCAGCGTGGAAGGAAAGGTGATCCGTCCGTGATCAAAATCGATAAACTGCGCAAACGATACGGAAAAATGGAAGCGCTGAAAGGACTGTCGCTGGAAATCGACAAGGGAACGGTTTTCGGCTTTGTGGGGCCGAACGGAGCGGGCAAATCGACGTCCATGTCCATTCTCGCCACGTTATTGGAGCCGACCAGCGGCAAAGCGTACGTAGGCGGCTATGAAGTGACCAGCCACCCGCGCGAGGTCCGCAAGCTGATCGGGTACATGCCTGACTTTTTCGGCGTGTACGACAATTTGACCGCGGAGGAATATCTCGACTTTTACGGCGCCAATTACGACATACCTGTCCAGGAGCGGCGGCAGATCATCCCGCAGCTGCTGGAGCTGGTCAACCTGAGCCACAAGCGGGATGCCTACGTCGACTCTCTGTCGCGGGGGATGAAGCAGCGACTCGGTTTGGCCCGCTGCCTGGTGCACAATCCCGAGGTGCTGATTCTCGACGAGCCGGCCTCCGGTCTCGACCCGCGCGCGCGGATCGAGCTGCGCGAGATTTTGAAGGAACTGCGCGATATGGGCAAAACGATCATCATCAGCTCGCACATCCTGCCGGAGCTTGCGGAAATGTGCGATGTGATCGGCGTGATCGAAGAAGGAAACCTGATCGCTTTTGGCAAAGTGGAAGAAATCTACGCCAAAATGCAGGAAAAGCGCGTCCTCCGCATCCGTCTGGTGGATCAGTTCGAAGAAGCGATGACCCACTTGAAGCAGCAGCCGCATGTCTCGCATGTAACGAGAGAAGGAAACTGGGCGGTTGTCGGGTTTGCCGGCGATGACCAGCAGCAGGTCGAGCTGCTGCGCAGCCTCGCTCTGGCGGGACTTCCGGTAGCCGCGTTTAACGAGGCGGAAGGAAATCTGGAAGAAATCTTTTTGGAAATCACCAAGGGGGTGGGCTCATGAACGTCTTGCGGCGATTTCGCAATCCCGTGCTGATGAACGAACTGAAATTGCGCATGCGGACCAAGCGCTCCCCGTGGATCATTACGCTGTATTTGCTGGTGCTTGGCACCGTGGCGCTGACCTTCGTCTTTTTGATGACCGGGGCGGGCAGCTACTACAACCCCAACCAGACCCGGGAGCTGTTCATGATGCTTTCGCTCATGCAGCTGGCGATGATTTGCTTCGTCGTCCCGGGACTGACGGCGGGCGTCATCTCTGGAGAGCGGGAGCGGCAGACGCTCAGCATCCTCTTGACGACCAACGTGAGCGCGACCAAGCTCGTGCTCGGCAAGTGGCTCGCTTCGCTCAGCTTTATGAGCTTTCTCGTGTTTGCCACGATTCCGTTGTACGCCATCATCTTTTTGTACGGAGGCGTCTCTCCGGTCCAACTGCTGCAGGTGTTCGCCTTTTACGTGGTGACCATGCTCGGCCTTGGAAGCGTAGGGGTGCTGTTGTCCACGCTGATCAAGCGGACCGGTATTGCGACTGTCCTCAGCTACGCGCTCGTGTTTGGATACGGAGTCGGGACCAGCGTGCTGGCGGAAGTGATCCGGGAGATTATCCGTTTCCAGCGCAATGCGAACAACATTACCGGGACGCCGTTTCCGGTCTGGCCCGATTTTTTTCACAGCCTGAATCCGCTGTTTGCCATGCTGAGCATTTTTGAAGAAGGGCCATTTCGCGGTCTTCGCCGGATGGTCAGCAATAAGTACGCCGCGCTGGCGCTTGAGCCGTATGTGATCTACTGCCTGTTCTTTGCCGTTGTCACGATCATTTGTCTGGCGCTGTCCATCTATCTGATCAAGCCGGTGAAACCGCGCTGGCGCAGGAAAGCCGCCGCCAAGGAGTGATGAGCGTGTTTGGTCCTGAAAACAAGGATAATCTGCTGACGCTGCTCGCGCCGATCAAAAAGCGCGTTCTATACCGGGAGTGTGCCCGCTGGCTCGTGGCGGGCGCCTTGTGGGGGCTGGGAGGAAGCTTTGCGCTTCTCCTCCTGGCTCGTCTTTTTCCCATTCCTTTCTACAGGTGGCTGGTGTTTGCCGCGGTCCTGGCTGGGGCTGCGGCAGGAGCGGTTCGCCTCTGGAGGGCGCGGCCGACTGAGCGGGATTGCGCAAAGCTGGCGGACAGCCACGGATTGGAGGAGCGGGTCGCGACGGCCTTGGAGTATCGGGAAAACCGCTCGCCGTTTGCCGCGGCGCAGCGGGAGGATGCTGTCAATCGGCTTCGGCAGTCTTTGCCGCATATCCTGGAGAGCGTTGAGGTCTGGCCCGTCATCCGCAAGCAGGTGTACGCGGCCGCAGGGGCGTTGGCCGTCTGTTTGCTGCTTCTGATCTGGCCCAATGCCCAGGACGAGCGCCTGGCTCAAATGGCGGAGCAAAAGCAGGCCCAGGCAGCAGCAGCAGAGACACTGAAAAAGCTCCAGGAGGAAGCGAAAGCCCAGGAAGGCTTGAGCGAAACACAAAAGAAGCAGCTCGAAGAAATGATTGAACAGGCGAAAAAAGCGGTAGCGGAGGCCAAAAATCCGGCGGAGCGGCTGAATGCGCTGAAGGCGGCTGAGAAGCAGCTGGACAAGTGGAAGCAGTCCCAGGAGCGGAAAATGGCCGGGCTGCAAAAGCTTCAGGAGACCATTGGCGGACAGCCAGGGATGCAAAAGGTCGGAGCCGCGATGAACAGCGGGGACCGCCAAGCGATGGTCGATGCCCTGAAGGAGTCGGCGAAAGCCGTCGAAGCGTTGAAGGGCGAAGAGCGGAAGGCGCTCGCCGAAGCGTTGGGCAAGGCGGCCGAGAAACTGGCAAAAGACGGGCAGGCAACAGGTGATCAGGACGCGGCCAAGGCGGCCGAACAGCTTCAGGAAGCGTCGAAACAGCTAGCCCAAGGAAACGTGCAGCAAGCGTTTGCTCCGCTTGAGACCGGGCTTATGCAGGCTATGCAGCAGATGGGAGAGGCGCGCGCGGCGGCGCTTCTGGCAGCCCAGTCGATGGCTGCGATGCAACAGTCCCAGATGATGCTGGCTGGGGCTGGAGCCACGGCTAATGGCTCGGCCCAGGCTGGTGCAGGTGCGGCAGGGGGAGCGGCGGGCAGTCCAGGCGGAGCCGTGCCGGCCTCTGCATCGGCGGGAAATGCTCAGGCCGGCACGGGAGCAGGCTCGCAAACAGCAACGGGCGGAACGGCAGCCGGAGGAGCTGGAACCGACGGCCAGGGAAATGCAAATGGGCAAGGCTCGCCAAACGGAAATGGCTCCGGTAACGGCAACGGTTCCGGCAACGGCAACGGTTCCGGCAATGGCAATGGTTCCGGAAACGGAAACGGCTCCGGAAATGGCAATGGCTCGGGAAACGGCGGCTCAGGAAACGGCAGCGGTTCCGGCAAAGGGGCTGGAGCGGGTCTCGGCCAGGGCAGCCATGAACTGGTGACCGTCCCGTCCGCCCGCATCGGAGGCGAGGGGCCGGTTGACACGGTTGGCGGACCGCTCGGAGCGGGAGCCTCCCAGTCCCGGCAGACCGGAGCGACGCAGGTATCGTCCGGGGGAGCGCTCCCGTACGAGGAAGTGTACGGACAGTACGCGGAGTTTGCCCGGGAGAGTCTGGAGAAAAGCTCCATTCCAAGCGATTATCAGGACGTGGTGAAAGAGTATTTCAGCAATATTGAACCGTAGGGGGAAGTGAGCATATGGCAGAGCAACAAGCATGGGAAGAATGCCTCCAGCGAGTGGAGAGGGTTCGCGAGGAAATCGGAAAGGTTCTGGTTGGTCAGCGCGAAGTGGTCGACCAGCTGCTGTGGGCCGTATTTGCGGGGGGACACGCACTTTTGGAGGGCGTGCCGGGGCTGGGGAAGACCCTGCTCGTCAAGACGCTGTCGCAAGCGTTTGAGCTGTCCTTTCAACGGATTCAGTTTACGCCCGACCTGATGCCGACCGATATTACCGGTACGAACATTTTGAGCGTCGACGAAACGGGACAGCAGTCGTTCCAGTTCCAAAGGGGCCCGATCTTTGCCCACGTCGTCCTGGCGGATGAAATCAATCGGGCTACGCCCAAGACGCAAAGCGCCCTATTGGAGGCGATGCAGGAGCGGACCGTTTCGGCGGGGGGCGTGACTCGCGCGCTGCCCGATCCGTTCTTCGTTCTGGCTACGCAAAACCCGCTGGAGCAGGAAGGGACGTATCCGCTCCCGGAAGCCCAGATGGACCGCTTCCTTTTAAAAATAGAAGTGCCGTTTCCCACGGCGGACGAGTTGAAGGAGATCGTGCTCAGGACGACGGCGGGCCAGGGAGCTTCTGTCGAGAAGGTGGCATCGGCGCGGGAGATTGCCGATATTCAACAAGCGGCCCGGGACATTCTCGTCGCAGACGCGGTACTCAGCTATGCGGTGAAGCTTTTGCTGGCGACCCATCCGGGTGAGCAGGCGATCCACTCCGTCAACCGTTACGTCCGTTCCGGTGCGGGTCCTCGCGGCGTACAGGCGATGGTCGCCCTGGCGAAGGTGAGAGCCCTGCTTTCCGGCAGATTCAATCTTTCCTTTGAGGATATCGACGCGGTCGCATTGCCTGCTTTGCGCCATCGTCTCTGCCTCAACTTTGAAGGGGAGGCAAACGGCATAAAGTCGGACGGCATCATCCGGGAGATTTTGGCCGGATTGGAGAAGGAACGGGCATGAACAAGCATCTTCTGGACCCGGCCTGGCTCAGTCGGTTGGAGCGGATGCAGGTGCTCAGCAGACGGATGGCAAGCGGCACCCAGGTCGGGAAACGCCGCTCCAGACAGACCGGGAGCTCGCTTGAATTTGCCGATTACCGGGCCTACGCGCCCGGAGACGACCTGCGCCAGCTCGACTGGAATGCATATGCAAGGTCCGGCAAGCTGTTCGTCAAAAAGTTTCTGGACGAGCAAGAGTTGCACGTCACGCTTTACATTGACTGCAGCAAATCGATGGGCTACGGGGAGCCGCCCAAGCTTGAGCGTGCCGTGCAAATAGCCGCGGCGCTCGGGTACATCTCCCTGTGCCATCTCGATTACGTTTCGGTATACGCCTTTGACCGGGAGATCGTCGCCTCCTTGCGAAATGTGCAGGGGAAAAACAAGGCGGCACAGCTTTTTCAATTTCTCGCCTCGCTTTCTGTCGGCGGACCCGGCGATCTGGAACAGGCGCTTCGCTCCCCCGGTGCTGTCCACGGAAAGCCGGGCGTCTCCCTCGTCCTGTCCGACTTTTTGTTTGAATCCGGCTACGAGGACGCAGTCGCCTATCTGCAGGCGACCCGGCAGGATGTCACGCTGGTGCAGCTATTGTCCCGGGAAGAGCGCGAACCGGCGTACCAGGGGGAGCTGCGCCTGATCGACAGCGAGACGGGGACGGGCAAGGAAATTTCCGTTACCCACGGCTTGATGGACGAGTATCGGAAAACGGTCCGGGATTACCAGGCTGCGCTCGCCCAATTTGCTTACCGCCGGGGCATTTCCTCCGTCGATGTCAAAACGGAGACGTCCCTGGAGGATATTGTCTTTCAAGTATTCCGGCAAGCGGGAATGATTCGCTAGGGAGGAGGAGTGTTGATGCAGTGGTTGGCTTTAGGCAATCTCGGTTTTTTGTTGATCGTGCCGGCGATCGCGGCTCTCTATCTCCTGAAGCGAAAGGTGGAGGATGTGGAGGTGCCCAGCACGCTGCTCTGGCAGCGGACGCTGCAGAGCTGGGAGGCTGTCCGGCCCTGGGAGAAGCTGCAGCGGAACCTGCTCTTGCTGCTTCAACTGTTGGCGGCCCTCTTGCTGGTGCTTGCCTTGATTCGCCCGGCAGTGCCGGTGACGGGAGCGATTGCCGAGCACACCATTCTGGTTGTAGATACATCGGGAAGCATGCTGGCCAAGGAAGGCGGGCAAACCCGCTTTCAAAAAGCCGTGGCGGAAGCGCAAAACGCCGTGGAAAATCTGGGCAGCGGGCAGGCCGTGACCTTGATCGAGGCAGGCCGCGAGCCAAAGGTATGGCTGTCCAAAAGTACGGAGAAAGAGAATATTTTGCAGGCGCTTCATTCACTCGTCCCAAGACCCGGAGAGGCTGACCAGCGGGCTGCCCTTTCCTTGGCGGGGGCCATCGCTTCGACGGAGGAAGGGAGCGGCGTGATGTGGTTTGGCGACGGTGGGGGAGAGGAGCTGCAGGAGCCGGGGCAGAGTGCTTCTGTGGAGGTTTCCATCCCGGGGCCGTTTCGGTTTTATTCTGCCGGCCGCTCCAAGGAAAACGTGGCTGTCGGCGCGTTCGTGACGCAGACCGGAAGCGAAGGCACGGAAGGCTTGCTGCGCATCGACAATCACGGCTCGCAGCCGAAAAAAGGCAATATCTCGATCTTCGGGCTCGAACAAAATCTGCTCGATGTCGGCAAGTTCTCCGTCGAGGCGGGAGCCACCCAGACGGTTGCCTTTGAACGATTGCCCGCCATGCCTGCATACCGGGCGGTAATCGAAGTCGAGGCGGACGGTCTGGCCGAAGACAACGAGGCCTGGAGCGTCCCCTATGGCTCGGGCAAAGGGCGGGCCGTATTGGTGAGTCCAGGGGGGAACCGCTTTCTCCATCAGGCCTTGCAAACCGTAGGAAATGTAGAGATTGAGACCGAGACGGCACTGCCAAGCGGGAAAAGCGGCGCATCCGATCTGTGGATTTTTGACGGGGTGGTCCCGGACAAGCTGCCGGAGGGCAATATTTTGCTCATCGCTCCCGATAAAAAAACGGATTGGCTTCCGTATCAGGGAGTGGCGGATGTGACCGGCAATCTCGAATCCGTGCAAGCCGATGACCCGCTGATGAAGCACGTGGACTGGCGGGAGGTGCACGTATCAAAAAGCTCTGTCTGGGGAGCGGTTCCCGGCTTGCGGACACTCGTTCGGGCGGGAGAGACCGAATTGATTGCAGCCGGTACGCTGGAGGGCAAAAAAGTCGTCGTCATCGGCTTCGACCTGCACGACTCCGACTTGCCGCTGCGGCCCGCTTTCCCGATTTTCATGCAAAATGCCGTCTCCTGGCTCTCTTCGGTGCAAAGCGTTCCGATTGGTCCCGCATTGCCAGGCGAAGCGCTTGCCGTCTCCTTGACGCCAGGTGCGACCAAGCGGGTGCTGACGCTGCCTGACGGCACATCGCAGCCGCTCGATGTCCAGGGAACGACTTGGCTGTTCCAGGTTCCCGAGCAGGTCGGGCTGTACCGGCTGACAGAGGAAACAGGAGGCGGGACGGCGCCTGTAGAACGCTACTTCGCCGTCCACATGAGCGAGGCGGAGTCCGATATCGCGCCTCGGATGCTGCGCGTCTCCGCAGGGAAAGCTGCCGGCAGCGAGAACGCGGAGGACAGCAAAGAGAGCGGCGCTCGGGGACAGAGCCTGACCGGGAGCGAACAGGCGACCGGGGCAAGAGAGCTTACGTATTGGATAGCTGCGCTGGCGCTTTTGATTGTGTTTGTGGAATGGAGGGTGTATCGCCGTGGGTATTGACGTACAGCAACCGTGGTTTCTGCTGCTCCTTCTCCCGGCGATATACGCGGTGGTTCACTGGTGGCGCGGGCAGCAGCAGATGCCCAGCAGCCGCAAAAGCGTTATCGCCGCGATCCGGACAGCTGTCTTTTGTCTTCTCATCCTGGCCTTGGCCGGTATCCAGCTGCTCTACCCGGTACGGGCCGAGACCGTTGTTTTCGTATGGGACAGCTCGGCTTCGATCAAGGACGATCAGCAGCTGAAGCGTTTCCTCAAAGAAGCGGTGGAAAGCAAACGGGCGGAGGATCAATACGCCACCGTGGCGACGGGTGCGAATGCTGCGGTGGACCAGCCGCTGACGACGAGCAGCCAGGTCCAGCCTGTCTCCGTGGAAGTAAACCGTCACGCTACCAATCTGGCGGAGGGAATCCGGCTCGCTCAAGCGATGATTCCTACCAGCGCCCGCGGCAAGATTGTGGTCATCACTGACGGGATGGACACGCACGGGGACACGGCGCGTGAAGTCAAGCTGGCCAAAGAGCGGGGGATTGCCGTAGAAAGCGTCCTTTTCGAGCAGCCGCAGGGCGATGAGGTCGTGCTGTCCTCCGTCCAGGTCCCGGATCGGCTGTACGCGGGAGAGGAATACGCGATTAAGGTTGATGTGGAAAGCACCGTCGGGACCAAAGCGGTCCTGCGTCTCTACGAGGGAAACCGCGAGGCGGGGACACAGGTCGTCCGGGTGGAAAAAGGGAAAAACCGCTTTCTCTTTTCCCAAAAGGCGATGAATGAGGGCTTTCACCGCTACCGGGTGGAAATCGAGCCGGAGCGCGATACGGTGCAGGCCAACAATCAGGCATTTGCCTATACGCAGGTGACGGGAACGCCGTCGGTTTTAGTCTTGGAAGGACATCCTGGTGCCGCCGGCAACCTCGTCCAGGCTCTTCAGGCAGGCAATATCAAGGTCGAGACGAAAGATTTGGCACTTCTGCCGAAAGAGCTGGAGGGCTACAAGCAGTACGCTTCCATCGTCTTGGCCGACCTGGCTGCGACTCAGGTCAGCGACGCCGATATGGAACGAATCAGAACGGCTGTCCGTGATCTGGGAGTCGGCTTGATCATGACGGGCGGCTCCGACGGATTCGGCATGGGGGGCTGGTTCCAGACGCCGATCGAAGAAGCGCTTCCCGTGCACATGGATTTGCGCGGCAAGGAAGAACAGCCTACGCTGGGACTGATGCTGGTCATCGACAAATCGGGCAGCATGTCCTCGGACGCGTATGGCGTCGATAAAATGGAGCTGGCGAAAGAAGCCGCCATTCGGGCAACGACCATGCTCAACCGGCAGGACGAGATCGGCGTGATCGCGTTTGACGGCAGCCCGTGGGAAGTGGTGGCCCCTCAAAACGTCTCCGATCTGGAGGCGATCCAGGGGCAGATCGGGAGCATATACGCGGATGGAGGCACCGATATTTTCCCGGCGCTGCAGATGGCCTACGACCGGATCAAAACGATGAAGACGAAGCGCAAGCACGTCATCCTCCTCACAGACGGACAATCCGGCCGCGAAGACAATTACCAGGGCATGCTCGAGCAGATGATCGGGGAAAACATCACGGTTTCAACCGTTGCGGTCGGGGATGATTCCGACACGGGGCTCTTGCAGGACATCGCCGATTGGGGAAAAGGGCGCTACTACTTTGCGAGTGACGCGACCTCGATTCCGAAGATTTTCAGCAAGGAAACGGCGCTCGCCAGCCGGACGTTTATCGTCGAGAAGCCGCAATACCCCGAGCGAACGGGGGCAGGCGACTGGGGGACTCTCCGGCAGCCGCTCCCGCTGCTTCGCGCTTATGTGGCGACGACGCTCAAGCAGACGGCAGAACCGGTCTTGATGAGCCAGGACGCCGACCCGATTCTCAGCCGCTGGCAGTACGGATTGGGCAGAGCCGTCGCCTGGACGAGCGACCTGGAAGGAAAATGGGGGCCGGATTGGGTCTCATGGCCGGGCAACAGCCGTCTCTGGACGGAAATCGTCGGCTGGACGCTGCCCCAGATCGAAACCGGACGTTGGCAGGTAGAGACGCAGCTTGACGGATCCAGAGGAAGAGTGACGGTTTCCTTGCCAAAAGGCGAAAGGATGCCGCAGGAGCTGGAGGCAGTCGTCGTCAACAGAGAGATGAAGCGGGAAGTGGTCCGGTTGAAGCCAGTGGCTCCAGGGACGCTGGAGGGAAGCTTCAACGCCGCTGAGCCGGGCAGCTACCTCGTTCAAGTGACCGAAAAAGCGGATGGAAAGGTGACGGCCGGGCAGACAGCGGGGCTAAGCGTATCGTATTCTCCCGAGTTCGGCCTGCAGCAGGACGGCGAAAAACGCATGCAGGAGTGGCTGTTGGCAGGCGGAGGCACGAGAATTTCCGATCCGGCAGAAGTGTTTTCCGGGAAGCTCCCGGCCAAATGGGAAACCCAGCCGATCGGCGACTGGCTGCTGATACTGGCCGCCCTTCTGTGGCCGCTCGATGTCGCGGCCAGGCGCTTGCAGCTGCCTGAGCACTGGTGGGCAAGGATGACCGGATGGCTTCGGAAGCGCAAAAAAGCGGAAGCGGAGGAGGCGACGGAAAGCGCCGCCGTGTTCGCTCGCCTCGGGGAAAAACGGGGACAGCGTTTTCGAAGCAGCGAGGGCAGCCAAGACAGTCAGAACAGCCCAAACAGCCAAGCCAACCGGGGCAATCAGGCTGGGGGAGAACCGGATATTGGCACCGCCGCACCCAATGCCTCCGCAGGCTTGGAGGCTCGGGACCAGGGAACATCCGCCGGTTCGCTGTTTGACAGACTGGACAGGGCCAAGACCGGGACCGGAAAGAAAGCGACTGGCACGCCTGGAAGTGGGACCGGGCAGTCTGCTGATTCCTCGCGAGCAGCCACGGCAGCCCAGACAGAGAAATCTGGGCAAGAAAGCAAGGAAACGGAGCAAACGGGCGAAACGTTCAACAGGCTGCTTGCCGCCAAAAAGAGAAAGCAAAAGTAGTGCCGTTTGATTGAAGGGAGCATTCCGCTCTGTGCTTTTTCAGGAGTTTTCCCGGAGAAAAGGGGGAGAAAACATTGGACCGACAAAAATGGTTTGACTGGCTGTGCGAGGAAGCGGCCGTTCCGTTTGAAGGCTGGGACTTTTCCTACGTGGGAAAAACGGGACGCTTGCAGGAAGCGCCGCTCTCCTGGAACTATACCAGCCTCGTCATGCGCAAACTGCCGGGGATCGGCAGCCTGCTCGATATGGGCACAGGGGGAGGCGAGTTTCTCTCCATGCTGAGGCCGCTTCCCTCTCAAACATACGCTACGGAGGGGTACAAGCCCAATGTGGCGATTGCCAGAGGCAGGCTGGAGCCTCTGGGCATTACCGTGGTCGAAGCGGATGGGGAGGACGCCCTGCCATTTGCCGACGGATTCTTTGATCTGATCATCAATCGGCACGAAGCTTTTGGTGCCGCGGAGGTATTCCGCATAGCCAAAAAGGGGGCATCCTTTGTGACACAGCAGGTCGGGGGAGAAAACGATCTGGTGCTCAACCGGCTCCTCGGGGCTCCCATTCCAGAGGATTACTTGCACTGGAATGCCGATTTTGCCGTCGAGCAAATCAAAGCGGCGGGCTTTGTCATCGAGGACCGCCGCGAGGAAATGGTCCCAACCCGGTTTTATGACGTAGGGGCGATCGTCTACTACCTGCGAGCGGTTCCCTGGCAGATCCCCGACTTTTCGCCGGAGAAATACGCGGACGGCTTATGGGAGATGCACTGCCGGATTGAAAAAGAGGGGTATGTCGACATACCCAGTCACCGCTTTTTGGTCGCAGCTGTCCGCGAGTAATCGCGTAAATAATGAAAGCATGTGCAAAGACAAATGCAGGCACCGACTCAATGCGAGCGGTGCCTGCTTCACACGAATACTCCCATACTTCAAATCGGCTAGCTCGCAACTCGCCAGTTACAGCTCAAAAGGTGTGCGAATCATGTCAAAAGCGATAGTAGAGCTGAATTCCGACCTTAACCTTTTCAAGGAACAAGCAGTAATCTATCTATGCTTCTACGCTGTTCAAAGCGTATGTGGGCTTGGGCGGCCTCTTCTAGTGGATACTTTTTATCAATAGGAACAACTAATTTACCTTCCTTTAACCAAATTTTTAATAACTGGATGAACTCGGGCCAATCTTTTCTATATGGAAGTCCGTTCGTCCGAGTAATGAACAAAGAACCTTTCTCCTGTAGGGTCATCAGATCAATTGGAGGGATAAAACCGCTGGCTTGTCCATAGATAACCAAAAAACCACCAAGTCCAAGACTATCGAGATTGGCCTCGAATGTATCTTTTCCGACTCCGTCGTAAACGACATGGACACCACGACCTGCAGTAATCCTCCTTGCTTCTTTTGCAATGTCTGATTTTGACGAAATGATAATTTCGTCTGCTCCGTAATGTCGGGCTACTTTCCCCTTCTCTTCCGTTGAGGTTACCCCGATAACACGTCCACCTCGTAGCTTTACCATCTGAATCAACAGAAGCCCCAGGCCGCCGGCAGCCGCTTGAATAAGACACCAATCTCCCTGTTTTACGGAATAGGCTTTGTGAGTAAAAGCATACGCGAGGAATCCTTGCGTGAGCCCCGCAGCCGCTTGATCAAAGTTGAGCTCGTTTGGAATTGGCATTAAACGGTCCGCGCTAGTTACCGTATGCGTCGCATATGTGCCGGTCCCTCCGAAACACATTACCCGGTCTCCAATTTTAAGATGGGGAGGACAATCTGGACCAACTTCTTCAATTTCACCTACGCCTTGACTTCCAATTGTAAACGGAAGATGTGTTACAAGTCCGCCTTGGTCTTTATAAAAATCATGATTAACCAGTTCGCCTCGTCGATGTTGGACATCAAGAAAGTTGACAGAAGCAGCATGAATACGGACAAGCACTTCCCCTAATCCGGGAGCCAAAGGAGCGATGTCTTCTAACCGCATGACATCGGGTCCCCCATAGGAGTAAATCCGAACCGCTTTCATATTGCACTCACTCTCCTCTTCGATGATAATATTGTTTCCTGGAAACAATATTATCATCGAAGAGGGCATTGATCAATATTGTTTCCGGGAAACTTTATTTAGAGTCGGGAAGCTGTTATACTTATGTGAAAATGTTTATCTGGTAAAGGTGAGCTTCCGTGAATTCGAAAAACAAGAACCATATTGCCAAAGAATCTGCAGATAAGTTGCCATTGATTGCAGAAGTTATCAGTCTTTTCGAAAAAATAGGCCAGCGCATGCAAGAAGAGGATGACGAAGAAAGGCACTGGCTTCTTGAACATTGCAAAAATCCGGTTCTTGAAGCGCTGCTGAAAGACATGACTGTAATGGAATTGCATGTTTTGGACGCGATTGGTCAATTGGAGCCGGTAAACGGTATCACCATCTCCAAACAATTTAAGATTCCAAGAGGCAGCGTATCGAAAATAACACGAAGGCTTATCAAAAGAGGACTGGTTCGAACCGAATTTCTTCCGAAAAACAAAAAAGAAATTTTGTTTTGTACCACCCCCCTCGGCAAGGATCTGTTCAAACTTCACCAAGCCTTGCACCGTCAGATTGAAAAAGGGGTCACTCAGTTTCTGCAAAAATACACCTATGATGAGCTTAATGTCATTGTACGGATGCTTAAAGACTCTTTGGAAACATCATGGGTCAATTTTAGTCCTAAATGTTCATTGGAGAATTCAAAACAGGACAAATAAGAACAACCCTCTGTTATAGCCAACCTGGTGACCCCCACTCCTGTCAAAAAGCATGCTTTATGACAAGATGAGGGCACTAAGTGATGTTGATCGGTGCATGACCTTCCTGTTCCCACAGATACTATATTCGTACATGTTCATGCGAGGCTCGTTTTACAGGAGGGAAAAACATGGACCGATTCGGTTTGGTTCTGCAGGGAGGAGGCATGCGCGGAATTTATACATCGGGCGTTCTCGACTGCTTCCTGGAGCATGGGTTGATTGCCCCGTACGTCATCGCCGTTTCCGCGGGAGCTTGCAATGCGCTTGCCTACCTTGCCAGGGAAAAGGGATTGGGAAAATACATGTTTACCGAGCACCTGAGCGACATCCGGTACTATTCGCTGCGGAATCTGTATCACCACGGTTGTTTGCTCGGTATGGATTTTATCTTTCAGGAAATTCCCCGGCGGATTCGCCCCTACTCCTTTCAGGCGCTTGCACAGTCACCGGAAAAGTTGATTGTCGCAGCAACCGATTTTGAAACGGGCGAAAGCATTTACTTTTCCAAGGACGAGCACGATCAAGAGCTGTTTCTCCTTGCCGTTCGCGCCTCGTGCAGCATCCCCCTGTTTTCCGGAACGGTGCATGTACAGGGCGCAAAGTTGCTGGATGGCGGTTTGGCGGACCCGATACCGATCGGCAAGGCGATCGAGGATGGAAACGAGCGGAACATCATCGTGCGAACGGGCGCAGAAGAAGTCATACGGCAGCCGGTCAACCTTGCCTGGGTAACAGAACGTTTGTTTCCCCGGTACAAGCGTCTGATCCGGGTCATTTTCGATCACCATCGGCGCTACAATGATACACTCGCCCGGATTCGCGCCCTTCGCGAGGAACGACGGGCGTTTGTCATAGCGCCGAGCAAACCGTTGAATATCCGGCGCGTGGAGAGGAACCGGAATCGCTTGATGGAGCTGTACAAGCTCGGCTACGAGGATGCGAAGAGGTCATTGCCGCCCCTTTATCGGTGGCTGGAGAAAGTCCGCACATAGCGGGCTTTTTTGTTGCCGCTCCGGCTTCCTGCCGGACGATTCACCATCGCTTTCTGCCCGGTGAAATTTGCGTATTTGGCTGCAAAAACGCGACATTCTGGTCAGCGGTACAAGCAAGGGGAGCATGTCAGCATATACAAGTAGTATGAGACGGAGGAGGTGGGGACCTTGACGCCAAAGCAACCGGATACACAGCAGGAAAATATACAGCGGATTTCTCAGCGGCTGGACAAATTCGAAGAACGGATCGACAAGCTGGAAGTGCAGATGACAGTAGCAACCAAGTGGCTGGAGAGGATCGAGCAGCGACTCGGGAAAATGGAAGAATCTCGTTCAGAGCTTTTGCAGGCGATCACGAAATTGCAGACGGAGCTGGAGCTGAAACGGGGATCGAAAGAGAAAGAAATCATTATGCAAATGCTGGATAACGACAAGAGCGACATGGAAAAGCTGACGCAGCTTATCGAAGGGGACAAAAAGAGAAAACAGGAAAGATTTCTGCGGGTATGGGCCGTCCTGGGACCGGCAATCGCCTCCATTCTCTCGTCTTTTCTTACCAAGTTCTTTTTGTAATCCTTGCTCGTTTGCATTGTGGAAAGCTTGTGGAAAAATATTTCCATCTTTCTTCCGCACTCTAAGTCTATTATAATGACACAAGGGATGAGAGAAGAAAGAGAGGACCAATGATGAAGAAGTTCGATTTATCCATGCTTTCGATAGCTATTCTCGTACTGGCTCTGGCGATCGTCGGAGTAGCGCTGAAGCCGCCGGAAGACCCGGTCATTGCAACTGTTGGCAAATCGCAAATTACGCAAGGGCAGATTTATGGGCAAATGAAAGAACTCTATGGAAAAAAGGTGCTGAGTCTTTTAGTTAGCCGCAACCTTGTGGTGGAAGAAGCGAAAGCGCTTGGTGTGTCTGTTCCGGAGGAGGAAGTCAATCAGCACATCAAGAATGTCAGGGAGCAGGTCGGCTCCGAGGAAGTTTTTCAACAAATGCTGAAAAGCCAAGGCTACACAGAGGAAAGCTTCCGCTCAACCCTGCGTACGTTGATGTTAAGAGACAAGGTGTTCGAAAAGTACTACCCGGTAACGGATCAGGAAGTTCAAGATTTTTACAACAAGTATAAGAATAAGTTCGAAAGTCAGGGTCTGGACTTGGAGCAGGCGCGGACTGAGATTGTAGATGAACTGACTGCGGCCAAGCGCGATGAGTATCTGGATAAATGGCTGGACGATTTGGAGAAGAAGTTTGGCGTGCAGTATCTCGATCAGTCGCTTTCTTTGAAAAAGAAAGAGCCGAAAGCGGAGGAGCAAAAACCGGAAGAGTCGAAAAAAGAAGAACCGAAGACGGAAGCTCCAAAAACGGAAGCTCCAAAAACGGAAACCCCGAAAAGCAAATAACCTGTTTGGGAATGGTAAACCTGTGCCAAGTGCAATTGGCGCAGGTTTTTTGGTTGACTTTTTTTTCTAGTGCCCGTACCATAAAGCAATTCAAGCAACAACTACGACCTATGCAACATCTTTGTTCGAAAATGTTGTCGGGCTTATGCGGAGGGAAGAAGAGACAGATGAAACCTGTAACGAATAAGCGAAATGTTACGATTGCGGTAATGATCGCGACCTTTTTAGCCGCTATTGAAGGGACGATCGTCAGCACGGCGATGCCGACCATTGTCAGCGACCTTGGCGGCTTTCACCTGATCAGCTGGGTCGTTTCGATCTACTTGCTCACCTCGGCGGTAACGACGCCGATCTACGGCAAGCTTGCCGACTTGTTTGGACGCAAGCCTGTGTTCAACATCGGGGCGGTCCTGTTTTTGCTCGGATCAGCGCTGTCCGGCCTGTCCCAGACGATGGAGCAGCTCATCTGGTTCCGGGCTTTCCAGGGATTGGGTGCGGGCGCCATTATTACGATTACGTACACGATTGTCGGCGACATCTATCCTTTTGAAGAACGGGGAAAAGTGCAAGGGTGGATGAGCGGCATCTGGGGAATATCCGGTATTTTGGGTCCGTTGACCGGAGGCCTTTTGGTCGATTACGTTTCCTGGCACTGGATTTTCTATATGAATATCCCGTTTGGCATCGTCTCGATCGCTCTCATCTGGCTGTACCTGCATGAAAATATCGAGAAGGTCCGCAAGCACATCGACTACGCTGGAGCAGCTGTGTTTACGATCAGCGTTTCCGCGCTGCTGTACGCCCTGTTGAGCGGTGGCACCGAGCATCCCTGGAGTTCGCCGCTGATCATCGGTTTGCTTCTGTTTGCCGGTGTGGGTCTCCTGCTGTTTGTTTATCTGGAAAAAAGATCGCCGGAGCCGATGCTTCCCTTGCAGCTGTTTGCCATTCGGAAGATGAGCATCGTGAACTTCGCCGGATTTCTTCTGGCGGCAGTGCTGGTGGCCGTCTCGTTTTACCTCCCGTTGTGGATTCAGGGGGTTTACGGATTGGGGGCGACAGGCTCCGGCCTGACCCTGATTCCGATGTCCGTTGGCTGGCCGATCGGTGCCGCGTTGAGCGGGCGTCTGCTGGCCAAGATCGGGATTCGGCCGACGTCGCTGTTTGGAGTATGCGTCTTGATCGCTGCTACCGTTTGGCTGTCCTTGATTCAACCGACGACGCCCCATGTCATGCTGTACGGGATTACATTCCTGTTCGGCCTCGGCTTTGGCTTCGCCTTTACTTCCTTTACCGGCGCTGTGCTGAGTGTGTCCTGGAATTTGCGCGGGGTTGCCGTCTCAACGAACTCCTTCATCCGCACGTTGGGACAAACGCTCGGAATTGCGATGTTTGGGACCTTGCTAAACACTTATGTACAGCAAGCGCCCGGTGCGGAAAACATTGATGTCAACAAGATTTTGAATCCGCATGAGGCAAGCCGGCTGCCGCAGGACCTGTTGGAGACAGTGAGAGAGCTGGTTGCGGGGGGACTTCACCAAATTTTCGTCATTTTGCTCGCTTTGGCAGCGATCAGTCTGATCGTAACTCTGGCTTATCCGAGAGAAAAGGAACAGGAAGCCGCTTAGGAAGAATGGTGACGGCCATACAGCGAGCGGGGAAAGCCGCAGACATAACGAAGAGGAAGAAGCCGGCTGTTGCTTGGAGTAAGTGATTTCGTAAACGGGCATACTGTGGAAACCTGAAAAAGGAGGAAGCATGCCTGTGTACGGATTGCTTGTCAAGCTGATTGCCGCTCCGCTCGTGGTCGTCCTGGCCGATGCGCTGTTTCCCGAGGTAGACTACGCCTCTCTCTACCAGTCTGTCGGCGTAGGCCTGGTGCTTGCCGCAGCCGGACATTTGCTGGAGCTGATGCTGCTGCGCCGAGGGACGCTGTGGATGAGTACGGCAGCCGATATGGTGCTGGCGTTCCTGGTCGTTTGGCTGAGCAGCACCCTTTTCCCGGGAGCAAGAATCACACCGATCGGCGCGGGATTTACTGCAATCCTGTTCGGTGTGGCTGAATACGTCCAGCATGTCTCGCTGATCAAAAGCGGTCGAACGGAAAAGGGCTAGAGCACGTCTCAAAGAGATGTGTTCTATTTTTTGCGCATTTTGACAGGGAAGCGATCGAGATATATGCTACAAGTAAGAATCTTCAGAGAGTGGAACGGGAAAGAGGGAATCATACAGTGAAAGCTATTGTTCTCGGTATTGTCGCTTCGTTTTTCTTCGCTTTTACATTTGTATTGAACAGAGCGATGGAGCTTGAGGGAGGCAGCTGGATATGGAGTGCTTCCCTGCGCTATATATTTATGGTGCCGTTTTTGCTGCTGATCGTCGCCTTTCGGGGCAGCCTGGGACCGCTGTGGCAGGAGATGCGGGCCCACCCGTGGCAGTGGCTGCTCTGGAGTTTTGTCGGATTTGGCTTGTTTTATGCTCCGCTCAGCTTTGCCGCGGCATCCGGCCCCGGCTGGCTGATCGCCGGAACCTGGCAAATCACGATTATTGCCGGGTCGCTGCTCGTTCCCCTTTTCGGCCACAAAATTCCGTACAGGGGGCTCGCCATGTCTGTCCTGATTTTGGCGGGAGTAGCCATTATGCAGCTGCATGAAGCGAGGCAGCTAGGGGCGTCTGAAGTTATGTACGGCATCCTACCGGTCGTGATCGCGGCGTTTGCCTATCCGCTCGGCAACCGGAAAATGATGGACTTGACCTGTGGGCGGATCGACGCCTACCAGCGCGTGCTCGGAATGACGCTCGCCAGTTTGCCGTTTTGGCTGGCGCTTGCAGGTTTTGGCATGGCAACGGCGGGAATGCCGAGCGCAAGCCAGATGGCGCAGTCGCTCTTGGTCGCGGTCACCTCGGGCATCATTGCGACAGTGTTGTTCTTTCAGGCTACGGATCTGGCCAAGGGCAACCCTGTTCAGCTGGCCGCGGTAGAAGCGACCCAGTCTGCCGAGGTGGTCTTCGCCGTCTTTTTGGAAATCGCGATTCTCTCGTCTCCGCTGCCTTCGCTGTGGTCCGCTACAGGGATGCTCATCGTCATGGCGGGAATGGTCCTGCACAGCTATGTCTCTCATCTCCAAAAGGAGTCATCCGCTCCGGCGGAGTCGCCCTCAGCCGCCTCATGATCGGGGCGGCCGCATGCGCCTTGCCGCGATGGCTTCAAACCAGCGCCAGGGAAGCCACTGCTTGGCGAGGATAGAGAGCCGGACGCCGCTTCCGACAGGGTAGCGAAAGGAAGGCCGCGGGGCAAGAGCGGCCCGGATGATCACGTCTACCACTTCATCCGGTGCGGGGGCACGCTCAGCGATTTTGGCAACCATTTCTGTCAGGGACTCCATCTGCCTGCTGTAGGGAGAAGAGGGGCGAAAGGGAGCATTTCCGAGTCCTTTTTCCCAGATCCCTGTCTTGTACGAGCCCGGCTCGACCAGCACGACATGGACGCCATGCGGGAGCAGCTCCAGACGAAGCGACTCGCTGAAGCCCTCCACCGCATGCTTGGAGGCGGCATAAGCAGCCAGACCCGGAAAGCCAATCCTCCCGCTGATGCTGCTTATATTGATGATGGTGCCGGATTGGCGCTCTCGCATATGGGGCAAAACGGCCTGTGTCACGCATACCAGGCCGAACAGATTGACTTCAAATTGTTCCCGCCACGCGGAAAGCCCGATTTCTTCGGCAAAGCCGCCGCAGGCGAAGCCCGCATTGTTCACGAGCAAATCGATTTGTCCATGACGCGCAAGCACGCCAGAGACTGCCGCCGCCACCTCCTCTGGCCGCGTCACGTCCATTTGCACGACCTCCAGACAGTCGGTTGCATGATTCAATTCGGCCAGCTTGTCAAGCTCTCCCCGCCTGGAGGTGTCCCGCATGGTGGCGATAACGAAGAAGCCCGCTTTGGCGAGAGCGACAGAGGTGTGCAGCCCAAAGCCGCTGGAACTTCCTGTCAGGAAAGCGATTCGTTTGGATGTTTTTATAGCCAAATCTATCACATTTCTCCCTTCTAATTACTAAATTCCCGTTCACTGGAAGTAAACTTTACGAAAATGTTCATAAATTTGTTAACAGAATTATAACAAATGTATTCCGATATTCAGATAAATTTATGTATACTGAAAGAGTTAATCGCAAAGGTAGTATTTTACTGCGGCCCTTACTCCTTCTTTACATGTCTTTAAACCGGTGTTGCTATTCCTTTTCGCTATTGGTTATCATAGTGGAGGAAAGTAGCAGCTCCGACTATTTATTGGCAGCGGAGGAGTACGAAATATACGCTCCCGCCGTACATACGAAAGGGCGTAATCAACACGAAAGAAAGAGGGGTTCATTGGTATGAAGAGTTGGCAACAATCATGGCGTCAGCTTTTCCTGTTTGGGTTGCTGGCGCTGACGCTTTCCGGTTGCGGCATGAAAGAGCTCTCCGCACTTCAGCCGCAGGGGCCAGTTGCAGCCATGCAATTCGACTTGATGAAGCTGTCGGCTTCCATCATGATCGGGGTCTTTATCGTTGTTATGCTGATCCTCACCTACGTACTTATTCGTTACCGCAAGCGTCCGGGACAGGAAGGCATTCCCAAACAGGTGGAAGGCAGCCATACCCTGGAGATCATTTGGACGGTCATTCCGTTCCTGCTGCTCATCGTGATGGCAGTACCAACTGTTACTACAGGATTTACTCTTGGCAAAGAATACAACAAAGATGAAGCGCTTCAAGTGCGGGTAACCGCTCACCAGTTCTGGTGGGAATTCGAGTATCCGGACCTCGGCGTCGCT
This sequence comes from Brevibacillus borstelensis, assembly GCF_037834415.1. GTDB lineage: Bacteria > Bacillota > Bacilli > Brevibacillales > Brevibacillaceae > Brevibacillus > Brevibacillus borstelensis_A. Next base: position 24,846 of record NZ_JAUMSJ010000037.1, on the reverse strand, counting down.
ACAGCGCAGGATCTCGTTTTGCCTGTCAATCAAAAAATTCAGTTCACCTTGACATCTGCTGACGTTATGCACGCATTCTGGATTCCTGCACTCGGCGGAAAGATCGACACCAACCCGGGACTGGACAACAAAATGTGGCTGCAAGCTGACAGAACCGGTGTCTTCTACGGAAAATGCGCCGAGCTCTGTGGAGCGTCCCACGCATTGATGGACTTCAAGGTTGACGTACTGGAGCAGGACGAATTTGCTGCCTGGGCAGAAAAAATGAAGGGCGTGCAATCTGCAGAACCTGCAGCGCCAGCTACTGCAAACGCTGTCCAAGGACAACAAATCTTCGAAAAGAGCTGCTTGGGCTGTCACGCTGTCGCAGGCAAAGGCGGAAAAATGGGGCCGAACCTGACAAACTTCGCCGATCGCCAACGCGTAGCCGGTATCATGCCTAACGATGCTGAACACTTGGCCAAATGGCTGAGAGATCCGCAAAAAGAAAAGCCGGGCAACAACATGCCAAATCTAAACCTGAGCGAAGATCAAATCAATTCGCTGGTTGAGTACATGTCTACGCTCAAAGTACAGGAAATAAAAAGATAAAGATAACGAATGGAATCGTCATGAGGCAGTGACGCTAAAAAGGAGGTAAAACCGTGTCTGCACATGCTTCTCATGCACCCAAGCGGTCGGGAATCGCTGATTGGCTCACAACCGTGGACCATAAGAAAATCGGCATTCTGTATCTGATCGCCGGTGGGATCTTCTTCTTGGCCGGCGGTCTTGAAGCCCTGCTGATTCGCTTGCAATTAATGTATCCAGAGCTCCAAGTGATCGGCGCGAAGACGTTTAACGAACTGATCACGATGCACGGAACCACAATGATCTTCCTGGCAGCGATGCCGGTGATCTTTGCACTGATGAACGCGATCGTTCCGCTTCAGATCGGTGCGCGGGACGTTGCGTTCCCGTTTGTCAACGCGCTCGGTTTCTGGCTCTTCTTCTTCGGGGGCGTACTGATCAACACAAGCTGGTTCCTCGGCGGCGCGCCGGATGCCGGCTGGACATCCTATGCTACTCTCGCCTTGAATCAATACAGCGGATTCGGGATCGACTTCTACGTGCTCGGTCTGCAGATCGCAGGTCTGGGTACGCTGATCGGTGGTATCAACTTCCTGGTTACCATCATCAACATGCGCGCACCGGGCATGACCTTCATGCGCATGCCGCTGTTCACCTGGGCGTCCTTCGTGACATCCGGATTGATCCTGTTCGCTTTTCCGGCGATTACTGTCGGTCTCGTGCTTTTGATGTTCGACCGCCTGTTCGGGGCAGCGTTCTTCAACCCTGACGCCGGTGGTAACGTTGTCATCTGGCAACATCTGTTCTGGATCTTCGGTCACCCCGAAGTGTACATTCTGATTTTGCCTGCCTTCGGTATCATTTCCGAGGTAGTGAGTACCTTCTCCAAAAAGCGCCTGTTTGGTTACAGCTCCATGGTATTTGCGACTGCGCTGATTGGATTTTTGGGCTTCATGGTGTGGGCTCACCACATGTTTACAACGGGTATGGGTCCTATCGCCAACACCCTGTTCGGTCTGGCCACGATGCTGATTGCCGTTCCGACTGGTATTAAAATCTTCAACTGGCTCTTGACGATGTGGGGCGGCCAAATCCGCTTCCCTACCGCAAACCTGTTTGCCGTTGGCTTTATCCCGACCTTTACGATCGGTGGTATGACAGGGGTTATGCTGGCGGTACCGCCTGCTGACTACCAGTACCATGACAGCTACTTCGTAGTTGCTCACTTCCATTACGTAATCGTTGGCGGTCTCGTATTCGGTCTGTTCGCCGGTCTTTACTACTGGTGGCCGAAAATGTTCGGGAAAATGCTGAATGAAACAATCGGGAAATGGAACTTCTGGACCTTCTTTATCGGGTTCCACCTGACCTTCTTCCCGCAGCACTTCCTCGGACTGATGGGTATGCCTCGCCGCGTGTTTACGTACCTGGCTGGCCAAGGTCTGGAGCTTGGCAACTTTATCAGTACGATCGGGGTCTTCGGAATGACGATCGGTACGATTCTCTTCCTTGTCAATGCATACGTAGCAGCGAAAAGCTCCAAGCGTGCGCCTGCGGATCCGTGGGATGGCCGCACGCTGGAATGGTCGATTCCTTCTCCGCCGCCGGAGTACAACTTTGCGCAAACTCCGCTTGTTCGCGGTCTGGACGCCCTGTGGGTAGAAAAAATGGCCGGCAACAAAGGCATGACCTATGCGGAACCGCTTGGTTCGATTCATATGCCGAACGGCTCCTTCCTGCCGTTCATCATGTCTCTGGGTCTGTTCATCGCAGGCTACGGTTTCATGTACCACAATTACGTTGTAGTCGGAATCGGTATGGTCATTACGTTTGGATGCATGCTGATGCGTTCCTTGAAAGACGATCCTGGCTACCATATCGAGCCGGATGAAATCGATGAAAAGGGGGTTAAGGCGTAATGGCGACCCATCACGTAAATGCGGTTCTGCCTGATGAACCGGAAAAAGCCACCCTTGAAGGCAAGAACAAGATTCTCGGCTTCTGGCTCTTCCTTGGTGGAGAGACCGTCCTGTTCGGTTCGCTGTTTGCGACGTTTATCGCGCTGCGCGACCAGACGAATGGCGGGCCAACCTCCCAGCAGCTGTTTGAGATGCCGCTTGTAGCGCTTGCTACCTTGCTCCTTTTGACCAGTTCGCTTACCAGCGTGTTTGCGGTTCTGGCTTTGCACAAGAAAGACCTGAAAAAAATGCAAGCCTGGATGACTGTTACGGTTATCCTCGGCCTTGGCTTCCTGGCTTTGGAGATTTACGAGTTCATGCACTACATCCACATGGGGCATAAAATGACTTCAGGTGCATTTGGATCTGCCTTCTACACGCTGGTCGGATTCCACGGAGCCCACGTGGCGTTCGGGATTCTCTGGATCTTGACGGTTCAGCTGCAGACCGTGAAAAAAGGTCTGACTGTCGTAACAGCTCCGAAGTTCTACGTTGCCAGCCTGTACTGGCACTTCATTGACGTCGTGTGGGTATTCATCTTTACCGTGGTATATCTCATGGGTATGATCGGTGGAAAGGTGGGATAAGACGATGGGAGCACATGTACATGATGAACCACGCAAGCCCAAGGTAAAGCACGATGGTGCGAAAAAGCATGTCATTGCGTTTATTGCATCTCTCGTCTTAACCGCACTGGCATTTGCCGCTGTAGCTTTTGAAGTGATTCCGGCCGGATTTACGGTTCCGTTTATCGTCGGTCTCGCGTTTGTTCAGGCGCTGTTCCAGTTGTTCTTCTGGATGCACATGGACCAAAAGGGACACGAGTTTGCACGAATCTCGATTTTCGCTGGATTGACCTTTATCTTGATCGCGATTATCGTGTTCGTATTCTGGGTTTGGTGGTAAAAAAGGAAGAGGCAGACGATTTTTCGTCTGCTTCTTTTTTGTTAAAAGCGGTTGGAAAGAGGCAGTGGGGTGAGAAGCATATTTCCAGTCTGCGCTCCGGTCTTCGTCCTGCGGGGAAGTGGGGATTGTCCGCTCCGCAATGATTCGCGGGGGAGCGTAAAAGTGGCAGCCGCTTCGAAGGTTATTCAGGGTTACGCTCCTTTTTCCCGCGAATCATTGCGGAGCTGAGCGGGACTTCGCTAGTCGCTCCGACTGGAAATATGCTTCTCTGTTGCAGCGGCTGCTTTCTTTTGGGCATCCCCCCGCCCGCATATTCGTTTGTCAACATATTGTTCATTTTTAGGAGAGGAAGTCGGGCTGAATTAACGGTATAATGAAGATTGTATGGAGGGCACCCTTTCTAATATGAAAGGAGGATTGAAACATCCGATGCATGATCATCACCAGCATGGAACCCCCGTTGATGGCGGGATTGGTTCGTTTTCCGATATGTGGAGCCCGACTGTCATTTTGATTGCCATTTTGCTGACGATCCTCTACTTTGCGCTTACAGGGCCGCTGCGTCACCGTTTTGCGGATTCGAGTCCGGCGACAGGGAGACAGAAGGTGCTGTTTGTTTTGGCAATGCTGTTTTTTTATGCGGGTGCGGGGAGTCCGATTAACTACATTGGACACCATTACCTGTTCAGCATGCATATGCTTCAGATGTCCCTCTTGTTCTTTGTACTGCCTCCGCTGCTGATGGTAGGAATTCCGGGGTGGCTGTGGACGGTGATTTTCAGCAACAAGAGAGTGTACGCGCTACTGCGTTTCTTCACAAAACCGATCGTGGCGGCTGTCGTTTTCAACGCCCTGCTGTCCTTCTATCACGTTCCGTTCATTCTCGATACGGCTTCGCTCAATCACGATGCGATGAACGCCTTCCACGCTTTCCTGTTCTGCGCGGCTTTCTGTATGTGGTGGCCGATCGTAAATCCGCTGCCGGGCCAACCGGAGCAGCTTGCCGGCTTGAAAAAGATGGCGTATTTGTTTGCAAACGGGATTTTGATCACACCGGCCTGCGCGCTGATCATCTTTGCCGGAGAGCCGATTTACCAGCATTACATGAATGCGCCCCAGTTGTTTGAAGGGTATACGGCATTCATTGACCAGCGGACTGGCGGAATCATCATGAAATTGATTCAGGAAATGGTTTACAGCTCTATTTTGGCCTATATTTTTTACAAATGGCGCACGGACGAGAAGCAGGATGACTTGCCGATGGACCAGCAGCCTGCAAGCCCACATATCGGTGTGCTGAAGCCTGCGACCGATCAGGGCCAGGCGTAGTTTGATAGAAAGAGAAAGTTGCGATACGAGGTGTAGATATGCACATATTACTGCCTACGATAAGTACGTCCTTCATTGCCATAAGCGGGATTCTCGTAGCTTTTGGCTGGTATTTCATTCGCAGCCGTCAGATGGAAAGGCACATCAAGACGATGAAGTGGGCGGCGATTTGTGCGACGATCTTCTTTATTACGTATGTATCCCGTACCGCGCTGGTGGGGAATACTTTGTTCGGCGGTCCGGAAAGCGTTCGGGTTTTCTATCAGATTTTCCTTATCTTCCATATCATTTTGGCAACGATAGGGGGAGTGATGGGACTGGTGACGCTCTATTACGCATATAAAAGAAGGTACGACAAGCATAAGAAAATCGGCCCGTGGACGTCTGTTATCTGGTTTGCTTCGGCGATCACCGGCGTAACTGTCTACACGCTTCTCTATTTGATCTATCCGGGCGGCGAGACGACAGGAGTTCTGGATGTTATTTTCGGCTGGTAGTCGAAAAGCCGCCGCGATCTTGCAGTTCCAAGATTTTTTGGTGCGTTGAAGTCTTTCAAAGCTTTGGGAATAGATCACGTGTTCAAGCTGCCACTTCCTTGTGAAGTGGTGGTCTGATGTGTAAGGGATTTTTAGCAGACAGGAGGTACAAACGTGGACCAGCAAGTGACGATGCGGGAATCGATCGACACCGATACGGCGGCTCAGCCCCAACCGGCTAGAAGGGCCACCTTTCAAGATTACGTGCAGTTGACAAAGCCGGGAATCACGATGTCCAACCTGATGACAGCATTTGCGGGTCTGTGGCTTGCATCGTATGGGTACCCGAACTGGGTACTGGCGATCTGGACGATGGTCGGGACGGCACTGGTGATCATGTCCGGGGCTACCCTCAATAACTACTACGATCGCGATCTGGACAAAAAGATGAAGCGTACCCAAGACAGGGCGATCGCTTCCGGCCGCATCTCTCCGCTGAAGGCTTTATTGCTCGGCATTGGCCTATTGCTTCTTGGACTTGTTGTTCTCGCTTATTTCGTCAATCCATTGGCTGCGGTTTGGGCATTGATCGGCCATATTTTCTACGTGCTCGTTTATACGCCGCTCAAGCGGGTAACCACGCTGAATACGGTGATCGGCGGCATTTCCGGCGCTGTTCCGCCAGTGATCGGCTGGGTGGCGGTGACCAACAATATGGACCCGGCTGCATGGCTCCTGTTTTTGATCCTGTTCCTGTGGCAGCCGCCGCACTTTCTGGCGTTGGCCATGCTGAAAACGGAGGAATATCGCGCAGGGGGCATTCCGATGCTGCCCGTCGTCAAAGGATTTGCCGAAACGAAGCGCCAGATGTTTATCTGGGGAGCCGTGCTCTTCCCCGCGTCGCTGCTGCTCTTTTTCTACAGCAGCATCGGGTATTTGTATCTCGGTGTCATGGCTGTCATGGGCCTCGTCTATTTGGTGCTTCTGTTCAAAGGCTTCCATCTTGAAGCCGAAGACGAACTGCCCTGGGCTCGAAAGCTGTTCGGCTATTCGATTCTCTACCTCACTGTTTTTTGCGCAGCGATTGTTGTGAGCACGATGCTGGGCAACTTTTGACACGCAACGATCACAAAATGGAACTGAACATCCCTTGCACGGCAGGGGATGTTTTATTATCGTGATAGTGGGGATACCGAGCGCAGGTTACTTTGTACGATAAAATATGGAGGTTGTTCAAAAAGCTGCAAACCTCTCTTTTTGAACAGTTCTCTCTCGAAGTCAGGTGTAACAATTATGGATAAATGGCTGAAACGGTTTGCCATTGCCTCCACCATGATTACCTTTATGGTCATGATCGGTGGCTCACTGGTGACCAAGACCGATTCGGGTTTGGGCTGTGGCAATGACTGGCCTCTCTGCAACGGAAGATGGGTACCCGAATACACGTTGGAATCGATGATCGAGTATATGCACCGATTCGTCACGGGAATGACCGGTATCATCGTCGGGATTTTCTCCATCCTGGCATGGCGTCGATACCCGCGGAATCGGGAAGTTCGCGGACTTGTGATGTTCAGCATGTTTTTCCTGATTCTGGAGTCCTTTTTGGGGGCATCCGCGGTGATTTGGCCGCAGTCCTCTGCCGTGATGGCCTTGCACTTTGGATTTTCGCTCTTGGCATTTAGCGGGGTTCTGCTCTTGAGCATTTTCGTTCTGCAGCGGGACAAGGTGGAAAAGCTGGTCCGGGGAACGGTGTCCAAGGGCTTCCAATTGGCGATATGGATCGTGACCGTTTACGCATATGGCGTCGTTTATTTGGGAGCGTACGTGCGCCACACCGGATCGAATCTGGGATGCAGCGATTGGCCGCTTTGTCAGGGCAAGCTCATACCCGAGTTGTCCGGGCAGACAGGCATTCATTTCATGCACCGTGTGGCGGCGATCGTGTTGGCGATCGTGTTGGCCACTGTGCTCGTCTATGTTTTGCGTCACTTCAAAGAGACGCGGCGCGATTTGTACGGTGCGGGCATCTTGTCTTTTGTGCTCGTCATCATTCAGGTGCTGAGCGGCGGCTGGGTCGTATTGTCCCGCCTGACGCTGTACTCCACGATCTTCCACTCCGCCGTGATTACATGTCTCTTCGGAACGATGTGCTACATGTGCCTGCAGTCGCTGAAGGCGCCGGAGAAAAGGACAAAAAGATAGCGTAAAGTCGAGCAAGCGCAAAGCCGCCTTCCCGGGATCGCCGGAAAGGCGGCTTTTTTCGTTTGCCCGTTATGCCAGTGAGCAGAAAAGAAGAACCGTATCTCCGTTTATTTCACAGCAGGGGCAGGCTTGAAGCTCCCGTTTTCAAACGGAAAGATGTGAACTTCTGTCTGCACAGAGGAGGAAGAAAGGGGTTTTCTGCTTTCAGGGTCCAGCTCACGCATCGTTTTCCAGTAATACAGCAAAGGAACCGGGCCTGTTTGCACAATTTGATATTGACCAATCGTCTGGAATAACGGGCCTCCGGGTTCAGAGGCCGTTTCAAGCATTGTTCCTTCCCACGCCTCTACAAACTTTCCGTTCTCGATATACCACAGATGGGCGTAGAAGACGCTTGTACCCGTGCCCCCGGATTTGTCAAGCGTTTCAAACAGCCGTTTTCCCCCTACCTCGCCTGTTGCTTCCGGAGGGACGGTAGACCAATTCGGATTGTCAAAACGATTGTAGTCCCAACGCTCCAGGTCCAAATGCGGGACATTCCACCGCTGCTCGGTCAAGAGCGCATAGGTGCCGTTGGGACGGCGGTCGAGTACATAGAATTGGCCTAGTCGCACACTGTCATTTATTTTTGCCACAAGCTCCAGCTCCGGGTCGTCATCCAACTGAATCCAGCGATAGCTGAAGTCCTTCAGTCGATCGTCTGGTATTTTTTTCTTCGCCTCGGCATTGATCCATGCCTGAACCTGCCGGATTTCATCCTTTGCAGTATTGGCCGCTTTTACCGCCGGAGCTTTTTTAGGCGAAGCCTTGGCTGGAATTGCTTTCGCGGGAGCTTTTACCGGAGCAGCTATAGCGGGAGCTTTGGCCGGAACAGCTTCGGCTGGAGCTTCAGTAGGAGCAGCTTTAGCCGGAACTACCCCAGAAGCTGTATAAACCAAAGCTGCTGTGCCGGCTTGACTTTTGCCGGTCGGAGATGACGCAGCATCGGCAGAGACAGAAATCGAACACGCCAGCAAGAGGGCAGGGACAGCGACAAGCAAGTTGGCAGGTTTCACGCGTTTCGTAAACCCCTCTCATCTTTTCTACAGGGAAGGACGGTTCCGGAGCAGAAAAAGTTACATCGAATGGCGATTATTGTGAACTATCCAATGGCGCGGCAAATGCCGGGTTTTCTGTGATACAATGAACGCAAACACATGATCGGGAGAAGGTGGAAGCATGCGTATTTTACATACGGCAGACTGGCACTTCGGTCGTCAGCTGGAGGGACGCGACAGGCGGGGGGAACAAGCTGAATTTGTGGACGAGCTTTGCCGGATAGCGGAGGAAAAAGAGGTTCAACTCGTTCTGGTCTCAGGAGATGTATACGATTCGGTCAATCCGCCTGCCTGGGCGGAAGAGCTGTTTTACACGGCGCTGGAGCGCTTGTCGGATGGGGGGCGGCGCGCGGTTGTCGTCATTGCGGGAAACCACGATCAGCCGGAGCGGGTTCGGGCGGCGGCACCGATCGCATCCAAGCAGGGAATCGTCCTTTTGGGGTTGCCGAAAGAAACGCCAATCTTATCGGCAAGCGATGCCCCAACGAATAAGGTCCGGGTGCTGGACGGAGGCCCGTCGTGGATGGAGCTGGCGGTTCCCGGCGTGGATCACCACGCGGTCATTCTCGCCTTGCCGTATCCATCGGAGGCCCGCCTCAAGGAGCTGTTAAGCGACACGTTTACCCAGGAGCAGATGCAGCTCGCTTTTTCCGAGCGGATTCAGACGCTGCTTGCGGACCTGTCGGTACATTTCCGGGAAGATACGGTCAATCTGGTGACCAGCCATCTGTTTGTCATGGGCGGCCGGGAAAGCGACAGCGAGCGGCCTATCCAGATCGGCGGAGCCTTGACCGTCTCTCCGTCAGCTTTCCCGAAAAAAGCGGATTACGTGGCGCTCGGCCACCTGCACCGTTTGCAAAAGCTGGGAGAGAAGCCGCTCATTCGCTACAGCGGCTCGCCGCTCGGGTACTCTTTTTCGGAAGCGGGACAGAGCAAGGCTGTCGTGATCGTGGATGTCGTTCCCGGCGAAGAGGTGCGGGAGGAGATCGTCTACCTGGCAAGCGGCAGGCCGCTGGCGCGCTGGAAGGCGACAGAAGGGATCGCCCAGGTGGAAAAATGGCTGGAGGAAGGCAGGGACGCCGGAGCCTGGATCGATCTGGAACTGCATGTATCGGATGTGATCGACCCGGCCGAATTCCAGCGGCTGCGCAAGATGAGCGACGATTTTATCAAGATCCAGCGGGTTGTGGTGCGCGAGGAAGCAGCGGGCTCGGCGGGCGAGCAGCGGACGGAGCTGAGCGAGCTGTTGCCTGATCAGCTGTTTCGCCGCTTTTACGAGCGGAAGCGCGGGGCGGAGCCGGACGAGAAGCTGGTCGCCCTGTTTCAGCGGCTGCTGAGCCAAACCGGTGAGGAGGAGAGGTCGAAATGAAGCCGATACGTCTGAAGCTGGCTGGTCTACATAGCTATCGGGAGATGCAGGAGATCGATTTTGAAAAACTGTGCGAAGCGGGTCTCTTTGGAATCTTTGGCCCTACGGGGAGCGGGAAATCGACGATACTGGACGCGATCACGCTCGCGCTTTACGGGCAAGTAGTCAGGCTGGGCGGCGGGAGCCACCCCAAGGATGTGCTCAACCAGCTGGAGCAGCGCGTATTTGTCTCGTTCACCTTTGAACTGGGCTCAGGGGCTGATCGAAAGCGGTATACCATCGAACGGGAATTTGGCCTGAATAAAAACGGCAACTGGCGACAGCCGGAAGTACGCCTGATCCAGTGCGGAACAGATGAAAACACGCCGGATGTCGTGCTGGAATCAAAGGCGACCATGGCAACGGCCGCTGTCGAGTCTTTGATCGGCCTCACCCTGCAGGACTTTACCCGCGCTGTCGTGCTGCCGCAGGGACAGTTTTCGCGGTTTCTCACGCTCAAGGGCAGCGACCGCAATGAGATGCTGCAGCGGATGTTCCATTTACATATATATGGAGAAAAGCTGAGCGAGCGCGTCCGGGCGGGCCTGGAAGCGACCCGGGAGCGGCTTCACCAGATCGAGCTTGAGAAGGCGTCTCTCGGAGATGCGGGACCGGAAGCGCTGGAACAGGCACGGAAAGAGTGGGAGGAGGCAGCGCGGCAGGAGCGGGTCTATGCGGAGCAGCGGGAAAGCCTGGCGGGTATGATCAAGGAAATGGAGCAGGTATACCGCTGGCAGGAGGAGCTGGAGCGCGTCCGCGAGCGTCTCGGTGAGCAGCTGGCCAGAACGGAGGAGGCGGCTGAGTGGGAACGGCTTCAGAAGCAGCTGGAAGCCAGTGTCAGGCTGTGGCCGCAGGTTCAGCAGTTTGAACGCCTCGACAAGGAATGGCAGGAGACAGCGGACTGTCTGGAGGGCGCCCGGCAAAAGCAGGAGGCGATCCAGCGAACGCATAAGCAGGCGGAGGATGCCTATGGAAAAAGCTACGCCGAGCTGCAGCGGGAGGAACCGCTTCTGATCGAACGGAAAAGCAGGCTGATCCAGGCTGCCGAGTGGGAAGAAGAACTAGCCGCCCTGCGCGCGGAATGGACCGCGCTGGAACAGGAATGGCAAAAGGTGACCCAGGAGCTGTCGGTGTTGGAACAGCAGCTGGCGCATGACAAGGATCATTTGAACCGCTTGGAAAGCGAGCGGGCCGAGCTGGGCAGATCGTTGGAAGCGGTGCAGGTAAAGCCGGAATGGCGCGATCTGATTGGCGCGCTACGGGAGGCCAAGCAGAACTGGGAGAGGGAAGAACAGAAACGCAAAGAGCTGGCGCTGGAGCTAGCGAGTGTCAAGGCGGAGCAGAGTGCTGCCTCCTCGGAGTTGGAGACGGCGCGGAAGGCTTGGGAGGAAAGCGCCTCGCATTTGGCGGAAGCCAGAGCGCAGCTGGCCTCGCTTGAGGCAAGTCCGCCGTCTTCCGAAGCCGAGTGGGCGAAAAAACTCGACGTGCTGTCCCAGATCAAGCAGTGGGGCAGGCATTGGCGCGAGCAGGAACAGGCACTCGCCTCCTGGGAGGAGAAGCGGCGGACAGCCCTGCGTGAACAAGAACAGCTGACAGCCCGCCTGCATGCATGCGAGGCGACGGTCAAGGCAGAAGAGGAAGCCCAGGAAAGGCGGAGAAGCGACCTCGAGCGTTTCCGTGCAAAATGGGAGCAGTGGCGGGAAGCGAATATGGCCCGGATGCTGCGTGAGCGCTTGAAGGAGGGGGAAGCGTGCCCGGTCTGCGGCTCCTCCCACCACCCTTGCCTGGATGAGAAGAGGGAGGATGGGTCTGGACAAGACGCGGAGCAAGCCGCAGGCGAGAGCATTCGCAGGCAAATCTGGGAGACGGAGGAAGCGATTCGTCTCGCGGAGCAGCAGATCAGGACGGCGTTCGAGGCCTTGCAGACGGCAAAGGGCGAATGGAAGCTGGCGGAGCAGCGGATGAGCTCGCTTGGCGAAGAGCGTGCGGCAGTGGGGGACCGAATCGAAGCGATCCGCCGGGAGTGCGCGGCCCTTGGCGAAAAGTGGGCGGTTGGCGACATCGCAGAGCTGCTGCAGATGTACAGGCAGGAAGAGGCGGCGCTGAAGAGCGAAGCCGAAGCCAGAGAGGCATACAGGGCAGAACGGGAACGCTTGCAAAAATGGGCGGATGAGCTGCGCGACCGGGAAGCGGAGAAAAAGAGCTTGTATGAGCGAAGCACCGTTCTGTGCGAACAGCTTTTGAAAAAAGAAGCGGATGCAACAGCTCGTCTGGAAGCAGCGGTCAGCCAAGCGGAGGATGCCGAACGGCGCCTGACTGACAGGCTGGGAGACGTGACCGTCGAAGAAATAGACAAACACTGGGAGTCGATCGGAAAAAGGGATCGGGAAGCGGCGGCTCTGCAGCAAGAGAAGGCAGAAAAGGAGTCGCTGTACCAATCGCTTCTCGCCGGCTACCAGGAAGCGTCCGCACGCCAGACCGGAATGCAGTCGCAAAAGACGCTGCTCGGCGAGCGGCTGGAGGAAAAGAAGCGGCTGTGGGAGCAAAAGCATAGGATGTGGCTGGAGCGGACAGGCGGACATCCCGCTCACGAACGGCTGCAGGACGTGGAGCAATCCCTGCAGCTGCTGCGCACCGCTTTTGCCGAGGCGGAAAAAAGGCGTAAAGAGACTGGAGAAGCCCGGGAAACGGTGCAAAATGCCGTTGTCAAGCTGTCGGAGAGCTATGCGGTTTTGGCCCGGCAGCGAACGGAAGCGGCAGAGCAGATGCACCACTCGCTGTCAGAGAGCGGCCTTGGCACGGCGGAGAGGGTCGGCGAGCTGTACCGCGAGCGTGAGCGGCTTGCCTCCTTGCAGGAACAGCTTTCCGCGTACCAGACGGAGCTCGCCCGCCTGCGGTACGATGAGGAGCGGCTGCTGCGGACTTTGGACGGAAGAACAGTAACAAAAGAGGAATGGGAGGAGGCCAGGCTGGCCTGGGAAGAGGCGGAATCGGGCCATCAGACGGCCAAGGAACAGGTTGCCGTCACCCGGCAGGCGTTTGCCCAGGTAGAGCAGAATCACGAAAAATGGCTTTCGATCGAAAAGCGTCTGGAAGAGGAGACGGATGAGCAAAGCCGTTTGGAGGAGCTGAAAAAGCTGCTGGAAGGAAAGGCGTTCGTGCAGTTTATCGCCGAGGAAAAGCTAGCTTCGATCGCCAGGGACGCTTCCTACCACCTGATGCGGATGACGAAAAACCGGTATGCGCTAGAAATCGGCGACGAAGGCGAATTCGTTTTAAGGGACGAGGGCGCCGGGGGCATGCGCCGTCCGATCGGCACCCTGTCTGGGGGAGAGACCTTCCTGACGTCCTTGTCGCTGGCGCTGGCCTTGTCCATGGAAATCCAGATGCGCGGCGGCCGGTTGGAGTTCTTTTTCCTCGATGAAGGCTTCGGCACGCTTGATCCGGAGCTTCTGGAGGTCGTCATGGACGCGCTGGAGCGATTGCGTATGGACGACTTTACCATCGGCGTGATCAGCCATGTTCCGGATATACGTGTACGGATGCCGCGAAGGCTGATCATCACGCCGGCGGAGCCGATGGGCGAAGGCAGCACGATCAGGATGGAGACGGATTAATCAACAACGACGAGGAGGAGTGCTCATGGCGGTACAATTTGTCTTGGGCCGTGCCGGAACAGGAAAGACGCAAACCATCCTGGATCAAATGGAAACGCGGCTCAAGCAGGCGGCGCTGGGGTCGCCGATGATTCTGCTCGTTCCGGAGCAGGCCAGCTTTCAAGCGGAGTACGCTCTCGCTTCCATCCCGGGACTGCATGGTGTCATCGGCACGCAGGTGATCAGCTTCGGACGGTTGGCACACCGGCTGCTGCAGGAGCTGGGCGATGTGACGCTTGTGCCTGTCGACGATTTGGGCAAGCAGATGGTGCTTCGCCTGCTCTTGGAGCGCTGCAAGGAAGAGCTTCAGGTATTCAGGCGGGCGGCCCTGCAGCCAGGATTTACGTCACAGCTGGGCCGTCTGATCAGCGAGTGCAAATCATATGGCGTCAGCTTTACCCATACGGAAAACGTAGACTGGGGGAGCGGAACGCTGAATCAAAAAATACACGATCTTAGGCTGATCATGAACGCTTACGAGGCCTATCTCGCTCAGGGGTACTGGGACGCGGACGATATGCTGAACCGCGTGGCTGTGATGATCAAAGACTCGGCCTACATCGCCCGGTCAGAGATTTTCATCGATGGATTCAGCGGATTTACGAATCAGGAGCTGCGGGTGATCGAGCAATTGATGGTCTGCGCCAAACAGGTCACCATTGCCCTCTGCCTCGATCCGGCGGAGCGGGATGCTTCCCCGGATGAGCTCGGGCTGTTTCACCCGACGCTGCGCACCTACCAAACATTGCAGAAGATGGCCAGAGAAGCGGGCGTTGCGGTCGGAAGCCCGATCCTGTTTGCGGAGCAAAAGAGATTTGCGAACAGTCCCTGGCTTCGTCAGCTGGAGGATCGTTACTTTGCGTGGCAAGACCCGGGCAGTCCTCCTTCGCCAGCGAGACCGGATGAGGTCAGCCTGCTGTCTGCCGCCAATCGGCGGGCCGAGGTGGAAGCGGTCGGCTTGCAGATTCTCGAACTGGCTCGAGCGGAAGGGTATCGCTGGCGAGACATGGCAATCCTATTGCGCGAGATCGGCACCTATGCGGACGAGCTGGCGACCGTGTTTACCGATTACGGAATACCGTTCTTCCTGGATCAGAAGCGCACGGTCATGCATCATCCGCTGATGGAATTGGTCCGTTCCGCGCTCGAGGTGGTCGCGGGAAGATGGCGGTATGAAGCGGTATTCCGCTGCCTCAAGACAGATTTGATCAACCCGGAGGGCCGCGTTGCCGAAGACGGCGAGGCCATTTCTTTGGCCGCTGTCCGGCGGGAAGTAGACTTGCTGGAAAATTACGTCCTGGCGCACGGCGTATACGGCTCGCACTGGGCCGACGAGGCTCCGTGGCGCTTTAGCGGAGAGCATCGGGCTGCCGAAGATCAGGGGGCGGACGAATTGCGGAGACAGTATGCAGCGCCCTTGCGCCGGTTCGAACAGGAGCTGAAGCAGGCGGAAAAGAAAGATGTCCGCGCGATGGCTGCGGCTCTGTATCGCTTTTTGGTCAGCCTCGGTGTGCC
This sequence comes from Brevibacillus borstelensis, assembly GCF_037834415.1. GTDB lineage: Bacteria > Bacillota > Bacilli > Brevibacillales > Brevibacillaceae > Brevibacillus > Brevibacillus borstelensis_A. The sequence continues at coordinate 9,726 of NZ_JAUMSJ010000037.1, read as the reverse complement.
TGGGGTGCTGGAGAAGTGGCAGCAGGTGGCAGAGCGGTCGGGAGAGCTGGACGACGCCCAGATGCACGGGCAGGTTTGGAACGGGCTGATGGGCCTTCTCGACCAGATCGTCGAAGTGATGGGCGAGGAGCAGATGGACATCGTCACGTTCGCCAGCGTATTGGAGAGCGGACTGGAAAGCATTGAGCTGGGACTGGTGCCGCCTGCTCTCGATCAGGTGTTGGTCGGGTCGATGGAACGTTCCCGCCAGCCTGATGTGCGAGCCCTTTTTCTCCTGGGGGTCAATGAAGGAGTCATTCCCCTCAAGCCGAAGGAAGACGGCGTACTGGACGAGGCAGAGCGGGAAAGGCTTGCGGAAATGGGAATGGAGCTGGCGCCGACAGCCAAGCAGCGGTTGATGGCAGAGCCGTACCTGCTTTACCAGGCGATGACCCGACCGTCTGAACGGCTGTATTTGAGCTGTGCGCTGGCAGATGAGGAGGGCAAGGCGCTTTTGCCTTCTTCGGTTTTTGCCCGTGTCCGGGAAGTCCTCCCGGATGTGCCTTACCGGTTTTTCTACAATGAACCGACCGGAGATCCGGAAGCGGACGCTTTTCTCTTGGGATCGCCCCGCCGCGTGTTCAGCCATTTGCTCACACTCGTCCGGGAGATGAAAGAGAGCGGCCGCCTGCCCGTTTTCTGGTGGGAGGTATACGACTGGTTTCTGCGGCATTCGCCTGACGCCGGCAGGGAAAAGTGGCTTTTGTCCGGCTTGCGCTACACCAACCGGGCGCTGCCGCTGGACAGACAGACGAGCCAGTCGCTTTACGGAGAGCGCCTGAAAATGAGCGTCTCCCGACTGGAGCGTTTCCAAACCTGTCCGTTTTCCCATTACTCCTCGCACGGCATTCGCCTGAGCGAGCGGCAGCTCTACAAGCTGGAGCGTTTTGACGTGGGCGAGCTCTTCCATGCCTCGCTCAAGCGCGCGGTCGAAAAGATGAACGAGGAGCGTCTGGAGTGGAGCCGGCTAACCGAGGCGAACAGCATGCAGCTGGCCGATGAGGTAGTGGACGAGCTGGTGCCTTCGACGCGCAGCAGCATTCTCACGCGGACAGCGCGGTACCGGTACCTGTCAGGCAAGCTGAAACGAGCCGTGGGAAGAGCGATCTACGTTCTGAGCGAGCATGCCAAACGCAGCCGTTTTGCTCCCGTAGGTTTGGAGGTCGCATTTGGCCCTGGAGGCGAGCTGCCCGGACTCGAGCTGAGTCTCGCCAACGGCACCTCTATCCAGCTGATCGGGCGTATTGACCGTGTCGACCAGTCCCTCGACAGCGAGGTACCGTATTTGCGGGTGATTGACTACAAGTCCAGCCCCAAGCAGCTCTTACTCTCCGATGTCATGAACGGCTTGAATCTGCAATTGCTGGTCTACCTCGATGTGGTCGTGACGAATGCGGAGGAATGGCTTGGCAAAAAAGCGGAAATGGCGGGTGTCTTTTACTACCAGGTAGCGGACCCGTTCGTCACCGCGAAGCGACTTTTGACCAGCGAAGAGGCGGCCAAGGAGCGGGCGAAGAGACTGCGGATGAAAGGCTTGATGCTGGCCGACGCGGAATTGGCACGGATGATGGACGAGCGGGTAGAGCAGGGGGCTTCCGAGCTGTTGCCGTTTGAACTGAAAAAGGACGGCACTTTGTCGGCTCGTTCTTCTGTGGCTACGGCAGAGCAGTTTCAAGCGCTTCAGCAGTTCGTCCGCGCCACGGTAAAGGAGCTCAGCACGAGGATGACAGACGGCGACATCCAGATTGCCCCCTATGTCAACGGGACGTTGACGGCTTGCGATCGCTGCTCGTACAAGCCGGTCTGCCAATACGATCCGGAGGGAGACGCCAATCAGCCGCGCCAGCTCCCCAAATGGAACAACAAAGACGTATGGGAAATGCTGCAAAGCCAGCAACCAACGGATGCGGAGGTGAGAAGCGATGGTGCAGCAGTCGAATCGACAGCAGGCCAAGCCTGAGCAATGGACAGATGAGCAGTGGCAGGCGATTACAAGCAGGGGGAGCAATCTGCTGGTAGCGGCAGCGGCTGGCTCCGGGAAAACCTCCGTGCTCGTCGAACGGATCATCCGGCGGATTATGGACGAAAGCGATCCTGTCGGGGTCGATGAGCTGCTAGTCGTCACCTTCACCAATGCGGCAGCGGCGGAGATGCGGCACCGGATCAGCGAAGCCTTGCGAAAAGCGCTCAAGGAAAAGCCGCAATCCGCTCACTTGCGAAAACAGCTGGCTCTGCTGCAGCGGGCCTCCATTACAACGCTGCACTCCTTTTGTCTGGGGCTTTTGCGCCAGTATTACTACCTTGTCGAGCTAGACCCCGACTTCCGGATTGCCGACCAGATGGAAGGGGAGCTGCTTCGCCAGGACAATCTGGAGGAAATGCTGGAGGAGTGGTACGGACGTGACCCCGACTTTCAGAAACTGGCCGATTTGATGCTGGACGGACAGGATGACCAGCTGCTTGTGGGGCTGCTGCTGCGGCTGTACGAGTTTTCGCGCAGCAATCCGGACCCGAAGGGATGGCTGGAGGAAGCGGCCGGGATGTTCGCGACTGCATCTGCGAAAAGCATGGACGGCCTCAAATGGACGAAAAGCATCCTGCAGTCGCTCAAATGGGAACTGAACGGTCTGGAAGGAAAGCTGAGGCGTGCAGCTCTCATCGCCTCTTCTCCGGAAGGACCGGGAGCTTACCTGCCGCTATTGGAAGCCGAGGCGGCGGGCCTCGCTCAGGCAGCGGCAGCGTGCCGCCAGGGATGGGCGGCGGCGGAGCAGGCGGTCCGAAGCATTTCCTTTGGACGGCTGCCTTCTGTCAAGGATGCGGACCCCGATCTCAAGGAGCAGGTGCAGGGCCTGCGCAATGAGGTGAAGAAAGCGCTGGGGGAGCTCATCGAACAATACTTTTCGATGCCGGCGGAGCAATATTTGGCGGACCTTGCGAAGCTGGCTCCGTTCATGCAAACGCTGGCCCGTCTGGTCACAGAGTTTGACGCCGCTTTTGCACAGGAAAAACGGGTGCGGGCGCTCGTCGATTTTGGCGACCTGGAGCATCTGGCGCTGCGGCTTTTGACGAGAGCCGACGCCGAGACAGAAGCTGAAGACGGCAGAAGAGAAGGCGGGAAGCTGCCTTCCGCGCTCGCCCTTCAGCTGCGGGATCAGTTTGCGGAGGTGCTCGTCGACGAGTATCAGGACATCAACCTCGTTCAGGAGACGATTCTCCGGATGGTATCCCGTGAACCGGATACACACGAGACAGCCAACCGTTTTATGGTCGGCGATGTCAAGCAAAGCATCTACCGGTTCCGGCTGGCAGAGCCGAATCTGTTCCTGGAGAAATACCTCAGCTATGAAACCGGATGGGAGCAAGGCCGGATGGAGGGGCTCGTAGCGGGGGCAGCAGACCGGCAGGACGCATCCCGCACCAGCAAGGCACCGGGACAGCGGATCGATCTGGCCGCCAACTTCCGCAGCCGCCGCGAAGTCGTAGACGCGGTCAACTTCCTGTTCAGGCAGATCATGTCGCCTGGCGTGGGGGAAATCGACTATGACCGCTCGGCTGAGCTCATCTGCCGCGCTTCCTACCCGGACGCGGAGCCAGGCCGCTTGCAAGTGGAACTGCATCTGATCGATCGAACTGCACACGAAGAGACGGAGGAGCAGGCCGGTTTTCAGGCGGAGGGCGGGGATACCGCGGCAGACGGGGAAGGCACTGATCTGGGAGAAGCGCTGGAAGAAGCGAGCGTGGCCCAGATGGAGGCGAGGCTGATCGCGCAGCGCATCCGCCGCTGGATGGAGCCGGGGAGAGGCGAAGCGCCGCTTATGGTCTTCGATAAAAAGGCGGGAGGGCTGCGTCCGCTCGCCTACCGCGACATCGTCATCCTGCTCAGAGCCACCTCGGCGTGGGGAGAACCGATGATGGAGGAGCTTCGGGCAGCGGGAATTCCCGTCTATGCGGAGCAGAACCAGGGGTATTTCAGTACGACGGAAGTGGAGGTCATGCTCTCTCTTTTGCGGGTAATTGACAATCCCTTCCAGGACATCCCGCTCGCATCCGTCCTGCGCTCGCCGATTGTAAACATATCCGAGCCGCAATTGGCGCAAATTCGCATCAGCTATCCGTCCGTCCCTTTCTATCAAGCGGTCCACCGGTATGTCGAGGAGCAGAGGGTAGAAGCGGATTGGGAGAGGCGTCTGCGCAGCTTTTTCGGCAAGCTGGACAAATGGAGAACCCAGGCCAGAAGGGATTCTCTGGCCGAGCTGATTGCGACGCTCTATCGCGAGACAGGCTATCTTGATTACGTCGCCGCGCTTTCGGGCGGTCAGCAGCGTCAGGCCAATCTGTGCGTCCTGTACGATCGCGCCCGGCAGTACGAAGCGGGCTCGTACCGGGGGCTGTTCCGCTTTCTGCGCTTCGTCGACCGGCTCCGGGACGCGGGCAGCGATCTGGGAGAGGCCCGCACGATCGGCGAAAACGAGGATGTCGTCCGGATCATGACCATTCACAAAAGCAAAGGGCTGGAGTTTCCGGTTGTCTTCGTCGCGGGCATGGGCAAGCAGTTCAACACGATGGATATGAAAAATCACTTTCTGCTGCACAAGGACCTTGGGTTTGGCCCGATGGCGGTGGAAACGGAGCTGCAGGTGCGGTACCCCAGCCTTGCCGCATTGGGCATCCGTCAGCAGCTGCGCCGCGAAATGCTGGCCGAGGAGATGCGGGTCCTGTACGTCGCGCTCACCCGGGCCAGGGAAAAGCTCGTCCTGCTGGGCACGGCCAAGGATGTAAGCAAGAGCGTTGTCTCCTGGGGACGCCAGGGTGACGGGGAGCGGCTGCATGACGAAGACCTCCTGCAGGCAAAGGGCTATCTGGATTGGGTCGGAAGAGCGCTGCTGCGGCATCCGCTTGCAGGTTCCCTCCGGTCTTACCCGCGCGATCGCGGCAGCGGCGAGGAAGTGACTGTTCGGATGATTCCGGACGAGTCGATGTGGTCGTTTTCCTTTTACCGGGCTGACGAGCTGAAGGCAGGGGCGGACCACCAGTCCGGCGAGCAGTCTGAATGGGAGCGAATCACCAAGCGGGAAGCGGTTCCGGAAAGGCCTGTCGACGCAGAAATCGGGAAGCTGGTCGAGCGTCGGTTGGGCTGGAGCTATCCGCATCAGGCGGGCTCCCGGGTGATGACCAAATGGACCGTCAGCGAACTGAAGCGAAGGGAACAGGCTGTTTCCAGGGGATACCCGCTTCATGTGCCGACCATTGTGGAGAAACCGCGTTTTCTGATGGAGGAAGGGGCGCACACGCTCACAGCAGCCGAGCGGGGTACTGTGACCCACTTGATTTTGCAGAACCTCGACCTCGCTCGTCCGCTGGATGAGGCGGATGTCCGGGAGCAGATCGCTTCGCTTCTGGCCCGCCGTTTTTTGACAGAGGAGCAGGTACAGGCTATCGACGCGACGCAGATCGGTCGTTTCTTCGCGTCATCGCTGGGCGAAAGGATGAAGCGGGCAAGAGCGGTACACCGCGAATTGCCGTTTACGCTGGCGAAGCCGGCTTCTCTGGTAGCGCCGGAGTTAAGCGGTTCGACAGATGAGCAAATTATCGTGCAGGGCGTCATCGACTGTTTGCTGGAGGAAGACGACGGCCGGCTCGTTCTGCTTGATTTCAAGACGGACAGAGTAGCTTCGGAGCGGTCCGAAGCGGTGAAAATAAACATGATCAATCGGTACGGTGAGCAAATTCGCCTCTATCGACAGGCTGTCGAACAGATTGTCGGCAGGAGGGTGGCGGAGAGCTATTTGTACCTTCTCGCTGGCGGTTACGCCCTCTCGTTTGATGACGAGGTCCGGTTCCTTTAAGGGGACCGGATTTTTTTTGAGCAAAATTGAAACAAATTCCAGATTGACCCGAATATTGGATTGAAAGCAAGTATGATGGAGATGAAAGAGGAGGAAATGATTATGAAACCGAAAAAATTCGCGATGTTAGCCCTGATGGCAAGCCTTGCAGCTACAGTCCCATTGCAGGTGTCGGCAAGCCAGCCATTGCTTGCGGCTGGACAGTCCAATAAGGGGCAGGTAGCGGCTCTTATGAATCAGGCGGACAAAGCGCTGGAGCAGGCGAAAAAAATGCTCCCGTATCTTGAGCAATACTCCCATAAGGTAGTGGAGCCTGGAGAGGATGGCCAACTGGTTGTCGTCTTGCAGCAATCCAAAGATAAGCCATTTCCCCGAATTTTGTTGTTTGTGGACGGCAGCACAGGAGAATGGAAGGGATTTCGCCGGATGACCGGAGGGACGACTCCTCCCACCACATACTCGCAGGAAAAGGCCATCGAAAAGGCGACGGATTTTATGAAGAAGTGGTATGGGGACCATATGGGCGATTATCAGTACAATCCGACCTTGACCATTTCTGCGGACTCGATCATCTTTTCCCGGGCTGTGAACGGGGTTCCCTTCCAAAATGAAAGCATCATGATTGATGTGGACAACAGCGGTGAAATTGTCGGCAAGTCAGCCATGGGTTCTCCGGCGCTCTCCCATGACAAATACGCATTTCCGAAGCCTGAGGGCGTGCTGTCGAAGGAGCAGGCGGAAAAAGAGCTTTCCCAATACCTGCACCTGCAGTATGAAACGAGGGATGGAAACGCCGTCCTCCGCTATGCCTTCGCTTTTTCCGGAGAGCTGGATGCCAAGACGGGAAAGGACGCTGGAGAGGGCAGCTATCGTCAGATCATTAAGGTCCAACCCAGGGGCGAGGTGCCTGTCGTGAAAAATGCAGCGGAAGGTGCCGCTTTCCTGGCGAAGCAGGGGATCAAGACGGAAGGAGCAACCGTGAAAGAGGATATCATGGAAAAGCTCAACAAAAAGTCCATGGAATGGACCAAAGACGACAAGCCGGTTGCAACTGTAGTTGTCGATACCAAGACCGACAGCGTTCTTTCCTTCGAAAATCGTGCACTTGTCACCGCAGGAGGAAGCAAAGAGAAAAAGTTGACGGCGGAGCAAGCTCTGCAAACGGCAATCAAGGAAATTGAAAAATATTTGCCCAAAACCGAAAAGGAAGTCATGCTGTTCGAAACCCCGCGCTACATGAAACACGGCAACACTTACCGGGCTGAGTTTGCCCTGCTGCACGAAGGAATACCGGTAAGGGAATGGCGATACGAAGTGAGCGTCGATGCGGAAACAGGCGAGGTCGTCAAAACTTCGCTCAGTGGCCGGAAACAGGTGAATTTCCCGAAAGCCGATCAAGCGATCTCTCCGGCGGAAGCCGCTGCAAAATACGTGAAAGAGTTTCCGCTGACGCTTGTGTACACGCTCGGCAGTGAAACAGAACAGCAAGCAAGACTGGTCTACAAGGCAACAGACGTTGTCCACGGACAGAGAATTGACGCAGCCTCGGGCGCAGTAATCTCCTGGAAAGAATAAGCCTGACAAAAAAGCAAGGCAACAGCTGAGGGCGCGAGTAAAAAGCGGATGCCCCCAAGGAAGGAGGGGAAGGGGTGACGGATGATCTTGAGCAGCGAATCCGGACGATCTACCAGACTTATTACGAGGATGTCTATACCTTCCTGTATTATTTCACCGGACGCCGGGAAGACGCCGAAGATATGGCGCAAGAGGTGTTTACGCGCCTCTTGAAAGCTTTGCCCCGCTATGACGGCCGCGTTTCGATGAAAACCTGGCTCTTTTCCATCGCAAGGTATGCCGCCATAGACCAATACAGGAAGCAAAAGTGGTTCAACCTTTTTTCCACCAACCAGTTTGATGACATGAGGTCTCGGGACGGGCTTCCTGAAGAAGAGCTGGAGACAAAGGAAGAAATGCGGATGGTCAAAGAAGCGCTGCAAAAGCTGAAGCCGCACTACCGGATGATCGTGATCGTCAGGGGAATCAAGGACTACTCGATCAAAGAAACAGCCGAGCTTTTGAACATCTCGGAAGCGAAGGTGAGGCTCGATTATCACAGGGCGCTGAAGATGCTGCAAAAATATCTGGGGGAAGAAGAAGGAGGTGTGATCAGTGAGTTTGCCAGATGAAGAAACAATCGAAGCATACCTTCGCCGTTATCGGGAAACAGTGCCGGCTCCGCGGGCAGAGTGGGTCCGATACGGGGAGGAAACGCTGGCCCGGCAGGCAAGAAAAATGAAGCGGACAGAGAAGATCAACAGAGTGATGACATACACGCTCAGTACGTCTGCCGCCGTTTTAATCGGTGTGTGGGTCCAGGGGATCGTGGTGGAAAAAGCGAACGTCCAACCCGCAGCAGATCACGGGCAAAGGGAGAGTGCTGCGGCAGCTTCTGACGCTCATTTGCTCCCAGGCATTTTCCACTCTCCTGACGCGCCCTCGCATTCGGCAGCAAACAGAGGGCTTGCCCCTTATGCCGAGAGGGGCCTGGTCTTGCCGCAGACGGCCAATGAGCCGGAAACAGGCATGCAAAAGCCCGCTGCGGGCAATGTAGGAAAATCGCCTGAAAGAACCGCCTATACCGAAGAACTGCCATCCTCTGGTACGGGAGGCGGAATGCTGGCTGCCGCGCAAAAGCCGGAAGAGAAACGCGGACTGGAAAAGCAAGCAGAGAAGTATTTGCAGGAAAAGCTCGGTGAAGAAAGCAAACAATACCGCTTCAATCCCGCCCGCTCCCGGCTTGCAGAGGGAATCGTCTCCTTCAGCCGGGTCGTGGACGGAATACCCGTAGACGAAAACAGCTTGGTCGTCAAAATCAATCAATCGTCCGAAGTGGTCGGAATGGAAATTTACCCGATCGCACAAAAGGCGTTTTCTGCCGCATCCGTACAGCGGTCATTGATCGATCAGGAGGAAGCGGCACAAAAGCTGGCGACCACTCTGCGGCTTGTCTACACTGCAGGGGAAGAGCCCGTCTTGCGGTATCAGCCGCTGCAGGCCGGTTATGTAGATGCGCTTACCGGAAAATTAGCGGCAAACGCAGATCAGGGAAGCAGCCTGATTCCCATACAGTCAGAGGGGAAACGGCTCCGGGCAACAGATGCCGGTTCCGCTGCCGATCTGCTGCGAGCTGAGTTCGGTGTGAAAATCAGCGCCGGAATTGAGCCTGTCAGAATGATCAATGATTCTAGCTTCGAATACCTCTGGGAGTGGGACGGAGGAAAATCCGCGAGAATCCGGATGGACAAAGCGGGAAATATCCTTTCGTTCGCGTCCAGAAACGCTGTTCAGAAAGCCGGCAACAAGCAGCTCGGCATGAAAGAGGCGCAGCAAACGGCGATAGAGAAGCTGTCCCGTTATCTGCCTGCCGGCGTAGAAGAGGTGGAAATGATCGGCCAAACGGAGGAAGGGCAGCAAACGCTGTTCCGGTTCTGCTGGGTGCATCAGGGCATTCCGGTGATTACACACAGCTACGACGTATATGTAGACAGAACCAGTGGCACAGTCACCGGGATGGCTGGTCCGTTCGGAGCGGAACTTCCTCGGCTGCCCAAAGCGCAGGATGTCATTTCTCCCGAAGAAGCCATGAAGATTTTCGCGCAGCAAGCGCAGCCGGAGCCGGTTTACCGCGCTTTGAGCGGACAGCGTAAATCGGACGCGGAGGTGCAGCTGGTCTATCCTTATCCAGTGCGGAATGAACAGCCGCTTGCCGTAGACGCAAAAACAGGGACTCTCGTGCAGCCATAAGGAAGGTACGATCTCAACCGGTCAGAAATTGGCCGGT
>NZ_JAUMSJ010000036.1:0-52018 GCF_037834415.1 Brevibacillus borstelensis | reverse complement strand
AAGAAAAGCCCGGGACACTATGCCCCGGGCCAACACTTGCCTGCTTACAGATCATCAAAGCCGCCAAAGTCAAAATCCATGTCTCCGCCTTCATCGCCGCCGGACTCATCGCCTGATTCCCCAGACGCAAACTCACCCGCATCCGACATGAGCTCGCCCAGAAGCATTCCTCCCAGGAAGCCCGCAGCCATCCCGCCGATCATGCCGCCGATGCCGGGTCTGCCGTGGTGGCCACCGTGCATTTGCTGATAGGATGCCATGGACACGTACGGGATCGATTGCGGATTTTCCGCATACTCGCGAAGTTTCTCCTGCAAAAAGCGGGACAGCTCCTCTTCCTTCTCTGCCGCGAGCAGCTCCTGCGGCACGATGAGCTCTGCCTTGTACTCCTTTTGACGTCCCATCAGCATGCCTGGCACCGTCAAGTCAAGCTCGAGCAGCAGCCGCATTTCTCCAGGCGTGGAGTAAAAGACGACATCCAGCTCCCTTAACGGCAGCCCGAGCGCCGGTCCCGCAAAGAACGAAAACTCTTGTCCATAAGGAGTCAACCCTCCGGAATCCGGCTTATGCCGCAGGTCCAGCCGGCCAAAGGCGTTCAGCACCCGCTCCACCGGCTCCGGCGGCAGCACCTGAACCTGATCCATGTCGGTCGGATCAAGCGCCATTTCTACATCCATCTTTGTCTGCAAGCCGTACTGGATAGACGGCGATGAGATCGCCAGACCTTGCGGAAGTTCAAAGGAAACGGGGATGTCCACGGTGTAGGGCTTTGGCAGTACCTTAAAGCTGTGGGCAACCTGGACAGCCTCCACCTGCCGCGTCACGATTTGTCCTTTTACCCGGGCATTCATCATCAAAAGGACGCTCAGCTCGGTGATTCGCTGCTCAACGTTCCCGCCTTCGATATGAATGTGTCCGGTCACGGTCTCTCCCAGGCGATATGTCGGCTGATCGAGCCGGAGATCCACGGTTGCCGCGCCCACGCCGAATTTGGCCATCAACTTTTTGAACATGACGGTTTCCTCCTTATCAAATAAACGAACACTTATATATTCAGTGTAGCAAAAGCTGGATGTCTGTGCGAGCAGCAAGGGCAATTGTTCACGAAACGATCATGGGAGAAAAATTCTAGCTAGTTAATCGATCGTTTAAATGCCGCTTCTTCCCGGGCAGCTTCCGGGAATGCACGCGGAAACAGAGCACTTGCAAGTTCTCTCTCCTGTAGACAAAAAGGAGCAGACTTCACGGTCTGTCTCGCTCCTTTTTGCCTGCCGTCTATTTCAATTGGTCCAGCGCGATATTCAGCTTGAGCACGTTCACCCGGGGCTGTCCAAAGACACCCAGACTCCGCTCCTCGGTATACTCGTCGATCAAGGCTTTCAGCCTGGCCTGATCGAGATTCCTCGCTTTGGCGATGCGCTCTACTTGCACGCGCGCCGCCTCGGGGGAAATGTGCGGGTCCAGGCCGGAGCCGGAGTTGGTCAAGAGATCGGCGGGAATCTCATCCTGCCTGACTCCCGGGTTGGCTGTAAGAAAAGCCGCTATCTCCTCTTTCGTCCGCTCAGCCAAGGCCGGATTGGACGGCGCGTAGTTGTTGGAGCCGGAGCTTGCCGCATTGTACTCAATAGAAGAAATACGCCCTGTAAAATATTTCGGGTCTGTAAACGATTGGCCGATCAGCTCTGAACCGATCACATTGCCCTTGTCGTCCGCGATCAGACTGCCGCTCGCTTTGGCGGGCATCGTCAGCTGGGACAGGCCGGTCATCGCCAGGGGATAGGCAATCCCGCAGATCAAAAGCAGGACGAGACTGAGACGAACATTTTGCAGCATGTACAATCACCTATGCCTTTCCATTATGGTGTCGGGACGCTTTAAACCAAGCTCAGCGAGACCAGCGCCCAATCGATCAGCTTGATGCCGACAAACGGAGCGACGATTCCGCCCAATCCGTACAGGACCAAATTGCGTCCAAGCAGCTTGTTTGCGCTCATCGGAACGTACTTGACCCCTTTCATCGCCAGCGGGATCAGGATCGGGATGATGACCGCATTGAAGATCAGCGCGGACAGAACGGCGCTTTGCGGCGTCGCCAAGTGCATGATGTTGAGCGCCGACATCTGCGGGATCGCCAGCATGAACATCGCCGGGATGATCGCGAAGTACTTGGCGACGTCGTTGGCGATGCTGAACGTCGTCAAGGCCCCTCGGGTCATCAAAAGCTGCTTGCCGATCGCCACCACCTCGATGATTTTGGTCGGATCGGAATCGAGATCCACCATGTTCGCCGCTTCTTTTGCCGCCACCGTACCGCTGTTCATCGCCAGCCCGACATCCGCCTGGGCCAGCGCCGGAGCGTCGTTGGTGCCGTCTCCTGTCATGGCGACCAGCTTTCCTTGCGCTTGCTCTTTTTTGATCAAGGAAATCTTGTCTTCCGGCTTCGCCTCTGCAACGAAGTCGTCTACCCCCGCCTCACGGGCAATCGTCGCCGCCGTCAGCGGATTGTCGCCCGTGCACATGACGGTGCGGATGCCCATCCGCCGCAGCTCCTCGAAGCGCTCCCGCATGCCCGGCTTGACTGTATCTTTCAGGTAGATCAGCCCGAGGATGCGGTCGTCCGCGGCTACCGCCAAAGGCGTGCCGCCCTCTGTGGCGATCAGTCGCGTTTTCTCCTCCAGCTCGGCGGGAATCTGTCCGCCTTTTCCCGCGACATACGCCTTGATCGCATCGACGGCGCCCTTGCGTATTTCGCGGCCGTCCGGAAGCAGCGTCCCGCTCATTCTCGTCTCCGCCCTGAACTCGATCCCCTCTGCCCGAGGGATGTCCAGAACAGGCGAGGGAACCCCCTGCCGTCTTGCCAGTTCGATGATGGACCTTCCTTCCGGCGTTTCGTCGAAGATGGAGCTTTGCGCCGCAGCCAGGCTCAATTCCTCCTGGTTCGCCTTCCCGACCGGGAAAAAGGCCGCCGCCATCCGGTTTCCAAACGTAATCGTTCCGGTTTTGTCCAAAATGATCGTGTTAATGTCGCCCGCGGCCTCTACTGCTTTCCCCGACTTGGCGATCACGTTGAATTGCGTAACGCGATCCATGCCGGCGATGCCGATGGCTGACAAAAGCCCTCCGATCGTGGTGGGAATCAGGCAGACCAGCAGCGCGATCAGCGTCGCGATGGGGATGGCCGCATTCACGTAACCGGCGATCGGCAAAAGCGTCGTGCAGACGATCAGAAAAATCAGCGTCAGCGTGACGAGAAGGGTGCTCAATGCGATTTCGTTCGGCGTTTTTTGCCGCTTGGCCCCTTCTACGAGACTGATCATGCGGTCCAGAAACGATTCGCCCGGATCGGCAGTGATCCGCACCTTGATCATGTCGCTGACGACCCGCGTTCCGCCGGTGACCGAGCTGAAATCCCCGCCCGCCTCCTTGATCACGGGCGCGGACTCTCCGGTGATCGCCGATTCGTCCACCGATGCGACGCCTTCGACAATTTCGCCGTCGCCCGGTATCAGCTCGCCTGCCTCGACGATGACGAGATCGCCCTTTCGCAGCCCGGTGGCCGGGATCGCTTTGACGCTTCCGTCCTTTTGCACATGCCGAGCGGTCGCATCCTGTTTCGTTTTTTTCAGGCTGTCCGCCTGCGCCCTGCCGCGGCCTTCGGCGAGCGCCTCGGCAAAGTTGGCAAAAAGAATCGTGACAAACAGAATCAAGCTGACGGCCGCGTTGTAGCCGGGCTCAGACTGGCCGCCAAAAAGCGTCGGGAAAAAGGCCAAGAGCAGCGTAATCAAAAAGCCCACTTCAACGACGAACATCACCGGGTTTTTCCACATCACGCGCGGGTCCAGCTTTCGGAACGATTCCATCAGGGCCCGCTTGTACAAATCCTTGGAAAGCGCGGCTTTGCGCTGTGTACTCATCGTAATATTCTCCTTCCCGCCGGAGCGGCTTTGTTTTGCTCCAGATCGGCATTGATTCAAGTTGATCCATTACGTACTGGCACCTACCGGATCGTCAGCCACTCGGCCACCGGACCCAGCGCAACGACCGGGAAAAAGGTCAGCGCCCCGACGATCAGGACGGTCGCCAACAGAATGAGCAAAAAGACGCTGCTGTCGGTCTGTAACGTGCCCAAGGTCACCGGCACCGGCGTTTTTCTGAGCAGCGACCCGGCTACCGCGACCATCGTGATGATGGACATGTACCGCCCACACAGCATGACCAAGCCGGTCGAAATATTCCAAAACGGTGTGTTGTCCCCCAGCCCTTCAAAGCCCGAGCCGTTGTTGGCAGCCGAGGACGTAAACTCGTAGACGACCTGCGAAATGCCGTGAAAGCCGGGGGTGGAAATGGCGGCGCTGCCCATCTCGGTGGCAAGAGCCACGGCGGACGGCGCCAAGATGATCAACGGGTGGACGAGAAGCGTGAGCGCGATCAGCTTCATCTCCTTTGCTTCGATCTTGCGGCCCAGAAATTCGGGCGTCCTCCCGACCATCAGCCCGGCCAGAAACACCGCCAGCAAGGCGTACATCAGGATGTTGACCATGCCGACTCCATCGCCGCCAAAGACGCAGTTGAGCATCATCTGCGCAAGCGGCACCAGACCGCCCAGCGGCGTCAAAGTGTCATGCATGTTGTTGACCGTGCCAGTCGTGGCGGCCGTCGTCACTGCAGTAAACAAGGCGCTTTGCACGATGCCGAAGCGCGCTTCCTTCCCTTCCATGCTGCCCATCTCCTGAGAGAGGCCCGCCTTGGCCAGCGCCGGGTTGCCATTTGTTTCACTGATGTACACCGTGGTGAAAAAGGCGAGGAACATCAGCCCCATAGCAGCAAACAAAATCCACCCCTGCTTGCGGCTTTTCGCCATGTGTCCAAACGCAATCGGCAGCGCGGCCGGGATGACAAACATCGAGAGCATTTCCAGCACGTTAGTAAATGGCGTCGGGTTTTCAAACGGATGGGACGAGTTGACGCCGAAAAAGCCGCCTCCGTTCGTTCCCAGATGCTTGATCGCAACCAATGAAGCCACAGGGCCTCGCGCGATCTGCTGCTCCGCTCCTTCGAGCGTGCGGGCGGTCGCCGCCGGTTCCAGCGTCTGCGGCACTCCCTGGCTGACCAATATCAGCGTGACGACGACAGCCAGCGGGATCAGCAACCGTGTATGGGCACGCACCAGGTCGACGTAAAAGTTGCCGAGGCTTTTTTGGCCGGTCACCCCCCGCATGAATGCCATCACGGCGGCGATTCCGGTCGCCGGCGTGGTGAACATCAGGTAGATAATGACGGCCATTTGCGACAGGTAGGAAAGCCCTGTCTCGCCGCTGTAATGCTGGAGGTTCGTATTGGTCAGAAAAGAAATCACGGTGTTGAATGACAGCAGCGGTTCCATCGCACCGATGCCTGCCGGATTGCCCGGCAAAATCCCCTGCAGCCGCAGGATTAGATAGCAGATCGCGGCCATCGCCAGGTTGCTCGCCAGCAAAGCCAGCACATACTGCTTCCAGTTCATGTCCTCCGTCCGAATGCCGGACACTTTGTAGAGCGCCCGCTCTACGCCGCCAAACACTTTGTCCATCCTGGTCCTCTCGAGGGCAAAGGCCCTCTCCAGATAACGGCCCATCGGGATGGCGGCGGCAAGCAGCAAGGCCAAAAACAACGAAATTTGGATGAAGTCCACAACAAGCTCCTCCTCATGTGTTCCGCACAGACGGACTCTAGTATTTCTCCGGATAAACGAGGGCGTGGCACAGGTATACGATCAACCCGGCGGCGATCAACAGCAAAACGCTCATTCCTTCTTCCCCTCCTGCTCTTTTACAACTGCCTCGCAAAACTTGACGACGCCGTAAAAAATCGCAAATGACATGGCAATCAGCAATACGGAAACCGCGTCCATCTTCGAGCCTCCCTCCATGCTCAGGAAATTGCTTATAGTCAAATCCACCCGGCATACTTGCCCGCTTTCATCCTCCCTTTTGACTTGTAGTGTGTGAGCCGAGCGGACTCTTTCGCTTACGCCTGTGCCCCTCTCCCAAGCGATGCCCGGAGCGGTGCCTTTGGGTAAAAAAATAGACCAATGCTTACTCTCTCCCCAGGCGACAAACAAGCACAGCCAATGCGGGCAGCCAAAAAAGCCGCTCACAAGACAGATCGGGCCAGGCGGCGATTCATCCAGAATCGCTTGCTCCCTTCGATCCATCGGTTGTGTCTCTTGCTTTGCCTTGTCGGGGAAAAAGCACTCATTGGTCTACCTAACGCCCAGCCGGCAATCCATTGCCCTCTTTGCGCTCTGTCTCCCTGTTCCTTTTTCCAAAACAGACGGTTATATGCAGACAGAAAAACGAAAAGACCTGCAAATCAGATCGAACAGGCGGATTGCTGCCGCATTTGGGCAACAAAAAAAGCCTCCTCGAACAGGCGGTCTTTTGACCTCCCTCGCTTTAGCCGACGAAGTTAGCTGACGGGTAGGATGGCGAAAGAGTTTCTCATCCCTTCCACAAAAACCGTGGAATTAACCCCTACTGATTGGGTCCTCCGCTCCCGGGCGCCCCGGGACTAGGCCAGATTTGCAATTGGTTGTTATGTGTCATTATAAGTCGGACGCGATTGGTTGTGAACGGCTGATTTTGACCGATTTCCGATTCTTTCGGCAGAAAAATCGGAATGAAAACGGATAAATCGTTCATTCTCTCAGGCGATCAAATTATTTTGCCCGTTATCTCCGGTTTCCTTATATCTCCATTCTCGCGTTGACAGCCTCTCAAGCGCTCAGTAAGATAGGGCTCAATGACAAGATAGGGAGGAATTGGTATGGCCGTTTCTCATAAAAAGAAAATGGAAGCAGAGATCAGCGAGGCCTTCATCAAGTTTCAACGGGAACTGATCGGCCGCGGCCCGCAGGAAGGAAAGTCGTACATCGTCGGCGATATGGTGATATGCCGCTTCAAAGGCGTCCTCACTGTCGAGGAAAAGCATCTGGCCCATCATGAAAGGGGTCGCCGCGTGGTCAAAGAGATGCGGGAGGTCCTGCGCGAGATGTACAGCAAGGAGTGCGAGGAGATCGTCGAAACCCTCACCGGCTGCAAGGTGCTTTCCAGCCACAGCGATATCAGCACAAAAATGGGCGAGCGGATCGAGGTTTACGTGCTGAACAAGGATTTGGAGAAGGCGCTGTTGGACATGAAAAGCTAAACTTTAGCGAGTCATCGCCGTTTGGGGGGAACAAAGCTTGAACGAAAAGTATCGGAGGCAGCAGGTGGTGCTCGATCCTCTGAAAGCAAACATTTACAGCATCTTCTTTTCCATCGCTTTTTTTATCGCTTTTTTTATCGCTGCCCTTTTCCTGTACGGCGGCGATGTGACGTTTTCGGTGACGATCCAAGGTCTTTTTCTCTTTCTGCTATTGGTGATCGCCGGGATTGTCGTCCATGAATGCTTGCACGGGATTGGCTTTTTGCTCAGCAGGGAAGTCTCGTTTTCTGACATCCGCTTTGGATTTGTACCGAAGAAACTGGTTTTCTACTGCTGCTGCACGAAACCGCTTGCGGTATCCCGCTACCGGTTCGCCGTGTTGCTGCCCGGTTTGATCTTGGGATTGGTCCCTTTTTTTCTTTCCCTTAAGGGACATTCGCTTTTTTGGTACTTGTGGAGCTTTTTCATGATAGCCGGCAGCTTTGGCGATGTTTACATCCTCTGGACGCTGCGGAAGTATGACCGGCAGACGCTGATTTCCGATTCTGTGGACAGCATCGGTTATGACGCCTATATTTCCGTGGAAGATGGCAATGGACGCGAGTGAATGTTTGTCACAGAAGCGTTCATCCATCCTCCAACATACAAAGAAGCCGCGTATGCGAGGACATTTGCCCTTCGCGATACGCGGCTTCTTTACATGTTGCGGTTTCCTCTTCAGCCAGAGCAGAGCGGAAACCTTGCAAAAGCAGTTTTACGCTACAACATCGTAGCCCTGATCTTCAATCGCTTCCTTGACTGCATCCACTGTCAATTTGCCTTCTTCGAAAGACACCTCGACTGTTTTTGCCGCCAGGTCCACCTTGCCGGCCGCCCCCAGATCCTTCAGCGCTTTTTCAATCGAGTTTACGCAGTGGTTGCAGGACATTCCTTCTACTTTCAGCGTTACGTTTTGCATCGTAATCTCTCCTTCTCGATTTCGATTTTTTTATGAAAACCACGCCGCCGCATAGCTCCGGGGTCAGCCCCGTGGGTGCGACAGCTGGGTCTTGCCTTGATCTGCGGCATGGCCAGCCGGTTGCTTGTGAGGCGCCTCGTCGGGAGCCGCCCAGACGGTGTACAGCTGGTAGCCGCCGATGACGAGCAGAAGATAGACGATTGCCGAGAGGGCCCATTTTGTTTTGAGATTCATCCTCGTTTCCCCTTTTCCTTTACAATTTGACCCGTTGCAGGCGCAGGGCGTTCAGTACGACAGAGACAGAGCTGAAGGCCATTGCCGCCCCGGCCAGCCACGGTGCGAGAAAACCGAGGGCCGCGAACGGAATCCCGACTGTATTGTAAGCGAATGCCCAAAACAGGTTTTGCTTGATGTTGCGGATTGTCTTGTGGCTCATCACGATCGCGTCGGCGACACTGGTCAACTCTCCGCCCATCAGCGTGATGTCTGCCGCTTCCATCGCCACATCCGTTCCGGTGCCGATGGCCATGCCGATGTCGGCTGTTGCGAGAGCGGGGGCGTCGTTGATGCCATCTCCCACCATCGCTACTTTGCGGCCTTGCTGCTGCAGCTTTTTCACTTCGTCCGCCTTTCCTTCCGGCAATACTTCGGCGATCACCTGGTCGATTCCCGCCTGACGGGCAATCGCTTCGGCTGTCTGCCTGTTGTCCCCTGTCATCATGATGACCGTCAGGCCCATTTCCTTCATCCGCTTTACAGCTTCGCGGGAAGTCGGCTTGATCGTGTCTGCCACGGCGACCATACCAGCCAAGCGTCCATCGACAGCAGCGAGCATCGCTGTTTTTCCTTGCTTCTCCAAGGAAGACATCACATCTGCGGCCTGTTCATAGGAAATCGATTTTTCGGCAAGCAGGCGGCGCGTTCCGACGAGAACCTCCCTGCCTTTTACGACCGCGCGGATACCGAATCCGGGAATCGCTTCAAACGCTTCAGCAGCACCCAGCGAAACTCCTTTTTCGCCAATCCCTTTGACAATCGCTTGGGCCAGCGGATGCTCCGAATTTTTCTCGGCGGCTCCGATCAGGGCCAGCAGCTCGCTTTCGTCCATGTCATAAGCAAAGACGTCCGTGAGCTCAGGCTCGCCTTTCGTTACGGTACCCGTTTTGTCCAGTACAATGGTATCCAATCGGTGTGCCGTCTCCAGATGCTCTCCGCCTTTAAACAGGATGCCCAGCTCTGCCGCGCGGCCCGAACCTGCCATGATCGAAGTTGGCGTAGCCAATCCCAATGCGCACGGGCAGGCAATGACCAGCACAGCGATTCCTTTTTCCAATGCCGAGGCGAAATCCCCCGGCGAAACGAACCAGTACCAGATCACGAAGGTGAGGATCGCAATCCCAACTACAATCGGAACGAACACGCCGGATATGCTGTCAGCCAGACGCTGGATCGGAGCCTTGGAGCCTTGGGCTTCCTCCACTACGCGGATGATTTGAGCCAGTGCCGTTTCTTTTCCGACCTTGGTCGCCTGAATCTGGAGAAAACCGTTTTTGTTCAGTGTCGCGCCGATCACGTTGTCTCCGACAGCCTTATCCACCGGAATGCTTTCACCAGTCAGCATCGATTCATCCACAGCCGACTGTCCTTCCAAAACGACGCCATCTACCGGCACCTTTTCGCCTGGCTTTACATAGACGATGTCCCCCGGGCGCACTTCTTCTACCGGGATCGTCATTTCCTCTCCGTACCGTATGACCACTGCCGTCTTGGCCTGCAAGCCCATCAGCTTGCGAATCGCCTCCGAGGAGCGGCCCTTCGCCTTGGCTTCGAACAGCTTGCCGAGCAGGATCAAGGTAATCAATACCGCGCTGGTCTCAAAATACAGCTCGATCATGTGGGTGCCTGTGCCGATGGATTGAATCGCCATATACAAACTGTAGAAGTAAGCGGCCGAGGTGCCGAGCGCGACCAGCACATCCATGTTGGCGCTTTTGTTGCGCAAAGCCTTGTATGCTCCGACATAAAACTGTTTGCCGACAATGAACTGAACCGGTGTCGCCAAAGCCAGCTGCACCCATGGGTTCATCAGCATATCGGGCAGCCAGATGAACGAGGTAAAGGAAAAGTGGCTCACCATTGCCCACAGAAGCGGCAGGGAAAGGATCAGGGAAAAGAGAAACTTTCCGGTCTGCCGTTCGATTTCCTGGGCCCTGCGGTCCGCCGTTTCCGCTTCGGACTGCTCATCCTTGCGAACGGCCTGATAGCCCAGTTTTTCCACTTGCCTGATCAGGTCGGCGACGCTCGCCTGGCTTGCGTCGTACTCGACAGAGCCCGTTTCCAGGGCGAGATTGACATGCGCCTGGATCACGCCCGGCACTTTTTGCAGCCCTTTTTCAATGCGGGTCGCGCAGGCGGCGCAGGTCATTCCCGAGATGTTCAGCTCGACCTTGTCGGTGATGACGCCGTATCCCAAATCCTCGATTTTTTTCTGGATGTCCTGAAAGCTCGTTTTTCCCGCGTCGTAGACAACCGTCGATTTTTCCAGAGCGAGGTTGACGCTTGCGGACTCGACGCCATCGAGCTTCCGCAGACCTTTTTCGATCCGAATCGCACACGCTGCGCAGGTCATCCCGGATATGGCGACTGTCGCTTCTTTTACTTTGCCGCTCATCGCTGATTCCTCCGAACCAAATACCCATATGGGGTATATTTTCATTAGTGTTCCCCCAAGGGCTTTTCTTTATCGCACCTTCAGTATACAGTACCCCCATAGGGTATATCAAGACCCTTTTCAAAAAAAAAATTCCCCGCCTGACTTTTTTGTCACAATGGGGATTGCAAGGCCATCCGAACGCAGTTGCGCCCCGCGTTTTTTGCTTCATATAGAGCCTTGTCGGCCTGCTCTATGGCATTTTCCGGTGAAATGGCCTCCGCAGGCAGGAGCGTGGAGACACCGACGCTGACCGTTGCCACGCTGCTCACCTTTGAGCCGCTGTGCGGAATGGCTATAGCTTCGATACGAACCCTCACATCCTCCGCTATCTCGTAGGCCTGTTCTGCATCCGCTCCTGGCAGCAGAACCGCGAATTCTTCTCCTCCGTAGCGAGCGACCAGCGCTCCCTGAAGCTCCGCACCCGAAACGGCTGCTGCGGCTGCTTCCGCCGCTTCCCGCAAACAGCGGTCTCCGCGTTGATGCCCGTAGGTATCGTTGTACGCCTTAAAATAATCCACATCAAACATAATCAGCGAGAACGGAACTCTGCGTGCCTGGCACGCCTCCCAATCCGCGCGAACTCTCTCGTCAAAACAACGCCTGTTGGCTACACCTGTCAATCCGTCCATGTTGGTCAAATCGCGCAAAAGCTTGTTGGCTGACATCAGCTGCTCCTCGGCTCGCTTGCGCAGCGTAATATCGCGAAAATGAATCAATTGCGCCGGCTCGCCTCGATAGGAAATCCAGGTACTGGCCGTTTCAACATCCACCTCGCTGCTATCCTGACGGCTAAACCTTGTCTCGATCAGATCCGTGACAGGCTCCTTTTGCATATGTGTATCGTTCCAGGCTCCTGCGCGCCACTCCTCTTTCGTGAAAGTGTACAACGGTTTGCCTAGCAGCTGTTCCCTTTTTTCCAGTCCCAACAGCTTTAGGGCAGCGTCGTTCGCCAGTACAATCCGGCCTTCCGAGGCCACCAGTATCCCGTCTGGCGAGAGCTGCACCAAGCGCCGGTAACGCTCCTCGCTCTCCTCAAGCTCATATAGCAGGTGATTGGTGCGGCGAATGTACATCATGACCAAATAGCTGAGGATACCCCCGATCAGGGAGATGGGCCACTGATACACGGCTATTTGCGACACCAAGGACGTATCTAGAAGATTCATGTACAGAGAGCATGTCGCCACGACAATGCCGTATAAGTTCAAGAGGATAATTTTGCTCCAGGGGTGCAAGCGGATATAGGACAAAAAGCCGCATCCGATCCCGATCAGGATGGCAAAGAACGCGGCGGTCAGTGAGGCTGCACTTACGCCGTACAATCCTACCCGTCCAATCGCGACGATGACTGCCGAAGCCAGAGCCGCCGGCATGCCGCCGAAGAAAGCCGCCAATACAATGACGATTTGGCGCAGGTCCGCTACCACAGTGGGAGAAACCCTGATCGCATACAGCATCAGCAGGACGCCTACCATGCCAAGCAAACCGCCGTAGACCAGACGGATACGGATTGGAGACTGAGGAACGACCAGCTTTCCTTTGTAAATGTGGCCGATGATCAAAAAACACGAAATCAAAAGGGCCAGATTGGTACCGAAATCCTTTAACACACTCTCACGCCTTCTGTTTCTTTTCTTCACATGCAATCGCCCTACAAGCGATCATGCATGGAAAACGCACTCCGCTACATCATAATGCTGGACGATGCTCTTGTAAATGTTTACCCGTCCGCGTGCAGAGCGCAAACCTCACATGCCGGGTACATGCAAAGACGGAAATGGCAAAAAGCCCTGCTCCTTCAAGGCGGAACAGGGCTTCTCGCGTTTACTCTTTACGCTTGCTTTTTGTGAAAAGCAGCGGCAATCTGCGCAGCCACGGCCGCATTGTGCTTCACCAGGGCGATATTGGTCTGCAGGCTTTTGCCTTCCGTCAATTCTTTTACTTTGGAGAGCAAGAACGGCGTTACCTTTTTGCCGGCGATTCCGTTTTCTTTCGCTTCCTGCAGCGCCTGCTGAATGACCGCCTCGATCTTGGCGTGGTCAAGCGCGTCTTTTTCCGGTACCGGGTTGGCAATCACAAGACCGCCGTCCAGGCCGAGCTTCCACTTCGTGTCCATGACAGCTGCCACTTCTTCCGGCGCATCCAGACGGAAGTCGACGCCGAAGCCGCTCTCTCTTGCGAAGAAGGAAGGGAATTCGTCGGTGCGGTAGCCGACTACCGGCACCCCTTGCGTTTCCAGGTATTCCAGGGTACGGCCGATATCGAGAATCGACTTGCAGCCGGCACATACGACTGCGAGACCTGTTTGCGCCAGCTCGGTCAGGTCAGCCGACACGTCCCAGGTGTTTTCTCCTTCGCGGTGGACACCGCCGATGCCGCCTGTCGCAAAAACGCGGATGCCTGCCAGCTGGGCCCCGATCATCGTGCCGGCTACCGTCGTCGCCCCGATCTTCCCGGTCGCGAGAATGTACGGGAAGTCCCGGCGGCTTACTTTTTCGACAGACTTGTTCGTCGCGAACTCCTCCAGTTCGCTTTCCGACAGCCCGATCTTGATTTTTCCGTCCATGATCCCGATCGTCGCCGGCACAGCGCCGTTGTCCCGGATGATCTGCTCGACTTCTTTCGCCATCTCAATGTTCTGCGGATACGGCATCCCGTGAGAGATGATCGTCGTCTCCAGCGCTACGACAGGCAGGTTATTGTCCAATGCATGACGCACTTCTTCTGTATAAGTCAAATATTGTTTCATCCGTTATCGCTCCTCTTCGTACTGGTTTATGGTTTCTTCCAATTCCTCCGGCTTCAGCAGCGGCGATACCGAGAACTCGGTCTGAAGCGTCAGTGCCGAGGCTGCCATTCCGAGCCGGCACGCTCTGCCCAGCGGTTCTCCGTTTACCACTCCGTACAAGAGACCGGAGGCAAAAGCATCTCCCGCTCCCGTCACGTCCACGACCTCGGTCGGGTAAGGAGCCAGCTGCTCTGCCTGATCTTCCGACTGGTAATAAATGCCCTGTTCGCCGAGCGTCACCACGACGCTCTTGACGCCTCTAGCTCTGATCCTTGCGCAAGCCTCTTCGCAGTCCTGCACGCTTTTGATCTCCATCCCCGACAGAAGCTCGGCTTCCTCGCGGTTGGGCAGGATCGCTTCGACTCCGTCCAAACGCTCGGGCAATTTTTCCGCCTTGGCGGAGGAAACCGGATCGACGAACAGCGAAATGCCCTCATCCCGGCAGCGTCCGATCACATAAGCCAGACAGTCCGCGGGCAGGTTCGTATCCAGGTAAACGGCCCGCGCCGCCGCGATGTGGGACCACCGCTCCGCAAACATCTGCGGGGTCAGCGTGTCGTAAATATCCATGTTGGCCAGAGAAACGACCATTTCGCCGTCCATGTCCAGAAGCGCGGTGTAGGTACCTGTACGCTGGGTAGGCAGACGCCACACCTGACTGATATCGACCCCGTGCTTTTTGGTTTCCTGCAAAATCCAGTCGCCTTCCTTGTCTTCTCCGACACAGCTGATCAGCGAGACATTGCAGCCGAGCCGCCCGAGGTTTTCCGCGATGTTGCGCCCGACCCCTCCGCACGATTCCGAGATGGTCACCGGATTCGACGAGTGAAGCCGCACCTGCTGCTTGGCCCGGGCCTTCCGGTCCAGATTGGCTCCGCCGATGCAGACGATCAGCTCTTCGTCCCGAAGAATGTAGGCCCGGCCCTTGATCTCTCCGCGTTTGGTCAGCTGCGCGATATAGCCCGCCACCGCCGATCGGGAAATACCCATCTTGTCAGCGAGCTCCTGTTGGCTGACAAACGGATTTTCACGAATGTGACGGAGGATTTGCTTTTCTTTGTCCACGGCCCTCCTCCTTTCTTCTTTTATAGCATTTCGCAAACTCGTACTGCTTCTCTTTACAAACAAAAGTTTATCACACAAACAAAAGTTTTGAAAGGGGGATTTACTGGGCGGCAATAACAAAATCGACAGTCGCCCACTTTCGCCGAAAGAGAGACGTTCCCCTCTCCCGTAACCTCCTTTGTCTATGAAAACGGTTTTGATGATAAGCATGCTAGTTTCCCCCTCTGCGCAGGCTCTCGCGATGCTGGAACGGGCTGTTAAATGGACTTGGGTACAGCAAATCTCTTCATTCGCGTTTGACCATTTCGCCAACACCCTTTTGGATACCGGAGGCAGTCATTGTCGTTTCGAGAATGGGCGTTGTTCGGGCTTTGGGGGGAGGAGATGAAACAGCTTTTGTTTCGTTTGATCATTCTTTACAAGAATAAAATGCCTTGTCTACTTCGGTTGTCCTGCTTTGGGAGTATTTACAGCAGGTGCAACAGCAGATCAAAAGATTAACGCTTTTCTTCCCCGGGATTTCTTAAAAAGAAACCGCGACGACAGAGAAGCATATTTCCAGGCGGAGCGACTAGCGGAGTCCAGCCCAGCGGAACAACGATTCGCGGGAAACAGGAGCGTAACCTTGAGTAAACTTCGGAGGTGCTGCTGCTTTTATGCTCCCCCGCGAATCGTTGTGGAGCGGACAGTCTCAGCTCCCTTGCGGACGCAGACCGGAGCGCAGCCTGGAAATATGCTTCTCTCACTGCAGCCACTTTCCCAATCAGCAAAAACAAAGAAGCAGGAGCTTAACCCATAACTGATACTTTCTTACACGTGAAAAAACGCGTTCTCTGTCCGCAAAATGGACGGAGAGAACGCGCTCGTAAAAGGTTATGCGGCTATTCATATCCTGATTGCAATCCCATTTTGACACCGGCATGGGCCATTTTTTTGGCCGATCCGTTATTTCGAGGATTCAACGGCATTCTCCAGCCCCGCCTGCTTTGCCTTCTCCCGATGGCGGGACAATGCGAAAATCGTTCCGATGATACACAGGCCGCCGAGCCATTCAAACATCCCGAATGGCACATCCAGCCAAACGACTGCCGTAATCACGGCGGACAAAGGTTCCGCACACGCGAGCAGGCTCGTTTCCGTCGGGCGGATATAGTTCAGGCTGTCTACGTACAGGTAGAAGGGGATCAACGTTCCGAACAAAATGATGAAGACAACCGCCGAGATCGACTGAGCGGACCAGATCATCTCCGTGGCTTGCCAGGGCTGCTTCGCCAGGCAAAGGCCAATCCCCCCGATCAGCATCGCCCATCCGAGGACGACCGTAGATCCCCAGCGCCCGAGCAGCGGCTTTGGATACATGGTGTAAAAAGCGAGCGCCAGCGCCGAGGCAAGCCCCCAAACGACGGCCGCCGCGGAGATCGTCAGCTTTCCGGGATTTCCTCCCGTGATCAGCAAATACGTGCCGACAAGAGCCAGAAGCAAAGCCGCCACTTGTGCAGCCGAGGGCATTTGTCTGTTTCTGACGACGAGATAGACGACTAGAAAGACGGGGCCCAAATACTGCAGCAGTGTCGCGGTCGCGGCATTGCCCGCTTCAATCGAGGCAAAATACGTATACTGCACCGCCAGCATTCCCGCGATGGCAAACAGCAACAGCCGGACAAAATCCCGCCCGGAGAACAAAAGACGCCAAACATTCTGACGGTGCGGTCCAAACAGGGAAAAAGCGAGCAAAAGCAGCCCGGAAGCAAGCAGCCGGGAGGCCACAAGCCAATCAGTCTGAAACTGGTAATGCTGCATGAGCGATTGGGCAACGGTTCCCGATACTCCCCACAGGATTGCGGCCACGATTACCATGGTAAAGCCGCGCACACGCGCTGAAGAAAACATAGCTGTTTCTCCTCTCCAAACCAATATATTATGCAATATATCGCATTCTGCTGTAAAATACAAGAAGGCACTGCTTTTACCAAAATGCTCTTGCCCAAGGAGGACTTGCCATGCCCCTTCCCCCCGATCTTCGCAGGGTCGAACGGATATCCGCAAAAAACAAGGTGCTGCAGCAGCTTCAGACGTGGATTATCGACGGGACCCTGCAGCCTGGAGAGAAAATCCTCGATACCGAGCTCGCAGACGCCATCGGAGTCAGCCGCACCCCTGTTCGGGAAGCGCTGCAAATTTTGGAGCTCCAGGGCTTTGTGGAAATGCAGCCCGGTGTGGAAACCCGCGTGACCCGGCTTGGACCGGCCGATGTGCCCAACATCTACCGACCGCTGATCGCCTTGGAAGCGCTGGCCGCCGAGCTGGTCGTGCCCAAGATAACAGATACGGTCCTTGACAAATTGACCGAACTGAACAACCAGTTTGCCGAAGCGATCGAGACAAGCCAGTCGTTTGCCGCCATGGAGCTGGACGAAGCGTTTCACAAGCTCATCCACGAAACGGCCGGAAACACGTACATATCGTCTTTTACCGCTCTTTTGCACATGCATTTGCGCCGGCTGAAGTTTGTCTTTTTTCAGCAGTTTCTCCCCGCCCGCGCTTCGGTGGAAGAGCACAGCGTACTGATTCAGGCCTTGCGCGAGAAAAATGTGGCCGCATCCGTGCAGGCAATGACGCAAAACTGGCTCCGACCGATGCATGAGGTAACCCGCCAACTGGAAAATAACGAAAAGGAGACTTCTCATGAAAAGTCCAATGATTGAGCTTTCCCGGATCGAATCAAGTGACGAAAGAGCGGAATACCGCTCCCTTTTGCTCTTGGCCGATGACTGGGAGGAGGCTGTTGACCAGTACATGTACGAGGGAGAACTGTACGTTGCCCGCGATCAGCATGGCCAGGTGCTGGGCGTATGCCTGATGCACATGTTGTCCCCTTTGGATGCGGAAATCAAAAATATCGCTGTCAAGCCGGAATGCCGCGGCCAAGGAGCAGGCAAAGCCGTAATTGAGCAGCTCTGCCGCCTTTTCGCCCAAAAAGGGTTCAAACGGATTATTGTCGGAACAGCCAACTCGAGCATCGACAATTTGGCTTTTTACCAAAAGGCAGGCTTCCGCATGACCGGGATTCGCAAAGATTTTTTCCTGTCCTATCCGGAGCCCGTGATTGAAAACGGAATTCGAGCATGGGACATGGTTATGTTTGAACGTACGCTTTCTCATTCTTGACTCCAAGGCTCGAAAATGCCGCTTCGGGATGACTCGCTTGGGCGAGCCGCGGATGATTCCTCGCCTGGTCGCATATACTACCCGGAAAAACGGGTGGGATGACGGTGTCAAAGCATACAGACAATCGAAACAACGACAGACAGTCTCAAGAGAAGGACAAACAGGAAGGCGAGTTCTTTTACTTCGATCTGTCGGACGAACACCATGAGAAGCTCTTGGAGAAGGAATTGCGGGAGGCCCATGAAAACCCTTTGGGCCCGCTGGAAGAGGTCACGAAAGTCGAATATTGAAAACAGCCTCGATGGCTCCGGCATTGCGTGGCGACGGCCGGAGCCTTTATCCTCCCTGCCTCTTTCCGGGAGGACCCGGGAAGTTTGCTTCCTTTCCTTCTACTTGCTCCTTTCTCTTCTTCCGACGGAGAGGCGCGCTCCTCGATTCCCTGGCTTTTGACAACCGATAGAATGAGCTGTATAATTATCTTAAATTTGAGATATGTACCGACTTTGCATGAAAAGGGGGTGCACGCGTGTCCGAAGAACAGAAGCATCGCGACGACTCGCTTCAGCTCATGGTGGTTTTGGCCCGGGCCTATAACTGGGTAACGGCTCACACCACAAGGGAAATCCGTCAGCATGGATTAAATCCCACCGAATTTGGCGTACTTGAGGTTCTGTATCATAAAGGTCCCCAGCCACTTCAGCAAATTGGCGAAAAGATCCTCATCTCAAGCGGCAATATTACCTACGTAGTGGACAAACTAGAGAAGAAGCAGCTGTTGGTCCGCAAGCCCTGCGCAGAAGATCGGCGAGTGATTTACGCAGAGCTGACGGAGAAAGGAACGAAATTTTTGGCTTCCATCTTTCCTTCCCACAAAATAGCGATCGAACAAGCCGTAAGCGGTCTTGATCCGGAGGAAAAAGGGAAGGCCATCGAGCTGTTAAAAAAGTTAGGGCGCTCTGCCCAGGAACGCTTTCACAAATAAGAAAACATGGAAGGTTAAAAACTTCTTGACAATGTCTTTGATACGTAATAATCTTAAAATCAAGATTTATCATTTTAAGGTTAGATACTTTCGTTTTGAAAGGGGAATAAGAAAAACATGAGTAAAGTTTTATTTATCAAAGCCAATAACCGTCCCGTGGAGCAAGCGGTCAGCGTCAAGCTGTACCAGGCCTTCGTGGAATCTTATAAAGCGGCCCATCCGCAGGACGAGATCGTAGAGTTGGATCTGTTCGCAGAAAACCTTCCATACTACGACGTGGAAAAAATCAACGCCATGTTCAAGCAGGGCAAAGAAATGGAACTGACTGCTGACGAGCAAAAAGCTGCCGAGCTGGTCAACAAATACCTGAACCAGTTTATCGAAGCAGAAAAAGTGATGATTGCCTTCCCTCTATGGAACTTCACCGTTCCGGCTGTCCTTCACACTTACTTCGACTATCTGTGCCAAGCCGGCAAAACGTTCCGTTACACCGCAGAAGGTCCGATCGGCCTGTTGAACAACAAAAAAGTGGCGCTGTTGAACGCACGCGGCGGCGTATACTCCGAAGGCCCCGCTGCCAATGCGGAAATGGCGGTGAAATACGTGCAAACCATTCTGGGCTTCCTCGGCGTGAAAGACATGTCCACCGTGATCGTTGAAGGCCACAACGCGTTCCCTGACAAAGCG
Organism: Brevibacillus borstelensis; assembly: GCF_037834415.1. Lineage (GTDB taxonomy): Bacteria > Bacillota > Bacilli > Brevibacillales > Brevibacillaceae > Brevibacillus > Brevibacillus borstelensis_A. The sequence goes on along the minus strand of NZ_JAUMSJ010000036.1, from coordinate 32,472 downwards.
GAAGCGCTCATTCAAGAAGGCATTGAAAAGGCTGCAAAACTGGCGGAATCCTTCTAAGGCCCGCCGGCCTTTTTGGACTAATATCTCAAATTTAAAATACTTTAATTTGAAATTAATTTGACAAGGAGTGCATATTTTATGGTAAATGCAGGTTTGTTGATCATTCGTCTTGTCGTCGGTCTTACGTTTGCCGCTCACGGCACGCAAAAACTGTTTGGCTGGTTTGGCGGTCACGGGTTGAAGGGGACGGGCGGCTGGTTTGATTCCATCGGCATGAAGCCCGGAGTCACGATGGCTTTGCTGGCCGGATTGAGTGAGCTGGTAGGCGGTCTGCTGTTCGCTGCCGGGGTTGGCGCCTGGATTGGTGCTGTATTGATCATCGGCACGATGCTGGCAGCGATTGTAAAAGTCCATGGGGCCAACGGATACTGGGCTACGCAAAACGGCTTCGAGTACAATCTGACATTGATTGCTGTCGCATTGGGCGTCGCTCTGATCGGCCCCGGGGCTTACACTTTGTTGTAAACCGTACAAAGCTATGCATGGCGTGCCATACCGTGATGCTATACACTGCTCGTAAGAAGATACTCTCTTCGCCATCCATTTCGAGCAAATAGGAGGAGCCATTATGCAAATATCTGTCTATACACCTGAGCAGCAAGGAAAAGGCCATTTTGGCAATGGCGAAATCGTGGAGAACAAGCCGATTGCTTTTCCCCACGAGGATACGGCTGTAAAGCGCGTCGGCCCTCTCTTTTACTGGGCCTGGGCCAAATCGCTGACTACGTTTGAAATACCGCTGCACCCGCATTCCGGCTTTGAAATCGTGTCGTACGTGCTCAGCGGCACGGTTGGCCACCGCGATACGCTGGGCAACCTGCAGCAAGTATCCACCGGCGGAGCGCAGGTCATGCAGACGGGATCGGGCGCCTATCACGCCGAAGAAATGAGTACAGGCACCGAAATGTTTCAGATCTGGTTTGAGCCGCATCTTTCCCAAGCGGTCAAGGTGCCTCCCACCTACAACCAGTACAATCATGAAGAGTTTCCGCTTGACGTGATTGACGGCGTACAGGTCAAACGGATTATCGGTACGGATGCCCCGATTTCCCTGGTGACCGACTCTTTGATGAGAGACCTCGTCATCCCGCCGGCTCATTCCTACACCTGGCAGCTTCCAAAAGGGTACTCTCTGGCAGCAGTAGTCGTCACAGGCAAAGGTGAGCTGCTGCCGGCAGCGGACGGGGGAGCCACCGGACTTCACAGCGGCGATTTTGCTGTAGTGTCCGTCGATCAGGCCGAAGCGCTCCAGTTTACAGCCTCTTCCGATGAAGAGCTCCGCCTCGTCGTCATTCAAGTGCCATCCGAGGTGGCGTATCCGCTATATCGAAAGTAAACCGCGAAACAAACGTCCAATCTGTACGATTCAAACAGGCCGCTCCTGCAATAGAGCGGCCTGTTTGTTTGCTTTTGCATACTCTCGCCGCTTCCAAGAGACAATAACAGGGAATGATTGACAAAAGCATCGCAGTGAAAGGGCGTTTTACCATGGAAGAACTTGTACTGGCTCGAGCCACATTTGGCACTACGATGGCCTTTCACATCATCTTTGCCACGTTGGGCGTAGGGCTCCCCTTGATGATTTTGCTGGCGGAAATTCTCTTCCAGCGCACCCGGGACCGCGACTACGAGCTGATGGCCAAACGCTGGACAAAAGGACAGGCCATTCTGCTCGGCGTGGCGATTCCCTCCGGCACCATCGCGGGCGTACAGCTGTCCCTTTTGTGGCCCGGCTTCATGGAAGTGGTCGGGAAAGTCATCTCCCTGCCGTTTCAAATCGAAATTTTCGCCTTTTTCCTGGAGGCGCTCTTTATGTCCATCTACGTCTATGCGGCTGATCGATTGACCCCGATGCTGCGGCTCGTTTCTGTTTTTATGGTGCTGATCGGAGCTGCGGCTTCGGCTGTTCTCATCACCAATGTCCACGCTTTTGAGGGCACCCCTGCCGGATTCCGCATTGAAAACGGAGAGGTTGTCGACGTGGACCCATGGGCGGCATTTTTTAATCCGAGCTTTTTCGTCACAGCCGGCCATGTCGTCGTCTCCGCATTTATGACCGGCGCTTTTGCCATTGCGTCTGTTGCTGCCTGGAAGATGATCAAGCTGAGCAAGGAGAGCCGGGAATACGCCTTTCACCAAAAAGCGCTGCTCCTTGGCTTGATCGTCGGCGGCACTTTCTCGCTCTTGACCGCCTTGAACGGACACGAGTCGGCCCAGATGCTGCATCGCTATCAACCGGAGAAGCTGGCGGCAGCCGAAGGGCTGTTCCAGACCCAGGCCTACGCCCCGCTTGCCATCGGAGGTTTTACCGACCCCGAAACCCAGGAAGTGAAATACGGGATCGAGATTCCCTGGATGCTCAGCTTTTTGGCGGGAAACCGCTTTGACGAGGTGGTGGTCGGGCTCAACGACTTTCCTCGGGAATACTGGCCTCCCCTGTATATCCACACCTTGTTCAACGGCATGGTGGGAATCGGTTCCCTGCTGATTGTGGTCGGATTGCTCGGCTTCGCCTGGAAAAAGCTGCTTCGCCGTTCCGTCTTTCCGCGCTGGGTGCTGGGTATCTTTGTCCTTAGCGGCCCGCTGGCTTTGCTCGGCATCGAATTCGGCTGGATTTTCGCCTGTACGGGCCGACAGCCATGGGTGATCTATCGGGTGATGCGCACCGCCGACTCTGTCACCCAATCGGCCGGGATCGGTCCGCTGTTTGTCACCTTTTTGGCCGTATACCTGTTTCTCGGCATTGTCACCATTCTGGTCTTTCGCAGCTATTTTGGCCGACACCCCCTGGAGCTGCAGCCGACGGATCGGCCGTCGGGAGAAACAGCCCCTTAACTTGACGCGAGGAGGCTTCTGTCGATGACAGATACGATTTTGGCGATCACGCTGCTGTGGATTTTTGTGGTGATTTACGCGGTAGCCGCGTCCTTTGACTTCGGCGCGGGCTTTTGGTCGATGATTTACGCAAACCGCATAAACACAAAGGCGACCAGCATCGCCAACCGCTACCTGTCTCCGTCCTGGGAGGTCGTCAACGTGTTCATCGTGCTGATCGTTGTCGGCCTGGTCACGTTTTTTCCGGGGGCCATGTACACGCTGGGAACCGTGCTGCTCATCCCCGGCAGTCTCATCCTCCTGCTGATTTTGATCCGCAGCGCCTTCATGGTCTTCTCCCATCTCGTCCGCAAATACGATAAAACGCTGGCCTTCTTTTCCGGAATCAGCGGCCTGTTCATCCCGGCTCTGCTGATATTGGTCCTGCCGATGACACAGGGCGGATTTATTCAAAACATCGACGGGGCGGAGCGACTGGACTGGGGCGCGATGCTCACAAGTCCGCATGTGTACGCCTATGTGGGACTTGCTGTCAGCAGCACCCTTTTTCTCTCCTCGCTGCTTTTGGCGGACTACTCCCGCGTAGCCAAAGCATCGCATGCGTTCCAAGTCTATCGGCGCGACGCCATCCTGCTCGGTCCCTTCACCCTCCTTGCCGCCGTATTGACAGTGGTCACGATGCAGACGGAAGCGGGATGGCTGTATGAAAAGCTGCTTGCCTATCTCCCCTGGCTGATCGCCTCCGTCGCGTGGTTCTTTTTTGGCTATATCGCTCTCTTGATCCCGCCTCGGCAAAAACGTCTTGCCTACGCTCCGCGGCTTGCCGTCGTCGGCGTCGTTATTCAATATCTGCTGGCAAGCTACGCATATGGAGCCGCCCGTCTGCCCTACATCGTGTACCCTACCATCACGATCGAATCAGGCTTTACCCACCCCAACACGTTTCGGGCGCTGTTCGTCAGCTACCTGGTCGGCTTTGCCATCCTCATCCCCGGATTTATTTTTTTCTGGCGCATGTTTATGAAGGACGAACAGTATATTCAGCAAAAATAAACATCGAAAAATACGAAAAACGCGCTACCTGTAAACCAAAGCCATTTCCCCTTTACCGCTTTCTCTCCGGGTCAGTTCTCGGAGAGCGTTTTTTTGTACATTCATGCTGTCGGAAGACGTTCCGAACTGCTTTGTTCTATGTGTACCGCCACTCCCCATTCGCCCAGGCAAGCTTTCTTTCGAAAACATGTGGTTAGACCGTTCCAAAAAAACAGGTCCAACTTTTGGATTTTCGTCAAGAAATACGAAGAAATCTTTAGAAAATTGGAGAAAACAGCAGAATGCCGCACCAAAATATGGGCTTTTTGCCTTTTGAGCAATTTTGACAATGATTATCATTATCAATATTGTATATTTTGTACCAACGCCTGTGCGATAATCGCCGGTCCGACTGATAAACGGTTTATCGACACGTACTTGAACAAGGAGGGTGCAATATGCACACACAGCCGTTAGCTGTCCAAAACAGATGGAAAATGCGAGACTTTATCACACTTGCCATTTTCAATGTGGTCATGCTTATTATTATGACGATTTGCCCGATTTTTACGGTTGTTTCTCATCTGGTTGTCGGAGGAGCTACGGCGCTGCTCAATGGCCCGCTCTACATGGTCATGTCCAATAAAATCGACAAACGCGGAGTCCTGTTCTTCACATGCATCATCACCGGTCTGTATTTTGTCGCTTTTGGCTATGTCTATTACCTGCTGACGCTGGCTGTGATCGGAATTATTTGCGAACTGATCGTATGGGGAAGAGACGCTTACAAAAATCCGGTCCGCAATGCCATCGGCTACGCTGTTTTCTACGTTGGCTACTCGCTTTGCGGCGTCGTGCCGCTTATATTTTTCCGGGAGCAGTACCTGGCTGTTGTAAAGAAAGGCTATTCGCCGGAACAGCTTGAGACGATGCTTTATTATTTCGAGACGCCGAGCATGATCCTTCTCATGTGCGCAATTTCCGCTGTCGGCGGGCTGGCCGGATGCTTTATCGGCAATCGGCTGATGAAAAAGCACGTGAAGAAGGCAAAGCTGGCATGAACAGGCTCGGTCCCAAAACGCATGTGTTTGTACTGATACTGGCAAGCATTCTATCCACGCTTGTCAGCCTTCCCTTGCAAGCTCATTTGATGGTGATCGCAAGCGCCTTGTATATGCTGGGAAACAAGCTGCCCAAAAAGGCTTTTTCTTTTGTCCTGTTGTACGCCGCTGTCATGACGATCCTCACTGTTTTGCCGGATGGCGCAGGAACAGCGGTGATCATTTTGTATACACTGGCCAGAATGCTCCCGATGGCCATGATCGGGACTGTACTGTTGCATTCTACACCGAGCAGCATCATGTGCGCTTTTGAGAGAGCATACGTCCCTAAAGCTGTGTTGGTCATCATCTGTATCCTCTTCCGCTTCTTGCCTGTCGTCCTGCTCGAAATGAAAGCGATTCGGGACGGTATCCGAGCCAGAGGGATCTTTCCGCGCTGGTACAGCGCCCTGCTCCATCCAGCCATGGCTTACGAGTGTTTTTTCGTGCCGTTGATCGTCCGCTGTCTGAAGCTGTCGGCAGAGCTGGCCTCGTCAGCAGAGCTGCGGGGGATTGAATGCGGCTGCGCCAGAACCTCCATCCATCCCGTAGGCTTTCGGGCGGCAGACGGCGTAGCGATAGGATTGTATGCGCTGATCGGGACTGCCATTTATTTTACGGGAGGTTTGAACCTGTGATCGAATTGTACGGCGTCACCTTCCGCTATGGTCATGACGGCGCCGGGGCCGAGAGCGACTCCGGCGTGCAAGAGATCAATCTGTCTGTGAAAAAAGGCCAGTGCGTGGTGCTTTGCGGCCGCTCAGGGTCTGGAAAAAGCACGATCATGCGCCTGATCAATGGGCTTGCACCGAGCTTTTATGTCGGGACTCTTTCCGGACAGGTACACGTCGACGGAAGATTTCCCGCGGCCCTTAGTCCCGAGGAGCGCCCCAGATTGATGGGTGTCGTGTTTCAAGACCCCCGGAGCCAGTTTTTCATGGATCATGTCCGCGACGAGCTGGCGTTTTCAGCCGAAAACCTTGGAATTCCGCCGGATGAAATCAAGCACCGGATCGAAAGGCAAGCGAGAGATCTCGGCATTTCCCATTTGCTTGACCGTTCTCTGCATATGCTGTCAAGCGGTCAGAAGCAACGCGTGGCCATCGCAGCCGCGTCCATTCTTTCGCCGCCTCTTCTGCTCCTTGACGAGCCTTGCGCCAATCTCGATCCTGCCTGGACGCAAAGCTTGGTTGACATCCTCGCCAAGCTCAAACAAAACGGCACTACCCTCTTAATCAGCGAGCATCGGCTGCATCCGCTTTTGCCTGTTGCCGATCTATTCGTCTGCATGGACAAGGGAAAAATCGCACGAACGTGGACAAAAGAAGAATTTTCCCGGCTTTCCTATGAAGAAGTGCGTCCGTACGGGTTGCGACACCCGGATATGGCAAAAAGCCGACTGGAGAGCCAACCGGCGGTAGCGTCGCAAGCAGGCTCCATCCTGGAAGGACGCGGTTTAACCTATCAGCACAAGAGAAACGGCGGCGGCATTCAAGACGTGGACATTACACTCTCCTCAGGAAGCGTGACGGCGCTGACGGGTGAAAACGGAGCGGGCAAAACCACCCTGTGCAAGGTTCTGTGCGGCCTTCTCCGCCAGCACAAGGGAGCCGTTTTCAGTCGGGGAAGCCGCTTGTCCGCAAGCCAAAGACGAGCCTGCAGTTATCTTGTCATGCAGGACGCAGACTACCAGCTCTATGCGGACAGTGTAGGGAATGAGGTCGTTCTGGGCAGGCGTGTCGATGCCGCAATGCGACAGAAGGCCTACGAAGCACTGGAAGCCTTTGGCCTGGCAAAGCTCCGTGACCGGCATCCCGCCTCCCTCTCCGGCGGAGAGAAGCAGCGGGTCACCATGGCCGCTGCTTACTGCTCGGACGCGGAACTGGTCATACTCGACGAGCCGACAAGCGGACTTGACGGCGACAACGTACGTAAAGTCGCCGCCTGGGTAAAGAAAATCGCGCTGTCCGGCAAGACCGTCGTCATCATTACGCACGACAGCATCCTTGCAGAGCTTGCATGCAATCAGATCCTCGAGCTGAAGCCTCGGGCAAAAGGAAGTGAGAAGCGTTGAAAAAGAAGGAGAAAACAGGCATCCCAAGGCTGTTGGAGCTCGCAGGAGAAAAAAAATCGCTCATGGCATGGTCGGCGCTTTTATCGACCGTGAGCGTATTTTTCATGCTTGTCCCGTATGTTTCGGTTTACTTTGTGATGGCAGAGCTTTTGACTCACGCTTCGAACATTTCCGCTGTGGACACGGCTTACGTGATCCAATGGGCTCTGTGGGGCGTTGGGGGAATGGCGCTGGGGTACTTGTTCATGTACGTCGGAGGGATGTGCTCGCATATCGCCGCCTTTCGCATCCTTTATGGCATAAGGGTCAAGCTGTCCCGCCACATCGGCTCGCTTCCGCTTGGCTACTTCAATAAAAATGCCACAGGGAAAATCAAGAAAATCATCGAGCAGGATGTGGAAAAGATCGAGTTGTTCATTGCCCACCAGCTGCCTGATCTGATCAACACCGCCGTCATGCTGACAGCAATCGTCGTCGCGATGTTTTCATTGAACGTCTGGTTTGCCCTGGCATGCGTCATCCCCATGCTGCTCGGGTTTGCCGCGCAATTCTCCATGATGGCCGGCAAAAAAGCGAAAGAAGGGCTGAAGGAGTATTTTGACGCGCTGGAACGCATCAATACCTCATCCATCCAGTATGTGCGAGGCATGCCTTCCATTAAAATTTTCGGGCAAACCGTCCATTCGTTTCGGAAATTCCACGAAGACATGCTCCATTACCGCAACTTCAGCGTCAGGTATACGGACAATTTTCAAAACGGCTATGTTACCTTCAAAGTCGTGATTTTATCCTTGGCGACCTTCTTCTTTCCGGTCGGACTGTTTTTCATCGGCTCAGACCCGCACAACGCGGCTTTTGCCGCTACGCTGCTGTTTTTCCTGGTGATGACGCCGGGCATTTCCACGCCCATTTTCAAACTGAACAGCTTCGCCTCCACCATAAATGCCATCAAGGAAGGGGTCAAGCGCATTGACGAAATCATGGGCGAAGCGGCTGTAAAGGAGGCCGAAGCCGGCAAAACACCTGGTGCTTTTGACATCAGGTTCCGCGATGTGTCCTTTTCTTACGGCGACGAGGGCAGCCCAGAGGTTTTGAAAGGACTCAGCTTTACCGCACAACAGGGAAAAATTACGGCGCTGGTCGGTCCCTCCGGCTCCGGAAAATCGACTGTCGCCCAGCTTATTCCCCGGTTTTGGGACGTGCAAAAAGGTAGTATCGCCATTGGCGGTGTCGATATCCGCGACATGAGAATAAACGAGCTGATGGATACCTTGTCCTTCGTGTTCCAAGATACATTTCTGTTTTCAGACACACTCTACAACAATATTTTGGCGGGCAGGCCGGACGCGACGAAAGACGAGGTCTACGCAGCAGCGCGAGCAGCTCAATGCCACGAGTTTATTGAGCGATTGCCGAACGGCTACGAAACGATGATCGGCGAGGGCGGTGTCTATTTGTCGGGCGGCGAAGAACAGCGAGTATCCGTAGCCAGGGCTATCCTGAAAAATGCGCCTATTCTCGTACTCGATGAAGCCACGGCTTACGCCGATCCGGAAAACGAATACCAGATGCAGCTTGCGCTGCGCGAGCTCATCCGGGACAAAACCGTGCTGATTATCGCCCATCGGCTGACAACCATATGCGAAGCCGATCAGATCATCGTTTTAAAGGATGGACAGATCGAAGAGACAGGCACCCATGGCGAGCTTCTTGACCGCGGGGGGTTATACAAAAGCATGTGGGACGCCTACACGTCCGCCACAGCTTGGACAATCGACTTGTTGCAGGAGAAGGAGGCATTCGCGTGATCATGGAACAGTTGCGCAACATCACTGCCGGCGACCCCCAAAAAATGTTCAAGCCCATCCTCTGGACAGTTGTCGCCAATCTGGCCAACATGCTGCCGTTCGCGTGCATGGCTGCTGCAGTAAGCATGCTTTACGCCTACTATGCAAAGGAACAGCCTGCTCTGAACATGCAAGGCTTATGGCTCGCATGGGGAGGAATGGCGCTGTCCCTGGGCCTCTTGTTTCTTTGCGAACGGAAGTCTTACCGCTCCACTTACCGCGGTGCGTACGAATCCTCCGCCGAAGGGCGGACAAAGGTTGCCGAGCATATGCGAAAGCTCCCTCTTGGCTTCCTCGCGAGAAAAGATCCCGGAGAGCTGGGCCATATGATGATGAATGATTTTACCCATCTGGAAAATGCCTCCACCCATCTTTTGCCGCAGCTTGTGAGCGGCGCAATCATTCCGATGCTCGCTACTTTTGGTCTGCTTTTTATGGACTGGCGAATGGCTCTGGCCATGCTTGCGGGATTTCCCGTTTCGGTACTGTTGCTATGGGCCGTTTCCGGTTTGGAACGCAAGCTGGGAACCCGCCACTCCAGGGCCAAAATCGTCCAGGCCAATTGCTTGCAGGAGTACCTCTTCGGGATGAAGGTCATCAAGGCCTACAACCTGCGCGGCGATAACTTTACACGTCTGGAACAGGCGTTTTTTCGATATATGAAAGAGAGCATCAAGCTGGAGGGCGTGCTGGGGCCTTTCTTTTTGATCGCCATGGCTTTTATGCAAACCGGCGTTTCCCTGATGACGATCGTGGGCGTTTATCTCATCTTAGGCGGAGAGCTTACAGTCCCTTCGTTTGCGATGTTTTTGCTGGTGGGCACTCGTGTGTTCGACCCTCTGTCCGTTGCCATCATGCGGCTGCCTGCTTTCAAGTATGACGCCATGGCCGGAAAGCGCATTGTCAGCCTGCTGAATGAGCCCGTCATGAGCGGCGAAAAAGAACCGCCGGAGGGTCACGATATTCGCTTTGACAATGTGACCTTTGGCTATGACCAGAACCTTGTGCTGGATCATGTTTCGGTAGAAATGAAAGAAGGGACGCTCACCGCAATCGTCGGCCCTTCGGGAAGCGGGAAAAGCACGCTGCTGCGCCTGATCGCGCGGTTTTACGACCCTCAGAGCGGCAAGGTCTTGTTTGGCGGATGCGATGAACGCGAGCTGGACCCGGAAAAGCTCATGAAGCACATCTCCATGGTATTCCAGGACGTGTACCTGTTTCAGGACACGATCGGCAACAATATCCGCTACGGCCGGGAGAACGCCTCGCAAGCGGAAATCGAAGCAGCCGCCAAAGAGGCTGGCTGCCATGATTTCATCATGAAGCTGCCGCATGGCTATGAGACCATGGTCGGCGAAGGCGGCTCCACCCTCTCTGGCGGGGAACGTCAGCGTATCTCCATCGCCCGGGCCATACTCAAAAACGCTCCCGTGATCTTGCTCGACGAGGCCACCTCCTCCCTCGATCCGGAGAATGAGGCACAGCTGCAAAAGGCGATCAGCCGTCTAATCAAGGGGCGCACTGTCATCATGATCGCCCATCGGCTGAAAACCGTTGTGAACGCAGACAACATTATCGTGCTGGACAAAGGCAAAATCGTCGAACAAGGACGGCATGAGGAGCTGATCAAAAACGACGGACTGTACGCCAAATTGTGGATGCTCCAAACCAAAACAAGCGGCTGGAGGATAACTGCTTAGTTCTCGGATTTGAGACTCCCACGGCTAACGCCGCAAGCTGACACCTTGGGTATCAGTGGGATTCTTGGGTGGTAGTCGGAAGTGCATTTCTGCTATCCGTAGTTCCCCCAAGTTCAGGGCTGTCTCATCAGCCCGTCCCACGGCAGAGCATATAGCTCCGTAGGCTGGCAGACTGTTACCATCTGCTCTTACAAATGTTTTAGCGTCTTGTTCTTGACGACTTCATACATTTTACGCTCAAGAAGATTCGCTTGAGCAACCCCAGATGTATGCTGTTTTCAAAAGAGCCCCGCCCATCCCATGAAGGGATGTTCGGGCAAAGCCGTCTTTCATCCCACGATGAAAACCGTGGGCTTTCAGTCGGCAATTACTGTAATCGACCACGCTGCGGAACGTGGAACACGTCCGCAAAAAAAATTCATTCCAACAAAAAAGCCTCCTCCCGATCAACGGGAGGAAGCCATCTCTTTTACCAGCATCGTTCCTTCCTGGGCATATTGCGTATGCCAGGAAAATGCCTTTTCCAATACATGCGGTGTGTGGCCGCCGCGGGTCAGCGCTTCCTCGAAATAGTCGCGAAGCTGGTCGCGGTACAGCGGATGCGCACAGTTTTCGATGATCAGACGGGCTCTCTCGCGGGGAGCCAGTCCGCGCAGGTCAGCCAGCCCCTGCTCGGTCACGATGACGTCCACATCGTGCTCGGTGTGATCCACATGGGACACGAACGGCACGATACTGGAGATGTGTCCGTTTTTGGCAATCGACTTGGTGACGAAGATTGCGAGACGGGCATTTCGGGCAAAATCGCCCGATCCGCCAATGCCGTTCATCATGCGCGTGCCTGACACATTGGTCGAATTGACGTTGCCGTAAATATCCACTTCCAGGGCCGTATTGATGGAAATCAGCCCTAGTCGGCGGATCAGCTCCGGATGGTTGGTGATCTCCTGCGGCCGAAGCAGCAGCTTGTCGCGATACAGGTGCAGGTTTTCCATGACGTGCTTCATTTTTTCCGCCGTCAGCGTGATGGAGCAGCCGGAAGCAAAGGCAATCTTGCCCGCATCCAGCAGGTCGAACACAGCATCCTGCAGAACTTCGGAAAACACCGTCAAGCCGGAAAACTCGGACTCCAAAAACCCGTTAAACACCGCGTTTGCAACGGTCCCGATCCCCGATTGAAGCGGAGCCAGATTGCGCGGCAAGCGGCCCTTTTCCACCTCTTCGCGCAAAAAGCGGATCAGGTGGCCTGCCATGACCGCCGTCTCCTCGTCCGGTTCGACGATGGTCGACGGAGAGTCCATTTGATTGGTGATGACAATGCCTCTGACCTTTGCCGGGTCGACCGGTATGCCGATTTGGCCGATGCGCTGGTCGACCTTGGTCAGCGGGATTGGTTCGCGCTCTCCCTGTTTCCCTGGCGTGTACACATCGTGCAGACCTTCCAACGCCGTGGAATGCGCCATGTTCAGTTCAATGATGACATGCTTGGCATATTCGACAAAGATATTCGAGTTCCCGACCGATGTGGCGGGAATGATGTATCCGTCTTCGGTTACTGCAACCGCTTCCACAATCGCGTAATCTATTTCGTCCAGCACGCCGGAGCGAATCCATTCGGCTGTGTGGGACAAATGCTGGTCGATAAACATCATTTCGCCGCTGTTGATTTTTTTCCGCATGACCGGATCGGCCTGAAACGGCAGCCGCTTGCGAATAATGCCTGCCTCGGCCATGATCGCGTCGACATCAGAGCCGAGCGATGCCCCTGTATAGACGTTGACGGAAAACGGTTTTCTTTCCCGCTTTGCCCGTTCGGCCAGTGCGATCGGAACGACTTTGGCGTCCCCTGCCCGGGTAAAGCCGCTTAATCCCAATGTCATGCCGTCTTCGATCCAGCTTGCCGCTTCTTCTGCTTGAACAATTTTATCGTGAAGGCGTTTATCGCGTAAGCGCTCCCATACCATGTATGACCACCTGCCACTTTCGATCTTGTTGTTTTTACAGTATCATACGGTCACTGAGCGGGCACTCGATTTGGGGCGAAACAGCAAAATTCGCGGTGGAGCAGAAAATTTGGCGGCTAATCGTCTGGGGGTGGATGACTGAATCGGAACCGCTTCTGGCAACTTGTGGCCTTCCTATTTACTGCCTGTCGATCGAGCTTTGGTGGAGGAGATGAAAAAGCAGAAAACGTTCAAGGTACGGTGGGACACTTACTGTGGGTAGGGGTGTCCGGCTGCACTCCAAAAGCGGAACCGCGTCCAAAAGCAGCGGTCTCGGGGAAGCTGCTCAGAGTTGGACGCTGAGAACGTGTTCCGCTTTTTCCGTTCCGCCTGGGCGGTGTCCCAAAGACTTTCGCGTTTTCTGCTTTTTCATCTCTACAGCGTTTGGTTTCTTTCGAACAGTGCTTTCGTAAATCAGAGAAGAGGGAAAGATAGAAATGGAGAAAGTGCAAGCGGATCTGATCCACACCACACCTTCATCGGATAAGCCATCCTGCCGTAACTTTTGTCCACCTCTGGACAATGACGCAATGATTTCCCCTATTCAGTCATTCCCCCACTAGATGGGGCTGTCCGAGAACCAAATTGGATGTATTGGTATCGTGTGGTATTCTTGGCATCCTAGGCATTACTTGGCCCCCTGAGAATCTTTTTTTTAAAAACCGAAGAAAACCTCTGCTCGCTAAAGAAGCATGTTCCCAGACGGACGCCTGTGGAGCCCTGCCCAGCTTCGCAAGCAAGCTCGGGGAACAAAAGCGCAACCTATGAGTAAACGGCGAAGCTGCGCGCCGTTTTGCGCTTTCCCGAGCTTGCTTGCGAAGCGGACAGTCCCCGCTTCCTCGCAGGGCGGAGCCGAAGGTAGTCTGGGAACATGCTTCTTTCACTGCAGCCACGGGCTATTTTCAGGACATATGCAAAAAAGCAAGCCGATGACCGGCTTGCCGTCTAAAACCCCAATATTTGTCGAAATGAACTCGCATAAGACTGGCTGACAGGCACACGGGTGCGCTGCTTGTCTTTCATTTCTAACAGAAACGTGGAATGGAAGTGCGGATGGATATAGCCAATCGCCTCCAAATTGACCAGAAACGAGCGATGGCAGCGAATAAAGCTGGCGGGCGACAGCATCTGCTCCAGCTCTGACAGGCTGAAACGGTTGGCATACGAATCAGACGCCGTATGAAGCAGCGTTTTGCCTTCCTGCGAGCGGATGTAGATGATATCGGATACCGGGATGGGCAGCCATCCATCCTCTCCTTTGCCGATCAGCACTTTTGGCTCCGGCACAAAGCCGGTAAAGGGCAGGAGCTGCTTGGAGTAAATCGCCGTGATGCAGCCTTCCACGTGGCCGCTGCGAAGCAAAGGAAGGGAAACTCCGTAGTACGGGACGCCAAAGACTCCGCTTTCCACATACTGCGATACCTTCTGCCCGGCCGTCAGGGCTCGATAAGTCGCTGATCCTTCACGCACCTGATCTCCGGGTTTAATTTTCAGATCGATGCTTGGGCTCGGCTGATAGTAGACATAGCGACCCCCTTCTGAAATCGCAACAGAAACGCCGTCCGGTATAACCTCTCCGATCATTTGCAGTAATTCGGGCACCAATGTTTTCTCCATAGTTCATCCCTCTGCATTCTGTTTCTCCTCTCTATTAAACCACAATTTTGCCTGTTGTGAGCACGAGACACGCAAATGACACAGATGCATTCTGATGGAAAATCAGGCAGAAAAAAAGCCGGCATTGCACGAGGCAACACCGGCGGAACGTCTCCCAGGCACGGAAGCGTGCGAAGCTTCAGGCATCCAGTCCCCGATCAGGATGATTTGCGCTTGGGCACCGACGCGTCGTCGTATTTGTATTCTTTTTCCCAGAAATCCGCATCCTTGATTCCCAGCTTCACCGGATCGAACACCGGGTCTTTTCCTGCTTTTTTCTGAGCCTCGTAGTCCTTCAGCACCTTAAGCGCCGGTCCCGACAGAAGGAGAATGGCGATGACGTTCAACCAGGCCATGCTTCCGACCCCGATATCGCCAAGCGTCCAGGCAAGGCTGGCCGATTTCACGCTTCCGTAGAACACGACACCGAGAATCACTACCTTCAGCGCATATTGCGACCAGATGCGTTTCGCTTTCCGGTTCAAGTAAGCCAGATTGGTCTCAGCCATATAGTAGTACGCCATGATCGTGGTAAACGCGAAGAAAAGCAGCGCGATCGCAACGAACGGGGCACCGAATCCGGGCAGTACCGATTCGACTGCCTGTTGGGTGTAAACAGGCCCCGGCTCCACATCGCCCAGTTTGTTTACGATCGCCGGCGCTCCTTCAGGCGTGACATTGTACATCCCTGTAAAGAGAATCATGAAAGCGGTGGCCGTACAGACGAACAGCGTATCGACATAAACGGAAAACGCTTGGACAAGCCCTTGCTTCGCCGGGTGGGAAACTTCCGCCGCAGCCGCCGCATGAGGGGCTGTTCCCTGTCCGGCTTCGTTGGAGTAAATCCCGCGTTTTACCCCCCAGGCAATGGCCGAACCGATGATGCCTCCGAAAGCGGCGTCGACCCCGAAAGCGCTTGTAAAAATCAAGGACAGAACAGCAGGCAATTGAGAAATATTCAGAATGACAATGAATAAGGCAACCAGAATATACCCGAGCGCCATGAATGGCACCACGATCTGGGCAACGTTCGCGATCCGTTTCACGCCGCCAAAAATAATGAATGCAAGTACAGCCATAAGGAAGACGCCTGTAATCGCCGGATGAAGCCCAAATGCGTTTTCCATCCCTGCGGCAATGCTGTTGGCCTGAACGCCTGGCAAGAGCATGCCTGTAGCGATAACCGTCACGATGGCAAACAAGACCGCGTACCATTTCACCTTGAGACCTTTTTCAATGTAGTAAGCAGGTCCGCCCCGGAACTGGCCGTCTTGTTTTGTCTTGTACACTTGACCAAGCGTCGCCTCGACAAAACCGGACCCGGCGCCCAGGAAGGCGATCAGCCACATCCAAAATACCGCCCCCGGACCACCGTATGCGATGGCGGTTGCAACACCGGCGATATTGCCGGTACCGACACGGCCGGACAACGCCATGGACAATGCCTGGAAGGAGGAAACCCCTGCGTCGGAGCTTTTTCCATCGAACATCAATTTGACCATGTCCTTGATGTGCCTGACCTGCATAAAGCGGGTTGCAAGCGAGTAGAACAGTCCCGCTCCCAGACACAGATAAATTAATCCCTGGCTCCAAATGATGCCGTTTAACCAGTTAACGAACGCCTCCAAAAAATGACCCCCTCTTCACAATGATTATATGATCTTGTTTAATTATAAAATATTGACTATATTCAAACAACTGAAAATGTTTTCAGTTAACAAAAAATATGTTGTTCAGTCTATAGAAGCATCGAAGCTTCGTTCACTTACCCGGAAGAGAAGTAAACAATGAAGTCATTTACAAACTTTGGGTTTCAACAGAATAGATAAATAAGTTAGCCGCCTAGATCTTCAGATCAAGGCGGCTACTTCTTTTACTATGCCAAAACGCTACCGATCATTCAACTCCCCTTGGAGTTTTATCTTTTTTTATTTTTATACAAAGTGAAAATAAGCAAAGCAGTATTTAAAATAAGCAATCCAATGAGCAAGTAATTCGTTGTATTTAAGTTTGAATTCAAAGAAGCAATTTCACTTTTAACTTCTAATAACGAATTACTTGTTTTGTCTCCTGCTTCCCGAATACTTGCAGAAAAAGCGTTCAAATACTGGTGTAGGTTTGTAAAATCAATCTCGTTTTTTCCCATGATAACCATCCTTTTTTTAAAAAATTTGGTAATTATTTTAAATTTTCGTTGGCGCGGGCTACTACCAAATTATACTATATGAGTGAAAGTTATGTAAAAAAGTTGGGAGTGTATTGCATTATGAGACTCACTAAATTCAAATCGCTTTTTGCAAGTTTGTTGTGTGGTGCATTAGTTTTATCTGCTGCTGGATTATCTGCTCATGCAGCAGATGGTGTTCAAAAAGTCCAACTTAAATTGACCTCTGTTGAAATTGAACTGACCCCTGAAGTTGAAATGGTTCGGAGCGAAACTGAAAACTCTGCAACAATTGAATTAATTGACAAACAAACTGGTGAAGTAACTACTTCATATTCTGAGGTAATCGAAGAAGTGATCCCCGCGTCTGGCAAAGGAAAGAATGTCCTTGCATCTGATGGAACTTATACTATTGTAACTACTAAAAAGGAAAGAAAGGATGGTCCAGTAAACACGCAATTGTCCGCAAAGTTGAAAATCTACATTAATGGCTCTTTTAAACAAATTAATTCAATTGAGAGTACAGAGATGAAGATCACCAATTCTAATTCAGCTACGCTAGAAGACAAAGATGTAGTGGCAATCTCAACTACCGACAAATTTCCAACTCACACAGTTGAGATTAGCGGAAGTGCTACAATTACGTATACAAGTACTAATTCTTCAAGTGCATCAGGATCTTTTAGTGCATCGGCACTAACCGCAGCCGGATTTGAGGTTTCATACACTGGTTCTAAAGGATGGGAGTACTACGCTCGCAAAGCTATCGAAATGGGCCTTCGTTACAGCGTTAAATAGGCAAAGGAACAAGCTCAGTACCTCTTGAGGTATTGAGCTTGTTATTTATCATAAAAGACACTTAATATTCCGAATAGAGTGAATAAATAACAACATCTTTCTCATACTGAATTATATAATTTGAATCCTGAACATCAAATTAATGAAGTCATCGTCTTCAAAACTCATTACGAGACACGACAAGTCATCTATTCTGGGCTTGGGTGAAAAAGTAATTATATACTTGATTTTTCTAGTTCTAGCTTTAATTGTGCCAACAACTCAAACTGTCGATTCTTTACAAACTCAGCTTTGATCAGCCTAAAGGTAGCCTCCACGACTGCATCTTGGTTCAACAAGTCCACGAGCAAGCAAATATAGTGCCATTTGTTTGCAACCCGAACGTAAGTCAAATCACTCACAACGGTTTCCAGTGGTTCCTCTTTGACAAATTCGCGGTTCAATTCATTCTGGAACGGGGAATCGTTGCATAACGACACATGTATGTCCCCCATTGGAAAAACCCCCGCGTTTTACCGATGATGACTTTAGGGGGTACATTTTAATGCCAGCAAAGAAAGGACAGTAGCTTCAGCAATACAGGAAGTGCCTAAAATGCAGGCAATTCAATGCAGCTAGAGGGTATCCTCTTTTTAGAATCAATTCTTCTTCCGACAAGCCACTCCTTGTGAGCGCAAACAAAAAACGGTCCCCGCAGAACCATCTGCAAGAGACCGATTTGGTTTATTTTTCTTCAACTGAAGTTACTGTCCAATCCCTTTGAGAGGTATTGGATATACCTTCCGGAGAGGATAACTGTTTCTTGGCGGTATTTTCCTCTACTTCCGTGATGACTACCTTTACCGATTTTCCCTTGCCCTCGTCTCGCTGAAAAAGGAGAATGGTTTCACTTACATCTTCTTTTGCCAAAAGGATCGGCACCAAATCCCCGGGTTCTCTGACGCTGTTGAGCGCATGCAACATGACGTCCCTGTATTCCGCCCGATCATCTAAAGGAAATTTATCAAGCAAAATGCCTTGGTCGAAGTAATCGTATTGAGTGTATTGTTCCATGTCAACATCGAACTTTTTAGCTGATTCTTCCCATGAAGCTGTCAGCTTTTTGTTCAATTTGTCAGAGCGTTTGTGCACGATGCTGTCCTTAGATTGAACAAGATTGACTTTGTGTTCGTCTTTATTGGCAAAGACATAGGCGCCGGTTGAGCTTGCTATTATTGCACTCAATACGAAAAAAGATGCGATTGATTTTTTACCAATCATATCGAAATCCTCCTGTATGATTATAAGTAAGTTACAATCTGTAAGCCCATCTTGATAGATCTTGACATACACCTTGCCGTATAAATACCCCTTACAGTAATTTCCTCTATCATAGAAGACGAAATGAGCAATGACTCGTTTCACAAATTTTTCCTTGGCATGTACTTGTCAACTTTCCATTATCGACCATTGCAGATTCTGAAGAATAGCTTGAAAATGGCATATACCTAAGCTCCCGGCACTCAAATAAAAAAATAACCCGCAAGAGGCGCACTTTTTAAGTGTCCGTCTTGCGGGCTATAGTGCAGGCCAAAGAGCCTGTTTTTTTATCTATTCTTTCATCTTAGCTTTTTCAAAAGCTTTTCCAAATTCATTTGCGTCCCAACATTAATTAGTGTCCAGACGGCAACGCCAGACCGATCCGCTCGATCAGCTTTTGACTTTCTTCATTCAAACCCTCGATGGCGATCTCTTTGCCTGCCTGCTCGTAAGCAGCGACTACCTTGGCAATAGCCGTTACCGCCGATTGGTCCCACACATGAGAATGCCGGAAATCGACGACGACGCGATCAGGGTCGGACTGGACCTCGAACTGCTCGACAAAATGACTCATCGTTCCGAAGAACAGCTGTCCGGAGATCGTGTATACCTTGACTCCGTTTTTGTCGTACAGAACATTCGTCTTCAAACGGGCCATTTTCCAGCCGAATACGAGTGAGCTTATGACCACACCGGCAATCACGCCCTTGGACAGATCGTGCGTAGCTGCCACAGTCGCCACGGTGACGATCATCACGACGGCGTCGCTGAACGGCACGCGGCGCAAATTGACGAGCGACTTCCAGTCGAACGTGCTGATGGAAACCATGATCATCACACCCACGAGCGCGCCCATCGGAATTTGCTTCACGACATCGCCCAGCACCATGATCAAAAACAGCAAAAACAGTCCGGCCCACCAGCGTAGACAGCCTTCCGCGGCCTCCCGATTTGACATTGATCACCGACTGGCCGATCATGGCGCATCCGGCCATTCCGCCGAAAAATCTGGTGACGATGTTGGCGATCCCCTGCCCTTTTACTTCCCGGTTCTTGTCGCTTTTGGTCTTTGTCATTTCATCGATGATCGTCGCCGTCAAAAGCGATTCCAGAATCCCGACGAGGGCCAGTGCAAAGGAATACGGGAAGATGATCGTCAGGGTCTCCCAGCCAAGCGGAACATCCGCGATATGGAATACCGGCAGCGACCGTGTGATTTGGCCCATATCGCCTACTGTCCGCACATCCAGTCCAGCATAGATGGCCAGTACCGTCATCACGATGATCGCAACCAACGGAGCGGGTGCGCCGCTGCGCCATAAAGATCAAGAACGCCAGCGCGTTGACGAAGCCGATCATGACCGATTGCGGCACAAAGGTGATCAACCTGCCGATCTTGATCACGCCCATCATGAACTGGAGAACTCCGGTCAGCACCGTCACGGCAAACAAGTACTCGATGCCATGATCT
Organism: Brevibacillus borstelensis; assembly: GCF_037834415.1. Classification (GTDB taxonomy): domain Bacteria; phylum Bacillota; class Bacilli; order Brevibacillales; family Brevibacillaceae; genus Brevibacillus; species Brevibacillus borstelensis_A. Next base: position 12,433 of record NZ_JAUMSJ010000036.1, on the reverse strand, counting down.
TTGACCAGCATGACCATCAACAGGGCCATGGTGCCGTACTCTGCCCAAAACTTTTTCGCGGTCAACAAAAAAGCCCGTCCCTCTAACAATTGGAACGGACTCATGACAGTCTGCACACTTGCTTCATTTTCTTCCTACTTTTTGCAACACGGCTTCTTTTTCGCTTTCATGCAGCAGCTCATTGGCCATCGGGATCAACATCAGATTTTCTTTGCTCAGATGGTCCCAAACGAGTTGCCAAGCCTCTCGTATCAAAGCAATCAGCTGACGGCTGCCCTGTTTGGCCAACTGACAGCTTTCCGTTTCTGACTGAAGTCGCAAAAGGGTGGCGCGAATGCTATCGTGCTCTTTTTTCATCGCCGACACCGGGTGAGCCAGGGCAGGATTCGCTTGCGTAATCAAAGGAAACAAAATTTCTTCCTCTTCACAGAAGTGGCGGAGCGCCCTTTGCACCAGATCGGCTGTCAGGGCCGCAATCTGCTCCCCCTTTTCCCCGTCCCAGCCGGAACCGGAGTATAGAAGCTTTTTCAGCGTTTCCAACTGCTGCAACAAATGGTCATGTTCTCCGCGAAAGTATCGCAGCAATGTCGCACATCCCCCCTTTCCGCAAATCCATGATAGGCCATGTTCCCAGCCTCCATAGTGAGGATTGTCACATTTTGCTCATAAACGGAAGATTTTTCTTGAAATGTGACTGTAGTCACTGCATGGAAACAAGCCATGTCGATAAAATAGTTTGGACTACTCGGAATTATCGACGTCTGCTCGTATGAAATGGGGGAGCGCGATTGACTAGAAGCCTTACCTTTGTCCAACAGATCTCGCCTGACTTTCTGGAGAAGCTGTACACCCTCGCCACAGAAAGACATTTCTCGGCCGGAGCCGTTCTCTATATGGATGGCGACCCTGCCGAATGCCTCTATCTGATCTCGTCGGGGCAAGTAAAGCTGACGAAAACCACGGTCGACGGAAAAGAGCTTACGCTGCAAGTATTCGGCGCAGGCGAGCTCGTCGGGTTGGCCGGTCTGTTTGAAGTGGAGCTGGTCCACACCGCCAGCGCAGCGATGCTGGAAAATGGCGTAGTTAGAGCGATCCCACGCTCTGGTCTGGAACAGCTTTTGATGAAAAACGGGGAGTTTTGCGTCGACTTCATGCGCTGGATGGGAATCATGAACCGGCGCATGCAATCTAAATTTCGCGACTTGCTGTTAAACGGGAAGGTCGGGGCCTTGTATTCCACGTTGATTCGGATGTGCAACACATATGGAGAAGAACGCCCCGAAGGAATCTATATCAACCTCTCTTTGACCAACCGCGACCTGGCTCATTTTATCGGCTTGACCAGGGAAAGCGTAAACCGGATGCTGTCTGACCTGAAAAAACAGCAAGTGATCGATTTGCTGCCGCAAGGGCATATCCTGATCAAGAATTTGCCCTATCTGAAAGAAACGATCTGCTGTGACGACTGTCCGCCGGAAATTTGCCAAATGTAGCTGCCATAACCAAGCACCCTGCCGTGTCAATCGGCAGGGTGTTCGATTGCCTGGCAAGCCAGTCGCTGCAGCCCTCTTCCTACTGTCTTCCCCGCTCTCTCCGATAAATCATGAACGCAAGCGGAAACAGCGCAAGGTTTACTGCAGAAAGCAAGAGACTTGCTTCATAGCGTTCGGCGAAGTACATATTCACCGTATACTGTGTACAGATAATACTCCCCAAGAGGACCAAAGTCAGCAGGATGACGCCTCTGGCACTATGTTTCATACGGTTTCACCCCGATTGCGTAAATATTGCCCTCTTCAAGCTCCAGCTCTATTTCCGGCAGCGCCCTTCTCGGCGGCCCGGCTAGCGGCTCTCCGGTCATGACGTCAAATTTGCCGTGGTGACACGGGCATAGCAGTTCGTTTTTTTCCGCACTCCAGAACACGGGACACTTTAAATGCGTGCAGGCATTTTGGTAGGCCCTCCACTCGTCTTCTCCTACCCGTACCAGAAGCGCCCCTTCGTGGTCGTCCGGATAGGAGAACTCCACCGCCTCCCCCGGTTTCAGCGCAGCCGCCTCGGCGATTTTTTTCCGCGGGTATTTCGCGCTTCCCGGCGAAAGCAATTGTTTCGCAGCCAGCGTCCCCCAAGGCAAAGTGGAGACTGCGAACAATCCGACACCGCCTAATACCGTTTTCATAAATGCTCTGCGGTCCAGTGAACGTTCATTGGACCTGTGTATATTGTGGGTATAATTATCGTCCCGTTCCGGCACGTTGCTTCTTTTGTCTTCCCTCATCCTGTCCATCCCCCTTTTCCAAACATGGCTTTGTTAGGCGCCTTGGACTTGGCAGCCTTTGCATCCATTGAGCACCCGTATCGCTTGTCGCCTGCATTCAAATCTTGCCATGCTGCGCTAAAAGAGCTTCTCTCTTCCCTGCAGAATACCCGGCAAACTGATTCTCACGTTTGTCTCGCCCTCAAGCGGATTGAACGGCTGGCTGGCGACCCATTTGCCGTTGGCCAAACGGTGCTGCTCCTGCTTCAAGGCAAGCTCCGCTTCGTCGATCCATTGCAGGGTATTGGTGGGGCAGACGGATGCGCACATAGGCGGAATGCCGTCCTTGGTCCGGTCGTAGCAGAGATCGCATTTGTACATCAGGTTTTGCTCCTGGTCAAATTTCGGAATGCCGTAGGGGCAGGCGATCGTACAGTTCTGACAGCCGATGCATTTCTCGACCAGCGCCGAGAGGACAGCGCCGTTGTCGGCGATCTGGATCGCTTGCGCCGGACAGCTGCGGGCACAGGCCGGATTGACGCAATGCAGGCACATCAGCGGGATTGTTTGCCGCGTGTGAAACGGATCGACGTCCATCACGTAGTTGCGGTTGCGATTGTCATGGCCGCCGCATTGGGTGCAGGCAGCCAGGCAGCTTCGGCAGCCGATGCAATTGTCCATTTCGATGTAGAGCACGTGCTTACCCATGGCGGCGTTCCTCCCTGTCCAGCTTGATGATTTGTGCGGCACAAGCCTTGAATTCCGGCATTTTGCTGTACGGGTCGAGCGCCGGATTGGTCAAAAGGTTAATCGATTCATGCTTGCCCCAGTGATAAGGGACAAAGACCGTATCCGGGCGGATCGCCGCGATGACTTTTACCTTGTAGGGAGCTTCTCCCCGCCGGGTTTTCAGCAAGACTGTCTCTCCGTTTTGAATGCCGTATCGTTCGGCTGTCTCGGGATGAACCTCCAGCAGCGGGTCCGGGTACATGGCGTGCAAAAACGGGATGCGGCGCGTCTGGTTTCCCGACAGGTAGTGGTACACCACGCGGCCTGTCGTCAAGCGCAGCGGATACTCCTCATCCGGCTCCTCGGCGGGAGGCCGGTACGGCAGCGCGCAAATTTTCGCCTTTCCATCCGGATGGTAGAACTTTTTGTCCAGGAACAGATGGGGCATCCCTTGGTCTTCTTCAGAGACACACGGCCAAAAGACGCCGTTGTTTTTCTCGATTTTCTCGTAGGTGACGCCGGAGTAGTCAGCCACCCCTCCCTTGGAGACGCGGCGCAGCTCGTCGAAAATATCCTGCGGGTCCTGTAAATGCTCAAAATACTGTCCGCGCCCCAGCCGTTTGGCAAGCTCGACCTGGATCCACCAGTCCGGCTTCGACTCGGCGTACCATTCCTGCGCCTTTACGTGGCGGATGATGCGTCCCTCCAGATTGGTCGTCGTGCCGTCGTCCTCGGCCCACGTCGTCACAGGCAGCACCACATCGGCGTATTCGGCCGACTCGGACAGGTAGAAGTCGCAGCAGACCATGAAGTCGAGATTTTGCAGCGCGGCGCGGACATGGTTCTGGTTGGGCGCGCTGACGGCCGGATTGGAGCAGAGCAGGTACAGCCCGCGAATCGTTTTGTCCAGCATCAGTCCGAACATTTCGTAGGCGGAGACCCCTTTTTGCGGCATCTCCTCTACGGGGATTCCCCAGGCGCACGCCACTTCCCTCACGTGCTCCGGGTTGTCCATCTTGCGGTACCCGGGCAGTTGGTCCGCTTTTTGCCCGTGCTCGCGTCCGCCCTGTCCGTTTCCCTGTCCGGTAAACGTAGCCACGCCTGATTTCGGCCTGCCGATTTTGCCTGTGACCAGCGCCATGTTGGTGTAGGCCGACACGTTGTCCGTCCCCTTGGACTGCTGCTCGGCTCCGCGGCAAAACATGACGATCGCTTCCGGCGCCTTGCCGTATATGTCGGCGGCCCGGATGATTTTCGCTGTGGCGATCCCGGTAATTTCGCTGACGTATTCCGGGGTGTATGCCTCCAGAAGCTCTTTGGTCTCTTCGAAGCCATTGGTGTGGTTGCGCACGAATTCCTCGTCCACGTACCCGTTTTTGATCAGCAGATGGACGATCCCGTTTGCCAAAGCCAAATCGGTGCCGGGCCGCAGATCAAGATGGATGTCCGCCCGGCGGGCAAGCGGAGTCTCGCGCGGGTCGGCGACGATCAGGTAGCCGCCACGGTTCTGCACCTCCCAGATGCGAAACATGCTGGTCGGGTGGCATTCGGCTGCATTGGAGCCGGCGATAAACAGGCAGTCTGTCTGATGCAGGTCCGTCCAAGGAACGGTAGAGCCCCGGTCGATGCCCAGACTGCGGTTGAAACCGGCTGCAGCCGACGACATGCAGAAACGTCCGTTGTAATCGACATAGCGGGTTTGCAGCGCGACTCTGGCGAATTTCCCTGTCAGATAGCATTTTTCATTGGTCATGGAAACGCCGGAGAAGACAGACAAGCTGTCTTTGCCGTATTTCCCCTGCAGCTCCCGGAACCGGTCTGTGATCAGGCTCAGGGCTTCTTCCCACGAGACCTCCTCGAATCCCTCCGGTGTCCCTTTTAAAGCCGGATTCCTTCGCACCAGCGGCCGCTTGATCCGGTCGGGGTGGTTTACTTGCTGGTAAGCCGTCACTCCTTTGGGGCACATTTTGCCGAGGTTGACCGGAAAATCGTAGCGCGGCTCCACGCCGACAATCGTATTTGTTCTCGTATCCACTCTCAGCTTCATCCCGCATTGCATCCCGCAGTAGCAGCAATGCGTGGACACCAGCTTTTCATGCGGGTGAACGACGTTTTGTATTTCTTTGAAAAATTTATCCGTTTGCATGCTGATTCGCCTCCTTGGCGGCTATCTGGTGTGTCGGGATACCGGTAAACCGGAACATGCGGTATTTGCGGCGGCAGGGGAGACATAATTCAGCCAGATGGTACCCGTACTCCGTCTGAAAGGACAGGTCGTTTTGGGCCAGCACCTCGATCACATCGGCAGATTGTTCCGCGGAGACGAAGCCTGCTCCGCACGCCTTGCACGCCTTCTGCTCCCTCGCCCCGTAGTGCTCCCGGTAATTGCGCGCCAAGACGCTCATCGGGCGGAAGGGGATGTGCGCCAGTTTGCCAAACGGCAGATAGATCAGCGTCACGATCACGGCGAATTGGTGAATGATCGTAAGCACCGGATGCCCAACCCCTCCGGCAAACATGTTGACCCCCGTCAGCGCAAGTCCCGTCACACTGACGAACAGCAGCATGTAGAGCGGCAGAAAATCGTAAAAGAAGGTTTGTTCCGCGCGGGCCTGCATGTTCTTGAGGCGGCGGTACAGCGCCATGCAAACGCCGGCAATAACCATGAAGGCGGAAATATTCAGCGCATTGTAAAACAGGTAGGCGAGCAGCCCGTCCGCTTTGATTTTCATGACGTCGATGCCCATCGCGACGACGTGGTAGTAGCCGTTGTCTTCCATCGTGAAGTACATCCAGCCAAACACCAGCGGGAACGTGACAAGCGCCGACAGGATGCAGCCCCACCCCACCAGGAAGTGCTGCGTCCAGCGAAACCAGCCGCGATTCCAGACAAAGCGGTACGTGAGCAGATGCTCCGCTGACGTCTTGCTCGTGCCGCGGCGAAACAGCAGCTTCAAGCCTTTTTTCAAAATCAGCCTGGTGGGCGGCCGCTCCGCCCAGGCGGAGAAACGATACAGAAATCCGCCGATGAACACCAGCGTTCCGACGATGTAGCCGTACAAGGCCAGGTCGATATGTGTAAAGAACCGAGATCCCAGGTAGCTCGCCACAAAAAGGATGAAGACGATGACAAAAGCCCTTTGAGCCAGTTTGGAAGCAAAAGCGCGGTTCACGGGAAACCCTCCTTCTTTTTCGGGAACGTTCGTCTTTCTTGACGGCTCCATTCTATCAACCCGGCTTTTTCGCTGTTGTGATGTTTGTCACTTGCAGCCGCCCAGGACGGCCACTTTTGGCGAAAACTCCTTGTTTTGTCATTGCTTTTTCACGAAGCGAAAGGGGCCTCGCATCTCCAGGTGCAAAAAAAGACAGGCGCGTACAACCGCCTGTACGAACCTGTCTTCTGTATTGTTTTCCTTTGTCTTTTGTCCGATAGCCTTTGCTTGCTGTCCGCCAGTGCCTTTGCCTGCCGTTCTTTTTTGCCTTTCCCTGCTGCTCGTTATTGCCTCGTCTCCTGTCCTTCCGTATCTTTGTCTCCTGATGGGGATCGCCTTAGCCTCTCCCCTATCGCGCTTTCGCCTACTGCCCTTTTTGCCTTTGCCTCCTCTTTCGACTTATTCCGAAACTGGTTCCTTACTCGTCAAGCTCCGTAATATATCGCCGCCCTCTTCACCTGCAAGCCTCGCTTTCCCTTTGTATGGTCACATCGCTGAACATCCCCGCATAGTACTTCACTTCTCCGGCGTCATTGCGGATCGCGCTGATCGTGAGCCACTCCAGAAACAGGCCGTTGTCCTTCCGCTTGTTCCATATCTCGCCTGCCCAATACCCTTGCTCCTCAATCGCTTTCCACATCCTGTCGTAGAACGCCCGATCTTGTCTTCCGGACTTGAGGATGCTGGGGTTCTTGCCGATGACCTCCTCTCTTTTATATCCGGTCACCTGCTCAAACGCGGGATTCACAAACGTAATGACTCCTTTTTTATCGGTGACCACGATCGCCTCCACCGTGTTCTCCACGATGCTTAGGGCGAGCGTAAGCCGGTCCTGATAGTACATCCACATCACGATGATGAAGCAGCAGAGGGCTACCTGGGACAGCGCCATGAAGCCGATCGCATAATGACCAGTCAGGTTGAAAAGCATGGTCAGCATCAGCGGCGGGAAGAAACCGCCCAGACCGCCCATGGCGGAAACAATTCCGTTCACAATTCCCGCCTGCTTGGAAAAATACATCGGAACCAGCTTAAAGACAGCTCCGTTTCCGATACCCGCGCACAGCGCTATTACCAGGCAGCCTGCCGTATACAGCTGGATCGATGGCGAGAAGGACAGCAGGATGCCTGCCGCCGTCATTCCGGCAAAAACGGCCATCAGCACCTTGAACGAATCCCAGCGGTCGCCCAGCCACCCGCCGACTGGACGGGCCAGTGTAGCCAGCACGATAAACCCGGCCGTCCGCAGCCCCGCGTCCACTTTGTCCAGTTCAAAATGAGCGACCAGAAAATTGGGCAAATAAACGGTAAACGCCACAAACGAGCCGAACGTAACGAAGTAGAAGAGGCTTAAAAACCAGAGCCTTTCGTTTTTATAGACGCTTTTGATCTGCTCCTTCAAGGAAACGGTTACCCGCGGCTCCGCTTTATCGCCGAGCAGCAGATTCAGCGCTGCGAATCCTGCGAGCAGCACCATGTACAGTTGAACCGTCGCGGACCATCCCCAATAACTCGCGATTACAGGTGCCCCGAAAGCGCTGATCGCTGTTCCGGCATTGCCCATTCCGTAAATTCCGTTGACGGCACCCAGTTTTTCCTTTGGATAATACTTCGGAAGCGAAGTGACCCCAACGGAAAACACGGCGCCGGAAATGCCGAGAAACAATCCCCCGATCATCAAGTCGGCGGCACTCGTGGCCCGGCTGACGAAGTACACGGGGGCCAACAGGATCAAAAAGCTGATCGCAAACAGCAGCCTCGCCCCGTAGCGATTCGCCAGATAGCCGACCGGAATTCGCAGCAGGGAACCGAGTAAAACGGGTATGGCCGTAATCCAGGCGATTTGCCCCTGTTCAAGCGACAAGCTTTCTTTCATAAACGGCATCAATGATGACAGGATCACCCAAACCATGAACCCGACAACCAGACTCGCGGTCTGCAGCGGCAATTGTATTTTCTTTACCATGAGCATCATCCTCCTTGAGGAAGTTACACTCTCATGGTACTTGAATTGGGAAACGGAGATTGTGATAAATCTCACAGGTGCGGGGCTGTCTCTTCATTTGCAAAAGACAAGCACAACAAAAAGGGGTGGCATGATGCCACCCCGTATGCTTGTGGGAGGGAAGTAGTTTGAAAGCACTCAGACGCGACTTGAACGATACGTCGTACTAGTTAGTTGCCGGAGCCTGTAGAAGCAGCGGGCTCAGGCGTTCCGCTTTCGGTCTTGCTTGCATCAGCAGCTCCGGACTTGGAATCTGCCGAGCCTGTTGACGCATCAGACGAACCTTTCGACGCATCGGAAGAATCGGTTGTGGAATCCGATCCAGTCGATGCATCAGATGACCCCGGTGTCGAATCCGAAGCTCCCGTCGACGCGTCAGGAGTGGATTGGTCTTGGGAAACAGAACTATCTGTAGACTGATCAGTTTCGGTAGTGGAGGAAGAGCCAGGGGTCGTTGCGCTTCCATCTTGCTGTGTCGCCGGTTCCGGATTGCTGGTCGGGCTGGAGCAAGCCACCAAGCTGCCGGACAAAAGAAGAGCGACTGTTGCCAAGGATATCCATCTTTTGTTCATGAATGAACTCCCCTTTCCTGTCTTTAAACTTTGTGACTTCTTTCGGCCACATGTATATCGTAGCTGGGAATGATGATCATCCTGTGAGGAGAGTGGGAAAAAACCATGAACAAAATATGAAAAAACTATGACCTCTTCGGCCTGTCAAGAGACCGACCGTTCGCAGTTTATTGCCGGAAGCCGGACGATGAACGTGCTGCCCTTGCCCGGCTCGCTTTCCAGCGTGACCTGTCCGTCATGGAGCTCAACCAATTCTTTGACAATCGCAAGGCCAAGCCCTGTGCCCTTGTTCTTCTTGGAACGGCCCCGATCCACCTTGAAAAAACGTTCCCAGATCCGTTCCTGATCATCTGCGGATATGCCGATTCCCGTATCGCTGACGGAGATTTCCACCCACTGCCCATCGCTTCGGGCTGAGAGACGAATCATCCCCTCATCGGTAAACTTGACCGCATTTTTCACGAGGTTTTTGAGTATTTGCATGATCCTGTCTTTGTCCGCGTACACTTTCGGAAGGCCTTTCGGTTGCTCCACTACGATTTCGATGCCCTTTTCTTCAGCTTCCGGGGTGAAGGAAAACGCAACCTTGTTCAAGAGCGCTTCCACATCGACAGGAAACTTCGCCAACGTCACTTCATTGTTCTCCAGCTTCATCAAATCCATCAGGTCATCGACCAGCCGGCTGATGTGCAACGTCTCTGAATACATGACCGCGTAGTATTTCTGGCGCGCTTCCTCTTCCTCCACCAGCCCGTCCTGCAATGCTTCCAGGAAGCCTTGCATCGCCGTCAACGGCGTTCTCAACTCATGCGAAACGTTCGCCAGAAAATCGTTGCGGACCTGTTCCAGGTGCTGCCGTTCCTGTTCCACCCGCTCCAATTTGCCGGCGAGCGTATTGATCGTCTGGGCCAGATCGCCAATTTCGTCCGCAGTGTCCACCTGTACGCGCTCGGAGTAGTTTCCTCGCCCGATTTCCGCTGTCGTCCGCTCGATATTGCGCAGCGGCCTGGAAATGGACCAGGACAGATACGAAACCATTGCCGTAGACAAGAGGACGCCAAACAAGGTCGCCCACAAAATCGTTTCTCTCATCTGGGCGAAGGTTCGCTCTACTCCTTCGATAGGCGCATGCAGAATGATGCCCCCGTATACCTTTTCCCTCTTGCCCCAGGGTATGGCCACAGATAGCATCGGATCTTCCAAGCCTTCTATCTTTAATTCGGTAACCGCGTTTTTTCCTTTTAATACGGAATCTGCAATCGATCGGGCAACGGCTTTCCCCGTAAACACTTCGTCCTTCATGGAAGTCGCGACAATCTTGCCGTTTTGGTCAAACAGCCAGATGCGCATGTTAACAGATTCATCGAGCGAGGCCAGTTTTCCCAGCAGCGCCTGGTTGATCTCGTTGCTGTCTTGTATGGCGGCATTCACCCGTTTTGCCTGGCGAAGCATCTCTTCTTTTTGGGTACCATAGATGTACTCCTTGGCTAGAAAGGAGATCAGGATGCCGGAAAAGCCCAAGCCGATGAGAACCGTCGCCAGAAAGCTGAACAGCAGGCGGCGGAAGATGCTTTTTGACATCCCCATCATGCTTCATCCACTCCAAATTTGTAGCCGATCCCCCAAACGGTGTGGATGCATTCATAAGGAAGCGCCTGAAGCCTTTGCCTGATTTTTTTGACGTGCACGTCAATCGTGCGGGCATCTCCAAAATAATCAAAACCCCAGATCTGTTCCAACAATTGCTCGCGTGAAAACACAGTGCCCGGGGACTTGGCCATTTGCACCAGCAGGTCGAACTCCTTCGGGCGAAAATTGATTTTCTCTTCTGCCGCAAGCACCTCCCGTTTTTCAATGTCAATGACAAGCCGATCAAACGAAAGCACCTTTGCCAGATCCTCTTCTTGTCTTTCTCTCGGCTGCGTTCGTCTCAATATCGCCCGGATTCGGGCTACAAGCTCCCGTGGACTGAACGGCTTGGTCACATAATCGTCGGCCCCCAGCTCAAGGCCAAGCACCCGGTCGAATTCTTCATCTTTTGCTGTCAGCATGATAATCGGTGTGTCCCATTTCTTGCGGATTTCCCTGCACGCTTCAAAGCCATCCATATGGGGCATCATGACATCGAGAACGATGAGATCGGGAAGCTCCTTTTCCACAAGCTCTAAGGCCTGCTTCCCGTCGTTTGCCACCACTAAATCAATTTGTTGTTTGGAAAAGAACAACCGGATAATTTCGCACACATTCGGATCGTCGTCCGCGACCAACACTTTCGTATTTATCATCGGCAACAACCTCCCTTCTGTGGACAGTGCCTGCCATCCGTAAGCAGAAAACCATAAATTTTTATCATGGTAACATAGAATCGCTTGCTTGTGGACCTGCATAAGTCATGCCGCCATAGTATGATTCTCCAATCCTGGGTCATGCTGGATTATCTGGTATTTCCCTATTGTTTTTGAAAACAGCGGAATACGACAATCTTTCTCAGGACAGGCTTTCTTTATTGGCTTGGGATTTTCCTCGCTCTTTTTTCATCGAAAAAGGATGTGCCGATTCGCAGCACATCCCGTACACCTTTATTATTTCATGATCGTCAGCAATTTGCAAACACCGTGCTCAGCGTTCTCTCTTTCCCCCTCGGGCAGCCTGCTTAGCAGATCCAGCGCGGCATAAGGCACCTTTAAGGAATGCGGGTCGTTGTATGTTTTCCCCCAATATTCCGGTGCGAAAATCGACGTAAACGCTGGGGATTGCACCTGATCCCTCCGAACCTCCTCGGGCATCTGGCGGTTGAGATGCATTTGGATGCGGTGGTTCACCATTCCTGCATCGACCAAGTCCTTGTAGCCGAAGCGCTCCAGGTCGGTAAGCGCTTGCGCGAACGTAATGCTGTGCTCGGTCTCTCCGGCAAAAAAGTACATGACTCCGTTGATCTTTCTCCCTGCAGCCACTGTATGGAGTTCTCCGAATGTGCGCTGCGCCATATCCAATGTGTCCCGATATGGTGGAACAAATGGCCGGACGTCCTCTTCCGTCACGTCAAAGTAGTTATCGATGCCCCAATATCGGTCCTGCCTGTCCTCGGTTGTCGCTTCCAACACGTGTACCAGTCCGTCCACGACCTCAGCTGTGATGAGATCAGGGCGTTGCCGCAGCGCTTTTAGAGCGAGTACTCCCAAAGCCAATCCGTGTCCGGAAGTTCTCAGCTTCTCTGTATTCTTTTTGACCCCTGCTACGATGCGTTCAATCAGCTGCGGTTCTGCCTTTTTATCATGAAGCGGTACATACCATTCCGGGTTTTGTTGCCGAAAGCCTTCACAGATTCGCTCAATTCCTCGCTTTACATGCTCGGGCAAGTCATGCTCCTGATTCATAAAATAACCAGCCAGGAATGCAGCTCCAAAATGGGCATAAAACCAACCGTTTCGGCCCCCTCTCGCCATACCAATCAGACCCAACTCCAAGTATGAATCCAGACTTTGCATGGTAGCACGCTCCCTTCTTTTGGTAATTCCCATTATATAATATACATTTCTGTTTTTAAAGTATTAAAATTGTTTTTTGCACACAAAAAAAGCCTTGCTTCTCTCCCCCCGCAGGAGACAGGAAACAAGGCCTTTTGCTTCGCGCCTTCAAAACTGGATATGCATGTACT
>NZ_JAUMSJ010000035.1:0-55731 GCF_037834415.1 Brevibacillus borstelensis | reverse complement strand
TTTATGATTGCCTAGAACGATTGTTCCTTTCCTTTACAAGGATATTTTGCAATAATGGGAAAAAAATGAATTTTAAAACTTATTTGCATTATCGTTAAAAAATAACCATTTAGTAACCAACTAATCTATATGGAACCACCTAGCGCTGCTAAAAATGCTAGGTCATCGAACAAACACAGCAGTCGGCCGCTCCTTTAGAAGCCAAGGCTTTTTCCGTTTCTGCTGGAAAACTTCTCGTCTTTTCACAAACGCCTTAAAAACACTAACAATCAGTTCCTCCCCTTTTCCCGGCACGTAAACACGCTAACTCCGCAACAGCTGCGAGAGACGGAACAGAGCATTCTCCAGTTCCCCCTCCTTTGCGTACGCATAGGAAATCCGCAAATGCCTGCTATCGGTTTGATCGTACACATACCCGGGGTTCAACAGGATGCCCTCGCCAAGCGCCCGCAAAAAAAGCGTTCGCATGGACCTTGTCTGCTTCAGGCGCAGCCAGATGTAAAATCCACCGCCCGGCACCTGCCAATCGGCGACATCGGAAAACCAGCGGCGGAGCGCTTTGCAGGCCAGGTCTCTGCGTTCTTTCAGCGACGCTCTTACCCGCTTAAGATGCCGGTCGTAGCGATCTTCCCGCAGCCACTCGGCTGCCGCCAGCTGGGACAGCGCGCTTGCGCCGTAATCCGTCTGCATTTTCACATCGGCGAGCCGTTCGATCACCGGCTCCGGCCCGACGACCCATCCAATCCGCAGCCCGGGACTGAGCGTCTTGGACAAACTGCCTGCATACAGGACCAGCCCGTTCTGATCCAGCGCTTTCAGCGGGAGCGGCCCCGGCTCATCCAGCCACAGCTCTCCGTACACATCGTCCTCCAGAACCGGGAGGCGCTCACGCTCGCAGATAGCCATGACCTGACGCCTTCTGCTTTCAGACATGAACGCGCCGGTCGGATTGTGAAAGGAAGGAATCGTATACAAGAGCGCCGCATCGTGAAGCTGCTTCTGCCTGGACAAAGACTCCGGCCGAATCCCTTCCTCGTCCATCGGGACACCCAAGAGGCGCATCCGGGAAGATTGGAAAACCGAAAGCGAGTAAAGATAGGAAGGACGCTCCAGCAAAATACCGGAGCCCTGACGCAAAATTCCCTGCGAGATCAATTGCAGAGCTTGCAGAGCGCCTGACACAATCAATATCGAGGCGGGCGTCGCCTCTATCCCTTTTGTCCGCAGATGGCCGCTGACGGCCTCTCGCAGCGGCAGCCAGCCTTTTGGCTCCGAGTACCCCAGATGGGTAAGACGTCCATTCAGGGAACTGAGGATCTCTTCCGTTTCCCTGAGCGGCAAAAGCTCCGGAGACAGCTCTCCTGTTCCCAGACGGATCATGGAAGAATCGCTCTCGTATTTGTTGATATCCTGGATGGTCTGCATATTGGACGGATGGTCTGCTGTCTGTACATAGCTCATCCAATCGGGCGGGGCTGCCGATGTGAGGAGCGACCACGTATTGTTGCTTACGATCGTTCCGCTGCCCATGACGGACTCGATCAGCCCTTCGGCCTTCAGCTCGTCCAAAGCTGTGATCACTGTACTGCGATTCACTCCCCAAGCCTCCGCCATCGCCCTTTGCGTGGGAAGGCGGGTGTTGATCGGCCACTCGCCGCTTGCGATCTTTTCCTTCATATATTGGATCATTTGCAGATACACAGGGGTATCAGCCAGTTTATCCGGCTTCCAGTCCAGCTTCAGCATGTCGTGTCCCTCCTTTCTCGTTCACATTTCTTGCTATTTTACAAATTGGTTGGGTTATAAGCAAGCCAATTGGCTGGAGACATTCCCTTTGTTTTCACGTAGGCTAAAACCTGTGAAAACGGAAAAAGGAGGCTCCCGCATGTGGGAAGCAATCGCGCATGGGTTCGCGCTCGCCCTCGGCTTAATCTTGCCTCTAGGAGCGCAAAACGTGTTTGTGTTTAATCAAGGCGCCCTGCAGCCTACGCTTTGGCGCGTGCTGCCTGTCGTCATCACTGCCGCTCTTTGCGATACCGCACTTATTTTGCTCGCTGTGCTTGGCGTCTCTCTGATCGTTCTTACCTTTGCCTGGCTGAAAATGATCCTGTTTGCAGTCGGTGTCTGTTTTCTCGCGTACATGGGCTTCATGACCTGGCGAAGCCGCCCCGCTGTCGAAAAGGGAGCGGCGGAGCGGTTCACCCCCAAACGGCAGATCATGTTCGCCGCTTCCGTCTCCCTGCTCAATCCGCATGCCATCCTGGACACGATCGGGGTCATCGGAACAAGCTCGCTTCAGTATGCGGACATGCTGAAATGGGCTTTCTCCCTCTCCTGCATCCTCGTCTCCTGGCTCTGGTTCTTCGCGCTTGCCGTCGCCGGAAGAACCGCAGGAAGGCTGGACACCTCCGGCAAATTGCTACGCGGTTTGAACATCGTCTCCGCGCTGATTATCTGGGGCGTCGCGCTGTACATGGCCTTCTCGTTGTTTCGCGAGTCGCAGTCTCTCGCCTAACGCAAAAGGAGAGCATTCCCGCTCTCCTTTTCTCTTCTCTGCGTTCCTTTTTCCTGTCTGGCGCAAAAGCTTGCTTGTTTATCCCAAAGAGGTCCAGGGCAGGATAGTAGTAACATCTCCACGAATCCGCACACGCGAAGGAGCTGAAGGGAAATGACTCGTCAACGGTACAGGCAGCTTCGCTATCCGTTAGTCGCGTTGGCACTGATACTGGGGTTACTGGCTATTCATCAGTACCGCCTGTATGCCTCTCCAGTGGCTGCCCAACGCGTGCAGACTGTCACCATCTCCAATGCGGGCTTTTTGCCCGACAAGCTTTCCGTCAACAAGGGAGAGACCGTCTCCCTGATGATCGTCAATTCAGACATTCGCCCGCACAATCTGGTAATCCGCGAGCTGAACGTAGCATCCGCCGATTTGAAGCCAAACCAGTCGGCGACGCTGCAATTTTTGGCTGAGCAGGAAGGGCAGTATACATTTATCTCCAATACGCCGGGCTATCCGGAAACCGGATATCAAGGGACGCTGATCGTCAATTAGCTGTCCTTTTTTCCATGAACCCACACACTCCCGCAGTCCTTTGCTAGAACTGACTGCTTTGAGCAAACCGGGGCTGCTTCCACGGCCCGTAGCGAATGACAAGCAAGGGAATCAGCCCAAAGACGGTCGCGATCCCGAAGAACAAATACGTCTCCAGAATGGACGAGAGATCCTTGATCCAGCCGCCGACCAGATTGCAGGTCATCGATCCGAATCCGTTGCCGATTGACACGAACAAGGACAGCGCGGTCACTTGCAGGGAGGCTGGCGTATTGTCCCTGACAAATTGGGAAGCGGTAGCCAGGTAAAACCCGACCGACAGACCTTGCAGGAAAAAGAAGGCAATCACTACGGTCGTCCCTGGCGCAGAACTGTACCAAAGCCAGCGCATTGCGGAAACAGCCCCCGCCAAAAGAATCGTCAGCTCCAGTCCGAAGCGTCTCACAAAGAAACCGGCCAGCTTCATGAACGGCGCTTCGCTGCCGGCAAAGAGCATGAAGGCCAGCCCGATGCCGGCCACAGAGCCGCCGATATGCTGGTAATACAGCGAAAACCAGATGTTGTGTGCATTAATGGCCCCGTAGATAAAAAAAGAAGCGATCAGGAAGAGAACATAGCGTGGAAGCTTCAACAGCTCCACGATGCCCTGACGGAGACTCCCGCCAATACGGGGGGCCGATTCGGTATGATCCGGAATATTCCGCAAAAACAAGACAGCAGTCAGCGACGCCGCACAGTAGGAAACGAAGATGCTTGCCGTGCCCCATTGTTCCAGCGCGAGCCCTGTCAACAAGGCCGCCACGGCAAAGCCGACCGCCCCCCACAGGCGAATGTCCCCAAACTGGAGGTGATGTTGTTTGGCATACCCTAGACCCATGCTGTCTGAAATGGGCACCAGCGCGCTTTGGAAAATAGAGAGCATGATGTACAAAAGAAAAACAAAGGCAAACGTCGAAACCGCCGGAAAGAACAGCCCGACAAAACCTGACACGGCCAGCGCCAGCATCAATACAGGCTTCCGTATCTGAAAGCGGTCGCAGATCATCCCCCATACCGGCTGGGTAACCATGGATACGACGGGGGTCACTGCACTGATGATGCCGATTTGTGTACCTGTTAGCTGAATGGACTGATAATACTGCGTAATCAACGGATAAAGCGCCCCGTATCCGTAGTAGATAAACAAGTACAGAGCACAAAGGCTCACATGCTGCCGGACCTTGCCCTCCATATAATCCTCCTTCTGACTTTCAAACGCTTTGTTTCGCTTTGCCCTTTGGCGAAGCGTCAGCTGTGATGCGCCTGAACGCGCGAGTGGCAGCCAAACGCCGGGACTTGTGATCGAGCCGACCGCTTTTGCTCAGGTCACACCGCTTTCTGGTATTCCCCTTAACCAAGAAAAGACGAGCAAACAGAGCTCGTCTTCAGCAGGTGCATCCGCATCCGTTCCCTGTCTCCGGCTCTCCTGCTGCAGTGAGCCAGACGCCTGACGATTATCGGCGTTTTACTTTACCGATGGAAGGATTTTATTCATATTGACGGTTCTCTTCTTCTCCCAGGTCTCCGGTTTGGCCTCATCGTATTGCTCGAGAAACTGGATGACCTCTTTCGTCAACGGTGTCGGGGTGGACGCCCCGGAAGTTACGGCAACCCGCTTTTTCCCCTTCAGCCATTCCAGATCAAGCTCAGACAAGTCGGCGATGCGATATGCCGGAACACCGGCGATCTCTTCCGCTACCTGAGCGAGCCGGTTGGAGTTGTTGCTGCGGGGATCGCCCACGACGATGGTCAATTCGGCCTCCCCCGCCTGCTCGGCAACGGCTTCCTGCCGCACCTGCGTGGCCAGGCAGATTTCATTGTGGACCTCCACTTGCGGAAAACGCTTGATGATCGCATCCATCAAGTGCTTGACATCCCACTGGCTCATCGTGGTCTGATTGGTGACAATCAGTTTGTCGGTCGGCATCGACAGCTTTTCGATTTCGTCCACTGTCTGCACCAGATGCACCCGCTCGGGAGCGATTCCGACTGCCCCCTCGGGCTCCGGATGCCCTTTTTTGCCGATGTAGATGACGTGATATCCCTCTGCCACCTTTTCGCGGATCAAATCATGCGTCTTGGTGACATCCGGGCACGTGGCATCCACGACCGTCAAGCCTTTATCGCGGGCTTTTTTTCGCACTTCCGGCGAAACGCCGTGGGCCGTGAAAATGACTGTCCCTTCGTCTATCTGATCCAGGAGGGCAAGCCGGTCTTCGCCATCCAGTGTTTTGACCCCCATCTTTTCAAACGAGTCAACCACATGCGCGTTGTGCACAATCATCCCGAGAATGTGTATGGGACGGGGCAGATCGAAGTTTTGTGCCGTTTTGAGCGCGAGCACCATAGCGTCAACGACGCCGTAGCAATAGCCGCGGGGGGAAATCTTGACGACTTCCATGTTTACCCCTCCTCCATTTTGCGTATTGCCTTCATTATAACTTATTTGGCCGCTTCACGCTTCAATTCGTATACCTTCAAATTGTTGTAAACCACCTTGAGGAGCGGAACGGACATCCCCAGCTGGTCAGCCTTCCGGATCAAATACCCTTGCAGGTGGTCCGCCTCCACCGGCAAGCCTTTTTCCATATCGCGGAGCATGGAAGCCTTCATCCGATAGCCTTGCTTCATGAATGTATCCATCTGTTTGTCTACAACATCCGGATCGATCGGAGCTCCCAGCTTGCGCATGACGGCTGCGCTCTCCTCGGCCAGCTGGCGTGTCAGCTCCAGCCCGTACACCGCATCGCGAATCGGTCCGACTGACGAATTCATCAAGGTCGTAATCCCTGACAAAGTGGTGATAAACAAGTATTTTTGCCACATGTCCCGCTGAATGTCGGCGCTGGCCCGAATGCTCGCTTTCGTACCGGAAAACGCCTGTTTGAGCGCTTCGACGCGTTCGCTCTCTCCACCGGCCCACTCGCCAAAAACCATTTCATTTGTCTGGCTTGTCTGGACGACATCGCCTTCTTCGTTCAGTGTCGTTTCGATGAAGCACAATCCGCCCAGCACCTGATGGCGACCGAATTTCTCCCACAGCCGCTCCATGTGGGCAATGCCGTTCAAAAGCGGCAGAATCACCGTTTGCTCGCCTACGTACGCTGCGATCGCTTCGATGCTGTCTTCCAAATGGTACGCCTTGTTGGATAGCAGGATGACATCAAACGGCCCTGCCGACTCTCCCGACACAATCGTTCCGGGCTGCTCCAGGTGAATATCTCCGTGAACGCTCTGTACTCTGAGACCTCTTTCCTGCAGCTGCTTCCGCCTGCGTTCCCTTACCAGAAAGGTGACGTCTACCCCTTTCTCGGCCAGCCGGGCACCGAAATAACCGCCAACTGCCCCCGCTCCCAACACCAATACCTTCGCCAAAACCCCTCCACCCCTCATTCAAAATAGTTCGTCTATATTTTACAAAAAAGGAACCAGATAAAATAGCCCGCAATATGATGTTAGAAAAACTAACATAAAATGTAACTAAACCTCTTGACAGTCCTGTTCTGAAAATTTTATAATCCCAAGTATAGAAGAGAAAGAAAAACGAACATTCAAAAACTAATGCAAATAAACATTCGTGAATGGAGTGGTTTGAATGGATTCTAAAGCAATTCTGTCTCTTATCGAATTGGAAAACATTGAATATGTGGACTTCCGCATTGTAGATTTGCTCGGTCGCCAGCACCATGTCACCATTCCTGCCTATGCCGTCGACGAGGACACGTTCCACAACGGCGTCGCTTTTGACGGCTCCAGCCTTACAGGCTACAAGGGCATTGAAGAAAGCGATATGGTCGCCATTCCCGACACGGACAGCGCATTCATCGATCCATTCGTCGAAGCGAAAACATTAAATATCGTTTGCAACATCCACAATCCGGACGGTTCCGCTTACGATCGCGATCCTCGCGGCATCGCCCTGAAGGCGGAAGCGTATTTGCAGGAGCTCGGAGTGGCGACAGATGCCTACTTCGGACCGGAATCGGAGTTCTTCCTGTTTGACAACGTACGCTACGCTTCCGGCCCGTCCGGCTCCTTCTTCCACATCGATTCCGAAGAGGCTTACTGGAATACCGGCGCGGAAGGAAAAAACCTGGGGTACAAGGTCCGCAACAAAGGCGGTTACTTCCCGGTTCAACCGACCGATTCGCAAACGGATATCCGCAACGAAATGTGCACCCTCATGACGCAAGCCGGCCTGAAGGTTGAGCGCCATCATCATGAAGTGGCGACAGCCGGTCAAGGCGAGATCAACTTCCGCTTTGACACGCTGACCCGGACAGCCGACAATCTGCTTCTGTTCAAGTACATCGTCCGCAATGTGGCAGCCAAGCACGGCAAAACCGCCACCTTTATGCCGAAGCCGATCGTCGGCGACAACGGATCGGGCATGCATGTCCACCAAAGCCTCTTTAACGGCGACACTCCGCTGTTTTTTGAAAAAGGCGGCTATGCGAACCTGAGCGAGACGGCTCTCTATTACATCGGGGGCATCCTGCATCACGCGCCGGCGTTGATCGCCCTGACCAATCCGAGCACCAACTCTTTCAAACGGCTCGTTCCCGGCTACGAAGCGCCGGTCAACCTGGTCTTTTCCAAAGGAAACCGCTCGGCGGCTGTCCGCATTCCAGTTGCGGCCGTAACGCCGAAAGCTGCCCGCATCGAATTCCGCACCCCGGACTCCACCGCCAACCCTTATCTGGCTTTCGCCGCCATGCTGATGGCCGGACTGGACGGAATCAAGCGGAAGCTGGACCCGCGGGAGCTGGGCTACGGTCCGATCGACAAAAACATCTACGACTTGTCCGATGCCGAAAAAGTGGATATCAAGAGCGCTCCAGGCTCGCTGGCTGAAGCTCTGGACGCTTTGGAACGCGACTGCGACTTCCTCCTGGAAGGCGGCGTCTTCACCCGCGAGGTGATCGAGAGCTGGATTGAGCTGAAGCGCGGCGAAATTCAGGAAGTTGAACGTACGGTAAATCCGAAGGAATATGAGCTGTATTACGATCTGTAAGAGGTAAGCTTGTATCAAAATCCTGTTATATCAATTGTTTTCTTGTCTTTCACCCAAGAATTGGGGACAGATTGGGGACAAACGATACAAAATCACCTCATCACTCACAAAATGAACGGTCCAGCCAGATCGCTTCGTCTTCCTGTCGAAGAATAACCGGGATCCGGTCGTGAATATCTTTCACAACCTCATTTGGCCGTGTGGCGATAATCGTGCAGGTATGATGAACCGTTTCCGTTCAAAAAGATTCCGGAAAGCCGGCTTCTCGGTTAATGTCTCAGCCCGCAAGTTTATCATCTTATAGCCGATGTTCTCGTCAAACATAACTGACATCGCTTCTCGTATGACTTCCGTACATCCGTACTCCGTTCTCATTGAAGTATGCAGCCCCAAACAACTTTGTAACCTCTTCTTCCGTTTGACCAATGATCGATTTCAGCCAACTGGACGAAAAACTTTCACGATCTCGTCCGATCGGCGCAGCACTTCCTCGGTGTAGTATATTTCCCCGGTCGATCGTTCAACGAACTGCCGCACTACGTCTCACCCACCTCCATTTGTTCATTAATGAGTTGCGGAAAAGTATAATCTGTTTTGAAATTGTTACTTTCTTTATGTATATTTTCGATGATAAAAAAAGGACAGCATATCGCTGTCCCTTACTTTCTTATTTTCCTCCACTTAGCGAATCATCTTCAGAGACTTTCTCATCGCTAGAGTTTAACCCATCGTTGATACTTTCAAGAACTTGTTCAGTACTGTACTTGGTTCCGGGACTAAGATCAAGAAGTCTTGCTGCACGTTCTTCGAGCCATATACCTTCATTTCCATTAGCATCAACCGCAACAAAAATAAATCCGCCTGCGTAGTCCAAATAATTCACTTGAACATCTTTACCAAACTCTTGAATTATATTATTGAACATTTCATACAATTCCGGCCCTGTTTTTTCGCGCCCTGCTTGAATTGGCTCGGTATCCGTTGCTATAACTATACCTTTAGCTTTATCTCCCTCCATGATAAACCACAGTTTTTCATCTGAAGGTACAAGTAATTCAGTAAGACTAGAACCTTTAAAAGATTTTATTGTTTTTGTATCAGGTAATTGTGCGCTGTCAATTGAGTAATCAGACAAAGAGAAGTCGTTCACATTATTTTTTTGTAATGTCTTATTATTGCTTGCTGACTCGAACTTTTTATATGCATTAAAGGCGTCCTTTTTCCCTTCATTAATTGCCCCGACAGCAGAAAACGAAAACATTGCAGCAAGAGTTGCTATTCCCAAAACCGCTAAAGTAACCTTCTTCATTTTTTACCTCCTCAATTAATTTTCTTCGAATCCATATAGGGTATGGGTCCACTCTTGACCCGAGCTATCTGCAAATTTGTCATAAGGCATAATAGAGTACTCACCTTTATCAGGATCCATATACCTTAGATATCTAGTTGAGTCGTTTGTGTAGCCATCAATAACAACCATATGACCAATACTTGTATTCCCGGTTTTCCATTTAATTCGTGCTATTAAAGGTATATCATTGTTTATTTCCTTTGCCGTCTCCTTAAATGTTAATGAGTTATTCTCTCGATAACTTCGAAGCCCATAATGATCAAGGCCATCCATAACCTCAGAAATACTTCCCGCTTTATTCGTAACCTCACCTTTAACATATTCAACAAAATCTGATTGAGTAACTTTAATACCAAAATAATCCAATACAGATACTGACGATGCTGACCAGCACCATAGCGCTGCTGCTTGCGTTACTTTTTTGACTCCTAAGTTTACAGTTGTTGAAGCAGCTTGTGACAACTAAGATTACCATATTTTAACCTAAATATAAAAAAATTCATAATATTGGTTTTTATTTTACCCAATAATCAACCTTCTACTTCGATAACTCGTTGAGAAGTACTGGACAAAGGGCGAGGGGCAGGAGCCATAGGTCTCGCACGTTATCCCCTGTCCGATATGTCCCAACCGCGTAATCGCGATTTTCTAAAGTTCCGAGAGGGGTGCCTAAACCTGAAAACCGCTTGTTAAAGCACAGCAACAAAGAAAAGTTGCATGTTCCCTGCTACGATCGTCGCAAGACTAGCGCGTTCAGACTCAGAATGTCCCCCTCTCGTAAGGCCACATTCGTCAACATCCATAGATTCGCTCAGGTACGTCATTGATAAGGGATAGACGGTATCTCCCAAGAGCCTCGATGCCTTGCTCTTAATTCAAGGTTACCGATCCCGTATGGAAAAAACGTCCATGGTTTTGTCCGTGATTTTGTCCCTATTTTTGTCCTGCTTTCTGTCGGGTTTTTGGCGGGAAAATAAAAAACGGCACTCAAATGATGCGGAGTGCCGTGGCAATTTGAAAGATAGCTTCTTTCTTTTTCGGGTAGTATTGATCCTTTGTCAGCCCCAAGTCCAAGTACACGTCGATGTCGCTTACTCTGACTGGATTCAGGTACTTTTTTCCAATGATTTTTCTCTCTGTTTCGTCCAACGAATACTGTAGTGCCCGCTCGATCTGCCTCGCTTTCCATTCATTTTTCGTTTCCGAAAGCTGCAGCCGTGGAAAGAGCTGATCGATTCCTTTTTCCGCTTGTTCTTGTGTGCTCATCTTCCGTACCCCCTCGCGGTTTGCCATGGTTTTAATGTTGGCAGCGAACCTACATTTGGCTCCCTGCGAGTAGGCTTTTTTTATTCTGCCATTGCTATTATCCAGAATTTGGGTTACAATTTATCCGAATATTGGAAAAGGTGGTGATTACTATGAAAAAGTTCGCCGCGTTCGCTTTTGCAATCATGATGGTTATGTCTGTAGCTAGTGGCGCTACAGCTGCTGAACCGTTAAATTGCGGAGCTGCCCCAAATGTTTGTTCGGTATTGTACTAGGACATTTTAAGCCGAACGAAAGTGCCTCAATGTTGAGGCACTTTTCATTTTTCAATCTCCTATTGCATCAAAAATTTCTCTTTTGTTAAATAGTGATTCCCTTAGCCGTTAGAAATACCGAACAAACAGCAAGCCGAGCTGTTCTTCCGCCTATTTCATAACGTTTCTGATTAACTTCATCCCATGCATATGCCTCATATCTTCTATCAGGAACCGCATTTATCCCCAAATATATACCGATCCTCCTCGCTTCCTTCACCAGGGATCCTATTCCATCCCACGAAGTAGAGAAGCAAGGCAAATATTCATCCATAAATCCTTCTTCTGTTAGAAAGTCCCAACCCAGCGCCTCCGCCACTTTCGCATCCAGCTCACGTCCTGCTTGCAACCGGTATGGCAGGTCCCGTTATTATTCTGACCCTGTAGCAAGCTTTGCGCTGCCCAGTCTGAACATAACACGATCAGGCATGGTTTGCCTCGCATGTTTTGATTTTGCCCAAATTCCAGATCCTTCCGCGCTCGCCCTTACCCTGCATATATTCTTCGCATAACTTGATCTTGAAGTTTTTCTCAATCTCAGTAAAGGAGTGATATCAATGTCCAGCTGCGGAATTTTTGGCGACAACTTTGCGTTAGTCCTGGTTCTCTTCGTCCTCCTGGTAATTGTTGGCTGTGATTGCGACTAATTGTTTTACGGGCACTGGCTTCACGAATTTCAAAATATCGTAGTACCAAGCTTTTCAGCCCTTGGCTGTTGCCAGTAGGCAATACCAAGGGCTTTCCTTTAGGCTATATGCTAGGCACCGATCATTCACGTGAACGGTAATCCTGTTTCAGTAGCGCAGCTCCTCTGTCAGCAGCTCCTCATTCGGATTCCCGGCTTCATCCTCCACAATCGCTTCCCCGAGCTTCACCTGAACAGCACTTCCGTTTGGCAAAATATCAAGCGTAATCACCAGCTTGTTCGCGGAAAATTGAACGGCATCGTCCCGGCCTAAAGATTTGAAGGGACCTCCGTCTACCGAATAACCGATCATACCCTTGATGTCATCAAGATCCCTGATAAGCGCGACATCTTCTGCAAACAAAAGCGTTACTTGCAGATGAGGCGTATAGATCTCGGCTGTCGCCAATTCACCTGACCGATCGAAGCCCCCAGCTACAAGGACGCGACCATCCGGAAGAGGCGCAGCAACTCCTTCCAAGCGCATATCGGAAAGAGGAACGGTATACTCCCACGTATCGGTTCGAGGATCATACATTTCTGCCGATCTCTCCGAAATCCCCCCTACTACCAGCACTTTGCCATTTACCAATGCGACAGCTGAAGGCTTGTATCGTTTCACATTCATGTCACTTGCGTATGTCCACGAATCCGATGCGGGATCGTAGAGTTCCGCCGACGTCAGTTGTTGATCGGCCGGACCTATACCGCCCATCACCAACACTTCTCCGGTTGAAAGAAGGACTGCGCCAGCACCCTCTCTTCCCGTATTCATGTTTGCAGCGCTGCTCCATTCTTCGGTCTCGGGATCAAAAATTTCCGCCGACTTTTGAACCCCTTTCCCTGAAAAACCTCCGGCTACGAGAATTCTTCCGTCCTCGAGCGTTACAGCAACCGGTTTAAATCGTTCCGTACCCATCGGGATACCCGCAGTCCAGCTATCCGATTCAGGATTGTACACTTCTGTCGATTTCAAGAATGAGCCCCTTCCTTCCGGGTCGCCGCCCACTACCAGCACCTTGCCATCCGGCAGTACGGCTGCAGCCGGACCGTAACGAGGCACGCCCATGTCTTCCAGCTGTGTCCACTTTTCGCGACTCGGATCGTACATTTCCACTGTTTTTTTGATACTGCCCCCAGCGACCAAAATTTCACCATTTGGCAAAACCGCAGCTGCTCCGCCAGAACTCGGCTCATTCATCATCGCTGTCTCTTCCCATCCCCCGGCTTTTGTCTCTGCATCCTCCGAGACAGGTCCTTCCAGATCAACGGTAAAAACTGTCGAGGTGGGCAGAGATACAACACCCTTTTGATCCACTGCATAAAGAACGTATCGTTCTCCATGGGTCAGCTTTGTCTCCCTCGGAGCGATGGCGATCACCGTTTCCGCATCGGCTGCGGTCACATCGGCACTGCCGACTGCGGCCAGCCGGATACTGTTCTCATCGCGGGGTGTGCCGCTTGGAACGAGATATACACTGCCTGCCTTTGTGCTTTTCACCACTACATGGAAGCCGTCATGATATTCCCCCTTGTTTACCCAATGATCTCCACCTGCCGTTTGCTCTTGAACCCAAACGACCACTGGAGGATTCGAATCGTCGCTATTCTCGCCTTATACCAGGCATGGCTTTCGAACGAGCCTACACCGTGCGGGCGCCTTTCAGCGCACACGGCGTTCCATCAACGGATAAGAAAACCTTTACAACGGGCACCTTCAGTCTAGTTCTAAATTCCTGTTCTGTAGACTAACTAAAGTTAAAGGAGGGCAGGAAAAATTTCTTTAGACAAAAAAACAGCCGGACGAGCACGGCTGTTTTTCTCATACAATCGTTTACGCTGTACAAAGGCGAGTCATCTACGCCTGTGGTCAAAAGCCAACGCGTATACGGCTCGGCCAGCGAACATGACCAAAACAAAAACGAGCAGCAAATTGCTGTAGGCGAATGCTCCAGGCTGGCTCACCGTCGGAAGCAAAGGGAAGTCCAGAAAGCGGTTCGACAGCATTCCGCCGACAATCGCGATCCCGATTCCCTCAGACAAGAAGCATGCCAGATTGAGCATCCCCATGCCAGCGCCAGCTTCGTGCTCTTCCAGCGTATCTGCCACACTGGAGGAGATCACCGTTTTGACAAAGGACAAACCGCCAAATGTCAGCACCAATGCTCCAGTCGTCAGCCACGGCGTTTGCTCCGCGAACAGCGCTGTGACAAGGAAGCTGGCAGTGATCATGGATACGCCGAGAGTCATGACAAAGGCGTGCCCTCGTCTGTCGGCCAGTCTGCCTCCAATGGCACCGAATAACGCTACGCTCATGGTACCCGGAAACAAAATGCCTCCCCCGATCAAGCCCGTACTCAGATGATGCATCTCCCGCATCATATACGGCACCATGGAAATGAAGCCTGCCACCGTTCCAAGCAGCATGCATCCGCTCAAAACGCCTTTTACAAACCTTGGCTTCCCAAACAAGGCTGGTTCAATAAAGGGCTCATTTGCTCGGTGGATATAAAGGGCAAACACGCCCAACAGAAGAATGCTTCCGGCGAGATAACCCCATTGGTATCCTGTCGTATAGAGGGTAAACATCACAATCACAGCGGAAAGCAGCAAAGCTCCCGGGACATCCACCTTCCCTTTGCGAGCAGGCTCGTCAGGCAAAGCCCGCAGAAAGAAAGGGATGGAGACGAGCGTCACTACCGGGATCAAAAACAGGAACGACCAATGGATCGAATCCGCGATGACGCCCCCGATGACAGGGCCGATTCCCTCCCCCATGGCGATCAGGGAACCTACGACACCAAACGCTTTCCCGCGATCTCCAGCCCCGACATAACGGGCAATCATCACCATGATCATCGCAGGGACAGCCGATGCACCCGCCCCTTGAATAAAACGGGCGGCGAGGACAGCCGGAAATGAGGCTTGCGCGAACAAGCCGAGCAGCGATCCTCCGCTGTATATGCACAGGCCGATGACAAGCAGCCATTTGACGCCGTACATATCGGACAATCTTCCATAAATGGCCGAGCCGATCCCGAACGTAATGACAAAGCTGATCGTCACCCAGTTAGCAGTCGATGGCGGTACGCCAAATTGCTTTGCAATGTCCGGCAAGGATACCGTAAATACGGTTTCATTCAGTACGCTGAAAAATCCGAGGAAGCCGAGCCAGGCCAATGCCGCTTTTAAACGACCAAAGGTTCGAGCGGGACCGGCAGCTTCCACACCCTCTGTTTGTAAACAAATTTGTTCGTTCCGTTCTTTTTCCACCAAAATGGAACCCCTTCCCCATTACAGGGGAAGCTCGCAGGTTACAGGGCAAGTTATGCGTCTTCCCCCTGAATTTGGATTTGAGCCCTGACGATCATCGTGCACTTCATAAAAACGCCTCCCATTCATTATGTAACAATCATTATACAAAAGACTGAAAGAGGATGCTAGGTTTTTCCAAAAAGAAACGAGCCTTGGGAACCCCTTCCAAAGACTCGTTTCTAGTGATCCCAGGCTTCTACGACATCATCCGGCGAGTGAGAGATAAGGCCCCGGCTGCAAGACCGCATACAGGAACCCGCCGATTTCCTCATGTATACAAGCACAGGACGGTTGCCGTCATTAACACGGCATAACCGATCTCCGAGATTCCAACCACTTTAATTGACGGCTGCAGCCGAGGCGAAACGATCGCCCGGATCAGCAGCACGCCGGCCGGCAAGAGCAGCCAGAGGGAAAACATCCAGCCCATAACGGCAGCTTGCACGATGTGATAGCCAACAGACAGCCCGTAAAACGCTTTGTTCCGTTTCTCGCGGATCATCGTTTTGACGTAAAAAACCGTTCCCGAAAAGTAAAGCACACTCAGAGAGAACAGCGATACAGCGGCGCTCCAGTCGTTGCCTCCGCCGATTTGATAGGTGACAAATACGATGGAACTAAACAGAAGCACTGCGGCAAAATCGTTCAAAAGCGCCCGCTCTTGATTTTTACGGGCGTAGTAACAGTTGATCAAGAAGAACGGCAGCAGCGACAGCGCGTACCAGACCAGTCCCGGCTTTGCCATAAGCAGCACCCCGGCAAGCGGAGCGAGCAGCACGCCATACACCAAAAGCGGCTTTTTGTAGCGCTCTCCCTTTCCGGTGCGAATCAACTGCAGCAGCGGAAAGGTAAACAGATACAGGAGCAACCAGCACAGAAACAAGGGAAGGTGAAGGATCACCGGGGTGGACGCGAACACTCCAAACAGAAAAGGCACGATCAGCATCGCCCAGGCGCCGTGCTGATTGGGGATGAACGATCTCATTCTGGCTCCTCCCTTCCTTTTCCGATAGACAGAACAGCTGATTGCTTACGTCGCATCGTATGATTCTCCGCTTTCCACCGCACTTTTTTCCGGCTCGTATACACAGCAGGGATCGCTCTCCAAGTAATCGCCCGTCACTCCGTATGCCCGGGCTCTTGAGCCTCCGCAGATTTCCTTGTATGGACAACGGCCGCACTTTCCCTTTAGGAGGGATTTGTCCCTCAGCTGCTTCATCACAGGCGCTTCCCGATAGATCTGTTGCAAAGAGCCCTCGCGAACATTTCCCGCCTTTACAGGGAGAAATCCGCTCGGATAGACAAGCCTTTTCCCTTCTTCAAACGTCAATTGCGCCGGGTCCGACGCGTACTGCGCCTCGGCCCGGCAGTGCAGGCAATGCAAGGCACACGCTCTCGTCACCTCCCAAATGACGATAAAGGGACTTTGGGCGTAATCGCGCTCTTTCAACAACAGGCCCATCTGCTCCTCCCCTTTCTGTCCCGCCAATGAATCTGCAGCTACCATTATCGTAGCGAAACAGCGGTCCTCGGGGTGTGAGGAGCGTCACATATCTGCTCCGGCAAAAACGGCTACGCGAATAAGCAGTACGGCTCCGACGGGTTAAAGAAGCCTGTTTATGTGATAAAGCTTGCTGCTCTCTTGCGCAATCCCGCTGTCAGCTCCTCCACTTTCCTCGGCACCCGGGGAGAGCCGATCTCTTCTCGCAGGGCATCAGGCAGCGCCTCCCACACATCAAATACGACAGGCCTACGCAGCTGCAGCCTCTCCAGAGTGTCCCGGTGGGAGAAGACAGCTTCCGGCTCTCCTTCCAGCGCCAGCTGCCCTTTTTCCATGACGAGCACCCAGTCTGCCCAGGCAAATGCGAGGTCGACGTCGTGCGTTGCCATCAATATCGTCGTTCCGGCCGCATGAATCCGGTCCAGCTCTTGGACAAAATGTTTCGTCTGTCCCTGATCCAGATAAGCCGTCGGCTCGTCCAGCAAAAGCAGCTCCGGCTCCAGCACCATGACACCGGCCAACGCCACACGCCGTTTCTGACCAAGGCTGAGTTTGTGAATCGGAGTCTCTGCCCAGTCGGTCATCCCAAACGTTTCCATCGTGCGGCACACCTTTTCCCTGACAATGTCTTCCGGCAGCTTTTGATTGCATAATCCGTAGGAGAGGTCTTCGGCAACCGTCGTGGCGATCAGCTGCTGCTCCGGGTCCTGAAACACCAGACCGATCTTCTGTTTCAGTTCGTGCAAATAAGCGCGGTTATTGGGAACTTCCTCCCCTTTCCACAGGACTTGGCCCTGGTTCGGGCGAAAAATCCCGTTTGCATGCAAAAACATCGTAGACTTCCCGCAACCGTTGTGACCCAGGAGCACGCACTTTTTTCCCGCAGGCACACCGAGAGAAAGTCCGTTGAGCGCCGGCTGGCGAGCTCCCGGATAGGTGTAGTGGACGTCTGAAAAGCGCAGCACGTCTACTCTCGCTGCTCTTTTCCATTGTGTTTTCGCTTCGGTCGTCACTTCAACTGCCACTCGCTTCTCATCCTCCCATCCACCACTCCAGCATCGTCAGCAAGAGACAGCCTGCTATCGCTTCCCATTCATATCTTTTCGAGCGCATGTGGGAGACTTGGGCCAAGACACGGAAATCGTCCGTAAACCCCCTTGCCGTCATGCTGATGTACAGCTGGCGATAGCGCTGCATTGTGCGGATAAATAATTGTACGATCAGCCTGCCCGCATCCCTGAGCGTTCCCGCTGCGCCGCGGTGCCCTCCTCTGGCCTTTTGCGCCGTCCAGATCTGCTCGGCCGTCTCCAGCAGGCCGAACACGAAGCGGTACATAATCATCATAAGATCAGTCAGGATGGAGGGGATGCCGATCCGGCGAAATACTTGCAGGACCTCCGCAAAGGGAACCGTAAAGAGAATAAAGGAAAAACAGGACAGCGCCGCCAGCGAACGGGCTGCCAGACTCCATGCCCGGATTAGCCCCTCTGCCGTCGCATAGACGACCCAGCCTCCCAGCTGCCAGTACGCGAGCACATCGCCGCCCCTTGTCCATTCCGAAAGTCTCGTTACCTCCAGGAGCAGCGCCGGACTTCCCGCGAGCAGAAAAGCGAATGAAGCTGCCACCACTGCCAGATAAATACGCCATGGCGTCCGGGCGTAGACGACGATCCAGATGCTCATCCAGACGAACAACATTCCTTGGACAAGCGGGTGGCTGATCAGCGCAAGAAGCAGCATCGCCAATGAAAAGAACAGCTTCTGTCCGGGCGGCAGCCGCTTGAGCCTGTTTTCGTAAGCGAGGGAGTCGATCCGTCCAATCATTCTTGCCTGTTTTTCAGCCTGCCCCGGTACAAGCCGATGGCATACCCGATCACGCCTGCACCCAAGGCTGCCTGCAGGGCGAACAAGAGGCTTTCGGTTTCGCCGCCGGGCGGTTCAAGCAAAGGCTGAAACCACGGCTCGTAGTCGGGAGCTATTTCCATGATCGCTTCCTCTGCCGCTCCATCGGCTCCGCCAAACTCCGAATCCTTCACCACCAGCAAAGGTACTACAGCCAATACAGCTACAGCCAGAAGCAGCAGCCAGTTTGTCCAACGCTTCATCTTTTACCCCTCCTTTTTCAGCAGCGTCAGCTGTGACAATTCCTGCGAATTATAGGCTTGCAGCCAATTCCATACGAGCACAGTCAGCAATCCCTCGCTGATCGCCAGCGGCACCTGCGTCAGGGCAAAAATCCCGGCAAACTTGACAAAGGAAGCCATGATGCCGCCGGAAGCAGCAGGGAATGCCAGCGCCAGCTGAACGGAAGTAACCAGATAGGTACTCAAGTCGGCAAGAGCAGCGGCGAGAAAAATGCCCAGCTTCCGGCTGCCGTTGTTTCTGGCGACCAGCCGATACACGCCATATGCCACAAGCGGACCGACAACAGCCATGGAAAACGCGTTGGCTCCCAGCGTAGTCAACCCTCCATGCGCCAGCAGCAGCGCCTGAAACAAGAGCACCAAACTGCCCAGTACGGACATGACCAGCGGGCCAAACAGGATCGCGCCAAGTCCCGTTCCCGTCGGATGAGAGCTGCTGCCCGTCACAGACGGAATTTTCAAAGCCGACAGGACAAAAGCAAATGCCCCCGCTACGCCCAAAAGCAGCTTATACTCCGGATTTTCCTTGACGATGCGCTGAACCTGGCGCAATCCGAGGAAAAAGAAGGGCAAGAAAGCAGCCCACCAGAACAGCGACCAGCCCACCGGCAAATACCCTTCCATGATATGCATGGCATGTCCGGTCTGCGGCGTATTGAACAGAAAGTATGCAAGAAACCCAGCGATAAGAAGACCGCTGGCAACAGTCCGTCTATCTCTCATTGAACAACACTCCTCGATCTGATTCTCCAATCAAATATGCAAAAAAGCTCACCCGATCGGATGAGCTAGGCACACGGCAACGAACGACACTGCAAGCTGTCGTTTTTTCCGGGCTCACCTCTCCTTTCCTCGAAGGCTCATGGGTGTAGCAGCGAGGTAGGTCTCCTGGCTTCCGGATCGACACGCTCTTTTGCCTTCCCCATCTAATCGATGAGTGGCTTTCGTGAAAAGAGCATTCCCCTGGTTACAGTGGCGGGACCGCTCGGGATTTTCACCCGATTCCCTGTTACCCCTTATGATTCATAAGGGCACCTCGCTGCGTTTTATTCCGTTTTCTTTTTCCGAATATTCGTTGATGATTGTTCTATTATAAACGATGGCTCTCAAAAGAAAAAGGAGAACATGCCAGTTCTCCCTTGTCTTTTTGCCAATGGGGTCCACCGGATACGGAAGGGTTTTCCATTACCGCGCATCGACCCCGACAGCTTCGCTGATGTGTGAAAAGCCGTCACGCTTCAAGTATTGGAGCAGCTGCCTGTTGATCATTTTGGCAATTCCCGGGCCCTGAAACACCATGCCCGAATAGACCTGGACAAGGCTGGCGCCCGCGCGAATCTTGCGGTATGCGTCCTCACCGGTAAAAATGCCGCCCACTCCGATGATTGGCACCTTGTCCCCGACTTCCTGATAGATCTCCTTGACCCAGGCGGTCGCTCTGGCTTCCAGCGGTTTTCCGCTTAGCCCGCCTGCTTCCCCCGCCTTCGGATGGTCTTGCACCGGCTCTCGGGACAATGTGGTGTTCGTCGCAATAATGCCGGAGATTCCTTCTTCCACTGCTGCCTGCACCACATCGCTCATCTGCTCGTCCGCCATATCGGGGGCCACCTTTAACAGGATCGGCTTTGCCTTGGCTCCCCGCGCTTCCAGCTCGGACGCCTTGTCCCTGACAGCGCGAAGCAAGCCGCGCAAGCTTTCCGTCTCCTGCAAATCGCGCAAATTCGGTGTATTTGGCGAGCTGACATTGATGACAAAGTAATGACCGTAGCCGTACAGCATGTCTAGACACTTGCTGTAATCGCTTGCGGCACTTTCGTTTGGCGTTATTTTGTTCTTGCCGATGTTGATGCCGATCGGAATATCGGCATATGCGTAGTCGATCAGGTTTTGGGATGCCAGGTAGGCCCCCAGATTATTAAAGCCCATACGGTTGATGATCGCTTCATGTTCCACCAATCGGAACAGCCGCGGCTGCGGGTTGCCCGGCTGGCCTTGCGGCGTGATCGTACCGACCTCGACAAAACCGAAGCCGAGCGCTGCCAAGGCGTGGTACACCTCCGCATTTTTGTCAAAGCCCGCTGCCAGCCCCACCGGATTCGGAAACGAAATGCCCCACAGCTTCGTCTCAAGCCGTTCGTCTCGAACCTGGTACATCATTTTCAAAAGACTTTTTCCAGCTGCCGATTTTTCTGCCACCTTGAGGAGATGGACGGTTTTTTCGTGCACTTCTTCGACGTCCATCTGAAACAGGAATTTCCGCACTAGCTGATACATCGCTGCACTCCTCACTGCTTTTTTCTGCCTAGTAGCATACCATATTTTTTTGGGTGAGGCGTATAAATTGAGAGATTCTTTTTTTTCCAGTGTGAAATGGCGTCCGGATCGCCCTTGCATAACGCCTTTCCTTTTTGTACATAGAATGGACCACATTTGAAAAAGGAATGATCCGGTCCGTGCGAAACGCAACTGGGTCTATCGGATTTTCTCAGGCTGTGATGATGATCATGCTGTCTGTCGGGATTACCACTCACGCAACGATCATTCCGCTATTGCTGAGCAAAGCAGCACGGGACGCCTGGATCTCTTTTGTACCTTGTATACCCCAAGCTGATCGAGCAGAAGTAAAAACTGCCCGCCCCGATGTGGCAGGGCAGGCAGTTGGTCTGCATGTATCATGGTTTTGAAAAGGGGCAAGCCCTAGTTTTTCACCAAAAGAACTTCTTCCAGCGCCACGTAAGGCAGGTTGTGGGCTTCCGCAACCGCCTTGTACGTAATTTTTCCGTCGATGACGTTGACGCCTTTGGACAGCGGACGGTTTTCCAGGATCGCTTGACGATAGCCTTTGTTGGCAAGCTGCACCGCATACGGCACAGTCACGTTGGTCAGCGCGAGCGTGGATGTCCGGGCAACAGCACCCGGCATGTTTGCAACAGAGTAGTGAATGACTCCGTGTTTTTCGTAGGTCGGGTTGTCATGTGTAGAGATACGGTCGCAGGTCTCGATGGAACCGCCTTGGTCGATCGCTACGTCTACGATGACGGAGCCAGGAGCCATGGTTTTTACCATGTCCTCGGTCACCAGGCGAGGCGCACGGGCACCCGGGATCAGGACAGCGCCTACGAGGAGGTCCGCTTTTTTCACGGCATTCGCAATGTTGAAGGAGTTCGACATCAGGGTTTGCACGCGGCCTTGGAACAAGTCGTCCAGTTGACGCAGACGGTCCGCGCTCACATCGATGATCGTCACGTTTGCCCCCAGTCCGAGAGCCATCTTCGCAGCGTTGGTACCAACGATACCGCCGCCGATAACGACGACCTCACCCTTCGGCACGCCCGGTACGCCGCCCAAGAGGACGCCTTTTCCGCCATACGGCTTTTCCAGAAATTGCGCGCCGATTTGTACGGACATCCGTCCAGCTACTTCCGACATCGGCATCAGGAGAGGCAGAGCGCCGTTGTCCAACTGAATGGTTTCATACGCGATGGCTACCACTTTTTTCTCTACCAGAGCACGAGTCAATTCCGGTTCTGGAGCGAGGTGCAAGTACGTGAACAGGATTTGTCCCTCGCGGAAAAAGCCGTATTCGCTTGGAAGCGGTTCTTTTACTTTCATCACCATATCGGCTGCCCAAGCTTCCGCTGCCGTGGCGACGATTTCAGCGCCCACAGCGGTGTAATCTTCATTGGTGAAGCCGCTGCCAAGACCGGCACTGTTTTCGATCCGGACCGTATGGCCGTTTTGCACCAGCGCAGCTACGCCCGCAGGCGTGATGGCGACGCGATTTTCGTTGTTTTTAATCTCTTTGGGAATCCCTACAATCATCGTATAAGTCCTCCTTTTGCAAACGCCGAATAACGAGATTATCTACATTGTACAGCGTTTGCAAACCGATTTTCCTTGGGGATTCCCTTAATCTTGCCTTCCTTTTATTTGTGAAAATCCACAAACGAACTATCGTTCGCTGTTTAATTTGTCCAGCTTCAACTCCAGGTAGAGAGCCACCCGCTGATTCATGTCCTCCAGATCGACCTGCATGATCTCTTCGATTCTCTTCAATCGATAGCTCAGCGTATTGATATGAATATGCAACCGATTGGCTGTGATGTTCACCTTTCCGGCAGCATCCAGATACGTCTCCAGCGTTTCGGCCATCGCCGTCTGATTTTCCGCGTCATACTGCTTCAGCCTGGCGAGCCTTTCATTTTCGTATCCCTGTTCCTCGTCCCATTGCTTCAGCTTGAGAAGATACCGGTAGATCCCCAGCTCGCGATAGCCGTGAATGCCGGCCGTTTCCCGCGGGAACAGCCGCTTGATTTTGACCGCATGCAAAGCTTCCCGGTAGCTTTTGACAAGATCGGCATAGGCTCTGTAGCTGCGTCCGTAGCCTGCCGTCACCTGTCCTTCGCTCACGTGCGATTCCAGTTTTCCCAGCGAATCCGCCAGGAATTGCTTCACCTTTCGAACCAGCGCCTCATCCGGCTGTTTTCCCGCTCCCGCCTGTCCGATCAACAGAATGATTTGATTGCCGTCCACGACCCAGAGCAGCTTGTCTCTCATCAAGAGCGGGTAGAGATATTGCTCCAGGCGGGTGCCTGCCGCCTCGATAATGCAGATCAGGTACGGCGTGGACAGCTGCATTTGCAGGCTTTCCGCCTTTTGGCGAATCAGCGTGTCGCTGCTGTGGTTTCCCAAAAGCAGTTCCCACAAAAACTCCTTGCGCCGCTGCTCCTCCGCCTTCCGTTTTCCCTGCCTTTGAACAAGCCGGGAGACGGCAGCCCGTGCCGCTTGACGCAAGATTTCGTCGTCTTCTTCCGTAATCGGCCGATTGACCTCGATCGCCCAGATATAGCCCAGGACCTCGCTGCCTTTGCGAATGGCGATGGCCACCCGCTTGCCGAGACCCACCTCGTCTTTTGCCGGAATATGCACGGGCTCCTCTTTGGTCAGAAGCTCCTGAAACACGCCGTCCTTCCACAGCCGGGTCAGCACCTTCTCCGGCACCCGCCGGCCCATGATCGTCGACCACCTGGCCTGATCGGTGCTCTCGCTGTGAGAGCTGTAGGCAATCAGCTTGTGATCGGCGTCCTCGATCGTGATCGGATTCTGCAAAAGCTCGCCGATAACATCGGCCAGCTCGTCGATATCGGCGTGCTGAAATTGCTGGAAAACATTCGGTTGGTTTGACACGGCTCCACCCTCTTAACGCTCGTGTGATGCTATTTGTTTATTATAACGAATGATGCCCCGCTTCGTATCGAAACTGAACGAAAAAAAGCCGCCCCCCTAGGGGGGGAGCAGCTCTTCATGCATTTACACCAGACGGGAAATCGCGTCCAGAATTTGTTCCTTTTGAAAGGGTTTGACCAGGAAATCGCGGGCACCGTTTTTCATCGCTTCCAGTATTTTTTGCCGGTGGCCGATGGCCGAGCAAATGAGTACTTTGGCGTCCTGATCGATGGCCAGAATCTCTCGCATCGCTTCGATTCCCTGCATCTTTGGCATGGTAATGTCCATCGTGACGACGTCGGGCTTCAATTCCTTGTACTTCTGGATGGCCTCCACACCGCTGGCTGCCTCGCCGCACACCTCGTGCTTCTCGGCTACCATGTCGGCCAGCATTTTCCTCATAAATGCCGCATCGTCTACAATCAACAAACGGGCCACATCGTTTTCCCCCTTGAATTGTCTCGCGCTTACCCTTTAACTTTTACAAAAAACAGGAGACTTGTCCACGAGAGAAAATGGCTGTTTTTGTCGAAAGTGCAGTTTGCAATCCGGCACGGTTTCCGCAGCGGAAAACCCGTTTTCATGCGAAAGTCCCTGACTGACTGGAAGCTCTTTTTATTCGGACAGGAAACCGATAGACCGCCCGTTTTCTCCTGTCTGGACAGAAGGGCTGTCCGGTTTGGGATGAGGAGTCGTTTCCCCAATCTCGGGGAGCTCCACCTGCCTGATTTCATCGGGAATGTCGATTTGGGGAATTTCAATCAGATCTTTTTCCATCTGCCGCACCTTCCTTTTGCGCCTTTTGCGATCGCTTGCGGTTATCATTCCCTGTTGCCCGCTACCCCATTCCTCTTTCGCATGATCAGGCGTCAGTTGGACATAATGTAAAAGGCGAAATGCCGATTTGTCCGCACAGTTTATTCCATTTTCTGGAGGGTATGCAGATGAACAATCGTCACCAATACGATCTGGGACAAGCTCACCAACATTATGCCCACCTGCACCGGCACCATGCTCAGGCTCACCAGCAGCATGCGATGTATCATCACCAGCAGGCCGAAATGCACCAGCGCAATCCCCACGCCTACTCGATGCAGCAAGGTCAGAGCCACATGATGTATCCGAATCAGCCTGCTTACAATGAGAAGACCACCGCGTACAACGACCAGGTTTCACCGGCCGCCCTTGTGTTCCGCGGCCACATTTCTCCCGAGGCGATTCAATCGCTGAATCAGTACCAAAATCCGTATGCCATTCCAGCCAATCCCGCCCTGTCCGAGCATGCGGCCCACGCTGTAGAAAACCAGCGCGCCATGCACAGCGGCTATCGTTTTTAATCGCTTCTCTTTTGATCCAAAAGGAGGTCTGTACTCTAGGAGTACAGGCCTCCTCTTTTTTCCTGCGGGAGGATTTTTGTCTGATTTTGTAGAAATGTGTTCAATTACGTTTTCTTTTTGTGGAGGAGACAGTCATGCCTAAGCTTAAGCCGTTTCCCGCCTTGTTTGCATGCCTGGTCATCGGGTTGCTCCTGTTGAATACGAGCCAGTTTTTGACCAGCATGAACCACCTTAGACAGATGGAAGAAAAAGGAACTCCCGACCGCCGGCTTCGCGTCGTCTTGATGCTGGAGGGCCCAACCTACGACCAGGGGTGGAACAGCAGCGCGCTGGAAAGCTTGACAGAGCTGCAAAAGAAGTACGGATTCTCATTGGAAGTGGCAAGCAACCTGGACCCCGCTCGGATCACTTCGGCAGCCGAGCAATACGCCTCAAGCGGATGTGACCTCATCTTCGGACATGGCGTCATCTTTTCAGACCCGTTTACGAAAGTGGCTCCGTTTTACCCGGAGACCCGCTTTGTTTCTTTCAATGGCGATGCCCCCCACTCCAACCAGACCGCGATCGGCTACGACATGTGGCCTGCTGGATACCTGGTGGGAAAGCTGGCCGCGCAAATGACCCGCACGCGTAAAGTAGGCTACATCGTTGCAGACAAGCCTACCGAGTTCGATCAGTTGGACGGCTTTAAAAAGGCTGTCAAGGACACGAGCGCAAGGACAAACGTGGTTGTCGGCAAGGTGCGGGACTTCAATGACATCGCCGGTGCAACCAAGGCGGCCAAGGACATGATCTCCAAGGGCGTCGACGTCGTTTACACGACGGGAGACAGCCTGAATCTGGCCGTCATTACGGAAGCGCAGCGAGCCAACATCTACGCCATCGGCTACATCGCGGATCAACGCTACATCGCTCCCAATCACGTGATCGCGTCGATGATTCAAGACGTCCAACAGTGCTATCGGACGATCATGTCCCAGTTTACCGCCGGAAAACTGCCTTCGGGCAAAGTTACCTACGGTCTGAAGGAAGGCGTAAATCGGCTAAGCTCGTTTGGTCCTATGGTTCCAAAGGAAATACGCGAAGAAATCAAGCGGGAGCTGGAGCAGTTGATCGAGCGCCGCTAGATGTTTGGAGGATAGACATGATGTCTCCGTTTCGGAGCCTCGGTTTTCAGAAGAAAATCATGCTCAGCTATTTGGTTATGATGCTGCTGATCGGGTGTGTGACGACTCTTTTCAGCTTTCAGATGACCAAGGTGACATCCGATGAGATGCACCTGACCCAAAATGTTCTTCCGCAAGCCAGCGCTCTCTTGGATGTGAAAAACCAGCTTTACCTGAAGACATACGCGTTGAAAATGTACACCTTGACGCGACAGCCGTCCTATCTCGACCAATACTACACGAATCTGATCGACAGCTCCCGTTTTTCCTCCGTTCCCGAAACCGAGGAAAACAGCGAGCTGTTGTCGGTCATCGATCTCATCACGCAGCTCGATTTCATTTTTTTGAACAAAATCAACCCGCTGCTCCATGCAGGCAATGTAACGGCTGTCAGCTATGTGCTTGAAACGGACGTGCAGCCGAGGATCAACGAATTGGAGCGCCATCTTACCTACTCCCTCAATCGCCTGGAGTACCAGACGAACAAGGAATTCCAAAAGACGAACGAGACTTTGAAGGTTTCCCTTATCCTGACCTACAGCGTATCCGTGGCTTCCATTTTATTCGGACTGTTTTGCACGTTTTACTTTCGAAAAGAGCTGCTGCGTCCGATCCAGTCCTTGATTGAACAGGTGCGGGAGGTATCAAAGGGCACATTCGGCCAGCAAATCGTCTATACGACCAAGGATGAATTTCATGAACTCGCGCAGGAGTTTAACAAAATGTCGACGAGTATCGCGCAGCTGTTCCAGCAGGATGAAGCCCGCAGGCAGGTGCTGGAGGAAGAAAAGAACGTCAGGGAGCAAATTCTCAACTCCCTCCCTGTCGGTGTCATTACCCGCCATTTCGATTCGGAATGGGTGCACATCAACCAAAAAGCGAAAGAGCTGGTCCGCCTCGATGCCGGTCACTTTCCCGTGGCCAAAGATCCCGATCTCTGGGTGGGAGGACCCAGCGACCAGACACCCTGGTTTGAAAATCGGAAAATCTCGCTCCTTCGCGAGGATGGAACGACTTTTACCGCGCTGGTCTCTTACGTACCGCTGCGCAATCAATACGACCAGGAAGGCGGATGGATGGTCGCTTTTTCAGATATTACGGAGCAGGAGCAGGTCCAGGATTACCTGCACCAGTCGGAAAAGCTGGCCATGGTGGGCCAGCTGGCAGCGGGAGCGGCCCATGAGATACGCAACCCGCTGACTGTCATCTACGGGTTTATTCAATTGCTTCAGCAACGGCTGCCTGAAGAAGAAAAAGACCGTCACTACCTTCCATTGATCTTGCAAGAGATCGAACGGGTCAACCATATCGTAACGGAGCTGTTGATGCTCTCCAAGCCATCGGAACCAAACTATCGGGAAGTGCTGCTGACTGAAGTGCTGCACTCCATCCTGCCGCTGATGAAGGGGGAAGCGGCCCTGCACGGGATTGAAATTGTCGATCTGCTGGAAAAAGATACGCGGTTGGAGGCTGACGTCGAGCAGCTCAAGCAGATTTTGCTCAACTTGATGAAGAACAGCATTGAGGCAATGAAGCACGGGGGATCGCTCCGCATCGCGAGCAAGGTGATTGATTCGACGGTCCAGATTCGCGTGTCCGACACCGGTTCCGGCATTCCGCCCGAACACTTGGTTCGCATCTTTGATCCATTCTTCTCCCTGAAGGAGGACGGAACGGGGCTTGGCTTGCCCATCTCCCGCCGGATGGTCGAAAACCACGGCGGGAACATGCAGATCTTCAGCGAGCTGGGCAAAGGTACAGAGATCGTCATTACCCTGCCGCTCTGCCGCCATGGACGCGCTTAGGTGCGTGCAGCCGCCAGCCAGTCAAACATCCGTCTCGTATACGCCGCGAGCTCTTCTCCTTTGAACAAGTGGCTGGCACTCTCCACCAGCCACAGCTCATGGGGTTTCCCGTTTGCCTGCAGCGCATCGGCCAGGCGGCGGGCGTGCTCTACCCCGACATTCCCGTCTTCTGTGCCGTGGATGATCAGGACCGGGCAGCTTATTTCCGCCGCGCGAAAAATCGGCGAACGCCACCGATAGGCCTGCTCCTGCTTGCGCGGATGGCCGACTACCCGGCGAAGCATTCTCCTCAAGTCGACTCGCTCCTCGTACGTCAAAAACAGGTCGCATACGCCTCCCCACACGACTGCGGAGTGCAAGCCCGGACACTCAATCGCCGCCAGGAGCGCCATGATTCCGCCGCGTGAAAAGCCATAAACGCTGATCCGCTCGCTGCTTACGCCCGGCATCCGGCTGAGCAGCTCGTAAGCCGAAAACACATCGTGACGATCCGCGCCGCCAAACTCGTCGCGGCCCTCCCCCCCTTCATTGCCCCGATAGTGGGGAGCCAGCACGACATAGCCAAACGAGGCCATCTCGCTAATCCGCTCCGGCCTGACCTTGCCCACTCCCTTGATGCCTCCCCGGCAATAAAGCAGGGCAGGCAGACTCCTTTCATCGTCCGGCAGGGCATCCGGCACGGCGAGCGCCGCTTTGACCAGCAGCCCCTCGCTGTAATAGCTGACCGTGTAAAGACTGATGCCAGGCTGCACAGACGGCTCTCTGACAGCCGCGACAAACGGCTCCAGATATTTGCGGAACATTTCTGTTTCCACTTTCACTCCCCCTCTCTTCGCCGCTCACGACATCTTTAGATTCCCCGTAAAGCCGGATCGTTTCTTTTGGCATGACATGCAAAATGGCGCGAGGGCCATCCAGTGGAAGGGAGCCTTCGCGAAGAAACGCCCAATGGCGGTGTGAAAGAAAAAAAGACGGGGGCTCCCGTCTTTTTCTTTTCTTGATATGGTTAGGCCCTAGTAGCCGCGTTTTGCGTTCTTTTTGTTGATCGTAGCAAGGTTCTCCTCACTGTGCTT
Organism: Brevibacillus borstelensis; assembly: GCF_037834415.1. Lineage (GTDB taxonomy): Bacteria > Bacillota > Bacilli > Brevibacillales > Brevibacillaceae > Brevibacillus > Brevibacillus borstelensis_A. The sequence continues at coordinate 26,440 of NZ_JAUMSJ010000035.1, read as the reverse complement.
CAACCATTTTTTCATCTTGTCCTCGAAGGAAGCTGCGCTATCGCGTCTCGAATTACCCCCGCGGTCGCCTCCACGAAATCCACCCCCGCGACGCTCTTCACGCTCTGGACGCTCCGGCGCAGGCAGTGCGGCGCGAACCGAAAGCGAGATCTTACCTGCATCATCAATGGAGAGGACTTTTACCTTGACCTGATCCCCTACGGAAAAGTGATCGTTGATATCCTTTACAAAACCGTTTGCAACTTGGGAAATGTGGACTAGCCCCTGCTCGGTTTCGCTGACTGCTACGAACATCCCAAACGGTTTAATTGCTGTCACTTTTCCCTCGATGATGCTTCCCACTTGTACTGCCATTCAGTTTGCACTCCTTTTATCATTTCCCAAAAATGGTGAGAACCTCTACCAGAAGCCTCATTTCATTAGTATAGCAGAGATAATCAATGACTGAAAAGCCTATTCTTTCAAGGAACGCTCTACCATCAATTTCCTGAACTGGAATCATTGGTAGAATAGAGCTTGCAACCCAAAATATGGATTCTTATTCGCCAACGGATGCAATCATTAGTTCCACTCCCATCTTCCTCTTGCTTTCTGTCTCCCATCCTAGGATAGGTAAGACTTTGCCGTTTTATCACCTTGTTTTTCGACTTTTCCAACGCGACAAAACAGCGATGATCAGCAGCATCGTGCACACCCCGGAACCATCCAGGATCACATCTGCGACGAGTCCGGTCCGGTCAGGCGTAAAGGTCTGGTGCCATTCGTCAAGCACAGCCACGGCCAAGCTTAAAAAGGCGCTCCAGGGCAGTGCCGCCGCAACAGACATGCGCTGGCGCAGCACCCGATACCATACTGCCGTCAAAATGGCAAATACAGAAAAATGCGTTCCCTTTCGGAGAAAAAACTCAATAACCCCTGCTACACCATTATTGTCAATACTGATCTTTTTCTTTCCATATTGAAAGGAAAAATCCTGCCAATTTTCTGAAACTGTCTCTTCATCCACAAACTTCGAAATCGTTCCCCGGATATCCTGGTTCCCGTACGGCGTCGATGACGAGATGAACAAACCCGCCAAAATCCCCGCCAGCAGGATCATCTCGACCACCCGTTTCGCTCTTTCCACTCGCTGCCTCCTTACTGCCGCCATGCCCCATGCTGCATTCTTTCATCTATTCCTCTCATAACCAAAATAGCAGATGTCTTTGTCCACATACAAATCATTTATGAGAAAAGAAAGAGCCAACCCTAACGGTTGGCATCTTGCGACGAAGCTGACAACGGCAAGAAATCTTCTTTGGACAGCTCTCTTTTTCTCTCTGCAGCTGGCTGCTCCGCGGAGTCTGCATGGAGTTCCTGCTGGTCGTCCGGCCATTTTCGCTTTCGGCTTCGTCGATCCAGACGACGGACCTTTTCATTTTCCCACCAGATGCCGAGCTGCCGCCTGATGACAGGAATGCTCCATGGCTGTCTGTACAACCGTCGATGCTCGGCACCTGCGTAGATGGCCGGGAGCAGGAAGACGACAGCGTAGCCTGCTGCAACCGTACCGAGCAGAAGCGCCGCGGAAAAGGAAGCGTGCAGATCGTCCCCTTTTCCAAAGCCAAAGGCAAAAGGCAGGCAGGCGACCGTCAGCGCTCCGAAGACGGTCATCAGGGCAGGGACAGCTCGTGCCGCCCGGGCTCGAATTCCATCCAGTATCGTCTCTGCGCCTTCTGCTGTATCGGCAAGCTGGCTGAGGAAGATCAGGGCCTGCTGGGCCGTGATGGCCGACGCTGTGACAATCCCGTAAAAGCCCATTACATTCAGCGGGCGATCAAACAGCATCAGACCGAACATCAGTCCGCCAGACAATACAGGCAAAAGTGCAAGCGCTATGACGCCGTCTCGCATTCTGCGCAAAAGCAGCACGCTCGCCGCCATAACCGTCGCAATCGCGGCAAAGCCGGCGAGGAAGCGTCCAGCCGTATCCGTGTCGTTTGTCTCCTTTTCCTGCTCTTTTTTCAATTCGGTCGCGCTTAAAATACGATACCCATCCGGTATCGGCATTTTCTCTTCCATGCGGAACGGAATCGAGTAAGCGATCCCTTCAATCCACTCCTGCACGGAAACGGCACTGCTTACCAGAAATACGTAATCGCCGTCCTCCCGTTGGTAAACGGGCGGTTCATCCGCAAGAGTCCAGTCTGCCAGCTCCTGCAGGTGAACAGCCCCGGCAGGGGTACGGATCAAGATGCTTTTGATCTGGTCGGCATGCTCCATCCAGTTGTCGGGAAAACGGGCGGTGATCGGTACGCTCTGGCTGTTCCAGATCATGCTTCCGGCCGATTGCTTCCCCATGTAGCTTTCCAGCTGACGCTTTATGTCGGCCTCTGTTACACGGTAACGGGCCAGCACCTGCTGTTTGGGCTTGATCGCTATATACGTGCCTGAGGTGCCCGCACCGATGCGTTCGTCCGTGATCATTTCCCTTCCTTTTTCGTCCTGCCATCTCATCTCCTGCAAAAAGCTGACGACTTGCATGGCGATATCTTTGGTCGTTTGGAGGGACGGCCCCTTTACCGTGACTTCCAGGCGGGTCTTCTGATCATCCGAGACGACCATGGCAAACGGGTCGGTACGGGGAATCTCCCTCAGGCTTTTATCCAGCTCCTTTTCCAGGTCAACGCGGGTCCGTGTCCATTCGTCCGAGTCGGCCAGCTGGAGATGGAAGGTGAGATTTTCCCGGGACGCTACCGTATGCACATCCCGTACCTCTTCAAGGGCCAGGAGACGCTCTTCCGCCGTTTTCGCCGCCTGCATCGCTTGATCGATGGTGCTGCCCTTGATCATCGCCAGCGTGAGTGTCTTTTGCTGTCCGTCTGTTTTTTCATAAGGATCGACCTGTACAAAGGAATGAAACAGCTCCACAGCGAGCAAAGATGCCACGAGCGCCAGTCCAAACGGCAAAAATCTTTGGCTGACGGTTCGCTCCCAGCGGGAAACAAGATACCCTGTCAACTTGCCCCGCCCGTCTCGCCGGACCGAGGAAAGACCTTCCGGAAGCCAGGCTGCCACGAGGACCGGAACGATGAAGCCGTAGACTGCGATCATCACCGCCGTGCCGATCATCGTTACCGGCAGCACGTCATGCAAAAGCGACAGGTCTGAAGACTTCAATATATCTGTCGTCATCAGCCCGGTTAGACAAGCAGCCAGCATCACAATAGCGAGCAGGGTCGGCTTCAGGAGATCTTTTGCGATATGCAGGCCACTCACGTGGGAAACGACGCGCTCCTGGCCGATCCGGTGAAAAAGCGGGACGACTGCTCCCGCGTACAGAGCGGCAAACAGCGCAATCGGTCCGATCGAGGTGAGCGCAAGCGGGATGCCGCATAGCCACATGCCTCCCAGCAAGGCCCCCACGGCGATGATTTGGGACAGGAGAGAAAGACTTCCTGCCATCGCGCTGCGGAAGGTCAGGCCGACAGCTAGCGAGGTGCCGAGTCCGAGCAGCAGAATGAGCAAGCCAGTGTCGCGGAGGGCAGCAGTCATTTTTGCGGCAAAATCCTTCACCAGATCAATCTGGTACCGTCCTTTCGCCGCTTCGTTCAATTCGCCTACCGCCTCCATCACGTCGGCCCGAACGGAGGGGAGCTGCGAACCTGCCGCCGCATACACCGTCACACCGACAGCAGGCGCCCCTCTGTACACCTGCACCGATTCCCCCTTGCTTCCTCTCAGGTCGCGGATGTCAACCAGCGTTTTCAGCTCGATGTGGCCCTTCTGGGTAGAGATGAGCTGTTTTCCCAGCTCCTGCGGACTGGTCCATTCGCCCGACCATTGAAAGTGCGTCTGGTCAGTGCCAAATCCGACAGTGCCGACCGGTTCCCGGGCTCCTTTTCCTTGCAGCTGGTCGATCACATCTCCGGGAGTCAGTCCATAGGCCCGGAGCATCGTCGGACGGAATACCAGCTCCATTTCCTGGCGGAGGCTGTCGCTATCCACCTCCACGCGAGCCACACCCGGTATTGCGCCTATTTTCTCGGACACGTCCCCCCGGGCCGCATCAGAGATCGTTTGCAGATCGGAGCCGTGCAGGAAATAGTAGCCTACACGGTCATCAGCCAAATTGGACTGGCTCAGCTCCCAGTCGCTTACGGGCAGAGAAGCGGACAATTCGCGCAGCTTGTTCTCGAACGTTTCCCGTTTGTCGCCAAACAGGCTGTCGCGTGTCTTGAATGTGACCGTGGCGGAATTGGCCTGTGCCCTGACGGATATTTTCAGAGCGAGACCCGTCGAGCGGATGGCCTCTTCAGCCGGCCGAGCCACTTTCTCATCGACCATCTCCGCACTCATTCCTGCCGCTGTAAACCGAACCGTATACTCCGGCAGCGGCCGGTCGGGAAACAGCCTGATCTCCATGCGAAGCGCAGCCCCGATGGCCAGCAGGCAGCAAACCAGCGCCAGAAGCTTCGCCAGCGCAGGCCATGTGGAAGCAAACGTACGGTTATTCATCGGCCACCTTCACCGCCTCGCCGTCCACCACGTAGGAGAGGCCCGAGGAGACGATTTGATCTCCCTGCTCCAAGCCTTCCAGGACCTCGTAATAGGTTCCGTACAGATTGCCTACCTTGACAGGCTGTTTTTTAATCGTGTCATCTTCGATCTTCATGACGTAGTAGGACTCCTCCGCAATTCCCACGCTGGTGACAGGTACGAACAAAGCGCTGCTTGTTTTCACTTGATAAACGCAGGTGACCGTCATGCCGCCTCGCCAGTGTTCCGCTTTGTCCCGCACCGTCACTTCCACCGGATAGGTGCCGGTCGCTGTGTCCAAAACGGGTGAGACAAAGGTGACGATCCCCTCTGCTTCCGTCCCGTCCGCTGCCTTGATTTGCACCGTCTTGCCCTTTTGCCAGCTGCCGATCTGCCCGCTTTCCACTTGCAGCTGGACCAGCCACTGCGAAGTATCCACCAGCCGGATCACTTCGCTTCCCGGTCCGGTCTGCTCCGATTCGGTCTGAGCGATGGACGCAACCACTCCGTTAAAAGGGGCCTTTAGCACGGCGTCCGCCGCTTCCTGGCGGGCACGCGTCAACTGGACATTGGCCTTTTGCACTTCCGCATTGGCGGCTTCGATCTCCAGCTTGTCAGCGCCTTTCTTCAGCTCATCGTAGCGAATCTGCTGTTCCTGTAAAGCCATGACCGCCTGCTTGTCGGCTAGCGCCAGACGGTCCAGCTCGTCCTTGGCAATGGCGCCGTTCGCATACAAAAGCTGTGCCTGGGCGTGCTCTTCCGCTGCCTTGGCCGCGTTTTGCTGTGCCTTTTCCACCTGCAGACGCTGCGTCTCCAGCTCGTGCTGCTCAGGTCCCTTCAAGGTCTTGGCGCGACGGATGCTGGCGCTGGCTACCTCCCCCTGAGCGACAGACACCTCCTGCTGAAACACCGAGGTATCGAGTGAGGCCAGTGCTTGTCCCGCCTTGACCGCGCTGCCTTTTTGCACAAGGATTTGCGCGATTTTCCCTGAGCGGGCGAACGAGAGCGAGAGTTCTTTCAAAGGTGCGACCACACCGGATATCTCCTGCGTCAATCCGTCCTGCTGCAGTTCGACTGTGTAGGCGTTCACGGTCTTGACCTTGATGACCACCTCTTCTTCCAGGCGCTTCAAATTTTGCACGCTCTCGTTCAGCCTTCCGCATCCCGCAAGCAGCAGCGCAACCAGCGAGAGACCGATCCATTTTTTCATTCCATCAGCTCCTGCTCAAAACTTCTTTTTCCTAAAATGAACATAAAATGACAAAATATATTTTACAGAAAGGTTGACTGATTTGTACTACTTTTCTGTCATTTTTTATTTTTTTTTTATAAAACGCCCAACTCATTCTTCACTCGTTTGTAACTCTTCCTGCTATTATAGAGGAAAAAGTGGAAATCCTCACGCTTTTCAGTTTGCCGCATCCTTTGTCCAGAGACATTCCACTTTTGACAGCGCTTTCGGCTGTGTGCAGTTCAATTTTGAAATGGTGGGAGTGAGCTTCATGGCAAAAATCTACACGTCGTACGCGGACATCGTGGGTGACATCCACGACGGAGCCACCCTTTTGGTCGGCGGCTTCGGTCTCGTCGGAATCCCCGAAAATCTGATCATTGCCCTGCGCGACAAAGGCGTGAAGGACCTGACTGTCGTCTCCAACAACTGCGGCGTGGACGACTGGGGTCTTGGCCTTTTGCTCAAGGAAAAGCAAATCAAGAAGATGGTTTCCTCGTACGTTGGCGAAAACAAGGAGTTCGAGCGGCAATTCCTCTCCGGAGAGCTGGAAGTGGAGCTGACGCCGCAGGGGACGCTGGCCGAACGGATTCGGGCCGGCGGTGCCGGAATCCCTGCCTTTTACACCCCCGCCGGAGTAGGAACACCGATCGCGGAAGGCAGAGAGACCCGCGGCTTTAACGGCAAGGAGTACTTGCTCGAATACGGCATCACCGGCGATTTCGCGCTGATCAAGGCGTGGAAGGCAGACAAGACGGGCAACCTCGTCTTCCGCAAAACGGCTCGCAACTTCAACCCGATGATGGCCGCCGCAGGGAAAGTGACGATTGTCGAGGTGGAGGAAATCGTGGAGACGGGCGAGCTTGATCCCGATCACATTCACACGCCGAGCATTTACGTGCAGCGCCTGATTCAGGCCCCCTCTTTTGAAAAACGGATTGAACGCAGAACGGTCCGTCAATAACGGAAGCTTTCCAGTATGAACGAAGGAGGACAACGCTATGTCTCTTACGCGTGAACAAATCGCAATGCGGGCCGCCCAGGAAGTGCAGGACGGCTTTTATGTAAATCTGGGTATCGGCATGCCGACCCTTGTAGCCAACTACATTCCGGAGGGGATGACTGTCGTGCTGCAGTCGGAAAACGGACTGCTCGGCATCGGTCCCTACCCCGCTGAGTCCGAGGTAGACCCTGACCTGATCAACGCCGGAAAGGAAACGGTCACCGCGATACCGGGCGCCGCTTACTTTTCCAGCGCCGAATCGTTCGCCATGATCCGCGGCGGCCACATCGATCTGGCCATCCTCGGCGCGATGGAGGTGTCAGCCGCCGGAGACCTGGCCAACTGGATGATCCCCGGCAAGATGGTCAAGGGCATGGGCGGCGCCATGGATCTGGTGCACGGCGCCAAGAAGATCGTCGTGATCATGGATCATGTGAACAAGCACGGCGAGCCGAAAATCCTGAACGAGTGCGCTCTGCCGCTGACTGGCAAAAAGGTGGTCAACCGGATCATCACCGACCGGGCCGTGCTGGACGTGACGCCGGAGGGGCTGCTGCTGGTGGAGGTGGCGGAAGGCTACACGCCGGAGGATATACAGGCCTGCACGCAGCCGAAATTACTTGTGTCCAGCGAACTGAAAACGGTCAAGGTGTAGGATAGGATGAAGGCAAACCGTCGGGAGGTTCCTGACGGTTTTTGTCTTTCCAGGCGGGAGTGCCCCGCGAAAACGTTTTTCCATTATGTGTATAATAGCTACAGAGAAAAACTTTGCGTTTTTGAACCGGATCGGAAAGGAGAATGCCCAATGATTCCTGCTGTCGGTTGTCTCGTTTTGCACGGGTTCGCCGGAGACATCCGCGATGTGCTCCCCCTCGCCAATGCCCTCCGCAGCGAAGGGTATCAAGTAGAATGCCCCACGCTGGAAGGACACGGACTGAACAGACGGGGACTTGCCAATAGCACCCGCCAGGACTGGCTGCGTTCCGCGGACGAAGCCTACAAGCGCCTTTCCCTGCGGGCGGGGGAGATCATCGTGATCGGCTTTTCGATGGGAGGCCTGCTCGCCATCAACCTCGTCAACCGCTATCCGGCTCGGCTTTTGATCACCATCAATACGCCTTACGCTTACTGGGATATCCAGCAGGCGCTTGCTTATCTGCGGGAGGACTTTGCTTCACACTCGCGCAGGTATGTACGGGGGCTGGTCAAAATTCCGTTTCGCAGCATGCTGCAATTCCGCCAGCTGCTCGCGGAGACGAAGGCGCTTCTGCCGCAGGTCTCGATCCCTTACGTCCTGCTGCAGTCTCGCCGGGATGACACCGTACAGGCACGCAGCGCGGAGCACCTGGCCAGCAGCGTAGCCCCCTCTGCCTCTCCCGACATCACCTGGTACGATCGCTCGGGTCATATGATTTTTCACGATGCCGACCGGGATGATGCCATCGCCCGGATTCTAGCCGCGGTACGCGAGCACTCTCCTGCTTTTCATCCAGCTGAGGGAAACGAGCAGCAATGAGACGCCGATGCCGGTGAAAAGCAGCGGCAAGCCCGCTCGTTCTTCAATCCAAAAGGCGAGCATCGGCCCCAGCGCCGCTCCCAGATCGGTCATCACCGAATAGACCATTATCGCAGACGCGCTGTTTTCCCGGCGAGAAGCGTCATCCGCCGCCAGCGTGTCCATGACGGTGGTCAAGACGGTGGCGGTTACCTGTATACCCAAAAGGCCCAGCAAAAAAAGCGGCAAGGACAGGCCCGCGGCGACACAGACGAAGAGCACGGATGCAGCCAGCATCGAAATGACAAACAGCTTGCCGCGTCCGTACCGATCCGACAACCTTCCAAACCAGGGCGCCAGCCACGGTTCCCAAAGCCAGCGAACTCCTTGCACCCCCCCGGCGATCACTGCCGAGCCGATCAAGATTCCGCCTATCGTCATGGTCGGATGAAAAAGCTCGATCAGCCTGCTCAGGGAGGCCGTAAACATCCCCTGGTAGCACATCGCCACAAATAAGCCAGTCAGCATCGTGACGGCCATCCCCTTTGGCCAGCGAAAGAGCGAGACGGCTTCAGACGGCGGCGCCGAGGACACCCGCGGCTCTTTTACGAACGATGGGCGGATGGAAACAAGCACCGGAAAAAACGCAAGCAGGGAGGCGCATGCAAACACGAGCGCAGCCGTCTGAATCCCGCCCCATGCCGCCAAAATGGCTCCGAGCACCATCCCGGCCAGACTCCCCAGTCGATACAATCCATTGTAGAGTCCCATCAAATGCCCTCTGTTGCCGTTATCTGCGGCCTCCACGATGAGCGCAAACGCCCCCAGCCTCAGAAAAGTCCAGGCCAGTCCCCATACCCCCCGCATGATCAGCCAGAGCCAAAAGCCCTGAAGCGAGTAGGCAGCGGTACTGACAAAGGTGAGCGCGACAGCCAAAAGCAAACCCGAGCGTCCGCCGGAACGCTCGTACCATTTGCTGACAAGCGGATTCAGCGGCACGCGCACCAGGCGATTGATCGAAAGCAGTATCCCCACTTCCCAGAGAGATTCCAAACCAGCTTCTTTCCAATACAAAGGGAGAACGACGTACAGCATCGAGTCCCCAAGCAAACAGAGAGCCGTCACCATGGAAAGCATGACGACTTCTTTTTTCCCCTTTTCTCTATTCCGTGAAGGATCCATGTCATTCCCCTTTGCTTTCTCTGTCTTTTCTCTATACACTACGAGGTAGAATCCATCAATTCCAATACATATTTCAGCCCGATTCATAAGAAAACGTGATGATTGGAGAGAGAACGATTGAATCTGCACGCCCTCCGCATTTTTGTCGAAGTGGCTTCCAAAGGAAATGTGACGGCTGCGGCCGCTTCCTTGTCGATTAGCCAGCCCGCTGTATCTGCGCAGATCCGCAAGCTGGAAGCCGAACTCGGAAAACAGCTCCTCGCCCCCAAAGGCAGAGGCATCGTCCTTACCGATGAAGGCCAATTTTTATTCTCGCGGGCACGGCGCATCTTTGATTGGGAAAAAGAGCTTGAAGCCGAGTGGGAACAGCTCAAATCCGGCCTGCGCGGCAAGCTGCGGCTCGCTTCAACCTTTCTCCCCTCGCTGTATCTGGTGCCGGCCTGGCTGGCTGCTTTTAAAAGGCGCTATCAGCAGGTGGATGTGGAAATACGGACAGGCAATTCACAGCAGTCCCTCCACCGCCTGCTCCGCCATCAGGCCGATGTCGCGGTTATCGCCAACGAGTCCTGGGACGATGAGCCTATCAGAAGAGAACACATCGCGAATGTGGAATATTGGTTTGTCGTGCCTCGCGACCATCTGCTTGCCGGTCAGGAGGTGCCATTGCAGGTCTTGATGCGGGAGCCGTTCCTGCTGCGGGAAAATGGCAGCTCTACACGCGAAAGGCTGTTCTCGCTCTGCCGCGAGCACGGCGTCGCCCCGCCCAAAGTCGGGCTGCAGTACCACGGATTGGTTGAATCTGTTCAATCCGTCAAGGCCGGGTATGGAGCGATGCTGGCTCCGGAACCCGCTGTCAGCGATCTGGTTCGGCGAGGGGAAATCGGTCGAGTCCGCATTGCCGGGGTAGAGATCGAACGTCCGGTATACATCTGTACCCGTATGAAGGATGACGAGATTGGCCCGGTTGCCGCCCGTTTTCTTGATCTGGTCCTTGGCAGGAAGGCGTGAACAGCAATTGGATCCGTATGAATTTCGATACTTGCTTGTATGTGAAGACGGACAAACCCGCGGCAAAAAGTTTTTTCGCAAGTCCGAAAATATAGAATCCAGCTTCCGCTCCGTGTTATGATAAACGCCAAAGTCGTACAGCGGGAGGTTCACATGGAGAACTATTCGTTATTTATACTGATGTCCATTTTGCTGATCATCCTGCCCGGGCCAGACACCGGACTGATTACCCAAAACACCCTGGCCGCCGGAAGGCCGGGCGGCATGAAGACCGTTCTGGGAAGCGCCGGCGGTCTGATGATTCACACGCTCGCGGTTACCCTTGGGCTTTCCTCCATTCTGGTCAAGTCCGCCTTGCTGTTTTCCATCTTCAAATACGTCGGGGCCCTTTACCTGATCTATCTGGGGATCGTGTCCCTGTGGTCGCTGCGAAAAAAAGGGGCTGCCGGGGATGCACCGGGCGAACATGCCTACAAGCACAAATCGCACTTTTTCCAAGGCTTTCTCACCAATGTGCTGAATCCGAAGGTCGCTGTCTTTTTCCTGACGTTCCTGCCCCAATTTGTCAAGCCGGGTACTGGCGCCTTTTGGCAACTTCTCGCTATGGGACTTACCTACACCATCCTGACAGTCGTCTGGTTTTTCCTCTATATTCACTTCATCAACTGGATTCGGGCGTGGATGAAGAAGCCGTCCACGCAGCGTGTCATTCAGGGAATGACAGGCGTGGCCCTGCTTGGCTTTGGCGTCAAGCTCGCCTTGGAGAAACAGCCTTGATTCACTTTGGCAAACAGAACGTTTCACAGACCGCCACGATGGAAACAAAGAGAACGGCCGGTCCTCTCCAGTCTTTCATCTCGCCGGGAGTTACAGATGGGTCGGCTTGCAAGCAAAGCCTCTTCAACAAATGAAACGCCCTTCCTGTCGGGAAGAGCGTAAAAGCTCCCTTTCGTTTTTGGAAAGAGAGCTTTTTTGTATGCGTGAAAAAATGAGCTCAGGGATGGTGCGACTTAGCGCCTTATCCTCTTTTCCCCTTATGGGAAGACAATCGTCTTGTTGCCATATACGAGCACACGGTCCTCCAGATGCCAGCCGACCGCTCGTGCCAAAACGGTACGCTCTACCTGACGGCCCAGCTGCTTGAGCGTCTCCACGTCTTCCTGGTGCGTCACTCTCTGCACATCCTGCTCGATGATCGGGCCTGCGTCCAGCTCTTCCGTCACGTAGTGGGCTGTCGCTCCGATCAGCTTCACGCCGCGGCGGTACGCCTGTTCATACGGCTTGGCTCCAACGAATGCCGGCAGGAACGAATGGTGTATGTTGATGATTCGCATCGGATACTCCTGCAGGAAGCGCGGGGACAAAATCTGCATGTAGCGGGCCAGCACCAAAAGGTCGACGCTGTCCGGGACAGCCGCCAGCTGTGCTTCCTCCGCCTCTGCCTTCCTGTCCTTGAGAACGGGGATGTGCTTATAAGGGATTCCAAAGGACTCCACCGTTTCTTTCATGTCAGGGTGATTGCTAATGACGACCTCGATGTCGGCATGCAGGGCACCGGACTTCCACAGCCAGAGCAATTCGAGCAAACAGTGGTTTTCCTTGGAAACGAAAATGGCCATTTTTTTGCGTCTGTTGGCTTCGACCAGCGACCATTCCATCGAATAGCTTTCAGCGACCGGGCGAAACGACTCCTTGATCGCTTCATAGCGCTCGGCCAGATTGACGACGTCAAATTCGATCCGCATGAAAAAGCGTCCTGTTTCCGGATCGGTGGTGTACTGGTCGGACTGAACGATGTTGGCTCCCTGTTCAAACAGGAAATGGGATACAGCGGCGACGATTCCGGCACGGTCCGGGCAGGAAATCAGCATGCGGGCCCGATCCTTGTTCTTTTGCCGGTACGCCAGCCATTCTCTCTCTGACAAAAGATGCATGGTTCTACTCCTCCAACTTTGCTTGAAAATGTTTTTGCCATTATACCATGTCCGGGTTTGAGGGTCCGAGCGAACTTTTTTGAATGAAATTTTTGCCTTGTTGACAGCTTTAGTGGAGGAGATGAAAAAGGAGAAAACCGCTCAGGATACGTTGGGACACCTGCAAGGGTGTTTGCATGTCCGGCGCCATTTTCAAAAGCGGAACCGCGTCCAGAAGCGCGGTTTAACTCCAGCTCTAGTGCAGGAGATGAAAAAGGAGAAAACCGCTCAGGATACGTTGGGACGCCCGCAAGGGTGTTTGCATGTCCGGCGCCATTCCAAAAGCGGAACCGCGTCCAAAAGCAGATTTTTCAGGGAAGCGTTTCAGAGGTTGGACGCTAAGAACGTGTTCCGCTTTTGGAATGGCGCCTGGGTAGGGTCCCAAAGACCATCGCTGTTTTCTCCTTTTTCATCTCTACGGCTGTTGTTTTTTTTCTTAGGTTATTCAGAAATTCAGTTATCTTTGCCATCGGATAATGATGTCCAAAAAACCCGTTTAGTTATCATCATCCTGACAAGGTAGATAACTTAAGAAGAAACATTATTTGTATTTTTGTTTTTGTTATCTTTGAAAAAAATACTCCATTTACTATCACTGTTCACAACATCATAAGTAATTTTGTTAGAAATTTGTTTATCTCCGCTTCCTTTAATTATGATCTCCACTTGGACTGTATATTGGTCATTTTCTTTACTTGTGTCAAGTATTTTGTATTCTACAACACTAGTTTTTTCAACCGATCTCTTAAAACTCTCTTTTTCTGGTACACTTCCAGTAATCATTCCATATGCTTCATCAATTCTTTGATTCTTAATCGCATCAAGGTACTGATTTACCACTACTTCAGGCTCCTTTGATGCCTCAGAGCTTGTACAACCTGTAAGAATGAAGAGAAGCAGACAAACTAACAGACTAAAATTCTTCATAGATACCCCCAATTTTTGGTAGTAAATTTCCATTCAGTGTTATATAATGTAGATGTTACCATAATTTAAAAAACTTGTGAATAGGAGTGCTTTTATTGAAAAAAATAGCAAAGTTTTTAATGACTGCTGGTTTAGTTTTTAGTATGCTTTCCCCAACCTTTGCTGCTTCAGAAAAGACACCTATGACATCAAAAGACTATGATAAAATTTATGGCCCAGAAAGTGGAAGCCATAAATTCCTGCCCATTAAAGAGTCCCAACGCATGTTAGACGAGCAATTACAGCAACAATCAGGTGGAATTGGGCTTCTATTTTATGGCCGAATTGTATACGAGGCCGATTATATCGTAAAGAACCACTACCAAATTCCAAAAGTTATCAACGTCACTTCTAGTACATTAAATTCTATTAGAATTCTGTCAGATGCTCAACCGAACACAGGTACTAATAAAACGTACGATGTCGCGATAGAAACATGGAGAGATTTTGTAAACGACTATATTACAATTGATAAGGTTGAAATGAGGGTTGGAAGCAAACAATATGAATACTTTTACGATTTGGATGATGGTGTCGATTACTACTTGAGAATTCTGGGTAATGTTAAGGGGCATATGACAGTTTATCGCGAAACCTAATTTTAACTGATAACGTTATATATTTGGGGTTATTCCGTAGATACACTTATGGTAGAACCTGTGAAGTATACAACGAAAAAAAAAATGATTCATTACGGGCGATCTCTTTTCGGTATCCTACCGAGGAGAGGTCGCTGAGTTTTTGCCGAAACCATTATCAAAGCACTACCATAACTTGAGTGACTTCTTAAGACCTCTCAGGGTCTATCAATAATTTCGTTTAAACTCCATTAACCTATATGAAGAGCTTTAATCACTTAATTTGAATATCTTTCTCCAAGCAAATAGAGTCTAAGGCATAAGGTGAGGGGATCCCGTATGATGTAATTGCAACCTTGTATAGTACAAAAATTGATTATATGACCAATATGAGAGTTACCTCGAAAGTTTCGGAGAACTGAAATCGGCTACACTGACATGGATAATTCCTAAATTCTAGTAGATTAACAGAGAATACTGTGAGCGTTAAGCATTTGCGGATGAGATTAAGCAGCAGATGGTTCAATCAAAGTATCTAGAAATTTAAAAACACCCGGGAACCCTATTTTCGTTTAGGGTACCCGGGGTCAGCATGCCGGACTAACTATGCTATTGAATTGGTTATGCTACACTCCCCCCTGCCCTTCCTCCTCCGTAAAACAACGCGAACGAGTAAGGAACCTGACGCCGTGGGGAGCTTCCAGAGAAAAGCCGCTGCCCCTGCCGGTCACGACGTCGATGATGAGCTGGGTGTGCTTCCAGTATTCGTACTGTGCGGCTCCGATGTAGAACGGGCAGCCGCCGATTTCCCCGAGGAGCACGTCCTGGTCTCCCACCCGGAACTCTCCTTGAGGGTAGCACATCGGGGCGCTTCCATCGCAGCAGCCTCCCGATTGATGAAACATGAGCGGACCGTGCTGCTCCCGCAGCTTGTCGATCCAAACCAGCGCTTCCGGAGTCGCCACAACCTTTTGGACCATCATTTTCTCCTCCGCGTGCGAAGCCTGCCCGCAGCCATCAGAAAAATCCGAGTGCATTCGGGCTGTAGCTGACCAGCAGGTTTTTCGTCTGCTGGTAGTGGCCGAGCATCATCTTGTGCGTTTCGCGGCCGATGCCCGACTGTTTGTATCCGCCGAAGGCAGCGTGGGCCGGGTACGCGTGGTAGCAGTTGGTCCAGACGCGCCCTGCCTGGATGCCGCGTCCGAGACGGTATGCCTTGTTGATGTCACGAGTCCAGACGCCCGCTCCGAGCCCGTACAGCGTGTCGTTGGCAATCGCCAGCGCGTCGTCAAAGTCCGCAAAGGAAGTGACCGACACGACCGGACCGAAGATTTCCTCCTGGAAAATGCGCATGCTGTTGTTTCCGGCGAAGATCGTCGGCTTCACATAGTAGCCGTCCGCCAGATCGCCATCCAGCACATTTCGCTCTCCTCCGGTGAGCACCTCCGCTCCTTCCTGCTTGCCGATATCGATGTAGGAAAGAATCTTTTCCAGCTGATCGCTGGAGGCTTGGGCCCCGATCATCGTCTCCGTATCCAGCGGGTTGCCCTGCTTGATTTGTTTCGTCCGCTCGACGGCTCTCTCCACGAACTCGCCGTAAAAGCTTTGCTGAACGAGGGCGCGGGACGGGCATGTGCACACCTCGCCCTGATTGAGGGCGAACATCGTGAAGCCTTCCAGGGCCTTGTCGGCAAAGGGGTCCTGCTGGTCAAAGACGTCTTTGAAAAAGATATTGGGAGACTTGCCGCCCAGCTCCAGCGTCACGGGAATGATGTTCTCCGAAGCGTACTGCATGATGAGACGGCCGGTGGTGGTTTCGCCGGTAAAGGCGATCTTGGCGATTCGCTTGTTTGAGGCGAGCGGCTTTCCGGCCTCGATGCCGAACCCGTTGACCACGTTGACCACGCCTGGCGGCAGCAGGTCCCCGATGAGCTCCATCAGCACCATGATGCTGGCGGGTGTCTGCTCCGCCGGCTTCAGGACGACGCAGTTGCCTGCCGCCAGCGCCGGAGCCAGTTTCCACGTCGCCATCAGCAACGGGAAATTCCACGGGATGATCTGCCCGACGACACCAAGCGGCTCATGGAAATGGTAGGCGACCGTATCGTTGTCGATCTGGCTGATCGTCCCTTCCTGCGCCCGGATCACGCCGGCAAAGTAACGGAAGTGGTCGATCGCCAGAGGCAGGTCGGCATTGAGTGTTTCGCGGATCGGCTTGCCGTTGTCCCACGTCTCGGCCACAGCGAGCATCTCCAGATTTTCCTCCATCCGGTCGGCGATCCGGTTCAGGATGAGCGCCCGCTCCGCAACAGACGTGCTCCCCCACGACGCTTTCGCGGCATGGGCGGCGTCCAATGCCTTTTCAATGTCTTTCGCCCGGGACCGGGCCACCTCGCAAAACACCTTTCCGTTTACCGGAGAAACGTTTTCAAAATACTCCTCCTGAACAGGAGCTACCCACTCTCCTCCGATATAGTTTTCATAGCGGGTGCGAAACGTCACTTTGCTGTCAGGTTGTCCCGGCTGTGCATAGATCATCCTGATTTCCCCTTCCCGAAATTTTCTGGCTATTCCATCGTCAGAACGACGCGTCCGTTGATTTGTCCCTTTACCATGCGGTCAAACACTTCGTTGATCTTGTCGAGCGGCTGTGTCTCGATAATGGCCTTCACTTTTCCGCGAGCGGCGAAATCGAGCGCCTCCTGCATGTCCTTGCGCGTACCGACAATGGAGCCCTTCACCGAAACGCCGTTCAATACCGTGTCAAAGATCGGGATCGGCAGCTCGTCATTGGGCAGGCCGACCACGACGACGGAACCCCCGCGCCGAACGGAGCGGTACGCCTGTTCGAAGGCTTTTTTGGTAACGGCAACGCTGATGGCGGCGTGCGCGCCCCCGATGCTTTCCGCAATCGCCTGAACGGGATCGACCTTGGCCCCGTTCACCGTGACATCGGCTCCCAGTTCTTTGGCCAGCTCCAGCTTCTCATCGTGAATGTCTACCGCCGCCACGTTGTAGCCCATCGCTTTGGCGTACTGGAGCGCCAAATGGCCCAATCCTCCGATGCCGTAGATCGCGACCCACTCGCCCGGCTTGACGTTGGCTACCTTGAGCGCTTTGTACGTCGTGACGCCAGCGCACAGGATCGGAGCCGCATCCACATCGCTGATGCCGTCCGGGATTTTGGCCACATAAGCCGCCGGTGCCTTGCAGTATTCCGCGTAGCCGCCATCCACCGAGTAGCCCCCGTTCTGCTGTTTCTGGCACAGCGTTTCCCAGCCGGTCAGGCAGTAGTCGCATTCGCCGCAGGCCGAGTACAGCCAGGGAATGCCTACCCGGTCTCCCACCTTCAAGGAGGTTACTCCGTCACCCGCTTTTTCGACGACACCGACGCCCTCGTGACCGGGAATGACGGGCAGCTTCGGCTTTACGGGCCAGTCCCCATGAGCTGCGTGCAGATCGGTATGGCAGACGCCGCACGCTTTGATCCTTACCAGCACCTCCCCTGGACCAATTTCCGGAACTGGCACTTCCTTCACTTCCAATTTTTCATGAAATTGATTGACGACTGCTGCTTTCATGAAGAATCCCCCCTTGTGAATTGAGTGAGCCACTCTGGAGTATTCTTCATGCAACGAACATGCCAGTTCTAAATAATACCAATCTTCAGACTAAATTATGACTGGTGCTGCCGAAAATTTGACCTCCGGGACAAAATAGCGGCACATTGGCCGACGATTTGTCCTTGGAAGCGATTACATACCATATTACAATAAATAAAAAACGATGCAAGCAGGAAAACAAAGGGGGGTTCCGATGCAAATATCCAAGTTCGCCACTCCGGAAATCATCTTTGGCAACCGGTCGATCACCCAGATCGGAGACAGCTTGAGCCGCTTGGGCGCCAGAAAGGTCTTTCTCGTCAGCGACCCGGGGGTCGTTTCCGCCGGGTGGGCAGAGCAGGCTATCAAATATTTGAAAGAGAGCGGCCTGGACTACCATCTCTGGACCCACGTCACCCCCAATCCGAAAGATTACGAGGTTCACGCCGGCGCAGCCGAATACCGCGCCCGCGAATGCAACGCCATCGTCGGAGTTGGCGGAGGCAGCGCGATGGATGCCGCCAAAGCGATTGCCTTGCTCGGCACAAACGAAGGCAGCATTCTTCAATACGAAGGCGTGGACAAGATCGAGCGGCCCCTGCCGCCCATGGTGATGCTCCCGACAACAGCCGGGTCCGGGTCCGAGGTTTCGCAATTTTCAATCATCGTCGACTCTGCCCGCATGGTGAAAATGGCCATCATCTCCAAGTCGCTGATTCCCGACATCGCGATCATCGATCCGCAGACGCTGATGACAAAGGACGGGCGGCTGACGGCCAACACCGGCATCGACGCCCTGACTCACGCCATCGAGTCTTATATTTCGCTGGCCGCTACACCGCTCACCGAGGTGCTCTCCCTCTCGGCGATGCGGATTATTTCCCAACATTTGCGGCCTTCCGTAGCCAGTCAGTACAATCTCGAAGCCAAGCAGGCGATGGCGATGGCCAGCCTGCAAGCCGGGATCGCCTTTTCCAACGCGATTCTCGGCGCCGTTCACGCCATGTCGCATCAGCTCGGGGGCCTACTGGATACTCCGCACGGCGAGGTAAACGCGATATTGCTCCCCTATGTGCTGGAATACAATAACATCGCCGCTCCGGAAAAATACCGGAGGATGGCGGAAGCGATGGGCGAAAAGGTAGAGGGACTCAGCCTCCACGACGCTTCGCGGCTGATGATGAAAGCTGTTACGAATCTCACCGGAGATTTGCAAATCCCCGTCACCTTGTCCGAATTGGGCCTTGAGCCCGAGCATATCGACATTTTGAGCCGCAACGCCGTACAGGACGTGTGCATGGCCACCAATCCCCGCGACATGAGCGTCGATGACGTCAAGGCGCTGTTCCAGAAAGCCATGTAGGAGGACGTATGCATCATAAAAGGGAAATCCTTGAAAAGCTGACCGGCGTGGAATCCTCGCGCAAAACGTACTACAAGGAGCTTAACCTCGTCGTCGACGAGATGAAAAAGAAAAACCGCCAGCTCGAGGTCATCAATCGCCTGACGAAAATCCAGGTAGACGCCGACTGGACGGAGGTGAGCCTTTATTTGGCGGAACAGCTTTCCCGGCTGATCCCGTTTGACCAGTTTATCCTCACGCTGGTCGAGAAAGCGACGATATTCTCTCACATCGCGCAGCGGGGAGAGAACAGCTGGCACTGCCGCACGGTTACCCGTCCGCTCCAGCAAAAAACGCCCCTCAGCGCCGAGCAGCTCAACGCTCTGGTGCAAACCGAGCATCCCGACAGCCATGTGACTTCCATCTCTCTGCAAAGCAGGCTGCAACGCGTCTTCGGCTTTCTCACGCTGCTGCATGACAAGCCCGGTGAAAATGGCGCCGAGCACCTGGCCTTATTCCAGCAGATCGCGGAGCACGTCGGCGTCTCCGTGGAAAACATGATCCTGTTCAAGGATGTGAGCGAAAAAGTAAAGATCGAGGCCCAGCTTGTCCAGTCAGCCAAAATGGCGGCGATCGGGGAAATGGCGGCCGGGGTGGCTCACGAATTAAACAGCCCGCTGACAGCGATCCTCGGAAACATTCAGCTGTTGATGAGAGAGATCAAGACAGAGCCTTATTCGCAGATGATGAACGATATTTACCAATGCGGCGTCCGCTCGAAAAAGATCATCCAGAATCTGTTAACCTTTTCGCGACAGGAGGAATACCCTTTCGAACGGCTGAACATGGACGACCTCATCGACGATGTTCTCGGCCTGATCGGCTACCAGCTTACCGTCTCCGGAGTGAAAATTGCCAAGAAGCGTGCGGATACGCCGTTGCTTTTCCGGGGCAGCCGGCACCAGATCGAACAGATCATCATCAATCTCCTGCTCAATGCCCGCGATGCCCTTCAAGGCGTTCCGTCGCCAGCGATCACCATCGAGACCTTCCAAACCGTATTGGCGGAAGGCCCGTATGTCGGCTTGTCCGTTCACGACAACGGCGTCGGCATCGAAAAAGAACATCTTCCGCAAATTTTTCACCCCTTTTTCACGACCAAGGAACAGGCCAAGGGAACCGGCCTCGGACTGTCCGTCAGTCTCGGCATCGCCGAATCCCACGACGGGAAGCTGATCGCCGAAAGCGAGGCCGGGGTGTTCAGCCGGTTCACCTTGTTATTGCCAACCACATCTTGCGAGGAGAATGACGGTGAATAAGAAGAGTGTACTCATCATTGACGACGAAGTAGAAGTGACTTCCTTTTTCACGTATTTTCTCAAGGCGAAAAACTGCGAGGTGACCGTCGCCCACTCCGGAAAAGAAGTGGAGCTTTTGCTCGCTGACCGCGCCGCTTCCGGCTTTCACCTGGCGCTGATTGATCTGAAGCTGCCCGACACCAACGGACTGGAGCTTTTGACCGCCATCAAAAAACGTTTTCCCGCATGCGAGGCCATGGTGATGACAGGCTACAGCACGATCAAATCAGCCGTTGCGGCCATGCAGCTCGGCGCCAAGGATTACCTGGAAAAGCCCTTTGACGATCTGGACAGCCTGGAGGCGGCCATCCTTTCCGTCCTGGAGCAAAGCTCCAAGCAGTCCGACGAGCTCTCCCGCACCGCCCGCCACTTCGGCATGATCTACGCGCAGACAAGTCCGATGGCGAAAGTAATGACGCTCGCGGAAAAGCTGGCCAAAAAAGCGATCAATATTTTAATCGAAGGCGAGACCGGCACCGGAAAAGAGCTGATGGCCCGTTTTCTCCACGGCGCAAGCACGCGGTCTGCCTTCCCCTTTGTCGGCATAAACTGCGGCGCGATCCCGGAAACGCTGTTGGAAAGCGAATTGTTCGGACATGAAAAAGGGGCGTTCACAGGCGCCGTAAAGGGACGGAAAGGCTTTTTCGAGCTGGCCCACAACGGCACCCTGTTTCTCGACGAGATCGGAGAGGCTCCCCTCTCCATCCAGGTAAAGCTGCTCCGCGTAATCGAAACGGGCGAGTTCATGCGCATCGGCGGAGAGCAGACCTTGAAGAGCAACATCCGGTTCATCTCGGCGACGAACCGGAGTCTTGAGCAGGAAGTGGAAAAAAACCGGTACCGAGCCGATTTGCTGTACCGGCTGGAGGGGGTAAAGCTGTCCATCCCGCCGCTGCGGGAGCGTCCCGGGGACATTCCGGCGATCGTCGAGGATCACCTGGAGAAAAAGTACGGCGGCACGCGCCGGGTCGATCGGGAAGCGATGGATCTGCTCACAGCCTATCGCTGGCCGGGAAACGTAAGACAACTGCTCAATGTGGTCAACCAGACGGCCGCCATACACGACAGCCCTGTCCTTTTGCCGGAACATCTGCCCCAACATATCGTCCGTAGCTCGCTTGATACCCTTGAAAACGCGAACGGACCGCTCCCCGTCCACCATTTTGTGGAGCAGGAAGCGATCCGGTTTGTCGAGAGCGTCGTCGACCGGATCGGGTCGGTAGACGACATTCATTTTGAACGGCTGATGGAACGAATTCGCAGGCTGGAGGCAGAGGTCGGTCGCCACATCATCCTGAAAGGCTTGGAAGAAACGGGCGGAAACCGGCAGGCGCTCAGCGAAAGGCTGGGCATTTCCAAACGGACGCTCCGCTACATCCTCAACGAAAAAGGATGAGGAACAACCGTCATGGCCGGTTGGCGATGCCATACAGCAAAATATCCACTGTAGCGGCGACCTGCTCTTCGTCCGTACGCTTGGCAAACTCGTCCGGATCGGTCACATGCTTGAACAGCACCAAACCGATCATCGACGAGAGAATCGCCCTGAACACCGCATCGGACGGGAGCGGCCGCAGCTCCCCTGCCCGGGTCCGGTCCTTGATCAGTTGTGCGGCAAGCCGTTTGATCTCCTGAAAGACGGTGGACAGCAGGGTTTCGCGAATCTCATCGTGAAAAAAAGCCTCCTGCAGCAAAATGCGGACATGCTTTTCATTGGCCGCCACCAGGTTTAAACGGTTTTGATACAGCTCCCGGATGATCTCGCCAAACGAAAGCTCTTTCTGCCTGTTGAAAATCTCCCTGACATCGCGGAGGATGAACGGAGCGGCAATCTTGACCAGGACAGGCGCCACCACTGCCAGCAAAATGTCTTTCTTGGACTTGTAATGGCGGAAAATAGTGCCCTCCGCCACTCCCGCCTCCTTGGCAATCTCCGCTGTCGAGCTTGCGTGAAAGCCTTTGGTCGCAAACAGCTTGATCGCCGCCTGCATGATGCTCCGCTGCTTTTCGGTCATCTCGCTTTCATCCTTCAGCTCTTCGACAAATTGCAACAAACTCTCTTCAAAAGATTTGCCAGAATCCACGTCCTCGCTCCTCCATCCTTCTCTATCGTTGCATTCACGTTTTTAGCTCACTCTATTTTTTTGCGGAAACGAAGAATGGCTACGCTGATGATCAAGAGGAAAAAGACGGCCATTCCCATCGTGTCCCGCCATAGCGCTTCCAGACCGACGCCTTTGAGAAAAATTCCCCGCAGGATTTCCAAAAAATACGTCAGCGGGACAATCCCGCCTAACCATTGTATCACGACTGGCATCGTCTCGCGCGGAAACATGAAGCCGGACAAAAGGACGCTCGGGAGAATAAAGGCGAAGGCCAGCTGCATCGCCTGCAGTTGAGTGCGGGCCACCGTAGAGATGAAGATGCCTAGTGTCAAGGTTGTGACGAGAAACAGCACCGATAGGGAAACCAGAAGCGGAACGCTGCCTTTTACCGGAACGCCGAACCAGGTGGTGCCGAGCAAAAGCACCAGGCAAAACGAGAAAAATCCGATGAAGACGTAAGGCGTGATTTTGCCGAGCAACAGCTCGAGCGGACGGATCGGCGTCACGATCAATTGCTCCATCGTCCCCCGCTCTTTCTCCCGGACGAGAGAAAACGCGGTCAGGATCATCGTCACGTTCTGCATGATCAAGCCGATCAGCCCGGGGATGTTGAAAACGATGCTCTCCATATTTGGATTGAACAGGACGCGTGTATCCAGCTCCAGAGCCGGCTCCAGCGGGCCGAAGCCCTGCTTTTGCATGCGCTCCTCCTGTATCGCGAGCGCGTTGTGCTGCACGATCAGCTGGGCATTGGAGGAAGCCGTCCGGGCGATGTTCGGATCGGAGCCATCGATCAGCATCTGCACCTCCGCCATCTCCCCCCGATCCCGCTTTCGGTCGTAATCCGGCGGTATGACGAGCGCTACGCTGGCGCTTCCGTCGTCCAGCATCGCTTCGAGCTCGCTGTAGCTTCCCGCATGCGCGACCACCTTGAATACGCGGGTGTTTTCCAATTGGCTGACAAGCTCACGGCTGTAGGCGGAAGGGCTCTGATCCCAGACAGCCGTCCTGATGTCATTTACGTCTGTATTGACGGCATACC
Organism: Brevibacillus borstelensis; assembly: GCF_037834415.1. Classification (GTDB taxonomy): domain Bacteria; phylum Bacillota; class Bacilli; order Brevibacillales; family Brevibacillaceae; genus Brevibacillus; species Brevibacillus borstelensis_A. Next base: position 3,037 of record NZ_JAUMSJ010000035.1, on the reverse strand, counting down.
CGAATAAAAACAGCATCATCAGCGGCATGACCAGAGCGATGGCGAGACTGGGTCGGTCGCGTTTTACCTGAATAATCTCTTTTTTCACGACGGACCAGTAACGCGCTAGCGAAAAGCGGCTCATTTCCCCTCCCCCTTTTCCGGAACGAGAAAGCTTTTGCTGCCTGTTCCTCCGTCCTTTTGCCCCGCCGCCTGCCGGGCCTCTTCCTCTTTTACCAGCTTGATGAACACGTCCTCCAGATTGTCCGCCCCGTGATGTTCGATCAGCTCAGACGGCGATCCTTGGACGAGCAGATTCCCGAAGAAAATAAACCCGATCCAGTCGCATGTCTGCGCCTCGTCCATGTAGTGGGTCGTTACCAGGATCGTCATCCCCTGGCCCGCCAGCTCGTGAATGACCTCCCAAAAGATCCGGCGGGAAACCGGGTCGACCCCTGCGGTCGGTTCGTCGAGGATGAGCAGTTCAGGCCGGTGTAAAAGCGCGCAGGAGAGCGCCAGCCGCTGTTTCCAGCCTCCGGAAAGCGAGCCGGCCAGCTGTTTTTCCCGTCCGGTGAGCCCGGCCATTTCGATCAGCTCCGCTTTTCGCCGGGTTCGCTCCGCTTTTCCCAGCTGGTATACGCCGGCATAAAAGTCTAGATTCTCTTCTACGCTCAAATCTTCATAAAGGCTGAACTTTTGCGACATGTAGCCGATGCGCTGCTTGATCTCCTCGCTTTGCGTCATCACGTCGTAGCCGAGGACGGTCCCCTGGCCCGAGGTGGGGGTCAGCAATCCGCACAGCATCCGGATCGTGGTCGATTTTCCCGATCCATTCGGGCCGAGAAAGCCGTAGATGGAGCCTTTGGGCACGGACAGGGTCAGGCTGTTGACGGCGATGCGCTCCTGGAAACGCTTGGTCAGCTGCTCGCAGCGGATCGCGGCGTCATGCGGCTGAATGTCGTGCATCGCCCTGCTCATCGCTCTTCCCCCTCAGCGAGAAAGCGGACATCGGCGGGCATGCCCGGCCTCAGCTTATCCAACCCCTCGGCAATATGAATGGTGACGGCAAACACTTGCTTGGTCCGCTCATCCGGGGTCTGAACGTTTTTCGGCGTGAATTCCGCCTTATCGGAAATCGACTGAATCCGGCCCGCAAACGCTTCGTCGGGATAAGCGTCCACCCGGATCAATGCCTTTTCCCCGACCTTTACCTTCGACAATTCCGCTTCCGGGATGAATACCTTCAGCTTCAGATGATCGGTCTTCATCATCGTAAACAGTGTCGCTCCCTGTTTCGCAACCTCTCCCTCCGTTATGGAAGTCCGAAGCAGAATACCGTCTGCGGGCGCTTTGATCTCGGTTTTTTCCAGCTGCAGTTTCGCCTGATCCAGACGAGCCTCCGCCTGCTGCACGGCGGCAAGCAAAGCTCGGATCGAGTAGTTGGTGCTTCCCTCTTTCAAAAGCTCCAGATCAGCCACTGCTCCCTTTCTCTGGGCCTCCGCCGTTCCCTTTTGGGCGATCGCCGCCGCGATGTCCTGCTGGGCAGAGTCGCGGCGCGAGCGGGCTGCCGTAAGCTGTGCCGCCAATTGGTTTACCTGTGTCTGCGCCTGGTTGACCGCTTCCTGTGCAGCCTCGTATTCCTTTTTCGCGATGGCCCCCCGTTCAAACAGGGCGGCCGCTTCCTTCAAGCGGTTTTCCTGAAAGGCCAGCGTTCTCCTGGCGCCCTCCCATTGCATTTCTACCTGGGCAACCTGTTCATTGCTTTGAGCCAGGGTGGCCTGAGCCTGTCTGGCACGAGCTTCCTGCAGGGCAATCGCCGCATCTGCCTGCTGAACCTGGGAGATTCCTTTTTGGATGGACGGGTCCCGGCTTCCGGCTTTCGCCTCATCCAATTTGGCCTGCGCCTGCGCTTTGGCCGCCTCGGCTTCGTTTACCGCCGCCTCATAGGTCCGCTTGTCGATTTCCGCCAGCACCCCGCCTTGCTGAACGGGATCTCCTTCCTCAGCCTTGACGCTTTGAATCAGCCCGCTTGCTTCCGTCACGATTGGCAACTCTTCCGCTTCAATCGTGCCAGAGAGCGGCCGTTCAGCGGGCTGAAACATAGAGCAGCCAGAGAAAAACAGAAGCGAAACAGCGAGCAAAGAAATCTTCAGAGTGCGAAACATTTGATCACCTCATTTTAATAGTGAGTACTCACTCATTTTTAGCTGAATAAAAAAACATCCTATCCACCAAAAACGCGTACTGCCGCCCGGTATTCCCGTGTGTGGTGAAAAAGATGTTGAAAGCCACGCTTCACCAAAAAGCGAGTGATTACTCACTTTCCTATACTCGCATTATAGGAGCTCTTCCTCTTGCCTGTAAAGACCTATTTCCACGGATTCGGAAAGTCGAACCATTCTCTCTGGCCAGCCCTGTATTTTTCCAGCAGGTCGTCCGCCGTCCGGCAAGCAAACCGATACTCCGCTTCATCGACGGCCCCTCGCTTCAAGGCATCTTCCAGCTCGTCCTCATCCAGCAAAAATACGTCGCCGTTCGGCAGCACCACGATGTCCAGATAAAGGTCATCGTAAAACAAATACCCCTGTTCGTCCTTGCCGTGCTGCTTGCAAATGTCGATGTACCATTGAATGGTTCTGCCTTGGCCATCCAGCATTTTGGTCACGGCGTAGCCGCAGCCGTTCGGGAAATACTGCAGGTAGCAATACCCTTTGTCCCCTACGCAGAGGCGCTTTCCGCCCACCGTCATATACGCCGGCTCATGCACCTCATCCAATGTCAGGCGGACAGCATAACCCGTGAACTCCGGGGATTCGACCCGTTTTTCATCGTAGCCCAGCTTTTTTACCCGCCGCCAGTTTGGCCGATCGGCTCTTTTGCGTTTCATTCTGCATTCTCCTTTTCCCTAGTCTCCACGTTCACTGTAACACGTTTTCCCTATTCCTGTAAAAACGCGAGCGGCCTTTAAACGGTTTTCGCCATTCCCCGTGGTTCTCTTATTCTCGCCAAGACTCCTCTTACCGGCAAGAAACCCGGGAGAGTGTGTACCTCTCCGGAC